>NZ_KV831968.1:0-1371 GCF_001837295.1 Rothia sp. HMSC065C03
AGCCCCATAAGCACGAGGCCAGTAACCCCTCTTCTGTACAGCCCTGTACGCCCCGTCTAAAGCTTCAACCTGATCATGTGGAATAAGAAGGGTATCCGTGCCACCAAACCGCCCACAGTGGCGCCCACAGTGCTGAGGAATCAGTCTTTATCTGTGAGCGCCTAATAACCACACCTAAGTAGCCTGCCTGCCTTTCTGCCGCTGGTGTCGTGCTTTCTTCTGGGGCTGGTATCGCTCGCAATGAACCACTGCCTGCAATGAGTTCCACCACCGGAACCAACCCTTGGCGCTCGCAATGAGCTGCGCACTCTCAACTGCTTCCTGTAGTTGTTTCCAGAACCCTGGTTGCTTCTGAACACGCGCCCAGAACCGGTTCCCCATCAGTAACCAACCCTTTGGTGCTCGCAGTGAACCCCGCACCCTAAACCATGCGCCCGCAGTTAGTTTCAGGTCCGGAACCACTCCCCGAAACCTCAACTGCGCCTGCCTCTTGCCTGCAAGCACCAAAAACCCGCTTCCTAAAACCTGTGTCCCGGAGGTTGAATTCTCAACACACCCCAAAATATGCACCCAAGTGAAACAAGATACTGGATTACCCCACCCACAACCCCAAAAACCACCACCCCCAATCACCCCAAAAACCCCCTGACAAGGCAAAACACAAAAACCAACCCACCCACAAACCTTCAAACCAAATCCATCCCGCTATGTACCTAGTAAGCAGCTCCCAAACCAAAGTAAGAGCACTTCATAGGAAGAAACACATAGCCATGATGACTACCTTCAACACCACCTACACCACCCTCAAAACCATCTTCAACACCGCCCTCAAAACCATCTTCTGGATAACCCTACACACCACCTCAGCACTAGCAGCAACCCTCATCCTCACCACCCTTAGCGGAACCCTCACCGAAGAAACCACCACCACGCTCAAGCACCTCCAAACCACCGCCGCCCTTTACTACCAGAAGCTGGCAGCCGAAACGATCACCACCTATGCCTACCAGCCAAACTATCTCTGGGAAACAACCATCCAACACACCATCGACCTCACCCTAGCGCTCGCACATCAACCCCAACTCATTCTGTTCACCGTCTTTCTAGCCTCCATCACCGCCTTCATCAGGTACTTCCTCATGGTGCATCAGCTGAAAACACAGCAACGTCCACCGCGAAGCTACACACGCACCATCGGGAAGAACACCCTACTGGCGAAGTTCACCGCCGTACTACCCTCCTCACAAGCAACCCTAAAACGTCTACAACAAGCAGCCAGCTGGCTCTATGAAGCCCTAAGCCTCCTGAGGAAGTAACCTTCTCAAAGCTAGCCCCGGCAAAAGGTGTACCTGCCGGGGCTAGCTTCACTCC
>NZ_KV831969.1:0-2111 GCF_001837295.1 Rothia sp. HMSC065C03
CCTGCCGGGGCTAGCTTCACTCCACCCGCCACATACCCGCACACCAACCCTGAAACCCTGGTGTTCCTGGACAAGCCAACCCTGCACGATGGTTCTTGTCCAGGAACACGAAAAGGGTGAGGTGGCGTCAATATAGAGCTGCAATAGGCTCTCCACACACCCATACGCCTAAACCCCAACCTCATCCCAGACGCCGATAATCTTAAGTTGTGTGTGTCGTTCCTGGTCTTGCGAGGATGACGGATGACAGTAGGACAATCCGACAGTCCACGGTACCCGGACCTAGTCGATGAGTGGACTATCAGGAGTCCGGTATACCTGTACGTAGTCTCCATCGCTACACACGAGTCACCGGAGCATCCAGGACATAAAACAACCCCAAACCACCGGCAAGGATGGTTCGGGGTTGTCTTGCGTACCCTACTCAGCAGAGCACCTAGAACAGCAGCTCCAGTACCTGCAGTATCCAGCACATGAAGTCAGGCAGATACCCTACGACAGCTACCCAACAAACCCACCCCAAAACAGCCCCAGCGGCTGTGCTTGTACATTGTGTCCCCACACCTGTACCTGTCCCTGTACCTGTGGACGTTTCCCATCGCACCACAGAAACCAGCACCCAGTACCTAACAACCGCACCAACAATAGCCAGCACAACCAACATCAGTACCAGCCCAGGACGCTGCCCCAAGCTCACATAGGCATCGATACACTCTTGGGCAGCCCATTCCCAATGCCGACGAGGCATCAGAAAAACCGCATCAACCAGCCTGCGGGACAGCCGATAGCTGTACAGCACCGCGCTCGCCTTAAGATGCTCCAGGGCTGCGTGGTGGTCATCAGGTATCGAGGCACCATACAGATGTAGGAGGAGCGTAGATACGAGGTAGGATGCGGCATGCATGACTACGTAGATGAGGGTCGAGATAGTACTCAGCAAGGTAAAAACCTCCATGTTCATACTCCTTAGTTATTGTTCAGGAGTGCTTACTATCTCTATATCGGGATGATGCGTCAGCGAGTCTTTCCAGAGTCTAGGCTGTGTATTGCTGTCGAAATGCACATTTTGATATCTTGAATCGCCTGCTTGTATGCTCTAGACGGCTACCTAGGGCTCCCAGCGCATACATCAACCCCAAACCCGCCCAAGCTTCCTCTGAGTAGAATCGACCCCTCAGCGGCGCTTCTATAGCCCACAGATAGTAGCCACCCGCGACTACCCCGTACCCCAGTACAGCCAGCATGAGTGCCAGTACTGGCACCGTGCAGCCGCCGCGCTCGCTAGTTTTGGTGCCACTAGTTATGCCACTCATCCAGCTACCCCTGAAGCCGTCTAGGTATGAGGCGGATGCACCCTCGTAGACGGTCTCCAGTACCCGGTAGAGAGACTCACGAGCCAGCAGAGAACAACCCAGCCGCCCCAGGCTTATGCACGCCCATGGGGCATGCCCTAGATGCAGAGACACCAGTAGCCTCTGCAACCTCTCATACAGATGAGTAGAGGTATCCACCGTCTCGATGACCTGACTGGAGGGTGCATCCAGGGGGTTGGGTTCGGCTGCTGATGGGGTCCGCTGTCAGGGTGAGAGGGGAGAGCATCAGGGGCGGGTTTCTGCACTACCAGAAAACAGTGTGTATTTTCTAGAACAGGCGCACTTTTGCTTGTCAAGCTGACTTCATAGAATGCAATTCTTTAATTCCAAAGAAATTCAAAAATGTCGTATCGGTGGCAGGGGTACATCATGCATGGAAGGTAGGGTAGAGCCCTTGAATTTACTGGCAAGAATTGGGTATATGGCGGGGCTGCAAGAGGGCATTGGAAAAAGGGCGCGTGTAAATAAAACAATGTGTTATGTAATTAGTCACATATTATTTACACGGGAAATGCATTCTTTTTACACAGCAGGGCTGCGGCGACCCGGAAGCGCTAGGCGGCCCGTAGAGGCCCTCAAAAGCCTCTGTACGTACCCTACCCAAAAGGGAGCCGATAAGGGGCTTAGAGGGGGGGCACAAGAGCGCGCGACAGCGCGCAAGCCCGCCGCTAGGCGGGCGCAGGGAGGCGCTTGCGCCGACCGAGCGGGCGCGCCAGCGCCCTCGCTCGCTGCCCCCCC
>NZ_KV831970.1:0-9695 GCF_001837295.1 Rothia sp. HMSC065C03
CCCAATAGGGGGGACATTTCGTACCCAATACCTTCAAAAAAAGAGGCCGAAAAATGCATCATAATGCCATGTCAAACCCATATTTGCGCACAGTGCATTTTGTGCCCCCCTAAATGATTATTTCCTAAATGATTATTTCCTAAATGGGGCTGCTCAGTCGCCGCGCCCCCTCCCCCATGGCTATGCCGCCGTGCGGCGGCCCAAGGACCTCGCTATCGCTCGGACTGTTGGGGGAACCCCTCTCGCGGGGTTCCCCCAAACCCCCTCCCCCCGAAGGCCCAACGATCTTCGTTCGTGGTGTCAAGCCCTGGTGCTCTCTCGCTTCGCTCGATGCGCTCCAGGACGACAACCACTCACTTTCGATCGTTGGGCTTCAGGTCGGTGTGCTCACCTGAGTCGGTGATTCAGATATCTGCTCACCTTTTCCTGAATTCTTTGGTTCTTAAAATGCTTACGATTGGCTTGAGTTTTTAAGCGTGCGGGCGTTCTGTTCTTAATCGCGGGCGCATGTGCTGCGGGTGCGGGCACGCAGCCAATGGGGTGTGACTTTTCAAAGCCCAGGATTGCTTCTGGGGTATCGCCCTAAAGACGTAAACCATCCCTAGAGGCTCTCTATGGGCCCTGTAAGAGCTTTTCATGCCTCAAGTGGGTAATCCGACGTTTTTTACTTTTTCGCCCGGCAGGCAGCCATCTAGCGGCTTTTTAGAGTGTGACAGGTTTAGACGCAGGCGATGACGCCAACATCCACCCCACCAACACCACGCCACACCCCCTCAAGCCCGACAAACACCACCAAAACCCCGCACCAGAAGCCCCAGAAGGCACCTCTAAGCCACTTTTACGCCAAAGACGATAGATTCCCCATCTGCACGAAAAAAGCCCCGCAGAAACCACTGCAGGGCTTTAAAAAATTTTGGGGCACAAAAAAGGACTGCGTGCCACATCTCCTAAAATCACCGGGAAACATGGCACGCTGTCACAACCACACGACTACGACAGTTTGATCTTCTGTCCGTCGTTGCCCAAAGTATACATCTGCGCATTCGCCTCTGAACAACCACGCACCTCATTCACACCCACCAAAGACGCAAACTTCGTCGGAGCACTCTTGCACGCCCGAACCGTCACCGTACCAGTTGCCGCATCAATCGAAATACTGCCGGTCATACCCAATGCATTCAGCGCCTGATTACCCTCAGAAATCATGCGCCCCTGATCAACATTTCCATAATCACCAGCACCGGCCGCCACCACAATACGCGCCACCGACTGAGCAGCACCAGTAGCCTGCGACTGCGCCGAATTCTTCGCCCCCATATCCACCAACAAAACACCCATGGCAAACAGGAAAGCAGGCACCAAAACCATCAGCAAAACCGACTGCGCAGACCCCTCCTCACCACGAATGCGAACCTTCTGCACCGCAGCACGTAAGCGCGCTCGCAACGTGGTGCACAACGTTGAGGTTATGGATTCAAGAACGGGGGTCATCGTGGTGGTCTTTCTTGTCGGTGAATGTGGTTCTAAGTATATATCTCTAGTACACATATACGAAAAGGGGGGTAGTGAAAATGCGGGCCCGACAGACACCTGCCAGACCCGCACTCTCAAGAAAGAACCAGAAAAAGACCTACCTAGTCCTTCTTATCTTTCTTCCTCTTCTTCTTTTTCTTCTCCTTCTGCTCACGCTCAGCCTGCTCTTCTTGCTCCTTACGCCTACGCAAATCCTCCTCGGACTGACGCAACTGGTCATACACCGAGAACGTCGGGTAAGCGTACTCGCTCTCCACCTTACGCATACGATGCTCACCTCGGTGCTGCATCGCAGCACCAGTGATACGCATGCCAATACCGGGAGCAAAACCACCCGGAACCAAAGCCACCGCAGTACCGGCGTACTTTAACGCCCTACCCTTACGACTCAAATTCCTTGCCGAACGGTAGTGCTTCGTCGTTGCCGGACCCATATACTGGCGCATTGCTGCATGATTCTGCGGCACACCCGAAGCGGCATACGCAGGCTGCTGCTTCGCCCTGAAGGAACGAATCGGAGCCAACAGCTTCGACTTCCTAGAGCCGCCAGCAGCGGTACCAGCCGCTTTAGCGCCACCGGCACCACCCATGCCAGAGACCGCACCACCAGCACCAGAACCGCCGCCGATACTCGGAGCAGAAACCGCATGCGAAGAAAACGCGGCAGGCGCACCAGCAAACCGCACCGGCATCGCCGCACCAGAAGAACCCTTCAAACCCATCCGAGACAAACGCTCCGCCAGACCACTACCGTCCAGGCCGCGATCACGGAAGAATTCCCAGCTCTTTTTCGCAAGGAGGAAGATCAGCACCGCCATGACGATACTGCGCAAAATGGGTGCCCATTTCACGGTCGCATCGTAGAACTGCTCCAGAATATACAGGTACAAAATCAGCACGCCGATGAGTACGCCCACCTGAAGGCAAGCGAAGAAGGTGCCTACTGCACGGTGGAAGAACTTCTTCCTATCGACCATCGGCAGCATGGCGTACCAGGCGTAGACGGTAGCCAGCAGAGCATTCACGCACGCATCAAACACTGACTTGAAAATCAGGACGATAAAGACAGCAACCAGAAACAGCGGAGCTAAGGCACCTAACGTGTATGTCGCCAGCAGGACAGCGCGATACAAATCAGGGTTATCGACCCATTTTTTCGTATCGCTACATCCGCCAGAGCTGGTGATAGCATCACGGCGATCATTGCTGGCCACGTCCTTGTAGTCCTTGTCTCGGACCATCGAGTTGAACTCGTTTTTGCATTTACCATCCAGGTTCTGGCCGAAGGCAACAACCTGGTACGGTTCACGCACCAGCACCGACCCCAGAGAACGGGTAATGATGTCCTGGGGCTTCTGATTCGTCAGACCCTGCCCCATACCACTGGCCTCAACCTGCTCCTTCTTCTTATCGTGCAGATAAATTTCAGAGGCAATATCCGAAGCCCACGTGGTCGAATTCAGCAGCCAGCCAGTCTGTTTAGATCCGTCATCACCTGTATGCTCACGAAGTTTAGCGGTCGGATTAGCCAGAGCAGAACCAGAAATAAGCGAGACAACCGCCAAGATAATCGCCAACTCTGCCAACGCCGCACCACGGCGACGCATCATGAAGAACGCAACACTGAAGACTGAAGCTGCCAGGGTGAGAATCAGCGGCTGAATGTGCATACGCTCCATCAGCGGAGCCACCTGGGAGCCGATGAACATAAACGGCGAGAGCAACCAATCCAGCCACTCGAAGGACAACACATAATGCAACAAAGACAGCGCCAGACTGACCATGCCGTAGTGCATACCCCACATGAAATCCACGATGTTCGCAATAATCGTTTTGTTGAAGGTGAAGGCATCACCACGGTCCAACGGCAACGTGGAGTAGCGGTTGAGCTCGATACCCTCTTTATCCTTCAGGTTCGAGGTATCCAGAAACAGGGTGAAAGCATCTCCACCGCTACTTTTCTTCGCCTCATCCGCATGCACCACAGGGTCCGTCACTGCCGCCAAGATCAAATACAATCCCATGACCTTCAGCGCCAAAGCAGTGCGCGGGCGGCGCGCAGCAAAGAAGCACCACCACTGCACCAAGACAGCGGTAGGGCTCTGATACTGCCTCAAAAACGAAATCATGAGAAAAATCCAATCAATAACTACAGTCCAAAAAAGGGACCTAAGAGCTAGACCCCAACCATGGCAGCGGCACCAGAGGACTGCGCCTTCTGCTGCTGAGCTACCAGGTTCCTCTTCTTCGGAGGAGTCGTCAGCGTCGCCTTACGAGTCTTCGGGTCCAACGGCAACTGAATCTTGATCTTGCCGATACGAGAGTTCACATCACGGTAAACGCATTCACCACGACGCTCTAGATCATCCTTCGGCGACAAACCAGCCAGCAACTCACGGTACTCAACCACGTCATAGCCTTCCTGAAGCCACGACAGGTTCACATTCGCCAACTTCGCATCACCAGTACGGAACAAGAAACGATGCGGAATCAGACCCTGAATCACCTCTGTACCGAAATCTCGTGCAGAGTGAGAACCCAAACCAATCGCCGCCTTATGCTTACGGCCACGACGAATCATCTCCTCAACACGGTGACACGCCTCCGGAGAAGCAGTCAGGTGCGCCGCCTCATCCACCAAGAACAAAGAATCACGACGATCATCACGAGTAGCAATCGAATACGCCGTCGCAGCCACATGACCATACGTCATATACGCAATCTTCTTCGTCAGCGTCATCTGCTGACGCATCTCAGCAGTGGACAAATCACTCTCAGACGGCAAATCAAGACCATGGGTCGCAAAGATAATCGCCGGAGCATCCATATCCAACAGAGGCAACGAATCATCGAAGAGGTACCCGACATAGCTACTATCAGCAACCGTATCGAGCATCAACGCCGTATTCCTCGCTTCCTTCGCCAAATGCTCAGGCACTCCCCTACCGGTAGCCAACGCATCACGTAGCTTCGACACCGAGGTAATCTCATGGAAATACGGGTTATTATCCTCACTCAGAAGACGGCTAATAATCAGACCAACCGGGCTACTGGAATTCATGGAGAACAACATCGAAAACAGGTCCAACACCTGCTTCTTACCTTCGTTCTTCACTTCCTTCACACGCTTCCTAATGTCCTCTTCATCCTCACCCATCTCACGCATCACACGTTCAACGACCTCAGCCGAAGCAGCAGCAACACGCAACGGATCCAGAGAAAAACGGGGACTCTTAAACTCCATAATCACCGTATTGGTCATCGCCTGCGCCAACGCAGCCCATTCCTTGTTCTCAGAGTTATCCACCGCCAGCACCTGACCACCACGATTAATCGTGTGAGCAGCCACCGTCTTCAAGAATGCAGACTTACCCGAACCCAGCTCACCAACAGCACCAAAGGAACCAGACATATCTGCCTCAGCGTTCGCACCAGGATCCATATACACCGGCGTATTACGACCAGAGGACAGATTCTCAGCAATCAAGAACCCCCGCTCCTCACCCAGCTGGGTCTCCACCAAAGGAACACCAATACTGAAATCAAAACCAGTCGTCACCTGAGTCAGCTCATTCGTAATAGTGGAAGCAACCGTGCCCGGCAACATATCCCACCACAAGCTACGCTGATCTCCCACCGGAGCATCCAACAAAAACTCATTCGAAGCATAAAAATCCTGCACCAGCAGAGCCTTCTCCTCCACCAGCTCCGGAGAATCACCACTGACCGAAAAAATCAGCGACGCATTCACCTTCACCTCACGGTCAGAAGCATTCAGATTCTCCGTAAACTCCTCCAACAGCTTCGTAGACTGAGCCAACTTCGACAGGCCACCAGAAATCATCCGACCAGAACCATCATGCTGAAAATACTGGTCCGCAATATTCTTCTCACTAGCGGCACTATCTCGAGCCGCCTGAGTCTTCGACTGCACATTAATACGCAACACAAACTCACAGTCCACCGGCAGACGATTAATGACCTCCAAAAACTCACCACCAGGGAACGTAAAACCACCCACCGGAGTAGAAGACATAATCATCTGCGTCTGATACGTCGGCGCAGCATCAGGATGCTCAACCTTCAAATAGCGACGCTTAAACGCCTCCATACGAGCAGCCGCACCCTCAAGATCAGACATGCCACCCTCATCCAACAAAGGCTCCGGCAACGACCGCAAATTAGTCCACAAATCCGCACGATTCGCAGAAGTAATCTTCGCATCCGACGGATACGGCGCCTCATCACCAATACCGCGCATCTGGGAATGATCCCAAATCCACTGAATCGCCTTCATCGACACCGGCACCGGACGAAACACCGACGGAATACGCATCGACAACTCACGCGCCCGACGCTTCCACCGACCAAACATCGCCTCCGACGGAGTCGTCACCGGCAACCCCAAATGAGACTGAACCGGCTGATGAGCCGCCCACACCGCATCCTTAAAACGATTAATCGGCTGAGACCACGTAGAAAGCGGAACCGTAATGAAATACAAACGCTCACCAGAAGGAACACGCTCAAGCTTCTCCAAAGTAAGCCTCGCTTCATTCGCCCACCCAGGATTCTCACCCAAATCAATACCATCAATCATCGACTTATAGATACTGACCGGATCAGTATCAGCCACAAAAGAATAGATAGTATATTCACCACGCAAACCCTGAAAAAGACTCTGATGCGCAGCACGAGCGGCCACCTTATCATCAGTCAACGCGTAACCATACGGCAGACCAGTCAACGCAAAAATCGCATGCGCAACACCGTGCTGAGTGACAAAAATATTCTCTCGACCCCACAGAAGGGGATTCTTACGAGTGGAAGCTGCCATAATGTTTCTCTATCTCTGTACTTCGTTAAGGGGTAGTGTTTCGGGCCGCAAGAATGCTCTCCAGCGTAGATTTACGGACAACACCTTGGCCTGTAGCCTGCGGTGCAGCCGCACCGGAAGAAGCGCGGGAAGTAGTGGTGACTGGACGTGCAGGTGCGGTAACAGATGACCCGTGTAAAGAATCCAGCCGCTCTAGCGCTCGCATCTTCTCTAGCCGTCTCTTTTCAGCAATCTGTTGGCATTGCTGCTCAGTTTTGAACGGGCGGGGTAGTTTGGGCTGCTGAATTTTGAAAGGGACACCCCGGTAGAGACCGGTTTTAGAAGCAGTAGTCGCTGACGCCGCCGAGGTCATCACGTTGAAGAGATTGCGGCGGGACTCTGGGAGTCGGCCCGTCATATAGGCAACTCCCCAGGCGCCGAAGACAACCAAGATGGCATCAGTGAGAATGAAGCCTGTGGAGAAGAACCAGGCGAACGCCTGCCACAACACCAACAACGCAATAAACCCTGCAATGAGCTGCGGCACCGTATAGGGGCCACCCCACAGGCGGGTACCGTCGATAAGACGACCCACCATCATGGGGATCTTCATCGCACGGGTGAAGAATTTGCCGACGTACACGTCATCATCAAGATTCTTCATCAGATGCACTCGCTTTCGTTAGAGGGGGTGTGGGTGTTGTGGCAGGCGTAGCGGGTACGCCTTTTAAGCGCCGCCCTTAGTGAAGGTGTCGAACCAACCTGCGATGGTCACGATGCCGTTCATCATGATCAGCCAGTAGATGACAGCAGCAACAGCACCGGCACCAATAGCCTTAGGGATAGTGAAGCCATTCTTGAAAACCATGTAACCAACGAAGCCGATAGCAACAGTGGTAATCACGGCCTTGATGGCAACGTCAGCCTTGGCAGTAGTGTTAGAGACCCAGCTGAAGAAGTCAGCCGCGCCCAAAGGCAGGTTTGCAAGAGCAAGAGTGAAGAGTTCCATGGAATCTTCCTTTCAGATACATCAAATAATTGGGTTGGTTTAGTTAGGAAATTTTCGGTGTCGCATCAATGCTTTTGACCTCCCACCTCCCTGCACGGGAAGCCATGGTCAAAAAGTAAGTGGACGTCTGAGACGAAGCGCCTTGATCAAGCTGAACCGTCACCAGCACCTGAACCTCGGTACCGTCCTTGCCCGCCGTCTTAGCCGACATCTCATCGGTGGCGTTCAGACTCTGCACCAAAACCTTCGAATACGGTGCCGGGCTCACAGCCGCAATGGTGCTACCCGGGGCGGTGTACCGGCTCACCTCACCGGAGCCTGCCAAGTAAGCGGTCAAGAACTCCTGCACCGCAGCCCGAGCCGCAGGATCACCAACCTGCTTCGGATACTCAAACGTCGTATCAGCCGCCACCGCACCGGGAGCAGCAATCGGAGCAGGAAGACCCACCACCGACAAAGTCCCAGACGAGGTATCCGTCCGAAGCACCACCTGCCACCAGCGCTGAACCCACATACTCTTAGGCTCCTCACCCTGCACAGCAGAGGCAACAGTCGTCTTCACATCCCCGGTCACACGCACAGTCACCAAATCACCAGACTTCGTGAACCCAGCAGCCCGTAAACCACGCGCCTCCGTCGGAGCCTGAGAATTCACCGGAACAGTCACATACGTATCCAACGTGGCATGCTCAGTATTCGTCGCCTCCAACCACGCCTGCACATAACCAACAGCCTTCGCCTCAGCACTAGTGTCAGTAATATTCAGCTCCGAAACCGCCTCAGGACGAGAAGCCTGCGCAGACTCCTGAGCCTCAGAAGCCGCACCCATCGCCGTGCACGCCATAAACAACGCCAAACACACCGACCCGTACGCGCACCCCATGATGCCGTAAGTCAAAAACCTGCTCGCAGCAGTACCACCAACAGGAGGATCCAACGGAGTACCCTCCGACTCCCCCCTCGGCTTCTTCTGACCAAACAGAGCACCCAAGCCCTTCTTCACAGGCTCCTTCTCAGGCACCTGAACCGGCTGATCCTGAACATCATCAACATCCTGATGCTCACGCCGCAAAAGATTCTTTAGCACTCCGACACCTCACCTTCCTCATCAGAACCACTCATCACCCGCTTCGCCGCAGCATTAGCACGCCGCAACTCATCACTAGCCAAAAACGCAGCAGCAGCCTGCTGCGCAGACTGACTAAACGGCCGATCAAGCAAATCAATAATCCGCTCAACCAGAGCATCCTCACCAGCCGCCATCGCCGACAAATCATCCAAACTACGGGCCAAAACGTCATCCGAAGCGGGCATCAACAGGTCCTAACTCAACAGGTGCAAAAACTAACAGTCACACCAATAAAGGCACCCAACAAACCCCCACACACCTCACCCACACCCCAAAAAAACAAAAAAAATTTAAAAACCCCACCGACAAGCCAAAACACCCACCAACACCAGACCCACCACCAGACACCACCCACCCCAAACCCAGCCAAAACTACAGACCCACTTTTGCCTACTAGAAGAAAGGAAACCACCACACACCACACCTCACTGAGGAGACCACCATGACCACCCCCCTGATGAACACCACCATCATCGACACCCTCAACCGAGACTGGACCACCACCAGCGGCCAGATGGCCCTCTTCCAGGACGCACCCATGCTCGCCGCCGACGTCCTGCACCTGCTGCTCACCACCGCACCCGGCCCCGCACAAGACGCCATCTGGCACGAAGCCATCACCCGCGCACTCACCGGCGACACCATCATGGAACGCATCCTCACCCAGTCCACCATCCCCTGGATCCTGCGCCTGAGCCGCCAAAACGCCATCATGCAAATCCTCACCCACCGAGGCGAAGCTGAAGACGCCTTCAGCATCCTGGCAGGCGCCGCCCTCGAAGCCATCCGCAAATACCCCACCCACCGCACCGAAAAAGTACGCGGCACCCTCTTCTACCGCCTCCTACGCATCGTCACCCGCCTCAAAGACACCTACACACACCCCATCAACACCGAAGACCCCACCACCCACCACACCCCCCACACCTTCAACGACACCACCACCAACCACACCGCAGCCACCGAAGCCGTAGACCGCCTCCTCGGCGACGCCCTCAACGCAGGCATCATCACCGCCGAAGAATCCGACCTGCTCATCGCCTACTACACCGACGCCGCCGCGCTCGCGCAGCGTGAGGGTTGCTCTGCTAAGGCTTTGGAATGTCGTGTGCGTCGTGTGCGTAATCGTGTGCGTGATGGCCTGAATTTGGCGTAAAAACAGGTCAGGTGGGTTCCTTATGCACAAAAGGTGCACATATTAGTGAACA
>NZ_KV831971.1:0-3767 GCF_001837295.1 Rothia sp. HMSC065C03
GGGGGGGGGGGGGGCTGCTCTTTGTGGGCACTTGTGCTGAGGTGTAGGAGTGGGGTGAAGGTAGTGCGGTCGTTGTGGAACCTGGATGTTTCCTGAAAGGAAGGTAACGGCAAGATAAACAGTTGCTATATGTATAGGTAAATCGTTGTATCTGAAGGTGCATCAAACGATACGATACGTATGATTGTTGCGTACGTTTATAATTCACTATTTCGAGAGGATGAGACCATAGACGCTCAGTACAACCTATCCAAGACACCAGTGGCGCCATCTGAGACGCTGGATTACATGGAAGAGGACCCAAGCTCTTCCCACATGAGCGCTGATGCTATCCCGGTAGGGAGTCGGCCCATCATTAGGTATGAGCATTGCGGGGCTGTACTCAAGCACTGGAAGCAGGATGGGCACAATGTGAACGTGTACATCCCGACCAAAGACCTCAAAGGCCTTAAAGACCGTGGCTTGCTAGGAGCCTGGTGGGTTGATGGCAGTGTCCTGCCCAAGACAAAGACGTTTCGGTGTAGTGTGCTCAGCTGTACCCGCCCCAAATGTATCAAACAGACGCAACCGAAGTTATCAGCGGCGGTCACTCGAGTGGTGCGAGCTAAAGGTCCGTATAGCCTGATGCTGACCATCCCCCGGCTGACTGACGGGGAGGTAAAAATCGCGTTCAAGGTTGCTGAAAATGTGGCAAAGCACCTTCATGGTCTTGACGGTGTTAGCTGCTGGGGAACCTGGGCAGTGGTCGAGTGTCATCAATCTGGGGTCACTCAGAAGGCGGCTCAGCAAGCCATCAGAAGAGGGAAGCGGAAAGGGTATCCCTACCACGTGCACGCGATTATTCCCGTATCGCTGGACTCTTGTGACAGCGTTGCGCTTAACGTTGAAGCGAATACTTATCTGCGGGCTCAAGCGGATCAGCTGATTTACGGTGGTAGCTTGCCCGGTAGCTTACCGATGGTAGATGCGGAACAGGAAATTGCTGCCATCGCTCACGGGCAGCAGGAGGAATCTGCACCGTATGCTTCCATCATTCACGTGGATGATTTGGCTCAGCAGCTTGGCAAAGACGATTATCTGTATGACTATCAGACTAAGGGTATGGTGCCTGAAAAAGGCCGTAGGTCAGATAATTCGGCGGCGCGTTTCAAGCGGCACCTTGAGGTGAATCGTCTTCTGGGAGGCAACACCCCGTGGTATCGAGCGTCCACCGTGCAGAAGGGTAATAAGTCCTTCTTTGACGTTGGCGACTTCCTGGACTCTGAGGACTCGAAATACCGCGGGCTGGTGCACGATAATAATAAGCGCCGCCAGATGCGTTTCGTAGTGTCTGCCTCATACGAGGGAATTACCGCTGAGTATAAGGTGACAGGCCGAGATTTTCACCGCTACCCAACGTTGTCAGCGGAGCAAGCCCGAGAGGCGATTTATAAGCAGGAGCATCAGCGCCTACTAGATCAGTGCATTGCCGAATACCATAGGCGTCAGGGGTTTCCTGCTCCATAAGTAAGGTACTTTTTCTCACCCCCCATTTTGTTGGTGCATGCTGACGGTGAAGGGGGCTGTCACCGCTTGTGCTTGCTTCGGGGGGGGGGCTACACCTGGGCTTGCCGCCAGTTGGCGAGCGCTCAGAGGGTAGAAGAGGAGGGGCTGCTGGACTCTACATATACATCATGAGTCCAGCAGCCCCCTTTTTATTGTTGTGGCCCCTGCCCTGTACCTATGTCCTTGATGATGCGGATGGCACAGGGACGAGCAGATGAATTTTTAGGGATCGATTCTGTCGAAAATTACAAATTCGCGTGGCGAGCGTTGACGTTACTGCGTGCATGTTCGAGGACCTCGTCGTAGTGCTCTGGGGACTGCTTCATGTAGTCCAGTGCTGAGAGGCCGTCGTACATAAGTGACCGGCTACGCAACCATAGAGCAGTTTCCCATTCATTGAACCCTCCGTTCAGGAGAGTCTGGATAATCTTTTGGATGGACGGGTCAACTGCCCCGTTGGCGAACTGGAACGCGGGGTAGCCGTTACGACCTTTACCGTCTTTAAGACGCAGAATCGAGTTGTTGTTGATGCGGTCATTAAGTGCCTGTCGGGTGATACCACCGAGGTACTGGCAGATGGCTGCGGTGGTGTGCAGGTCACCGATGATAGATAGTGCGGTCTGGGGCTCCTTATAGGTCTTAGCGTGCTTTTGGATGGCCACTCGGATGGCGAAGGACAGGGCGTGCGCACTACTTTCGGTAGTGTCGATGGCCTCGTCAGCGATGAGCGATTCGATCAGCTCTTGAGCTGGTCCGAGGGTGTAATTCAGGAAATCATTTTTTTCCATAATTTTATAAATACCTTTCGTTTGAGTGCTTCAATTTGGTGCGGAGCCTTCCTGAGCAAGGGGCGGGCACCGTACCGAAGCATCCCACTCCCACAATAAACAATGTAAAGCCTAACTGTAAAGCAAGGCTGTCATATGTAGTTGTGGGGAGGGGCCCTCATCCTTACCCTTCCCCCTTCAATCTCAGGGAAAGGGTAAGGATGAGGGGATGATTACGCCGTAAGGCAACGCCTCTAGGTCAGAGGCATAGTAGCGTGTAGGGCATCACTAAAATCGCTGACGAGGCTAGGCGTACCCTGCACCTCTTCAAGCTCCTCAGTTTCCTCGAAGAGTGCAGGCAGGCCCATACCCTGAGCCTGGCACTCGCGATATACGACAAGCGCGTCGCGAGATTCCTCGACCTCAAAGTCGCCCTCATAGATGCCTGCAGGACCAAAAATGTAAACATTCACGGTGTCCTCTAGGGTTGAGGTGGAGATAATGCCGTCAAACCCAAGCTCGCGGGCAGCCTCAGCCCACGCCTGGGTCATCCGGTACCCCCAATCCCTATGTCGCACATCACTCATACATTTAGCGCAGTAGCCAGGACCGTCTGTGCGCACATCCAGCAGGCGCAGTCGACGCTTGAGTCGTAGTGTGGATACCTTCACACCCTCCAGGAGAGAGCTGGGCGCGAATTCTTCCTTGGCATAAGTGTCGAGTAGCTCTCGGATAGCCGCCACAGGCGAAGCGCCGGTGTTACATGTGCCCTGCCCCTTAGAGCCCGGCAGGTTATACCGTCCGCCAGCGTAGTCATCATAGCCAGCATCCTCGGGAGTCCACGCAGACGAATAAAAAAGTGGATTGCGCAACGTCGTACCGTCAGAATCATAGGTGCTGTGCATCCTATGGAGCACCGGGAAGTCAGTGCCGGGCCCCACCAGTACGCATTTGTACTGGCTCAGCGAGGCACCCGCACTCGGTGGAACGACTAGTGGCTCGGTGTGGTTTCCGCATGTAATCATAAAATGTTCTTTCTGGCCCCGTAGAGCCGTATAAGCCGTCGTATACATGTAATTAGGACGGTCGCTTTTTACGGACATTAATTATTTTACCTTTATATACTCAATGTGATGCTGTCGTTCGTCATCAATTTGTCATTGACCCTTGAATTTTCGCCATTGGATTAAAAGTGGGTGAAATTCCAGTCATTCTTTCAGATTGGATACCTGAAGCTTTATGGGTTGAGAACAAGGACCTGACTGCATCTCTAGATGGATAAGAATGGTGACTGGCAAGCAGAAACGACAAGGATAGATTCCCTTAGCTGCCCCTTCGACCAATGGTCAATGAATTCATTTAGGTCGTGACTCTCAAAAGGGAAGAAAGCACTGCAATAAAGTTCTGGGAAACACCAAATGGTGGCCCAAGAAATACCCCAAGAAATACCCCAAG
>NZ_KV831972.1:0-718 GCF_001837295.1 Rothia sp. HMSC065C03
GATTGATGTGCCGACGTTCTGGAAGCGTGTTGAGGCTTCCTCGTATGTTCGTGGTTTGGAGCAGTTCGGCCCCGAGGGCGAGGAGTCCTTCATCATTACGAAGAAGAATTGGCGTCAGTTCGTTAAGTGTTGGGATGAAGGCCGCCCGGAGGACTACGTGCAGGACCCTGTACTAGATTTGTCAATCTTCCCGGAATCTTTGGGCGGTGGCAGCTGGGAGACGTACGAAGATCGTCTCAACAGCTGGCGTACCAAGGACTGGGAAGCCTGGATTGACTCGCTGCCTGATGACTGGTGGGTTGTAAATAGTGATGCGGTTGCGGTGGCATCGTACCAGGTTGAGGACCCCACGTTGGTCCCTGAGATGGTGGAGTACTACGTCAAGAACGGCCCGCAGGTTTACCGCTACTAGTGCTGCACCGTCAACAGCAAAGGGTGGTGACCCCAATCTAGGGGCCACCACCCTTTTCAGCGGGGGCAAGCCACCACACACACCAACAACAAAACACCCCCCCAATTCTCCTAGATGGTTCGTGCCCTTACCCCTGTATAAATCCCGCCCCGCTTATCGTGTCAGGGGTCCTTCCTATTCTGTCACCAGAAGCACCGAAGCCCCCGCGCCGAGAGCACCGTAGCCTCCCAACGCATCCGAGAGAAAGGACCACCACCATGGCACGCAGCCCCGAATCCGAAGCCCACTACAAGGCCTACCAGAAGC
>NZ_KV831973.1:0-18134 GCF_001837295.1 Rothia sp. HMSC065C03
GCCCCCCCCCCCCCAGCGCTCGCACACACAAAAAGACGAGAGCACAACACAAGCACAGATAGCCTATCTACCACTCTCTACCGCCAAGACACCCAGCAGGCTCTTCATAGCCACACTAGGGCGAGCAGAATACCGTCACATATGGACAACACAAAACCCGCCAGGTGTCACACCTAGCGGGTCAAAACCCAGGGGGGTATCAGTCTTACCCAACAAGGCAAGACCAATACCCCCTACTTTTTCTCTACAGCCCTCATAGCGCTCGCCGGAAGGTTCTCTATCTACGGCGAGCGCGGCGTGCACGCTTCGCCTTCGCCGCATAGTCAGCGAAGGTCAGCAGCAGAGCAAGCAGGCACAGCAGGAAGATGATTCGTGGGGTATCCAGTGCGATGCCTAGCTCTGGGATGCTGAATACGGCCTGGGTGTTTGATGCTGTTTCGGTGACTGCCTCCCCGTCGGTAGTGCCTTCCATCGTGGGGATGGTCGGTAAGAAGATGCCTAAGGATAGGAACCAGTTTTTTGCGGCTTCTAAAAGTCCGCTCATCCATGCGCCGATAGCGCCGATGGGGACCATGAAGAAGATGAATAGCCAGGTGAGGACGTTTTCGAAGTCGTCATTTGAGGTGTTCTGGCTCATGGGTTTAGGTCTCCTCTCGGGTCTTGTCGTACGCTTCGATGTCTGCTTCGCTGCGGGCGCGGCGGGTGTTCAGTTGCTGGCCTTGGGGGAGGGTGAAGGAGCCGGATTCGCCGTGGGGGGTGCGGTAGTCCAGGATGAGGTCGCCGGAGCCGAACGGGTCCTCGACCAGGGAGTTGACGATGACCCATTCGCCTTCGACTTCGACCAGGTCGCTTTCGCCTAGGCTCTGGGCTGACTCGGTTTGCTCTTTACCCCATACGGCGGTGTCGAATTCTTCCGGTTCACTCTGCGCCGCAGTATCGGAGCTCATGAGCACTTCGGGGGTGATGGTAGGCATCTTCATGGTGTCGATGGTCGGCTCACCCGTAGCGGGGGTGCTGTCTTCGATGACCTTCAGCTGCGCTTTCAGCGCTTCGCTGCGGCGGACCGCAATCTCAATGGGTTCTCCGTCAGCTGCCAGGATTGGGGCGGTCAGGTAGTCCGTCCACGGGGTCGGGGTTTCCTCGAACTCGTCGTTCTTCTCGTTATAAACCTGGGTGTATTCTTCTAGCTCCTTAATGGTCTTCATCGTGTACAACGCATGGGTGGGCATGTTGTTCTTGACCTTCGACTCGTCATAGTCGGAGTCCAGCGGGTCCGGGTTCGGAGCCAAAATCGACTGAATCATCGTCGGCTCACCATTCATCATCGCCAACGCACGACCCTTCGCACCAGCCACAGCGCAGCCAATCGAAGCGTTCTCCCACATCATGATCGAGGCATCACGACCCATCTGACCCAGCGACATGCGGCCACCAAAGTTTTCACGGGTCTCACCGTTCATCAAGGACGCGTCAGGGCGCTGAAGACCAACCACCATATGGATCAGTGCCTTACGTGCCAGACGTGCCAGCGAGCCAATCCAACTATCCACCTCAGACTTTGAAGGCATACCCTTGACCTTGTGAGTGGCATAGAAGTCGGCAATATTACCCTTCATTTCCGACAGCTCATCACAGACAAAGAAGATCGGGTCGAAATCATAGGCGGTAGCCTGACGCTTCCGCAGCAACGTATACCGCTCCTGCATAATCTCGTGAAGATGCTTAAGCATCCTAATCTGAGTCGGCACCGAATTAGCAATCAACTCCACATTCGGCCACTCATCATAACCAAGCAACTCAATCCACTTACCATCACACAACCACACACGGTAACCAGCCTGAGTAATCTGCTGAATAATATTGTGCAGACTAATGGTCTTACCGTAACCAGTACGACCAGTAATAAGCAGATGCGCATCCTTAGTCGGATTCCACGTAGCCCACTGCCCATCCTCATTCAAACCCAGCAGAATCTCAAACTTCTTATACGCCTTGTAGCTTGCACCATCATCGAAACGCTGACGCATCGGCTGCGCATGCGCAGGCAACGACACAACCGCCGGAAACTCCTTACGCCGCATAAAACTCAGAAGATCCTGCTGCGCATCCCAGCTACAACGGTAAGAACCGGGGATACGGGTCAGCATCGCACGAGTAATACGAGCCTTCGACGAAGGATTCATCTCCAGCTCAAGCGTACGACGATGCTCAATATGAATCTCAGCCAGCACACCCTGCTCATCACGCACAAAACGGGCATTAGCCTCTTCCCCCAGCAACTTCTTAGCCGCTTCAGTGATAACGCGCTCGCGTTTCTGTTCGTCGGTTTCGTTGATGGTTTCGTCGGTGGCGGTGGGGATTGCTTTGAGGACAAGCTTCTTGCGGACGTTGTTGACGGAGTCGATTTTGAATTCTACGGTGCCGTCGGAGAGTTCGCGGTTAGCAATGGCGAGGAGCTTTCCGGCCCATTCGGGGTTGGTGGCGTCGATGGTGCGTCCGTAGTGCACGATCAGGCTTGAGGGGTGGCCTGGTTCGGTGAGGTTGTGGCGTACAGTGGCACCGGCTCGGCGTGCTTTCGTCCAGGAGGCGGCGGAGAGGTTCTTTGCTCGCGGGGAGGTCAAGCGGGCCGGTAGCTTGATGGTTTTGTGGGGTGCGGTATCGGCGGTATCGGCGGCATCACTGTTGGGGGTATCGGTAGTGGCCGTAGTCTTAGGTTTAGGCGCACCATCAGTAGCAGCGGCCGGGTTGGTGACTTCTTCCTGGCCTTCTGCCTTACCTGCCTTCTCAGATTTTTCGGCAGTGTGGGACGGTAGCGGGGTACGCTTCCACCGCCCCACACTCACCAACGTACGGCTCAAACCCTTCACACCCAGCAGCGGGTAAGCTGCCTCAATGAAGTTGTCGGCACGAGCCTCACGTTCATCTTCATGACGGGCCGAAGCGCTGAAAGAGGCGGCAATAGCCGCAACCACCGCACCAGCAAGAATGATGCTGATCAGCGGGGTTCCGGCCATCACCAGCCAATCCACCACCATGATGGCCACGATAACCGCAGCAGCAGTAACGTGCTTGCCTTTACGGACCTTAGCAGGCAACCCATGCTGCACCTCAGTGAGCATCGGTTCCATAGATTCGGGGGTGTTATCCCACCGAGCTGCAGGCCCGTCAGCAGAACGCTGCGTAGTACGTCGTGACCTCATCGGCGTGGTTGTCCTTTCAACAATGGTTCATCTGAAGAGATACAGATGGTTTAACTCATGGGGCGGGCTTAGCCGTTGTTACCCAGTGCGTTGTAGTAGTCAGCGACCTTCCAGGAGCCGGAGAAGTCACGGACCAGCACGATGGTCTTCACTTCACGCACCGGCTTCACAGCTTCCATGGGGTCTCGTGCATCTCGACCGACCATGAGGGTAGCGGTGAACTTAATCATCGGTGCACCTGATTCGTCGGTGCCCTGGTTAAAGACGACGTATTCACCCTCGTCCTGAACGTTCATGGCGATCCTGGCCTTGACCAGGCGCTGCCACTCAGGGTCTTCAGCCTTCTGCTGGCTGGCCTGGTCGATCATCTTCTGCCTAAATTCGGGGGTGCTGTAGGTTCCGGCGCGGAAAGCCCAGTTTTCCGGGTGCGGATCCTTCCAGGACTGGGAGTAGTAGGCGGTGACGAATTCGTGGGCACGGGAGCGGGCACGCTGAATCTCAGCCTCATCCAACACCTGCGCTGAAGCCGAAGCTGAAGGTGAAGCCGAGGCCTGTGAAGTGGTGCCCTGGCTTGCAGAGGCAGAGGCCACAGCCGAGGAAGAAGCCGCAGCACTTGAATGTGAGGCAGGCTTAGGGATCATCATCCACACTGCGAACAGCACCAACACGATGGCGCCAACGATCATTGCGATGGTCTTCCAGTCCATCGAACGGCGCGCACCATTAGATGCGTTGGGGTGCGCATCCTGGTTCTGGTGAATATTTTGGTTGTTATTCATTGTTATCTCCTTTACGTGGGAAGTTATCGTGGTGGGTGTCCTGCCCCCTGCCCTGTGCTGTGCCGGATATGCCCAGTGCCGGTGGGCAGTTTGTGTTGTTCAAGGGCGGGCAGGGGGCAGCCATCAGCAATAGTAGCTATTTTTGGGGGTGGACAATGCGGATGTAGGCGGTATCTTCGGCACCATTCCAGTTCACGGGGTGCTCGATAGTGCCGTCTTTCTGGCTGAAGGCCGAGTACATTTTTCCGTCTCCTGCGTAGATTCCGACGTGGCGGTAGCCGCCTTCTCCGTCTGCGAGTTGAACTACCAAATCGCCAGGTTGGGGGTCGTTGGTGGGTTCACCGACGGTCCAAGGGGTCTGACGGGGTAGTTCGATTCCGGCTTGGGTGTAGACCCAGTGGACGTAACCGGTTTCATCCCAGTTTTTGAAGTCGTTGCGGCCTTGGGCGAAGGTGCCGCCCAAACCGTCACGGGCTTTGGCGAGGATCATCTCGCGTACCTCCTTCTCTTTGTCGGTGTGCACGCCATCGGCTTCAACGGTGAGCTTTTGGGGCTTGTCGGATTCCTTCGACTCCTTGGAGTCCTTAGATTCCTTCGAATCCTTATCCTTGTCGTTCTCGGAGCTCTTCTGATTATTCGGACAAGACTGCTTACCGTAGGTCGTGTTGCCGTCTACCCCGGAGAGCACCGAGTAGAGCTGACGTGCGGTGTTTTCCCACTTGGAGTACTCGTACGGGTACGCACTGATCTGCACCGTCTGCGCAGCTTCACCGAGACCCTTAGACTCCCAACCGGGGTAGTCCAGCAGGCCGGGCGGATTACCCTTATTCGGGCCCTTAGGTCCACCGTAGAAGGCAGCCGCCGCATACTTGGGGTCGTGCACCTGCTCAGCGGTACCCCATCCGGCAGACGGGCGCTGCTGGAACAAACCAACAGAATCACGGTCACCATCAGGGGTGTTCTCCAAAGCGTTCTCCTGCAGAGAGGTCATCAACGCAATGATGATGCCCCGCTCAGGCACGCCCATGCCCTTACCGACAGCAATAATATCGGCGGCATTAGCGACACGGTTCTTATCCCACGTGTACTTCGCGCCGCTGGGCAGGTCGGTTTCAATCGGGGTAATCTCCACCTTCGGCGCGGCAGATTCCGTCTTCGGCGCAGCAGGAGCCGGGGCGGTCGCCGCATCCGTCTTCTGCGTATCCGACACCTGATCCGGCGCACCCTGACCCAACGTGATACCACGCTCAGCCATATACGGCTCCGGGTCGGTCGGGATACCCTTACCATCCGGATTATTCGGATCCGGCAACATAATCTGGAAGTGCAGGTGAACGCCGGTGGCGTAACCAGTCATACCAGCACCTGCCAGCTCCTGACCAACTTCTACATGGTCGCCGGCCTTCACTTTCGCCGTACCAGTTGCCGCATGCCAATACCAGTATCGGACGCCGTCATCACCCTGAATGATGATGCCGTTACCACCGGCAGCACCACCAGAATCAACAACCAACACCGTACCGGCAGCCGCCGCATAAAACGGGGTACCCTCCGCCATACCAGCGATGTCAGTACCCGGATGATCCGTCAAATCAGAAAGCGTCGCACCAGGGATAGGGTTCTCTCGCAAACCAAAACGGGACGTGATCGTTCCTACCGCCGGGTTGGCGTATTTGCCATTGGGCGCCACACGATTCACACACGAATTCTGGTACTTCGACTCGCGCTGCTGAACCAAAGCGTCATGACTCGCCTTACCCATCACCATCATGGACGTGATCACAAAGACACCGAAGACAGGCACTACCAGTGCCAGAAGCAGGCAGCCGCAACCCATAGCACGACGACTACGACGCTTCTGCTGCTTCCTCTGCTTCTTCGCCTTAGCCTTCGCAGACCTCAGCAACGCAACGGCACGGCGGCTAGCACTATCACTCATCAGGGGGCATCTCACTCTCCCCCACCCCCAACACAAGGGGGCCATGAAAGGCAGGGGACTCAAGGGGCGGGTAGGTTAGGTATCTACACCTATAAAGGCACCCACCCACACCCCCATCACCTCACCAAAACAAGAAAATTTTTAAAAAAGACCCCGCACCAAAGACCCCCCTCAATCTAGACAAAAAGAGAACACTTACAACGAAACCAGCACCACCCCCCCCCTTACCACCCGATACCCAAAACCAGACACCCAAGCACCCAAAGGACACACAACACCTACCCCAGCGCTCGCCGCCTGCACCTGCTGATAAAGAGGGCACAAAAAAAGGGGGCAGGGCGCCCGGCGGATTCACACCACCAAACACCCCACCCCAATGGGACCCACAACAAAAAAAAGGGGGGAACAGAAGAACCGCTAGTCACTGCGGCGAGTATCGACAATACCCTTACCCTCAGCCGTATAAGCACCCAACTCAGGCACCCATGAAGCACCCCACGGGTTAGCCTCTACACGGCACGAAACACGCACCGTAATCGTGTTACTCTCCGCCGACAGGTCAGGGCGACGACTACCAGCAGCATCAGCGTTAAGCACCGTCACCTCAGACGGAGAGCACCCAGTATCCTCAAGGTTCCTAGCTACCGTCTCTTTCGCTACCTGCACAGCGCGTGAAGGCTCCGAGGTCAACGCCGCATCACGAGCTGCCGCCGCAGCAGCAGCATCTACTGACGACTGCACATGAGCACGCACACCAAAGAACCAGACCGCCGCAACAACCATGAGTAGCAGCGGCACCATGAACAGGAACTCGACGGAAGCACTACCATCCTGACCCTGATCCTGGCCTTGCTTATGCTTGAGCATGTACGCCCCTCCTCTCTACAACACTAAAGACCTATACCAAACCAATAAAACGGATGGTGGGTGCAGCAGCACGCTCACTAACCACACCCACCACACGTGTTTACTTCACGTTGACCGCGTACCCGTCCTGCACACGAATCATCTGCGTACCATCCATCGGCTCCTCATGAATCAACACACCGGACTCGTCACCGGCGGTCCACTCCACACGGTACAGAATCGACGACGTCACACGGTAGACATCCTGTTTTTTCGCCTTCCACGAGCAGGCGGAACCACCGCGCGGCTCACCCGCATACACCGGGCCAGGATCATCACACTGGATGAAACCCTGCGTACCACTCGACTGACCGTCGAAATGAACGTTCATCGCCAGGAAGCTAATCTGCAGCTTCACATGCGAGCCACCATCGGTGGACTCCAAGACGATCGGACTCCGCTGGCTCGACGAGCGTGCCTTCGACGGCGGCACCCACGCCCACACATAACCCTGAGTAAACACAAAAGCATCCGGACGCACAGTAGCGTCAGACGGCTGAGTGCTCACCACGAGCTTCTCAAAATCGTAATCAGCGAGCGCATCCTCCGCGAGCCGTGCGCCCGCCTTCGCGGCAGTAGCACGAGCCTCAGCCTCACTGGTCGGAACCGTGATGTAGTTATTACCAGCTGCTCCCTTCAGAGAGGGCTGATCTCCCGCCGGAGCACACTCAAACCGGGTGTAATTCTTGGCTATAAACGCAGCGTCAATTTTCTTGCTCGCGTAACAGGATTTCGGGGCGTAGAACCAGCTAGTGTCAGTCTCACAAGGAACCTCAACACCACCAGCAGCGATGCACGTCTGATCTTTCATCGACGCCACAGGCTGAACGATTGGCCCGTCACCGGCGTCACGATTCTCGTTCGTCGACGTTGAGCTATTTGATTCATGGGGTCGCTTTGTCTGACGAACCTCAGCTTTGGAGTTACCGACCTTCACGCTACTTTCGTCAGCGCTAGCAGAAGGCGCAGTAAATCCTGCTGCCAAGAGTGCCGTAAGGGCAACAGCAGAAACCGTCCGCAACACATTATTTTTCATGAATCTATCCCCTTCTCAAACTAGGATGAGGCACATCCAGTACCGAGCTCACGCGAGCCGTTATAGACGTAACGGCCATCCTGCAGCCGCAGGACAGAAACCTCGACCGTAGCCGTTGAGTCGGGTCCGGTCACGGCGCGCTCACCATCGGGCGTACGTACCTGCGTCCAGTCCTCGCAGAATTTTACGCGGAGCACGGAGTAGGGGTAGGAAGTTCCGTCCGGGTAGTCGTAGGTGAAAATATCAGTCACGTTGATATCGCGAATCGTTACGTTGCCTGAAAAGGGGCCGCCGTTGTTCTTGAGGTCATTGCGGACTGACTGAATCGGGGTCTTCATCTGATCAAGCTTGTCCTGGGCGACAAACTTCAACAACTCTTCATCACTGGTATGCTCGAGGTCCCCGTGCATCCATGCGTTGAGTAAGCGGTTATCCTGTGCGACGACACGCTTAGCTGCCCGAATTGCTGCGTCCTTGGCAATCGCGGAATCCGCATTCGTATCATCAGCCGCACGCACCTCAACCACCTCGGAGCCCTTCGGGTCCGCCGCCACAGTTGCAGACGCAGATGCCGAAGCCTTCACAGCAGAAGCGGTGGGGGTGGACGCAGCAGACGCGCTCGCCGAGGCGGATGCAACCGGAGCGTTAGATGCAGAAGCAGATTCGGAACTAGTTGCCTGACCGCCGCCGCATGCGGAGAGCGCGAGCATCAGGGTGGCAGACATAGCAGCCAGACCGGTGCTGGTGGGTCGGTGTTTATAGGTCTTCATGGTTTCTCCTATGAGGGGCCCCTCATCTAGTGCCTGGTATGTGTAGGCCACAGAGGGAATTTTTATCGGCTTGGTTTCACGGTAGCACACAGACCCACCAGGACATCCATCAGACGGTTAGATGCTCAGGGTGACACCGCGTGCGATGGCGAGGCTCTGGTAGCGAGCCATCTCATCGGTAGTGTCAAAACCGGCCTCGGTGAGGCTCTTCAGGCGGGCGGAGACAGCATCCCAGCAGGCCTGTGCCTCAACAACGGTGGTATCCGGGGCCTTCAGCTCGGCGGCACATTCTCGGCAGATTTTGCCGAGGATTTCAGTGTTGTGTTCAGGGCAGTTTCCCTTGGGGAGGTCAGCGGTGTGCGCCCCGTGGGTAGGTGCCGGTGCGGAAATACCCAGCAGTACGGGTTCACGGGTGATAGCAGAGGTCACCAGGGCCTGAGAATTACCTACCGAGGTGGCGCGGGACAGGACGGTGTCGATGGCAGAGCGCAGAGCACCATCCGATACAGCGCCTACCTGCATACCAGCGGCAGCTAATGCGGCACGTAGCTCCGTGATGTCCACACCCGCGTGGGCTGGGATAGAGACCACCTCAGGAGCAGGCTTCGCTGGGGCTGCGGCGGGTGCAGGCTGAGATTCCTGACGTTTCGGGGATTCCGGTACAGACACTGCGGGACGAGTGCTAGTGCGACGGCGGCTACCCCAGCCGAGTAGCTTACGATGCTCAGCACTCACCGGCGCCAGACGCAGGCCACCCGGACGGGTACGAGAGCCCAGGTCATATTCATTGATGTAGACGGTCGAGTCAAAATCCTCGCCCAGGGGTGCAAAATACGCCTTAGTCGCCACGGACAGAGCGGAGCGGAATTGCTGGCGCCAGCGCCGCTCTGCACTCATAGTGCTACCGAACTGCGCGGCGAGGTCCGACCAGGGGATACGTACCTCACGGCGGACACGGCTCATACGGCCAGCCAGCCACAGGTACACATCACCTGCCAGAGCCTGGTGGGGGTTTTCGGTGACAATCTGGCGCCAGGAATCACGGAGTACACGCATGGTGCCGTGTACCGGGGAGGGAGCCGCAGCGATGCGGTCGAAAAACTCTTTGGAGAGGATGACGACGCTGCGGTATGCGTCGTCGAGGGCGCCGTCACGGTCAAAAACCAAGTCTTCGCCGGACCCTACGAGGCAGGCGCGTGAGGAGAGGTTGGTGCCGGTGGTGCTCTTGGCACGGTGGGAGACGCGTACGCTCATGTTGAGGATGGCGCGCAGCTGACGCTCTACCGCGCGGCGGTTAGCGGAGCTGTAGGGTACTCCCATGTCGCGGAGGAATCCGCGCCACGTGCGGGAGATTTCAATAGTTGGGGACCCGCTCATCACGGCGGAGGTGACCAGGTACATGAGTACCTCACGGGCGATACGCCCGGAGGGCAGGTGGTACTGGGTAACGCCGTGGGCATCCTCGTACGGTGTGGCTGCGAGGATGACGGTGATATCCCCATCGGTACGCTCCCACATGGTCTCTGAGGTAGCACGCAGCGGCAGCGAGTAGTTGACGAAAATCCACGGATAGATGCTGGTGATGTATCGGTCAATGGCTAGAGGCCCGGTAGATTGGGTGCGCTTGCGGGGTCCACTGGTGAGGGCGGTGTGGTCAGCGGTTGTCTTGCTGAGATTCATGCCAGCGGCGGTGCTGGCGGGGGTAGTCAGGGTGGACTGAGGGCGCGCGGGTACGCTAAAGTTGTTCATTGTGGTGCCTAGTCTGTTAGGTGCTGCCACGGTCCCGGGCGTTGCGAGCGTCGCGGGGCCATTTTTCGTATCTGGCACCACAGTAGACCCCGGACAGATAGGCTGTCAACCAGCGGATTTCGTTCGTTTTCATCGTCGTCGTCATCAGACGCAGTGCGAGTTTTCCACAGCCCTCGCGCACGAACGCGCGTCTGACGACGATAGGAGTCTTATAGGTATATCTTATAGGGGGAAAAATTTGAACACCGATTTTCCCTTGTGATTCCGGGGATTCTTAGGTGTTTTCGCTATAGGTAGCGTACACAACTCATCCCAGAGGTGTACACAATTCATCCCAGAGGTGTACACAATTCATCCCACTAACGTTCACAGTTGATCCCAGGAGCGTACACAAACCATCCCACCTCCAAGGGTGTACGCCCCGCCCTAAAAATAAGTTATCAACATGATGTACATCACATAAAAATACTTCCTGGCCACGCAAAAATACCCCCTTATCTTGTCAGGGGTACCCTTTAGGGTATACGTGTGGAACCTGAATATTTTTGGCCTTTGGCGGGATTTCATACCTGGTCAGCTAGTGTGTTCCCCGCGCGAGCGGGGATGAGCCGCCGGTAATCTCCTTGTGCGAGAGATTCACGTCGTGTTCCCCGCGCGAGCGGGGATGAGCCGGAAGCAGCGGTTAAGGCAGCCAAGCGCGTTGCGTGTTCCCCGCGCGAGCGGGGATGAGCCGTACGAGTAAGGGGGCGAGGTGCCATCCGGGTAGTGTTCCCCGCGCAAGCGGGGATGAGCCGGTCTCTGCGTTCCATATGAGGCACGAAGAACCGTGTTCCCCGCGTCAGCGGGGATGAGCCGCCCTGAGTGCCAGTTGACTGGCCATCAAAATAGTGTTCCCCGCGTCAGCGGGGATAAAACGGAGTGCACCCCCCCATAGGGGGGTGCACTCCGTTAGCTGTTTAACCGCAGGACAACCCTGCCCCCCTTACCCGGAGGATACCCCCTTAGCGGCCGCCCAACAGCGACATAAAGCGGCCCAAATGATTCTCCAACCGCTGCTTCACACGCTTAGTCTTAGACACCGCGCCCTCACCATCAGACGTGCCACCAAAAAGCGGCATCTTCACCTTGATGAGAGAGGTGAGCTTTCCGGAAATCGTACGGCGTCCTTCCCTCAGCGCACGATTAACCACGCGCTGAGTCTCCTCAGGATCCAGGTTTTCATCCCGCACAATGACGTTTTCTTCCTCGACGCGGCGTTCAGTCACGTACCGGTGGAAGCGCTCGTACACGTCTCCGGGGTTCGGGGTGTTCCTATACTCCTTAGAGAAATCCGTGATGATGTCGGCACTAGCGCGTAGTTCGCTACTACTGTTGACCGCACGTTCGATGTCTTCGGTGGCGTCGCCGTTAGAGTCGTGCGCCGCCTCGATTAGAGCCAGGATGTAGCTGACACCGATTTCCTGCTGCTTGACCAGCTCAGTCTGGAAATGGACGTTGGCGAACAGGTCGACCTCATCGGTCCTATCCTCGCCATCGCCCTCGTCAGTTCCTTCTTCCCGAGCCTTACGCATCTCACGAATCTCTTCGTAAATATCGTTATAGACACCGGTATAGCCCTGCATGTCGTAGTCGCTGATGAGCTCATCGCCGCCATCGCGGATAAACTCATCATGCACGCGCAGCTCCTGACGCAGCAACAGCACCTGGTTCATCAGCTCGATGTAGCGAGCCTTCTCCTCCGGGGTGTCCACGGTAATGGAGCCGCCCTCGTCGACGGGGAATTCTTCGCGCAGCTCAGACACAGCCTTGTCGTATTCGGCGTAGGCTTCCTTGTAGGGTCGGGTGAACGCGATATCAAGGGCAGACTGGCCGCTGCTGTTCTCGGTGTCACCGAAGAGGGTGAAGGCGTCCTTGGTAGCCTGTTCCAGATCGCGGAAGCACACCACGTTACCGGAGAGCTTCAGCGAGTTGAGAATGCGGTTGGTGCGGCTGTACGCCTGCACCAGCCCGTGCATCTTCAGGTTCTTATCCACCCAGAGGGTGTTGACGGTCTTGGAGTCAAAACCGGTCAGGAACATGTTCACGACAATGAGCAGATCCAGTTCACGTACCTTCATGCGGCGGGAGACGTCCTTGTAGTAGTTGTCGAAGGAGTCGCCGTCAGCGCTGAAGGTGGTGCCGAACATGGTGTTGTAGTCTTCAAGGAAGCCGTCCATACGGCTACCGGTGCCTTCGGTGGCGAAGGTGAAGTTTTCTTCCTCACCGAAAGTATCAAGCAGCTGCCCGCCGTTACCCTGCGAGTAGATGATGGCAACCTTCAGCTTCTTGGCAGGGTCAAGCACACCGTCTGCGATGCGCTCTTCCTGCAGGGTGTTGAGAGTGTCGTAGTAGGTGCAGGCAGCATCAATAGACGAGGTTGCCAGAATCGAGTTGAAACCGCGCACACGCTCCACATAGTGTTCGGTCACCTTGTTAATCGTGCGGGACTTCTTCAGGTCGTAGCCACGTTCTTTCTGGTTAGTCTTACGGTCGTAGTTATCCAGAATGTAGGTGGCGATAGCCTCGATACGTTCAGGGCTTTCAAGTACCGCCTTGGTCTTGGCGAACTTTTCAAGTTCCTTCGCATCAGGGGTTGCGGCGCGTTCAGCAGCAATTTCCTCGGCGTAGGCGCTCTCTTCAAGGCAGGCGAAGGTGGGGCTGGTGTTGGTGTATTCCAGGTGGAAAGGCAACACGTTCTTATCGCGGATAGCGTCCACAACGGTGTAGGAGTGCAGGCAGTCACCAAAGACCTCGACGGTGGTGGTGCCGGGGCCTCCTGCGGAGTTCTCATCGAAGATGGGGGTGCCAGTGAACCCGAACATGCAGTAGTTCTTGAAGCGCTTCTTGATGTTGGCGTTCATCTGGCCGAACTGGGAGCGGTGGCATTCATCAAAAATGATGGCTACACGCTGGTTATAGATTGGGTGGTCTTCTTCAGCGTTAGTGAGGTTAGACAGCTTGTGGATGGTGGTGACCACGATGCTGGTTCCTTGGTCTGCCAGGCGGTTGCTCAGCTGACGGGTGCTGCTACTGGAGCTAACAGAGTCCGCCTGGAAGTTGTTGTACTCGAGCATGGTCTGGTAGTCGAGGTCCTTACGGTCCACGACAAAGAGAACCTTGTCGACAAGCCCGGTTTCTGCCAGGCGGCGGGCGGTCTTGAAGCTGGTGAGGGTCTTACCGCTACCGGTGGTATGCCAAATGTAGCCACCGGCCTTTTTAGTGCCGAAGGTCTTATCACTGTTCTTGGACCTATCAGCGGTTTTAACGCAACTAATAATGCGTTCAGTCGCCGCAATCTGGTACGGGCGCATCACCAGCAGGTCCTGATCTACCGTAAGGATGCAGTAGTGAGTCAGGATGTTCGCCAGAGCATTCTTAGCCAGGAAGGTACGAGCAAAGAGCATCAGGTCGCTGATGCGGTTGTTCTTAGCATCAGCCCAGTAGCTGGTGAATTCGAAGCTCTTACCTGCCGAACCGCCCGAGGCAGCCTTACGGCGGACCTCCTGCAGGTCTTCAATGTGCTTATGGCGCACGGTGTTGGAGTAGTACTTGGTTTCTACACCATTGCTGATAACGAAGATCTGGGCGTACTCGAAAAGGCGATGCTCATCCATCTGGAACCCGGTGCCCTGGTAGCGTTCAATCTGCTGGAAGGCTTCCTGAATACCAACGCTACGCTTCTTCAACTCGATATGAACCAAAGGTAGACCGTTGACCAGGATGGTCACGTCATAACGGTTGAGCGTCTTACCGTTGGTAGCAGGTACACGGTACTGGTTGATGACCTGCATCAGGTTGCGTGCGGGGTATTTGGCGTCGATGAGCATGATGTTGCGCAGGGTGCCGTCATCGAGGCGGAAGTCGATGAACCGTTCTTCCTGAATCAGCTTGGCCTTCTCCAAGATGCCGTCGTTAGAGCGGGCAAGATGCTCGGTGAACAGACGGTCAAACTCTTCATCAGTGAAGTGGAAACCACTATTGGGCCCGTAGGCGCCTTCTTCGGGGCGGGTATTGAAACGTTCAAGCTGTTCACGCAGATTACGGATCAGAGCAGCCTCATCAGTAAGGTCCGACAGATACTCATAGCCCTGATCCGTAAGGGTATCAATCAGTTCAGCTTCGAGCTGCGCTTCAGTCTGCAGGCCGTTACGGTTTTCGTTAGCCTTCACCCATTCCTTGTAGTTGGGGGCTTCGGTACGGTCGCCCAAGACGGTGAAGGTATCCGAGCTGAGGATACGTTCAGTGAACCCCTCGGCAGGGCGGGAGTGATCAGGTACGGTTTCCACGGGGTGCTCCTTTGCATAGATGGGTTGAGTGCGTGGATGCTTGGGCCACAGAAGTTGTGAGCCCAAAGGGGTTGAGTGTGGTTGAAGTCTAGGGGCCCGTGCAGGGGGCGGCAGGGGTCCGCCGCCTCTGCACGGGGTTCGCGCTTGATACGCAGGTATCTACTAGTTTCCGCCCTTACGGGGGAAAGAAAGTAGCTGATCACGGTAGTACTCGTACTGGCTGCGACGCGCTGCAAGCTCTGCGGGTAGACCCTCGGAGAGGCTGCTGGTTAGGGTGTCGAAGCGGTCGAGAATATCGACAATGCGCTGCTGCTCTGCCAGAGAAGGAACTGGGATAAGAACCTTGTTAAGCACTTTCTGAGTCAGGCTAGGAACGCCGCCAGCAGTATTTAGATCTTCAAGGTGAGCCGTTTTCAGGAAGTAGTACAGGAATTTAGGAATAACTTGCTCTTCGTCGATTTCGGTGTAGAAAATCGTATCGACATTCCAAAAAGGCTCTTCCAGGTAGAAGAGGTTCCCCAAAGAACCCTTACGCGGAATAAGCACTGTCGGCTTATCGTATGAAGACCTATCGACATAGGTCATGATTCCGCCAGAACCATATACCGGGATATTTCCTGCACCGAAATCCTTATAGGTCTTGCCGTTCTTAATCTTTGCGAAAGAGTCCAGAGGGACGCGGGGGCAGTCGAGGGCTTCGAAGAGCGAATCACGGTAGTACTCGTATTGCAGAGTACGCGCTTCCAGCTCCGCTTCCAGCTCCGCTTCCAGGTTCGTGAATTTGTCGAGAATTTCAACAATCGCTTCCTGAATCTCCATCGGCGGAACAGGAACCTCAGTATCCATAAGACGCTTATTAGTTATCGATTTAACAATCGTTCCATGTCCTGCAAACCTCAGGGTCCTAAAGTAATAGGTTAGGAAACGAGCATTCATCAGGTCATTGAGAACCAGCCCTCGGATGTCCTGATTAATCGCCAGATCGACCCCAGCGATTTTCATCTTTCCGGGTGCAATCTTAATGGCCACGATAACTGCGCCTGCCGGAACTACGTTCGTGGAGCTTCCACTAACTCCGGCAGGAGTAATCTTTGACCTTGTATCGAGAACCTCCATCAGGTCATTAGACAAATCTCCAACTGAGGCCCACGGGATATCTCCACCCCAGTATTCTTCCTTAGCTTTGCTAGGGGTTCCGCCGCCGTAGTTCTTCTCTACAACATCACTCAGCGGGCGGTATTCCACCCCATCCGGGCAGAGTTCAGCCACCAGGCGGTCAATATAATTCGTCACCTCGACCACGATTACTCGCCGCCTTCCAGGCGCGCCACAATAGCGTCAATCTCCACGCGCAGCTGAGCCTGACGAGCCACAATGTTTTCAATACGGGAATTCAGCTCGACAATATCCACGCGCTCACGGGTATCCTCCGGCTCAACCCAGCTCGACACCGCCAGGTTCGCCTCCTGCTCCAGCAGCTTCTCCACCGGAATCAGCGCCGAGAAATGCTCACGCTCCTCACGAGTTGCCAGCACTTCCAGGATCTTCTCACGGTGTGACTGGCCCAGAATGTTCTGGTTCTTACCCTTATCGAAGAGCTGCGAAGCGTCTACGAATAGCACCGAATGGTCCTTGCGGCGGCCCTTCTTCAGTACCAGAATGCAGGTTGCGATGCTGGTGCCGTAGAACAGGTTGGCAGGCAGCTGAATTACAGCGTCCACCCTGTTCTCTATCAGCAGGTACTCACGAATCTTACGTTCCGCACCGCCACGGTACAGCACACCGGGGAACTCAACGATAGCGGCCGTACCTGCCTCGTCGAGGGATTTGAGCATATGCATCGTGAACGCCAGGTCAGCCTTCGACTTCGGTGCCAGCACGGATGCAGGAGCGTAACGCTCATCGTGTTTCAGGGTCGGGTCATCGTCACCCTTCCACTTCGTCGAATACGGAGGGTTAGACACAATTGCGCCAAAGGGCTCTACAAACTTAGGGTTTTTGCCGTTACGGTGCTTCGGATCAATCAGAGTATCACCGTGCGCAATACTGAAATCATCCACCGGCACACCGTGCAGCATCATATTCATGCGGCACAGGTTATAGGTGGTCAGGTTAATCTCCTGGCCGACAAAACACAGGCCCTTCGAGTTCTTACCCAGCTCACGCTTAAACTTCAACAGCAGCGAACCTGAACCACATGCAGGGTCATACACGGTACGAATCTTATCGGCGTCGCGGCCGTCCATGGCAATCTTCGCCAGCAGCTCCGAGACTTCCTGCGGAGTGTAGTACTCGCCGCCGCTCTTACCCGCATTCGCCGCGTACATGCCCATCAGGTACTCGTAGGCGTCGCCGAAGGCGTCGTTTTCGCTATCCTCGTAGTCCTTACCCAGGTTCATGTCCGCCACAGCATCCATGAGCTTGAGTAGGTTCTCGTGACGAGCTGCCGGGCTCACACCCAGCTTGTTCGAATCCAGCACAAAGTCGTCGAAGAGGCCCTTCACGTTGTTCTCAGACTCGGTACCGCGTGCCGACTCCTCAAACGCCTTGAATACGTTCGCCAGGGTCTCGTTCAGGTTCTGGTCCTGACGAGCCTTCTCGTGCACATTCGAGAACAGCTGTGAGGGCAGTAGGAAGAAGCCACGTTCACGAAGAACTAATTGCCTGCCTTCCTCATCACAGTCTTTATCTTTGAGCTCTGCGAAAGGACCCTTGAGCGTGTAAGTCTTATCGATATAACGGGCCTGGCTCTCCGAGAGATAACGGTAGAAGAGCATGCCCAGCACGTACTGCTTAAAGTCCCAGCCGTCTACCGAGCCGCGCAAATCATTAGCGATACGCCAAATCGTGGAGTGCAGCTGCGCACGCTCGGCATTGCGGTTACGGTGCTCGTCAGTGGTAGCGGAAGAATCCGTAGACTGCGTCGTCATAGGGGCGGTTAACCTCTCAAGTAGTTATCGTCTCTCCAGGCGAAGAAACGTCAATAGTTCGGAGTCCTGATAGGGACCGGTCGTACATATGCGCCAGCGCGGGTATAGACGCCTTACTCGGTGGGTGCGTTCATAGCTTCCACAAGCCGTTTCGTACCCGGCGGCGCGAACTCTTTCAGTATAGGGGTTTGCTCCACATACCCTGTTCCAAATCGTCGTTCGCTCTCCCCGGTACTTGTCTGCGGATAGAAGAACAGCGGTACGACCAACACCCTGCAGAAGCAACAAATTTTGGTTCTTGCTGTGTGTGATGGTTTTCCTCAGATGCAAAGGGTGGTGGCCCCTAGGCTGAGGCCGCCCCCCTCTTGCTGTGGGTGTTGTTAGTGCTGTCCGGTCTTCTTCAGCGTGTGCTTCACCATTTCGGGAACCAGACGGGGAACTTCCACCTGCTGCGCTGCATCCGCAACTGCATTAGTGTTCAGAGTCCACCAGTCATCAGG
>NZ_KV831974.1:0-5337 GCF_001837295.1 Rothia sp. HMSC065C03
GAGTTTAGGAAAGAAACATTGTGGTGTGAATCACGGAAAACGGATTTGCATGGCAAACGAAACGCTGGTATAGTTGATTGGGTTGCCGCGGGAACGCGGTAACAATGAAAATAACATGAATGACCGTTCAACGGTAAGACTTCTCGAAAGAGTAAGTTGAGGTGTTGAATCGGTGTGTTGCTTGAGAACTCAATAGTGTGCTTTGTTCAATAAAATCACCAAATATGGTGATGGAAACTGAAACTAATACCAAATATTTATTTATTTGATAATCATTGAATGGTTTCAAAAAAGTCAGCTTGAGTCACGCACCCCCGTGTGTGATTCGCTGTTTGAGATCAGATTATCAAGCTTTTCTATTTTTTCAACGGAGAGTTTGATTCTGGCTCAGGACGAACGCTGGCGGCGTGCTTAACACATGCAAGTCGAACGATGAAGCCTAGCTTGCTAGGTGGATTAGTGGCGAACGGGTGAGTAATACGTGAGTAACCTACCTTTAACTCTGGGATAAGCCTGGGAAACTGGGTCTAATACCGGATACGACCAATCTCCGCATGGGGTGTTGGTGGAAAGCGTTATGTAGTGGTTATAGATGGGCTCACGGCCTATCAGCTTGTTGGTGAGGTAACGGCTCACCAAGGCGACGACGGGTAGCCGGCCTGAGAGGGTGACCGGCCACACTGGGACTGAGACACGGCCCAGACTCCTACGGGAGGCAGCAGTGGGGAATATTGCACAATGGGCGCAAGCCTGATGCAGCGACGCCGCGTGAGGGATGACGGCCTTCGGGTTGTAAACCTCTGTTAGCAGGGAAGAAGAGAGATTGACGGTACCTGCAGAGAAAGCGCCGGCTAACTACGTGCCAGCAGCCGCGGTAATACGTAGGGCGCGAGCGTTGTCCGGAATTATTGGGCGTAAAGAGCTTGTAGGCGGTTTGTCGCGTCTGCTGTGAAAGGCCGGGGCTTAACCCCGTGTATTGCAGTGGGTACGGGCAGACTAGAGTGCAGTAGGGGAGACTGGAATTCCTGGTGTAGCGGTGGAATGCGCAGATATCAGGAGGAACACCGATGGCGAAGGCAGGTCTCTGGGCTGTAACTGACGCTGAGAAGCGAAAGCATGGGGAGCGAACAGGATTAGATACCCTGGTAGTCCATGCCGTAAACGTTGGGCACTAGGTGTGGGGGACATTCCACGTTTTCCGCGCCGTAGCTAACGCATTAAGTGCCCCGCCTGGGGAGTACGGCCGCAAGGCTAAAACTCAAAGAAATTGACGGGGGCCCGCACAAGCGGCGGAGCATGCGGATTAATTCGATGCAACGCGAAGAACCTTACCAAGGCTTGACATATACTGGACCGCATCAGAGATGGTGTTTCCCTTCGGGGCTGGTATACAGGTGGTGCATGGTTGTCGTCAGCTCGTGTCGTGAGATGTTGGGTTAAGTCCCGCAACGAGCGCAACCCTCGTTCTATGTTGCCAGCACGTTATGGTGGGGACTCATAGGAGACTGCCGGGGTCAACTCGGAGGAAGGTGGGGATGACGTCAAATCATCATGCCCCTTATGTCTTGGGCTTCACGCATGCTACAATGGCCGGTACAGAGGGTTGCGATACTGTGAGGTGGAGCTAATCCCTAAAAGCCGGTCTCAGTTCGGATTGGGGTCTGCAACTCGACCCCATGAAGTCGGAGTCGCTAGTAATCGCAGATCAGCAACGCTGCGGTGAATACGTTCCCGGGCCTTGTACACACCGCCCGTCAAGTCACGAAAGTTGGTAACACCCAAAGCCGGTGGCCTAACCCTTTTGGGAGGGAGCCGTCTAAGGTGGGATTGGCGATTGGGACTAAGTCGTAACAAGGTAGCCGTACCGGAAGGTGCGGCTGGATCACCTCCTTTCTAAGGAGCACATTTAGTTGGCCATGCTGTCCGCGAGTGTCGGGTGGGTGGTTTTGCTCATGGGTGGAATGTTGGTTTTGGGTTGGATGAGGCGCATTGTTGGGTTTTGGGGTAACACATTGTGTGTTGTTCCTTTGTTTGCCTGGCATGGTGATGATGCAAGTGTTTTTGTTTGTGTTGTTGTTGTGTTGTGGGTTGTTGTTTGAGAACTATATAGTGGACGCGAGCATCTTCTGGAATTTGCGTTGAATCAATGCTTTGGTGTTGGTTTGATTGTTGATTTTAGATTCTTATTTTTCTTGATTGTGTGTAAGTTATTAAGGGCACACGGTGGATGCCTTGGCATTAAGAGCCGATGAAGGACGTGTGAATCTGCGATAAGCCTCGGGGAGCCGATAACTGGGCTGTGATCCGAGGATTTCCGAATGGGGAAACCTGGCTCATCTTCATGGTGAGTTACCGCCAGCTGAATGTATAGGCTGGTTGGGGGGAACGCGGGGAAGTGAAACATCTCAGTACCCGCAGGAAGAGAAAATAAAGTAATGATTCTGTGAGTAGTGGCGAGCGAAAGCGGAAGAGACTAAACCTGTGGTGTGTGATAGCGGTTAGGCGTTGCATCATGGGGGTTGTGGGAGTCACAGTGGCAGTTCTAACTGGCTGCCGGCATGATGTTCAGGATGGTAGGTGAACGACTTGGAATGGTCGGCCGTAGAGGGTGAGAGTCCCGTAATCGAAATTGTTCTGTCCGTGGTGTGGCCACCCGAGTAGCACGGGGCTCGTGGAATCTCGTGTGAATCTGCCAGGACCACCTGGTAAGTCTAAATACTTCTTAGTGACCGATAGTGAATCAGTACCGTGAGGGAATGGTGAAAAGTACCCCGGGAGGGGAGTGAAATAGTACCTGAAACCGTGTGCTTACAAGCCGTTGGAGCCTTTTGGGGTGACAGCGTGCCTTTTGAAGAATGAGCCTGCGAGTTAGTGTTATGTCGCGAGGTTAACCCGTGTGGGGTATCCGTAGCGAAAGCGAGTCTGAATAGGGCGTTTGAGTGGCATGACCTAGACCCGAAGCGGAGTGATCTATCCATGGCCAGGTTGAAGCGACGGTAAGACGTCGTGGAGGACCGAACCCACTTCAGTTGAAAATGGAGGGGATGAGCTGTGGATAGGGGTGAAAGGCCAATCAAACTCTGTGATAGCTGGTTCTCCCCGAAATGCATTTAGGTGCAGCGTTACGTGTTTCTTGCCGGAGGTAGAGCTACTGGATGGCCGATGGGCCTTCACGGGTTACTGACGTCAGCTAAACTCCGAATGCCGGTAAGTGAGAGCGTAGCAGTGAGACAGTGGGGGATAAGCTTCATTGTCGAGAGGGAAACAGCCCAGACCACCAACTAAGGCCCCTAAGCGTGTGCTAAGTGGGAAAGGATGTGGAGTTGCTTAGACAACCAGGAGGTTGGCTTAGAAGCAGCCATCCTTGAAAGAGTGCGTAACAGCTCACTGGTCAAGTGATTCTGCGCCGATAATGTAGCGGGGCTCAAGTACACCGCCGAAGTTGTGGCAATGATCTTTTTTGGATTGTTGGGTAGGGGAGCGTCGTGTGGCCGGTGAAGCTGCGGTGTAAACCAGTGGTGGAGGCTATGCGAGTGAGAATGCAGGCATGAGTAGCGAAAGATGAGTGAGAAACTCATCCGCCGGATGATCAAGGGTTCCAGGGTCAAGTTAATCTGCCCTGGGTTAGTCGGGGCCTAAGGCGAGGCCGACAGGCGTAGTCGATGGATAACGGGTTGATATTCCCGTACCGGTGAAGAACCGCCCATACTGATATTGTGATGCTAACCATGCGAAGCATGATGTGCAGGCTTTTGTTTGTGTGTTGTGTGGGTTGTGGGACCCGATCTTTGGAGGTAAACGTGTTAACAGGTGTGACGCAGGAAGGTAGCCAAGCCACGCGATGGTTGTCGTGGTCTAAGCGTGTAGGGTTGTCGGTTGTTAAATGCGCCGGCTGTGTGCCTGAGACGTGATGGGACCCCGTTTTTGGGGGATTTGGTGATCCTATGCTGCCGAGAAAAGCATCGGCGTGAGGTTTTAGCCGCCCGTACCCTAAACCGACACAGGTGATCAGGTAGAGAATACTAAGGCGATCGAGAGAATCATGGTTAAGGAACTCGGCAAAATGCCCCCGTAACTTCGGGAGAAGGGGGACCTTGAGCGTGATGGGCACTTGCTGCCTGGAGCGTGTATGGGTCGCAGAGACCAGGGGGAAGCGACTGTTTATCAAAAACACAGGTCCGTGCGAAGTCGTAAGACGATGTATACGGACTGACTCCTGCCCGGTGCTGGAAGGTTAAGAGGATTGGTTAGCTCTTTTGAGCGAAGCTGAGAATTTAAGCCCCAGTAAACGGCGGTGGTAACTATAACCATCCTAAGGTAGCGAAATTCCTTGTCGGGTAAGTTCCGACCTGCACGAATGGAGTAACGACTTCCCTACTGTCTCAACCATGAACTCGGCGAAATTGCAGTACGAGTAAAGATGCTCGTTTCGCGCAGCAGGACGGAAAGACCCCGTGACCTTTACTATAGTTTGGTATTGGTGTTTGGTTTGGCTTGTGTAGGATAGGTGGGAGACTGTGAAGCATGGACGCTAGTTTGTGTGGAGTCGTTGTTGAAATACCACTCTGGTCAATCTGGATGTCTAACTTCGGGCCATGATCTGGTTCAGGGACAGTGCCTGATGGGTAGTTTAACTGGGGCGGTTGCCTCCTAAAGTGTAACGGAGGCGCCCAAAGGTTCCCTCAGCCTGGTTGGCAATCAGGTGTTGAGTGTAAGTGCACAAGGGAGCTTGACTGTGAGACTGGCAGGTCGAGCAGGGACGAAAGTCGGGACTAGTGATCCGGCGGTACGTTGTGGAACGGCCGTCGCTCAACGGATAAAAGGTACCTCGGGGATAACAGGCTGATCTTGCCCAAGAGTCCATATCGACGGCATGGTTTGGCACCTCGATGTCGGCTCGTCGCATCCTGGGGCTGGAGTCGGTCCCAAGGGTTGGGCTGTTCGCCCATTAAAGCGGTACGCGAGCTGGGTTCAGAACGTCGTGAGACAGTTCGGTCCCTATCCGCTGCGCGCGTTGGAAATTTGAGAAAGGCTGTCCTTAGTACGAGAGGACCGGGACGGACGAACCTCTGGTATGTCAGTTGTACCGCCAGGTGCATGGCTGATTGGCTACGTTCGGGAGGGATAACCGCTGAAAGCATCTAAGCGGGAAGCCTGTTTCGAGATGAGATTTCCTGGCACTTTGGTGTGTGAGGCTCCTTATAGATGATGAGGTTGATAGGCCGGGTATGGAAGCGGGGACTGAAGACTCGTGGAGTTGACTGGTACTAATAGGCCGAAGGCTTACTTTTCAAGAAGTTTTGTGTTGTTTGCGTTCACTGTATGGTTTTTGGATAA
>NZ_KV831975.1:0-2953 GCF_001837295.1 Rothia sp. HMSC065C03
GTCCCCCCTATTGGGTACGAAATGTCCCCCTTTTTTGAGATGGAGTGACCCCCGTATTTTCTGGTATTGGGTACAAAATATCCCCCCTTAAAAACGTATTGGGTACGAAATGTCCCCACCCTAAAGTTCACTTCAACCTTTAGTGAAAACGAGGTGGGGGCCCTGAGGTGAAGAGCAGCTTTTCAAAGCACTAGAAAGAGGTGCCAAAGGGCAATTAGGTACAAAATGTCCCCCTCCTCAATTCATCTCTGATGCAGGGGGAGTTGAGTTGAAAAATGCACGGCGGCGCAATCGAAAGAATATGCTAATATCGAGGTACTCACTCGTTATATTCACCAACCGATGAGTCTGGGAAGTAAACATTCTCCAGGAGGACTCTGACGGTATGAAAATACCGCCAGAAGAAAAGGGCGATTTCCTCCTGGCGGCGTAGCCTTCCCAAAAATAAGCATGAAAAAAGAGGAAGACATGACCAAGTCTACCAATGAACCCAGCGGCGACGTTGCGCAGTGGAGTGAATCATCTGAAGATTCACGCATCGCACACTACCCCGAAACGTTCCTCTCCTTCGCTCTGCCTCACCGTGCACCTGTGATGCGCACCAGCGGAGGAGAGAAGACCGACATTCCCTCCATCTCCTGGGAACGCCATAACGGCAACCACTCATTGACCATGACCGCCGGAATCATCACTACGGTAGATCGAGACGGCACCCCCCAAACCGAACGCCTCGTGCCTTACGGTAAGTACTCCCGTATCCTGCTGCACTATTTGTGCACCGAAGCTGTTAAAGCAGGTGGCCCGCACATCAGTCTGGCCACCAGTTATAAAGGGTTCCTACGGGACCTCGGCATCCCCTGGAGCTCCCGAAACGCCCGCGAAGTCGAACGCCAGTTGCGAGCGCTGCTAGCTCTTACGCTCCAGTCCACGACGGTGAGTACGGACGCTGATGGGGACCATCTGGTGCACACCATCAACTGTGTGGTGGGTGAAGAGGTGACCATCGCTTTTAGTCCTGACGGGAACCTCAATGAGCGTAAGAGTCAGTTGGTGCTGAGTCAGCGTTTCTATGATCAGGTGGTTCAGCGGTATCCGATTCCTCATGGGCGTCATCGTTGGGAGCAGTTGGTGTCTTTGACGAAGTCGCCGTTGACGCTTGATATTTTCCTGTGGCTTAAGCATCGCTTGTATCAGGTGGAGCAGGGTGTTCCGACGCGTGCGGTGATTTCGTGGGAGGCGTTGGCTGGACAGTTTGGTGCTGATACCAGTGTGAAGGCGTTTCGGAAGAAGTTCATTGATGCGGCTCGAGAGATTGCTGAAGTGGACCCGAATCTTATTGCGCGTGTTGAACGTATTGATCAGCGTGGTACTGGTCGTTTGGTGCGTGGTATTCGTTTGCATTCTGCGCGTGAGATTGGCACGGGGTATAAGACTTTGGCTGATTAGAAGATGGCTGGTGCTCTGCTTTCCTTTGGTGGTGTGGAAGGTGTTGCCGCCTTGAGGGGGTATGTCTGTGCATTGGTTGTCTGAAAGATGCGGTAGTTTAGAAGTGAGTTAAAACCGTTTTGTGGAGGGTTCTTCGGGCTGTGGCCTGAAGGGCCCTCCATTTTTGTGCCCGTGTGTGGAGGGTGCCTTGGGGGGTGGTAGGGCTGAGCTGTGCTGCGGGGTGGAAGGTGTTGCGTGTGGCTGCGCCTTTATTGAAGAGGTGTGGTGGTGTGTATTTGGCGGATCAGAGTAAGGGATTTAGCAAAGGGACAAACCGGGAAATTTGAGAATTTAAGACAGCGCATAGCGAGACGATGGAGGCACCAACAACCCCCTTACCGAAAGGAATGAGTCGCTATGGGCACCATTGACCCGAACCCCTTTGAGAACCTTCTTGCTGTGCAGGTGTACGCCCCCAAATCATGGGTAGCTTCCGCCCATCTGAACGGGCGTGCCGCCGCTGAACTTTTCCCCCTTGATGGCGGGGTATCAACCACCGTATGCACTGTGGAGGGGTTCGCCCGCCATGTCGCCGAAAAGCTGTACACCTTGGGCGTGCTGAGCTTGGAAGAGTTCTATGATGTGCCGGTGCGTACTGACTGGAAGATTAGCTATGTGCTCTCATGGGCTAACCGCTTTGGCATTGAGGTTAAGCTTTGCCCCATTCTCGCTATCATGCCCCCGGTGTCCGCCGGTGCTACGGGGGCTCAGCGTGCCCGTAGCGTCTTTGACAGCATTCTAGAGGCTGTGCCCGCCCCTGGGTATGCACAGCTCATTGAGCGGGTGCAGACCCATGTGCGTGCTCACCTTGGAGATGACCACGTGCGTTACGTTCTGCATCATGAAGGCTTTGCCCTTCAGGAACCTTCTAGCCTCTCATGCGGCTATCTTATGGGTGAGGTGCTGGAAGGCTAAGCGGTAAGCGGGGCGGTGCTGGAGGGTGTACCCTCCAGCACCGCAGCTTGCCCCATTTAGCAAAGGGACAAACGAGTCAGAACTTTGAAAGTTCCGCCCTAAGAACCGAGGCGCTAAAGGCGTAACCCCTGGCTGGAGGGAAATCCCTTAGTTGATCTTCGCTGCCTTATGGAAGGGGTGGAGGTTATAGAAGCTTCGCATTACAGGCCCAGCTCGTGACAAGGTCTATCGCCGATAGTGAGTGCAGGATTGTTGATCTTCTGATGGATGATGCAACAGCCCATGAGTCTGATGAGCGCAGAGAAGAAGGGTCCGAAGACGGGGGGAAGATGACAGCCGCATTTAGCGGAAAACTGTCCACTGCAAACGGCTGCACGTCGGACGGGAAGCGTCACGTGACGTGCTGGTTTTTCGGCGCTCTAGCGTGTGCTGAGATAAGATCCATCACTGCACATTCTGCCAAATGGAGATTTAACAGAACGTCAACATGTGTGGCTTTACAAACGTCAAATGGGAGCGTTGGCTACTAGCCATTAGAAGCTTATTTCCGGAG
>NZ_KV831976.1:0-306 GCF_001837295.1 Rothia sp. HMSC065C03
TTCTTCGTCGGTCATGTTGTCGAAGAGGGATGCGTCGAAGAGCATGCGCGGGTCGGTGAAGGAGCGGCCGGGTGCCTGGTCGCCAAAGGCGTCCATGACGGTGATCGGGAGGTCCTTAGGCATGCCCTGGCGGCGCCACTTGAGGGGGTGGACGGTCAAATCCTTCTCCCAGGGGGTTTCACCGGTAACACCGGGAGCTCGGGTGTGCATGAGTTCGGCGGAGAGATCCTTACCCTTGACGGTGACGCGGTTTTCCTTCTCCAGAGTTTCATAAGCATAGCGAGCGCGGTTGTTTCGGTCGGCGTG
>NZ_KV831977.1:0-11378 GCF_001837295.1 Rothia sp. HMSC065C03
TGGGCTGGTGGCACCAGCATTAGCGAGCGCTACCAGCGCCAGAAAGACAGGCCGGGTGCTTAGGCACACTTGAGGAAGCCATAATTCGCGCTCGCGGTCAGTAGGGGTTCCGGGAAGGCTCCGGGATGGTTCCGGGCACTGCCAGGTGAGGTGAGCAAGAAGCAGGCGCAGACCAAGACAGGCCGGGTTGCCGGGATTTTGGCGAGCGCTTTTCGAGGAAGCCAGGCAAGAGCTGGCAGGCTTATGGATACACAACGCTGTGGGTTCAGGTACTGCTTGAAGGTTCTGGGTTTGGAGGGGCTGGATCAGCAGACTGTGGGCGCGGCAAAGCCCCGGTATGCACTGGCGTAAGAGTGCATACCGGGTCTGCCGTATAGCCTGAACGCAGATGGTGATGGTGTTTTGGGTGTGCGCCGTTTTTAGGGTTTGGCGCATCTAATGATCGTTACTGTCGGCGGTGGGGGTGGTGCCCTAATCCGCACGGTGCTGTAGCGCAGGTGGCTGGTAGCAGCTGCGCATGGTACACGACGGCACTGTTCCGGGGCGGGTGGGTCGGTCAGTTCCCACTGCTCAATGGAGGCATCTAGCTGCTCGTTCAGAGTCTGCTCCAGCTGGGTACGGCACAGCTCGATAGCTTCTGCAATGGTTTGCTCAGGGTAGCTATCCAAAGTGGCGTAGGGTCCTTGGGGCACATCACGTCGGGCGGTAGTGGTAATGATGTGTCCGGTGGCAGTCCAGGTACGGCCCCTATAGGTGCGCTCAATCGTGACTTCTTCACCGGCGTTGGTATCCCAGGTAACCGGAGATGCAAACTTACCTTCGGTAGCGCCAATGTAACGGCGGTTGAAGTCAGCAGCCAAGGCAGGCACGATATTCTCGGTGCTCTTATTCGTGGCCTTATTCTTAGTGGAGAACGTGCTGGCAGGATCGAAGGGCCGGAAGAACATCTGAGTATAGCTGTAGTAGGGCGAGTTACCCGGAGTCAGGGAGTTCAGCTCGATGTGGCGCTTGTACAGGCTGAACCCTGAGGAGTCGTGTCCGGCAGCGTAACGGTAGTGCGACTTTACATCCAGGTTCTTAAACAGATACCACGCAATATAGTCGGTGTACTGCTTGAGGTCTTTGACGCTGGCGATTTGTACGTGCACCTCAACAGTGAGACCAGCCTTAGCGAGCGCGGCGCGGATGTGCGTATCTAGGATGTCTTCGGCCTCGATTGCGGTGATGTTCGCCGGTAGGTCAAGGGGGTTGATGAGGTGGTAGTGCAGCGAGGCCTGGTTGTTGTTTTGGGCCTGGTGCATGGCGTCGGTGGTGATGCCATTAGCGTGCGGTTCGATGACACCGATGCACTCTTGACCCTTGGGCAAGTTGGCGGCCTTGATGCCTTTGAGTACTGCGTCCCAGATGGGCTTGAACTGAGTGTCATCCATGATGCCGGGGATGGTGATCATGGCGCTGTGCGTGTTCATTTCCATGCGGCGTGAGACGGCTGCTACGCAGCGGTGGTGGATGGAATTTTGGCACACGAATTTGGTGCAGCTGGGGCTGTAACAGGGCTTCGGTGAGAGGAAGATGCCGTATTTGTCGCGGAATGCGAGCGCTTCAGCCTGGACAGTGCTGGGGGTATTGCGTAGCGGGTACACACCAAAGGCACCTGCTGCAGCTACGGTTTTCAGCAGGTGGTTGTAGTCGTCCTCTGCCTGGTTGAGCAGGGTGAGTAGGGTGCGGGGGATGTGGTTTTTGGGTGCTTGGTAGTAGGCGGTGATGTCGATGGGTCCGATGCGGTTAATTCGGACGGTGTAGGAGTGGGTGTCGGGGGTGTTGTTGCCGGTCAGTGCGGTGTTTTTGGCGGCGTTTTGGTCGACTTTGTCGAGGGTGGCTAGGTGGTAGCCGCCTGCTGCCATGCGTTGACGGAAGCGGTTGTAGTCGCCGGTGGTGGGCTGTTCGGCAGGGGGTTGTTCGGTGATGGTGGGTGCAGCACAGAGTTCAGCGATGAGGTCTTGCTGAATGCTGGCAGGCTCGGTAGCGACCTGTTGCGGGGTTGTGGATAGCGGATTTGGATACGACAAATCCTCCCCATGTGCCATGGTGTGGGGAGGTGCAGCATATTCGCTGTTGTTGCCTTCGGGTCGGTTTAGGTCATATTCGAAAGTAAACATCTGAAAAAGGTTGGGGCCGTAGCCCCCGGTGCTCAGGTGCATATCAACCCGTTGACCCCGCCTGACTTTTTTGTGTTCTAGCGTGTTCTTCATGGTTGGGGCTGTTGATGATGTTTAAGGGTGCCTCAACCATGAATGGGGGTTTATGGGTTCTGAGCTTTGGTTTTATCGTATCAGTGTTGGGGTTGGTGGTGCGGTGTGGTTGGTCATTTAGAGGTGGTGGGTTATCGGTGGCTGCTCATTTGGGGGGTTGGTTATCGTGCCGGTAGCGGGGTTGTCGTCAGTGTCTGGGTATCTGGTGTGTTGAGGGTGCTAGCGAGCGCAGCACCTGGCTGGTAGTGCTGACAGCTGGTAGTAGCAAGCGCAACAGCGGAGGCTGGTGCTGACGCTGAGGCTGGTACTGGCTCTTAGCGGGTGGCGGGTGCACAATTTTTAGGTCAGCAGGCGCAGTGATGGGTGGGTAGCGGGCTACTAGCGTCCTACCGGTAGTGGCGTCATGTCGGTGGCTTCTGATGTTGATGGGTTCTTCGGCTGAGGTCAGCAAGCGCAGCAACTGGTAGCAAGCACGGTGATTGGTGGGGAGCGGAGAGTAATACTGACAGCTAACGGTATCGGATGGTGGCCCTATGCGGGCGGTAGCGAACGCGTTGGTTGATGGTGCTGAGGCTGACGCTGGTTTGGGGCACCCCACCCGATGGAGGGTTTCACTATCGGGGGGCGTGAAGCTTACCAGGGTAACGACTCGTCACGGGTAGCGACACTACAAGCGGTGGCCCTGTGCGGGTGGTGACTCTGCACAGAGGGGTGGCTCTTAGCAGGTGCTAGCTCTTACGCGGGGTATGAAACTTACCGGCAGGAGGACGCTCTTAGCGGGGTGTGAAGCTTACCAGAAGCGGGCTCTTAGCGGGGTATGAAGCGTACCGGGAGGTGGCTCTTAGAAGGTGGCAACTCTGCAAGTGGTGACTCTCCACAAGGGGGTGCTACTCCCCTGGTGATTCTGAACAGCCTTTCTCAAGGGCTCTTGACACACCCCTACCCCCCCCCCGGCCAAGGCAATCGCCACCTGACGGCAAGCGCAGCAACTGGTAGCAAGCCCAAACAGAGCCCACCCCCGAACACAGGCACACACTACCCCACCCAAAGCACTCACCTACTGGCGGCAAACCCAGGTAGAGCCCCGTCAACAAACACACGGTGCCAGCCCGCAGAGAACCCATACTATAAGAGTAATGATGCTAGTCCACGCGGTACGACATAACTTATAGAACATGTGCAATATTATGTACCCCAACCGTGTGCGCCCCAACCATGGAGGGTGCAGAAACTCTCACAGCGAGCGCAGGAGGGGGCTAGAGGCAACGGCAGAACTGAAGGCACTACAGGGTGACCATGGGACTACAGGCACCGCAGGCATTGAGGATGACCACAGGACCACAAGAAATAGAGGCGACCACAAGAAATAGGAGCAAGAAGCGGCGACAAGACTGAGGACTAGAGAGGATAAGGGCGACTACAGAACCACAAGGAATAGAGGCAGCTCTAGGACTAAGAACTAAAGGCGACGTATAGAACAACAGGCGCTAAAGGCTGAGGGCGGCGGTAAGAACCACAGAACTAGAGGCACGAGGCAACGGCAAGTGGCTGAGCAGACAGGTCAGGGGGCTACCAGCTAAGGGGTTAACCAAGCACATTCAAGATAAGACAGAAGGGGGAAGACTGAAGGCGCCCACCCCCCAGCAAGCACCAACACCAGCACCAGAACAAGACCACAGACGAACCCATGCCAAGGTGCACAGGACAGCCAAGCAAAAGCAGACAGAGGCAAGCAGGCAGGCGCTCGCAAGAGCAGGGCAAGAGGGGCACACACCGGTCAGTAGACAGGGGATTCAGAAAGAGCAGGAGCTCCAGAGGGTACGGCACGGAATGCTAGCGAACACCCCTCCCCCATTCGAGAAAGACCCAACAGCTAGCTAGTACGGGATACCAGGAACTGCCAAAAAGCTGAAGAAACAGGACGATTAGGGAAACAGGGAATGCCAGGTGCGTACAAGACAGGATGGACGAGACCCAGAAAGGAACAGGAACAGAGGGGCTGCAGCATGAGCAGCAGCCACCGGATAGAAGGATCTCAGAGGGCACTCCCCCATTTCAGGGAAGAGGCAACAACTAGTACGGGCCACCAGTGAGCACCACAGGCTCCAGAAAGAACAGGAACAGAGGCTAGGGGCAGCAGGGACAGAGGCTAGGGGCAGCAGGAACCCCATGTCGTCAGAGGCTCCATACCAGCAGGAAACCCCCTACAGAACAAGGTTTGATGCTAGTCCACGCGGTACGACACAACTTATAGAACATGTGCAATATTATGTGCCCCAACCATGGGCGCGCAGGGACTAAAGACAGCGAGCGCAGCAGCTAGGAGGCGGTAGAGCTACCGGCGCTAGGGTACCGCAAGAACAGCAGGCACGAGCCGCAGGGGGCTAAGAACTAAGGGCGACGGGAAAGGCTGAAGGCTAAGAGGCTATAGAACTACAAGCATCCAGGACTACAGAAACCAAGGGGCGACGGTAAGAACTGTAGGACGGCCACAGGACTGAGGGCACCCATAGGGCCAAAGCATCCAAGCACAGCACACCCAACCAAACCAGAGGCTAGCACCGCAGCACCCTACACCAGCCGCACATCCACACCCAAACTAGAGCGCACCTGCATCACCGCATTACGCAACCCACGATAATCAGAACCCGTAGCAGGCACCGTCACGCTCACACCCTCACCCACCACCCCTGAACCCCAAAACTTGTAATGACCCGAACCAGATACGGACACAGCACAACCCGCCTTACGGGCACGACCCAACAACTCAACGGTACTGGCAGGCATAGACCCGACAGGGCTACCACCCGAGATACGGCGGACACCTTGATGATCGGTACTCACCAAAGTACCGGCCAAGGCACCGACTGGCTCGATGCAAACAATCAGGTTCTTAGGTTCACTGGCTAGAACATCAAAACCACCACCACGGTAGAGGGTGCGCATACCAACTGCCGGATAAGACTGAGCATCCCCCCATAGAACCCACCACAACAACCGGCGTAGTCTTCAAAGCCTTGCAGTCCTCGATAGCATACGGGAGTGAACACCCAACCCCCCAGAACCCCAAAACCCAACCCCCCAGAACCCAGATTGAACTCAACCTTAAGAACAGTGCGGGTACACGTATCCACCACCACCCAATACCCGGCAGGTGTAGTGTACGCGTACACAGAACCACCCACACAACAACACACCACCCTAGCGGCGGGAGCAGTGATGGGGGCGGGGCGGGAGCAGTGATGGGGGCGGGGGCGGGAGTGGGGGCGGGGGCGGCCAGAAGCAGCAGCAGCCCCAGGCACCACCCAAGAACCAGCCAACAACCCCCGAACATCCCTCAGAGAAAGATTGAAATCCGCAGCACACGCTTTGGGAATGAGCCTTCCACGTAAGAAACATCAACCAACCCTTCCCTTCCACCAAGAAACACAGAGACAAAAATAGGGGCACCACCAAAAACAGGGGGCACCAGACCAAGGAAAAGAGCCCGAAGCGCACAACCCCTAAAACCCACGACACTCATAGGGTGGGTGCCGGTAGATATTCCTTGTCAGCAAACCACAGAACAAGTCATAGTACATGTTCCATATTATGTGCCACTCTAAGCCATAGGGGTTCACGCTTTGCTCAGAGAAAGTATGCAGCAGGAACGCCTCATGCTGCGAACATGGCGGCTAAAGGATACGGTACGAGCGCGAGCAAGGTGGGATTCCGTGGGGTGGTAGAGGTGAAGAAACCATGAACTGATTGAGGGGGTAGGGGTGCCTCTTGGTGGTATTTGTCGCATGTTTTAGAACATGTTCTATGTTATGTTCCGCTCTTTGTGTGTGAGTGCAAAGAGGTTCCTCTCCACCTGGGTGGGACCTGTCTTGCGGCTGCCTAGTGGTCGTTGTCTCCAATGATTTTCTGGTGGGGCCCAGAATCTCTTCATGAGGTTCAGGAGTCTACGGTTCTTGGTGTGCCGGATTCTGCCAGATGGAGAGGAAGCGTATGGGCTTCGATTCTACCGTGACTGGGTGTGGGGGCTCCACCTGTTTGGGAGGGGGGTGGTGGTCTTCTTGGTTTTGGAATGACCAAACCGCGCGCACTGATTTTGTTCTGTCTCTAAACTGAGAGCATATTCAAGCGTTACCGGTAGGTTGTGCAAGCGGCTTAGGGTCTTCCTCGTAGTGGAGGAGGGTGCTCCAAGATGCATTGCGTCTTTGGCTCTCAGGGCGGTTTGTAGCAGCCCCCGATACGGTAACTACCCAGGTTCTTGAGATCCATCAAGAGCCCTTATGTGAAAGGACTCATCATGACCTCTAGTAATGCGCACTTATCTGCAGGCGACGACCAGCTCAATGCTTCCGAGGCGACGCAGCAGGTGCCGCTCACGGAGGACGAGCTGGACCGGGCAGAAGAGAAGGCATGGTGGGATTCGCTGACCCCGGAAGAACAGCACGCTTACGAGGCCGAGCACGAGGCTAACCTGCGCATGGTTGAAGAACGTGAGGTTATCAATGATGAGCGCCAGGAATTCTACGACCGCATCTATAAGGATTTGTACAATGTGGATGCTCTACTGCAGCAGCTGCTTGAATGGGCAGAAGACGCAGGAGACGAAGAGGACGCGCAGTGGTACCGTGAGAACAATGCCACGCTGACCCTTGATGAAAAGCTCGAGTTCGTAGCAGACGAGTACACCAACCGCCCTTCGCACTACGAGGCTGAACTGCGCGCTACCAACCTCGTAACCCCCTTCGAGACCATGACTACTTTGGCGGCGGCGGTGCCTTTGAGCGATACGATGATTGCAACCATGGCTAAGCGGCACAGGAGCTTGCTGAAGCTGGGCATTGAGGATAAGGCACTAAACTTCAGGCGTCGCCCAAAGGGTGGCTATAGCCTCAATGATGAGCAACAGCAGTATGTTCGTAAGCAGCTACTGAAGAACTATACCCGTATCGGTAAGGCAGGTTCGGCACAGATGCTTGTCGCAATCTACGAACCGACCGGCATGTGGTTGCTTGAACCGCGTAAGGATGGCGACGGTAACGGCTTCACCTGGGATACGGTGAATCTTGATGATTACCGTGCTGGTTTCCTTTTCCCGTTGAGCTCGAATATGCCCACTGGCGGTTTCGCCCCGCGCCGTGATCGTGTGGAGTTCTTGTGCCTGCTGCTGAAGAAGGGTGTTATCACTCTTGAGCAGTTCTGGCAGCGTCTGCGTAGCAATTCCTACATTGCCGACCGTGACGAGTTCTTCGAAGATGGTGCCAATTCGCTTGTGATGACCAAGCGGAACTGGCGAAACCTCGTGCACAAGGCGAAGCTCAATGACACCGCAGAAGACCCCCAGATGCTTCCTACCGATTGGGCGTTTGTTGATGCAAGTGATGAGCGCTTTGGATTCTGGTCCCTTTCTGAGTGGGAAGAGTACATTGACTCCAAGCCTGATGACTGGTTCGTTGTAGGTGATGATACTGCTGAGTACATCGGCAAGGAGGTAGAACCTGCCCTGCTGCTACCCGAGATGCTTGAGTGGCACCAGCGCCACACGCAAACCCAGGATGACTAAAAGCTAGATCCCTGACTCATTTATGAGCGCAAGGGGGTCAGAGGGTATATTAGGTTCTGACATGGAACCTCCTATCGTCGGTTCATGTCGTGTTGTTATATGGGTCTGGGAATGTCGGATTCCCAGACCCATTTTTTATCTTCTGCTCCCTCATTGCGGATGGAGCGCTCTGGCCTCCAGATACGGACAAGCCCCGCTAGAACGACACGTTCTAGCGGGGCTTTTCACACGTTCACACACAAGCACCCATCCTGCACGCCAACAGGCGAGGCAGCTAGGTACCTGAAGCTTCTAAAGACCTCATCCACCACCCTACAATTACGGTCTGCATATTATAGTTTTTTGGGGTAGATACTCGGCCCTCAAAACTCCTCGCAAGCGAGCTTTTTTCAGTCCGAGTATATCACACCACAAGAAACGGCGTGGCAACTTGCCCGCAATACCAAGGAACTATATATTTGTCACAGTGACAAAAGTTGTAAATCAACAACAGGAGAGTAGCGTGCGCCCCACCCCATGGACCCCCAAACCCATCACCACCGCCTTCATGGACTACGAAACCGGATACGGTGTCACCTCCGACGGTGTCACCTTCAAAGCCGCCGCCGGTGCACGCCGCAAAAACCCCAACCTGGTCGATAAGCTCAACGCCGCAGCCCAGCTGCGCGTTGCAGGCCAGCCGGTCACCCGTATCTTCCTTACCGGCAAAGTACCCCCCAACGACCGCAAAACCCGTCACTGGCTCCTTACTCAGACCCCCGGCTGGGAAACCCCTAGAGGTCACTGGCTCGGCACCCCTCCCACCGGACGCTTCGATAATGTAGAAACCGGCCAGCGCATCGACGTGAAAGTTTCCTCCGAGTGGTTCGGCAAAATCAATCTCACCCCCGACCAAGCCCGCCGCGCCTGGAACACCCTTGAATCTCTTCTGCGTTGGTTCTTCCGTTCTGACCTCGGCGAGGGATCCCCGCTCATGCTCACCCCCGCCGCCACCGGGCAGAACCTGTGGGCAGCCTCCCTGCCCAAGAACTACGCCCCCATCCCCGTAGACCCGGACATTGCCGAGGACCTGCACCGCACCAGCACCCAGCACCACCTCGACCACCTCGTACTCGGCGACGCCATGCCTCAACACCCCGACGTCGTCCCCATGATTGACCCGAGGCACACCCCGCAGCTTGACGGCTTCTCCTACGTTGATGGCCGCTTCATGTACTCGGCCCTCTGCCGCGAACTGGGCACCGGCCCCGGACACCGCCTGACCGCCAAGCAGTGCGAAGACCTCTGGCGCAACAACCCGTACGTGCGCGCCCGCTTCGCCGTCGAATTCACCGTACCCGACACCTGGGAACACGTCGGACTCTTCGGCATCCCCTTCGAGGACAAGACCCACGGCTGGTTCTACCCCAACCGCCCCGGCGCACGCGGTCAGGCATGGGTTGACGCCTCCGAACTCTTCGTCGCCCAAAAATTCGGCTGGCACTTCCGTTTCCTCGAAGGCATTCTCTTCACCACCGAAAAGAAGGCGCAGCGCAAGCGCTTCGAGCCCGGCGCCGACGAGGCAACCCGCCGCATGGTCAACGCCCGACCCCTGGACACCTGGGCCGATCGCCTCTCTGAAGCCCGAGAAGCAGTAGCCAACCACCCCGATCTGCACCCTGCCGTCGCCAAGGCCATCAGCGCAGCACTGCGCGCCATTGTCATTCAGTCCATCGGTGCTTTTGCCTCCCGTGGCCGCTCCGCTACCGCCATCACCTACGACTTCGCCAACATCCCCGCCAAGTACCAAGGCACCGCAGAACGTAAAGGCAACGCCTTCATCTACACCCTCCCCCAAAACCACAACCCCCGCCAGCAGGCCTTCTATCGCCCCGAATTTGCAGTGCAGGTATGGGGTAGGGGTCGCGCTCGTGTGTTGCATCATACGGTGCGTCGTAAGGGGTTCGATCCGGTGGAGACCGGCGCTCTAACCCTGCCGGGCCGGTCCATCATCGGCATTAACGGTGACGCGATCTACTCGACGGTGCTACCGACCTGGTCGCTGCCTGTAGCTAATGGTGGCGCCGATGATGGGCGTGCAGGTCTGCTGCGCCTTCAGGGCTGGCTACCTGGCCCGGTCAAGACCCCGGTGCTACGTTCTGACCGTGACAAGCTACGAGACCGAGCCGTGAAATCCGGGTACACGCACGGTGTCGATGATGCCGTCTTCGAGCATGAATTTATCCCCCCGGAAGATGGCTTGTTCGATTACGACCTCTTCGAAGAAGACGTTTAGACCCTAGAGAGGATGTGAATGATGGACCCGCAAAAAGCACCGCTTTCTCAGCTTTTCGCCTACGTCAAGCAGGTACACGGGCTAAGCAATAAGAAGATTGCCGAGCAGCTAGGTCGCTCTGAAACTCTAGTTCGTAAGCTTCTAGCAGGCACCTGCAAGAACGAAGCCTACCGCATTCCTGGCACTGAGCTAGCTGAGACCGGCCAGGTGCAACATCAGGCACCCCGCCGCCGCCGCAAGGACGGCAAGCTGGCTCGCGTGCGTGCCCCGCGCGGCTCGAAGAAGAAGTCAGTCGTTCCTTCAGATACGCGTGGCACCCCGGTCCCCAAACCGCGCCGTAGCGCCTTTATCCATCACAAACCCGTTGAAGGCGCTGACGGAAACCGTTTCTACATGATTGACATGCCAATGGGTAAGAAGACGAAGGGCCGCGTCTCTGGCTTCAAAGCTGCCATGGATGACTTGCATGATGTCACCCGTCGCCAGGCGCACACTGACAAGCGCGTGAACATGAACGTGACCGTACAGAACGCCGACGGAACCCGCCATCAGCTACGCGTCGGTAGCAAGCGCGGTTTCCACGCCTCTGACGTACTAGCTGACGTGAAAGATCAGCACAAGGGCAGCTTTGAATCCTGGCTCATGCATCAGCTTCAGACCGTCTATGACGGTTCCGCTGGACGCATTGTGCAGATTCAAATGGTCTCTTTCGACGCAGTGCGCAGCAAGGAAGAACGCAAGGCACAGGATCAGGCGGGCACCCGCCGAGGCTTCTGGAGCCAATTCCGTAAGCGCCGCTAAAACACACCTCACACCTGGAAGGAGGCACATCATCATGACACATCATCAACAGAAAACAGGAAGCCTACGCGAACGCCTAGAACGGGCACTTGAATATACGGATACTGATGAGCAGCTGGCTCAATGGCTGGTAGAAACTCACACGTTGGAGGATATTCTAACGGCGTGTACATGTACTGCAGATGAGGCCGCTGCATTGTTAGGTTATGCCAGCGTACGGTCGTTTAAGACCATGGCACATCGTCGTTTAGCGGGCAAACCTAGCCGTGTTCCCTTGCCAGTGGTGAAGGGTGTGGGGGATTTATGGTCTCGTCCTGCGGTATTGAGGGCTGCGGAGCCTTTGAGGGTGCGTTCATCTTTTGAGGTTTCTGACTGATAGACAGTTACGATAGGTAGGTTCTTGTGTGTTAGGGCGGTGGTGCAGCTGCGGTGCTGTGCTGCCGCCCTTCTTTTGGGTTAGCTCATTTACCAATGGGACATACCATCCAATACA
>NZ_KV831978.1:0-20332 GCF_001837295.1 Rothia sp. HMSC065C03
TCGCCGCGGCGACTCATACAACTATACAGATGCCGAAATGGGTCTGCAACCCGAAATAGGGTGAAGTAGACCACAAATAAGGCCTTGAAAGGGTCTCAAACACCCTCACAGACACCAAAGCGCCTAGTCAGAGTGTTTTATGGGTGCTAAAAAATCTTTAAAAAACTTCCAAAAAACCTTATAAACGCAGAAGAAACCACTCAAACCCTCACAGAATGCCCTCTAGAGCCCCTCTGCGGCCCCTTATTCCCATGCCCTGCGCTTGATTCCTAACCCTGCATGATTCCTGACCATGCGCCTGGGCGCCCATACCTATAGATACGAAAAAGCCCCTCCCCTTCCATCCGGCAAGGAACAGAAGAAGAGGGGTACAGCTACAGAGTGCTGAAAGCTTAGTACTGAGTTAGTTGAGTACGGGGTTAGTACTGGGGAGGCGCCTCATTCGCCATATTGTTGAAGCGCGAGTACTTACCGCTAAACGCCAACGGGATAGTACGAGTTGGACCACCACGGTGCTTCGCAATAATCATGTCCGCCTCACCCACGCGTTCACTATCCGGGTTATACATATCCTCACGATGCAGCAGAATCACCATATCCGCATCCTGCTCAATAGAACCCGACTCACGCAGATCCGAAACCATCGGACGCTTATCAGTACGCTGCTCCGAACCACGGTTCAGCTGAGACAGCGCAATCACCGGAACATCCAGCTCCTTAGCCAACAGCTTCAGGCTACGAGAGAACTCCGAAACCTCCTGCTGACGCGACTCAACCTTCTTACCCGAACTCATCAGCTGCAGGTAGTCCAGCACCACAAGCTTCAAATCATTACGCTGCTTGAGACGACGGCACTTCGCACGAATCTCCATCAGAGTCATATTCGGCGAATCATCAATAAAGAGAGGAGCAGAATCAATACGCCCCTGCAGAGTCGCCAGGTTCGTCCAGCCCTCAGTATCCAGGTCACCCTTCTTCAGACGACCCATCGAAATCTTGCCCTCCGCAGAGAGAATACGCATCGCCAACTCAGTACGACTCATCTCCAGCGAGAAAAACACAGTCGTCATCTGATGATGAATAGCCGCCGAACGAGCAATATCAAGAGCCAGAGTCGACTTACCCACACCCGGACGAGCCGCAATAACAATCATCTGGCCGCCATGCAGACCACCGGTCAGCTCATCAAACTCAATAAAGTCAGTCGGCACACCGTACACGCCATCCGGGCGGTTCGAGTTCGCATCAATCTCATTGATGGTCTCCTCCAACGCCTCAGAGAAAGACACATAGTCTTCCTTCGCGTTACCATCAGTCACCGCATAAATCTCAGCCTGCGCCTGATCCACCAAAGTATCAACCTCAGTCTCATTGGCGTAACCCAGCTGAGCAATCTTCGTACCCGCCTCAATCAGGCGGCGCATAATCGCGTGCTCCTTAACAATCTCAGCGTAATACTGAGCGTTAGCAGCAGTCGGAACCGACGCAATCAGCGTATGAATATAGGACGCACCGCCCACGCGAGTCAGCTCGCCGCGCTTCTTCAGCTCATCAGCAACCGTAATCGCATCCGCAGGGCTACCGTGACCATAGAGAGAAAGAATCGCCTCATAAATCGTCTCGTGCGCCGGCTTATAGAAATCAGACGCACGCAGGCTCTCAACCACATCGGCAATAGCGTCCTTCGACAGCAGCATGCCACCAAGCACCGACTGCTCAGCCACATCATCATGAGGCATAGTGCGGGAACCATAATCAATGGCAGTTTCAGACATGCTTATCCTCGCGTTTCAATCCGATATCTACGACGTTCCAGAAACAATTTCTGCAGAACTCCTATGCTAGTTTCTCACGAAGGCACACGCGAAACACATACACGCCTAACGGGGAGCGCGCAGATAATCCTCAATCTTCTCAACGGCGAGCGCCGCGCCATCCATAGTACGCATTACCTCACCCAGCTGCCGCGCCCTAGCGCGCATGCCCTCATCGCTGAGCAGACGGTCCAGAATATCGCGCATATTGCCGCGGCGCACATCATTCTTCGTGAAACGCAGGGCGTTACCGTAGCGCACGCACTCCTCAATATTCCAGCTCTGCTCCGCCTGCATCGCAATACCGGCAAACGGCACACCCGCCAGGCACGCCGTCTGTACCGTCCCCTCACCGCCGTGGGTCATCGAGGCATCAATATGGTCGGCGAGCAGATGCGCCGGGACAGTCCCTGCGAAATGGATGTTGCTACCCAACAGATGGGTATCCGAGAGCTGCACCCCTCCGCCGACCAGCACATCCACCGGAGCGGCTGACAACTGCTGCAGCACCTGCACCAAAATATCTGCAGATCCAGATGAGCCCATTCCCACGTAAATCAGTGGCCGCTCCCTGTGCTCGCGAACAATCTGCGGCAGTTCACCGGGCGCACGGTAATAAATAGGACCCACACTAACATCGGGCTCTACCAAAGAATCCCCGCGCAGCTGCGTAAACAGAGAACAGATAAGATTCACGTCGGCACTGAGCATATCAACAGTACGGCGAGGAAGCATCAGCCCATGCTCACGTGCCACACGGGTGAAAGAAGCCGGCTTATACGAAAACACCCGAGCCACCGCACGCAACCACCCCGGTGCCGCAAGCTCGCCACCTACAGGTTTCTTCGAAAAATACGTCGACGAGTAAGCGTACGGGCGCGCATAGAAAATAGGGACACCCGCAATACGCGCAGACAGCAGCATCGTCAGGTTAGAACCAATCACCACAGCATCCGCGCTAAAGTCACGAATAGCCGCGAGCTCAGCGGTTACCCGCCGACGCACCATATCGGTCGTGAAAGGATGCCGCACTCCCCTGCCCTGATCCAGCGCCATAATCTGCTCCGCCTCAGCATCGCTCATGATTGGCTCGCGAAGATGCACAGGAAGCCCCGCATTTTCCAGCAGTCCCAAGTACTTAGGGGAATACACATGGAACAAGACCGTATGACCTCGCTCCCGAGCCACACGCGCTATCTCAATACAGCGCGTGGTTTCACCCATATTAAAGCTTTCGGGAGAGAAAAGAATACGGCTCATAACAAACTCCGGCAGGCGCACACGTGACTGAGCCGAATCTGCGACTCATAACCTCACCAGTGTAAAACGGAGCCCCAGTATTCCCTCGGATAGAGAGGAATACTGGGGCTCCGTTTCGCTGTATAAGCTTTGCGGTGTGATTCTGTCTTACTTCTTACGCAGAATCAGACCGATAGCGCCAATGTGGTCTGCGTGGCGGCGGAACACACCGCGCATACCCAACACACGCTCACGAATCTGCGGCTTACGCGCCAGGTTGAACGCAATCTTCGCAACGCCAGCGGGACCCTCATCAGCCAGCAGACGCTTCGGCTCCAACAGAGCCATATCGGTCTGGTACACATCCAGCACCTCAAAGCCAGCCTCTTCCGCCAGAGCAGTCCACTCGGCAACAGTCAGCGGGCGGGCATTCACACGGATAGTACGCGCCAAATCCTTCTGAATCTCTTCCTTCAGCTCAGGACGCAGATAATCGGGAACCAGCGACATCTCGTGAATAGCGTAGTAACCGCCCGGACGCAGCAGACGAGCCGCCTCACGCATAATCTCCAGCTTGTGCTTATCGGTCTGCATGGTCAGCATCGCCTCGCCCACCACGGCGTCATAGCTTTCCGAGGGCAGACCGGTCTCCTGAGCGCTAGCGTTCACCACACGGTAGTTCGGCTTAGTCGATGCGCCAATACGCTCGGTCACAATTTCAGCAGCCTTGGGATCAAGATCCACACCGGTGTAGCTCTTGGGGGAACGCTTCACAATCTCCAGGGCGGTAATACCCAGGCCCGGCGCAAACTCCACGACGTCAATGTCGCCACCCAGAGCACGAGCCAGCAGCCAGTTGGTGGTCTCGCGGCCGCCGGGGCGCAGAACCTTCTTGCCCAGCTGAGCCAGAAGCCAGTGACCAGCTGCCTTTTCGGCGGGGCGGTCGGTACCGGGAACGGAAGGGGTCTTAGACACGGAAGACAACTCCTCAATACTTGTATTTAATATGCAAAATTCATCTTTCCCAATTCTAGACCCGCCACCCCAAGAAAGGAAATGTGACGTTATATAGAAGTGTGGTTGCCCTTTGTTACAGCATGCCGCAACACCACTACAGCCACCCTTGCTGCACACCCTAGAGATTAAACAGAAACTGGAGCTGAACCTCTCGGTCCAACCCCAGTCTCATCACACACACATACATACGAAAATCAGAGCCACTTCCGCAAGGAAAGTCCAACTTTCTGATGGCCCTCTCGAACCATCTATATAAAGTATTACGCGTAAACCTTTATTCCCTGTAGGTTAAAGCTGTAAGAAAGCTGGGAATAGATTTTTCTTCAACATCGGGATGCAGCACCCCGGATTTCACGCGGAAACTACACGTCGCGTTAAAAGAAGAAAGGCAAGGCGCTTTTGCCTTGCCATCCTTCTTTCGCTAGCGGGCGACCCCGCTACACGAAACACACACATTCACATCGCAGTCCTCTCGAACCAACACTTATAGTAAACACCCCCAACCTTATGGGAGGATTGAATTTCGCTGGAAACAAGCTGGGAGAAAACCAACAGAACCCTGAGAGCTTTGATATTGTGCAGTTTGCGGACTCTAAACCGGGCTAATAAGCCGCCATATACAGACCCAGCAGCACCAACGGGTTAGCCACTACAGAAATAACCGCCAAGCAAATATTGGCCACGCGGTACTGACGGAACTTCACCAGACCCACCAGCGCGCACACCAGCGCAACACTGGATGCAAGGCCGCCAACTACCAGCAAAAGAAGCAGAAGAGCAGTAGCAACATTCGCGTCCGCAAATGGGATAACCGCTAGAGCGCACAGCAGCAAATTGACGCACTCCAACACCACACCTGTGGACAGAAGCTGAGCGCTAGAAGACAAACGTGAAAAAGATCGAGCCATGTCTACCAGTCTACGGGGTCAATTGGCGTACTTCGCAGTCGCACCCGCTCTAACCACCAATCCTTCTGTAGCACAACACATATTCTCAGCCTCCCAAAAACAATGTTTCACGTGAAACATGCACCGGAACGAGCGCAACCACGACACAGCTACGGGCATAACAAACGGGGTGCCCCTCACGAAGAGGGACACCCCGTCCGACACTCAACGCCGAAGCTTCAAAGCATCAGCGTCAAATATCTAAAAATCTACTTACGCAGCAGCAACGACGTCCAGGACAACGTTAGCAACAACGTCAGCGTGCAGGCGGACAGTCACCTTGTACTCACCGGTGCGCTTGATAGCGGAACCCAGGTGGATGGTGCGCTTGTCAACGGAGCCAATGCCAGCAGCCTCAATAGCCTCAGCAATAGCCTCAGCCTTGACGGTACCGAACAGGCGGCCGTCAGCGCCAGCCTTGTGTGCAACGACAACCGGCTTAGCAGCCAGGGACGCAGCAATTGCCTGAGCCTCTTCCAGAGAAGCCTTAGCACGAGCCGCACGAGCGGCGCGGATGGACTCAACCTGCTTCTCGCCACCCTGGGTCCAGGTCACGGCGAAGCCGCGGGGCAGCAGGTAGTTACGTGCGTAACCGTCCTTAACGGTGACAACATCGCCAGCTGCACCGAGGCCGGAAACTTCCTGAGTCAGAATGATCTTAGCCATGTTACTGTCTCTCCTTCTCTTTAGCGGCCAGCGCCGGAGTAGGGCAGCAGTGCAACTTCGCGGGCGTTCTTAATAGCCTGAGCGATCTTGCGCTGCTCCTGAACGGTCACGCCAGTCACGCGGCGAGCGCGGATCTTGCCGCGGTCGGAGATGAACTTGCGCAGAAGTGCGACGTCCTTGTAGTCGATAACGGTGACGTCAGCAGCCTTGAGGGGGTTCTGCTTGGGTTTGGGCTTACGGATTTCAGCCTTAGCCATCGTGGTGCTCCTTAGAGTTGGGAGCCCGCGGCGGATAACCGCGGGATGGATTGATAAATTACTATTCGGAAAACGAAACCGGCTTAGAACGGAGGTTCGTCGTCGGCGCCGCTACCCCAGTCATAGTTACCACCAGACTGAGAACTCCACGGATCAGCAGCAGGAGCTGCGGGGGCCGCCGGAGCAGCCGGAGCGGAGTAGCCAGACTGGCCAGAGTAACCATTACCCTGAGCAGCAGCAAAATTGTTCTGCTGAGGAGCGGAGAAACCGCCCTGAGCAGCAGCGTTGTACCCAGCGCCACCGCCGAAGCCACCCTGCGCACCGCCACCGAAGTTATTACCTCCGGCAGAACGCTGTGCGCGAGTCACCTGAGCAGTAGCAAAACGCAGAGTCGGGCCGATCTCCTCGACCTCAAGCTCAAACGAAGTACGACGCTCGCCTTCCTTGGTCTCGTACGAGCGAGACTTCAGACGGCCCTGCGCGATAACCTGAGTACCCTTCTTCAGGGTCTCTGCAACATTCTCAGCGTAACCACGCCACACCGACGCACGCAGGAACAGGGTCTCCCCATCCTCCCACTGGTTCGTCTGGCGGTTAAAAGTACGCGGAGTCGATGCGATCGTGAAATTAGCAACCGCCGCACCCGCGGGGGTGTAACGAAGCTCCGGATCGCCAGTCAGATTACCAATAACGGTAATAACGGTATCGCCTGCCATTTGATGCCTCCTCGATAAGAGTTACAAGTATGTTGAATCCAGTACAGCGCAACCCCCTGACATTTTTAGGGGGTCAGCCGACCGGAAAGACCAACTACTTGCTGGAGATCTTCTGATCCTCCGGGCGGATGATCTTGGTACGCATGACGGACTCGTTCAGGTTCAGAACACGATCGAGCTCAGCTGCGGTCTCGGGGGTAGAGGTGAAGTTCACCACTGCGTAGATACCCTCAGACTTCTTCTGTATCTCGTATGCCAGGCGACGACGGCCCCAGATATCGACGTTGTCGATGGAACCACCCTCGTTGGTCACGATCTCGAGGAACTTGGACAGCGACGGCTCAACCGCACGGTCCTCAACCTCGGGGCTGAGGATAACCATCAGTTCATATGCACGCATGATTAAACCCCTCCTTTGGGCTAAACGGCTATGGGATTTCCATAGCAGGAGATTCATTGTGCTCTACACGTGAAGCACACCGGGTGGGGAACACGCATAGATTTCTTAACAATACACGAGAAAAAGCAGATAGAACAGTACCGCACCGCGTGAGCTCAACCATGCGATGCGGTACCGAAAAACCGCAGAAGCTACGCCTGGCGACGCTGCTCCCACCACTGCAAAAGACGAGCCTTCGCCTCCTCCTCAGGAAGCGACCCCTCGTCCAGGCGCAGGTTCAGAAGGAACTTATATGCCTCACCCACCACCGGGCCCGGCGCAATACCAAGAATCTGCATAATCTGACCGCCATCCAGGTCCGGGCGGATCGCATCCAGCTCCTCCTGAGCAGCCAACTCAGCAATACGACGCTCCAAATCGTCATACGCCTCAGCCAGCGAGCGCGATAGACGACGATTACGAGTCGTCACATCAGAACGCGACACACGATGCAGACGCTCCAACTGATCGCCCGCATCACGCACATAACGGCGCACCGCAGAATCAGTCCAACCCGACTCACGGTAACCATAGAACCGCATATGCAGCTCCACCAGACGAGCCACAGCCTTAATCGTGTCATTATCAAAACGCAGCGCACGCATACGCTTCTTCACCATCTTTGCGCCCACCACCTCATGGTGCAGGAACGAGACAGAGCCGTCCTTCTCAAACTTACGAGTCTTCGGCTTACCAATATCGTGCATCAACGCCGCAAAACGCAGAATAAAATCAGGAGCCGGGCACGGGCCATCCTCGCCCGTCTCCTTCTCCATCGCCTGCTCCATCACCTTCAACGAATGCGCATACACATCCTTATGGTGATGCGCCGGATCCATCTCCATACGCAACGCAGGAAGCTCCGGCAACACATAATCAGCCAGACCCGTATCCACCAGCAGGTTCAAACCCACCCGCGGATAATCCGCCTCAATCAGCTTCACCAGCTCATCACGCACACGCTCAGCCGAAATAATCTCAATACGGCCAGCCATCTCGCGCATCGCCTCGAAAACCTCCGGGGCAACCTCAAGATTAAAACGCGCAACAAAACGAGCCGCACGCATCATACGCAGCGGATCCTCAGAAAAAGACTCCTGCGGCGAGCGCGGAGTACGCAAAACACCCGCACGCAAATCCTCAACGCCACCAAACAAGTCAACAACCTCGCCGCTGGGCAAAGCCGCAGCCATCGCATTAATCGTGAAATCACGGCGCACCAAGTCGGCACTCAGGTCCGTACCGAACTCAACCGTCGGCTTACGCGAATCCGAAACATACACCTCAGCACGGTACGTGGTCACCTCATACACCACGCCATTCTTACGCGCACTAATCGTGCCGTACTCCTTGCCGATATCCCACGTATGCTCACCCCACCCACGCAGAATCTGCTCACTCTGCTCCGGAGTAGCATCCGTCGTCAAATCAAAATCAGTGAAATGGCCGCCATCATCCAGCAGATTGTCGCGGACAATACCGCCCACCAAGTACAGCTCAAAACCCGCCGCACGGTACAGTTCTCCCAGCTCGGCGGCATCCGGGTACTTCGACACAACATCAATAAACAGCGACATAATCCTTTAATCGTGCCAGAAAAACCACCCACGCGCCCACCCCACACCCACAACACCCCACCAAAGACAGCTATCTCACCCCAAACCGAGACACACAAACCCTCACATATCGGTTAAGGTAGAACCATGAGCATTCCCGTACCCCGCGCCCCCAAAACGCGCTTCACCGCGCCCGCGCGAGCGGTACCCGCCCCCGAAGAAGTCTCCGCAGGCGGGCTCATCATCGACTTTGACCGACCCGAACAGCTACCCGTAGCCATCATCGCCCGCATCAACCGCAACGGACAACGCGAATGGTGCCTACCCAAAGGCCACATCGAACACGGCGAAACCACCGTCGAAGCCGCACAACGCGAAATCAGCGAAGAAACCGGAATCACCGGCTACCCCGTAGCCTCCCTCGGCACCATCGCCTACTGGTTCACCTCCAACGGCACGCGCATCCACAAAACCGTGCACCACTACCTCTTCGCAGCAACCGGCGGCGAACTGAGCATCGACAACGACCCCGACCACGAAGCAATCGACGTCGCATGGGTCCCCCTCGAAGAGCTCCCCACCCGCCTCTCATTCGCCAACGAGCAACACATCGCCCGTAGCGCGCGCGAATACATCACCACCCAGCTCTAAACACCCGTTAAATAGAGCCCCAAAAACTAAAAGAAGCAATCACCCGCCGAAACAGGAGAGACATACGTGGCACGTAATGACGCCCGCTCAAGCGCAATCATGGCAGCAGGCACCCTCGTCTCGCGCATCCTCGGATTCGTCAAGACCATCCTGCTCACCGTAGCCATCGGCTCACTCTCAACCGTCGGCGACGTCTTCGAAACCGCCAACACCCTACCCAACCTCATCTACGTCCTCGTAGCAGGCGGCGTGTTCAACGCAGTCCTCGTACCGCAAATCATCAAGGCGGCCAAAGCACAAGACGGCGGCGCACGATACATCTCCAAACTCGTCACCCTCACCGTCACCGCAATCGGCCTCATCACCCTCATCACCGTCGCCTGCGCCTGGCCCATCATCAGCATCATGGGCTCAGGATGGAGCCCCGAACAACGGCAGCTCGGCTTCATCTTCGCCCTCTGGTGCCTACCCCAAATCTTCTTCTACGGCCTCTACACCGTCATCGGACAGGTCCTCAACGCCAAAGACGCATTCGGCGCCTACATGTGGTCGCCCGTACTCAACAACGTCATCACCATCCTGTCGCTATTCCTCTTCATCTTCCTCTTCGGCGCACAGACCCCCAACCCCCACCCCATCCACACCGTAGACAACTGGACCAACGCCCAGACCCTTGTACTGGCAGGCTCCTCCACCTTCGGCGTCATCATGCAGGCACTCGTCCTGTTCATCCCCCTACGCAAGCTCGGCCTGCGCCTCAAGCCCGACTTCGCATGGCGCGGCATCGGCCTGCGCGCAGCCTCGAAGCTCGCCGCCTGGACCCTCGCCTCCGGCATCATCTCCAACCTCGCATTCCTCTACATGACCAAGGTAGCCGCCGGCATCGTCGGCCAGCGCGAACACTACGCCGCCCTCGGCATCCAGATTCCGGGTCTGCAGGCACTCAACTACGCCTCCATGCTGTACATGCTCCCGCACGGCGTCATCGGCATCTCCATCGCCACCGTGCTCTTCAACCGCATGAGCGCCTCCGCCATCGCAGACGACAGCGACAGCGTCATCTACGCGCTCTCCCACGGCCTGCGCAACGCAGCCGTAGCCACCGTCTTCTGCATGGTCGGACTCATCGTGCTGGCCGGTCCCATCGCAGTGCTCTTCAGCGGCGGCGACCCCATCGCAGCAACCATCATCGCCAAGCTCATCGTCATCACCGCGCTCGGCACCCCCACCCTCACCATCAACTACCTCTACAGCCGCGTACTCTACGCCCGCGAAGACGCACGCACCCCCTTCCGCATCCAGGTGTACTCCGCCATCATCATGGTCATCATGAGCTTCGCAGCATCCCTGCTCGACGCCCAGTACACCGTGTACATGCTCGCGTTCATCTACCCGGTGCACAACATCCTGATCCTGTTCATCAGCCACCACATGGTCCGCCGCCGCCTCGGCTACTACGGCCAGCGAGGCATCGTCAGCACCTACGCACGCACCACCCTCGCATCCCTCTTCGCCGGCGGCATCGCAGCCATTGCGCTCTGGCTGCTCGGCGGCTACCAGCTCGACGGATTCGCATGGGCATCCAAGATCACCGCCATCATCACCCTCGCCGTATGCGGCACCGTCATGGGACTGGCATACCTCGCCGGTATACAGATCTTCCGCGTCAAGGAAGCCAACGCACTACTGGCGCCCCTCACCTCCAAACTTGAGCGTTTTGCCCGCCGCTAAAGTAGCAACAACGCCCAAACCGGGTAGCTGCCCGTGCACCCACCGCACCCCACACCGGGCCCGCAGAGGACACAGGTAGCCACCCGGACGCCACAAACTATCACTCAGCCCCAGCATCCTTCAATGCCGGGTAGAATCTAATAGTCAGGGCCCGCCACACGGCAGGCACTATGAAACCACCTCGGGAGAACACGTTGTCGCAACAGATTCCGGTCGGATCGGTCCTCGGAGGCCGCTACGAGATCACCGCACACATCATCATTACGGCAGAATCCGACATGGTGCTTGAAGGCACCGACCAGATTCTCAACCGTAAGGTCTCGGTCGTCGTCGCATCGCCCAGCCGCAGCGCACTGCTGGAAGCAAACTCCCGCGCGCTCGCAACCAACGCACGCGGCAACATCCAGATCCTCGACCTGGGCATCACCCCCGAAGGCAGCCGCTACCTCGTCACCTCCCACACCCGCCCCGACACCCTGCTGGACACCCTGCTGGTCGAAAACCACGCACTCTCCAACGCAGAAGACGCGCTGGGCACCGAAATCTTCGGCGACTCCGAAAGCGGCAGCTCCCCCAACACCTACGAGAAGGTCTCCACCTCCACCGCCAACCAGGAGAGCATCACCGCCGCCAAGAACTGGAACGCATCCGACGGCACCGCCGTCACCGCGTACTCCGAACCCACCAGCATCTACGAAGATGACGAAGACGAAGAAGACGGCAGCCGCGGCACCTGGGCCGTCGCCCTGGCAGCAGTCCTGCTGCTCGTCATCGTCGCAGGCGGTATCCTCACCTCCCTGGGCGCAATCGGCTCCAACCAGGCAGCCGCACCGCACACCCCCAAGTCCTCTATGTCCGCCTCCGAATCGGCTGCGGCAAACGCCAGCGCATCGGCATCCCCGACCGCTAAGGCATCGAACGCACCGGCGAAGATCGCGTCCGTGGCTCGCTTCGTGCCCTCGAACCCCACGTTCATGAACGACATGGACACCCTCATCCCGAACCTGACCGACGGTAACGCCAACACCGCATGGATCAGCTACGGCTTCGGCACCGCCAACTACGCCGGCACCATCAAGGAATTCGGCCTGGCACTGAAGCTGCAGACCCCCACCGTCGTCTCCAAGCTGACCATCCAGCAGACCACCGGCACCGGCGGTTCCTTCACCGTCTACACCAACAGCTCCGCATCGCTGAGCGGCGCAGTTGAGGTCGGCAAGGGCACCTTCGAAGGCAAGGATGCAGTCGTCACCCTGGACACCTCCAAGCAGAGCGCAGAAAAGGGTGCCTACGTGATCATCGTGGTCAACGAGCTGCCCCGCCTCTCCCTGCCGATTGGAACGTGGAATTACGGTCTGCGCATCAACGAAATCAAGGTGGACTAATCAACCCATAACGTGACGCCGACAGGGCGCTCACACCCCAGACACAAGGGCGGGGCTTCTGAACTCAACGGTTCGGAAGCCCCGCCCTTTTTGATGTCTATTTATGACTCTTTATGGCAGGGTAGCTACTCAAAGATTCACAGTGCGCGGAGTATCTGGATAAGGGTCCCCAAAAAATGGAATAATCGAGGATAAAGCCCCGTTATAGGGGCAGAACGAAAGACCTACAACGGAAAGATATATCTGATGACTGAGAATCTGGGAGGCCTCTTCGGAGGCGCCGCCCTAGGCAATCTGAACCTCGCCTCCGCACCCGCCACCGAAGCGGCACCGGCAGCCGAGGTCGAGGCTGACGCAACCGTCCACAACGTCATTATTGTGGGCTCCGGCCCCGCCGGCTACACCGCAGCAATCTACGCGGCACGCGCCGAGCTGAAGCCCGTCCTCTTCGCCAGCTCCCTGGCACCCGGCGGCGCCCTCATGAACACCACCGAGGTGGAGAACTTCCCCGGCTTCATTCAGGGCATCCAGGGCCCCGAGCTGATGGAGAACATCGGTCAGCAGGCTGAGCGTTTCGGCACTGACATCCGCTACCAGGACGTAGAAAAGGTCGAACTCACCGGCGACGTGAAGAAGGTCTACACCGCAGACGGCGCCGTTCACCTGGCGAAGACCGTCATCATGACCACCGGTTCTCAGGTCCGTAAGCTCAACATCGAGGGCGAAGACCGACTCTCCGGTTACGGCGTCTCCTGGTGCGCAACCTGCGATGGCTTCTTCTTCAAGGACAAGGAAATCGCAGTGGTCGGCGGCGGCGACTCCGCACTGGAGGAGGCACTGTTCCTGACGACCTTCGCATCCAAGGTGTACCTGGTGCACCGCCGCGATTCTTTCCGCGCTTCGGAAATCATGCAGACCCGCGTGTTCAACAACCCGAAGATTGAGGTTGTCTGGGATTCGGCTGTCACCGCCGTTCACGGCGAGAGCAACCTCGAGTCGATCACCCTGACCAACACCAAGGACGGTTCTGAGCGCCAGCTGGCTGTTCAGGGCCTGTTCATCGCTATTGGCTCCGATCCTCGCGTGGAACTGGTACGTGACCAGCTGGAGATTACCGAGCACCACACCATCGCGGTTCAGGGTCGTTCCTCGAAGACTTCCGTTCCCGGCGTTTTCGCTGCCGGTGACGTGATTGACCCGACCTACCGCCAGGCAATTATTGCTGCCGGTTCCGGTGCTGTTGCCGCTCTGGACGCGCAGCACTACCTCGAAAACCTCTAAAACTATTCGTATTATTCACAGGGGAATCCGCCCCGTGTCAGAAAGGAGCACTCCGTGAGCAGTGCACAGCAGGCAACTGATGCCACTTTTGACGAACTGGTTCTGAAGAACGACAAGCCCGTTATCGTGGACTTCTGGGCTGAATGGTGCGGCCCCTGCCGCATGGTTGGCCCCGTGATTGACGAGATCGCTGGCGAGTACGCCGGTCAGGTCGACGTGGTCAAGGTGGATGTTGAGGCGAATGGCGATACCGCTATGAAGTACGGCATTACCTCTATTCCCGCCATCTACCTTTTCAAGGGTGGCGAGGTCGTCAAGAAGACCGTAGGTGCTAAGACGAAGCCCGCTCTGCTGGCTGAGTTCTCCGAGCACCTGGGCTAATCTTTCGAGAAGCTAAAGAAAAACCCTCGGTGATGTTTCACGTGAAACATCACCGAGGGTTTTTTGTATATACAACTGATTTCAGTTGCTAAATATTGTTTTACGCGAAAATTTAGCCCGAGAAATCAGAATCCAAAACACGGATGATACGGTTCAGATCCTCAACATTCGCAAATTCGATGGTCATCTTACCCTTGCGAGCACCCAGCGAAATCTTCACCGAAGTATCGAGCTTGTCAGCAAAAGCCTCCGCAATATAGTCCAGGCGCTCACGGTGCTTCTGAGGCTGAGGAGCCTTGCGCTCCTTCACCTCAGCAGCGCCGGATGCGTGGTTCACCAGCTCCTCAGTTGCGCGAACCGACAGCCCCTCATTCACAATCTTCTGTGCGAGAGTCTCAATCTGAGCCTGGTCTGTCAGAGCCAGCAGGGCACGAGCGTGACCAGCGGAGAGAATACCCGCCGCAACGCGACGCTGCACCAGAGCCGGCAGCTTCAGCAGACGAATCGTGTTCGAAATCTGGGGGCGAGAACGACCAATACGCTTAGCCAACTGCTCCTGAGTAGTGTCGAACTCTTCCATGAGCTGCTGGTATGCCGCTGCCTCTTCAATGGGGTTCAGCTGACTGCGGTGCAGGTTCTCCAGCAGGGCGTCACGGAGCAGGTCGCCGTCTTCAGTCTCACGAACAATCGCCGGGATGGTGCTCAGGCCAGCCGCCTGAGTTGCGCGCCAGCGGCGCTCACCCATGACCAGCTCATACTTTTCGGTACCGTTTTCGCGCGAGGGACGCACGACAATCGGCTGCAGAACACCAATCTCGCGTACCGAGTGGATGAGCTCTTCCATGTCCTGCTCATCAAAGTCGGTTCGGGGCTGCTTGCGGTTCGGATGGATATCGTGAACGTTCAGCTCAGCAAACTGGGCACCGGGAACCGGAACCAAACCACCCTGCTCTTCGGAAGCGGACTGCGGGGTGGAGACATCTTCACCAAAGAAGAAGTCCACCGGGCGGCGAGTCAGGGTGGTGTTGCGCAGTGCCGCACCCATGTCCACGCGAGACTTCTTCTTCGATGTTTCACGTGAAACATCCTGCGAGGAGACGGGAGCTTCGACCTTATCCTCGACCTTCTCAGCAGGAGCAGACTTTTCCTGAGCGGGGGTAGCTTCAGCAGGCTTAGCCTCTACAGACTCAGCTTTAGTGCTCTTACGCTGCTTCTCCGGCTTAGCCTCGTGAGCCATTTCGAAGAGGCCGTCAGTCATCGGCTCTTCAATCGGAGTGGACACCTTCTTGGGTGCAGTCTTTGCCGCAGCAGTCTTTTCGGATGCCTTCGTCTCAGCATTACCAGAATTCTTCGTACTCTGAGGGATCAGTGCCCCCAGGCCACGACCCAAGCCGCGTCGCTTTTCAGCCATCGTTACTCCTTAGGACTCCCGGACGAGCCCGCTCATTTTTTCTTCTTCATCTAGTGTAAACGAAATAAGTACTCGAAAGCAGGAGTAAAAAATGCACGGCACATAATCAACATTATTCCCAATAATTAATTTACTATGGCTGTTTTCTCGGGTTTCATCCAGAAAATACCGCACACAATGAGCCCTTTTGAATCATCAACAGACAATCCAAAAGGGCTCATTTCAAAAGATTTAGATTATGCGGATCGGCGCGAGAGCTCCTGTGCCGCCTCGCGGTAAGCGCGAGCGCCAGTCGACGAAGAATCGTAGGTGATGACGGTCTGCTGATAGCTGGGAGCCTCAGAGATGCGAACCGAGCGAGGAATCTTCACGCTCAGAGTCTCCTCCGGGAAGTGCTCGCGCACCTCCTCTGCCACCTGGAATGCCAGGTTGGTACGAGCATCGTACATGGTCAGCAGGATCGTGCTGATGCGCAGCTTGGAGTTCAGGTGCTTCTGAATCATCTGAATATTCTTCAGCAGCTGGCTCAGGCCTTCCAGAGCGTAGTACTCGCACTGGATCGGAATCAGAATCTCTTCTGCCGCAACGAAGGCATTGACGGTCAGTAGGCCGAGGCTCGGCGGGCAGTCGATGAAGACATAGTCCAGCCGCTCCATTCCCTGCTTCTCTCGCCACTCAGTGTAGTCCATCAGGGCATTCTTGAGGCGAGTCTCGCGTGCCACCAGGGAGACCAGTTCAATCTCCGCGCCCGCAAGGTCGATATTGGCGGGGGCACAGAACAGACCGGGCATATCGGGGCATTCCTGAACAATTTCAGAAAGCGGCTTATCCTCAATCAGGACGTTGTAGACACTGGGAACATCCACGCCGTGCTCAATGCCCAGTGCAGTCGAGGCGTTACCCTGCGGGTCATTATCGATCACCAGGACGTTCAGTCCAGCCTCCGCGAGCGCGGCTGCGAGGTTCACGGCGGTGCTGGTTTTACCCACGCCACCCTTCTGGTTCGACACGGTGAAGACACGCGTATGCACAGGCTTGGGGAGCAAATCTGCAACAGATTTCTGAGCTTGAGGAGTCATCGGGTGCCTTCCATATTCCGGGTGGTGTGTCTACGGTGATGCTTCGTCTGATGCCTCGCGTGTGGCAATACTCTGCGGTATTTGTGCGCGAGGAGGATTCAACCTCCACTCCCCCACCATTCACTCATCTCAGCATGTTTCACGTGAAACATACTCCGCGAGGTAATGAAGTCTGCAATGTTTCACGTGAAACATTGGTGCTGCCCGAATGGTTCTGAAGGGCTCGGTACCCTTTACTGAACCATTAGGCTTTGATGTAGAAGAGTCTAAGGTTTCAATCCTTCCTTAAGGGTACCCGGCATCAGGTCAATACTCCACGCGAGAGGTCATTCTATGTACTCTACGGATGCAATTGCCGCGCGCCCGGCAAGCCAGCGTACAAAAATGGGCGGTACCGCGTAAGCCAGCCTATTCACTAGCTCATTGCGGTACCGCCCATTCGGGGCGAAACTTTTAGAGGCGAACTCGAACCACCGTCGTCGGCTCTTCCAGCAGGTCACCGCCGGCGGTGAGAATCTCAGTCTCACGCGCACCGTAACGGTTCAGCTTCTTCTTCGCCTTAGTAATCTCCTCCGCGGCACTACGACCCTTCAGAGCCAGCAGCTCGCCGGTGCCACGCAGAATCGGCAGAGTAATGTCCAACAGGCCCACCAGAGCAGACACAGCACGCGCAGTCACCACATCAGCCTCAACAGCACCCACAGCCTGCTCAGCACGCGAGCGCAGCACGGTCACGTTCTCCAGGCCCAGATCCTCAACAACTTCATTCAGCCAAATCACGCGGCGCTCCAGAGGCTCAATCAGAGTCAGCTTCAAATCCGGGCGGGCAATCGCCAGGCACAGGCCGGGTAGGCCAGCGCCAGAACCAACATCAGCCACCGACGCGTTCGGCGCAATGTATTCCTGTACTACGGCACAGTTCAGCACGTGGCGAGCCCACAGGCGCGGAACCTCACGCGGACCGATCAGGCCACGCTCAATACCGGTCGTCGCCAAGTGCTGCACGTAGCGCTCCGCCAGAGGCAGACGCTCACCGAACACAGCCTCCGCAGCGGCACGCTCGCTCTCATTGAGAGCAACCATCGAAGTCTCCATACTAGGCTCCTACCTCGGGAAGAGAAATCACGACGTGACGGCGCGGACCCTCCCCCTCCGACTCGCTGTATAGGCCGGCGGCAGCCACCACATCGTGCACGACCTTACGCTCATACGGGCTCAACGGCTTCATGTGCTCATCGCGACCGGTAGTGCGCACCTTCTCAATCGCGTCAGCAGCAATCTTCTCCAGCTGCTCACGACGCTCAGCACGGTAGCCAGCAATGTCCAGAATCAGGCGGGAACGGGTGCCGTTACCAGCCAGGACGGAGAGGCGCACCAGCTCCTGCAGAGCCTCCAGAACCTCACCGTGGCGGCCAACCAGGTGGCGCAGTTCCTCATTGTCATCATCGTCATTGACGACCGACAGGTAGATGCGGTTATTGCGCACCTCAATATCAATGTCGCCGTCCATATCGACAATATCGAGGAGTTCTTCGAGGTAGTCAGCGGCGATATCGCCTTCCTCGTCGATGTCCTCAAAATCGTCTTCTTCGCCCTCAAGGGGCTCCTCTACCAGCTGCTCCTCAACGAGCTGCTCGTCCTCATATTCCATAGCTTCAGTCACAATAATCCTCGGGGTGTTCGGAGGGGTGTCCTAGGGGTAAAAAGTATCTCATACACGGCGCCGGGCCCGCGCCACACGTGGCGAGAACCCGGCCCGAATCACGGAAGAAAACTACTTCTTTCCGTTCTGCTTATTGCGCTGCTGCTTCTGGCGCTTCTTACTCACCGGCTGCTGGCGCTGACCGGCTGCGGCACGCTCACGCGCCTCCTGCAGGTCCTTCTCGTGCTGCTCGCGGGTCTTACCCACCGGGGGCAGGCCCTTCGCCGCACGGCGGGCGTTCAGCTCACGCTCCGCCTGGGAACCGGGGGTCGGGTTGTTGCGGATAACCCACCACTGCTGACCCAGCGACCAGAGGTTCGAGACGGTCCAGTAGTACAGCACACCAAGGGGGAAGTTAATACCGGAAACAGCGAAGATGATCGGGAAGATGTACATAATCATCTGCTGCTGACGGAACATCGGAGAGTTCAGAGCAGCCTCCGACATGTTCTTCACGCTCAGCTGCTTCTGGATGTAGAACTGGGTGGCGCTCATCAGAACAATCATGATGACCGCCTGAACAACGGTCGCGGTGGCGTCGCCAGCCCCCGGGTGCATCATGGTCGCGAAGAGCTGAGCACCGAAAATCTGGGAGTCGTTGAACTGATGCACTAGCTCAGCCGGCAGCATGAGCACGCCCTGGTTATTCTGCGCTGCGGTGGGCACGCTCATCAGCACCTGGTACAGACCGAAGAAGATCGGCATCTGCGCCAGAATCGGCAGGCAGGAGGCGAAGGGGTTCGTACCGTGCTTACGGTACATTTCCATCTGCTCCTGAGCCATAGCCTGGCGGGAGAGCTGGTCCTTCTTACCCTTGTACTTCTCCTGCAGCTTCGCCATATCGCCCTGCATCGCGGTCATACCGCGCATAGCCTTAATCTGCTTGACGAACAGCGGAATGGTCAGGGTACGCATCACCAGGGTCAGGAAGATAATGCACAGAACCCAAGTCAGGCCGGACGCCGGGTCCATACCCAGCGAAGTGAAAAGAGTGTGGAACAGCCACAGGACCACGGAGACGATCCATTTAAACGGCCAAAGAATCAAATCAAAAATATTCACGCGGGAATACTCCTTAAGGACTCGGCTAAGTCATTGTGTGGGAGGCGCCGCCTACTCAGGGCGGGCGTCACCACCGGTGTGAGGGGTGTAAAGATGGGGGTGGTTGAGCAGAATAATTTTCGGTTCTGCTCCGGGAGCGAAAGTACGCTTCCCCTCCGGGACTGGGTCGATACCTCCGGTCGCCCAGGGAACACACCGCAGAATACGGCGCACCGTCAGGGAAAGCCCACCCATCGCACCGTGGGTGGTCAGCGCCTCCAGAGCGTAGGCTGAGCAGGTCGGGTAGTAGCGGCACACATCCCCGTAGAGGGGGGAGACGACCTTGCGGTAGGCCTTCATGCACGCGATCAGCAGGTTCTGCGGTAGAACGTAGAGAGCCTGCAGGAAAGTTTCAGGCCTCACGAATTCGTTAGGTGCTAGTGCCAGCAGCTCGTCGGGGCCCAGAGTCTCAGCAGATGCGCTATAGGTACCGCTGTGATGCGCGTGGAAGCGTTCTTCACAGCGGTCACGCTGGGAACGGCTCACGGCTTCTCCTTGCTCTGAGGCAGGTCGAGCTTAGCGAACGCGGTCTCGAGTGCCGATTCGTAGTCGCGGCGCAGCTGATCCCAGCTGGCGCTCGCGGAGGCGGGAAGCGCTCGCACAGCAATGGCGTAGCCTTCCGGATGCGCGGCGCAGGTGAGCGCGGCAAGTTCACGCAACCGGCGCTTGACCAGGTTGCGTGTGACTGCGTTGCCCACCGCCTTCGACACAATGAAACCTACCTGGGTTGTTTTTCCAGGATTTTTCGCCGTAGATACAACGATGTTCCGACGTCCTGTACGGATGCCGGAACGGAAGGCGTGGGAGAATTCTGCGCTGGTGCGCATACGGTGCCGTTGAGGCAGCACGTGTTCCCCTTTACGTAGTGTGGGAGATTCGGCTCATGTGGTGAGCTGACCTCCGCGTGTATTTCACGCTTAATGATAGTTCGCCCGCCGATGCGTGTGCATCGGCGGGGG
>NZ_KV831978.1:20432-37515 GCF_001837295.1 Rothia sp. HMSC065C03
CCCCCCGCCGATGCGTGTGCATCGGCGGGCGAACTATATGCCGTGATTAGGCCGAGAGCTTTGCGCGGCCCTTACCGCGGCGGTTCGACAGAATCGCGCGGCCTGCACGGGTACGCATACGCAGACGGAAGCCGTGCTTCTTAGCGCGACGGCGGTTGTTCGGCTGGAAAGTACGCTTGCTCATACTTTGTCTCCTTGATTTTTGCGGTTCGTGCCCTCACGGGTATCGGAACCGTACGCTTCTTGGTGCACGGAGGTACCGCGACTATTCGCAGTAGGCGGTGCACACACAACAGCACAACTTTAGAAGAGTGGAGGGCGTAAATCAAGTTCTTGACGCTTTTTTCCGCGTGATTCCGGGCTCGTTTGTGGCGTGGAGGCGGTGATTGCGGCGGGTGTACAGGCTGTGGAGACGCTACGTGCTCTTGGGACGCAAACCTGGGGATATTTACGGCAGTACGGTATCCACCATGGTGCATATCCCACCCATACCCCCTACTATCGGCGAGTTATCCACACCCCCGGACCTTTAGGCTATTCCGCTAAATATCAGGGAAGAAGGCATGTTATGCACTTAAATCCACCGCTTATCCACTTCTGTAATTACAAGTTTTCCACCGTGTGGAAAACTCTTGTGGATAACTTTCTCTCCCTGTGTATTAAGCGGGTAGAATCTTAATGACCTCGCGGTGGTTTCCGGCATAATTTCTTTACTGCACCACCGCTTCACATCGAGTGAAAGTAAAGAATTCCATGACCGACTCCCTTCAGGCGCGCTGGGCGCATCTGCTCTCCATTCTTGCCGCCGATCCGGCGGTGACGGCACGTCAGCGCGGTTTCGTGAATCTTGCGCAGCCTCAGGGACTGATGGGTTCTTCTCGCCTCATCATTGAAGTGCCGAATAAGCTCACCCGTGCGGTCTTTGAGGAGCAGATTAGCGCTTCGTTCCGTGCGGCTCTGCACGAGGCATTTGGCCCGTCGACTACCGCGCTTTTCGATGTGAATGAGTCGATGATTCCGGTTGAACCTGCAAGTCAGGACGTTTTCCACGGTGAGCGTGAGGTTCCTGTCGAGCACCAGCCCGCCCCTTCGGTAGCGACGGCTTCTGTGCATCCTGAGGCGCCCGCCGGTTCGCGCGCTTTTGAGTACTACACTGAGCCGCATCCGGGCCCTGACCACTATGAGGTGCCCGCTGATGAGCAGGTCACCCGCCCCTCCCTGCAGGCTTTGGAAGCGGAGCGTGCCGGATTCCCCTCCGCACAGCAGCCGGCGGCTCCTGTTGCGGGCGCGCCGGCGCCTCGCGAATACCCGGCACCTACTTTCGTTCCGGACGCCCCGACGGTACCGGAGGCCCAGCAGGTGCATCCGCATGAAGACCCGGAAAACGCGCCGACTTGGGATAGCTCTGCCCGACTGAACCCGAACTACACCTTCGACACCTTCGTGATTGGTCAGTCCAACCGCTTTGCGCACGCGAGCGCTTTCGCTGTGGCGGAGCAGCCCGGCATTGTCTACAACCCGCTGTTCATCTACGGCGGTTCGGGCTTGGGCAAGACCCACCTGCTACACGCGATCGGCCACTACACCAAGTACCTGTACCCGAATCTGCGCGTACGCTACGTGAATTCTGAGGAGTTCACGAACGATTTCATTAACTCGATTCGTGACGATGAGGGTTCGTCGTTCAAGCAGATTTACCGCAATGTTGACGTTCTGCTGATTGACGATATCCAGTTTTTGGCGGGTAAAGAGGCGACGATGGAGGAGTTCTTCCATACGTTTAACGCCCTGTACAACCACCAGAAGCAGATCGTGATTACCTCTGATTTGCCGCCGAAGCAGCTGACCGGTTTCGCTGAGCGTATGCGTTCGCGTTTCGGTTCGGGCCTGAACGTGGATGTGCAGCCTCCGGAGCTGGAGACTCGTATCGCGATTCTGCGGAAGAAGGCTCAGAACGAGATTTTGCCGGTGCGTGATGACGTCATGGAGTACATTGCTTCCCATGTCACGGCCAATATTCGCGAGTTGGAGGGCGCTCTGATTCGTGCGAGCGCTGCCGCCTCGATGAAGAAGCCGCCGGAGCCTATTACCCTGGCTGAGGCTGAGACCTATCTGAAGGATTTGCTCTCTGATACCGGTGGTGCGGAGATTACGTCGGCGCTGGTTTTGGCGACGGTGGCGAAGTATTTTGATGTGTCCATTGAGGATATGCAGTCGAAGTCTCGCACCCGTACGCTCACGAATGCGCGTCAGGTGGCGATGTATCTTCTGCGTGAGCTGACCGAGATGTCCCTGCCGCGTATTGGTAACGATTTGGGCGGTCGCGACCATACGACGGTGATGCACGCGGTGCGTAAGGTGAGCGCGCAGATGGCGGAGCGTCAGACGATTTTCAATCAGGTGACTGAGCTGACGAACTTGATCCGCCAGGAGCAGCGCGCCGCCGGCTAGATGTGCTTTTGTCCCTGTCCCGTAGCTTATTTTGTGCCTCGACTAGGTGTTTTATAGGCTTCGGGGCAGGGGCTTCACGCTGGATTCAAGGATTTTAGCGACTCTCAACACTGGATTTTCGGGGTGTGGATAAGCTGTGCTTTAACTCATGCGTTCGTGTGGACGTTAAGTGCATGAATATTCAAAAGGTGTGGAATCGAGGAAATGTATAAATATCCATACACAATACATCCTCAGCACTGAGTGGATTCTTCCACTTAATGTCCACAGGCTACTTCCGCGTCATTGCAGGCAAGGAAGGGGTTTTCCACCGTTTCCACAAGCGTTAATAATACTACTGTACTTAAAGAAAAAATCCTCCCCATAACAAGTAGTTCTGCTCGACCAACTGGGCTGGTTCAGGTTTTTCTGTGCGCCCCTACTGAAAACGTAGATTTTCGCGGATTTGGATCGATAGCTGCACGCTATCTCTGGGTTTGGATTTGAAGGTTGGGTTTGAAGAAGAAACCAACACCGAACCATTACCTAATTCGAACCTGTTTTCGACTGGGTTTGCTACGCCTTCCGCCTATCTTTGTAATTACAAAAATACAGCGGCTCTGCATGCCTCATCTCACCCGATTTTTCGCTGCAGGATCGACCTCTGTGTCTCTGTGTAATTACAAAATCCGGTAGGATGGATAGACGCGCGCGCGGAAGATTCACTGCGCATCAGAGCACGCGATATTTCCGGCTCTTTCGCCCATAAGCTTTACGTGCGCCCCAAAATGACTCTCCAATTCCGTGAAAGGCGCCTTCTCGATGAAATTCACCGTTGAACGCGATGTCCTTGCCGAAGCAGTCGGCTGGACGGCACGCTCACTTCCGCTGCGTCCCACCTCCCCCGTACTCAACGGTCTGCTGATTACCGCCTCCGCAGGTGAGGTCAGCATCGCAAGCTTCGATCACGAGACCAGCGCCCGTCAGGTCATTGCAGCCGATGTTGAAGCAGAAGGCGTGTGCCTGGTTCCCGGCAAGATCCTGGCAGAAATTTGCCGCTCCCTGCCGAACGCACCCGTCGAGTTCACTGCAGATGAGTCCGTGATTCGTATTCACTGCCGTTCCGCTAACTTCCAGCTGGCTGGCATGCCGGTCGTGGACTACCCCGAGCTTCCCGAGCTTCCTGAAATTTCAGGTACCGTGGACGGCGCCGAATTCGCTGAAGCCGTCAAGCAGGTTCAGATTGCTGTGTCCAAGGATGAGACCCTGCCGCTGCTGACCGGTATCCGCGTTGAAATCAATGGCGACACCATGACCCTGCTCGCCACCGACCGCTACCGCCTGGCAATGCGCGAGATTAAATGGAACCCGCGTAACCCCGATGTTCAGGCGGCTGTGCTGCTGAAGGCTAAGACCGTCTCTGAGGTCGGTAGCACCCTCTCCGGTTCCGGTGAGCTGTCTATCGCCCTGCCCGCAGCGGGTGAGCTGATCGGCTTCGCAGCGGGTACCCGCCGCACCACCAGCGTCCTGATGGACGGCGACTACCCCAACATCCGTGCGCTGTTCCCCGAGCAGACCCCGATTCACGCGGTGGTTCGCACCTCCGACCTGGCTGAGGCTGCTCGCCGTATCTCCCTAGTGGCGGAGCGTAACACTCCCCTGCGTCTGAAGTTCACTCAGGGTTCGGTTGCTATTGATGCCGGCCGCGGTGATGAGGCTCAGGCGTCCGAGACTCTGCAGGCTCACCTGTCCGGCGATGACATCACCGTTGCGTACAACCCCGCCTACCTCTCGGATGGTTTGAAGGTTTTCGGTACTGAGTTCGTTCGTTTCTCCTTCACCGATGCGCCGAAGCCCGCCGTGATTTCCGGTCAGAACGAGCCTCTAGCTGAGGATGACCGCAACTACCGTTACCTGCTGATGCCGGTCCGCCTACCGTCGAACTAGTTTCAGCCTTTGCCGCCCCGTACGTCTTTCGGTGCCCTGTGTGCCGCGAGTATGTGCGGGGTTGCGCTGTTTTTCTGTGCTCGTCCGCGCGGAAAAACCTAGTATTGTGACCTCTCGCGGTGCCCTCCAGCCGGGTGCTGTGAAGCCCCCTAACTAAGAACCTCCAGCTAAGAACCCCTAGCTAAGAACCCCTAGCTAAGAACCCGCGTATGAACCCCCGTGAAAGGAGCTTCCGGTGTATATCGACCATATTTCGTTGTTGGATTACCGCACCTACGCTCTGCTGAGCCTGCCTCTTTCGGCGGGAGTTACGGTGTTTCTTGGCTCGAATGGTGTGGGGAAAACCAATATTGTTGAGGCGATTGACTATGCGGCGTCGCTCTCTTCGCACCGTGTGAGCCATGACGGGCCGCTGGTTCGGGCGGGTGCTTCGCGCGCCTATATTCGCACCCGTACGGTGCGCGGTTCTCAGCAGACGGTGACCGAGTTTGAGATTGCTCCGGGGCAGAGCAATCGGGTGCGCATTAATCGTGCCGCGCCGGTGCGTGCCAAAGAGGCGCTGGGTATTGCCCGTACGGTGCTGTTCTCCCCGGAGGACCTTCAATTGGTGAAGGGAGACCCGGCGGGTCGTCGTCGTTTTGTGGACGATTTGGCAAGCTCTTTGCGTCCGGTGGTTTCCGGGTACCGTAGCGAGTATGAGCGGATTTTGCGGCAGCGTAATTCGCTGCTGAAATCCATGCAGCGTAACGCGCGGGACGAGAACGCTTTGAGCACGCTCTCGGTATGGGATGAGCAGCTGTCGACTCTGGGTGCTCAGCTGCTTTCAGCGCGTTTTCGTCTGTTACAGCGTTTTTTGCCGCAGCTTCGCCGCGCCTACACGGGGCTGACAGACGGCTCTAAAGAGGTTGGTTTCAACTATGAGTCGACTGTTTTTTCGAGCATGGGCGAGCGCTCAATCGAGCATGCGGCACTGATGCGCATTGAGGATCTCAAGGAGGCTTTGATGCGTGGTTTTACGGAGCGCCGACGCGACGAGATTGAGCGTGGCGTGACCCTGGTGGGTCCGCACCGTGAGGATATTACCCTGCTGCTCGGTGGCATGCCGGTGAAGCATTTTGCCTCGCACGGCGAGAGCTGGTCTTTTGCTCTGGCTCTGAAGTTGGCGTCCTGGTTTGTGCATGTTGAGGATGACTCCTCGGCGGGTTCTTCGCCGATTCTGATTCTTGATGATGTGTTTGCGGAGCTTGATTCTGCGCGCCGCCACCGCCTGGGTGCGATGGTCGCCAACGCGGAGCAGGTGCTGATTACCTGCGCAGTACTTAGCGATATTCCGGAGGAGCTGGGCGACTACCGCCTGGTGTCGGTGACGGCGGGGCACGCCGAGTATGTGCAACCCGCCGGCGACTCTGTCACTGACTCTGTGGGGCAGTCGAACTCGACCGTTTCTGCGCTCGCGGAAGGTGGCGGCGATGAGTAGCCCCGTCCACCCTCAAAACCATGTTTCACGTGAAACATTCGATGAGTTCGCGGAATCGCAGTTTGCGGAGCCTCAAAACCCGCACGAGGTTGATAGCGTGGGCGAGTTCTACCGCGACGAGGTGGATGCCCCCTCCGCCCTGCTGACCCGTATGCGCGTGGCGGCTCAAGAACGCGGCGAAGCACCTCTCAACGCCTTCTCGGCGAATAAAATCATGCGCGATTTCGGTGCAGTCATGTCCGGCACTGCGTCGAAGAAGGAATCACGGCGAGCGCAGGGCTGGGACCCCCGCGTTATGGGCGGCTATAGCGGCCCCGGGGAGAGCTCTCGCGACCCTAAACCCCTCGGTGGCATTGTCAGTGCTCTGATTCGTTCTCGCGGCTGGAAAGATCCCGTGGCTGTCTCGAGCGTGCTGGCTCGCTGGGGTGAGCTGGTCGGTCCGGAAATTGCCGCACACACCCGCCCGATTAGCTTTGAAAATTCCATTGTTGAAGTTCAGTGCGACTCTACTGCCTGGACCACCCAGCTGCGCCTGATGCACGGGCACCTCATCGAACTTTTCCGCCGGGAACTGGGCGAGGGGGTCGTAGCTCAGGTCCGCGTTTTGGGTCCGAATAACGGTCGCTGGAGCCAGCGAGGTTATCGGCGCGCCACCGGCATGCGCGGTGTGCGCGATACCTACGGGTAGGCGCATCGCATCACAGCGTCGCATTGCCTCCGGCGGGAAAGCTTGGGATTCGGGGCGCGTTGCATAAAACGTGCCCCTTTTCTGCGTCTCATGATTTTCTGCACGCTATGAAAGCTTTAGAATCGCCGGCAACCTCCACGAAGTGGTGAACTGTACCCCCTATCTCAAAAGGGGGTTGAAGCACTCTAAACCGCCTTTGCGGGCTTTTGAAGGGGTGGTAGTGCCCAAAAAAGCTCAATATATGACGTATGTAGATGGTTTTATGCTCTCTTGCTCGGTAAAATAAAAGAGACAATGCGTAAAGTGTGCCCACCTATGGGTACCACCGGCAACGCGGGTTGTGCAGGCACTATCTGGTGCCTTTCGTGAGGCGTTCTAGGCTCCCCTCTGAGCTGCCCGCAGTTCTTCTTCGCCGGTTGCATCATCTACTCAAGGAGTTCTGCCTCGTGGCATCTGAACAGAATGCATCTGAACAGCAGCATGAATACGGTGCATCCGATATTACCGTGCTGGAAGGTCTGGAAGCGGTTCGCAAGCGCCCCGGCATGTACATTGGCTCGACCACTGAGCGCGGTCTGCACCACCTGGTCTACGAGGTCGTAGATAACTCGGTCGACGAAGCGCTCGCCGGTTACGCCTCCAAAATTGACGTGACCATTCAGGCTGACGGCGCTGTTCGCGTAGAGGACGACGGCCGCGGTATCCCCGTGGATGAGCACCCCACCGAGCACAAGTCCACCGTTGAGGTTGTTATGACCGTGCTGCACGCTGGCGGTAAGTTCGGCGGTGGCGGCTACTCGGTTTCCGGTGGTCTGCACGGTGTGGGTATTTCCGTGGTGAACGCGCTGTCTACCCGTGTGATTACCGAGGTGCACCGCCAGGGCTACGCGTGGCATATCTCCTTCTCGAACGGCGGTGTTCCGGATGGTCCCCTGCGCCGCGGCGAGCCCTCCGATAAGACCGGTACCATTCAGACTTTCTACCCGGATCCGGAAATTTTTGAGACCGTCGAGTTCGACTTTGAGACTCTGCGCGCGCGTTTCCAGCAGATGGCGTTCCTGAATAAGGGCCTGACCATCACCCTGACCGATGAGCGTGAGAAGTTCGCCGGTGACGAGGTTGCTGAAGAGAGCGAGAAGAAGGAAAACGTCCTCAACCGCGTGCGTGCGAACGCTGACGGTTTCACGACCGTCACTTACCGTTATGACAACGGCCTGTTCGACTACGTGCACTTCCTCAACGCTGGCGCGAAGACCATCGTGAACGAGGAGATTGTCTCCTTCGAGTCTGAAGACACCGACCGCAACATGAGCCTGGAAGTGGCAATGCAGTGGACCGGCGCGTACAAGGAATCCGTCTACTCGTACGCGAACACGATTAACACCCACGAGGGTGGTACCCACGAAGAGGGTTTCCGTGCCGCTCTGACCTCCCTGGTGAACCGTTACGCGCGTGAGAACAAGCTGCTGCGCGATAAGGATGATAACCTCACCGGTGAAGACGTACGTGAGGGCCTGACCGCGGTCATTTCGATTAAGATTTCTGAGCCGCAGTTCGAAGGCCAGACCAAGACCAAACTGGGCAACTCGGAGGCGAAGTCCTTCACCCAGCGTGAGGTGAACGATCACCTCGGCGACTGGTTCGGTCGTAACCCCGCAGTGGCGAAGGACATCGTTCGCCGTGCAATTACCGCCGCTCAGGCGCGTATTGCAGCTCGTAAGGCTCGCGAGACCACCCGCCGTAAGGGTCTGCTGGAGACCAGTTCCATGCCCGGTAAGCTCAAGGACTGCTCCTCGAAGGATCCGTCAATCTCTGAGATTTACCTGGTGGAGGGTGACTCTGCGGGCGGTTCGGCGGTGCAGGGTCGTAACCCGAATACTCAGGCTATTCTGCCGCTGCGCGGTAAGATCCTGAACGTTGAGCGCGCTCGCCTGGACCGTGCCCTGTCCAATGCTGAGATTCAGGCGATGATTACCGCCTTCGGTACCGGCATTGGTGACGACTTCGATATTGAGAAGGCACGCTACCACAAGATTGTTCTGATGGCGGATGCGGATGTCGACGGCCAGCACATTACGACCCTGCTGCTGACCCTGCTCTTCCGCTTCATGCGTCCGCTGATTGAGGCTGGTTACGTGTACCTGGCTCAGCCGCCGCTGTACCGCATCAAGTGGTCGAACGCTCCGCACGATTATGTGTACTCGGACGCTGAGCGTGATGAGGCTCTGGCTCGTGGTGCGGCGAAGAACCTGCGTCTGCCCAAGGAGAACGGCATTCAGCGTTACAAGGGTCTGGGTGAGATGGACTACACCGAGCTGTGGGACACCACCATGGACCCGGCTCGTCGTACCCTGCTTCAGGTGAAGATGGAGGATGCGGCAGCGGCTGACCAGATCTTCTCTGTTCTGATGGGCGAGGACGTTGAGGCTCGCCGTGAGTTTATCCAGCAGAACGCAAAGGACATTCGATTCCTCGATATCTAGCCCGAATCAATATATACCCTACGGGCAATATACCAGTCGGGGTATATATTGATTGAGCTATTAATTTAATGAGAAAGTTATGAGCGAAGAACACCAGAATGAGACTACCAAAGCTGACGTTGTCAGCAATGGTGGCGCTGAAAGCGTAGACCACCACGGTCACATTGAACAGGTGGACCTGCAGACCGAAATGCAGCGTTCCTACCTGGACTACGCAATGGCGGTTATTATTGGCCGCGCCCTGCCGGATGTGCGTGACGGCCTCAAGCCCGTGCACCGCCGCGTGATCTACGCGATGTACGACGGCGGCTACCGCCCGGACCGATCCTTCAATAAGTGCGCCCGCGTGGTCGGCGACGTGATGGGTCAGTTCCACCCCCACGGCGATAGCGCTATCTACGACACTCTGGTGCGTCTGATTCAGAGCTGGATTATGCGTTACCCGCTGGCTCTGGGTCAGGGTAACTTCGGCTCCCCCGGTAACGACGGTGCTGCAGCGCCTCGATACACCGAGACCAAGATGGCTCCCATTGCTCTTGAGATGGTGCGTGACATCAACGAAGACACCGTTGATTTCCAGCCCAACTACGACGGCAAGTCCCTGGAGCCTACCGTTCTACCCGCGCGCATCCCGAACCTGCTGGTCAACGGTTCTTCGGGTATTGCTGTGGGTATGGCGACCAATATTCCGCCGCATAACCTGCGTGAGGTTGCCGAGGGTGTGGAGTGGTTCCTGAAGAACCCGCACGCCACCAACGAGGAGCTGCTAAACGCTCTGATGGCGCGCATTAAGGGCCCCGATTTCCCGACCGGTGCGCAGATTCTGGGCACCAAGGGCATTGAGGATGCGTACCGTACTGGCCGCGGCTCTATCACCATGCGCGCGGTGGTCAACGTGGAGGAAATCCACGGTCGTACCTGCCTGGTGGTTACCGAGCTGCCGTACCAGGCGAACCCGGATAACCTGGCGATTAAGATTGCTGAGCTCATCAAGGACGGTAAGGTCACCGGCATCGCGGATCTGCGCGATGAGACTTCGGGCCGTACCGGTCAGCGTCTGGTGATTGTGCTCAAGCGTGATGCTTCCCCGAAGGTTGTGCTGAACAACCTGTACAAGCACACCCAGTTGCAGGAGAACTTCTCCGCGAATATGCTCGCCATTGTGGATGGCGTGCCGCGTACCCTGTCCCTGGATGCGTTTGTGCGTCACTGGGTGGATCACCAGATGGACGTTATCGTTCGTCGTACCCGTTACCGTCTGCGTCAGGCGGAGGAAGAGGCGCACATCCTGCGTGGCCTGCTGAAGGCTCTGGATGCTCTGGATGAGGTTATTGCCCTGATTCGCCGCTCCCCCACTGCTGATGAGGCGCGTAGCGGCCTGATGGAGTTCCTGCAGATTGATGAGGCTCAGGCTCAGGCAATTCTGAACATGCAGCTGCGTCGTTTGGCTGCTTTGGAGCGTCAGAAGATTCAGGATCGTCACGATGAGCTGATGCGCATGATCGCTGAGTACAACGCGATTATTGCTTCGGAGACTCGCCAGCGCGAGATTATCTCTGAGGAGCTGGGCGAGATTGTGAACCGCTACGGCGATGAGCGTCGCACCCAGATTATGTACGGCTACAACGGCGACATGTCCATGGAAGACCTCATCCCCGAGGAAGAGGTCGTGGTTACGATTACTCGCGGCGGCTACATTAAGCGCACCCGCAGTGATCAGTACCGTAGCCAGCACCGCGGCGGTAAGGGCATTAAGGGTGCCTCGCTGCGCGGTGATGACGTGGTGGAGCACTTCTTTGTGACCACTACGCACAGCTGGATTCTGTTCTTCACGAACCTGGGTCGCGTGTACCGTGCGAAGGGTTACGAGCTGCAGGAAGCCGGTCGTGACGCGAAGGGTCAGCACATTGCGAACCTGCTGGAGTTCCAGGGCGGTGAGCATATTGCTCAGGTCATGGAGCTGAAGAGCTACGAGGATGCTGAGTACCTGGTGCTTGCTACTCGCGGTGGCATGGTGAAGAAGAGCCGTCTGAGCGATTACGATACGAACCGTACTGCCGGCCTGATTGCGATTAACCTGCGTGAGGGCGATGAGGTTGTTTCGGCGTTCACCGTTTCGGATAAGGACGATATTCTGCTGGTGTCGCGTAACGGTATGTCGCTGCGCTTCCACGCTGATGATGCGTCGTTGCGCCCGATGGGTCGTTCGACCTCGGGTGTGACCGGTATGAAGTTCCGTGACGGCGATGAGCTGATTTCTGCGAACGTGGTTACTGAGGGCTCCTTCGTCTTCGTGGTCACTGAGGGTGGTTACGCGAAGCGTACGAGCGTGGATGAGTACCGCGTGCAGGGCCGTAACGGTTTCGGTATTAAGGTTGCTAAGCTAGTTGAGGATCGTGGCGCCCTGGTGGGTGGCCTCATCGTGGACGAAGAGGACGAGGTGCTGGTGGTTATGGCCAGCGGCAAGGTCGTTCGTTCGAACGTGAATGAGGTTCCTGCGAAGGGACGCGATACTATGGGTGTTATCTTTGCAAAGCCCGGTAAGGGCGATTCTATTATTGGTGTTGCACGCAACCAGGATCGTCAGCTGGATGATAGCGACGATGAAACCACTGAGAACACCGAGGCTTCGGAGTCTTCTGAGGCGCCCGGTACGGACAACGAGGGTGAAGCGGCGGCTGCCGATCTCACCGCTACTGGAGGTAACTAATGAGCAGCACTCCCGCGAGCTCCTCTCCTGCGTCGGCACAGCGTTCGGCGTCGGCTGGTGCATCTAAGTCTTCGGGTGCGGCTAAGGCTGGCGCGCGTCGCCCGGCTCAGGCACGTTCGGGCCAGGCCCGTCCTGGCGGTACCGCTAAGCGTCCTGCCGGTAAGCGCCCTGTGAATGCTAAGCGTCCGACTGGTTCGCGCCGTCAGTTGGTGCGTCCGGCGCCGCGTTCGAAGATTCGTCGCGCGCGTCTGGTGGTTCAGAAGGTTGATACGTGGTCGGTTGCTAAGCTAATCTTCCTGCTGTCTATTGCCTTGGGCATCGTGACCGTCGTGGCTTCGGTGATTCTCTGGCTGTTCCTGCAGGCTTCTGGCGCGTTTACCGGTGTGAACCAGCTGATTAGCTCTCTGGGTACCGGTTCGACCACTGTGGATATTTCGCAGATGATTTCGCTGGGTCAGGTTGCTTTGGTGACTACTATTTTTGCTGTGGTCAACACTGTGGTCTTTACTCTGCTGGGTATGATTGGCGCGATTCTGTACAACCTGGCTGCGAAGCTGGTTGGTGGCGTGACCTTGACTCTGAGCGATGAGTCCTAGTTTGTAGCTTTTTGAGCTTTGTGTGCGGGCGGTGCCCCTCTGGATGGAGGTGGTGCCGCCCGCTCTGTATGCTTGGGAACCCCCAATATTAAAGTGTGATGCAGAACATGCTTTTTCGATTTGGTGTTACCTGCAAACACCTGTATAGTTATATCTCGTTCTACGGAAGAAATTCCGCAGAGGGAGGGCGTATAGCTCAGACGGTTAGAGCGCTTCGCTGATAACGAAGAGGTCCCAAGTTCGATTCTTGGTACGCCCACTCCACACTGTGAAAGGCAATAATGAAGAAATTATTGATTCTTGCTGTTCTTTCGTGTGTCACTGTGATGGTCTTGAAAAAGTATCAGAGCAATGAAGTCGTGAAGGCTTGGAAAAATAACTAAACAGTGGTTTCCGCTGAGACGGGGGCGTGGCGCAATTGGTAGCGCATCTGCTTTGCAAGCAGAGGGTTAGGGGTTCGAGTCCCCTCGCCTCCACTTTCCGGTGATTATAGCAAGAGGGAAACGCCTGGTTCCATTCCGAACCCAGAAGCTAAGACTCTTCGCGCCGATGGTACTGCACTTTTGTGGGTGTGGGAGAGTAGGTCATCGCCGGTTTATTTTTGAAAAAGACCCCGTATCGAAAGATACGGGGTCTTTTGTTGTATTCGCCAAAGTTGTTGTATCTGCTGATGTGATGCGGGGGAATAGGTGCGAATACCTCGCGAAGCTGATGTGCTGCGTGCGCCGCGGGTATAGATTCAATTCTTCGTGATATTCGAATGTGCACGGCTGTAGGAAACCCCTACTGTGGAGAATGTGCTCCGCAGAAAGCCCCGCGCCGTAAAACCCACAGGGGTGTCCCGTGTGGGTAGCTCGGTGACCTAAATGAGGTCTGAATAATAAAGGTGTGTCACAAAAAGAAAGCTGGGAGGTTCCTGAAAGTGAACACTTGGTGAACACACTTTAGCCTCTTGATGGATATAATCACCCCTCTCCCCCGCACTCTCGCATAAGCCACATAAACCAACTTAAGCATTCCGATAGGTGCACCCTTTTTTCCGCGGAATATCGGGAGAGTTTCCCCTGAAATATGGGCTCTATAGTAAAACCCTCATAAAAATCCGCTCAATGCCGTGGGTTTATCTGTTATTTCGTGTTAATTCGGAATACTTTAGATTTCGCGAAAACCGACAGATAATTTTCTTGTGACTACAGAACTCATTATTCTCGTGATCGTGGTGCTGACCGCGCTCGCCTTCGACTTTACGAATGGCTTCCACGACACCGGCAACGCGATGGCAACCTCCATCGCCACCGGTGCGCTGAAGCCTAAGACCGCCGTGGCGCTGTCTGCGTCCCTGAACCTCGTCGGCGCGTTCCTCTCTGTTGAGGTGGCACGCTCGGTTGGTAGCGGCATCGTGAACCTGGATCGTATCGATGTAACAACAGACGGCCCGGCGCTGATGCTTATCGTCTTTACCGGCCTGGTTGGCGGCATCCTCTGGAATGTTTTGACCTGGCTTCTGGGTCTTCCCTCCTCCTCATCGCACGCTCTGTTTGGTGGCCTGATTGGTTCGGCTATTGTCGCGATCGGCTTTGACGGCGTGCAGTGGATGGGCGTTCTGTCCAAGATTATTGTTCCCGCGGTCCTCTCCCCCGTCATTGCGGCTATTGTGGCGGCAACCGGCACTTGGCTGGTCTACCGTATTGCTGCCCCGGTGGCTGACGACCGTAAGCACGGCGGCTTCCGCAAGGGACAGGTTGCGACCGCATCCCTGATGTCTCTGGCGCACGGTACCAACGATGCGCAGAAGACCATGGGCGTGATCTTCCTGGCTCTGGTTGCTTCGGGCACTCTGAGCAACGATGACGCGATCCCCCTGTGGGTGAAGGCTTCCTGCGCTATTGCTATTGCTCTGGGTACTTACCTGGGCGGTTGGCGCATTATCCGCACCCTCGGTAAGGGCATCGTTGAGGTAGACACCCCGCAGGGTGTTGCTGCTGACGGTGCATCCGCTGCGATTATTCTGACCTCCTCCCACTTCGGTATGGCTCTGTCGACCACTCACGTGGCGTCCGGTTCGATTCTGGGTAGTGGCCTGGGTCGTAAGGGTGCTGAGGTTCGCTGGTCTGTTGCTGGCCGCATGGTGGTTGCTTGGCTGATTACCCTGCCGGCTGCCGCGATTGTGGGTGCTCTGACCTGGTTGATTGGTCACGGCCTGAATGCTCTGACCGGCACCCAGTTTGTTGGCGAAATGACCGTGTTCGCTCTGCTGGTGATCTTCTGCTTCCTGATGTGGCGTCATTCCCAGAAGGACAACATTGACGCTTCGAACGTGACTGGCGACTGGGATGAAAAGGAAGGCGCTGCAGTCACCAGCGCTGAGGCATCCGCAGAAGCCCAGACCCTTGCTACTGAGAAGGCAGGTTCGTAGTCGTGGAATATCTGATGGACATTGTGAACAAGGTTATTCCGGTGCTGATTGCCGGTTTGTTCTTTGGCGCGGGCCTTCCGGCGCTCTATGCGCTGGGTCTGCGTATGCTGGCTGGTCGTACCGAGTACACCGCGGACGGCAAGCTCGTTGAAATTGAGCCTCCGGGAACGGCGGCGAAGATTGCTGCGTTCTGCATTTTTGCTATTATCGTAGCAATCGTAATCATCGGTATTCTCTGGGTCGCTAAGGACTTTATCGACCACACTTTCGGCTGGAATATCTTCGGCGTAACCGGTGGAGGCCACTAATCCCGTGAACACTAAATTGCATATGATGACTGCTTCGAAGGAGGGGCTCGATGCCTGATAAGAGCATGATCTCTCGAGTAATCGACTGGCTGAGCGTCGGGTATCCCAAGGATGTTCCGGTGCAGGACCGCGCGGCAGTGATGGCTATTTTGAAGATGCGTCTGACCGATGAGCAGCTGCAGGAAGTTGTTCGCCAGCTCATGCAGTCCCGTGCTGCCCGTGGTGAGGCGTACGTGAGTGACCAGCGCATTAATGAGTACATTCGTCGAGTGGTGGATCATACCCCGACCCCGCAGGATATTGACCGCGTCGCTAAGATTCTTGGTGCGCACGGCTTCCTGATTGCGGAGAACCATGTGAATGAGGACGCCGAGCCTACGGCTGGCGGTACCGAGTACGTGACCTACGATGATCCGACGACCGGTGAGATTCGTATCGCTGAGTTGGCTGCCGAGTCGGCTAATATTCCGGCTCCGAACGCTACGACTGCGCAGGATAACTAAATAGCCTGCGGTGAGAGTTGAGAGCTCTCATGAAGTTTGTGACCTATGGGGTGGACTGAGTCCACCCCATAGGTTTTCTTTATGCCCTTCGAATGATGCGCAGCGGGTTGTCGGCATGTGCATGGGTGCGGGCGGTATTCTAGAGGGACTTCACTCCCCTCAAACCGTTGGTGGGCTTTGTGCCCGCCCTGCATCCTGGAGATTCTGTGTCTTCTTCCCCTTCTTTGGAACCCGAGAGCTCTCACATTCCCGATACTTCTACCCGGGGAGCCTCTCAGGGCTCTTCTGAAGCGGCATCCGTTGCCGCTGGGGACCCTGTGGCTAAGACCCCTTCTACCCGCGTCGATGCCGCTAAAGAGGCTATTGCCGAGCAGGCGCGCCGCCTCGTGGTTCCTCGCCGTTCCCTGCTTCTGACCGGTGGCGTGATTGCTGCCGCCGGGGTGCTTGCCGCGATGCCGCAGATTGCCGCCACCGGTGTTCTGGGTGAGGACGCTGCGGTGGTGGTTTCAAACGAGAAGCTGTTGGCGCGCCGTGAGCGTCTGGTTCGCGAGAATATTGATACCCGCTACCTGAAGATTGAGTCGCTGGGGCGTATCTATGTGGGTCAGGGGCGTACTGAGCAGGATCTGCGTCTGGTGGGTTCTTTCTCCCTCACGGAGGCGGCGCAGGCTGATTTGGCGGCGGCTGCTACGGCGCTGACGAATCTGTCCGTTTACGGCTCTTTGCACCGGCTGAGTGTCACCTATGGCGGCGTGGACTCGGCGAATGACCCGCAGAACGTTGCTAACACCGCTACGGATGCGCCGGTGGGCCCGCTGCGCGTCAATGATTCGGCAACTCTGAAGGAAGAGCAGTGGCTGAAGGTGCTGACCGCTAACGCGGCGCTGGGTACTAATGCGAGCTACGCTCAGGTGAGTCTGCTGGCGGATGAGCTGCGCCTGAACGCCGTTGTGATTGATGAGAACTATGAGTCCCTGCTGAAGCGCTTCCGTGCGCTGGCTGAGCTGGATCTGAAGAACGAGCAGGTGCAGCAGATTCACCTGAATATTCAGTTGGCTCCGGATAAGGCGCTGACCCTGCCCTCGGGTGCGCAGTCGAAGATCTCGGTGAGCGTTGCGGAGTCTTCACGTGTGGCAACGGTGGCTGATGTGCTGTCGAAGGCCGCCACGAGAAAGGAACTAAATACCCTGGCGTCGTTCTCGCTGGTGTGGAACGCCCGTGAAAAGTACCCCTCGGCGAGCCAGTGGGACGCGTTCAAGCTGGGATTCAAGGCGCCGGAATCGAAGGAAGAGTCCGCGAAGGAGGCGCAACGCACCGCGGTTCGTAAGTATCTGCAGGAAGTGAGCGGTCCGCTGCAGGCTCTGACGAAGCGTGAGGCGACGGTGCCGGGTGAGGTTATTTCCTAACCCCTCAGTAATGTGATGGGTCTAACTAAAAAAATGCGCCTGAGGATTTGGTGAAGTCGTAAAAGGTGTTATAGACTAATAAAGCACCGCGGGGGCGTGGCGCAATTGGTAGCGCATCT
>NZ_KV831978.1:37615-135193 GCF_001837295.1 Rothia sp. HMSC065C03
AGAGTAGGTCATCGCCGGTTTATTTTTGAACCGAGAACCCCATGTCGAAAGACATGGGGTTCTTTGTATATCCGGGTATGTCAGGGAAATACCGCAGGGTGCACCCCGGGGTATATGCACGGGGAGATTCAGCGCTCTACCTGTAGCATCTGTAGCGCCTCCTCTCTCCCCTTTTCCTCCCCCCCCCAAAAAAACAAACAATAGCCGCCCGTCAGAGTAAAACTCTTGGCGGGCGGCTATCTCTCATAAAGCGCTCTCTTACGCCGCTAGCGGCGCCTCAGAAAGCTATCTTAGATCCCCTGAGAGAAGGAGATACGGGAACGCTTACGCGTTCTTCCAGGGATCCTCCACGGGACGAGCTGCGTTGTAAGCTGCTGCGCCTGCAACGCCCAGCGCAACCAGCAGACCCAGGAATGCCAGGCCCTTACGGGGGCGCTTGCCGCCGTTACGCTCGATACGAGCCAGTTCCTTCTCAGCGGCGCGAACGGTCTTCGCGGTAGCCTTACGAGCCTTCTTCAGGGCCTTCTTGTTGCCGGTCAGCTTCTCAGCGAACATCTCAGCGGTCTTGCCTTCCAGTGCGGACTCAACAGCAGCCAGGGAAGAGACAACAGCCTGAGCCTTAGCAGCCTTGCGTGCCTTGCGCTTCTTGCAGCAGAACATGGGGTGACCTCCATCGGTTGAAATGCGCCAGCGACTAGAAAACGCCGCCGCGCGCGTAGTGTTCACCTCTCAGGATATTCAATTCCCGCCCAAAAAGCCCGCTCGACGGTGCGCCCGGGGCGAAAAAACATGTTAGATGGCGAATGAGCGCCGCCCCGTGCCACAATAGAGCCATGACTAATGCAACTGCTAAGGCAACTATCCACACTAACTACGGTGACATCGTCGTCGAGCTCTTCGGCAACCACGCACCGCTGACTGTTGAGAACTTCATCGGCCTCGCTGACGGCTCCCGTCAGTGGAAGCACCCCCGCACCGGTGAAATCATGAACACCCCCCTGTACAAGGACGTCGTGTTCCACCGCATCATCAAGGACTTCATGATTCAGGGTGGCGACCCCCTGGGCATGGGCGTTGGTGGCCCCGGCTACCAGTTCAAGGACGAGATTCACCCCGAGCTCTCCTTCTCCAAGCCCTACCTGCTGGCAATGGCTAACGCAGGCCCCGGCACCAACGGTTCTCAGTTCTTCATCACCACCGTTGAGACCCCCTGGCTGAACGGCCGCCACACCATCTTCGGTGAGGTCACCGACGAGGCATCCAAGAAGGTTGTTGACGCTATTGAGAGCGTTGAGACCGGCTTCCAGGACCGCCCGGTCAAGGACGTTGTCATCTCCTCGATCGACATCGAAAAGCTCTAATAAACCCCATCGGAAGGCTCATACGAGCATTCTGCTGAAGGTGTTGAGAAAACACGTATAGTTCAGGGGCCCGCCAGGATTCTTCCGGTGGGTCCCTGCGCTTATATGCCCACGCGCGCCATCCCCCGCACACCACCTTCGGATAATCCTGTACACAACCCCTGGAGGTTCAGTGGAGAACTTTCCCAACTACGCAGGCTACGGGCAGACTCCCACCGTCTGCGTCAACCACCCCAACCGCGTTAGCTACGCCCAGTGCAAGCGCTGCAACCGCACCGTCTGCGGCGAATGCCAGGTAGCGCTGGATGTGGGCATGGTCTGCCCCGACTGCTACCGCGACCTCACGGGCGGCAGCTCGAAGGCGCAAGGTTCGAAAGCACAGGGCTCATTCCTGGCGCGCCACTGGCACATTACGTACACGCTCATTCTGATTAACGTCGCGATGTACGGTCTGCAGCAGATCATTCCCAATGAATGGGTGGTTAGGCATGGCAACATCTGGTGGCCCTACGTCCAGCATGGCGAGTACTACCGCATCATCAGCTACGGTTTTCTGCATATGCAGAACGACCCGATGCACCTGGTGTGGAACATGATTAACCTCTTCATCTACGGTGTGTCCCTCGAACGCATGATGGGGCGCTGGAAGTTCCTCCTCGTGTACCTGGGCTCTATCGTCTTCGGCGCCCTCGGCGTGTACGTGCTGGCGTCTGACACCAGCGTGGTGGGTGCCTCCGGTGGTCTATTCGGCCTCATGGGCTCTTTCTTGACCCTGCTAATCATCAGGAAGCAGAAGGACACCGCACGAGTGTTCGTCATGATTACTGCCCCGAACATCATCTATAGCATTCTGACCCCCTCGAATATCTCCCACGCATGCCATGCGGGTGGTTTTGTCGGTGGTGTGCTGTTGACACTGCTGTTTGTCCCGCTTGTGGATAAGCCCGAGCCTCCTCAGCAGCAGAGCCCGCAGCAATGGCAAAACGGCAGGTACTAAGCCTGAAAATACGTGAAAAATCTTCGGAAAATCCGGCACGAAAATCTTTGGAGAGGCAGTGGAGAACTTTCCCAACTATATGAATTACGGGCAGAGTCCAACGGTCTGCGTTAACCACCCCGACCGCGTCAGCTACGCCCAGTGTGGGCGCTGCAACCGCACCGTCTGCGGCGAATGCCAGACGGCACAGGGTGCGGGTGTAGTCTGCCCAGACTGCTATCGCGAGCTTAACGGGGGTAACGTGAGACCGAAGCGTTCCTTCATCGCCCGTCACTGGCATATTACGTACACGCTCATCCTGATTAATGTCGTGGTGTACGGCCTGCAGCTGATCATTCCGTTCCGCTGGGTACACAATCTCGGCATGATGTCTGGTCCCCGTGTCCACCACGGCGAGTACTACCGCCTCATCACGCACGGGTTTGTGCACTCGCAAACTGACCCGATGCACCTGGTGTGGAACATGATTTACCTCTTCATCTTCGGTGTGTCCCTCGAACGCATGATGGGGCGGTGGAAATTCCTCTTTGTATATATGGCGGCTACCGTAGGTGCCGGCTGCAGTGTGTACCTCTTCACCTACTACCGTGGTGCCGTGGGCGCATCAGGCGGTGTGTACGGCCTCTACGGCGCGTTCTTCGTCCTTCTGCTTCTTCGGAAGCAGAAGGATACTGCACGCCTCTTTATTCTGCTCATGGGTATTGACGTTGTGCAGAGCCTCTTCCACCCGAATATTTCTCACGCGGGACACTTTGGCGGTCTTGTCAGTGGCGCACTAGCAACCCTGCTGATTATCCCGTTCGTGAAGAAACCCGAGTCCTCGAATCCGCCGCCGCAGAGCCCGCAGCAGTGGCTCAACGGCAGGTATTAAGCCTGGAAAACCGCGGAAATCCGGTGCAGAGACACGTTATCCACAGCAGTTTTCCACACTGTGTATAACTACATTCGTGTAATTCCACGAGTGTGAGTACATGTTAAAAACCTGTGGATACAGGCTAAAACAACCGAATTACACGGGGTGAATTACACGGGTGTAAGAGTTTTCCCCAGATTTCTCCACAGATGTGGAAAACCTTAAATACCAGGGTGTGTGTAATTACAAAAAATTCCGGTGCTACGCACCAACAAAAAGTGCCCGGAAGGATCAACCTTCCGGGCACTTTCACGTATCGAGCCCCTTACGGGGCAAAGAAGCAGCGGGTGCGAACCTAGTTCGCCTGAGCTTCCGCCTCCTCAACCTCCTCGGGGGTGAGCTCCACGCCGGTGTACAGGCGGAACTGCTCAGCGGCCTGCAGAGCAATCACCTCGCCGCCGTGAATAACTTCCTTACCCGCCGCGCGAGCCGCACGAACCAGCGGAGTCTCAACGGGCATCGCCACCACGTCAAAGACCACCTGTGCCTCAGCAATAGCCTCCTGCGGGTAGGACAGCTCCTCGCTCTCCTCACCGCCAGCCATGCCAATCGGGGTCACGTTCACCAGAATCGGCGCTCGCAGGTTGCCCACCTCCGGCGCCCAGGCGTACTCGTAACGCTCAGCCAGCGCGCGGCCGGTCTCCTCGTTACGGGCAATAATCATGCCCTGCGAGAAGCCCGCATCAAAGAACGCACCAGCCACAGCCGCAGCCATACCGCCCGAACCGCGCAGCAGGAACGGCAGAGACGGATCCACATTATGCGAACGCAGCAGGGAGGCCACCGCAATCACATCCGTGTTGTACGCCTTCAAGAAGCCGTCAGTGTTCACAATCGTGTTCACCGCACCAATAACCGCAGCCGAGTGGTCCATATCGTCCATCAGCGGGATAACAGCTTGCTTGAACGGCATAGACACCGAGCAGCCACGAATACCCAGAGCACGCACGCCGGCGATAGCACCCTCAATATCGGTGGTGGTCATCGCCTTGTACAGGTAATCCAGACCGTGCTTCTCATACAGGTAATTGTGGAACTTAATACCGTGATTTGACGGGCGACCAGACAGAGAAATGCAGACCGTCGTATCGCGGTTCAGTGCCGGGCGAGCCATCTTAAGCCTCGCCGCCAGCGTCGAGAGTGTTCTGGATCAGCTTCTTCACCTTGTTGCGGCTCACCAGGTCAGCGACCACAAAGTGGGTGTCGCCGGTATCCACGGTGGGAACAACCGCGTTGCCGTCGTTGAGGGACTTCACGTGCGCCTCAGCCTGCGGATCCTCCCAAATGTTCACCCAGGTAGCGTGGTCGCCCAGCTCGCCCAGCTTAGAATCCAGAGCCTCGCAGTAGGGGCAGCCGGGGCGCCAATAAATGACGACGCCGCCATCCTTCATGACCTCGCGTGCCTTCTGCTGATCGGACTGCTGACGTTCAAACATAGTTCCTCCATAAACAGGGTGCTCCGCGGTCTCCAGGAGGCGCTAAAACCTGCCTGAGGGCGCAGCTCAATAAGTTGATGTATCAAGCATAGCCTGAGTACGTAGGTGCGGGGGAGAGGCCCTCATCGGGCGAACGCCCGCGCCGCACCCCGGCAACCCGCACAGCACTCCCGCAGAAGCCTTCACCCTGCGCCCCAGAAGCCTTCCCCCGCGCATTAACGGCATACGCCCCACACCAAGGTTGCCGGACCAATGATGCGGGGCGTATACAGTTCGCGAGAAAGCGCGAGCACTTGTGCTGAGTAAGAGTAAAAGAAGAGTGAAAACAGGCTACCAGGCGGTAACCGAAGCTGAGCAATATGCCGAGTGAGTCGGTGAATGAAAGAACCCAGGCGGGGCAGAACGCCCCATTATTCGAGAGAGATGTTGAGTGAAAGCCGTTGAGTGAAAGCCTGTGATGCAAACCCAGGGAAATGGCGCCCTACCCCATGAGGAAGCGAGGCAGGGCGCCAATCCAAAGGAGGCTGTCGCCTTACTTGCCGAACTTCTCGGTCAGCTTGGAGACGTTCTCGGTCACGACCTCTTCAACCTTGGCAACGTGCTCGTCGGTGACGACCTCCTTGCCAGCCTTCTCGTTGATGACTTCCTGAGCCTTGTCGAGGCCCTGCTCAACGGTGCCCTTGATATCGAAGCCCATGGGGGCCTCCTTTCTGCGCTTTCGCGCTCTAAAGCCTCACTTCAAGTGAGGGGTCTGCCCGGACGGGCAGAAAACTGGAGTGTGATGCTTTGGTGGACGAAACCTGCAAGCTGGGTTTGTATGTGACGGTAGAACCCAGTGTAGATGCTATCCATATGCCGGACTATGCGCATCGAAACTTTACAGCTCACGGATTGCGTCCGTCGATAAGTGTACATACCCGCGAAGGCAAGAAAAACCACCCTCAGAAAACGTGGCGCCACTTTTGACCAACGACCAAAAAATTATGGCTTATCAGCGCGTTATTGCAGGGGATAACCGGAGGAAAATTGCAGAAACTCGCAGGAAACTTCCAGCTATGAATATTGTTCAAAACCCCGAAAAAACGCCCCTGTGACACCCCGCCGATTTATGACAGACCTCAGCGCCCAACCCTACAACACCGGAATATCCGTAGGATCAGCGCCCGCAGCCCAATCATGAGACGCCGCAAAACCAGCAACCATCGGCAAAAAACGAGGCGCCGCATAGCCGCGCACAGCATACGCAGTCGCCACCGCATCCGCGGCAGCCTCCAGCTGAGAGGTCGGAATCAGCGCCATCACCGCGCCACCAAAACCGCCACCCACAATACGGGCACCCAACGCGCCCCGATCCAGGCACACCTGCACCGCATCATCAATCTCAGGGCGAGAAACACGCAACTCATCTCGCATCGACACAAAAGACTCCGTGAAAATACGGCCCGCCTCCTCAAACGCCGCAAAGCCCAGCTCATCAGCATGCTGCAGCAAATAGCTCGCACGACCCACCAGAGTCATATCGTGGAACGCATGACGCACCCAACCACGCGGGAACGAACACGGGCGACCCGCGTCCTCCAGAGCATCCAAGGCACGATTCACCGAAGAATCCACCAAGTCAGCACGCCACGCCTTTGCCGCACGCGCATCCATACCCGCACACGACAAATCCTCCGGTAGGGCATCACGCAAAAAACGCAGACCCAAAGCGTCAGCGCACGCCTCAGACGCCGCACGACGAGCCGCAAAACCGCCATCCGTCAGCTCATGCGGAGTGTTCGTATCGATCACCAAAAAACTCAGGCCATGCTGGGCAATATCCACCGCAACCGGCTCAATCGAAAAATCACGGAAATCAATCACCAGAGCCTGCTCCGGATGCGAACGCAACGACGCCGTCTGATCCAGGCCACCCGTATGCGCGCCAGCCACCTTATTCTCAGCCGTAATACACACCTGAGCCAGACGCGCACGCAACGCATCACTATCAGCCGGGGTAGCATCCGCCTGCGGGCACTCCTCACGCACCGGACACGAGAGCTCCAACAACGCCAACGCCGTCGAACACTCCAAAGCCGCCGAAGATGACAAACCGCCACCCACCGGAACACGAGAATTAATCAGCAGGTCAGCACCAAACTCATCGGGCAGCATAATATCCCTGCCACCCTCCTGATTCATCGCCCACGCAACACCCGCCACATAGGTGAACCAGCCCTTCAAATGACCCGGTTGAATATCGCGAATCACGACCGTGCGCTCATCGCCGGGCATCTGCAAAGAAGCCGCGCGCAACACGCCATCACGACGCAACGCACCCGCCACATAGGTGCGGTACGGCAACGGCATCGGCAGGCACGAGCCACCCAAAAAATCAATGTACTCGCCCAAAAGATTCAGACGCCCAGGCGCAGACCACACACCATCCGGCTCGTAACCATACGCAGTAATAAACTCCTCACGCACGCGCGCAATCTCCGCGCTATGGTCCGGAAGAGCCGCCCACTGGGCGGTAGCGGTCATCGACATGGAACACCTCTGATAAAGCCCAACAGGGCACTAAGACATAAACAACACCCCACCCGCACCAGATACACTCCGGGTACAAGCACGTGTCACCTCTAGACTAAAGCAGAAAACCAGCGAACATCGACTCAGCCGCCAAACCGCACCGGTATCAGCGTGCGGCAGGGCAGCCAAAAGCCAACGCACGCAAAAGCCCCGCACCCTACAAGGGGGCACGGGGCAACATACATAACTAATAAACCAACAGAAGGGCCAAGCGATTACGCATCCTGCGTGTAGGGCTCCTGCACCACCATCATCGAATCAATGGCAGAAAGCAGATCCTGGCGGTAACGGTTAAACGCATTCTCAATCAGAGGAACATCGCCGCTCGCCACAGCCTCCTGAGGCGAAATCAGCGGCAGAGTCTGATACTCCTCCACCAGGCTCAACGCAATATGAGTCAACAAACGAGCACGACGCAGCGCCTCCGCATGACCCAAACCAAGAGCCTGGAACTCATGAGCCATAGCCACCACCGGCTTCAACTCACGCGGGTGCAGAGTCAAACTCAAACGCACCACCTCAGGGCACTCACGAATCGGGTAGAGCAGGGAGAACAGAAGATCACCGCGGCGAATCATCGAAGCGCGAATAGCCTCCGGATTCGGCTCAGCCTCCTCAGACATCGACTTCGGGGCACGAGCCAGAATGTAATCCGCCAACAGAATGAGAAGCTGCTGCTTATTCTTCACGTGGTAGTACAGAGCGCCGGGAGCCACGTGAAGCTCCTGAGCGAGTCGGCGCATGGAAAGGTCCGCCAAACCGTAGGTCGCCAAGACCTCGTAGGCGGTATCTAGAATCTTTTCACGGGAAAGTACCACCCTTTCATTTTAGGGTGTTCAACTCTATATCTTGAGCAAGATGCACCCCGCGGCAAACAAAAACCCAACAAATACGCGGCACAAACCCAAAAAGCAATGTTGATTCTCACTCACCCGGAGCGAACGGTTCGCGTTTCATGAGCGCTTTTGCCACCAAAAACGCTTCAGCACACACAGAATAGGTAGCCGCCCACGCTCTCGGCATAAAAACACGTCTTAAACCGCCCAAAACCGCCAAGGCAGGCAAACCTCGCGGGCACACGCCCCGAAATCAGGTGTTTAATATTCGGTATGAGCAATGCATTTTCTGAACTAATCGAGCGCGCCACCGTAGGCGAAGGCCTCAACCGCGAAGAAATCCACACCCTCCTCGTGGACGGTGAAGGACAGGACTTCGCCCTCATCGAGGCAGCCTCCGTCGTGCGCCGCAACGAATTCCGCAACATGATTGCGATCCACACCGAAGATGAAGCGCTCGCCGATGCGCTGGGCACCCGCTCCATCGCCGTGGACTCCTACGAAGTTCTGGACATCTCCCGCGATATCGACTCCGAAGAACTCGCGGCAACCATCGAACGTATTGCAGAGTCCTCCGCAATCGGCGTGACCGTACTGCTACCCGAAAATGCAGTACCCATGATGCTGATGCGCGTGCTGTCCATCCTGCGCCTGGCAGCACCCGCCAAGGTTATTCACCTGTCCGAAGGCTACGAACAGTCTCTGCGCTCGCTGACCTCCCTCGCAATGCACGTGGTCAGCGCTATCACCATTACCGACGACATTGAGCAGTGGCCGATGGTTAACGAGGTGCTCAAGGCACTGCGCCACGGCGGCATCGTTATCTCCGGCACCGGTGGACGTGACGCCCTCGCAGGTTACCTGCGTTACCTCTCCGACCTGGGTGTGGACCTCATGGGTCACCGCGATGCACGCGGCTCTGCCTGTGGCTCGGTTGACGGTGGCGGCTGTGGCTGTGGCTCGGGTGGCTGCGGTAGCCACGATGAGTCGGCACCTTCCGCCGGTGGTTGTGGCTGTGGCTCGGGTGGATGCGGTTCCTCCGCTGAAGCTCCGGCTGAGTCTCACGGCCACTCCCACGGTGGCGGCGGTTGCTGCGGCGGCCACGACGAACCTAAGGAAGAAAAGGGAGGCTGCTGCGGCGGCCACGACGAGCCCGAACCGGTCGTGGAGGAGGAAGCTCCCGCTGGCGGTTGCGGCTGCGGTGCTGGTGGATGCGGCTCTAAGTAATCCGCTAGAGGTAACTACCCCAAGCAATATATTCCAAATATAGAATTTTCCCCTGAATAACCTGCTGAAAAGCAAGGATATTCAGGGGAAAACGCTATATTCCACACAAGGCATTAGGCTTAGAGGTAAACAGCACCAGAATAAACGCCGCAGAACCCCCATATCCCGAAAGTGGTATGCGCCGCTCCGGTAGAGTAGAAAGACGTAGCCGACTAACCCTAGCCGCGCGAAAGGAACAACACCGGACCAATGCTTTACCTCTCCGTTATTGTCATCATCCTGATTGCGACCGTGTTCATGGTCAGCGTCGGTGACCGACTCAACCTCCCCTGGCCGGTCATGATGACCCTGCTCGGCACCGCCGCGCTCTTCATCCCCAACCGACCGGACATCACTATCGACAGCGACATCATCCTGCCGATCTTCCTTCCGCCGCTACTGTGGGCCATCGGCGTTAAATTCTCCTGGGGCACCCTGCGCCGCCGCTGGAGATCCGTACTGCTCTACTCGGTCCTTCTCACCACCGTCTCCGCCCTGGCAATTGCCGGCGCAGCCATGTGGTGGGTCCCCGGCATGACCATCGCCGTCGCCCTTGCCGTTGGTGCCGCCGTCTCCCCGCCCGACCCCGTCGCCGTGGAAGCAGTCGCTGAGCCCGTCGGCATCCCCCGCCGCCTCATCGGTACTCTGCAGACCGAAGGTAGCTTCAACGACGCTATCGCAATCGTTCTCTTCCACGCCGCAATCCACTCCATGACCAGAGGCCACCACATCGAGCCGCTCTCGGTCGCCAAAGACTTCGTGCTCGGTTCGATCCTCGCGGTCATTATTGGTTACATCTTCGGCTGGCTCGGCGGCTACGTTCGCCAGCGTGCCCACGACGTGGTCACCAGCAACGCCGTGACCCTCGTGATCCCCTTTGGCGCCTACCTCGCTGCTGAAAGCGTGCACGCCTCCGGCGTTATTGCCGTGGTCATCGGCGCTATCCAGTTCACCAGCACCAAATACATGGCGGCACTCGAAGCGGAAGAACGCCTCTCCTCCACCTCCTTCTGGCAGATTATTGAGCTGCTCATGACCGGTGTCGCCTTCGGCCTCATCGGCCTGCAGGCAAGTAGTATCATCGCCACCGCCGACCCCTCCCGTATCGCAAGCCTCTTCGCTGACGGTGCCCTGGTCGCACTGGTCGCCATCCTGGTGCGCCTCATCTGGTTCACCATCGTCTGGCTGGCAGGACGCAAGAACCCCATCCACGAGGGCGCCCCCGAAAGCTTTGCTGAAGTTATCGTTATGACCTGGTCCGGCATGCGAGGCCTCGTGACCCTGATTCTTGCCCTGTCCATCCCCGTGGTCAACGGCACCGAACAGGTACGCCAGGACGCCATCGTCATGATGCTCTCCGTACTCTTCTTCACCCTCGTGCTGCCCGGCCTGACCCTGCCCCTGCTCGTGAAGGTCCTTGGCGTGCAGGCTAACCATGAAGAAGAAACCGCCGTACCCGAGCTGCTCAAGATTGCGCAGGTCGCAGCCCTCGAGGCGCTGCAGGCTGAAGCGAAGGCAACCACCGACCCGGAAACCTACGCTCGCGTGAAGGAAATGTGCTCCGCCATTACCCGCCGAGACGAAATCAGCGAGGCACTGCCCGAAGAATACAAGCAGCACATGGAGAAGCTTAAGGACAAGAGGAACGACTTCGTGCGCCTGCGCGATGCCGCCCTCGTCGCCGCGCAGAACGAGGTTATTTCTGCTCAGGACCGCTACGACTCCCACGACGTGACCCGCGTGGTGCGTAAGCTGGACATCCTGGCGCAGGCAGAAAGCATCCGCTCCTCCGGCATGTTCATTCTTCCTGCCATGACCGCCGGCGCGGTCGCCATGGAACGCTACAACCTCTGGAAGAAGCACCAGAGCACCCTGAGCACCAGCGCAATCCCCGTGGTCGAGAACGCGCCCGCCTCGCCCCTGGTCACCAACGAGGTAACCCCCAAGTCCTAGCCGGTACGCCCGTGCGCGAACACTACGTTTCTGCCCCTGCCTACGCCACCGAGATAAGCCATCTGGTCTTTAGCTCACAGGCGATAGACAGGGGCAGAAGCAGATTAAGCCTCAACTATCACCTAAAATGAGACAGGAAACGTAGTGAACGTACGTTAGCTCTCTCAAACTCACGAACACATTGAAAGTAGACATGGACTTCAAGACTCTCTCGCCTGCGTACCTGACCTCCCTCGGCGTAATTTTTTGCGGCGCGCTCTTGATTGGAACCTCCAACCCCTGGCTCCTGTGGCTCGGCTGGATCCTTCTCATCCTTGCGTTGGGCCTGAACGTCCTCGCCTTTGTGCTGTCCGTGGGTAAGGCGAAGGGTGACCCGACCCCCGCACTGGTGACCAACCTGGACGGTTTCGAATCCTCCGTGGAGAACCGTATCCGCGAGCGCGCAGAGCACCGCCGCGAAGAACGAGAAGCCGCTGAGCATGAGGCAGTTGAGCACGATGCTGCGGCGCAGGTTGATCAGGAAGTAGCTCCCGCTGAGGCAGCTGAGACCGTTGAGGCGACCGCGCCCGCTGAAACTGCAGAGGTCCGCGAGGAAGAGCCCACCGAATCTCAGCCGATTGTTGATCGTGCCCCCGGCCGTATGAGCGTTCTGCCCTCGCGTCCCCGTTCGGGTCGTACCCCCAAGCCCCGCTCCAACGCACGCTAGGTAGGTCGGTAGTGAATACGAAGTTTTTGCTTTCCCCGGCGTACCTGGTTTCTGTTGCCCTGATGCTTTCCGGCGCGGTGCTTTCCGGTGGTCGGTTCATGCTGATCGGCTGGATTCTGTGCATTGTGGGTGTCTGCCTGAACGCCATGACCCTGGTGGTGCTGACGAATCGCGAGCAGCTGTACACCATGGAGGCGAAGGCTGCCCGAGGCACCCGCCGCGGCTTTGATGACCGCCCCGCTGTGGTGCAGCGATTGGACGAGGCTCCGGCTACTGACAGCGCAGACGAAGGATCTGCGGAGTCCGTCGAGGAAGCCGCAGAAGAGCCTGCTGAAGCACCCGCACAGAAGACCAACTAGGGTGTAACCCCTAAGACGTAAAAGACCCCCGCAGAGGGTATCTGACGTAAATAAAAGACCGTAACCGCCCCCCGTACAGGGGAGTGGTTACGGTCTTTTGGGTGCCTGAACACTCACCTCGACTAACGCTCGTCGAATACTTTTTGGGAGGGGCGAGCGAGCGCAGCGGGGTCTTTAGCGCTGAGTGCCCAGCTTCTGTGCCGCGAAATCCGCGTACTCTTGCACGTGCGCGCGAGCCTGCTTGGTCAGCGCCTTATTCTCATCCAGGATGCGCGTCGACTGCGCCGCCATCAGCTCCAGGTACTGGCGGTTGCGGGTCTTTTTCCATGCGGTGCGTGCCGCCTCCAGCTCCGCAAAATCGTTGAGCGCCTGACGCTGCATCGTGTAGCGAACCCACATGAGCACCAGAATCAGCACCAGCGGGATGAGACACGCCCAGCTCTGCCACAGCCCGTACAGCGCCGCCGCAATGGCGCCCAAAATAATCAGCACCGGGGAAATCGAGACGATGGGGGAGTCCGGGCGGTTCTTCTGGTTCTTCACGAGTGATTCACGCGCCATAGCGCGGAAGGTGTCAGAGAAGCTGGACGGGTCGTAAGACTGGGCAGGCTCCGGTTGCTGGCTCTTCTGGGACTGGCTCTTGGGAAACTGATCCTTGCCGGGCTGGTTCTTACGGGGCTGAGAAGCGGAAGGGCACATAGAAACCTCACGGGGGTACACGGGGAGTAACGGGAAAGCGGGTGTTTCACGTGAAACGGGGGAGTAGGCGGCGAGTACGCGGAAGCGGCTGGCAGACGGGCGCTCGCCGCACCTAAACGCCACCTCGGCAGCTTCTACAGGGAAGCCTCAATAAACTCGTACGCCTTATCCACACAATCGGTGGTGACAGCCTTAACCTCATCGGGGGAGTAGCAGAACGACGCCGAACGGTCAGCGTAGCGGTGCATGTCGATATCGTTCCACGAATCTCCAATCGTGTGCACCTCATAGGAGCTACCCGGATGCTCCGACTGCAGGTACTCCACCAGATGCTGCAGACCGGTGCCCTTTGTGCAGGCGGGCGGCACAATATCCAGGAAATCCTGGTTCTTGTGGCAGTCCACCGAATCACCAAAACGCTCCAGAATCCAGATGTACGCCGCCTCGCGAACCTGAGCATCCGGAATCCACAGGGGCACACCCACGTACTCGTGGTTCTGCAGGTCGTCAGCCGGCAGGGGAGTGAACTCCGGCAGGATATTCGTCGAGGAGCCCACCCGGTCGCAGAGGCTGTAATCGTTATCCAGAGTCGTCGCGAACAGAGCCACGCCGTCCACGGTGCTGAAATGCTCGTAGCACGCCTGCACAACACTCACCGGAAGAGGCTGATGGTAAATCACCCGGTACTGCCGGTCAGTAATCACCGCACCCGTGTACAGCACGTGGTAGTCAAAGCGGATGGCGGTCGGGTTCAACGCCAGTTGCGTGGCAAAAATGCTCTTGCCCGTGCACGAGACCGCCAGGTTACCCTCCGCCTGCCAGCGGGCAATCGCCTGCTCAGTGGCAGGCTCCACGGCACGGTTAAACAGGATCGTGCCGTCAAGATCGAAAGCCATCAATTTGGTCATAGAAACTCCTTCGCGGGAGGGCTGCATTGCCGCGAATTGTGCGCCGCAACCGATAGAAAACGCCCATGAAAAACGGGGGTGCCGCCGGTACTTTTAAGTGTACCGACCGCACCCCCACCACTTGAGATATAGCCCCTGAATCTCACGCCTTCACTGAAGGGTGAAAGGGCTCATCCCTCATATTTTTAGAGAGCCAGGAAGCCCAGGTACGAACCGAGGATACCCACGGCAAACAGAGCGAAAATCAACCAGATGGCGTTAATCTTCTTCTTCAGAAGCCACATGCACAGGAAGCACAGACCCAGCGAGGCCAGGCCCGGCAGCAGATCGTTCAGCACGGACTGGACGGTCACATTTACCGTCTCGCCCGCCTGGTTTGTGTAGCTAGTCAGTGGCAACGGAATGTTCACGCTCGTCCAGCGGTACACCAGAGCACCCATCACGAACAGGCCCATCACGGAGGCGCCCTGAGTAATCTTCTGCAGGGTGTTGCCGCCCGCCTCGGTCACAATCTGGGTGCCCTTCTCGTAGCCGTACTTGAAGCCGTACCAGCGGGTTGCCCAACGAATTGCGGTCATGCCGAAGAAGAACAGCAGCGGGCCCAGAATATTGCCGGTCACCGCCAGGGATGCGCCCAGAGCCGCCAGCACGATACGTGCGGTACCCCAGAAAATCGGGTCGCCCACGCCGGCCAGTGGGCCCATCAGGCCCACCTTAACGTTGGTGATGGCGGCTTCGTCAATGTCCTTACCGGCTGCCTTCTCACGCTCCATCGCAGCGGTCACGCCCATAATCGAGGATGCAACCCACGGCTGGGTGTTGAAGAACTCCAGGTGGCGGGTCAGCGCCTCCGCCTGGTCTTCTTTCTTGGTGTAGAAGCGCTTAATGGCCGGAATCATGGAAACCGCGAAACCGATGGACTGCATGCGTTCGAAGTTGAACGAACCGAGCAGGAAGGTGGAGCGGATGTAGGTGTCGACCTTATCGCGCTGGGTGAGCTCGGGAACTTCAACGAGCTCGACGTTCTTGTTTTCAGTCATGGTGATGCTCCTTATTCGAGCTCGTTGTCGAGGTCATTGGCGGCGGCCGGTGCTACGGCGGGTGCCTCACTCTTATGGAAGAGCGGGTTCAGCTGCGTGTACAGCAGGCCCAGGCAGGCGCCGACCAGGCCGATAGCAACCAGGTTGAACTGTGCCGGGGTGGACAGTGCCACGAGGACGTCCTTTGAGCTTCCGCCGGGTAGCGGCACAATCGACTGGGTTGCCGGGATAGCGGCGGCGGCGATGAAGCCGAGGAAGAAGAAGGGCATGAGGGCCTTCGAACGCATCATGTTGATGACCATTGCGAAACCGACCACGGTAATCATGCCACCGGCAATACGCAGACCGATGGTCACCTGTTCCGGAATCATGCCCAGCAGGCGGGTCAGCTCGTCGGAGCTAATCAGCGCCACAATAGCGGTCGGGATAGCCACGCGCAGACCCTGCAGAGCCATACCGCTAATGTGCATCAACTCAATACCGCGGAAGTTAGCCGTCTTTGCGAAATTATCCGCCTGATGCTGGAAGAACACCGTAATGGTACGAACGAAAATGGTCAGAACCTGACCTGCCGCAGCCAGCGGCACAGCAATAGCAATACCGGTGGTGATGTCCTGGTGACCCTGAATCACAACAACAGCGGAGATGGTGGAAGCCAGAGCCGAGTCGGGAGCCATAGCCGCACCGACGTTCATCCAGCCCAGTGCGATGAGCTCCAGTGCGCCACCGAGCATAATGCCGGTAGTCGGGTCACCCAGCGCAAAACCCATCAGGGTACAAGCGACCAGGGGGCGGTGGAACTGACGCTCGTCCACCACGGATGCGACGCCCGCAATGAACGCCACGAGAACAACGAGAATAAACGTCAGGGCGCTCATGCGTCCAGGCCTTTCTGCTTGAGGATCTTTTCCAAATCAACCGGGGAGTGGTTGGGCAGCTGCTGCACCGTCAGCTTCACACCGCGCTTAATGAGTTCGCGGTAGGCTTCCAGGTGCTCCTCGGAGGCGTACACTGCGTCCGAGAGCTGAACCATGCCGGTCTTGAAGGTGACGCCACCAACGTTCACTTCGTTGATCTTGACGCCTTCGTCGAGCAGTCGCACCACGTCAACGGGGGATTCTACGACGAACATGGTCTTCATGCCGGTGTACTTGGGGTTGTTGTACACGCGGCCAGCCTTAGCGATGTCCAGGACGTTGGTCTTCACGCTGGTCGGCGCGACCTGCAGCAGCAGGGACTTGCGCAGCTGATCGTGTGCCGCATTATCGGATGCCGCGATGAAGGTCTGCGGTGCGATATGCGGAACCCAGGTGCCTGCCACCTGACCGTGAATCAGACGGGAGTCGATGCGGGTGAAGATAGCGTCCATGGTGCCGCCGGGAACCTGCTGAGCAGCCGGAACCTCGACCGCCTTGGTCTCTGCGGGCTTCGCCTCGGCGGGCTTGGCGGCTACGGGCTGGTTCGCCTCCTGGAAGGAGCGAATACCCTTAGTGCCAGCCTTGTGCGCCTTAGCGACCAGGGACTTGAGGGTTGCGTTCTTACGGCCTGCGCCGGAGATGACCTCAATAAGCATCGGTACGTTGACACCGGAGACGACGTCGACGCCCTCGCGGGTGGCTGCGAACTGCGCACCGGCGTTGTAGGGGCTACCGCCGAAGAGGTCGACCAGCAGCAGGGTTTCTTCTGCTTCAGATGCCTCAACGATGCGGGTGTACTCTTCGACGAGATCTTCGGGGCCCTGACCCGGCAGGAACGTGACCGGGTGGACGTTTTCGAAGTTACCGAGGATCATGCCGGCGGTCTTCAGCAGAGCCGGAGCCGACTCGCCGTGTGCCGCCACAATGATAGTGACCATAGTGGTCCTCTCGTGTTCGTGACATGGTGTGTAGTGGCCCCGTGAAGGGCCTCATAATTCTCAGATAGTAACACGTTGTTTTTGTGTTTTGTGGGTTTTTTCTGGCTTTGCACACTTTAGGTTCTTGTGACACTTTTTCGCGTGTTGGAATATGGGTTTTTGATGTCAAAACACGTATTTATTGCCAGGGCGTAAAAAATTTAAACAGAACACCGAAAAAAGGTTGTCGACACGGGGAGAAATGCGTTATTTTTGTGAAATTTCAGGAATGACGGCATCTTGCAAGCGGACTGACGAGGTGCTTGTTATGGGATATTTTGGACTGTGATAGTGCAAGAAAATGATTTACAAAGAAAATATCGAACAAAAAATGGGTACGTGAGTCAAAATATGTGGGATTTATAAAAAACCCACATTTTCCTGCGGTCTGTCCACAGAATGGTATTTCTGGAATACGCCGCTATAAACCGTCATTTCAAAATTTAAATCGACGCGCTAACGCGCGAAGGAAAACCCGGGAAAACGACATTTTAGTGACAGATTGTATATATAAATAGCAACCCACCTTTAATGGCCACGTTCCGCCCGGCAGCACCCCTCTAGAATCCTCACTCCCAGGTTTTTCACTCCCAGATTCCCCCACCCGAACCCCTCGCCGGGATTCCGTGGGTATAGATTCCGCAACATAGACTCTGGGGGGGGGGGAGAATAGAAAAAGCGACCGAGAACCCTCCCGGTCGCTTTCTATCGAACATGCGCTACGCGTTAATGCCCCACATATCCCGCGCCAGACGCGCAATATGAATCGTCAAATACGTCAACTCATCACGAGTCAGGCTCTGCTTCAGCTGCATCTGCAGTACCAACAAAACCTTCTGCGCACACGCGTAGGCACGCGGTGCATCCTCACGAAGAGCCGCCAACAAACTCGGCTGCGACACCTCATCTGCATCCTCCGCGCGATTCGCGGAGGCGCGGCTCGCCCGCACAAACAGGTACCGCAGGTGCGTCACAAAACGTGCCGCACTCATCGAATCCGGGTCGATCTTCCGCTCGTAGCTTGCCTCAATAATTTCAAAAACCTGCGCGAAAACCTCGGTCATGCGGAATGCCTGAGACATATCCGCCGTCGCAAATTGCGCGTTGACCAGGTGCAACGCCAGGGGGATAGCCTCGTTCGGGTCCAGTTCAACCTGCAGGCGCTCGCGAACCATTTCCAAAACCGTGCGGCCGTACTCCACCTCGCGCGGGTAGAGGACAGTCACCTCCGGGGCGAGCGGATACTGCACCCGCACCCCGTCACGCGCACGAACCACCGCATAGTGCAGGTGATCAGCCAGCGGAAGAATAAACGAGTTCGACAGCTCCAATGCACCCTCGGCGCGCACCTTCGACTCCAAAAGTGTGGCAATCGACAGAATCTCCGCCGGAATCTCAGACAGAGTCATGCTCAAGCGCTCACCCGACATGCCCTGCTCCGGCACAAACGTCTGCTCCACCGCAGACGGGTCAATCAGCTGACCCTTACGCTTACCAAAAGCAATGCCGCGACCAATCATCACGGACTCCTTGCCGTAATGATCCACCGTGAGGACAACATTATTGTTATAAATACGGCTAATGCGCATGTGTCCTCCTCTGCGGGTGTCGGGGCGCCTGTGTCGGGGTGGCACACTGAAACGATAAACGGTGATTGAGTATCACCTAAGCTACTACAAATTTTACCGAAAGATTGAACCCGTATTGAAGGGTTAACGCGCATGGTTGGGATAATGGGCGGCACGAAACTGTGCCCCAGCTGTGACGCGGGCAAGCATTCCATAAGTTTGCGGCTGAAAACCGGCTCCCGCCTCACCGCGAACCCTAAATCGCGATACTCTTAATCACATGAGCAGCAAAGCAACCGAAATCGCAAAGAACCTTCCCACCCTCGAGCACCCGGATGGCAGCCCCATCCGCGCCCTCGTTGTTGACGATGAGGAGATGCTCAAGGAACTCGTCAGCATGGGTCTGAAAATGATCGGCTGGGATGTGCAGTCCGCAGGGGACGGCCCCTCCGCGCTCGCAATTGCCCGCGATTGGCGCCCCGACGTGCTCGTGCTGGACATTATGATGCCCGGCTTTGACGGCCTGGAGCTACTCTCCCGTATCCGCAAGTTCTACCCCGAGGTTCCCTGCCTCTTTCTGACCGCTAAGGATTCGGTCGATAACCGTATCGAAGGTCTTGCCGCCGGTGCGGACGACTACGTGACTAAGCCCTTCTCCATGGAAGAGGTCATGATCCGTTTGCACCGCCTGGTGCAGCGCTCCGGTGTTGCCGCCATTGATGATGCTGAGCTGGTCGTTGGCGACCTGGTGCTGAACCAGGACACCCGCGAGGTGACCCGCGGTGGCGAGCAGATTAATCTCACCGCAACCCAGTTCGACCTGCTGCGCTACCTCATGGAGAACGCGAAGCGTGTGGTCTCCAAGAGTCAGATTCTTGATAATGTCTGGAACTACGATTTCGGTGGTCAGGCAAATATTGTGGAGCTGTACATCTCCTATCTGCGTAAGAAGATTGACGTGGGTCGCGAACCGATGATTCACACCGTGCGCGGTGCCGGTTACGTGCTGCGTCCCGCTGTCTAAGTTTATTCTCTGCTCTTCATATGGCGCGGTATAACACCCGGTTATACCGCGCCATATCAGTTATATTCCGTATTTCGAATATGGAAAGAAAGGATGCTCGTGGGCTCCTACTCACCCGGTGAACCCGCCTCCCCGGATAATGAAGCAACCCGCCCCCTGCGCGCGGGTACCCCCGCACGAGACGGTGCCGCGCCCTCCCCGGGGAACTTCTTCGTGCGCCTACGCGCCGCCTGGAAGAGCATGAGGAACCCCGAGGCATCCCCCGAAGAACTCGGGTACGTACCCCACCTTCGCTCGCGCCTTATCGCCATCCTCGTGGCAGCCCTCGGCATCGCCTGCCTCATTATTGGCCTGTCCACCTATGTGACTCTGCAGAACTCCCTCTATCAGCAGGCGCAAAGCGACCTCAAAGAAACCAGCCACCGCGTAGTGCAGCCGACCTCCCGAAACGGCAAGCGAGAAGAAGTGGACTGCAGTGACCTGCAGAAGAGCAGCTCTCTCTTTGCGCCCGGTCAGGCATCCGGAACCATCATTACCTGTGTTGAGTCCGAAGGTGCCGTGGAAATTGCCAGCAAGCTCGCCAAGGACGGCACCGTACAAACCCTCTCCGCCAACGACCAGGTAACCCTCGGAACCATGGCGCTGAACGCCACCAAAGAAGAAGTCCGAGAGGTCAAACTGGAATCCGGCCTGTACCTCATCAAAATCACCCCGAAAGCTAATAGCAGCGCCGACGCCCAGGTGGTTGGTATTCCGCTCGCCAACGTACAGCAGACCCTCACCATCTTCGTGATTGTGGTAGCCCTTGGTTCTATTGCTGTGATGGTCGGCGCCGGCGTGGCGGGTTCCTACATTATTCGGGGCACCATGAAGCCTCTGGAGCGAGTCTCCGCGGTGGCAACCGATGTGGCGCACCTGGACCTGGAAGAGCACACCATCTCCTCGGCGGTGCGAGTGGGTCCGCGAGATTCCGACCCGCGCACCGAAGTGGGTGCCGTAGGCTACGCCCTCAATCAGCTGCTCGATAACGTGAACTCTGCTCTGGAGGTGCGCGAACGCACCGAACATCAGATTCGCGCCTTTATTGCGGACGCCTCCCACGAACTGCGCACGCCCCTTGCCGCCATTAAGGGGTACTCCGATATGCTCCGCTGGACCGAGCCGCTCAGCGAATCCGGCCAGTCCTCCCTGGCGCGTATCGATTCGCAGACCGAGCGTATGTCCCGCCTCGTTGAGGATCTGCTGACCCTTGCTCGCCTGGACGAGGGTCGCGAGCCCAAGCTGGAGCAGGTTGACCTGACCGAGCTGGTGCTTGAATGCACCTCCGACATGCAGGCGGCAGCGCGCACCCACGAATGGCACCTGAACCTGCCCGACGAGCCGGTTGAGGTTGTTGCCGATCGCTCCCAGATTCAGCGCGTGATTCTGAACTTGCTCTCGAATGCTCGCAAGCACACCGATGAGGGTACGCGCGTGACCGCGGGCCTGTCGGTGGATGCTGCACGCCGTGAAGCTGTGGTGACCGTGGCCGATAATGGTCCGGGTATTGCCCCGGACTTCTTGCCGAAGATTTTTGACCGCTTCACCCGTGCCGATAAGGCGCGTTCCGGTTCGGATGGAACGACTGGTCTGGGTCTGGCGATTGTGCAGGCGATTGTGCAGGCGCACGGCGGTTCGATTCAGGTGCAGAGTCAGCCTGGGCATACGGTCTTTACGGTGCGTCTGCCTTTGGAGGCGGCGCGCGCCTAGTGCGCTTGATTTGTGGTTCGCTGAGCGACTCGCCTGGCGGGTAGTTTGGGTGAGTATTCGAGGGGGTGGGGTGGGGTGTGCACTCTGCTCCCCCGCGGTGCTTTTGAGGGTTTATAGCGCCTTGACGTGCTAAAACGCTAAATTACTTGTTGAGTAAACGTTAAATCTGCACTTCAGGTTTATTACCTAGAGTGCAAATATGTGGTGAATCTAACCCCAAAATAGTTACCCCCAGTGAAACAATGCGCGTATTGTAAAAAACATGGCTAATCTTGTTGAATCTCCCGCAAACATCACGGACAAGCGTTCCGCCCGCAAGGCAGAGAACCGCATCGCAATCGTTGAGGCAGCAGAATCCCTCATCCTCGAGGGTGGCTACGGCGCCCTCAACGCAGAAGCACTCGCAGAACGCGCAGGCGTCTCCCGCCGCACCATCTTCAACCACTTCGCCTCCGTAGACGACGTACTGGTCACCCGCATGAACCAGTACTTCAACCGCATCTTCGAAGAATGCGACTTCACCATCTCCGGCGAAAACGCAAGCATGGAAGCCGAAATGCTCTCCATCGCTCGCAAGGTCTTCATGAGCAACACCCTCGAAGAGTACATCGCACCCTTCGCACACCTGCTCTACGCCCTCGAAATGGACAGCCCCGCGAAGTTCGAAGAATACTCGCACGTCATCCTCGAGCGCACCTACGACATCTTCCTCGAGCGGTACCTCGCGGCATATCCCGACCTGCCCTACCTGCGCGTGGCAGTCTTCGCCTCCAACCTCGCCGAAACCATCGGTGAAGGCGTCTACTACTACCTCACCCGCGCCGAAGAAATGACGGTCAAGGTTGCAGCAGAAGCCCCCGAGGGCACCCACCCCGAAGCACTCGCCATTGAAGCAATGCGCCAGTGTGTCCTCGAAGCACTCGACTACCTGGGTCGTCTGGTCCAGGGCGAATTCGCAAGCTAAGCCCCATAGCGTCAACGCTCAAACACTCTCGCTTCGGGCACCTCATCTGCAGGTGCCCGGGGCGGGGTGTTTTTTGTCTAAAAACAGGACACAGCGTTCGCCGTATAGGGCAAACCACACGCCGTATTCACACGCACCCAACACCCAAACTCTTCACTCACTTAACTTCAAAGGACTGAATCATGGCTACATGGCTCTACCGCATCGGTGAAGCTGCCGCCCGCCGCGCATGGGCTGTCATCCTCACCTGGGTACTCATCGTCGCCGGTGTAGTGGGTGCCTACACCGCGTTCCACGGCAAGCTCAGCAACACCTTCACCATGCCCGGAACGCAGACCCAGCAGCTCTCCGACGAGCTCGCACAGCGCTTCCCCAGTGCCAACCGCGGCTCCGGCCAGATCATTCTCACCACCGGTGACGGCACCGCCCTCACCGAAGAGCAGAAGCAGGCATTCTCCGCCGCACTGAGCGCACTGCCCAGCGAGGTGCCCTCCGTGGATGCGGTCACCGACCCGTTCACCACCACCTCCAAGCTTGCAGAAGCGAAAACCCAGCTCGACGAGGCGCACGCCAAGATTGACGCCGCCCCCTCCCAGATCGAGGACGGCAAAAAGCAGCTGAATGCCGCCACCTCGCAGCTTGAGGACGGCAGGAAGCAGATTGCCGACAACGAGAAGAAGCTCGACGACTCGCAGGAGCAGATTACCGCAGGTCGAAAGCAGCTGGACGACGCGCAGAAGCAGTTGGACGATGCGCAGGCACAGCTGAAGGACGGCTACGCCCAGGCGGAGGCGGCAGGCTCACCCGCCGCCATGATGGAGCAGCTCAACACCCAGCAGGCGCAGCTGACCGAGCAGCAGAACGCACTCAATCAGCAGCGCGATACCCTGACCGAGAGCCAGAAGCAGGTTGACGCGGGTCGCGCAGAAATCGCCTCCAAGAAGGACGAGCTGGCTGAGGGCAAGAAGAAGCTGGACGAGCAGCGCAACCAGCTTCAGAAGACCGAGAGTGACCTGCCTGCACAGCGTGAGCAGCTGGAGCGTCAGCAGAAGCTCTACGACTTCACCTCCGGCTACCGTATGGTCTCTGAGGATCAGTCCACGGCGATTGCGACTGTCTCGTTTAAGAAGAAGATTTACGAGGTGCCGTCCGCCGAATTGCAGAAGGTCATGTCCGACATCGAGTCGGCGAACCTGCACGGGGCGACCGTCCAGTTCGACGCGAACCTGAGCGAATCCGCGCTTGGCGGCGGCTCGCACACCGGTGAGGTTGCGGGTATGATCATCGCCTTCATCGTGCTGATAGTTATGCTCGGCACCCTCGTGGCTGCCGGCCTGCCGATTCTGATGTCTCTGGTGGGCGTGGTGGTGGGTGTGCTCGGCACGCTCTCCCTGTCCTCCGTTGTTCAGATGAGCTCCACCGCCTACACCCTGGGCCTGATGCTTGGCCTGGCGGTCGGTATCGACTATTCGCTGTTCATTCTGAACCGCTACCGCACGAACCTGCTGGACGGCATGCCGAAGGTCCAGGCGATTGCCCTGGCGAACGGCACGAGCGGTAACGCCGTGATTTTTGCGGCGAGCACCGTGATTATTGCGCTTGTGGCGCTAAACGTGACCGGTATTCCCTTCCTGGGCGTAATGGGTAATGCCGCCGCGTTCTGCGTGGTTGTTGCCGCCCTGATCGCGGTGACTCTCACCCCGGCGGTGCTGTCCCTGGCGGGTGCCAAGGTCATGTCGAAGAAGCTGTGGGCTTCCAGCGGTACCCCGAAGAAGATTGCGGAGCGCCGCGCGCAGGATGCCGAACGCACCGAGAAGCCGAACGGCTGGTTGCGCCTCGTGCTGGCGCGTCCGTTACTGACTCTGGTGGTCGGTACGCTGGCACTGCTGGCAGTTGCCGCCCCCATGTCTCAGATGCGCCTGGGCCTGCCGGACGCCTCGAACTACCCCTCCGATAGCGTCGCGTACAAGTCGTACGCACTGGTCAAGGACAAGTTTGGTGAGGGCATGAGCGCGCCGCTGGTTGCGGTCGCGCACACGCCCGCGAACATGAGTGAGGAGCAGGCTCAGCAGGCGCAGATTGATATCGCCTCTGCGGTCAAGGAGCGCGGCGGCGCGAATGTGCAGGCTGTGGTTCCCGGCGGTATGACTGATGACCGTACCCTGATGATTTTCCAGGTGATTCCTGCCCACAGTGCAAGCTCCGTGGAGACTGAAGAGCTCGTCCACGAGCTGCGAGCCGTGACCGTTCCGGTTCAGGGCTCTGAGGTGTCTCTAGGCATTGCGGGTCAGACCAGCGGCAATATTGACGTCTCCGAGGTGCTCGCGCAGAAGCTACCCCTGTACCTGGGCGTGGTGATGGGCCTGTCCTTCCTGGTGCTGATCCTGGTGTTCCGTTCGATTATGGTTCCGCTGGTTGCCTCGGTTGGCTTCCTCTTCTCGGTGCTGGCGAGCTTCGGTGCCGTGGTGTCGATTTACCAGTTGGGCTTCATGAGCTCCCTCTTCGGCGTGGACCACCCGGGTCCGGTGCTGTCCTTCTTGCCGACCCTGCTCATCGGTATTCTTTTCGGTCTTGCGATGGATTACCAGATGTTCCTGGTGACCGGCATGCGTGAAGCGTACGTGCACGGCAAGGATGCGGCGACCGCCATTGTGAGCGGTTACAACCATGCGGTGCGTGTGGTGGTGGCTGCCGCGATTATCATGATTTCGGTGTTTGGTGGCTTCATCTTTGCTGATTCGACCATGATCCGCCCGATGGGCTTCGGTCTGGCGTTCGGTGTGCTCGTGGATGCGTTTATTGTGCGCATGACGCTGACCCCGGCGATTATGGCTCTGCTGGGCGATAAGGCGTGGTGGATGCCTAAGTGGCTGGATCGCCTCACTCCGAATATGGATGTTGAGGGCGCCGCACTGAGCGAGAAGATTCAGCACGAGCGTGAGTCTGCCGCCGGTTCGGGTAACAGCTAAAGCCTGGGTAACCGCTAAAGTATTAGTGTGTGTTTGTGCGCTGTTGTAGCGCACTTTGAAGACTAATACGAGACGAAAGGGCAGGTGCACGGTGATGAGGAACCGCGCGAGTATCCGGCAGAGGATAGGAGGCGTTCTAACCCGTGTGCCTGCCCCTTTTCTTGTCTTTTTGGGCGGCGGCACGGGTGCGCTGTGCCGCGTGTACACCCCCGGTGGCGTGCTGGTGGCGAACCTGCTGGGTTCGTTCACGCTGGGCCTGCTGACGATGGTGTGGAACGCCTACGCGCGCCGTGACGGCGAGGACCGGATTCACTCGTTCCGCCTGCTGTTCGGTGCGGGTATGATGGGCGGCTACACGACCTATTCGTCGATTGCTGCGGTGCTGGCGCAGACGATTTTTCTGCCGTACACGGTGCACGCTCAATATATGGTGCTGGCGGTGGCAGTGCTGCTCGTGGGTGGTTTGGTTGCCGCCGCGGCTGGCATGCTGACCGGCCGTTTTGTGGCGTCCCGCCTGGTACCCGTCCACGATGCTGAGGAGGGCCGCTAATGTTTTTCGCTCTGATGGTGTTCCTCTGCGGCGGTCTGGGTGCGATGACCCGCTTCTTCCTCGATAAGGCGATGTCGCCTCGCCTGCGCACGGAGTCGTCGATTATTAGCCCGGTGTTCGTCATTAACCTGGTGGGCTCGTTCCTGTACGGCCTGCTGATTATGCCGGTCTCTAATCCTCGCGCGCTGGGCGTGCACTATAACGCCACGGAACAGGTGGCGTTCTGGTGCACGGTGATTACGACCGGTCTGCTGGGTGGGTTTACGACCTTCTCGACCGCCATGGTGGAGGCGCTGACTGCCCGCGCTGAGGGCAAGATGGTGAAGTTCCTGATGCTGTGGCTGGTGCAGGTTGTGGGTGCGATGGCGGCTGCGATTGCGGGCGCGCTCTTGTTCGTGCTGCTGTTTGGTCGGTATATTGCGCCGGTGTTCCCGCCGGATGTTTTGTACTGACGGCACCGGCTGTGGTGGTTCTCATGGCATGTTTGGGTGCGTGTACAGCTTTTTCACAGTTTCGCCTAGGGTGAGCCATAGAGCGGTCTTTTACACTGGTGGTGAACGATATGCGGCGGGCATGAACGGTAACCCGCTATATACCATCGGAAATATATGTTAGAACAGGCATATATGCAGGTGGAAAGCATATTACTCACTCTCACGACCTAAGGAACACACGGCATGCAGGAACTGCTCAGTAAACACATGATTGGCACCTTCGCCATCGAGATTGCGGCGCTTACTGTCGCACTCTCTATCATCGGGTTCATTGGTATGCGCCTGCGTGCCAAGAGGACCGGTCGAGCGCACAGCACCCGCCAATACCTGCTGACTGCATCTTTCGCGTTGTTCCTTGCCTCGATTCTTTCGCTGACGCTGACTCCGATTGGTAGCGCGAATAGCGTCACGAACCCCGAACTGTACTACCCGCGCTTCTATGTGGGCTGGAGCTGGCAGCAGGCGTGGGACCTGACGGCCGGCATGGGTCTGCGCCGCTTCGCGACTACCGTGTACGCGCAGCTCTTCTTCAATATTGCGATGTTCATTCCCCTGGGCTTCTTTACGGCGGGCTGCCTGCGCTGGGGTCTGCGCGCTACGGCACTAAGTGGCTTCGCACTCTCGAGCTTCATTGAGCTGAGCCAGCTGACCGGTAACTGGGGTCTGGCGGGCTTCACCTACCGTACTTTCGATGTGGATGACATTGTGAACAATACTGCCGGCGCGGTTCTGGGTGCGGTGTGCATCTGGGTGGTGCGCGCGATTCAGAAGCGCCGCCTCGCTAAGCATGATCGGGTGCTGGCAATGGCTTCCGCTGCAGCCTAATACCCCTCCAAAAAATAGCAGACGTTTTCATAACATGATTGATATAATTCATGTTATGAAAACGTCTGCTCCTAGTCTCCTTCCTATCTTGCGTAGTGACCTGCAGGGTGAAGTGATGGCATTGCTGTTCTCTCACCCTGAGCAGCAGTACACGGTGTCTCAGATTGCTGATGCGACACGTGCATCGTTGCCGACTGTCTCCCGAGAGGTGAATCGTCTGGAACAGTCCGGTCTGGTGACTGTCCAGAATGTTGGTAGGACCCGTATGGTGCAAGCCAAGGTTGATAATCCGGTGGGCCAGGCGATGCGTCAGTTGATCCTGGTAACTTATGGCCCCGTTCCGGTGCTCCGGGATACTTTGCAGGGCATTTCCAATATTGAGGGTGCCGCTATTTATGGCTCGTGGGCTAGCCGTCGTTCTGGGGTGGCTGGGCACGTGCCGAATGATATTGATGTGTTGGTTGTTGGTTCCCCTTCACGTCAGAAGCTGTATGAGGCTATTGATGATGCTGAGCAGAAGCTTGGCTATGAGGTGAACGTAAAGCGGCTATCTCATGAGGCATGGAACTCGCAGGATGGTTTCGTGCAGACTGTGCGCTCGCGCCCGATGGAGGTTCTCTTTGGGCAGCTGGAGGTGAATGATGTCGACGCTGAAGCCTAATGCCCCGACTCCTGGTCCTTGGACTGTTGGCCGGGAGCGCATGCTTGAGCTGATTAATGCCGGTGAGTTGGAACGGGTTACTGTAAATCGTGAGCATGCTCAAGGTCTGTTGTTGCGTGCTCATCGGCATCTAAAGACGGCGCATCGTCTGGTGGTTGATGATCCGGAAGGTGCCTATACGCTCCTCTATGATGCTTCGAGGTTGGCGATGACTGCTGCCTTGGCGGTGCAGGGTCTGCGGCCGACTACTCGGGGAGGTCATATTGTGGTGGGTGATGCGTTGCGTGCTCAGCGAGGCCCTCATGATGTGGTGGGTAAGCTGTATTCTCGCTTGCGTCGAACTCGCCATGAGGTTGAGTATCCCGGTTTGGATTATGAGCCTATAGCTGTGGAAGAAGCTGAAGAGGCTTTGGAAGATGCAGAGTATATCGTTCAGGAGATGACTCTTTTTATTCCTAAGCTAGGACCTTTCTAGACGATATTTCTTTTCGGCACCCCTGAATGAACCTCCTTCCGTGAGGTAGACGCAACGAACCCCTCATTTTCATAACCTGAACAACATAAGTCAGGTTATGAAAATGAGGGGTTCGCCGTTTTAGATGAAACCCTAGACAGGGAAGTTCCCAGGCGGGAAGACTACTCGTCGTCGGTCACGCGGTTCACGACGCGGGTGCTACGGTTACCCTTCACCTCTTCGGGTAGCAGAATCGGCATGGAACCGGTCGGGGTGTAGGTTGCTGCGCGTGCCGCCGCGGTAGCGTGGGTGTCCTCAAATTCGGGGACGACCTCGGAGCTGGGTGCGCGGTACAGGTGGCTGTTAGCCCACCACGCGAAGAGCAGAACCACAACCGCCAGAGCGCTGGAAACGAACAGCCACGGGCTGACCTGACCCTCGTAGTAGAGCTTGAAGAACGCGCCACCCATGAAACCACCGGCAATCGGGCCGCAAATTGGAACCCACGCGTAGAACCAGCGCGAGGAACCCTTATCGTGGATGGGCAGCAGGGCATGCATGAGGCGCGGACCGAAGTCACGGGCGGGGTTCAGGGCGTAGCCGGTCTGACCACCCAGACCGATGACGAGCACGGCGACCATGAAGCCGAAGGCGAGGGGCTTGAGCACGTCGTTGAGGTTGAGGGAGAGTTCCACACCGCCACTGATGGACGGCTTGAAGTTCACGCCGGTGTACAGTGCCGAGAAGACCAGCATGAACGTGCCAATCATTTCGGAGAGGGCGTTGGTGAAGTAGTTGTGAATGGCGGGGACGGTACCGAAGATGCCGAGCTTAATCTTCTTGTCGGCGGTTGCCTTCCAGTGGGGCAGGTAGTTGAGGTAGACCAGTCCGGCACCGACCATTGCGCCGAGGACCTGGGCGATGATGTAGCCGGGGACCTTCTCCCAGGGGAATTCGCCGTAGGCTGCCAGTCCGATGGATACGGCGGGGTTTAGGTGGCCGCCGGAGTAGGCGTGGGAGGCGTAGACGCCGAAGGTGACGGCGAAGCCCCAGCCGAAGGCGATGGTGAAGAAGTTGTCGCCGTGGCCTTTGGAGCGGCGGAGTTCGACGTTGGCGATGACGCCGCAGCCGATGGTGCACATGATGAGCGTGCCGAGGAATTCGGCGAGGTAGGGGCTGATGGTGTACACGGGGTGTCCTTCAGGTAGTGAACTGCGGGTGGTGAACCGGGGTTCGACCGGGTGTGCAGTGCCGAGCGTGAGGGAGGTGTGGTTTTGTGTGGGTTATGTCGCCTGGGTGGCGTGTTTAACCTTTGGCATCTATGGAACCTTGAATACCCCTGGAAGACAATACTTTTGTGTTATTTCACCCTTAGACATAAGCGGTTTTTCGGGTTTTTCGTTTAAAAATAAATGTGGTGGATGAGGGGAAAAACAGGCATAGTCCACACCTTGGACTCATTCCATAAACCCATACTTAAACCCACAGTTCAACCGATCGTTAAATCCATGGCTCAACCAACACTTGAATCCCCACCTTCACTACCCGCCATCAGCACAAAAAATGCCCGGGCACCGCATGAGGTACCCGGGCATTTTCTGTAATTTTTGTGCGGCTCTTATGAGCCGCCATGGTCTGGGTTCTACGCCGCTACACGGTTGCTATGTGGCTGCTACTTGGCGCTCGCCCAGTCGAGAATCGCCTCGAAGAAGCGCTCACATTCGCTCAGCTGCTCCAGTTCAATCCACTCGTTCGGGGAGTGCGCCTGCGCAATATCGCCGGGGCCGCAGATGATGCTCTGCACGCCGGCGCGCTGGAACTGGCCCGCTTCGGTGCCGTAGGTGACCTTCTGCGGTGCGTCGTTGGTGCCGAGCCACTCGTGGGCGAGGCGCACGATGGGCGCATCGTCTTCGGTACCGAGGCCAGGTACGGCGGCGAGCAGTTCGTGCTTCACGCCCACGCGGGAGGTGAGGCTACCGGGCTCCGCGCCGGTGAGCTTCTCTGCGCGTGCGGCGCGTGCCTGCAGGTCGGGCAGAATCACCTCGGAAAGTTCGCGGTCAATGCGCTCGACGAAGGACTCGGTAGTCACCTGCGGCAGGGTGCGCACATCGTACTCCACGACCGCCTGCTCGGCGACGATGTTGTACTGCAGGCCGCCGTTTGCCAGGTTCACGCTGCCGGTGGAATGGGGAATGATGAACGATTCGTCGTAGGGGCCTTCTTCTTCCCACTGGTCCGCCATGTCGGTGAAGAAGGTGATGAACTCGCCGGCGGCAGCAACCGCGTTCACGCCGTGGGTGGCGAGGGAGCCGTGCTTGGGCACGCCGGTGAAGGTGACGCGGCCGCGGTGCGCGCCCTTGTGCGCGTCGATGATGCGCATGCTGGAGGGTTCACCCGCAATCGCGTAGTCGGGGGCGAGGTCGCGCGCCACGAACTCCTCGATAAGGGCGGGGGCACCGACGCAGCCGATTTCCTCGTCGTAGGAGAACGCGAAGTGCAGGGGAGCGCGCAACTTCGCCTCGGCAATGCGCGGCAGCAGCCAGAGGGCGACGGCGAGGAAGCCCTTCATATCGCACACGCCGCGGCCGTAGGCGCGGGTACCCTCCACGCGCAAGGTGAAGGGGTCGGCGTCCCAGTCCTGACCGGCGACGGGAACGACGTCCGTGTGGCCGGAGAGGATGAGGCCGCCGCGGGTGGTGCCGTCCGCTGCGGGGACGGTGATGAAGAGGTTGGCGCGGGTGCCGTCCTCGTTGTAGGTGCGCACGCCGCTGTAGCCGTAGCGGGCGAACTCGGCTTCGATGAGCTCAATGAGTTCGAGGTTGGAGCTACCGGAGATGGTGGGAATCGCGATGAGCTTTTCGAGCCAGGGGAGGGATGCGGGCTGGGTGGTCTGAACCGTCATAACTATTCCTTCTGCAATGTAATGCTGTGCGCTGTCATGTGCCGCGTGCGCTGTCATGTTCAGGGTACGCCGCGGGGCGGCATTCGTCGCCTCATGGTCGTCGAATACCGCCCCGTGACCCCTGCGCGGGGTTAGATGATGTAGTTGTTCACGTTGGAGTGGTCGCCCAGCGCGTGGAAGTTGCGCGAGTGGTAGACCAGCGGGGTGCCTTCGCAGTCGTTGCGGATGAACTCTTCAACCTGCGCGGTGAAGACGAGTGCGGGGCCTGCCTCAACGCGGCTGAGCGGGGTTGCGCGCAGTACGCGGCGCACGCCGTGGACGAGGGGCTCGCCGGTGTGGACGAATTCCCAGGTGCTGGGGTCCTCAAAGCGAGGGTAGTCGTGGGTTGCGAAGTTCTTCGCGAGGGTGACATTCTCAGCGTCGAGCATGTGCACGAGGAAGGAGGAAGCAGCCGCGATCTTTGCTGCGGAGCCGCTGTTTGCCTTGAGGGAGAAGGCGATGATGGGCGGTTCTGCGGCGACGGAGGTCAGCGAGGAGGCGGTGAAGCCTGCGGGTTCGCCGTTTTCGTCGGTGGCGGTGATGATGGCAACGCCGGCGGGCTGGTGGCCGAAGGCGAGCTTGAACTGCTCGGAGGTGTCGGCGATGGGTGCCTGTGCTGCAATGGTTTCGGTCATGATCGACCCTTTCTTCTGCGGCTGCGTTTGAGGGGTCGTCCAGATGTGTATGCGTTGGGCGACCCTTTGTTAAGGGGAGATATGTTTCAGAGTAAAGCTAATGGGTGCTGAACACCTTATTTATTGCCCTATGTTTCTTAGGTGCACCTTTCATGACGTAGGGCGTGAAATATTACGTCATATTCTTCGTCATATGGGAGCTTCACACAGACAGCCCAACCAGCGCCCTGCAACACATGATTGAGGTGCTATCCCTCTCTCTTCCGCGGGGTTTCGCGGGGGTGAAGAGGGCTCTAGGGTATCCTTGCTTGGTACGCGAAAGCGCACCGACCCCCGTATTTGAGGGGTTTTCCGGTGCGTGAACTGTGGGGAGAAGAAGGTTAATGAGCTGGTTGGCAACTATTCCGCTGCTACTTTTTGCGGTCGTGTTGGCTTTTGGCCCCGGCTATGCAATGGGCTGGGCGCTGCGTGTTCCCGCACGTCTGCGCGTCTTCCTCTCTCCGCTCCTGTCCTTTGCCCTGATTGCCGTCTCGGCAATTGTGCTGGGTAAGATCGGGATTGCGTGGAACCTGATTTCCTTCGTAGTGGTCGCGGTCGTGTTGGTGGCTACGGCAGCGGGCCTGATGTGGCTAGTGGGTCGCCGTTGGCCTGCCCTGGCGTCTGCCTCGTGGCCGGGTAATGATGTTCCTGTGGCGTGGCCGGTGGTGGGTGCTGTTTTAGGCGGATTCCTGGTGCTGCACATGACCGAGGACATGGTCTACGGGCCTGAGGCGTTCTCGCAGAGCCTGGATAACTCATTCCATATGAATGCAATCCGTTGGATTCAGGAGCACGGTGACGCGTCGAGCCTGACCCTGGGCGCGGTATCTGCGGCAGACCAGCAACCGGCATTTTACCCGGCGGGTTGGCATGATTTTGTGTCCCTGATTTATAGCACTACGGGTACGAGCATTGCGACTGCCACCATCGTGACCGTGTTACTGGCTGCCAGCATTTTGTGGCCCTGCTCGCTGGTGGCGCTAAGCCTGAGCATCCCGAAGCTGCGTCGCCTGCAGGCGTTGGCAATCCCTGCGCTGACCTGTGGTTTTGCCGCCTTCCCCGGTCTGTTGTTGCGCTGGGGTGTGCTCTTCCCGAATCTGCTGGGTTACGCTCTGGTGCCATCATTTGTGGCACTCATGGTATGCCTGGTGCAGGTGATGGTGCGCGGCGAGTACGCAGCTCTGCTTTCCCTGTGTCTTGCCGCCCTGGTGGGTGTCGCAGGTCTAGCGCTTGTGCATCCGAACGCGGTGGTGTCTGCTGTGGTCTTTGCTCTGCCGCTGGTGCTGGCCGGGGTGGCGTGGGTAGTGCGCTCGCGCGAGCTGGCCTCTCGCCAGAAGTGGGTGAGATCCGCTCTACTCGGGCTGGTAATTCTTGGGTGTGTGGGTGCCTGGTGGTTCCTGCGTCCTGGCGCATCTGCCAGCAACACGTGGGAGCCTATGCTCACCGAAGGTGAGGCGCTCTACCAGTTCCTCTTCTTGGGCCTGGAGAACGCCAATCAGTTGAGAGATACGTTCAATCCCTCGTATCTGGCCGGTTTCCTGGCCCTGTGGGGCGCGGGGTACCTGCTGTACAAGCACCGCAACCTGTGGCTGATTGCCAGCTGGGTGCTGATTGGTTACCTATGGATTGTGTCCGCCTCGGTGCCGCGCGGCGAGTTCCGCTTGTTGATGGTTGCTCCCTGGTACACGGATCATTTCCGCTTGGCGGCGCTGGTGGTATTCCCCTCGGTGATTCTGGCTGGTATCGGCTTGGGCGGCTTCGTGGAAGGTCTGCTTACCTGGGTTGCGCGCCGCGCGCCGCGCCCGGCACGATTGAAGGTTGCGACCGTCGGCATGGGCGTTGCGATGGTTCTGGTACTGGTAGTTGCTGGTCTTTCTTCGCGTGTACCCTCGGTGCAGGAGACAACTCTGGCGGTATCGCAGGAATACCGAGTGACCCCGACCTCTGTGGTGCTGAATCAGGACGAGATGAACGTCATTAACGAGATCCCGAAGATCGTGCCGAAGGGCGATGTGATCGTGAACAACCCCTGGGACGGTAGCGCCTATATTTACGCGCTGGCAGATCGTCACCTGACGGGATACCACTTCGAGTTTGAGACCTCACCCAAGTACTCGGCAATTATGCACAACCTCAAGGACGCTCGTACAAATCCGGAGGTGTGCCGCGAGGTGAACAAGTACAAGGCCCACTGGTACGTTCACCTGGAGAACCAGTTGAACTTCGGCCCAGACGCACAGAAAAACTACGACGGCCTCGTGGCTGCTATTGATACGGACGTTCTGACCCCGGTGTACTCCTCGGGGTCGATGACTCTGTATCGCATTAGCGCTTGCGATAATAACTAGTATCTGGCACTTTTGGGCTGCCTGAAGTATTGCGGGGGTGGCGTGGAGACTAGGCCACCCCCGCGGTGCTACTTCGAGCGTCGTTAAGAGAGTGCTGATAAGATGTAAAACCGGTATGCCTTTGTGCGCATACTAACTTCCGTATGCCATACACACAAGAGATAGCACCGCATGGAATCAGAGACTTTTACGCAGACCCCTCGGCCCCTCATCATTATGCCCGCGTGGAATGAAGAGGAAGTTATTGGGGGCACAATTGAAGAACTTTTCCGCATGATGCCTGAGGTCGACCTGGTAGTCGTCAATGACGGGTCCACCGACCGCACCTCTGAGATTGCGCGCGCTACCGGCGCTTTCGTGATTGATCTTCCCTACAACATGGGTATCGGTGGCGCTTTGCGCACCGGTTACAAGTATGCTCGCCAAGCCGGATATGATTGCGCGATTCAGGTTGATGCTGATGGGCAGCATGACCCGAAGGGTATCCGCACTGTGCTTGCTGGCCTGGAGGATGTCAACATCTCGATCGGTTCCCGCTTTGCTGAGGCGACGAACTATAAGGTGTCTGGTCCGCGTAAGTGGGCGATGGTGGTTCTGGCCCGTATGTTTACGATGATTTCAGGCGAGAAGTTCACCGACGCCACCTCCGGCTTCCGTGCGGCAGACCGCAAGGCGATTGAGCAGTATTGCGAGCATCTACCTGCTGAGTATCTGGGTGACTGTATCGATGCCTGCGTGATGGCGATTCGTTCTGGCTTGACTGTTAAGCAGGTGCCGGTTGAGATGCGTGAGCGTCAGGGTGGTACTCCTTCTTCAAGCCCGTGGAAGTCTGCGGTGTACCTGGTTCGTTCTTTCTTCTCGTTTGGCATGTCGATGACTCGCCAGAAAACGAATGTGGGGTCTAAGTAAATGAGTGCAAATATTTTCTTCCTTCTCATCGTGGTGGTGATGGAGGTTCTCGTTCTGGCGCAGGTACGCAACCAGAAGATGAAGGAAAAGTACGCCGCACTGTGGCTTATCGTTGGCGTCATCATGATTGTGCTAGCGCTTTTCCCGAAGCTTTTGGATGCCCTCTCGCGTCTGGTGGGTATTGAGACCCCGGTCAACCTGCTGTTCCTACTGGCGATTATTATGCTGATGGGTATTAGCTTGCACTTGACCCTGGCTATCTCGAAGATTACGGATGATATGCGTACCCTCGCTGAAGAAGTTGCGATTATGAAGGCTCTTCAGCGTCAGCCGCAGGGCGCTTCCCGCGCTACGGAGCGAGAGCAGAAGAAGCCCTAAAGCCCCTGATTTTTATACGTTTCTACACGTTTGAGCTTGGAGTAATACCTCATGACCGTTGATATTCTGTTCCCCTACTACGGCGACGTTGCCATGATGAAGCAGGCTGTGCTGTCTGTGGTCGGTCAGACCAACCCGGACTGGCGCATGATTGTTGTTGATGACGGCTACCCGGATGATTCGATTCCCGGCTGGTTCGAGTCGTTGAAGGATGAGCGCATCACCTACATGCGTAACGAGAAGAACTTGGGCGCGAACGGTAATTACCGTAAGTGCTTGACCTTCGTAGAGAATGACCTGGTCACCGTCATGGGTGCTGATGATGTCATGCTCCCCAACTATGTGCAGTGGCTGGTGGATTCGGCGGCGAAGCACCCTGAGGCATCCATTTTCCAGCCCGGCGTGGTCGTGATTGATGAGAACAACGGCCTGTCGAACACTCTGGTGGAGCAGACTAAGGCGTTCTACCGTCCCAAGGGTGAGGCTGTTCTGCAGGGTGAGGAGCTGGCTACCTCCCTGCTGCGCGGCGCGTGGTTCTACTTCCCGTCCTTGGGTTGGCGTAAGGACGCCATCGTGGGCACCGGCTTCCGTGAGGGCCTGAACGTTGTGCAGGATATGGCGCTGATTCTGGACATTACGATGCGTGGCGGCTCCCTGTACTACGATCCGCAGGTTGCGTTCATGTACCGTCGTCACGGTGGTTCTGACTCGTCCTGGCGTGCCCTGGAGGGTACCCGCTTTGATGAGGAGCGCCGCTACATGAACACCATTGCTGATGAGATGATTGCCCTGGGTTGGACGAAGGCTGCCCGCGTGGCCCGTATCCGTTTCTCCTCGCGTGCTCACGCTCTGACTCTGCTGCCGAAGGCAGCCCTGGCGAAGAAGTGGCAGGGTGTTAAGAACCTTGCCGAGCATGTGGTGAAGTAAACCTATATTTGTGTGCGGTGCGTCGTACATCCTGCGGTGGATGTGCGGCGCATCTGCGTATGTAATGATGGTTTGTGTTGGCGGCTATATTGGCGGCTAGGAATGAGGAGGACGCGGTGAGCGAGTCGGTACAGCACCCCGATAAGAGCGGGGTGGAGGAACACCCCTCTCGGGAGGTCCAGTCTTCGGGTACGGTCACCCGCTACCAGTCCCTGGCGCTTTTGGGTTCGTCCCTGTTGGCGGCGGTCTCCACGCTGTTGGTGACCATGATTGCTCAGCGTGCCCTGAACGGTTCGGAGCTGACGGAGTTCCTGCTGTTCTGGGCGGCGCTTTTCACTGTGACGGGTATTATCACGGGTATTCAGCCGGAGATTACGCGCGCGGTGGGTACGGCACGCACCCGTGCTGTAGCTGACAGGGCTTTAGCTAACAGGGCTGCATCCGGCGGGGCTGCATCTGCTGAGGGTTCCGCGCCGCAGGGCGCCCGCGTGGTTACGGTGACCGCGGCTCTGGGTGCTATCGCTGGTGCGCTGGTGTTGGTGAGCTCCCCTCTGTGGGCGGGCCAGCAGATTCCGCATTCGGCGGCGGTGGGCGTGACCGTTATGGCGGTGGGCGTGTTCCTCTACGCCCTGCAGGCGACTATGAGCGGTGTGACCGCCGGTGAGGACCGCTGGTACCTTTTCGCTGCGGTGGGCGGTCTGGAATCTGCCGGGCGCCTCATCCTCATGCTTGCGGCTGCGCTCATGATTCCTTCCCTTGCCGGCCTTGAGGTGGCAACCGTCGTGCCGATGGGTCTGTGGCTTATCCTGGCGTTCGTGACTGTCTCGGGTCGCCGTCTGTGGGTTGCCCGCGCCGATGTGCCCGCGCGCCGCCTGAGCTTAAATATCCTCTGGTCGTTCCTGTCCTCTGCCGCCGCGGCGGTGCTGATGATGGGCTTCCCGAACGTGCTGAAAGCGAGCGGCGCCGCGGAGAGCGAACCGGTCGTGCTGGGTACCCTGATCCTGGCGATTTCCATTACCCGTTCGCCGATTATGATTCCCCTGCAGGCGTTCCAGGGTGTGGCGGTTTCCGCCTTCTTGAAGCAGCGCCACCGCCCCGTAGCGGCGTTCATTAAGCCTGCCGCCGCAGTGGTGGCTGTGGGCGCTGCGGGCGCGTTGGCGGCGTACCTGGTGGGTCCGCTGCTGTTCCGCCTGATTTACCCGCCTGCCGCAGGTGCAGAGTCCGCGTACGAGGCGGCAGCCTCCGGCATCACCCTGGGTGCGCTGGTCTTCGCCTCGGCACTGCTGGCGCTCATGACCCTCTCAGGCAATATGGCGCTCGCGGTGAACCAGCACCGCATCTACCTCGCCGGTTGGGTGGTTGCCGCGGCGGTGACCTTGAGCTTGGCGTTCCTGGTCCCCGCGCCGCTGGTGCCGCGCGCTATCGTGGCGTTGGCGGTCGGCCCGGTCTGCGGCTTCGTGGTGCACATGGTGGGCGTGGCTTTGGCATCCCGCACGGAAGAAGCTCACGCCGAGTAGCTTAAAAACCTCTGCTTAAAAACCTATGGGAGGGGCACGTACATGATGTACGTGCCCCTCCCAACGTTTAAACCTGGTAAGCGGCTCACCGCTAGGGAATCAGCCACTTGCGGACCGGCGGAATCCAGCGCAGCAGCCACACCAGAATCAGCGAAGAAGCCCACACCAGCAGCGCGTAGGGTGCCTCCAGGCGGTAATCCACCAGCGGCCAACCGTAGGCGGCGAGGCCCTGAATAATCAGCAGGTGAATCAGGTACACACCAAAAGTCAGAGCCGACAGCTTACGCAGACCCGTCTGAACCGCCTCCGGCAGGCGATTCAGCGGCAGAGATTTGAAGAACACGAACACCGCCGCGGCCCAGAAAATCGTCGGAACAGACAGGTACTCGGTCGCCAAACCGCCCAGGCCCGGGTGGTTTAGTACCAGGTACGGGCCCACCAGAATATGCGCCAGAGAACCGGCAATACCCAGCACATAAATCACCAGACGCCACGGCAGGCTAAACTCCGTATTCGCCAATGCATAACCCAAGAAGCAGAAGCCCACATACCCCACGATGGGTGCCGAGAACTCCGGCATAAACTGCGGATTAATCTTCTGCAGGGTAGCAGTCGCAATGGGCATCAGCAGACCCAGCGCAGCCATCAGCCACGCCAGCTGCACCTTCTTCTCACCGGCACCACGCAGGGCGTACGAGAAGATCGGCAACACCAGGTACACGCCGATGAGCGCCTCCAAATACCAGAGGGTCACACCCACCTTGTTCGGCGCCAACAGCACCGCCAGAATCTCCTCACCCGTAGGCAGGGGAGTGTGCTTAAACCAGCTGCGCGCAAAGAGATACACCTGACCCCACACCAGCAGCGGAATCAGAATCTTCGTGAAACGCTTCTTATAGAACGTGCCGACGCTCTCACGGTTCGTGAAATTCAGCAGGGTAATGCCCGAGGCCATGAAGAAAAGCGGCACAGCCGCAACCGCGGTACCCGAAAGAATGTTCTCGAGAACCCAGCCGGGCGAATCGTAATCCACCCGATAGTTGAACCGCACATGCAACGCCACCACGAAGATAATGGCAAGAACATTAATAAGGTCCAGGTACACCTTTCGCGCGGGCTTAGGGCGCGCGGCAGGCACCTGAGACTCAGGCTGAGCATCCGCAGGTTGAGAAGACGCCACCTGCGCCGATGCAGGTTTGGAGGACATGAAAATCCGCTCCAATCAATGTGTGTGAGTGTGATGGGTACAAGCACCCGAATTCTAAAGGTTATAGACCCGCTTAACGTACGCGCCGTACAGCAGACGGTACAGCGGCATGCTAGTCTTCAACAGCAGACCCGCCGCACCAAACACCGGGCGGATGCGCAACGCAAGCAGCGCATCGCTCACCGTAAAACCGGCACGGCAACCCGCCAGCACAGCCGGTGCGCTCTCACCGCCCACAATCAGCGCCTGCTGCGCGTTATTCAGGTACGCAATAACCCGGGCAATCGTCAGCGCCTCCTGACCGGCAAGCAGATGATACGTGCTCGTACGCTGCAGAGACTTCTCAAAATACTCCAGCAGGCGGCGAGTCTCAGACAGGGGAGTAATACGGCTCCACGTCAGGCTTCCCGCGCTCACCGCGTACGCGTACAGCGGCTCGTCAATGACGGTCACGCTCTGTGCTCGTAGGTAGCAGTCCAATAGCGCGCACTCATCCTCGGCTCGTTCAATCTGCGGGTATCGAACACCTTCAAATAGTTCGCGGCGAATAATCTTATCCCAAGCGTAAGGAGACAGCTCATCCTTAAGCAGGGCGAACGCCGCCTCCTGACCGGTCAGCGTGCCGGGGGCACCCTTCAGGCGCTGCGTAGTCGAACCGTCGGTCGCCACCATGTTGTGGGCGCAATTGACCACCTGCGCCCCCGTACGCTCCGCGTGGTGGTGCAGGCGCTCCAGGAAAATCGGGTAGAGAGCATCATCAGAATCGGGGAACGTCACCCAATCGCCACGCGCCTCATCCAGGCCCTGGTTACGCATCGCGGACAGGCCCTGATTCTTGGGGTTATTGAACACGCGCACGCGCTCATCCGGGTTCTGCTGCAGGTACTCGGCAATCAGCTGCGCCGAATGATCCGGGGAGCCGTCAATCATGACCAGAAGCTCAAAATTGGGGTCGGTCTGCGCCAGCACCGACTTAATCGCCGCAATGACGGTGGAGGCGGTGTTGTAGACCGGCATAATGATGCTTGTGCGAGGGGTGGCAGACATAGGGTGGGAACCTTTGAGAACGGGGCTGATAAGAGCGGGACTGATAAGAACGTTGAGGGGTTACATGCCGTAGGCGCGGCGAACGTATGCGCCGTACAGGGTGCGGTACAGGGCGGGGGAGAGCTTCAACAGCAGGCTCGCCGCACCCACCACCGGGCTAGAACGCAGCGCCGGCACAACCCAACCCCACTCGATTTGGCGGCGGCACTCGCGGATTACCGCGTCCGAGTCGGCGCTATCGCTCATGAGCGCCTGCTGCGCATTATTCAGGTAAGTCACCGCAGAAGAAATCGCCAGAGCCTGCTGACCCTCCTTCGAGGAGAGCAGGGGTGCACCCGCTTCACGCATGTAGCGGGTGTGGCGGATGCTTTCCTCCACCGGGGTCACGCGGCCCCAGGTCAGGCCCTCAGAGCCCATGTGGTACAGGTACAGGCAGTCCGGGATAACCTCAAGCTTCTGCGCCTGCATGAGGCACTCAAAGACCGCGAGGGCATCCTCGGCGCGGTGAATATCGGTTGCGAAACGTACCGAAGAGAAGAGCGAAGCGCAGAAAATCTTATCGTGCACAAAACCCGTAAAACGGTTTAGCAGATAGTTGATGGCAATATCGTTGCCCGTGTACGTGCCGGGCGCACCCTGCGGGCGGTCCATCGTGGAGCCGTCGGCGCGGGCAATAGTGTGACCGCAGGTTGCCACATCCGCGCCGTTACGTGCCGCCGCGGCGTGCAGGCGCTCCAGGAACTCGGGGCGGTACGTGTCATCAGAGTCAATGAACGTAATCCACTCGCCGCGCGCCTCATCCAGACCCTGGTTGCGTGCCGCAGACACGCCGGCGTTCTGCTCATTGTCGAACAGGCGGATGCGGGGGTCGGGGGTGTTCTTCAGGAACTCGCGAATCACCTTCGAGGAACAATCCGGGGAACCGTCAACCACTACCAGCAGCTCAAAGTTGGGGTCGGTCTGTGCCAGAACGGACTCCATCGCGGCGACGACAGTGTCAGCGGTGTTATAGACCGGCATGATAATGCTGGTGCGGGGTGACGGCATGGGACCTCTTCGGAATGCGGCGGCTGGAACTTATACAGGTACATCATACGGTGGGGGCGGTAGGGAATCGAAATATGTTCCACCGCCCCCACGATATGTGACGGACCTACTGATGAGGAGGGATATGCGTAGTATTGCGGGGCTTGCGAGTATGGTCGGTGTTAGCCCAAGCCATCCACAAACCCCAGAGGGCTATCGCGAGACCAGCCCACACACTTGCCTGCTCCTGCGTGAGGATTCCGTAGGTCTGCAGGACAGCAGTGGTAGCTGGAATGACCGCGTACAGCTGCTTACGCCATCCTGGGCGATGTCTAAGCATGGCGCTTTGACTTTGCGAGCTTCTCGATATCTTCAATACGCTTAGCAATAAGAATCACCTGATGATCGAACCATTCCACAACGGTTCGAGTGTTGACAGTAGCGTTGCCAAATTTAGCAACCGCAAGATTACCTTCTCGAACAAAAGGCGCATCATACACATCAGTCAGAGCTCGATGCGCTGCGCGGTAGGCGGATGCTTCAGAAATAGGTGCCATGATAATCTCCTTGGCGGTTGGGCGGCTATGATAGCCGCGGTTTAACAGAAAACCCCGCCAGGATAAACCCGACGGGGTGAACTACAGCAGTGAAATAACAGCTTCATGCGGTAGTTTTATCTGCCCGGGAAAATGGTGTAATCCTACTTGGATTGGATACCTATGTTCACAGGCAGAAGCTTAATAGTGGACGATATTAGTCCTGGCTATGAAGTAGCAGGGCTAAGGCCTTCATGCCTTCTAACCCTTCCCACACAGCAGAGCATGAACGACAAGATGCTCGTTCAGCGGTGTAATATAGTGCAGATTTGCGTATTGATGTTGAGCCGTCGCAGCTTGTCTTCGTGACTTCCTGCTCCCCGCAGTTAGGGCAAAATCCCTGCAAGTCATGGCTGGGATGGCGCAACGCAACAATGGCCCGAATCCAACTGGTCGTCGTTGTCAACGCCTCATCATGAAGCTCCTGATGTAGGTGATTGCGAATCCACGCAGAAACCTGATTTTTCAGCGGTGCACCTGGGAATGAGCCCATCACAACGGAACGAATAGACTCCTGAACTTGTAGCGCATTAGCAGAAATGGGCATACGACATCCAAAGCGGCTGGTGCTGGATGCTCCTCCGGTACGTGAACCGCCGGCTACATAATCTGCCAACTCGTCCAATAATGCCTGGTGGCGTGGAATACGGAACTTTGTGCGATGCAGACATTGACGGTCTGCGTCCTTCACTGGCGTGCCCACGGTTAGAGCGATCAGATGCTGTTGTAGCTGATCGCTAGACGAAATGGTAGCCATAATGATGTAGCCTCTCTGCTAAATGAGTGAATTATTGATATCCGCTACAGTGCGGAAGGTGTGTGGACCATAGTGTTGGTCATACATGGATTTGCCCTGCTTCTGCTTCGTGGCAGCGAAGTTGAAGCATGCGACAGACGCTTTCTCCGTGCGTGTAGGAATGATGCTAGACCGGCATCATGGACGACCAATTCATCCTGTTCGCTCTTCTTACCGATTGGAGCTACTCCAGTGTCCTGGTGCTCGTTCTGTCGCTTCAATTGCCGGTAGTGCTTGCGGCACAAAGGATACCCAGCATGTCGAGAATCCTCATCTATTGGCTTCTCACAACGCGTGCAATGAGAAAGCGGAAGAAAAAGAACCGGATTTGCTCGCGAAGGGTAAATTCGCTGCTTTGAAGTTCGTCGAGCTCTAGGATTGACAGGAAGATAGACCCGCGGTGAATCAAGAGGGACAGTGCCTCGTGGAGCGTGAATACATGCACGACAGATGGAATAGATAGGATTCCACTGATTCTCTATTACGAGCGGTTGCCCGTAGCTCTCCGGGCGTACACTACTGGCCGGTAGGGAGAGACCTGCCGTACGCCAACACCGAGGGCATATTGAATGCCCCTGCATTAGATAGGGACTATCGTGCGTCTGTATAGCACGGCGCCGCGCCTGGCAGGTGCGGCAATCCTCTCTATAGGAACTGGTTGGCTCCCTGCATCCTGCGCAGGGGCGGGGTAGGTGTTTCATGGTTTCTCCTGAATATTATGCCTAGTCAAAAGAGTAAACAGATACTTTTCAATGTTCTAAATCGCCCTTTAATATTTGGTTCAGAGGGGGGGTGTATTTGAAGGTAGATGAGGCTATTTAATTCGTAAATCAACTTATACTGGTTTATTTATCGATAAATATTCATTAGGTGAAATTTTGTAATTTATTGAATGCGTTATATTTAAAGTTTTATGGGTGTTTGGGGTAGGGCCTAGGGACCCTCCCCCAAACACCCTGATGGTTATCTTTTTGGTTTCAGTAGATAAATCTAACTAGAGCGCACGCACGGCTTTTTCTGCATCATCGAGACGCTGCTGAAGGTACAACATGGAGTTGTCGAACCAGTGGATTACGCCGCGCAGGCCGACAGTGGCATTGCCATAGCGAGCCTTAGCGAGGTCGCCCTGGCGAACAAAAGGCTCATTAAAAATTGCATTCATCGCATTCTTAGCTGCGCGATAGATAACCTCTTCTTCGTTTACTTCTGCAGGGGGACGATAAATCGTGATTGCAGGAGAACCGTTATACACCCAAATCGTGTCGTGCGGATTGATGGAAATACCATTGTGGCCAGCATTGCAATGGATAATCGTGTCGTGGTCATCGTAGAAAATGCCGGTGTGACCAGCTGCGCCGCTGGTGTATCCACGGCGACCCCAAATAAACACGTCGCCACGTCGTGCCGGGTAATTACCCGATGCATCCGGTCGAACCTGAGTCCAGCCGTTACTCTCCAAATCGTGGAAGAGCGTTTCGGTATTACCAATAGCAATATTCTGCGGGAGCAGGCCAGCATCTCGCAGTGCAAAGTAAACCGCAGATGAGCAGTCATAAGAATGCGGGCCAGTTCGATAATTCATCGAATAGGTCACCTTGCCCTTACGCTGCTCCATCCATGCAATCGCCTGATCAATCTTGGACATAATAAAATCCTTTCGGAAAGGCTGTAGCCCTACACTTTGACATTCCCGGGAAGTCAAAGTGCAGGGCTACAGCAAATGAATTGGACACTAAAAATGCCGACCAGCTTTATCCTGATCGGCATGATTCCTCAGCAGGCACACTCCTGCCGAGGTGATATTCACTTTACGAGGGTTGGGGTGCGAAAGTCCTGTCGCGCATTTTTGAAATTACAAATTTCTTGATCGCTTATGAACTGGCTGGGGTTGGAGGTGTTAGCCCGCCATCCCTGCTTCGCGCTCTCTTCATGCTTTGTCTTCATACTCTGGGAACTTAGGTAACCCTATGGAAAACGTGCGGTACGCTCCCTACACTGGAAGGGCACATTGACAGACCGCGCGGGCCGCCCACACCGCGGCCCCGCCCCTCCCAACGGGTACACCACCGAAGGAGCCACCCATGAGCCGACGCACCGACGCGCCCGCCCGATCACCACGACGAGCCGCCCTCGCCAGCTGGATAGGCTCCGCCCTCGAATACTACGACTTCGCCGTCTACGGCACCGCCGCGGCAATCGTACTCAACCGCATCTTCTTCCCCGAAGACACCGCCGCCATCGGCATCCTCAAGTCCATGGTGGTTGTGGGCGTCGCCTACGTTGTGCGACCCTTTGGCGCCATGATTGTTGGGCCCCTCGGTGACCGTTACGGCCGCCGATTCGTCCTGATGCTCACCCTCTTCCTGATGGGCTTTGCAACCTTCGCAATCGGTTGCCTGCCGACCTATAGCGAGGCGGGTATTATCGCGCCGATTCTGCTGGTCGCCTGCCGTATGCTTCAGGGCCTCTCCGCCGCCGGTGAGCAGGCAAGCTCCATCTCCATCTCCCTGGAGCACGCCCACGAACACCAGCGCGCCTTCACGACCAGCTGGACCCTGCAGGGCACCCAGTTCGGCTCGCTACTGGCGACCGCCGTGTTCATTCCCTTCGCTGCCCTGCCGGACGAGCACCTGCTCACCTGGGGCTGGCGCGTACCCTTCTGGCTCTCCGCCTTCGTGGTGGTGACCGCCTGGCTGATTCGCCGCACCCTCTCTGAACCGCCCGCCTACCTGCAGCGCGAAAAGCTCACCGAGTCCCCGCTCATGCTGGTCTTCAAGCACCACAAGCGTGCCGTACTCACCATCGCCGTGTGTGCCATGGTCAACACCGTGAACATGGTCTTCACGACCTTCGCGCTGTCCTTCGCCACGAAGGGTTACGGGCTCGACCGCAGCACTATGCTGCTGGTGCCGGTCGCCTCGAATACTCTCGGCCTGATTGCGATTCCGCTTGCCGCCATGCTCGCCGATAAGATTGGCCGCAAGCCCGTTTTCATTACCGGTGCGGTGGCTTCTTCCCTAGTGATGTTCCCGTACCTCGGCGCGATTGCCGAGGGTAACTGGGTTGGTATCTTCGCCTACGGCGTGCTCATGCACGGTGCGCTCTACTCCATGGCGAACGGCGTGTGGCCCGCCTTCTACGCGGAGATGTTCCCGACCCGCGTGCGCGTGACCGGCCTGGCGCTCGGTACCCAGATTGGCTTCGCGATTTCTGGAGGCGTCGCCCCCGCCGTGGCGACGAGCCTCGCCGGTGCTGACCTGCATAATGCAGTGCTGCCCGCCGTGTTCACGGTTGCCATGTGCGTGCTCGTGGCGTTGGGTGCGCTGACGGCTCGTGAGGGTTACAAAAAGACCCTGGATGAGCTGGATGCATAGCCCACAGAATATATTCCGTATATAGAATAAAAGCAGGTGGGGCTGGATAGTTAGCTATCCAGCCCCACCTCCGTGTTTAATTTTCTAAACCCCTTGCTGTGCCGCAATCAGCGCCTCAAAATGAGCTGCCATGCGCTCTGCATTTGGTTCTAACTCGGTGAAGAGGCGGAAGGCATCCACCGCCTGACCGACCGCCATGTAGCCGCCCGTTAGCACCTCGCACCCGGCGGCACGCGCTACCTGTACCAGCTGTGTTTCCTGCGGCAGGTAGATGACGTCCGCAACCCACAGGCCCTCGCGCAGCACCCCGGCATCCAGTGCCGAATCGCTCAACGGCATACCCGGATGCACGTGCATACCCACCGGGGTCGCATTCACCAAACCCTGAGCTTCCAGTAGAGCTTCAATGAGGCGCTCATCCTCGGTTAGTACCTCGATTCGGGTCTGGGGGAAGAGCCCACCCAGCTGCTCCGCCAGCCCCTGCGCCTTCGCCGCGTCACGCTCGAAGAGGCTCAGGTGGTGCACCCCCAGGCGGCACAGCGCGTACGCCGTGGCGCTACCGGCACCGCCGGCACCTAGCTGCACCACGTGCTCCATGCGAGCCGGATCCTCCGCCACCTGCGGCAGGCCGCGCTTCAGCCCCGCGATGAACCCCGAATAGTCCGTGTTGTCGCCGTAGAAGCTGCCGTCCTCGCGAATCACCACGCAATTGACCGCGCCCAGGGCGCGTGCCGCATCCGAGAGCTCGTGCAGGTGCTCCATGACGGACTGCTTGCACGGGTGCGTGATGTTGAAAGCGTTAAAACCGAGCAGTGCCGCCGCATCCAGAAGCGCTGGGGCGGAGGCGCCGTCCAGGTTCAGGGCGTCCAGGTCGACGGGGCGGTACAGGTAGCGCACCCCGTGCGCGTCCGCCTCCGCCTCGTGCATGGGAGGGGTCAGTGAGGAGGTGATGCCGTCACCAATGAGACCCACCAGGAAAGATTCAGTACGCAAACTCATAGTTTCACTGTACGTGTCCACCCCTCAAGATGCACCTACTTTCTTGAACCCGTACCAAATGCGCGCTGGATTTGGGAAGAAGATAAAAATAATTTCTACGCCCACAAGAGCGATATGTCTGACAGAAACACCTCAAAGGTATAAGCTTGGTATAAGTGCTCGCGCGCCACGGCGCGCACATGAGACCACACAGACACCGTCACAGTGAAGTGATACCGATATTCGGAGGATAGATTGTCAATGACTGACAAGGCTATGGCACACTTCGCTGGCGCCGATGCATGGGTCGAGCAGTATTTCCTGAACAGCCCCGAAGATGAGCGTGAAGAGTTCACCCCGGCAGAGTTAGAGGATTTGGCTCGCACCCACCGTGCGCTGGCTCAAATCCGCCTGCCCAAGACCCCTGTCGTTGCCGCACGCAATGACGAGTACAACACCACCCTGTACGTCGCGACTGACGACATGCCGCACATTGTCAGCTCCCTGACCGCATGCCTCGCCGCGCACTTTGGTGGTTTCGTCACGATTCTTCACCCCACTTTCCTCGCCGAACGCGGCCCGGACGGTAACCTCCTGAGCCTGCGCGGCACCGGCATGCGCGGCAACCTTGCCAGCGGCGATACCGCCACTCTTGGCGTGCCCTCCCTCAAGCTCAGCGATAACGCCCCCGAGGGCACCACGGTCGCTATTGAGTCCTGGATTGCGGTCCGCCTGACCCGCTACCTCACTGAGGAAGATCAGCGCCGCTGCGAGAAGGAAGTGGAGCGCGTCCTCGCTGACGTTCGCGCCTGCCACACCGACCTGGACGCCATGGTCACCCGCGTTTTCGACCTGGCGCAGTCCATGTACGACCTGCGTGGCGCAACCCTGGGCCACGGCGAGGAATCCTACGCCGCCAACCCGCGCGGCGTGGAGCCCGCCTCCCGCGTGGAGGTGGCACAGGACTTCCTGCGCTGGCTCACCCGCGGCAACTTTGTGTTCATGGGCGTGAAGGAGCGCGTACTGGACGGCTCCTCCGGCGCTATTTCTCTGGTGGACCGCCCCGGTTCGGCGCTCGGTATTCTGCGCACCACGGAGGGTAAGAGCCGCATTCCGCTCTCGGGTGAGACCCTGGAGCGCGCTCTGTTCCCGCGCCCGCTGTACATCACGAAGGCGAACTCCCGCTCCACCGTCGCACGCAACGACTACCTGGACTACGTTGGTGTGCGCCGCTTCGACCTGAATGGCCGCGTGATTGGCGAGTACGTCATCCTGGGCCTGTTCACTCGCCAGGCGTATGCGCTGCCCGCTATTGAGACTCCGCTGGTGCGTGAGCGTATTGCGATGGTGCGCCGCCGCCTTGGCTACCACCCCGGTTCTTACTCTGACAAGGCGCTTCTGGGTGCCTTGGAGGATTACCCCCGCCTGGAACTGCTGCACGCTTCCGCTAATGATCTGACCGATACTTTCGGCGGCATTATGGGTCTGGAGGAGCGTCGCAAGACCCGCCTGTTCCTGCGCGCTGACCGGTTCAACCGGTTTATTTCCGCCGTGGTGTACCTGCCTCGGGATCGCTACAACACGAACGTGTGCTCCCGCATTCAGCAGGTGTTCCGACAGGAATTTGATTTGAGTGCCATCGACCATGAGGTGTACCTGTCTTCCTCATCGTTGGCGCGTCTATTTTTCCGCATTCGGCTCACGAACCCCAACGATGTGCCGAAGACGGATCATCAAGCTCTCGAAAAGCGACTGCAAGAAGCCGCCCGCTCCTGGGTGGAAGCAACCGCAGCTGCTATTGAGGCATGGAAACCCGGAGCGGAAGGCCGCCGACTCGCATCAGCCTGGGCAGATGCGACTAGTGCAGCCTACCGAGCCGATTACACAGTAGAACAAGCAATCGAGGATATCGTGATTCTTGAATCTCTCTCGGGCCAGAAGCCCGCCGCAATCAAGGTTGAAGCCGGCGAAGCCAACACCACCCGACTGAAGACCTACCTGTCCGCACCTCACACCCTCACCGAGCTTCTGCCGGTTATGCAGAATATGGGCCTGGTCGTTGTTGATCAGAAGCCCTACGAGTTCAAGCCTGAGGATGGCGAAGACTACGGTTACCTCTACGACTTCGGAGTTGAATTCCCCGAGGGCGTGGACGCAAACGCTGTGGCTTCCCTGTACGAGGATGCCCTGAACGCCTACCTGCTCGGTGAGCGCGAGTCCGATACCCTGGACCGCCTGATCCTGGCTGAGGGCCTGACCTGGCAGGAAGTACGTCTGTTCCGTGCCCTGAACCACTACCTGATTCAGCTGGGCCTGGGCTACACCCCGTCCTTCATGTCGAACACCCTGCTCGCAAACCCGGCCATCACCAAGCACCTGGTCGAGTTCTTCGAGGTCAGCTTCGACCCGAACAACGGCCTCAACGATGAGCAGCGCAACGCACGCCGTGAGGAAATCGAAGCAGCCCTGGTTGAGGAACTGAACCAGATCCCCACCCTGGACGCTGACCGCTACCTGCGTTCCCTCGGCAAGGTCATCCGCGCTATCCTGCGCACCAACGCATACCTGGCTGACCGCCCCGCACTCGCATTCAAGGTGGCACCGCAGGAGATCGACTTCGCACCCCTGCCCCGCCCCAAGTTCGAGATTTTCGTCTACTCCCCGCGCGTTGAGGGTGTTCACCTGCGCTTCGGTAGCGTCGCACGTGGTGGCCTGCGCTGGTCGGACCGCCGTGACGACTTCCGCACCGAGGTTCTGGGCCTGGTCAAGGCACAGATGGTGAAGAACGCTGTCATTATCCCCACCGGTGCGAAGGGTGGTTTCTACCCCAAGCAGCTGCCCGACCCCGCAGTGGATCGCGACGCATGGATCACCGAGGGTCGCGAGTCCTACAAGGTCTTCATCGGCTCCCTGCTGGACGTCACCGACAACCTCTCCGTTGGTGCTGACGGCTCCGAGACTGTTGTCCGCCCCGAGGGCGTTATCGCACGCGACGCTGACGACTACTACCTGGTGGTTGCAGCGGACAAGGGCACCGCAGCATTCTCTGACACCGCAAACGCAATCAGCCTGGAGCGCGGCTTCTGGCTGGGCGACGCGTTCGCATCCGGCGGCTCCGTCGGCTACGACCACAAGGCAATGGGCATCACCGCACGCGGTGCTTGGGAGTCCGTCAAGCGTCACTTCGCTGAGCTCGGCCACGACGCTCAGACCGAAGAGTTCACCGCAGTCGGCATCGGCGACATGTCCGGTGACGTGTTCGGTAACGGTCTGCTCCGCTCCAAGGCAACCCGCCTGGTCGCAGCATTCGACCACCGCGACATCTTCCTGGACCCGAACCCCGACGCAGCCGTCTCCTTCGACGAGCGTCAGCGCCTGTACGATCTGCCCCGTTCCTCGTGGCAGGACTACAACCGCGACCTGATTTCCGCCGGTGGTGGCGTGTACTCTCGCGGTCTGAAGTCCATCGAGATCACCCCCGAGGTGCGCGAGGTTCTGGGCCTGGACGAGTCCGTCACCGAGCTGGCACCGACCGAGCTGATTTCCGCAATCCTGAAGGCGCCGGTTGACCTGATTTACAACGGTGGTATCGGTACCTACGTGAAGGCCTCCACCGAGACCAACGCACAGGTTGGCGACAAGGCTAACGACGCACTGCGCGTCAACGGCAAGGACCTGCGCGCCAAGATTGTTGGCGAGGGTGGTAACCTCGGCTTCACCCAGCTGGGTCGTATTGAGGCTGCGCTCAACGGCGTCATCCTCAACACCGACGCAATCGACAACTCCGCAGGTGTGGAAACCAGTGACCGCGAGGTCAACATCAAGATTCTGGTGGACCGCCTCGTTGCACACGGCGAACTGCCCGTTGAAGAGCGTGCTTCCTTCATCGAGTCCCTGCAGGACGAGGTCGGCGGCAAGGTGCTCGAGACCAATGTCGAGCAGAACGTCCTGCTGCAGGGTGAGTTCCACGGTTCCGTCCTGGGTACCAACCTGTACAAGCGCCTCATGCACGACCTGGAAGAGCACGCCGGTCTGAACCGCGCCGTCGAGTTCCTGCCCACTGACGAGGAGCTGGACGAGCGCCTGGAGACCACCGGCGACCGCCTGACCCGCCCCGAGCTGTCCGTCCTGGCTGCGTACGTGAAGATTTACCTCACCCACGCACTGGAGCAGACCGACTTCGCGGACGACCCCTACCTGGAAGGCGTTCTGCGCAGCTACTTCCCGGCAGCACTGGTTGAGCGTTTCGGCCAGCACCTGGATTCGCACCCGCTGCGTAAGGAAATCATCTGCACCCGCGTCGCTAACGAGCTGGTCAACATCGGCGGTATCACCTTCGCATACCGCGTGATGGAGGAGTTCAACGTCGGTATCGATTCCGTCGCACGCGCCTTCATCGTCGCTCGTGAGCTCTTCGAGCTGGGCACCGCTGCTAAGCTGCACCGCGAACTGCCCCCGAAGACCCCGCTGGATGCATGGTTCACCGTTCTGCGCGACAACCAGCGCGTTCTGGACCGTGCGGTCCGCTGGTTCATCACCGAGCGCGGCGTCGTTGCTGGCACCAGCATCTCCGAGCTGCTGGAGACCTTCGGTTCCGTCGTCGAGATGCGCCACAACCTGCCCGAGTACCTCTCCGGCACCTCCCGTGCTCGCGTCCGTGCAAAGCGCGACGCAGGCGAGGCATGGGGCCTGCCCGAGGAACTCATCGTCATCTGGATCCGCGGCTTCGAGGGCTACGCCCTGCTGGACGTTATCCGTTCGGCACGCGACCACGACTTCGAGGCAGCTTCGCTGGCACCGGTCTACTTCGCAACCTACGACCGCTTCAAGGTGGACGAGCTGCTCGGCCTCATCACCGACCTGCCCCGTAGCGACCGCTGGGAGATCCTGGCACGTCAGGCAATGCGCGGTAGCCTCTACGAGACTGCGGCAGAACTGGCACTGTCCGTGGCAGAGGGCGCGAAGGGTGACTTCTCCACCGTGGACGGTGCGCAGAAGGCACTGGCTACCTGGATTGAAGAGCACCCGACCCGCGTCGGCAACATCGACCGCATCCTGAAGGAGATTGGCGAGGCCGCTCTGGACGTCACGGGTCACCCGCGCCTGGCTGTAGTGTCCGTGGCACTGCGTACTCTCTCGAGTGCATCCTAAATAGCTAAGGCCCGTTAGGGTCGCTTAGAGCATCCCGGTTCCCTCCCGGTGGGAGGGGCCGGGATGCTTTTGCGCAGGGACACATGGTGCGTGCACAGGTAGTGCGGGGGATCCTTGGTTGGGTGAACCTTGTGCCGGTGTGCCAGCGCGTCAGCACCTAGCGTGGAGCACCCAAATCAAGGTTGTTGCACCCCGCGTATATTGCATAGAATATTGCTCTCACTAGATGTTTTGCATTCTTGTGTGACGCGCATTATGTGGATGTGTCCTAAATCCCTCCAAATATCAAGTAGAGGGTTAAGGAAACCAAAGGTTTTAGTTGATATATGCCGTATATTGATTCACGGCGGCATCAGCGCAAACCATGGGGACCCGGCACTTCTCGGTACGACGACTCTTTCCCCTGGCGCGTCACACGGTGCTGTTCAAACACACTGCCCCTAATCTTTACGATTATCGACTGAAAGTCTGCAAGATTGTCTACCAACCACGGTACCGAGGAAAAAACCACCACCGCGTGGCGCCTCCTCATTAACTTTCTGCTTTACGTTTCCCCGGTCGCGCTGCTGACCACCGTCTTCCCCATGGTCACCCCGACCATTAACCGGTACAACCTTGATGGTGTACCCCTGATCCAGGTGATTCTGGCGGCGTCCATTACCGTTCCTTGGCTCAGCCAGGCAGCCTGCCTGCCCCTTTACCGTGCTATCCAGATGGAGCACAAGAAGATTGCGGACGCCCGCGAAGGCCTGCGTATTCACGCTGAAACCCTTGAGCACCAGCTCAAGCGTGCCGAAGCACGAGCCGTACGCGCACGCATGTCCGAGCCGCAGTTCCAGGACATTACCGACCTGACCGCGTTCACCCGCAACTGGCTCTATCTCTTCTTCATGACCATGCCGCTGGTGCTGCTCTTCGCAATTCCGGTCGCCCTCGTTCTTCACTGGAGCCCGACTGCATTCGGTGCGTTCTTCGTCCTGGGCGTTCTCAACATTGCGTTCGCGCAGCTGCTGGTCATCCCGAACCTCGCGAAGAACCGCATCATCTGGTTCATCGCGTGGCTTGGCTACACTCTTGCCTTGTACTGCTACCCCGTCATCTGGTTCCTGCCGCCGCTGGTTGGTTCGCTCATCCTGCTTGTGAGCCTCGGTAAGGACCTGGTGCACCTGCTGCACTTCGCGCGCATCCCGCTCAAGGACATTGCGCTCGACGCCCTGCGCGGCTTCTTCACCGGCTCCATCATCTGGGCTGATAAGTACATGCTCTTCCTGGTCACCGGCGGTGAAATCAACGTTGTGGCAATCTACCTGAGCCTGATCCCCTGCGTTATCGCCTACAACTACTTCTTCGTGGTGGAGGCAGACCGCGTCAACGCAAGCATTCAGCACCTGTGGACCATCTTCGACCGCCTGCCCTACAAGGGCGTTCAGGCGGAGTCCTCGAAGGCTCTGCGCGCCTCCAACCGCGCTATCCGCAACTCCCTGCTGATTTACATCGCCAGCGCTATTGTCACCGGCATCCTGATGTTCATCTTCCTGCCGCAGTCCTACCCGCTGGCGCTCTCCGGCCTGGTCGTGGCGTTCCTCTTCGTTGCAGTGGCACTGCTGATCTACCAGATCGAGTACATGACCATGTACGTCACCGTGCAGCTGCTCTCCGCAGCCCACCTGGTGCTGCTCTTCATCTCCTTCATGATTCTGCCCAACGAGACCGGCTACCTGCCCATCATCGTGGGCGAGGCTGTGCTCGCCTTCGCCTGCTACCGCGTCTACCGTCAGGCGTGGGCAGCCCCCGAGTACTCCCTCTTCTGGCGTCGAGCCCTCGCCTGGTAAGAACCGCACGGTCCGCGAAAGATACACACGACAATGACTGAACAGATGTACCGAAACCACTACGCGCCGCTGCAGCTTCCGGCTCCCGGCCCCCACTACAGCGACCCCGAATACCCGGACGTTGACGTCGCCATCATCATGGAATCCACCTACCCCTACCTCAAGGGTGGTGTGTCCGCGGTGGTGCACGATATCGTCTGCGAAAACCCGGATCTGACCTACGGCATTATTCACATCGCCTGGGATAAGAACTCCCCCCACGAAGACCTCTACGGCATGCCCGAGAACGTCAAGTGGGTCAAGGTGCTGTACCTGAGCCTGGAAGTCAACCGCGACGCCTTCGCGGAAGCCTGCGACCCCTCCGCACTGCGCATGAACTTTGCGGAGCGTCAGGCACTCACCCAGCGCCTCATGGACGGATTCAGCGCCCTCATCGCCGGCGACGTGAACCCCCTCTGGAAGCTCTACGACGAGGGCATCAACCCCGCAACCCGCAGCTACAACCTCTTCGGCCTCTTCGGAACCCGCGAGTTCATGCAGGCGATTGCGGGTCTGGGCTTCTTCTCCGAGGTGCCCTTCGGTGAGCTCTTCTGGAAGGTGCGCGACTTCGTCTCCATCCTCTTTGCAATCCTGCACGAGCGGATGCCGCACGCCCGCGTCTACCACGCCCACACCACCGGCTACGCGGCACTCATCGCCGCCGCAGCCGCACGTGACCACGGCACCAGCTTCCTACTGACCGAGCACAACCTCTACATTCGCGACACCGTGAACACCAAGCTCGAACGCAACATGGCGAAGCCCGTCACCACCGACTACGCCTTCCTCAACGAGGAGCGTGAGCACCCCGGCCTGGGCCCGGTCACCCTCGATGAGCGTGCCTGGTCCGTCTGGTTCGTGGAAATGGGTCGCTTCTGCTACCCGAGCGCCGACATGGCAACCTACCTGTACCCCAAGGCGCTGGAAGAGGCACGCGGTATTGGTGCGCCCATCGACCAGATGAACGAGGGCGAGAAGGACCGCGCAATCATTCTGCCCAACGGTATGCTCATCGAGTCCGTGGCGGAAGCCTACTACGCCCGCCAGGCGGCGCGTGCACGCATCCTCGCTGAGGGTCGCGGCCACGTGTGGCGCTTCGTGTTCATCGCCCGCGTGGTGCCCATTAAGGGCCTGACCGACCTGATCCGCTCCCTCGCGGTGCTGCGCGATCAGGGCCTGGTGAACTTCCACCTGGACGTTCTCGGCCCCAAGGACCACCTGCCCGAGTACTACGAACTGTGCCTGCGCACCATCGAAGAGCTCAACATGGGCGAGTACATCACCTTCCACGGCACCGTGAACGTGCGTGCGATGCTCGACCGCTTCGACCTGCTGCTCATGCCCAGCTACAATGAGGGTCAGCCGATTGTGGCGCTCGAGGCGATGGCTGCGTCCATCCCGCTGGTCAGCACCGACGTGGGCGGTATGTCCCAGCTCATCGACGATGTGCTGGTCGCCCCCGATGGCCACGAAATCGGTAACTGCGGTATCTTGACCATCCCCGGTGATATTCACGGCTTCGCGGCGGCGCTGCGCACCCTCATGGAGGAACCCAGCATCTACGAACGCTACTGTGTGAACGCCTACGACCGTATTGTCAGCTTCTTCCAGCTGCGACTGGTCATGGACCGCTACAACACGATTTACCGCGAGCTGGGCAAGTTGCCCCCTCGCGCCCCCGAATTCGACCCGGAGTACGATGGCGAATAAACTCAACCGCTTGGGCGGACCCGGCAAGTTTGGTGCCTGGGTCCGCTACGGCGGCAAGCCCATTACCCAGCAGCAGCTCGATTTTGCGGTCAAGAACTACTCTGTCGCAATCCTGCAGCCCTGGGAACTGGACGCGGCACGCTACCTGAAGAAGCGTGCACCTCAAATGGTGGTACTGGCGTATAAGTGCCTGTCTTCCACCCGCTCCTATGAGCCCGGCCCGATTTATTCCTCGGGTGTGTCTTACCCGCTGGCGCAGTCCATGGCGAACTCCGGTAAGGATTTCTTCGCCCACCGCCTCAACGGTGACCGCATCGAGTGGAAGGGCTACTCCAAGCACTTCCAGATGCAGGTGTGGAACGCCGACTACCGCTGGCACTGGGTGGACGCTGTGGTGCGCGAAATGCGCGACTCACCCTTCGACGGGGTCATGGCGGATAACGACGTGGAGAACGACTACTACGGTCTGGACCTGCCCATCCAGGGCGTGGAGTCCATGACGAAGATCCGTGAGCACCTGGATTTTCTGGTTGCTTACGCCGGTATTGAGCTGAATAAGATCGGCAAGATTCTGGTGCCCAATATTGCTGAAGCGCGTCTGCGCTGGGGCAAGTGGGAGCGTCACAGCGCCTACGGTGGCGGCTTTGAGGAGGTGTGGCTCGGCTGGGGTCCGAACGATTACCTGACCTCGCCGTATGCCGTGATGCAGGGCCGTGAGATTGCGAACGGCTCGGCGGGTGACGTCAACCTGGGCGCTACTTTTGCGGGCCTGGGTGGCCGCAGTGCCGCCTCGCAGAAGAAGGTGACGATTCTGCGCACCCCGCTTAGTGACCGCAAGGCTCCGATTACCGGCACGGATGAGAACTTCCTCTACGGTTTGGCGGGCTTCTGGGTGTTCGGCGGAGGCGCCTTCACCGGCATCAGCGCAACCCACCACGACGCCTACGACGAGATTCCGCACGCCCCCGAGCTCTCCTATGATCTGGGGGACCCGGTCGGCGGCATTATCGCGCAGAAGACCGCGCAGACCCGCGCGTTTACGAACGGCTGGGCGGCACTGAACACCGGCTCGAAGGATGTGACCGTGAAGGTTCCCTCCGGTTTGGTGGATGCGGCAAACCGCCCGGTGCCCTCGAGCTTCACGCTGCGGGCGCATCAGGGTGTGGTGTACCGCCGTAAGGCGTAATTTACCCCTTATTTGCGCATATAACCTCATAAACAAACCCACCGGCAATATAGCCAAATGGCTATATGTACCGGTGGGTTCGTTATATGTGTGTCAGATGAGCTGGGGTGACCTACTTAGCGGGGTAGGAGGGCACGTCGTAGCCGCCCATACGCTCCAGAACGCGAATCACCTGGCAGGAGTAACCGAACTCGTTGTCGTACCAGACGTAGACAATTGCGGAGTCATCGGTCACCACGGTAGCCAGCGAGTCCACAACACCCGCGGTGCGGGAGCCCACGAAGTCGGTGGAAACGGCCTCGGGGGAATCCGAGTAGCCCACCTGGCGGCGCAGAGCACCGTCAATGGACTCGCGGCGGAACAGCTCGTTCAGTTCCTCAGCGGAACCTGCGGGCTTGGTCAGCTTCACGTTCAGGATTGCCATGGAGACATCCGGGGTGGGAACGCGGATAGCGTTACCGGTCAGCTTGCCCTCCAGCTGCGGCAGAGCCTTCGAAACAGCCTTAGCAGCACCGGTCTCGGTAATGACCATGTTCAGCACAGCGGAACGGCCGCGGCGGTCACCCTTGTGGAAGTTATCGATCAGGTTCTGATCGTTGGTGAACGCGTGAACGGTCTCAACGTGGCCGCGCTCAACACCGTATGCGTCATCCAGAACCTTCAGCGCCGGAGTGATTGCGTTGGTGGTGCAGGATGCTGCGGAGAGGATCTTGTCCTCATCGGTGATGACGTTGTCGTTCACGCCGAACACGATGTTCTTCATGTCGCCCTTACCGGGAGCGGTCAGCAGAACACGAGAAATACCGGGGCGGTTCAGGTGCTGCTCGAGGCCCGGAACGTCGCGCCAGCGGCCGGTGTTGTCCACCAGCAGAGCGTCGTTGATGCCGTACTCGGTGTAGTCGACAGTGGTCGGGTCCGAAGAGTAAATGAAGCGAACCGGAACACCGTTAGCGATGATGGTGCTGTTCTCCTCGTCCACCTCAATAACGCCCTTGAAGGGGCCGTGAACCGAGTCGCGCTCCAGCAGGGATGCACGCTTGACCAGGTCCTTATCACCGTTCTTACGCACCACAACAGCGCGCAGGTTCAGACCAGAACCCAGCGGCGAGGAGGAACGCTCCAGCAGAATACGAGCCAGCAGGCGACCAATACGACCGAAGCCGTACAGCACAACGTCCTGCTCCTTCGGCTGGTCACCCTGGTGGTTCACAGAGGAACCCAGCTGCTCGGGCAGCCACATGGACAGCTCGGGGGAGCCCGCCTCGTGGTGTGCCTTGTGCAGGGCAGCAATGTTAATCGAGCAAGCGCCCAGGTTCAGCTCAGTCAGAGCACGAACCAGCTCGAGGGAGTGCGCGGGGTTCAGGGGCGCACCATCGATGTGGGATACGAAATCGTGCAGCTTCAGCAACTCAATGACAGACTTGTTGACCAGGCTGCGGCCGTGAATGCTCAGCACCACGCCGTTCTCGCGGTGCAGCTTACCGATGAGGGGGATCAGCTCCTCTGCGGTAGCCTCACGGTTAACCCAGGTAGCGGTTGCAGTCGTCACGTATGACCTTCTTCCTAACTTCGTCGTTGGAGGGTAGGCGCGACGATGCTGTCGCGTCAATACCGTGCCGGGCGTTAAGACCCGGCGTCGGTTTAAGTCTAACCCGTGTGAACCCCTCCAGACCCTCAAAATTAGCGATATTGAGGCTAAAAGTCAGAAGAGACAGAAGGCAGTTTGTGAACCCACACGGCAAGCCAACACAAGCCCTCAGAAGGGAAAGCAAAACCACTTTAAATACCCACAAAAACACACGCCACGAGGGCGCAAACATGAGTAGAATTGAAACCATGTTGACTGTAATCGGTGAAGCACTCGTAGACGTCGTCCACCAGCACGACGGAGAAACCCGCGCCTACCCCGGCGGATCGCCCATGAACGTAGCCGTCGGCGCGCGCCGCCTCGGCCACTCCACCAACTTCGTCGGCCACTACGGCCCCGACGCCTACGGCAAGAGCATTGACGCACACCTGGAAGCATCCCAGGTGACCCTGCCCTTCGAGCACAGTGCCGAGCGCACCTCCGTCGCCCAGGCAACCATCGGCGCCGACGGCGCGGCAGAGTACGAATTCGACATCACCTGGTCCCTCGACTCCGTCGCCGAGAAGCTCACCGAACTGGCACGCACCTCCGATGCAGTACACACCGGCTCCATCGCCGCCATGCTTGAACCCGGCGCGCACGTGGTCGCCGCAGCCTTTGAAGCCGCCCGCGACAGCGCCCTGCTCAGCTACGACCCGAACTGCCGCCCCACCCTCATCCACAACGTTGACGAGGGCCGCGCATGGGCTGAAAAGTTCGTCTCCCTCTCCACCGTCGTGAAGGCATCCGACGAGGACCTGCAGTGGCTCTACCCCGAGCGCTCCCTCGACGACACCGCCCGCGCATGGCTTGACCTCGGCGCAGAGCTGATGGTCATCACCCGCGGCGAAGATGGCCCCATCGCCTTCACCAAGAAGTACCCCGAGGGCATCAGCCAGCCCGCACACCGCGTTGAGGTTGCGGACACCGTCGGTGCCGGTGACTCCCTCATGGCGGCGCTCATTGCTGGCCTGCTCGACCGCGGCATTGCCGGTTCCGAGGCACGCGCTAAGGTCGCCGCACTGACCGCAGAAGAGATTGCCGACCTGCTGCGTTTCTCCGCAACCGCAGCCGGCATCACCGTCTCCCGCGCGGGCGCTAACCCGCCCACCCGCGAAGAACTCGACGCCGTACTCAACGGCTAAAAAATTCACGCCTCGCCGGCGGATAGCTCACTCTGTCCGCCGGCGTCGCCATATCCACCCGCACCCCAACGCTGAGGAGCACCATGACCAACATTGGCACCGCGCCCCTGCCCCGCGAACCCTACGCGGGCATGCCCGAACTGCCCGAATTTACCCTGACCTCCACCGACATTCAGGACGGCGGCACCGCCCCCGAATGGATGCGCTCCGCACTCTTCGGCATTGCTGGTGGTCAGGACCGCTCCCCGCAGCTGTCCTGGAGCGGATTCCCCGAAGGCACCAAGTCCTTCGTGCTGACCTGCTTCGACCCGGATGCGCCGGTCCCCAGCGGCTTCTGGCACTGGACCGTCTCCAATATTCCCGCTAGCGTGACCAGCATCGACACCGGTGCGGATGCACCCGCCGGCGCCCTGACGCACCGCAACGACGCCGGCGTGGCGGGCTTCCTGGGTGCTGCGCCTCCGGCTGGTCACGGCCCGCACCGCTACATCTTCTGCGTCACCGCCGTGGACGTGGAGAAGCTCGACATTGACGAGAACGCCACCCCCGCCGTCGTGAACTTCAACCTGCTCGGCCACGGCCTGGGCCGCGCGTTCCTGACCGTCACCTACGCGGAACCGGTAGCCTAACACGTAGCCTTAACCAGCACCGACACACCCCATCACCGAAGGCAAACACTGCATGATTAAACTCATCGCCAGCGACCTGGACGGCACCCTCATCGGGCACGATTTCCGGTTCCGTCCGCGTACCTTGCGCGCCCTTGAGGCTGCCCGCGCCGCCGGGATCGATATCGTCTTCGTCACCGGCCGCCCGAGCCGCTGGCTCACGCCCCTGCGTGAGCAGACCGACTTCGACTCTTACGCTATCTGCTCCAATGGCGCCGTGGTGTACCACCTGGGCGCGAACGAGGTGGAAGAAGTCAACGGCGCTGATCCGGCGGTGATTGCCCGCACTCACGAGCTGCTGGAGCCCATGTTCCCCGACGCCACCTACACCCTCGAAACCGTGGATACCGTCTACATTCAGGGCCCGCACGAGGGCGGTGAGGTGCTTGAGGGCGCCCGCGTGGTGGAGGCGAAAATCGCCGAGGCGCTCGAACGTATTGGTTCAACCCCGGTCATTAAGTACCTGATTCGTGTGCCCGGCATGGACCCGGATATTCTGCAGGCGCGCGTGCATCAGGCGGTCGGTTCGCTGGTGTCGGTGACCCGCGGCGTGGTCGGTGAGCCGCTCATCGAAATGGGCTCTAAGACCGTGAATAAGGGGCGGATTCTGGAGAAGTTCGCGGCACGCCACGGCGTTGAGGCGCACGAGGTGATGGCGTTTGGTGACATGCCGAATGACGCGGAGATGCTCTGCTGGGCGGGGGAGGGCTTCGCCATGGCCTCGGGGCAGCCGGCACTCATTGCGAAGGTGGGGCGCACTTGCCCGCCCTTCCATGAGGACGGTGTGGCGCAGACGATTGAGGCGATGCTCGCCGAACGGTCCTAGCCGCCTAGCACTGCTATCCAGCACGAGCCATCCGGTGCTAGCTATCCAGCGCTAGCGGCTGGGTGAGCCTCCGCAGACATAACTCAGACATAAACTTTTATGTCTACACATAAAAAATTTGAGTCTAGACATAAAAATTTATGTCTAGACTTAAATTTTTGTGTCTGATTTGTGTCTAGACTAAAATTTTTTGTATGAACAACGTGGAATGGACCCCCGAATGGCTTGCTGAAACCATCAAACTACTGCGTACTCACGGCAGCGATACGCAGTTTATCGAGGTTAAAAAAGCCCACGGAGGCTACCCGGGAAGCCTAGACGCAACCCTGAGTAGCTTCTCCAATAGTTCCACGGGCGGAATCATTATCTGCGGCCTCGACGAGAATAATGACTTTGCGCCTGTAGGCGTATACGACCCTGCAGACCTAGAAAAAACTCTCGGCAACAAGCTCCGCAGGGGCCTCAAGCCGCCGAACACCATGGAATCCGGCACCATCCTCTACGAAGACGCCAAAATCTTTGTTGCCGCAATCCCTCCGCTGCCTCCCTACGAACGCCCCGCCTACATTGGCGGTAAAGCGTACGTGCGTTCCGGCGACGGTGACCACGAAATGAGCCGCCACGAAACCGACCTGATGGTGGCTCAGCGGACACGCACCGGATTCGATGAGGAGCCGGTAGAATACACCTCCCTGGCTGACCTAGACGAAGGCCTCAAAACTGCTTATCTGCGAGACGTCTGTGCTAAATCACGCCGCCTCGCCGGAAGTTCCGATGAAGAAGTGCTTCGCCGCAAGGGAATTATTGCCCTCGGAACCGATAATCTTTCCCTCGCAGGCCTATACGCCTTGGGTTCCTACCCTCAGGAGTTCAGGCCCTCGCTCAAAGTCACCGGAGTCGTCATCGACCCAAGCGGTAAAGCCCGCAACCTCGACAAGTTTGAGGCGGACGGCCCCATCCCCGCGATGCTCGAAGAGACTCTGGCATGGGTCAAGCGGAACCTGGCACACCCGGTTGTCGAACTGTCCAACGGGCACCTCATCAACGGGCAGGAAGTACCCGATATTGCCCTTCGCGAGATTCTGTCGAATGCACTCGTACACCGCAGCCTCAACCCCAAAGCAGATACCGAAGAGGTGCGCGTCAGGATTTTCCCTGACCGAATCTCTGTAGAGAACCCCGGCGGTCTATACGGAATCACTCTCCAGCGTCTGCAAGAGTACGGCGAACGCTCCCGCGTGAATGACCGCCTGTATGACGTCTGCACGCATGTAACAACCCCCGACGACGGATACCGAGTCATCGAAGGTGAGGGTAGTGGCATCTACACTGCCCAGGAGGCGGTGCGTCAGGCAGGGCTGAAACCCATCCAATTCGTTGATGGGGTCATTCGTTTTACCGCGATTATCAGCAGGGAGCCTCTGGATGGTACTCGTGCCGCCGATGTTGGTTCACCGCAGCAGAAGTCGGAAGTAGACCCGCGCCAATCGTCATCTACGGTTCCTGGTAACCGTCAGGAGGCGGTGCTTCTCTCCCTGCGCTCGCTACGTCACCCCGCCGGTATCGAGGACATCATGGGTGCTCTTCCTGGGCCTTTTGCTGAGCTGCAGAAGCCGCAGGTCCGGTACGTCCTCACGAAGCTCCTTCAAGAGGGCGTGATCGTGCGTGAAGGCGGTCGAGGTAACCGCAATACGACATACCGCCTGGCCTAACCGAATATCGGGCTAACATGCAAAAGCGGCCCGGATGGAAACCAATCCATCCGGGCCGCTTTTCTACAGCCTACGCCTCAGGAGCATCACTCCCAACGGGCGGTGAAGAACTTAGTGTCCCTCAGTGCTCTTTTCAGGGTCGAAGGGCTCCAGAGGGTCGCCAGCAGCCTTCGTGTACTTCGCAATGAAGGTCATCAGGTGGAAGATAATCAGGGTCGCAGCGGTACCCAGAGCAATACCGGCGAAGGTCATCCCATCGAAGGTCCAGGTGTAGTCCGCAATACCCACGATCAGCGCCACAGCGGCGGTGGTCAGGTTGATCTGGTTCGAGAAGTTCACGCGGTTCTCGCTCCAAATACGAACGCCGAGCATACCAATCATGCCGTACAGTACGGTTGCGGCACCGCCCAGAACACCCGCGGGAACGGATGCAATAGCCGCGCCGAAGCCCGGGAAGAGAGACAGGACAATCGCGAAGATAGCCGCCACCCAGTACGCCGCGGTGGAGTACACCTTGGTCGCAGCCATCACGCCGATGTTCTCAGCGTAGGTGGTGGTACCCGAACCGCCACCCATGCCTGCGATGGTGGTTGCCAGGCCGTCCGCCATGAGGGCGCGGCCGGAGTAGTCGTCCAGGTTTTCGCCGCTCATCTGAGCCACCGACTTCACGTGACCGATGTTCTCAGCCACGAGCACCAGAATCACGGGGATAAACAGGCCGGCGAGCTCCCAGTGGAACTCGGGGGTCTGGAACTGCGGCAGGCCAATGAAGCCCTGAGCCTGTACGGTCTCTTGAATCTTCTCGAATTTCACCTCGCCGCGAATCACAGCGGTGATGTAGCCGATACCCACACCCAGCAGAATGGACAGACGACCAATGATGCCCTTGAAAAGCACCGAAATCAGGATGATGGAGCACAGGGTCACCAGCGCGGTCACCGGTGCCACCATGAAGTTGTCCTTAGCGCTCTTCGCCAGGTTGAAGCCAATCAGCGCCACAATCGAACCGGTTACGACCGGGGGCATGAGCTTGGTCAGCCAGCCGGTGCCAGCGAACTGAACAATCAGACCGACCAGGAACAGCGCCACACCCGCCATGACGATACCGCCGAGGGCACCAGCGGGGCCGTGTGAGTTCATGGCAGCCGCCAGGGGCGCAATGAACGCGAAGGAGGAGCCCAGGTAGGAGGGGACGCGTCCGCGGGTAATCAGCAGGAACAGAACCGTGCCGAGACCCGAGAAGAACAGGGTGGTTGCCGGGGGGAAGCCGGTAATAATCGGCACGAGGAAGGTCGCGCCGAACATTGCGACCACGTGCTGCGCGCCGATGCCGATGGTAATCGGCCATGCGAGGCGCTCGTTCGGGGCAACAAAGGAACCGGGCTTGATACTGCGGCCGTCGCCGTGGATCGACCAGTCAAAGCCGAGAAGCTTAGAGATGCTCAAAGGGAGCTCCTGAGGTGAATGTGGTGGTGTATAAAATTCCACATAATTCTACGCGTATGCGGGTGTGGGTCACAGCTAAACGGCTATAAATATGAGCAGGGATACGTTGAGTGGGGCATATATTCTCTTATGATGAGCCCCAAACCCCTAATATATAGCCCAGAATGCATCAATACCCCGTATATGCAGTTCAAGGCATATACGGGGTATTGATGCAAAGAGCGAATAAAAACCTCGCTACACACAGCTCAACGGCTTAGAGAGCGTCACGCAGGTTCTCCAGGTGATCGTAACGCGCCAGCTCATAACGCAGGTGACCCTCAGTCGGGGACTGAACCGGCAGGAACGACGCCTCACGCAGGCGACGAGCAGTCGGGGAATCGGCCACGTAACCGGCGCCTCCAACAACTTGCAGCTCAAAGTGAGTAGCAATGGTTGCAAAGTGAGACACACCCAGACGCAGGCTCAGCAGGTCACGACGCTCAGCACGCTCCGGCTCAGAAGCCAGGCGAACCAGTTCCTCACGCAGGCTCTGGTACTCCGCCAGAATCAGCGGGAACTCAGGGCGGAACACGCCCTGCGAGACATCCAGGTGCTTAGCAGCCTCCTGCAGAGCACCAGCGGCAAGACCTAGGCAGAACGACGACTGAACCAGCAGGAACGGCGCGGTCACATCGTGCAGGAACGCCTCAATGTTGTCGCTGAGAACATCCTCGCTCGGAACGAAAACGTCCTCGAACTTCAGGGTGCCGGACTCGGTGCCGTTCAGCGCCAGCAGGTTGCGGTGGTAGTCAACGCTCAGGCCCTCGACGTCCTGGCGGACGGTCACGATGTAGCGGTTCGGGTGGCTTTCCGGGGCGTTCTGCACAGCCACCGGAAGCACAATCACGCCGCCCGGGTACAGGTTCGACGCCCACGACACGGAACCGTTCAGCTTCAGACCGCCCTCAACGAGGGTACCCTCCACCTTGATCGGTGCCAGACCCGAAGCCTCCTTGTACGCCGCCGCCATGGCGGTGGTGCCGCTGACGGTTGCATCCGCCAGACCGGCGGGCAGCTCGCGGCCCACAGCGTCAAAGAACGCAATGGTCGAGCGGTGAGCCCACAGGGAGAACGCCGTGGAGGCGTCCTCGGTAGCAAGGTCGAAAGCCACCGAAACCTGGGGGACCAGGGAGCCGCCGTCGCGGCCCAGGGTAATCAGACCGTCCTTAGCGATTTCGCGCAGGTTTTCGAAGGGGGAACGCTCGCCGCGGTCAACAGCATCTGCGTGGGTTCGGGCGAGTGCGAGCACCTGCTCGCGCTGGGGGTAATCGTAGAGGGGTTCGAGAGTGAACTCGGACATGGGGTTTCTCCTAAGCGGGGAGCATCGCGTCTATGCGTGCAGCTTGAACAGTCGGTCAATGGGGGTGCTGACGGCCTTACGGGCGCGAACAACAGCTTCTTCGTCGGGTGCGTCGTAGAAGCAGAGGCACTTTGCGGTGTCTTCGCGAACGTAGGTGCGCAGGAAGGAAACCTCGGGTACTTCAGCGTACTTGGGGGCGTTTGCCTTCTTGCGGGTCAGGTACTGTTCCATAGTAATCTCTGCGGGGATGTCCCACTCAACCAGGTAGTCTGCGTCCTTCTTGAGCTTCTTGATGTCTTCGAGCTCTGCGCCGACCAGGCGGACTGCGTCGGGGCCTGCGACGGATGCGCGCTCACCGATTGCTGCGGCGAGGTCGGGGCCGAATGCGGTGTTCTCGGATTCGACGATGACGAAGACGATCTTGTGGTCTGCGGAGACCTGGGTTTCGATGAGCTCGGCGCCGTTGGTCAGGGACGAGTTGACGGTCTCGATGAGTGCGGTTGCTTCGTCCTTGGACGGCTGTGCGGGGGTCAGTTCTACCAGGTAAAGTGCCATGATTTTCTCCTCGGCTAAGGGTTGAAGGGTCGTGCCGGAAGGGGTTTTCCGACTCGTTCTGGATTCACCTTAGACCTGTGCTTGAGGGCTGTCTAGTAGATTTCTGTTCGTGGCTTAATGCGTCCTTTTGTGACCCTGTTTTCCGTCACGCGCGTTCACGCGGAGACATAAATCGTCACAGTTCCGCGCGCGGCAACCCGCCTACGGCCGCAGAATTTTCGCGCGGGTTATCGAACCCGATGGCGCATCTATCCGCGTCGTCCTGCTCGTGTCGCAAAGTCGTCGAGGGCGCGGTTGAGAGCGGGGACAGTCCACACTTTTTGCCCCTGAATTTTGACGCGCTCTCCACGCAGAATCTGCAACTCCACCATGCGGTTGAGGAGGCGATACACACTAGCTCGGGACCCCTGCGTGTGCTCCTCCACCATGTGCGCGGTGAAGGCGGGCTCAGTGCAGCATAGGTCGGTGAGGGAACGCAGGAGAGGGGTTTTACGCTGGGCAATGGACAGCACCTCATCGCGCAGGGTTTCAATGTCTTGCGCCAGGAGTTCTGCGTTGGTGATTGCCTTCTGCGCGGCGTCGATGAAGAGCTCGATGATGGGCTCAGCATCGCCTGCACGGTAGTCGGTGAGCGCCTGAATGTACCCGTCAGTATCGTGCAGCAGCCCGGAGGAGATGGGCAGAATCACGTGGCGAGTGACGCCGCAGGCGAGCAGGAGCGCGGAGATGAGGGCTCGTCCGGTTCTGCCGTTGCCGTCGGTGAAAGGGTGGATCGTTTCAAATTGGGCGTGCGCGATAGCCGCCTGTGCGAGGGGGTCAATATCGCGGCGGTTCATGAAGGCTACAAGGTCTTCGAGGGCGGCAGGAACCCGCTCGTGATGCGGTGCCACATAGTCGGCGGCGACGGGTGAATCACCCTTAATCCACACCCACTGGGTGCGGAGTACGCCGGAGTCCTGCTGCAGGCCGCGGGTCAGTTCGCGGTGCATCGCGAGGATATTATCGACGCTAATGTTCTCTGCGGTGTTCAAGGCTGCACGCATGGCGTGAACATTGCGCGCCACCAGCTCGGCGTTAACGCCGACCTTCGACCCGCTTGCACCCAGGACAGCTAGCGAGAGCCTGCGTGCGCTAACGGTAAGGTTTTCAATCTGTGAGCTGGAGGCGGATTCGCCGCGCAGAAGAACTGCCGAGAAGGGGATGCCGCCGATGTGGTGGAGTCGCTCATCGAAGCGGGTCATTGCGGTGGCGTTCTCTTGGAGGCGCACTCGCAGTGCGGGGCTGAGTTCGACGTTGAGTGCGGCAATGGAGGCGGGTACGGCGCTGGAGAAGGGGCCGGAGTTGCGGCGCGTTGCGCGTCGGGAGGCGAGGGCGTCGCGGTGAACCCAGGGGGTTTGCGGCTCCCATGTGAGGGCGGGCCAGGTGATGGCTGAGGGCATGGTTCCTCCTCCCTCCTCCTCTTCATCGGTGTCGTCTTGCTGGTCGTATGGGGGGTCTTAATAAGACAATACACTTCGATTTTCTTATTAAGGCGCTTAATAAGAAAATCCGCGCGGATTGTCTCATTAAGGAAAAGGCCCCGAACGCCCCTAAAGCCGCCCCTCCTGAACCTCCTCAACTTGCTGGCACTTCCGGATACCAGGGCGTGCAGCAAAGGCCCCGAACCCTTGGTAATTCAAGGATTCGGGGCCCCTAGCCTAATATACGCTCGCCTATACACGCTCACGCCGCCTGAAAACAGCGAGTCAGCAGTGCAGACAAGCAACTTTGCGGTTACTTCACGCCGCGCATCATCTTCTGAACCGGCTTGTGCACCAGGAACAGCAGAATACCGGTCGCGATGGTGATAATACCCATCCAGGTGAAGTAGGGAACCTCAGTCTCCATGCTGTAGAACGGAGCCAGCCAACCGGACAGCACGGTGCCCATTGCCACGGAGGTGAAGTACAGCGCCATCATGTTCACGCGGTGCGCCTTCGGTGCGAGCTTGGTCGCCAGCGAAATACCCACCGGCGAAATAATCAGCTCAGCGATGGTGCAGACGAACAGAATCAGCACGATCCAGCCGACGTTCACGCTCTGAACGCCTGCTTGAGCGAGGAAGATCCAGAACGCCAGGCCGATGATAATCAGCGCTGCGGAGAACTTCAGGGTGGTGACCGGCTGGCGGTCACCCCACTTGGTCCACAGGGCGGAGAACATCATGCCGAAGACGATGATGAAGATCGGGTTGATGGAGTTGACCAGGTTCGGGCTCAGCTCCATGCCCAGGATGTTCCAGTTGAGGCGCTCATCCGAGTACACCGCCATGACGGTGAACTGCTGCTGGTACAGTGCCCAGAACACGGCGTTTGCAATCCACAGGGGGATGAACGCGGTGACGCGGGAACGCTCATCGGAGGTTACGTCCTTGGCGCTCAGCAGCTGAGCGAACAGGGCGATAGCGCCGATGAAGATGAAGCCCATGACCCAGTTCTTGAGGTTGTCTGCGGTCATCAGACCGGTCGCCAGCAGGATGCCGAGAACGACGACGATACCGACCAGTGCCAGGAAGAAGTTACGCTTCTGGGCGCCGGTGAAGGGGGTACCCACGTGGTGCACAGAGGCGGGCAGGTTCTTGCGGGTCAGCGAGTACTGAATCAGGCCGGCAGCCATACCGATTGCGGCAAGGCCGAAGCCGAGGTGGAAGCCGCCGGTCTGCCAGCCCCAACCGGTCAGGATCGGGCCGAGCAGTGCACCGGTGTTCACACCGATGTAGAAGATGGTGAAGCCTGCGTCGCGGCGGGAGTCGTTGTCACTGTAGAGCGAACCGACCAGCACGGATGCGTTACTCTTCAGACCGCCGGAGCCGATAGCGACCAGCAGCAGACCAATCACCACGCCGGGGACGCCGGGGATGAGGGAGAGGGAGACGTGACCCGCCATGATGCCTATGGCGGAGTAGAATAGGGTACGCTCGGGGCCGAGGATGCGGTCACCGAGGATACCGCCGAGGATTGCCATGAGGTACACGACTGCACCGTACGCGCCGATAACGCCGGTGGCGAGGTCCTTGTCGAGGCCCAGGCCGCCCTTGTCGGCGGTGTAGTACAGGTAGTAGATCATGATGCCCTGCATGCCGTAGAAGGAGAAGCGCTCCCACATTTCTACGGTGAACAGGTTCGCGAGCATGCTCGGGTGGCCGAAGAAGGTCTTGGTGTCCTTGGGTTCGGCACCTGTGATGGTGTTGGACATGGTGGTAATTCTTTTCTGTGCAAGCCCGGGGTTCTGTGTGACCCGGGCAATATGTGTATAAGTGTATACCCTTGCCCATGCATATGTATACATGGCACGCACCTATATTTCACAGAATAAACTCTTATTCAGTGCATGAAAAACCATTTCGATTTTTTCGTATGCACTGCTTCCGAATCTCGCAAACCCCCAAATACCGGGCTAGATGCGCCACGCACCCCCAAAGCGCTAGAGTGGAACCATAACTATGCCCACCCGGCACCCCGCCGTGCCGACCGGCTCATTTTTAACCATTTCAAAGGAGAACCCCATGACCGCTGTACCCCAGGTTGACCCCCGCGACGTTCCCGCAGGCGCAACTATCATCGACGTGCGTGAAGACTACGAGTGGGAGGGCGGCCACGCCACCGGCGCCAAGCACATCACCCTCGGCACCATCGCTGAGCGTCTGGAAGAACTGCCCGCACCCGGCGAAGACTTCTACGTCATCTGCCACGGTGGCGGCCGTTCGAACCGCGCGGCAACCTTCCTGCGCGAACACGGCTACGCCGCACACAACATTGCGGGCGGCACCAGCGCATGGTTCGCTGCCGGTCTGCCGATGACCAGCGAAAACGGCGAAGCACCCGCAGTCGTTCACTAAACCGCCAGTTCGCCTGTACGCCATACAATGGAGTCCGTGACTGAAACTTCCGCGGACCGTATTTTTTCTACCTCGAACGCTCCCGCTTCTGCGTCCCCTCATGCCCTGCCGAGTATTCTGCAGAGCATCCCGTGGGATGCGCAGACGCGGGAGCTTGTCGTGCGCCCGCTTCCTTTCGCGGTGAACTGCGAGGAGGCGTACCCGCTGCTGAGCGGTGGCGCTGAGTATTCCTTCTGGCTGGATTCGGCGCGTGAGGAGTCGCCTATGTCGGTTGCCTCGTATGTAGGTGTGGTCCCGGCGCAGCTGTCGCCCTTGCGCGTGGATTCGGCGCGTGCGGCGGCTGAGTCTGGCGGGGAAGACCCCTTCGCCCAGTTGGAGGCGGCGCTCGCCCGCGCACCGCGCGTGCACCCGGATACCGCGGCGGCAACCGGTCTGCCCGCGGGTTTGCGTGGCGGTTACGTGGGCTATTTCGGCTATGAGGCGCGTGCCGCCATGGGCATGGAGCACGGCCACCCGGTGCCGGGCTATCTGCCGGCGTATGAGGCGCCGACCCCGGATTCTCTGTGGTTGCCGGCGGTCCGCTACCTGGTGCATGAGCATGCCCGCCCGGGGGCTGCGGCGCGTAGCTGGCTGGTGGGCGATGAGTCGTGGTGTGAGGCAGCGGAACAGCTGCTGAGCGCGGCGGGGAAGCGTGCCTCCGAGGGAACCCCCGTAAATACCCCTGAGCTCGCCGAGCTTCTGCTCTTCCCGGCACCCGCAGCGGAAGCCTACATGGATGCCGTTCGCACTAGTCAGCGCGAAATTTACGAGGGTAACAGCTACGAGGTGTGCCTTACCGCGCAGACGGTCGCGCGCATCCCCAATCCGAGCCCGGAGCTTTTCTTTGAGCTGTACCGCCGCCAGCGCGCCCACAACTCGGCACCGTATGCGGCGTATCTGCGGTGCGGTGATTTTTCGGTGCTTTCTTCTTCGCCGGAGCGTTTTTTGAGCGTGGATACGCACCGCAACGCGCAGACCAAGCCGATTAAGGGCACGATCGCTCGTGGCGTTACTCCGGAAGAAGACGCCGCGGCGGCGGCATGGTTGCGTACCGATGAGAAGACCCGTGCCGAGAACCTCATGATCGTGGATCTGCTGCGTAATGACCTGTCCACGGTGTCTGACCCGGCGTCTGTGCGCGTGCCCGTGCTCATGGGCGTGGAGAGCTATTCGACGGTGCATCAGCTGGTGTCTACGGTCAGTTCGCGTCTGCGTGAGGGCGTGAGTGCGGTGGCTGCCGCGCGGGCGTGCTTCCCGGGCGGTTCGATGACGGGTGCCCCGAAGCCTTCGACCATGCAGATTATTGAGGGCCTGGAGGGTCGCGCTCGCGGCGTGTATTCGGGTGCTTTGGGCTTTGTATCGGCGGATGGTTCGGCGAACCTGTCGATTGTGATTCGCACGCTCGTGGCGCACGATGAGGGCACGGTGACTCTTGCCGCCGGTGGCGCTATCGTGGCTGATTCCGACCCGGCCGCCGAGTATGAGGAGATGCTGACGAAGTTGCGTGCTGCGTTGCCGCCGTCGGTGGGTCGCGTGGTGGAATAACCTAGCGCTGGAATAGTGCAGGGAATAGTCTGCGCCGCCTGCACGTGAGCCGCTACACTTGAACTATGACTAAGCTTTCTGAAAACCTCCCCATTGAAGAAGCCCGTGAACGCCTGCGCCAGCTGATTTCTGAGCTGGCTGTGGTGCGCGGGCACGTGGTCCTCGCCTCCGGCAAGGAAGCCGACTACTACGTTGACCTGCGCCGCATCACCCTGCACCACGAGGCTTCTCGCCTGGTCGGTCAGGTTATGCTGGACCTGCTGGATAAGAACGGCATCGAGTTTGAGGCTGCTGGCGGCCTGACCATGGGCGCTGACCCGGTGGGTACCGCGATTATGCGTGCCGCTGGTGATCAGGACCGTGCGATTGACGCGTTTGTGGTGCGTAAGGCTCAGAAGTCTTACGGCATGGGCCGTCAGGTGGAGGGCCCGAGCGTTGAGGGTCGCCGCGTGGTTGCTGTTGAGGACACCTCCACGACTGGTGGTTCTGCGCTGACTGCTGTTGAGGCGCTGCGTAAGGCTGGCGCTGAGGTTGTGGCGGTTGCTGTGATTGTTGACCGTGCGACCGGTGCGAAGGAGCATGTGGAAGAGGTTGCGGGTGTCCCGTGCCTGTACGCGTACTCGAAGGATGAGCTGGGCCTGGACTAGTCTCTACTGGCTTGGACTAGGACCTCGTGAATTTTTAAGACGTTCCCGTTGCGGCGGGTGAACCCGTGCCGCTGGCTGCTGTGTGTGGCTGGTGGTGCGGGTTTTTGTCTGTAAGATGGCTCTGTGGGCGCCGGTGTGGCGCTGGTTGTTGGCGTGAAGGTGGTTGTGATGGTTGAGAATCGTGAGGCGGCTGAGGCTGTACCTGCTGAGGCTGTGCCTGCGGATGCGGCTGTAGCTGAGGCTGTTGAGGGTACTGAGCAGGGTACTGCCCGTTTTGAGGTGGGTGTGGGCCCGTGGGAGGGCCCGTGGCCCGAGGGTGACCATTGGGATGAGGAGCTGCTGCGTGAGGGCGACCGCCGTAACGTGGTGGATAAGTACCGTTACTGGTCGATGGACGCAATTATTGCTGACCTGGATACGCGCCGCCATGATTTTCATGTGGCGATTGAGAATTGGCAGCATGACCTGAATATTGGCACGGTGGTGCGTACTGCGAATGCGATGTTGGCGAAGGAGGTCCATATTATTGGGCGTCGCCGCTGGAATCGTCGTGGTGCGATGGTGACGGATCGTTATCAGCATGTGCGTCATCATCCGACGATTGAGGATTTTGTGGCGTGGGCGCAGGCTGAGGGTCTGGAGATTATTGGTATTGATATTTTTCCGGATTCGGTGCCCCTGGAGACGTATGATCTGCCGAAGAAGTGTGTGCTGGTTTTTGGTCAGGAGGGCCCGGGTTTGTCGGAGGAGTTGCATGCGGCGGCTAGGGATACGTTGTCGATTGAGCAGTTTGGGTCGACGCGTTCGATGAATGCGGCGACGGCTGCGGGTATTGCGATGCATGCGTGGGTTCGCCGCCATGTGTTTGGTCAGATTCCGTCGTAGCCTGGCGGCTGTTTATGAGGTGTTTAAAGGTTCCGATGCGTTGTGTGCGCGTCGGAACCTTTTTTGTTGGGGGTTGGGGTGGCTTAAACCACGCATGGAATTACCTAGGCGTGTTAGTGTTAACGCAAATCACAGGAGATGTGAGAATCGCACTCTCAATTTCGGTTTAGGGTATGCGATGGATTTCCTGGCTTCGGCTCGCCAATGGTTGCGGGTTGTGCATATGAATGACCGCGACGTCATTCCCCTGAAAGGAGTCGGTAACAATGAAGAAATCTGCTGCTCTGTTCGCCTGCTTTGCTTTAGCTTTAAGTTCTTGCGCCGCTGCGCCTAAAGATACTAGCCTCAAAGCCCAGCTGGATTTTGAAAATAACTATATTACTCTTCCCCTCGACGAATACGATATGAGTGACCAGGCCGAAGATATAACATATAGGGCGTATTTGTTGATTCTTAAAGAGTGCTATGCGAAAAAAGGATACGATTTTGAAATTCTAGAAAACGGCTTGGTTTCTGGCAACGCCTCCCAGTACGGCTCCTGGAACGTGAAGCATGCGGCGAATCATTTTACGTCCATCCAAGTCAGAGATGAGCAGGAAAGGATTTATAAGAGCATCCCTGAAGACGTCAGGGCCAGCTGCCGCGAAGAGCATCGGGAAGAACTGGATATGCTCTATTTTGATGAGGATGATGAGAAAAAGTACCGCCCCGTCGAGCGTATCCGTAGTGAAGCGTACATGCGTGCGCAGGCTGACCCTGAATGGAAGAAAGCCCGCTCAGATTGGTGGGACTGCCAGCGTGAGAAAGGGTTGACGCCTCGCACCGGGGACGGTGAATGGACGAGCAAAGAAACGGCCAATCTGAATGCTGATGATCCCAAAGTGTTGGAGGAGGTTATCCGCCTGGCAACCATTGAAGCTCAATGTAGCGAGAAGGTGAGGCTGGCTCAGCGTTTGGGTGATCTTGAGGCGTCTTATCAGGGGCCTTTGATTGAGAAGAATCAGGCGCTGCTGAATGAATTGAAGGCTGAACGTGATGCGAAGATAGCGAAGGCGCGCGAAATTATTGCCACCCACCAGTAGATATCAGCAACAAGCAGATAGCATCCCTTGGGATAATTGGGGTAACTCCGTTTGAACGTTACAACGAGGTATGGAGGAGGAAAAGCCTATGCGTAAGGCTCTCTCTGCGGTAACAGTATTCTGCCTGCTGGGGGCGTGCGTATCCTGCTCCAACAGTGCCGAGCGGGACACCTCACGAAAAGCTGTTCTCGATTATTCAAAGAACTACATACACCTTCCACTGGACGAGTATGCCTTCGATGAACTAACAATCCGTACGGTGAGCACGGCATGGCACACGCTCATGTCCGAATGCTACGCGCACCACGGGCAGTCCTACGCCGTACCCTCAATAGACACCCCGCAACCGGGAGGCCTATACGGCACCTGGAACGTCGAGTACGCCAAAAAGTACGGGTATTCCCATAAGGAGGAATCCCGAGGCTCGGACGATTCAGCAGCGGACGACATCAATGCCCAGTGCCAAGAAGAGGTGAAAGCCGCATTCTCTGACGTCGAACTGGACGAAAAAGAATACCGGTTTGTAGGAGAGCTAAACTCACAGGCATACACCTACGCCTCCCAAACCGATGAGTGGAAAAATATCCGCTCAGAATGGTGGACCTGCCTGCGTGAACGTGGGCTAACCCCCAGAGAAGGAGAAAGCGACTGGATGTCCGAAGAAAGCGCACATTTCATGGCCTCCTCCCAAGGCAACGAAGAGGCTAAGCCGGAGGAAATTCGCCTCGCGACCATTGAAGCTCAATGTAGTGAGAAGGTGAGGTTGGCTCAGCGTTTGGGTGATCTTGAGGCGTCCTATCAGGGTCCTTTGATTGAGAAGAATCAGGCGTTGCTGAATGATTTGAAGGCCTATCGTGATGCGAAGATAGCTAAGGCGCGCGAAATTATCGCCACCCACCAGTAGCCGCATCCACCTGAAAGGCAGAACGGGCGAACCAGCCGCAGAATGCCCACAAGTTGCCCATAGAAAATCCGTGCATAAGAAAATCGCACAAGAAGGAGCCGGGGAGTGTCACACTCCCCGGCCCTCACTTTATTCACTCTCAACCTCGCAGCCCATGCTGGCGCACCTACAGGCTCGCCAGCTCAAGGCCACTCAGCGTCAGGTTACTTGAGCCCTTTAGCCCACCGGAACGTTAACGTTCACCAGCGAGTACAGATCCTTCGGATCATCCGGGCTAGCAACCAGGTCAATGAACTGCTGCAGGTCGGTGTCCTGCGTAGCCGCACGGGCATAACGCAGACCCGAGAAGTCAGCAATCGCGAAGCCCACCGAATCAAACAGGGTAATCTGCTCATCCGACACGCGGCCCGGCTCCTCACCGGTCAGAACCTTCCAGAACTCCACCACCGGGAAGTCCGGGTCCTTCTGCTGAATCTCGCCCTCAATGCGGGTCTGCGGCGGGAACTCAACGAACACGGTGGAGCGGTCCAGAATTTCGCTTTCCAACTCAGTCTTGCCGGGGCAGTCGCCACCAATAGCGTTCAGGTGCACGCCGGGCTTCACCTGGCGGTCCAGCAGAACCTTCGCCTGCTGCTTATCGGCGGTGCAGGTGGTAATAATGTCGGCACCCTCAACAGCCTCGTCCACGTCCTTAGCCAGGTGGATGCGGAAGCCCAGCGGCTCCAGGTTACGGCGGAACTTCTCCATCGCGTGCGGGTCAACGTCGTAGACGGACAGGTCCTCAATGCCGAGCACCGCGCGCATACCCAGCGCCTGGAACTCAGACTGCGAGCCGGTACCGATCATCGCCATCTTCTTCGAATCCTTGCGTGCCAGGTGCTTAGCAACCATGGCGGACACACCGGCGGTACGTAGCGCGGTCAGCAGGGTCATCTCAGCCAGGAACACGGGGTAGCCGTTATCCACGTCAGCGAGCAGACCGAACGCGGTCACGGTCTGGAAGCCGCGTGCCGGGTTCGACGGGTGGCCGTTCACGTACTTGAAGGAGTAGGTGATGTTATCGGAGGTGGGCATCAGCTCAATCACACCGAAGGGGGTGTGGGAGGCGACGCGCGGAATCTTGTCGAAGCTCTGCCACTTCTTGAAGTCTTCTTCGAGGAAGTCGACCATGCCGGCAATGATGTTGCCTACGCCGTCCTTCTGAATCCACTTCGCCATCGAGGCGACGTCAACAAATTCCACCGCGTGTGCGCTAGGACGTTCAGTCATGATTTTCTCCTTTGAATATCTGCACAAAACTTCTTTGTGCATCTGGTGGTCACTGCGGATATCTATTATCTCAAAATATATTGCAGGACACACCGTATTAGAAATGCTGTAGATATGTACTTTGCTTTATGTATTACACGGATGTAATACGGAACGAACACGAAAAGACGTACAGGGAGGGGGTTCCAGACTCTATTGGCTAGAGTTGAGTGGCCAGAGTCTACTGGCTAGGGTCTAGCGGCTGGGGTCTAGAACCCCCTCATTCGCCTTCACCGGAATCGGAGGCTGCCGTCGGGTTAGTTGCCCTTCGGCTTGTCCTCGTCCTCAGCGTCCAGTTCACCCAGGTCAATGTGGGTACGAGGCTCCGACACGAGCTTCTTCACCACGGGGCGGGCAGCAATCACAGGCACGGAACCGGTGTAGCCTTCACGGACGCGAGCAATCTCGTTGACGCGGTCACGAACCGTGTACCAGCCGATAATCAGCAGCGGGATAACCAGCAACAGCGATGCCAGGGTGTAGGTGCCGACCGGGTAATCCAGTGCCATCAGCACCAGCACAACAGCGAGGAACACCATCACAGCCCAGTCGCTGAAGCGACCGCCGGGTGCGCGGTAGTTGGGGCGCTTGTACTTGCCCTCGCCGACCAGCTTCAGGTACTTCTGGTGCGACATTGCGATAGCCGCCCAGCTAGCCATGGTGCCCACGGATGCGATGTTCAGCACGACCTCGAACGCCTGCTCGGGAACGAAGAAGTTCAGCACAACGCCGAAGAGGCCAATCACACCGGTCAGCAGAATACCTGCCACCGGAACGCCGGAGCGGGACACCTTGGTGGTGAACTTCGGTGCCGAACCTGCAACACCCATCGAGTGGAGAATACGGCCGGTGGAGTACAGGCCAGCGTTCAGCGAGGAAGCAGCCGCGGTAATAACGACCAGCTGCATAATCGGTGCGGTACCGTCAATGCCGATAGCGTCGAAGAAGGTCACGAACGGCGACTCTGCATCCTTGTATGCGGTGTAGGGCATGAGCAGGCAGAGCAGAACCACGGAACCAACGTAGAAGATCGCGATACGCCAGATCACGGTGTTGATAGCGCGGGGGATAACCTTCTCAACGTTCTTGGTTTCACCACTGGTGGTGCCGACCAGCTCAATACCGGCGTAGGCGAACACAACGCCCTGAACCACGATAAGAGCGGGAAGAATACCGTTGGGGAAGAAGCCGTCATTGGCTGCAATAAGGCTCAGGCCGGGGGTGACGCCGTTGATGGGTTCACCGAAGACCAGGTACCAGATACCTACCGCCATGAAGGACAGCAGGGCAAGAATCTTAATGAGTGCGAACCAGAATTCCAGCTCACCGAAGAGCTTCACGGAGATGAGGTTCAGAGCCACAGTGACGATAACGACGATGAATGCGCTAAGCCACTGGGGAATATCTGCGAAGAACTGGTTGTATCGACCGAACCAGCTGATGTAGATAGCGATAGCGGTGGCGTCTGCAACGGCGGTCATTGCCCAGTTCAGCCAGTACAGCCATCCGGATACGAATGCGGCCTTTTCGCCGTAGAATTCGCGGGTGTAGGAGACGAAGGAGCCCGAGGAAGGGCGGTGAAGGATCAGCTCGCCGAGGGCTCGAAGGATCAGGTAGCCGAAGAAGCCGATGACGGCGTAGATGACGGCGAGCATGGGGCCTGCGTCCTGCAGGCGGCTACCGGTGCCCAGGAACAGGCCGGTACCAATAGCAGAACCGATGGCGATCATCTGGAGCTGACGTGCGCCAAGCCCCTTGTGGAAGCCTTCCTGTTCGTGTGCGAACGGGTCGTCTGTGGGGGGCTTAGTGTACTGATCCGCTGCAGAAGTCTGCGGGTTCTTGTTCGGTGAGGTGCTCACGCTATACCTCCTTGGATAGTTACGTCTGAAGCACGTGCTACACGAAATGTGGTTGGGAACACGTCTGCGGGTTGTAATGACTATAGCACGGTAATTTAGGTAAATATAACCCGCATCACGTAACAATTTATATAAATATAACGCATATCTTATGAATATATTTGGTTCATGTTGTATTGTGTGGTTTTCATTGTTTTGTGAAATAGATTAATTGAACTCTGAGTCTAAAAAATCAATTACCCCACCACCGCACAGCACAAGAGCACCCACAACGGGGTGCTCTCACAACCTATCCAAAACCGGGACTTAGCCCTCCATCAGGCGATCAATCTGCGCCCGCAACGCGCGCTCACGACGATTCAACCACCACCAGCTCGGCCAACGCATCAACGACTTACGGCCCACCTGCACGACCGAGGGGAGCTTCGCCTCCGCAAGTGCCACATCAATCTCGTGGTCGCTCGCGCCCTCATCACGCATTTTCTCCATCAACTCAAGGGATTTCGCCATATCGCCATGCCCCAAAACATGCCGACTCTTACGCTCCAGAACCTCATCCAACTGGGCGCGCACCGGGGCAATAGCCGCCGCATTCGGATGCTCACGCTCAGCACGACGCTGCGCCTGGCGGGCACGCTTCTCACGTTTCGCGTCGAGCTGTTTTGGATTATTTTTAGCGCTCGCCTTGCTCATGGGAGGTTCCTTTCGTCGCGTCCGGGTAATGTGTACGCTGGCCTGCACGCACAGAAGACATCAAGTCATTAACACCTCTACTTTACCGCGGTATTTCGCGGAAATTTCGCTGCAGTAAACCCAAAAAAACCCACAAAAAATTAACGATAAATAAGTCGTATCTTGGTAAAATAGTGCGAGTAGGAGGCGTCTCGCGCGCCAACAAAATATGGTGAACCGGCCCAGCATCGGTAACCGGTCGCATCTATCCAAGGAGTCAGCATATGGCTATTGCAACCCCCGAAGTTTACGCAGAAATGCTGCAGACCGCGAAGGAAAAGGGCTTCGCGTACCCCGCAGTGAACGTGACCTCCTCCCAGACCCTGAACGCTGCAATCCGCGGCTTCGCAGAGGCTGGCTCGGACGGCATCATCCAGGCATCCACCGGTGGTGCAGCATACTGGTCCGGCGCTTCCAAGAAGGACATGGTCGTTGGCTCCTTGGCCTTCGCAGCATACGCACGCGAAGTTGCTAAGCAGTACGACGTGAACATTGCACTGCACACCGACCACTGCCCCAAGGACAAGCTGGACGGCTTCGTTCTGCCCCTGCTGGCAGAGTCCGAGAAGGCTGTTGCTCGCGGTGAAGACCCCATCTTCAACTCCCACATGTGGGACGGCTCCGCAATCGACCTGGACGAGAACCTGAAGATTGCTGCTGAGCTGATCGAGCGTACCTCCAAGGCAAACATCGTGCTTGAGGTTGAGATCGGTGCCGTTGGTGGCGAGGAAGACGGCGTTGAAGGCGCTATCGACGACTCCCTGTACACCACCGTTGCAGACGCAATCAAGACCGTTGAGGCAATCGGCCTGGGCGAGAAGGGCACCTACATGGCTGCTCTGACCTTCGGTAACGTTCACGGCGTGTACAAGCCCGGTAACGTTCACCTGCGCCCCGAGCTGCTCAAGGAAATCCAGACCGAGGTCGGCGCTAAGTACGGCAAGGGCGACAAGCCCTTCTACCTGGTCTTCCACGGTGGCTCCGGCTCCACCGAGCAGGAGATTGCAGACGCAGTGTCCTACGGTGTTATCAAGATGAACATCGACACCGACACCCAGTACGCATTCACCCGCCCCGTTGCTGGCCACATGTTCAGCAACTACGACGGTGTGCTGAAGGTTGACGGCGAGGTCGGCAACAAGAAGACTTACGACCCCCGCGTTTGGGGTGCAGCTGCAGAGGCAGGCATGGCCGCACGCGTGGTCGAGGCTTGCCAGCAGCTCGGTTCCGTCGGTACCTCCATCAAGTAAGGTGCTGTTCGCCCGCCGCAGCGCCTATAGTCGCTGCCGGGTGTGAACCTAAGCTTCTTTAAGCGAAAGCGGTGCCCGCTTCCTCAGTACGAGGAGGCGGGCACCGCTCTTTGTATATGTAGCTAGAACCGGGCGAGCCGGGCGCTCATTGCTGGCAGGGGCGGGTTTACTTGCCGCCGCAGCCGCAACCACCGCATCCGCAGCCGCCGGACTTTACAGCCACCGAACCGGAGGTGGGGATACCGTCGCCGGTGTCGCCGCCCATGAGGTTCACGCGGTTGCCGATCTCGGGGCCGCCAACCGGCTGGGGTGCCTTACCCGCCAGGGTCGCCGCGAAACCCGCGGGCTCCGCTAGGGGGCTCAGGTTCGGGATCATCGACGCCGCCGGGGAACCGGAGGGGCCGCACGCAGCCGCTGCCGCGTTCGCCTTCGGCTGGGCGACCAGGTGCGCGCGCGCAAAACGCTTAATCTGCTCGGCGGTCGGGTACGCGAAGGACACCTTCACCTCACCGTTGACCAGCATGAGCGGCAGAACCTCGCGGCCGTTCATCTCAATCTGCTCGGCAACCGGTGCGCACTCTTCAAATGCGGACGGGTAGGAGTCGGTGGAGTACACCTCAATATCCACGCCCGAATCCAGCGCCTCCTGCGCGGCACCCAGGAAGATGGAGCGCTCCATATCCTGCGGATCCTCCGGGTTCTCGCCGGGGCCCGGAATAAATACTTCAAGAACGGTCTCAGCCGCTTCAGTCATCAGTTTCAGCCTTTTCTCTCTTATCGGCACCGGCTCGGGGGAGGGGTGCCAGTCCTTCACTAAGTGTACTAGGGACCTCAAGAGTGCAGAAGTGTGATGTGAAGTTCCAGAATTGCGGAATATTTGCAGAATTCGAGTCGAATGACCCTCAGCTCGTGAGCTGCGGGTTCAGGTGTTGTATTCTGAGTGCATATGCACCGGAGTGTGCGGACCCTGCGTTTAGGCAGGCGCTGCCCGGTGTGAAACCAAGAAGGCAACGACGCCCGCATCCGACGCGGACGCATCAGCGCTACAAATACACGCTATTCATAGCGCCACACGACCAAAAGGAGCATATATGTTCGGTTTCGGCAAGAAGAAGAAGGAAGCTGCCGCACAGGAAGCATCGTCCGCAGACGTCTACGTCGCACCTGTTACCGGCGAGTACCTGCCGCTGAGCGAAGTCTCCGACCCCGTTTTCTCTCAGGGTGTTATGGGCGACGGCTACGCAGTGAACCCCACCGCAGGCACCATCGTCGCACCCGTTGCAGGCACCATCGCACTGATTCAGGACACCCTGCACGCGTTCATGCTCCGCACCGAAAACGGCGGCGAGGTACTGGTCCATATCGGTATCGACACCGTTGAGCTCGGTGGCGACGGCTTCACCAAGATTGCTAACGTAGGTGACAAGGTTGAGGCAGGCGCACCCATCATCGAGGTCGACTGGGCAGCTATCGAGGGCCGCATCCCCTCCAAGGAAACCATGGTGATGATCACCAACACCGCAAAGTTCAACATCTCCAAGGACTCTGAGGCACGCCGCCCCGTCGCAGCCGGTGACCGCGTCGCTCAGGCATCCAAGAAGTAAGCTGAACCAGCGAAAATAGCTCAGCTTCAATAAGGGTGAATACCCTTTGAAAAACGTTTAACGCAAAAGGTCGCGTCCTGCAGGCTCAATCAGTCTACAGGTGCGGCCTTTTTCGTTACGCGAGAAATTTTTTAACGTCGCATGAATAGCCGCCACTAAAAGCGGCGGAAAAGGAGGAATACCCGGCGCAGCTTGCACCGCGGGTAAGAATGAGGCGCAAATAATACCCTATTTTCCTGTGAACGCTATGAAGAACCGATAAAAAATCGTTATTCTACTTAGAGTTGCAGTTTGAGTTGAGAGAATCCGGACCCTCAGCTATAAACCAAAACTTCAATGACCAACCACACACATTACGCTCAACTCATAAACGAAAAAGGACCACTACGGTGACTGCATTCCCGAAGACCTCTAAGAATCTGAGCCGCCGCGGCTTCATCGGTGCCTCCGCACTGGCACCCGCCGCTCTCATGCTCCAGGCAGGCGAAGCCCACGCCGCAGCCAACACCCGCGCACAGCTCGCGGCAGTACACAGCGGCTCCCCCGCACACCAGCTGCTCTACAAGACCGATGAATTCTTCATCGCCCACCGCGGCGCCGGCAACATCAGCCCCGAGCACACCGCCTACGCCTACGCAGAGTCCGTACGCCGAGGCGCCCTCGCCGTCGAAATTTCCGTACGCACCACCAGCGACGGCCACTTCGTCTGCATGCACGACACCAACATCAAGCGCACCACCGGTGCGGCCCTGGACGTGCGCGGCCACACCCTCGCCGAACTGCGCCAGCACAAGGTCAACATGCGCAAGAACCTGGGTGAGAAGACCGACCTGTACGACATCCCCACCCTCGAAGAAGCCATCGCAGCGGTTGACGCCGTGCCCGCAGGCGGCGAATACGCCTCCGTCGGCGGCAAGAAGGTCGTGCTCTTCCTCGAAGCGAAGGACGGCCCCGCACAGGCAGGCCTCGTCAAGTTCATCACCGAACGCGGCCTGCAGCGCCGCACCGTCATCAAGATGTACCGCGACGGCAGCGGTGGCTTCAAACCCACCTCCCGCTACCTGAAGCTTGCCAACTCCGCAGGCTGCGCCACCTGGTGCTACTTCGACGGCGGCGACCCCATCGATAAGATTTCCGCCATGGCACGCCACGAAAACGTGGACGCCATCGGCGTACCCTACTACGAGAAGCCGACCGGCGCTTCCCAGGGCTCCATGAGCGAGGAGAACGTACGCGCCCTCACCGGCCTCGGCAAGGCAGTCATCGTCTGGGAAATCCACCGCCGCTCCGCCTACGAAAAGTACAAGGCACTGGGCGTGAAGGGCTTCATGTGCCCCGACCCCTACTGGGTGATTGGTGACCCCTTTGACGCCAGCGTCAAGATTAAGACCGGCAAGCGCCCCCACGGCATGCTGCCCGCCGACCCCTCCGTCGCAGCAGACATGCCCGACCTGACCGGCGCAGCCATCGTCCACAACCAGCGCTACGACGAATCCGTACTGCTCGGCCCCCTGGCGAACTACACCACCCGCGAAAAGTACACCCTCGACTTCTCCATGAAGTGGACCAACGCAGTGCCGCAGGAGGCAGGCCACTACGGCTACATTGCGTTCGGCCGCGAACACGACGGCGCCTTCGGCATCGGTAAGAAGTTCTCCGCAAAGCAGGAAGACGGCACCTACGTGCTCGCCATCCGCCCCAACTACCGCGGCGGCTCCGTGGCGCAGATTCTCTGCTTTGAACCGAACCAGGCAAGCCCGCGCGTGCTGCACACCATGAAGCTGCGCCAGAAGGTCACCACCGGCCAGGCACTGAACTGCAAGATTGTGGTGAACAAGAACAGCTTCTACTACACCGTCAACGGCCAGTACTCCAGCCCCATCAACCACAGCGCCTACCGCGGCCCGTACGTACACTTCGGCCGCTTCCACGGCACCAACGATGGCGGTCCCCTGGAGCTGACCCGAATCGAGGCGCGTCAGTCCTGGATTTGAGAGAACCGGTGGGCCTAACCCACCTAGGTGCCCGCCTCACCGCCGCTCAGCGGTGAAGGTGCGGGTACCGGGCAGAGCGGATGTAGCACCGAGCATCCCTTCCGGGCAACGCCTTCCATAATCCCCAGCTAGGATGCTCGCGCGCTGAGCAACGCACCGAGCGAGAATCCGGTCCGAAGGGGGTCGCATCTGTAATGGATGCGGCCCCCTTCGGCGTGCCTGCGGTCTTTCCAAGGCGGGGAGAGAGCGAGCGAGGACGTGTAGGCGTGCGGGGCAGGGGAGAGGACGGGGACTAGAATTAAAAGCGTCAGAGTCGACCGCACCGGCCGCCCCAACCCGAAAGGCACGCCATGACCACCTCACCCGAAAGCTCCGCCGCAAACACGGCACCAGAGAGCGCTACTTCCGAAAAGTCCGCTGCGAAGTCCGCCCAGCTGCGCGGCCGCACCGAACCGCACATGCAAAGCGTCAACATGCCGCAGCGCGAACCCATCGACCCCTACGAGCGGCCCTCCTACCCCTTCTTCTACGTGCCCACCGACCTGCTCCTCGGCGGTAGCTGGGTCACCGGCGACAACGGCTCCTTCCCCGTACACAACCCCTCCTGCGGTCAGATTCTCGCGCACGTTGCCGACGCCAGCGTCGAACAGGGCGTCGAAGCACTCGACGCCGCCTGCGAGGCCCGCGCCTCCTGGGCGGCAACCAGCCCCCGCGAACGCGCCGACATCCTCAACCGCGCCTACACGCTCATGACGCAGCGCACCGAAGTCATCGCCCGGCTCATGACCCTCGAAATGGGCAAGCCCCTCGACCAGTCCCGCGGCGAAGTCGCCTACGCCGCGAACTACCTGCGCTGGTACGCCGAAGAAGCCGCCCGCAGCTTCGGTCGCACCGCCGTCGCCCCCGAATCCGGCCTGCAGATCACCACCGTGCGCCGCCCCGTGGGCCCCTGCCTGCTCATCACCCCCTGGAACTTCCCGCTCGCCATGGCGGCACGCAAGGTCGCCCCGGCGCTCGCGGCGGGCTGCACCGTGGTGCTCAAGCCTGCCTCCCTGACCCCGCTCAGCTCCCTGTACTTCGCGGACCTGATGCGCGAGGCGGGCCTGCCGGACGGCGTGCTGAACGTGGTGACCACCTCCCGCACCAGCGAGGTTGTCTCCGCCCTGATGGCCGATGAGCGCCTGCGGAAGGTCTCGTTCACCGGCTCTACCGCCGTGGGCCGCACCCTGCTCGCACAGGCCTCGCAGAACGTTCTGCGCACCTCCATGGAGCTGGGCGGCAACGCCCCGTTCATCGTCTTTGAGGACGCGGACATCCCCGCCGCCGTGGAGGGCGCCTACGCGGCGAAGATGAGGAACATGGGCGAGGCCTGCACCGCAGCCAACCGATTCATCGTGCACGAGGACATTGCCGAAGAGTTCACCCGCGCCTTCGTGGAGCGTATGGAGGCGACCGTTGTGGGTGACGGAACCGTCGACGGAACCGACTGTGGACCGCTAATTCAACCTTCAGCGGTTGAATCCATGCTTTTTATGGTTGAAGACGCCCTGGGCAAGGGCGCGCTCCTCGCCTGCGGCGGGTACATTCCCGAGCTTGGGGAGAACGTTCCGAGCGATACCGGCGGCATGCCCAAGAACCTGAACAAGGGCAACTTCGTGACCCCCACCGTGCTGACCGGCGTGACCGATTCGATGCGCGTGTGGCGTGAAGAAATCTTCGGCCCCGTCGCCCCGATCGCCACGTTCAGCGGCTACGGTGAGGAGGGCGAACGCACCGCCCTGAAACTCGCCAACGACACCGAGTATGGCCTGGCGGCGTACGTGTACACGAGCAACCACCCGCGCTTTACGCGCATGGCGGCTGGTCTGGAGTTCGGCCTGATTGGTTACAACTCCGGTGTTATCTCGAACGCCGCCGCCCCCTTCGGCGGTGTGAAGCAGTCCGGTATGGGTCGCGAGGGCGGCCCCGAGGGACTGGAGGAGTACACCGAGCTGCAGTACATCGGCGCGCCGAACCCGTTCGCCGGATAAGGCTGTTCGCCGGATAGGGCGAGATACCGGTTACGGCGAACCCTGGATGACGAGCTCTGGACGCAGTGAACTTTGGATACAGCGAAGCCCCGGCGGGTACCCGAGAAGGGTGCCCGCTGGGGCTTCGCTGTTGACATCATGCGCGGGTGCTAGAGCTGGCGCAGGGGGTTAGAGCTGGTGCAGCGCGAGCAGCTCGCGGCTGAAAGCATCTGCGAGACCCTTGCCGCACGAGTTGGGGCGCGGCTCAAGGGTGACCCGCTCGAAGAAGGTGACCCAGGTGCGTCCGTCGGTGTGGGAGGTGAGTGCCGCCTCTATGGTGGGGTGTTCGGCGGTATCTACCGCGGGGTCGATGCCTGCCTCACGGAGTGTACTCAGTGCCTCCGCTACCGATGTTTCACGTGAAACCAAACCTCCAGAGGTTACTTCTTCACCCTTTTTCTCCAGTTCGAGGCGTACGGCAACCTCCGCCGCCTGCTCCACCGGGGTATCCGTGCTGCGGCCTCGCAGGCCGTGCAGCGACGGAATGGCACGGCCCGCCAGCGACAGGTACGCCGCCAGCGCCGAAGGCTCCGAGAGGCGACCGTAGGTGTAGCCGGTGGGCAGCATAATGCCGACCGGGGCAAAGCGGTGACCGCCCGTATGCGAGCACTCCCAGACCGCATTACCCGGCAGGATATCCGCCAGGTGCGCCGCAATGGGGCGACCGCGCAGGGCACAGCAGCGGTCACGCTTGGAGTGGGTGCACACGAGAATGGCGGGGGAATCTATGAGCTCCGCGCCGGTCGCCTGAATCAACTCCTGGGGGTTGTTCAGGGGTAGGTCGAGGAGCTGTTCGGGGGTGCTCACACTGAACGAGTAGAGCTTCTCCTCACCCGGGGTGCAGAGCGCGTAGAGCACCCGGTGGGTCGGATTGCCGGATGCATCCGGCGCGCCGTGCAGTACACGCCCCGCCCTGCCCGCCTGGCGGATCAGCAGGAACTTCAGTCCCGCCTGCGAGACCGCCTCGCCCAACGCCTCCGAAAGCTCCTCACCGAGGGCGGAGCCGTCCAGCACGTCGCGACCCCAGTGACCCACGTGCTCGAGTGCCAGCCATGCGGTGGCGCGTCCGGCGGTGCCGCCGAGCGCCTCGTCGTCGTAGAGTGAGCAGGAGTCTGCCGGGATGCTTGTGGCGCGGGTGCGTGAAGAGAGCTCGTCCGCGTGTGCGACACGCAGGTTGTTCAGCTCGGCGGGGTTGGTGGCGCGCGGCTCGGGGGTTGCGGGGGTGCAGGATTCAGTCATGGTTTCTCGATTCTACGCCTGCAGGATGTGAATGACCTATATTGCCCCTGTACGGTCTAAATGCTGAAAAACAACCGTCCAGGGGTGATTTTTGGGGCCTATCGGGGGGCAACTACTCAGGAAGGAGCGCCAAAGCGACGCGGTAGAGGCGGTCCTTTTCCTCGGGGGCGCCGAAGAAGGAGCGGAGCATGTACCCCTGGAAGACCACCATGAAGGCGTCTGCGGTATCGCGGGCGTAGTCGGTAATGAGCGCCTCCTGTTCGGGGGTGCGCTGCGCCGGATCGGGGTTGATCTCGTGCAGAACGCTCAGCTGTTCAGCTGCCCAGGGGGTGAGGGTCTTTACGATGATGCCCTGCAATAGAGGCATGGTGTCTGCGGTTGCCCTGGCGATTTCGGGTGCGTGGAGCGATTCGGCGCGGATGCGCAGCATGGCGGAGAAATTGTCGTTTACCAGCTGGTTCGTGTGGATGGTTTCGAGAATATCCTGGGGGCCTGCGCCTTCGGGGAGTGTTTCGTAGAGCTCCTTGACGTTGTTGAGGCGCTCGTTGATGGCGGTGATGAGGATGTCTTCTTTGCCGGAGAAGTGCGAGTAGATGGACCCGGAGGACAGTCCGGAGGCTTTGATGATGTCGCTCATGGAGGTGTTGGTGTAGCCCTTTTCGAGGAAGCAGCTAATGGCGGCTTCGATGATTTGGGCTCGGCGTGCGGCTTTGGTGGCGTCTGTTAGTCGGGGCATGGTTCCAGTCTAGGGGGTGGGGCTAAAGAACGCGTAAACACAACACTGATTCTTTTTGTGACTTTACAAACAAAATAGCTATTTTGTTTGCACTCGGTAAAAATCGAGAGTAGAGTTCTGACTCGTAAACGAAATAAGCATTTTGTTTGGAGATTGTCATGAACAACGAAACCGCCACCGCAGTCACCGCAGAAGCAGTGACCGCCGCAGCCACCCAAGCTGCCGCATCCCAGAAGATCGCGGCAAAGAGCATTGCAGAAACAAGCACGCAAGAAACCACCGACCGTTCCTCCTGGCTCAAGGTCATCACCACCTCCGTACTATCATCCTTGGTGGTAGCACTCATCGTCCTAGCTTTCACCTGGCCCACCAAGACCATGGAAGCAAAGAACCTGCCCGTCTCTATCGCAGGCCCCGAGGTGACCGTCAGTCAGTTTGAACAGTCCCTCAAAGACCAAGGTATTGAAACCTTCGACTTGAAGCAGGCATCCTCCCGCAAAGAGGCTGAACAGCAAATCAAGCAGCGCGAAACCTACGGCGCAATCATCTTCACCGAAGGCGCCGCCCCCGAAGTGCTGACCGCACCAGCCGCAAACGCCGCAGCAACCCAGATGCTCAACGGTGTTGCCACCCAGCTGAACGCGCAGATTCAGCAGAAGGCACTCGCCGCTAAGACGGAAGCCCTCACCCAGGCGGTGCAGACGGGCGGTGAACAGGGTGCGCAGGCCGCCGCCCAGCTGGAGCAGATGAAGGTGCAGGCCGAGCAGGCATCCGCAATGGCGGTGAAGACCACCGTCGTGGTACCCCTGAGTGAGAATGACTCCTCCGGTTCCGGTATCGCTATCTCCGCATTTCCGCTGGTCATTGGCGGTATTCTCGGCGGTTCCTTCTCCGTACTGCGCGTGAACGGCACCTGGCGCCGCTTCGCCACCGCAACCCTGTACTCCGTCATCGGTGGTGCACTGACCGCCCTGATTCTGAACGTCTGGTTCGGCATCATCCCCGGCGACTTCGCAACCCTGTGGGCTGCGTTCGGCGCTACCTACCTGGCGACCGCCTTCTTCATTGTGGGTGTGGGTGCACTGTCTTCGCCGCTGATTGGTCTCGCAGTAGGCGCGGTCATCACCATGTTCATTGGTAACCCGATTTCGGGCGCAAGTATGCCGAGCGTGTTCCTGCCCGGTGTGTGGGGGCAGATTGGTCAGATGTTGGTGCCGGGTGCCTCCTCGACTCTGCTGCGTTCGATTGCGTACTTCCCGGAGGTTGCAACGAGTGACCAGTGGCTGGTGCTTGGTTCCTGGATTGCGTTCGGTCTGCTGACCGGCGTGATTGGCTGGGCTCTCAAGGAGCGCCGCACCGCAACGGTGGAGGCATAACCACCGCGGGTTGGATAACCGGCGCAACGTAGCCGGCACAATATGGCCGGTACAAGGTAAGAAGGGTGTGCGCCGTGTTCACTGAACACGGCACACACCCTTTTCTGTCGGACTACCGACTGCTATTCGCTGTTACTGGTTGTCGAGGACGTACTGTTTGAACTTCTCGTCCCGGCGCTTGAATTCTTTGAGCTCATTCTCCAGGGCTGCCTGGTTCTTGGCGACGAGCGGCTTCTGGTACTGCGCCTCCAGGTCGTAGAGCTTCTGCGAACGGCCTACATCCTGATTGCACTGCGCCTCGATAGTGGCGATTCGAATTTCTTCTTCGGAGGCGACGGCGCTCTGAGGAATATTCTTCGATTCTTTGACGGTCATCTCACTATCGGGGGTGAGGCCCTTATCCTTGACGCATCGCTTCCACTCGTCGTCGAGAGATTTTTTGAGTTGCCTATCGCCTGCGGCATTTCGGGCGTCGGTCTCCAAACGCGTAAACGTGGTGGAGCCGAATGGTATCTCTCCAATTTGCTTCATCTCATCGACGGCGCGCTGATAACATTCGGTCCTGACATCCTTCCCAGGGTCGGAGGAGGGCGCAGGGGAGGACAGATCCAGCGTATTCGATTCATTGGGCTCGTGGAGGCCGTATTTTTGGGCGCGCTCAACATTCCAGATTCCGTAGGTCCTGCCGTAGTTCCTGCCGGCCCCCTCGGTGCGGACAAACATCTCGTAGTGCTGCCCGTGTTCGGCAAAACACTTTTTGCGTGCCAGCTCAAGGGCTTTGGTAAAGTATTCGTCCTTACCGGTGGTGTCGTATGCATCCAGGGGTAGGATCACCTGGTCATTTTCTACGTCGAAGATTGCTCGGGCGCTTTCGTCCTTCTCTAGAGAAGGGCCGAAGGAGCAAGAAGACAGCACAGTGCTGATGAGGGCAGCCGCCAGGAGCTTTTTCAAAGCTGACATGGTGTATATCCAATCTGTTACGGGGAGCCCGTGGCGTCGCGGCCACCCCCCCGTAGACCACGCGAACTAGGTGGCCTTAAGAACACTTCTTGAGAAGGTGACTTAACAATACCCCTAGTGGATGTGGTTTTGCGCTCAATAGGGAGGTGCGTGCAGCAGAAAATTTTCCGCCGCATGGCGGGTTCGGTGCTGGTTGCGGCGCGGTTCGGTAAAACCATGGTGGAACCCCGCCGAAACCACTGCGAAAACGGCGGAGAGTCAGGACGGGCAGGCGGGCGCACCTGATTTGGTGCCCCGCCCGCCTCGCGCCACAATGAACACATGACCGCAGAAGACACCAACGCACTAACCAGCGCCAGGCTCGACCTCTGGCTCTGGTCAGTGCGCATCTTTAAAACCCGCTCCCTCGCCGCCGACGAATGCAAAGGCGGCCACGTGCGCGTCAACGACGCCCCCGCCAAACCCTCCCAAAAACTCAAAAAAGGCGATATCGTCAAGGTTCGCTACCCCGGCTGGGAACGCGTCTTCAAAGTTGAAAAACTCCTCGTCAAACGCGTAGGCGCGCCCATTGCCGTCACCTGCTACGAAGACCTCTCCGGCCCGCGCCCCGCCTACCTCTCCATGCCGCCGGTCGCCAAACGCGAACGAGGCAGCGGCCGCCCCACCAAGAAGGAACGCCGCGCCCTCGACGAACTACGCGGCCGAGGCGCCTAACAGCGCCCGTCTCGCACGCCCATCTCGTAGAGTGCACCCCGCCCCGCGCGCAGGCACCCGCCGCGGCGGCGGGGAGTAGCCTAGAAGGATGAGCACACAGAAGCACCTTATGGCTGAATCCAGTAGTACCGAACCCGGCGGCACCGAACCCGGTAGCACTGCGCCCGGCGCGCCCGTGAAGAATACTGCCGAGCCTTCGCTGAACCGACGCATCCTCGCCCTCGCCGTACCCGCCTTCGGTGCGCTCATCGCCGAACCCATCTTCGTGCTCACCGACTCCGCCCTCATCGGCCAACTCGGCAAAGCAGAACTCGCGGGCATGAGCATCGCCGCCACGCTCGTCACCACGGTCGTGGGTCTCATGAACTTTCTAGCCTACTCCGTTACGCCCGCCGTGGCGCGCGCCTTCGGCGAGAAGAACCTGCGCCGCGCCTGGCAGATCGGTGTGGACGGCGTGTGGGTCGCCTTCGGCCTCGGCATGCTCCTCATGATCGCTGGATACGCCTTCGCCGACCCGCTGCTGCGTGGCCTCGGCGCGACCGACGAAACCATGAGCTACGCCCTCGACTACCTGCACCACTCGCTCTGGGGCATTCCGCCGATGATGATTATCCTCGCGCAGGTCGGCACGCTCCGCGGACTGCAAGACACCGTTACTCCGCTCAAAGTCGCCACGGTCGGCACGCTCGTAAACATCGTGCTGAACTGGCTGCTCATCTACCCGGTCGGCTGGGGCGTTGCCGGTTCGGCGACCGGCACCTCCCTCACCCAGTGGGGCATGGCGGCCGCGCTCGGTGTGGTCATGATGCGCGGCACCCGCGAACACGCCGTCCGCTGGGCACCCGACGTCGCCGGCATGCGTTCGGTGCTCTCACTCGGCTCCTGGCTCATGCTGCGCACCCTATCCATGCGCATCGCCTCCCTGCTGACCGTGTTCGTCGTGGCACGATTCGGCACCGAACACACCGCCGCCTACCAGCTCGGCATGGGCGTATTTAACCTCTTCCTCTACGCCCTGGACTCCCTCGCCATCGCCGCCCAGGCGCTACTCGGCAAGGAACTCGGCGAACGCGACCTCAACGTAGAATCCGAGCGCGTGAAGGTGCGCCAGCTGAAAAACCGGCTGCTCCGCATGAGCCTCATCTACGGCGTGATCACCGGCCTGATCTGCCCGCTCATTGGCTTCTTCGGCTCCTGGATTTTCACGCAGGATGCGCAGGTGGCGTTCCTCTTCACCATCGCCACCGTCATCATCGCCCTCGGCCAGCCCATCGCCGCATACGTGTTCACCCTGGACGGCATCCTCATGGGCGCGCAGGACGTGAAATACCTGGCAATCGGCTGCTTCATCATGCTGGTGATGTACGTGCCCGTCATGCTCGGCCTGCACTGGGCGGTCGGTGCCGGCACCATGGATGCGCTCGCCGGGTATTGCGGCTTGTGGGCGGCGTATATTCTGTACTTCCAAGGAATCCGCGCGGTCATTTTTGGCCGCCGCGCCCGCTCGGATGTGTGGATGAAAGCCGGTGCCTAAACCCTTCGAGCCTGATTGCTTCGAACATACGTGCTCTGGGCGTAATGGCTCACAATTAGACCGCCCGTACCCTCCGCAGGTGTAGCATGACAGGGTATTGAAACCCTCATGCAAAGGATGAAACCGTGACCGTAACCCGCGAAGAAGCCCTCGAAATTTTCGCCCGCCGCCGCGCAACCCGCGCCTACGACCCCGACCGCCGTATCAGCGACGAAGACTTCGCCGCAATCCTCGAATTTGCGCGCCTGTCGCCCAGCTCCGTCGGCACCGAGCCGTGGAAGTTCCTGGTCATCCAGGACCCCGAACTGCGCGAAAAGCTCAAGCCGATCGCCTGGGGCATGGCGGGCGCCCTCGACGACGCAAGCCACCTGGTCGTACTGCTGGCGAAGAAGGGCCTGCGCTACGACACCCCGTGGATGCGCCGCACCCTCGAAGGCCGCAACCTCACCGAGGAGCAGATGGAGGCCGCACTCGAACGCTACGGCAACTTCCAGAAGAACGACATGAAGGTCCTGGAAAGCGACCGCGCGCTCTTCGACTGGGCATCCAAGCAGACCTACATCGCCCTAGGCAACATGATGACCGGCGCCGCAATGCTCGGCATCGACTCCTGCCCCATTGAGGGTATGAACTACGAAGCAGTGAACGAGCTGCTCGTATCTGCCGGCCTGTTCGACCCGGAAGAGTTCGGTGTGTCCGTGGCTGTGACCTTCGGTTACCGTGCCCACGAGATTGCTCCGAAGAGCCGCCGCTCCATCGAGGACCTGGTCACCTGGGCGTAAGGTTCTGTCGGGCTCTCGGCGAGGTTTTCTTGCCGGGCTGTTGAGCTCGGGCTTTCGGGTGGGGCGTTTGAGCTAGGCGTTCGCGCTAGACGTTTGAGCTAGGTGTTCAAGCCGCCGCCCGTGAAAACTAAATATAAAGAAATGCACCGCCTTTACACGGGCGGTGCATTTCTTTATATCTTTTACCGTGCAAAAAGCACGGTGAGATGCGCTTTTGAAATTTTCGTTTGAAATCGCGCGGGGCAATTCATTCTGTATAACGGTAGGGTGCTACTTCCTAAACGCCGTCAGACGCATAGAATTCAGCACCACAAATACCGAACTAAACGCCATTGCCGCAGCCGCAATCATCGGGTTCAGCAGGCCCGCCACGGCAACCGGAATAGCCGCCGAATTGTAGGCGAACGCCCAGAACAGGTTCGACTTAATGGTGCGCAGCGTAGCGCGGGAGAGACGCAGTGCCGTCACCACCGAAGCAACATCCGAACGGGTCAGCACAATATCGGCTGCCTCCGCGGCAACGTCCGTGCCCGAACCCATCGCAATGCCCAGCTCAGCAAGAGCCAGCGCCGGGGCGTCATTCACGCCATCGCCGACCATCGCCACGCGGTGACCGGCAGCCTGCAACTTCTCAATCACCTGCGACTTACCCTCCGGGGTCACACCGGCGTACACGTTCTCAGCCGAAATACCGACCTGCGAGGCGATCGCCTGCGCAACCTGCGGGGCGTCACCGGTGAGCAGGATCGGCTCCATGCCGATCTCACGCAGCTGCGCCATGGTTTCTGCCGCCTCCGGCTTGGGGGTGTCGGCAACCGAAATCATGCCGACCGGCTGCAGAGCGGAGGTGCTGCTCGGGGCTGCACCGTTCGGGGCCTCATCAGGGGCCTCGCCGCGGGCGACAACCACCGTCGTCAGACCCGCCCGGCGAGCCTGGTCCAGCAGAGCCAACTGAGCCTCGCTCAGCTGCGCACCCGCCGCCTGCAGGTACTCGGGAGTACCCACCACAACCAGCTGGGAGGTGCCATACTCGGCGCCATTCTCAGCGCCTTCACCCGCGCTGCTCAGCACGCCGCGCACGCCTCCGGGAACACCCTCAAAGCCGCTCACACTCGGTGCGGAAGCACCCTCCGCCAGCACGCCCTGCTCACGGGCAAAACCGGCAATCGCGCGGGCAATCGGGTGCTCACTCAGCGCCTCCACGGCGGCGGCATCACGCAGAACAGACAGGGAACGCTCGTTCTTGGAATCGGAGGATTCCGGCGAAATACCGGACAAGTCACCCGCCGACTCATAGTCACCAAAGGTGCCGTAGAACGCCACAGACATCTCACCAGTCGTCACCGTACCGGTCTTATCCAGCACCACGCGATCAACCGTGCTCGTCGCCTCCAACACCTGCGCATTACGAATCAAAATGCCCAACTGCCAGCCGCGACCCGTACCCGCCAGCAGCGCCGTCGGAGTAGCCAAACCCAGGGCGCACGGGCACGCCACCACCAGTACCGTCACCGCCGCATTAAACGCCGCCGCACCGTCACCAGAAACCAGCCACCAGCCGACCAGGGTCAGCGCCGAAATCGTCAAAACCACCGGCACAAACACCGCAGAAACACGGTCCGCCAAGCGAGCAATCGGAGCCTTCGTCTCCTGCGCGCTCGCCACCAGCTCACCCATCTTCGCCAGAGTCGTCTCAGTGCCCACACGGGTCGCACGCACCGTCAACGAACCAGACGTATTCACCGTCGCACCCGTGACCGCATCACCCGGATGCACCTCCACCGGCACAGACTCACCCGTCAACAGGGACGCATCCACCGCCGACGAACCCTCAACCACCACACCATCCGTGGCAATCTTCTCACCCGGGCGCACCAAGAACAGGTCATCCGGCATGAGGTCCTCCACCGGAACCTGCACCTGCTTCGTCACGCCCTGCTTATCGGTGCGCAGCAGAGTCGCCTCCTTCGCACCCATACTCAGCAGGGTGCGCAGCGCCTCCGAAGAACGGTTGCGAGTACGGTGCTCAATCGCGCGACCAATCAGCAGAAACAGCGTCACCATGGACGCCGAATCAAAATACAGCGGCGCATGGTTGCCGGTAAACATCGACCAGAAACTACCGCCCGCATGATGCACATGCGCCGTCAACGCCGGGTTCATGAGCAGCTGCGCCAGCGAATAGAAATACGCCAACACCACGCCGAGAGACACCAGCGTATCCATCGTGGACGAGCCATGACGCGCATTAATAAGCGCCGCACGGTGGAACGGCGCAGCACACCAAAACGCAACCGGCGCCGTCAGAACCGCCACAACCCAACCCCAATTCGGGAACTGGAACGACGGGAACATCGAAATCAAGAAAATCGGCACACCCAAAATCGCCGCATAAATAATGCGGTCAGTGAAGCCGCCATTCATGCTCGGAGTGCTGTGATGGTGGCCGCCGCCGGATGCGCTCGCGTTCGTTCCAGCGCCCGCGCGCGGCCCGTTCTTAAGGTGCGCCGTGTAGCCGGCATTGTTGATGGTCTCAACAATCTGCTCGTCGCTCACACCCGCGGGTACGATGACGCGTGCCGACTCCAGCGGCAGGTTCACCGCCGGGTCAACGCCGGGGATTTTGCGGAGCTTACGCTCCACACGACCCACGCAGGATGCGCAGGTCATACCCTGAATATCCACGTGGATGATTCGGGTGGATTCCGTTGATTTTACGGTCGTTCCGGCAGGATTAAAAAGAGAACGCTCACTCTGTGATGAGGTCTCGCGGGTGCTTGTTGAAGGCTGTGTAGAAGACACAATACTTCCTCAAAACTCAAAAACGGGAGGGTAGAAAAAGGTACACCAAGCCGGGGGAGGGGCCCCGAAGGACCCCGCCCCGGACGGTGTATGGTGCAGTGTTTAGGGTGCAGTACTGAGGGTGTCGCGGGAGTGAAAGCCGCGGGTAAAACCGCGAGGCTGTAAACGCGGCGGCGGGAGTAATGCTGCGGCTGTGAAAGCGGCGGCTTAGTGGTCGCCGGGCAGCCCATCCGGCCTGCTCGTGCGCGGGCGAATACCTGTCACCTTCGCGCCACGATCGGACACACCGTAGGCACGCTTCACGGCAGCCCGCGGGAACGGCGAAGCGTTCGCCTTCTCACGCGCCTTCACGCCCTGCTCGTGCTCGGCGGAACGCTTATTCGCGCTCGTGCCGCTACGTCGCGCCGCACCGGGCGCATCCTCACGCGCCGTGTATTCGGGGCTCTGCTTCACCCACGAATCGACCAGCGCCGCATCCAGATTCATCTGCCTGGCCACGCGGGTGATCGCGTCGCGCAGGTGCATGTTTTCGGCGCCGACAAGGGTGCGGACCGCGCCAACAACCATCGCAATGTACTGCGGAGGGTAAGCCATGATGACTCCTAATCGAGCCGGCTGCCGCGCTAGACGGCGGGGGTGAAGCCAGCCTCTACGATAGCGTCTGCAACAGCCTGGGTGTTGAGGGTGCCCTCGTGCTCAATGGTCACGGTGGAGACGCCGTCCTTGACGACGTCCACGGTCACGCCGGTCACGCCGGGAACTTCGCTGACCTCTTCGCTGACGCTCATAGCGCAGTGGTTGCAGGTCAGGCCGGTTGCCTTAACGGTGGTGGTGCTCATGATGATTTCCTTTCGGTAATGGGTTGAAAACTTGGGGCCGCCCGGTGTTTAGGGGCAGCGTGTTTAGCTGCGCATGAGGCGGGAGATTGCGGCGGTTGCCTCTTTGACCTTGGCCTCTGCGATGGTCGGGTCGCCGGTGCGTTCGGATTCGATGGCGGCGCCGGTCACGCAGTGGCCGATGTGCTCTTCAAGCAGGTTCAGGGAGACGGCGTGGAGCGCCTTGGAGACCGCGGCAACCTGGGTGAGGATGTCGATGCAGTACTTGTCTTCATCGACCATGCGGGCGATGCCGCGAACCTGCCCTTCGATGCGGCGCAGGCGCTTGAGGTGCGCCTCTTTGTTGGAGGTGTAACCGTACTGGGTTTCGGGCGCCTCGCCACTGCAGCATGCGCCAGTGTGCGCCTCAGTGGGTTTTTCGGCGGGTGTGCCGGATGCGGTGCTGACCTGGGTGGATGTGCTGTGGCAGCACTGGTTGCTGGTGGTTTCCATGACTCCAGTATATACCCTAGGGGGGTATGCCGCAAGGGGGTGTTACGAGTTGTTACGCGGTATGGGTGCGGGGGCTTGTCGATAGGGGGATTCTTCGATAGGTTACGGACCTTTCGATAGGTTAGTGCCTTCACTGCGGGTTAAAGACCCACGGCGAA
>NZ_KV831978.1:135293-135493 GCF_001837295.1 Rothia sp. HMSC065C03
GACCCACGGCGAAGACACTAACCTATCGAAGGATCCCCACACCTCCCCTATGAACGGCGAAAAGCCACATGTGTTTCGAGAAGCCACCAAAGAAGTGGCTTTTCGAAACACATGTGGCTTCTCAGCATAAGACCCACGGGGGGGGGCAGCCTTACATGTCGGGCCAGTCACGGTGCAGCGAATACTCCGTATCCCCATCA
>NZ_KV831978.1:135593-141349 GCF_001837295.1 Rothia sp. HMSC065C03
CGGGTTCGGATTATCCTTCTTACCCATCGTCGGATCGTTCTTGCAACCCCAACGAGTGTCGTCATAGCTGCAGTCACCTGCCACACGGCCCACATCAACCCACCACACACGCACCAGCAACGGGTCACTGGTCGCCTGCGGAGTCACCTCCATCATCTGCCACGGGCCACCATCCACACGGAAACGAGCCGTATAGTGCACGGTCGCGTACGCATGGAAATTACCGGAACGCTGGTAGGCGTAGCTGGTATCCGTCTGCCTCGGACGCTCACGAGGGTAGGTGGTGACCGGTTTACCCGCGGTGTAGTTGGTGGCAGTATCACCATTGCCGTACTCGATGACGTACGAGGAGGGCATGAGCTCAATTTCGACGTGTCCTGCGAGCATGTCTGCTTCGAGGCGGTAGGGACCTCCGTCATCGACGTAGAAGTTGATCTGGTCGCCCTTGTAGACGTTGGGGTCGCCTTCTGCTCGGCCAGTGCCTGCGGGGTTGTTATAGGACTGATGCAGGGTCGGCTTACCTGGTTCTAGCGACTCTGCAGCGTGGCGGATTTCCTCCATGACTTCTTCGTAGGTCGGACCGGTGGGACCTGGGCTGTCGGCGCTGGTGAGAGTGCGGGTATCCTCGGGAACACAGGTTTCTGAGGTGCGGCTATACTTGCCAAAGCCACCATCAATGTAGGTCCCATCGTCACGAACAATAAGATTGTTGAGTTTTACGTTTCCAATCTTTCCGCCCTTACCTACGCAGCCAAGAATGTTAGAGTTACTCTTGGAACGAATTACGGTCATGCCGTTAGCGCCTTTGGTGGTGTAGGTGCTAGGTTCTGAATTTGATGACTGAGATGGGTAATTTCCGTCATTTATATTTTCTGAGGTATGACCTGTGTTTCTATTGCCTCCGCTTTTGTCTTTATATTTTGTATTCTTAGTGGTTTGACATACTTTGGCGCTATTTTCAGATGAACATTCTTTTGTCGAGTCGCTACCTAATGCCGGAGCGATTGATGAACATACAATATTTATTCCAATAATTATCAATGAAATATTTTTAATATTCTGTCTCATGTTTAGTCCTCAACACTTACATAATCAATGATTTCCCATTTTTGACCGTTGTGCTTCAGTTCAAATTTGAAGGTATCGTCAGTTTTGTCATCATTGGTCCAGCTAACCCAGCTCCCATCAGACTCAACAAAGATCTCACGATCCCATTCGCGATAGGCTTTCCAGAAGTAAGTTTCACCGTCTTCGGACCAAGGGTTTCCATCGGCTAGAAAATGGTCGATTCCACCAATGATCCATCCGCCGCTTTGATAAAGCTCTTCTGCATTTTTATACTCTTCCAATTCACGTTTGAAATTTGGCGAGATGAACTTGCGAGCCATCGAGTAATCGCCAGTTTGAGTACCGTAATTACCCCACAAGATCCAGGCATCCATCGTCTTGCGCATGCCTTCCAACGACTTTTCGTTGTAGCCGTTCTCCGGAACGTTAGGCTTCGGTACATTCTGTGCCGGACCGTACTTATCCGCCGGGCGGTACTCCCCGTTGGGCGCCTTCGAGCCGCCCGAATAGCCTCGGACAGTAGACGGAGTGGCACTCGCCGAAGGTGACTCAGATGCTGTTGCAGAAGCCGACGCCGACTCACTCGGCGCGGCGGAGGCGGTGGCTGCCGCCTCGTTATTTGCCTGCTGGCCACACGCCGCAAGCAGGGCCCCCAGGCCCACAAGTGCGCCGCTACCCAGCAGGGTACGGCGATTAAGAATGGTCGATTCCATAGAAGATACGCTCCTATCGTCGGTGATGGTGTGTTGTTTAGTTACTAGTCGGGCCGTTATTTGCAGGTCAAGCTGACTGCCGGAAGGAAAACAGCCCTGTAGTTCACTCAACAAGCGCATCGGTGCGCTATTGAGTACTACAGTTACCACCCTACCGCATGTTTGCCGTCGTTTGCATTCTTTTGAGGATGATGACGGTGGTTGGTCATTATTCGGGCTTCTCAATGCTTTATGCATCAAATATCTTTGCGCCTGCGGAGGCGCCGCTTCTGCAGAATTTGTGTCATGGTTTAGCGTCTTCTGCCATGGCTTTTAACTACGACCAAAGACACTAACCTATGGCACAAATCCGTAACCCATGACCGAATCTCCGGCTGCGCCAGGTAGGTGAGAGCTGGTTATGGGCTATGACTTACCCTTTTCGTCGATAGGTTAGTGGCTTCACTGCGGGTTAAAGACCCACGGTGAAGGCACTAACCTATCGAAAACCTCGGTCTAAAAACAGGCGGCCCTGAATGTTCAAACATTCGGGGCCGCCTGCTGCGGCTATTCAGCGCCTACGAGGCAATCTTCGCGATCTGGAACATGGACGCCGGCATCGGGCGGTCCAGCGACCAGCGAATATGCATCGGCTTGGAGCCCTCGTGAGAAATGTATTTCACGGTGCCCAGGCACATGTAGGGTTCGGGGCCGAGCCTATTCTCCCTGTGCTGGCGGGCGAAGAGCACGATGCGTCGGCCTCGCTCCTCGTGGTGTTGGAAGAGCTGACCCGTCGGACTTTCGGGGGTTGTCGCGCTCTGTGAATCCCATGCGAACTCGTCAGTGCTGATGGCGTAGTCCTTGTACATGGTGGCCGGGGAGAAGTGCTTCTCAGATTTCTCTAACGTCACCAGCAACGCGGTGGTGTTCGTCGGGTCGAAGGGTACAACACCGTTGACCACGCCGCCGGGTACCTTGAAGTTCTCCTCCTGGCCGCCCAGTCCGGCGAATAGTTCCTCGCGGGAGTAGAGGGCGTGAGTGCGCAGGGGGATGCCTTCACCCTCAAAGAGCGGCAGGGTGGAGGTGGTGTCCGTACCGGCGTTGAAGTTCCATACGCTCTCCATCTCCTGCAGCATGCCGCGGTTCTTACGCAGAGTCGCCAGGCCTTCGTTGAGGCTAAACTTCTCAGAAGAACCGTCCCACTTGGCCTTCGGCCAGATGGAGAACAGAAGCATCCATGCGTGGCGGCGCTGCTCATCGGTCATGTCCTGCTCCAGGATGTCCGTGTTTAGCAGCTCCAGGTATGCGTTAATGCGGAACGTGTCGTGTACGTGCGTGAGTGCCTTGACGCGCTTATTCGTCTCGACGGCCACGTTGTCATGGAAGGGAACCACCAGGTCGGGGTACAGTTCACTCGCGGCCTGGAGGCTGGTCCAGGTTGTTGCGACGGGCTTAGTGATACCGGGCAGGGGCACCTTGCTACTACGGCCGTAAATCTGCGGCAGTCCCAACCCGTAGCGGTTGATGAAGTCAATGACGGTGGGGCGAACATCGGGTTCCGTGGAGTTTCGGCGCATATCTTCCAGGTAGCTCTTTGCGGTGTCGATGAGGGCGTTCTGGTTCATGCGTAGGGACTCGCGAATCTTCTGGATGACCTGCTTCTGAGTCAGCTCGTCCAGATGAAAGTGACAGCCAGCCGGCAGTTCAGGGCTCTCAATGTCCCGCTCGGTCAAGGTACCATGCCGTGCAAAGGCGCGGTACTTGTGGTGAACCATGAAGTTCTTGTTCTGGTGTCCCACAAAGTCGAGGACCGTCAGAACAGACTTCAACGGTGCACGGCGCAGACCGCGGCCCAGTTGTTGCAGGAAGAGGGTGAGCGACTGGGTGGGGCGCAGCATCAGGAGGGTGTCGACGCTCGGAATATCGACGCCCTCGTTGAATAGGTCCACGGTGAAGATCGTGGTCAGCTCATGCGCTTCGTCTGCAAGGTTCTTCATCACCTTGGCGCGCTCCTCGGCGGAATCTGTACCGACCAAGACGCCAGCGGGAATACCCACCTCGTTGAACTTCTGCGCCATGTATTTGGCGTGCTTCACATTCACGCAGAACCCGAGCGCCTTCATGCGCAGGGGGTTGTCAACCTTCTCGCGTAGCTCTTCCACGATGATGCGCAGGCGGCGTTCGGCCTCGTCCTTGGTGTACAGGTTCTCAAGGGCCTTTTCATCGTATCGGCCACCCCGAACATTAATACGGCGCAGGTCGGTGCCGTCGGCAATACCGAAGTACTGGAAGGGTACGAGGAGGTGGTCTTCGAGTGCGTCCCACAGGCGGATGGAGGTTGCCACGTAGCCGCCAAAGTACTTGTCGGCGATGTTCACCCCGTCTTCTCGTTCGGGGGTTGCGGTCAGGCCGATAAATTCGCGGGGCTCAAAATAGTTGAAAACTTTGTCCCAGCTGGCGGCCTTAATGTGGTGACATTCGTCCATGATGATGACGTCGAAATAGTCCGGTGCATAATTTTTGAGGGCGGCACCTGACAACGTCTGAATGGTCGCAAAAACAGCCTCATTGTATTCAGGCTTTTTGCCGCCGGTCAGGAGCTCACCGAAATTACCTTTTAGCATGACGTCGCCGAAAGTGCGGCGCGCCTGGTCAAGGATTTCTTTGCGGTGCGCAATAAAAAGCAGCTTCAGCTTTTTGCCGGACTGCTCGCAGAGGCGCCTGTAATCGAGAGCCGAGAACACGGTTTTGCCGGTGCCGGTTGCGGCCACGGCGAGGTTGCGGTGACGACCCTTAGAACGAGCGTTCTGCATTTCTTCAAGCATGCGCACCTGATGCGGGAACGGATGCACATCCAGCAGGGACGAGTCGATATCGTACTCCAGGCCCTTGCTTTTACGGCCGGTAATATCCGCCTTAGCCAGGGCAGTGTCGAGCTCCTGTTTCTCCTGGTCAGAGGCGGTGTAAAGAGTGAAATCGCCGCTCTTCCAGTAGCTTTCAAACAGGCCTTCAAACTGGCGGATCAGGCCGGGCGTAATCGGGTTAGAGATGCGAACATTCCACTCCAGGCCGTCAGTGAGTGCGGCACTGGACAGGTTCGAGCTGCCCACATAGCCGGTGGACATGCCGGTATTGCGGTGGAACAGCCAGGCCTTCGCGTGCAGGCGGGTGCTGTCGCCCTGATAGCTGATTTTCACCTCGGCACCGTACTCTTCAACGAGGCGGTCGATAGCCTTGCGGTCGGTTGCGCCCATGTAGGTGGTGGTAATAATGCGAAAAGGAATACCGCGATTTTTAATAGCTTTAAGCTGCTCACTCAAACTATTAACGCCGGACATTTTAAGAAATGAGCAGAGCAAATCTACGCGGTCTGCACTTTCTAATTCTTTCTGAATTTCAGTATTGAGATTCAGGTCTTTAGAAGTATTCGTCATCAGAGCAACGTCGCTCAGAGGAATATCGGGGCGCGTAGTTTTTGCGTCAGTGAGGGCGAGCTCGCGCATCTGAATTACGTTGCTGTCGTCATCGGTCAGCAACGAATCGTTCTGCTCTTCGGCATCCTGCGGTAGGAGCTCCATCATGCGGTTGATGAGTTCCACCTGGTCTGCGGGGGTTTTGAGGCTTTCGAGGGCGGGAGCCAGCTGGGTGGCGAAGAACTGGGTGAGCAGTTCGGGGATGTTGTAGTCGTCCTTTTTGAGGATTTCTTCCTGCCATTGCGCGCCTTCGGGGATGGTGCGGCCCATGAGCGATGCGCTCTTGAGGTGTTCGTAGAGTCCCAGGGGGAGAGTTTCGTCAGTTGTGGTCATAGCAGCAGCCTAGCAGCCCGGGCGGTTTGCCGCTGCTTGGGTGGTCACCGGTTCACGGGGTAGGGGTGGTGGAATCCTGTAATTACAAAAATCCTGGCGGCTCCTGTATACATCCTTCCTCGAAAAGCCACATGTGTTTCGAGAAGCCACGTAATATGTTGCTTTTCGAAACACATGTGGCTTCTCGGCG
>NZ_KV831978.1:141449-233585 GCF_001837295.1 Rothia sp. HMSC065C03
TTCGAAACACATGTGGCTTCTCGGCGCATAATTCTCGGCGCATAAAACAGCACAAAAAACCGCCCCGTCCACTGCCCCCACACGGGGGTGCAGCGGCCGGGGCGGCCTCATTCAGCGGTCAAAAACCGGCTTACAGGCTCTGTGCCTGAATTGCGGTAATCGCAACGGTGTTGATGATGTCCTCAACGGTGGTACCGCGCGACAGGTCGTTCACGGGCTTACGCAGACCCTGCAGAACCGGGCCCACAGCGGCAGCACCCGAAGACTGCTGAACAGCCTTGTAGGTGTTGTTACCGGTGTTCAGGTCGGGGAAGACGAACACGGTAGCCTGACCGGCAACCTCGCTGCCGGGCAGCTTGGTCGACGCAATGGACATGTTCGATGCAGCGTCGTACTGGATCGGGCCCTCAACCGCGAAGTCGGGGTTCGATGCGCGCACGAGCTCGGTTGCCTCACGCACAACGTCCACATCTGCGCCAGCGCCGGAGGTGCCGGTCGAGTAGGACAGCATAGCAACCTTCGGCTCCACACCGAACTGGCGTGCAGTCTCCGCGGATGCCTTCGCAATGTCGGCGAGCTGCTCTGCGTTGGGGTTCGGGTTCACTGCGCAGTCGCCGTAGACCAGAACGCGGTCTTCCATCAGCATGAGGAAGACGGAGGAGACGATCTTGGTGCCGGGGCGGGTCTTGATGAACTCGAGCGAGGGGCGGATGGTGTTCGCGGTGGTGTTCACAGCACCGGAAACCATGCCGTCGGCGATGCCCTTGTAAACGAGCATGGTGCCGAAGTACGAGGGGTCGGTCATGCGCTCGCGGGCAGCCTCAATGGTGACGCCCTTGTGTGCACGCAGCTCAGCGTAGGTTGCTGCGAAGTCCTCGGAGTACTCATTGTTCTCGATGTCGATGATGCGGATCGAGCTGGGCAGCTCAATACCCTCAGCCTGGCAGATCTCTGCGATCTTGGCGGGGTTGCCGAGCAGGATCAGGTCGCAGAAGTCGCGGCGTGCAATGATTTCGGATGCACGCAGGATTCGCACGTCGTAACCCTCGGGCAGGACCACGGAGCGGCGGTTTGCGCGTGCGGTCTCGATGAGGTTGTGCAGGAAGCGCAGCGGGGTCATGGATGCGGGGCGCTCAATTTCGAGGCGTGCGAGCAGTTCGTCCTTGTTGACGTGCTCGTCCCAGCCGCCCATTGCTGCTGCGAGCTTGCGCTGGTGGCCGCTTTCGAGGGTGCCGCGGACGCGGGAGACTGCGCGTGCAGACTTGAAGGTGTCCTTGGTGGTGGACAGCACGGGGAACGGTGCGTTGTCGATGAGGGAGCCGACTGCGGTGTTCTTGCCGGGCAGTGCGTCCAGGCCGCCGGTGAGCAGCACGCCGGAGGGTGCGGGGAAGGTCGGTGCCAGTGCGGATGCGAGGGTTGCTGCAACGATGTCTGCACGGTCGCCGGGGACGATGACGAAGTCGCCGTCAACGAACTGGTTGAGGAAGTTGGAGACGTTCATTGCTGCGACCTTGATGCCGTGGATGTCGCGGCCGAGGTCTTCCGCCTTGATGCCTTCGGTGTCGAGCTTGAGGGCTTCGGCAACTTCACCGACGGTGGGTGCGTTCAGTTCGGGGATTTCGGGCAGCACGTAGACGGGCAGGTTTGCGTCGCCGCGCTTGACGGAGTTTTCGATCTCGTCGCGCAGTTCGGGTTCTGCGCGGCCGACGATGATTGCGAGCAGGTCTGCCTTGGAGGCGAGCAGTTCGGTGCGTGCCACGTCGACTGCGGTGACTGCTTCTTCGACGGTTGCTTCCTGCGCGCCGACGATTGCGACGACGGGCAGGCCGAGGTCACGGGCGATCTGGACGTTCAGGTCGAATTCGACTGAGAGCGCGTTGGCGGGCAGGTAGACGCCGTCGACGATTACGACGTCGCTGTTTGCTGCGACCTTTTCGTAAGCGGAGACTGCGCGTGCGGAGATTTCTTCGGTGTCGCCTTCTGCGATGAGTGCGAGTGCGTCGGTCATGGAGACTGCGCCGCCGACCTGCTCTTCGGTCAGGCCGAAGTGTTCACGGATGAGGCGTGCCATGGGGTCGTCGGAGATGGTTGCGCCGTCGAAGACGGGGCGGAAGAAGCCGACGCGGTCTGCGCGCTTGATGAGGGAGTCTGCTAGACCCAGGGCTACGAGGGACTTGCCCGAGTTCTGGGACATAGCGGAGAGGTAAAGACCGGTGGTCATTGTTTTACTGTCCTTCTATGCGATGTTCGGCGCTGGGTCCCGCGGTTGCGCAGGGGTGTATGTGCTCCTGTGCGCGGGTGCGTCGAGCTTATAGGTCTCTTATATCTTAAGGCGTTGTGGGGGTGGTGCCTAACAGGGTGTGCGGTGCGCTGCGTCATGTGGGCGGGCTGTTTCCCTGTTGTGGTGTGCCGTTTAGGGGTTGAGGATGCGCGTGTATCGTACGCTGCGTCCGGGTTCCCAGGAGCCGCGTGCTTGGAAGTACACGCCTTCGTTGCGGTAGCCGAGCCGCTCGTAGAAGGAGAGCGCTCGTTCGTTTTCTGCCATGACCCACAGGTAGGAGTTTTCGTCCGGGTAGATGACGGACTCGTAGAGTGCCTGACCGAGGCCGGTGCCGTGCATGTGGTTGAGGGTGTACAGGTGCGCGAGTTTACGGGTGCCTGCAGGCAGTTCGGGGAGGGACTCGGCGCGTTCGAGTTCCCAGGAGGAGGGCTCACACAGGGAGAGCGCCAGGCCGACCGGCTTATCCCAGTCGATGCGTACGCCGATGGAGCAGGAGAGCCCGCCGTCGGGGGTCCAGCCGGGCACCTCATAGGCGAAGAAGCCGCGCACGGTGGGGGAGGAGAGGTGGCGGTGGAAGTCTTCGAGGTATTCGTTGCGTTCGGCGCGGTGGCGGGCGGTGAAGCTTTCCCCGAGCGCGTCGAAGTAGATCGGGTCGTAGGTTTGCTCCATGCAGTCCAGCTGCAGGTTGACGTATTTTTCGGCGTCGGTCGGTTCAATTGGTGCGAGCGCATAGCGGCCCTGACATACAAATCCCATGGGTTCTAGTCTACTCAGCCAGCCGCTGTGGAGGCGGTTCCTTGCGGGTGCGTACGCTAGGGGCGTGAGGGCTGTCGGCTAGTCTAGTGGGTATGGCGAAAAAGAGCAGGGCACCCAAGAAGTCCCAAAAGGCGCAGAAAGCCCAGAAGCAGCAGAAGAACCGTATCGACGATACCGAGAGCACCCCCGTGCAGGGTGCCGCCGCTGGCGTGTACCCGATTTCTACGGGTGAGGCGGAGCTGGTCCCCGACGGCTACCATGCTGACGGCTGGCTGCTGCTCATTAATGGTGTGCAGTCTTCCCACGTGATTGTGGGTGAGCCTCGCCAGCTGGATTTTGAGTACATGCGCTGGATTGCCGCGGTCGTTTCCTCGCATGTGGAGGAGCACCTGGACGCCGCGAAGCTGCGCATCACCCACCTGGGCGGCGGCGCGTGCTCGATGGCGCGCTATTTCGCTGACCTGTACCCGACCAGCCGCAACACGGTCGTTGAGCTGGATGCCAAGCTCGCCGAGTATGTGCGCGCCTGGTTCGACATCCCCAAGGCACCGCGCGTGAAGATTCGCGTGGGTGAGGCGGGCGCCGTCACCGCGACCTTCGCGCCCGCATCCCGCGACGTGCTGATTCGTGACGTATTCGCCGGGGACACCACGCCCGAGGCGCTCACCACCGTCGAGTTCACCCGCACCGTCGCCGAGTCGCTGGCACCCGGTGGCCTGTACATCCTCAATTGCGGTGACGGGCCGGCGCTGACCGGTGCCCGCGCGGAGGCGTCCGCCCTGCTTGAGGTGTTCGAATACGTGTGCATTGTGGCGGATTCGGCAATGTTGAAGGGCCGCCGCCGCGGCAACGTCATTATTGCTGGCTCGCACGCGCCCCTGCCCGAGGCTGGTTCCGTGCAGGCTGCCGCTATCGCCCGTGAGCTTATGGGTGGAGGCGTGCCCGCGCAGTACTGGGACACCGCGCGGGTACGCCAGTTCGTGAGGTAGCGGTTTCAGCTGTTGCCTGGGTTTTCGGTGGTGGCTTAGGTCTTTCAGTAATGACCTAAGTTTTTCGACCATAGGTTAGTGACTTTGGTGGGGTCTTTTAACTACCGCCAAAGACCGTAACCTATCACCGAATTCGGCGCCCCCTCCACAGCAGACGCTACTATAGTGGCATGCGATACACCTACCTTGGCCCCTCCGGCACCTTCACCGAATCCGCCCTGTTGAGCGTCCCCGGCGCATCCGACGCCGAACGGATCCCCGCCACCAGCGTGCCCGACGCGCTCGCACGCCTGAACGCGGGCGAGGCGGACGCCGCCATGGTGCCCATCGAAAACTCCGTGGAGGGCGGCGTGAGCGCCACCCTGGACGCTATCGCAGCCAGCGAGGGTGTACGCATTATCCGCGAGGTGCTCGTGCCGATCCGCTTCGTGCTGGTCGCCGCGAAGCCCATCAGCATTGAAGACGTCAAGACCATCTCCACCCACTCGCACGCCTGGGCGCAGGTGCGCGGCTGGGCGCAGGAGAACGTACCCACCGCCGCCTACCTGCCCGGCTCCTCCACCGCCGCGGCGGCTGTCGGCCTGCTCGAAGAGGGCTGCACCTACGATGCGGCAATCTGCTCCCCGGCGCTGCTGAACTACCACCCGGAACTGCACGTACTGCAGGACAACATCGGCGACAACAAGAACGCCGTGACCCGCTTCGTGCTGCTCTCCCGCACCGCCGACATCCCCGAACCGACCGGCTCCGATAAGACCACCCTGACCGTGCCGCTGCCCGCCAACCGCGCCGGCGCCCTGCTCGAACTGCTCGAACAGTTCTCAGTGCGTGGCGTGAACCTCTCCCGCATCGAATCGCGCCCCACCGGCGAAGGCATGGGCTCCTACTCGTTCAGCATCGACGCCGACGGCCACATCTACGAGGCGCGCATGCGCGACGCCCTGCGCGGCCTGCACCGCGTCTCCCCGACGCTGAAATTCCTCGGCTCCTACCCGCGCGCCGACCACGAAAACACCGAAGTCGACGCCATCCACTCCGACGGCTCCTTCGACGCCGCACACGAATGGGTTGAGTCGCTCTTCCCGAACGGTCGCCCCGCACAGCTGCAGCGCCACTAACGGCACCACCAGCCGCCCCGCCGCTAGACACCCCCGCACCTACCCGCGCCCCACCAGCGCAAACCCCGCCCACAACCCACCGTAAGATTAGGTAGGATAAAACAGTGATTGATATTAACCTCCTCCGCGAAAACCCCGACATCTTCCGCGCCTCCCAGCGAGCACGCGGCAAGGACGAAACCCACGTCGACCGCATCCTCGAAGCCGACACCGCACGCCGCGCACTCATCGGCGAATACGAGACCCTGCGCGCCGAACAGAACGCCTTCGGCAAGACCGTCGCAAAGGCACCCAAGGAAGAAAAGCCCGCCCTCGTCGCACAGGCGAAGGAACTCGCAGCCCGCGTCAACGAAGCAAAGGCAGCCTCCGAAGCGAAAACCGCCGAATACGAGGAACTGATCAGCAGCATCGAAAACCTCATCATCGACGGCGTACCCGTCGGCGGCGAAGACGACTACGTGGTCGTCAAGGAAGTCGGCACCCCCCGCGACTTCACCACCGAAGGCTTCGAACCGCGCGACCACCTCGAAATCGGCGAACTCGTCGACGGCATCGACATGGCACGCGGCGCGAAGGTCTCCGGCGCACGCTTCTACTTCCTCAAGGGCCAGGTAGCACGCCTCGAACAGGCACTCATGTGGATGGCGCTCGACCTCGCAACCGAGCACGGCTTCACCATGATGACCACCCCCACCCTGGTACGCCCCGAAATCATGAACGGCACCGGCTTCAACGTCAAGCACGACGACGAAATCTACCGCCTCGAACGCGACGACCTGTACCTGGTCGGCACCTCCGAGGTGGCGCTCGCCGGCTACCACACCGACGAAATTCTCGACTTCGAGAAGGGTGCGAAGAAGTACCTGGGCTGGTCCTCCTGCTACCGCCGCGAGGCAGGCTCCGCAGGTAAGGACACCCGCGGCATCATTCGCGTGCACCAGTTCAACAAGGCTGAAATGTTCGTCTACTGCCCCGTCGAGCAGGCAGAAGAGATGCACGCAAAGCTGCTGTCCCTCGAAGAGGAAATGCTGCAGCGCTGCGGCCTCGCATACCGCGTGATTGACACCGCCGCAGGCGACCTGGGCACCTCCGCAGCCCGCAAGTTCGACTGCGAGGCGTGGGTCCCCACCCAGGGCACCTACCGCGAGCTGACCTCCACCTCAAACTGCACCACCTACCAGGCGCGCCGCCTGAACATCCGCGAGCGCACCCCGGACACCGTGGACGAGGCAGGCAACGTGCGTAAGGGCCGCACCCGCTCCGTAGCGACCCTGAACGGCACCCTGGCGACGACTCGCTGGGTGGTTGCCATCCTGGAGACTCACCAGCAGGCTGACGGCTCTGTACGTATTCCTGAGGCTCTTCGCCCGTACATGGGTGGCGCCGAGGTCATCCCGGCTATCGCTGAATAAGGGAAACCCCGCCCGCTGAGTAATCTCATAACCAGCTGAAAAACCCGCTCACCGCGTAAACGGTGGGCGGGTTTTTGCGTATCCCGGTAGTCTAAGAACTATGCCTCTTTACCGTAAACTCCTTGGTGTTTCTGCGGCGGCGGCTCTGACCGCCTCCGTCACTCGTGCCCGCCGTGAAGCGCGCCGACGCGCTATCGAACTGGGCGCGCCCTTCGGCGTTCTGCCGACCCTGCCCACCGGTGAGGCGCAGCGCGTGGGCGTGGTGTACAACCCGAGTAAGCCCGGCGCCGCGGCGGCTATTGAGATTCTGGAACGTACCCTCGCGGCGAACGGCCACCCGCAGCCGCTGGTGCGCACCACCCGCGTGGACGAGCCCGGCTCTGAGGCGGCCCGCGAGCTAATCGCTGAGGGTGTTGACCTGCTGATCGCTGCCGGTGGTGACGGTACGGTGCGTGCTGTGGCGGCGGCGCTGGCGCATCATGAGGGGCGTAAGCCGCGCCTGGGTATTCTGCCGATGGGTACCGGTAACCTGCTGGCGCGTAACCTGTATATTCCAGTGAGTGACGTGGCGGCGTGCGTGAATATTGCGCTCAACGGTGCAGGTCAGAGTGTTGATGCGATTGAGATGACGACGACGAGCACCCCCGGCGAAGAAACCGAACACACGTTCTTTGTGATGAGTGGTGCAGGCTTTGACGCGCTTGTCATGAATGATACGAACGAGGAGATTAAGGCGAAGTTCGGCTGGGTTGCGTACGTGCAATCCGGCATGAAGCATATGCTGGGCAGGTCGCATCCGGTGCGTATTAGCGTGGACGGTGGGGAACCTCGTACTCTGCCGATGCGGTCGGTGCTGATCGCGAATTGTGGCCGCCTGCAGGGCGGTATTCGCCTGGCGGATATGACGGATGTGCACGACGGTAATCTTGAGGTGATTGTGGCGTCGCCGCGTGATTTGGTGGAGTGGGGTCTGCTGATGGCTAAGGTTACGCGCCGCACGATTTTGGGTTCGCCGCGCATTGAGCTGCCGGTGATTCGCCACCTGGTGGGGTCTGAGGTGGTGTTGGAGTTCCCGGATGGTGCGCAGCCTGTTGAGGTGGATGGTGACCCGGCGCCGTCGGCGTACCGTATTAGTGCGCGGGTGCTGCCTGCTGCCGTGGAGGTGGCGGTCCACCCGGACGTGCTCTAGCGGGCTAAACGTATAAACGCGGTGGGGCGCGACCTGTTGAAAGGTCGTGCCCCACCGCGCATAGTATGGCGTGATACGCAGTATCTGTACTAGCTCTTCTTAAAACCCCATGCTGCGTATTGATCCAGACCGATGGGAACGTAGTGAGCAGGTTCTTCAGTTGCGATTGAAGCTTTCATTTCTGGTTCTTCAGAATCAAGGCGCCAATCGCCCTCTTCCCAAACCATGCGGACAGGAACCCAACCAACGTTGCGTGAGCCCCCAGGTTTCTGAGCAATGATGTAAACCCTCACAATTGCGCGGTCTGCAGAGTATTCCTGGATGCTGTAGCCGTAGATAGCTACGCCACCCTCAATATGTTCGTCTTCCTTATCGGGCGCCCACGGGTCACCCTGACTTACAAGGCGGTTGGAAAGCATTGTCTTACGTTCTGCTGAGGATACTTCGTGGCTTCCAAGAAGGACTGTGGTATTCATTGCTGCGAAGGCTGCACCCGCTGGGGTATGCGCAAAACACTGGCCAAGACGACCCTGACGTTCATGCGGACCCAAGGAGATAGAAGTAGGGTAGTGGATACCCGTCTTAGTCTCTAACCAGCGATAATCGACCGGAACGTCCGCTGAAAGTTCTTTTCCTTGCGGGACTTTTACGTTGCAGATAGCACGCCCTTGGACGGTTACGTTTATCGTGGGAGCAGCGGATACTTCGGAGGTGAAGGATGCCGTGCTAGAAACTGACGGGGCAGTGACGGTTGCAGGGGGTTCGGCTACTGAGGAGGTAGAACCTGCGGCAGTAGTAGATTCTTTTCCTCGCGGAATCAGCACGATGACCAGTACAACGAGGAGGGCGACGACGGCTGCTGCCAGTCCGAAAGCCCAGCGGGGGATAGTTACTCCGCCCTTGTTCTCCATAACAATCTCCAAAATACGTAGACCCCGCGTCGGGGCGCGACAAACCCACCCCCAGCAGGAGGGCAGAGATTGAATGAGTGATGAGAAACTATGTAGCGCCGCAGGAGAAGCATCTGAGCCAGAACACAACATCGAGGACTGCAAGACGCAAAAACACGGCGGCACGTGGTTATCGGTGTTAGAAGTAACCCTATCATGCCGGTGGGTGCCCTGCGGATGCCCGCCAGTGAACTGCCACTATGTGACCTGGATTATGAAAAAAATCGCCGATTTTTTCACTATTTCCTGAAAATCAGAGGGGATAGTGAAAAAATTGGCGATTTTTTACACTATTTTTCTAGCCGTCCGCCCCGGCGCAGTCCTCGCCTCTAAAGGCTGCGACTCGGCAAAAATCCCACGTATCGGTTCTGTGGCTGTAGGGAAATTTATTTTCAAAATATTCTCGGGTACCCCAAAATACCCCCTTATCTTGTCAGGGGTATCCCCTATGGTCGTTACAAGAGATTTTCAAACAGGTTATCTCTATAGCTCGTAGAAGAGGAGGAAAGGCCATGGCTGAGAAAACCAGCACCGACGATGGTGCCCTGTACCGTGCCTACAAATTCCGCCTCGACCCCAATCAGGCACAAAAAGCTAAGCTGACGCAGTGTGTAGGTGCAGCACGCTACACGTACAACCTCTTCACTGACCATAACCGTAAGGTTTCTCGCGCCTGTGCAGAATACGTGGATACCCGCATTTCTGAAGGTGCTACCGAGGCTACTGCTAAGGCTGAGCTTGATGACATAAAAGAAGAGAACCCTGCTTATAAGTACATCGGTCATTTTGAATACGGAAAGCGATACCTAACCCCTGAGAGACAGCGTCATGAAGCTATCGCTCAGGCTATTGCTGACGGTGCTGACCCCGCCGTGGTCTGGCCTGAAACTGAACGGTCTTCTGAGCCCTGGATGCACACCATCGACCGACGTGTTCTAGTCTCTGGGATAAAGAATGCCCATGCAGCGTGGGGCAACTATTTTGAATCCCTCAAAGGGCTGCGTGCTGGTCCCCGAATGGGTGTCCCACGTTTCAAACGTAAGGGCATCAGCCACGACTCTTTTACCGTCGACCGTGACCCGCGTAAGAACGAGGTCGGAGCTTACGGCACCCCCTACAAGCAGGGCGAGCCTGAGTACGTGCGCCGTAAGGCACAGCTCAAGCGCCGTAGCATTACAACCACCCCGACTATTGAGGACTACCGCCATGTGCGCCTCTCGCACCTGGGTGTTATTCGTACTCATAACACTACGAAGCCTCTGGTGAAGGCCGTGCGTGCTGGAGCTGATGTCAAGTCCTACACTGTCTCCCGTGCTGCTGACCGGTGGTACGTCTCCATCCTTGTTAAGCTGTCCCGTACCCCGATGGCCCCTACCCGTGCTCAGCGTGCTGCCGGTGCCGTCGGTGTAGACCTGGGCGTACGCTACCTCGCCGCACTCTCTGACGAGCAGGCACCGCAGCGCTTCGCACAGTACCCCGCCCTGGAATTCACCGGTGACGGTACCCCCACCCTGGCTAATCCCCGCTGGGCTCGTGCTGCGGAGAAGCGCTTGGTGCGCCTGCAGCGTGCCCTCGCGCGCGCTCAGAAGGGCTCTAACCGTCGTGCCCGTATTGTGCAGCAGATTGCACGGCACCACCACCTGGTGGCTTTGCGCCGTGAGTCCGGTCTGCATCAGGTTTCTAAGCGCCTGACCACCGGGTACACCCTCATCGGGCTTGAAGACTTGGCTGTGGCGGGTATGACCGCCTCAGCTGCCGGTACCGTTGAGGCACCTGGTAAGCGTGTGCGCCAGAAGGCCGGGCTCAACCGGTCTATCCTGGATGCCGCTTTTGGTACGCTGCGCCGCCAGCTGGAATACAAGGCCAGCTGGTACGGCTCACAGGTACAAATTATTGACCGCTTCTTTGCATCCTCTCAGACGTGTAGCGCCTGCGGAGCACGAGCGAAAACCAAGCTCGGACTCCACGTGCGTGTCTTTGAGTGCGCGGCCTGCGGTGTGCGGATTGATCGTGACGTGAACGCGGCACGTAATATCCGTGCGGAGGCCGTGCGGATGCATGAGACGCAACTCGCCCCCGGCACGGGGGAGAGTCTAAATGGACGCGGAGTTGCTGACTCTGATGCCGCTGTTTCGGTGGTGTTGGGGGATGCGGCGTTGGATGCGTCAAGGCCAGCCGCCACGGGCGGCGGGTCACCGTAGACGAGTAATCGTCTACTCATCCCTTTTATATATGTGTATACGTGTGGAAACTGAATATTTTTAGGCTTTTCTCGGGTATTGCGACTTGCGGCTGAGTGTATTCCCCGTATGCGCGGGGATGAGCCCTGAATCAGTCCCGTACGCAGTGCGTAGGCGTTGTTTTCCCCGTATACGCGGGGGTGAGCTCCGTCCTCACCCTTGGATCCCTGAAGGGCGGCGGCGTTCCCCGTATACGCGGGGGTGAGCTCAGCCCGGAACTTCTGCACAGTGCCCCTGCAACGCGTTCCCCGTATACGCGGGGGTGAGCTCGGCCGCCTGGGCAGGTACCTGCTGGTGACCCAGCGTTCCCCCGTATGTGCGGGGTGAGCCCAGCTAGAAATGCTCTGGATGCTGGAGCGTGCGGCGTTCCCCGTATGCGCGGGGATGAGCCTCAGGCACACCCATTCCGTGAAGGTAACGGTCAGTGTTCCCTGCGTGAGCGGGGATAAATAGAGGGGTGCCGGGCTGCGCGCTCTTTATTCTGCATGCTTGCAGAAAGGAACTGGCGTGTGCCCAATTGCCTGTCCTCCAGGTAGGTTCTATGCCCCCACCAACCCCGCGCCTCCTGCCCCCGATAATGCCCTGATACCGCCCGCGATAAAAACCCCCGTTAAAAACACAGCCGGGGCCGTCTCGCACGCAGGCTCGAAAAGTGCGAGAATGGAGCAGAAAAGAAAACTACGAAAGAAGATACTTTCATGCTTATTCTCGTTGTGAACGCCGGTTCTTCCTCCCTGAAGTACCAGGTGCGTGACACCTCCCTGCCCGAGGCAGAGCAGATGCTGACCTCCGGCCTCGTCGAAAACATCGGCACCGACGTGCCCAACCACGAAGTCGCATTCGACATCATGTCCGAGAAGCTCGAGCCCGTCCTGGCAGGCCGTGAGCTGCAGGCAGTCGGCCACCGCGTGGTGCAGGGTGCAGAGAAGTTCACCCACCCCGCCCTGCTCACCGAGGAAGTTGTCCAGCAGATCGACGACCTCTCCCCGCTGGCACCGCTGCACAACCCCGCACACGCTCAGGGCATGCGCGCAGCAATGCACAAGTGGCCCTCCCTGCCGCAGGTTGCTATCTTCGACACCGCGTTCCACTCCACCATGCCCGAAGAAGCATGGCGCTACGCAATCCCCTACGACCTGGCTGACAAGTACAGCATCCGCCGCTACGGCTTCCACGGCACCAGCCACGAGTACGTCTCCCACGTTGCAGCTGACATGCTCGGCATTGCACGCGACGAGTTCAACGGCATCGTTGCTCACCTCGGTAACGGCGCGTCCGTGACCGCTGTGAAGGGCGGCAAGTCCGTCGACACCTCCATGGGCTACACCCCGCTGGCTGGCCTGATCATGGGTACCCGCTCCGGCGACATCGACCCCTCGGCACTGACCACCATCCTGATTCGTGAGGGCATTGACGGTGAACGCCTGGACACCATCCTGAACAAGGAGTCCGGCCTGCTCGCACTGGCTGGCTCCAACGACATGCGTAAGGTCGTTGAGGCTGCACAGTCCGGCGACGAGCGTGCACAGCTCGCACTGGACATGACCTCCTACCGCCTGATGAAGTACATTGGCGGCTACAACCTGGTTGTTGGCGGCGCGCAGGCACTGATCTTCACCGCTGGTATCGGCGAGAACTCCGGCGACTTCCGCAAGCTGGTCCTGGACCGCCTCGGCGCACTGGGCATCAAGTACAACGAGGAGGAGAACGCTAAGCGTTCCCCCGAGCCGCGCGTGATTTCCACCGAGGATTCCGCTATCAAGGTGCTGGTCATCCCCACCAACGAGGAGAAGGCTATCGCTGAGGCTACCGAGGAACTCGTCAAGAGTCTCTAAGCCCCACGCACCCCGCCGTGTAGGCGGCTCAGCGTAAAGTAATCCGCCGCGGCACCCGTCCTGTACGGGTGTTGCGGCGGATTACTTTATGCCCGCGAGGCGGCGCGCTCCTTACGCTGTGGCGTGCTGTAGCGTCGCGAATGGGCATTCTGTGAGAAAAAGCGCATTCACATTCACTAGTAAGTGCCCAAAAACGATAGAGTGGAATCAGATAACACTCGATACGAAGCGGACGAGACATGACTCAACCCCCTGAAAACCACCAGCAGCCCGGCGGACAGTTCAACGCCCAGCCCGGCCAGCAGGCATTCCGTGCCCCCGGTGAGCCCCTCCCGCAGGACCTCTCCGCCGGCTGGCTCCCCGAAGACGAGCGCCAGAAGCCGGTCAGCCCCCTGCCCCAGCCGAAGCTCTTCGCCTACCAGTCGATGCTGCCGCCGAAGGTGCTGCACGCGCTGCGTCACCCCTCCGAAATTCCGTGGCTGGTCGCCGCCTACGCGGTCACCGCGGTCGGCTACATTGTGCTGTTCATGGCGCTGGCTGACCTGTTCAGCTCGATGATGCGTTACGTCTTCAGCTCAACCGGTGAAGGCTCGGTTCGAGTACCTTCCGGCAGCACCTCCGCAAGCCTGGAAGACCTGATTTTCCAGACGGTTGGTCTGCTCATCCTGGGCCCGATTGCCATCTTCATTGTTCGTGCAATCTACTACGCGCAGCAGCGTGTTCGCGGTGTGCGCATCACCCCGACCCAGTTCCCTGAGGCGTACCAGATGCTCGCCGAAGCAGCGGAGGCGGCGGGCCTGCGCCGCGTGCCGGACGCGTACGTCATCCTCGGTAACGGCGTGATGAACGCTTTCGCGGCAGGTCACGGCTTCCGCCGCTACATCTGCCTGTACTCTGACCTGTTCGAGATCGGTGGTAAGTCCCGTGACCCGGAGGCGCTGCGCTTCATCATTGGCCACGAGGTGGGCCACATCGCCGCAGGTCACGTCGGTTATTTCCGTCTGATTTTCACCACGCTGTTCAACCAGATTCCGGTGCTGTCGAGTGCGCTGTCCCGCTCGCAGGAGTACACCGCCGACAACTTCGGCTACCGCTTCTGCCCCGAGGGCGCTGAGGGCGCTATCAAGGTGCTTGCGGCAGGTAAGTACCTGAACAAGCAGGTCAACTTCGATGAGCTTGCCGACCGTGCCGTGACCGACCGCGGCCTTGCCGTCTGGTACGTGAACCTCCTGGCAAGCCACCCCATCCTCACCTGGCGTGCGCATGCGCTGCGTGACCGCACCCAGCCCGGCCGCCTGTTCTGGCGCCCGACTGAGAACCCGGTCAAGGACGCCGCACCGCGCGTTCCTGTCCTGATTCCGGCGGCGGAGCCGGTGCACATGTGGCCCGACCCGATTCAGTCCACCGAGTTCATGCGTGAACACCAGGATGTTTGGGCAGACCACACCCTGGAAACCGTGGATGTGTACTCCAAGCCCGAGAACGCCCCCGAGTTCGACGCGAACTCTACGCTGTTCGCTGGCTGGCTCACCGAGCAGGCTCGTGCCTTCCACGGCCAGCGTTGGGATGCGTACGCTGCCGCCGGTGGCGTGCCGGCACCGGGCGCTCCCGGTGGCCCGCAGATGCCCGCACCGGGTCAGCCTGCGCCTAATCAGCCTGCCTACGGTCAGCAGCCCGGCTTCGGTCAGCCTGCCGCAGGCCAGAACAGTGCAACCCAGAACGGTGCAGGCCAGCCCGCACCTGAGCAGCCCTCTAATGGCCAGCCTAACGGCCAGTCTTCTAACGGCCAGCCTGCTCCCGAGCAGTATGGCTACGGCCAGTACGGCAACAACTCCTCTGAGGGTGGCTCGTACGGTCAGGGTTACGGCTTCGACGGCGATAAGAAGTAGCCAGTATCCGCCCGGGTGCGCTCTAAGCGCCCGCCTGAGCCGCACAGCTCAATAACCTTCACGAACCCGTCGGGGTGCCTGAGGCGCCCCGACGGGTTCTGCCGTTAACCGCCTCCTCACAGGCTCGTAGTCGGTTGCTACAGCCGCACATAACCTTCAACACCCCGCCTACAGCTGAGATGCACCCGGCACCCCCGACCCTTCACACAGACACAGGTCTAGAATGGACAGCATGCTCTCATCCCTTCGCTCTATCAAACTTGACCCGCTGCTGACCATGCTCATTAGCGCGGTTATCCTCGCAATTATTGTGCCGGCGCGCGGCGACTTCGCCGACTGGTTCAGCACCGGAACGAAGTTCGCGGTCGCCCTGCTGTTCTACCTGTACGGCGCTCGCCTCTCCACCGCGGAGGCTATTCGCGGCCTGACCCACTGGCGTCTGCACCTGATGATTCTGAGCTGCACGTTCGTGCTGTTCCCCCTGGTCGGTTTGGCGCTTTCACCGCTACGTCTTGTGCTCGGTGATGGGTTGTACATGGGCATTCTGTTCTTGACCTTTGTGCCCTCGACCGTGCAGGCGTCGATTGCGTTCACCTCGATTGCCGGCGGTAACGTGGCGGCGGCGATTGTGAGCGCCTCGCTCTCTTCGATTGTGGGTGTGGTGGCGACCCCGCTGCTCGCCATGATGCTGATGAACACGGGCCATATTGAGTTCTCCGGAACGGTCTTCCTGGACATTGCCATTCAGCTGTTCCTGCCGTTTGTGCTCGGTCAGCTGACGCGCCGCTGGGTGGGGGAGTTCGCCAAGAAGCCGACCACCAAGTGGTTGGATAAGTTCTCGGTCATGATGATTGTGTATTCGGCGTTCTCTGCCTCGGTGGTGCAGGGTGTGTGGACGCGCGTGGCGTGGTGGCAGATTGTGCTGCTGGTCGTGCTCATGGCGATTATTGTGGTGTTCATGCTGTGGCTGACCGACCAGCTGGCTAAGCGCCTGGGGTTCAACCGTGCCGACCGCATTACGATTCAGTTCTGCGGTTCGAAGAAGTCGCTGGCGGCTGGCCTGCCGATGGCGATCATTATTTTTGGTGCGGGCTCGCTGGGTCTGATGATGCTGCCAATCATGATTTTCCATCAGGTTCAGTTGATGATTTGTACCTGGCTTGCGGGCCGCTATGCGCGCTTGGATGTGGTGGGTGCCGCCTCCGCGAAGGAAGTTCAGTAGGGGCTTGAACCCTATCTGCCGGGGTGCTCGGCGGGTGCTATTGGGGGCCTCTGAGCCTGTGAGATAAGCCTCTGATGAGGGGTTTTAATGGGTTCTTTGGGACTGGATGACCTGTCTATGAAGTGATATAGCGCGCATTCATCGAAAAACTCTCTGACTAGTGCATATGCGTGCAAAATGTGGTATTAGTACTGGTCAGTTGGTTTTCTGTGGGTTATATGCACTCTATTGCATCAAAGTGACCGGCGAGACAATCAACACTATCGGGTGTTGAGCGGCGAAAAAGCCCCAATTTTGCCCTAGAATATTTTGTCGATGGGTTAGACAGATTTGCATCCTGTATGCAAGAATTTATGACTCATGTGGGAATGGTTGAGATTCACTCCCTCACACCGCCCACGAGCATTGATGCAGCGGATTCACTCCCCGCCCGCATCCCGCACCGGAAGAGACTCACTCACTCAACCGGAAGGAAGCTCAAAACCATTTATTCACTCAAACACAACTGGATACACTCAGCTTAATGACGCGCTTAGATTCCATCTATGCGCTAATCGCTGTCTGTATCCGCCAAGAAAGAGGACACTCCATGGCTACCATCATGAGCGTGAACGTATGCGATTCCAAGTACAACGCTGACCCCACCGGCGTACGAGACTCCACTAGTGCTATCCAGAAGGCTATCGATGATGTTGCTGCGCAGGGCGGCGGCTCCGTGGAGATTCCCGGCGGCATGTACCGCGTCTCCTACCCCTTCATCGAAATGAAGCACCGCGTCGAGATTTTCGGCCACGGTCAGGCAACCCGAATCGTCGCTTTCACTGACAAGAGCATCCCGTCGTCCAAGAATGGTAGCTACGAATGCACCGGCGTTTTCCACACCGGTAGCTACACCACCCCCATGAGCGGTGGCACCAACCAGAACAAGCCCATGCGTATGGGCGTGCGTGACCTGTTCATCCGCACCAACAAGTACAACCTGCCGCTGGATTCTAAGAGCAACCAGATTTTCCTGGAGAAGCACACCCAGCCCGTCGACAACGTTGCAGGCGTCATCTTCCACACCCGCATTGCGGACGCTAACCCCGGTGAGCCGGACGCAGTGCCCACCCTGTCCAACATCGAAATCTGGGACACCGCCATTGGCGTTGCGATCCTGGGCCTGGACGACCAGGGCATGAAGATTGACAAGCTGCGCATCCGCCAGACCCTGCGCCAGGGCCTGCTGGTCGGCAAGCCTGTCGGCCACCCGCTGCGCCCCCGCGAGGGTGACACCCCCGGCGCGGCAGATAACAAGTTCTCCATGATTGACGTCTCTGACGCAAACATGAGCTTCGGCACCTACGCGGGTATCGAGATTTACACTTCTCAGTCCAAGTTTGAGGCGTCCACCAGCTGGTTCAACAAGCGCAACCAGGGTAAGAACGCCCTGTACGAGGTGAAGACTCGCCACGTGGGCGCAGGCTGGTTCATTCAGGGCACCCGTAACATGTTCATTGGCTGCACCGCCCAGGAGAACGCCGGTCACGGCTGGCTCGTGGAGTGGGGCAACAACCAGTTCATTGGCTGCCTGGGTGAGTCCTCCAGCTTCCAGGACGCTGTTACTGGCGCTGCTCGAGGTGACGAGGCGGCGAACTGGTACATTGGCCGTAACGCACGCGGTAGCCGCTTCGTGGCTCCTCGTTCGCACAACCCTTACAGCTGGGCGAAGGCTTCCCTGTACGGTTTCTACATTGAGAACAACATTCGCGATATGCACATTACGACTGCGTCTGCGAAGGATGACCGTATTGGTGAGAACAACATGGTCGGCCGCCGTGTTCACGTGACCGGCGCTATGGGCGATAACGTGCTCATTGAGGTGGATCATATTCGCCACGCGACTTTCGCGCCGAAGCAGCTGGAGAAGCGCGGCAACGGCGTGTTCATGGGCTAACCCTCACGGGTTAGGTCCTGCGAGCTGAGGCTCGTGATCACAAAATCTTAAAACGCATACGTCTGAGGGGCGGGGAGTAATCCCCGCCCCTCGGCGTTTAACCCGCACCCAAAACAGCCGAAAAACTGTAGAAAAACGGGGTAGGGGAGCAGGCATCACAGTGCCCGGTCATCGCCTCCACACGCCCAATGCGGTACCCTTGAGCAGGGAGGCAGGTCTGCCGGTGCACAGACTCGCACACGCCAACACATCCGCAGAAATGCGCCCAACACACCGCACCACACAAACTCAACACTGCACCCACGCAGCACCGTATTCACCGCTGCCGTATTCACTTACAGCCGTATTCACTCAATTCACTCACCCGCGCCGCCTTCAGCACCGAACGCGGTACCCATCGAAAGAATTGAGCCCCTCATGCCCGATACGCCCATGAGCATCAACGCCATCAACTACGGCGCAGACCCCACCGGTGCCAAAGACTCCACCGCAGCCATCCAGAAAGCCGTCGACGCTGTCGCCGCACGCGGCGGCGGATCCGTAGAACTGCCCCGCGGCATCTACCGCGTCTCCTACCCCTTCATCGACATCAAGCACCGCGTCGAAATCTTCGGCTACGGCTCCTCAACCGTCGTCATCGCGCACTCCGACCGCGCCATCCCCACCACCACCAACGGCCACATCGAATACACCGGCGTGTTCCACGTCGGCAGCTACACCACCCCCGTCTACGGCAACTACAACGCCAACAAGCCCATGCGCATGGGCGTACGCAACCTGCACATCCGCACCAACGCCGCAAACACCCCCATCAGCAGCTACCCGCTCGATGCGCACACCGCCCCGCTGAATAACGTCGCCGGCGTCATCTTCCACACCCACCTGACCGGCGACATGCTCAACGAACCGGACATCGTGCCCGTTATCGCCGGTGTGGAAGTCTGGGACACCGCCATCGGCGTTGCCGTGCTCGGCCTGGACGACCAGGGCATGAAAATTGACGACGTGACCATCCGCCGCACCCTCAACCAGGGCCTGCTGCTCGGCAAGCCCGCCGGTCACCCCCGCCGCCCCAACGAAGGCCAGAACTCCGGCGCGGCAGACAACAAGCTGCGCGGCGTAGACGTTGCCGAAGCGAACCTCAGCGGCGGCTCCTACGCCGGTATCGAGGTGTACGCGGCGCAGGCTAAGTTCGAGAACTGCTCCAGCAACAGCAACCACCGCACCAGCAATAAGTACGCCCTCTACGAGCCCGCCACCCGCCACGCCGGCGCAGGCTGGATTGTGCAGGGTGAACGCAACATGTTCATCGGCTGCACCGCACGCTCCAACGCGGGTCACGGCTGGATCGTTGAGTGGGCGCACAACGTCTTCATCGGATGCGAAGCGGAAGGCTCCAGCTGGGCTGGCACCGTCAGCGGTGCCGCAGGTGCCGACGAGGCCGCCAACTGGTACATCAGCCGTAACGCGCGCGGTACCCGCATGGTCGCGCCCGTCTCCTACAACCCGCCGGAGAAGCCCGCCTCCCTGTACGGCTTCTACATTGAAAACAAGATTTACGACCTGCGCATCACTGAAGGTACCGCCAAGGACGACCGCATCGGTGAGGGTAATATGCTCGGCCGCCGCGTGTACATCACCGGCGAGATTGGCGCGAACGTGGTCATTGAGGTTGAGGAACTGCGCCACTCCACCTCGCCCGCCGGTCAGCTCACCAAGGAAGCTTATAACGTGATGCGCGGCTAGTAGAGGCTGACGGTCGCTACTAGACACGCCCGAACCGGTTCGGGACTTTCCTGTGAATCGCGGGGGAGGTGCGTGTGCCCTAGTGGGTGCGTTATACCGCTATATATCAGCTAAAAATCAAAGCAGCTGTGAATGGAATACATACCATTCGCAGCTGCTTTGTCATTTAGAACAATGTTTAATTTTTAGTTGATAAAAGTCTCAATTAAATATTGAATAAAATATCAATATGTACTTTAAACTTTCTATGGCGGTGTAAAACAGTCCATTCACTGTGCACCACCATAGCCGTGCGACAGCATGCGCAACACGCACATCATTGGTACACATCAAAACCGCGTATCGCCGCACGTCAGCTCCTATTCATTGCCGCTTCTCACTATTCCTCAACGACCACTACCCTTCCCCTTTTCTTATTCGCTCCATTGGCGACCCCGCGGTCGACCCAAAAATCGGTTCCTTCCGGCCGGTTCCCAACCACAATTACATAAGGACAGCCCATGCTTCCGGTTATCTCCCGAGTCCTCACACCCACCACTCGCGCACGCCGCACCTTCGCTCTCACCCTCGCCCTCGCCCTCGGTGCCCTGCCCGTAGGCACCTCCGCCATCGCCTCCCACCAGGCTGTAGCTCACGCCGCCGAACCTGCCGCAGCCAACGGCCTCATCAAACTTCACCAGCCCAAGGACGACCCCAGTTACGTTGAATGCGTCGCCAACTTCCTCGGCACCATGAGCGCCACCCCCGGCGTGTGGGCGGTCTGCCACGGCTACCTCGACAGCGAAGAATACACCGTCACCCGCCGCCACAGCAGCGCAACTGTCACCCGCGGCCAGCTCGTACGCATGCTCTACCGTATGGCAGGATCCCCGACCGTCAAGGACCTCCCGAAAACCTCGCCCTACAAGGACGTGCCCACCACCGACCCCAACTATGCTGCGTACATTTGGGCAGCGGATGCGGGCATCACCTCCGGCTGGGATGACGGGCTCTTCCACCCGGACGATTACGCCACCCGCCACACCCTCGCCGCGTTCCTGTATCGTGCCGCAGGTAGCCCCGATGGTGCCGCACGCCTGCGCCAGATTCGCCGTCCGCTACGTGCCGAAGTCAAGAAGACTGAGCAGTTCAAGGCTGAAAACCGCTGGGCAGCCCGCACGCTCGGCGCCTACCCCGAAGTGGACCGCGACGGTGACGGCGTGGCAGACGTGGTGAACCCTGCCAGCCCCCTGTACTTCTCCGATGCCCTGTACATGCTCAAGGCGTACGGTGATAAGGGCCTGAAGGTTGTGGGCACTCCCGCCGTTGACTAGGAAGCCGTTGACTAGGAAGCCGTTGACTAGGGGTAATACCGACTAGATGCAGTGCTGACTAGATGCAGTGCTGACTAGCGCATATATTCACCGCCCGCCGGTGCGACCCGAAGGTTGCGCAGGCGGGCGGTGCTCTGTTCCGGGTGCTGTGCTGTTCTGGCAGGTTGCGAGCGCCCGTGCCGCCGCGCAATCGCTTCCGTGCAATGAAAGGTGCATGCTCTGCACCCGCTAAGCTAGAAGGCATGAAGATTGCCACCTGGAACATCAACTCAATCCGCGCCCGTGAGAACCGCGTCGAAGACTGGCTCGACGAACACGACGTTGACGTGCTCGCCCTGCAAGAAACCAAAACCAAGGACGAAACCTTCCCCTTCGACCTCTTCGAATTCATGGGCTACGAGGTTGCGCACTTCGGCCTAAATCAGTGGAATGGCGTGGCAATCGCCTCCCGAGTTGGCCTCGAAGACGTGCAGCGCGGCTTCGATAATCAGCCGCACTTCGGTAAGACCGGCGAGCCCGAGGTGCTGGAGGCGCGCGCGATCGGTGCGACCTGCGGCGGCGTGCGCGTCTGGAGCCTCTACGTGCCCAACGGCCGCGGCCTGACCGACCCGCATATGGACTATAAGCTCCACTGGATGGAGGCGCTGTGCCAGAACGTGCACAACGAACTGGCTGCTAACCCGCAGTCGCAGCTTGCCCTGGTCGGTGACTGGAACGTCGCCCCCGAGGATGCCGACGTGTGGGATATAGACTACTTCCTGCGCAACGAAATGACCCACGTTTCCGAACCCGAACGCCGCGCCTTCGCCGCCCTACTCGAAGAGGGCATGGTGGACGTAGTACGCCCGCACACTCCGGGCGAGTACACCTACTGGGACTACCAGGCGGGCCGCTTCACCAAGGATGAGGGCATGCGCATTGACTTTCAGCTGTTCTCGCCCGCGCTCGCCGCACGCGTGGAACGTGCCTGGATCGATAAGGTGGAACGCGCCGGTGAAGGCGCAAGCGACCACACGCCGGTCGTGGTTGAGATTGCCGACTAATCCGAGCGTATAGCTTGCCGTAGAACCGCGTGCAGTAAGGAGGCGGGGGAGGGGTCCCCGCCTCCTTGCTGTATATGCCGGTGCTTCTGTCCTGTGTTTCTGCGCGCCTGCTCCTGGGTTTCTGCCAATATTTCGGGGTTTTCTGTGTGGCTTAGTTGAAAAGTTCGGCTAGCCGAACTATTGTTAAATTCCGCCCGGGACGACAGGCAAAAGCGCATTATGATGCCTGCGCAGACACAACCGTGTCCCTAGCGTCCCGGCGCGGCAAACTCCACACATCAACCACATACTCAAACCCGTGACTTCCAATGAAGGATACCTCATGAACGCTTTCACCCCCGCAGGCAGCAACGCACGCCGCCTCGTCCAGGCGCTCTGCGCCGCCCTCGCACTCACCCTGCTACTCGTGCTCACCGGCTGCGGTAGCACCTCCAGCACCACCGAAGGCGCTAAGAGCAGCAGCGGTAAGAAGACCGTGCTCACCACCTTCACCGTGCTCGCAGACATCGCCCGCAACGTGGCAGGCGACGACCTGAACGTTGAATCCCTCACCAAGCCCGGTGCAGAGATCCACGAGTACGAGCCCACCCCCTCCGACCTGAAGAAGGCGCACGCCGCCGACCTGGTGCTCGACAACGGCCTGAACCTCGAATCCTGGTTCGCGAAGTTCGTTGAAGAATCCCACGCTAAGCACGTGACCGTCTCCGAGGGGGTCACGCCCATCTCCATTACCGAGGACGCCTACGCGGGCAAGCCCAACCCCCACGCCTGGATGAGCCCCAGCAACGTACAGAAGTACGTGGACGTGATGATTCGCGAATTTAGTGCTCTCGACCCGAGCCACGCCGCCGACTACAAGACCCGCGGCGAAGCCTACAAGAAGCAGCTGCAGGGCGTGCGTGACGAGCTCGTCAAGGAAATCTCCACCCTGCCCGAGAACCAGCGCGCACTGGTCACCTGCGAAGGCGCCTTCTCCTACCTGGCGGCAGACGCGGGCCTGAAGGAAAAGTACATTTGGGCGGTCAACTCCGAACAGCAGGCGACCCCCTCGCAGATTTCCTCCGCGATCGACTACGTGCGCGAGAACCAGGTGCCCGCCGTGTTCTGCGAATCCACCGTCTCTGACAACCCGATGCGCCAGGTCGCAGACGCCACCGGCGCACGATTCGGCGGCGTGCTCTACGTGGACTCGCTCTCCGAGGCGAACGGCCCCGTGCCCACCTACCTGGACATGATCCGCTACGACGCACGCACCATCGTTGCGGGCCTCAAGGGCAACTCCTAAACCCGGCATAAACCCGGGCTAAACCAGGGTCAAATCCGACCTCGAAAACCCCGGGTAAACCCCAAACCCCCGATAGGATAGGAGGGGCGGTCGCCTTCTTGGCTTCGCTCCTCCCACGCCGTTAACACTCACTCACACAGCACCCGCCCACACGGCACCCACTCAGCAACACGCAAGCAAGTACACCCGCCCCACGCATACGGTGACCACCAGAAAGAACACAAGGAATGAGCACTCTTCTCAGCTGCGAAAATGTGCACGTGAACTACGGGCCAGTCCGCGCCCTCACCGGCGCATCCTTCACCCTGGACACCGGGCGTATCTGCGGCCTGATCGGCATGAACGGCTCCGGCAAATCCACCCTCTTCAAAGCCATCATGGGGGTCGTGCCCATGCACGCCGGTAGCATCACTCTCGACGGGCAGCCCGTCGGCGGTAACCGTGGCAGCCGCGGCAAGAACGCGCACCACCACCGCGCCGGACTCGTCAGCTACGTGCCGCAGAGCGAAGAAATCGACTGGACCTTCCCCATCTCCGTGCGCGAGGTCGTCAGCATGGGACGCTACCGCAACCTCGGCATCACCCGCCGCCTGCGTGCCGCAGACCGTGCCGCCGTGGATGAGGCACTCGCCCGCGTGGAACTGACCGACCTTGCCGACCGTCAGATTGGGGCGCTCTCGGGCGGTCAGCGTAAGCGCGCCTTCGTGGCACGCGCTATCGCCCAGGGCGCCCAGCTGCTGCTGCTGGATGAGCCTTTCGCCGGCGTGGACAAGCGCAGCGAGGCGATGCTCATTCAGGTCATCGAACAGCTGCGTGACGAGGGCGCGACCGTGCTGGTTTCCACGCACGACTTGGCGAGCCTGCGCCAGTTCGCCGACGAGGCGCTACTGCTACGCGGCGATATTCTGATGCACGACACCCCCGAGAAGGTGCTCGCCCCCGAGAACCTGGTGCGTGCCTTCGGCATGGAAGTGGACGCCGGCGCGTCGGTCGCTACCGGCGCTGCTACCTCCGGCACTACTACGATCAGCTCTGTGGAAGGGAAGAACTAAATGGACATCCTCAACTTTCTGGTGGAGCCGCTGACCCTGCCCTTCATGCTCCGCGCATTCGTGGTCACCGTGCTTGCCGCCGCCGTCTGCGCTCTGCTCTCCTGCTGGCTCGTGCTGCTCGGCTGGTCACTTATGGGGGATGCCATTTCGCACGCGGTGCTACCCGGTGTGGTGCTCGCCTATATTTTTGGTGCGCCCTTCGCAGTGGGTGCGGTGGTTGCCGCCCTCGTGGCGGTAACTCTTATCGGCGGGGTGCGGCGCAGCGGCCGCGTGCGCGAGGACGCCGCGATCGGCATCGTGTTCACGACCATGTTTGCGTTCGGTCTGGTGCTGATTTCGGTTACGCCGTCGAATACCGACCTGAACCATATTCTCTTCGGTAACGTGCTGGGCGTGTCCTGGTCGGACGTCTGGCAGGTCGCCATCCTCGCGGTGATTGTTGCCGCCGTGCTGCTGGTCAAGCGCCGCGACTTCGTGCTGTACGCCTTCGACCCGGGCTTTGCGCAGGCGGTGGGGTTGCGTCCGCGTCTGCTCGGCGCGCTGCTGCTCATTATGCTGGCGCTAACCTCCGTGGTGGCGCTGCAGATCGTGGGTGTGGTGCTGGTCGTGGCGATGCTCGTCATCCCCGGCTCCACCGCGCGCCTCATCACGGACCGGTTCGTGCCGATGCTCGCGGTGAGCGTGGGAGTCTCCCTGGTGGGCACGCTGACCGGCTTGTACGCCAGCTACTACGCGGACGTATCCCCCGGTGGTGCCGTGGTCGTCACGCAGGGCATACTGTTCGCCCTGGCGTACGTATTCGCCCCGCGCTACGGTCTGCTGGGCAGGATGCGCGCCCGCCGACTCAGCACTGCCGCAACGAAAACTGAGCCGGTAGCTTCCTAAGAAAGCCCACTGAGTACGCTCACCACATATAGCAATAGGCGGAAAGTCCCACCGTGGGGCTTTCCGCCTATTGCTGTCTTTTGAAGGTTAGGGGCGCGTACCCGCCCGGATTTCCGGGCTAGAAGTCCGCCTCTACCGCCCTGTATCTACCGCCCTGTACCTAGCGCACCGTGCGGGACACGAACAGGGAGGCGGTCGCCTCCGCACCCAACGGAATAATGGTGCCGCCGGGCTTCACCGCACCGGCCGCGTCCGTCTCGTGCAGGTTGCCGGAACCGGCACCGACCACGCTCACGTTCACCGCCTCCGAGAAGGGCGCACCCTCCTCAATGTGCAGGCGCACGCCGGGCACAAAACCGTGGCCCTGCAGGTAACGCAGCAGGCGCGGGTCGTCATCGTTAATGCGTTCGAGCACGACTGTTTCGCCGGGTTCGCACTGGCTCAGCGGCACGGTCTGCGGAAAACTAATGTGCCCCGAAGAGTCCGGAATCGGGTCGCCGTGCGGGTCGCGGGTCGGGTGCCCCAGCAGGGTGTCGATGCGGTCCACCATGAAGTCGGATACCGCGTGCTCCAGAACCTCCGCCTCGTCGTGCACACGGTCCCAGGTGTAGCCGAGCGTCTCCACGAGGAACGTCTCAATGAGGCGGTGGCGGCGGATCATCGCCAGCGCGTAGGAGCGGCCGGTTTCAGTGAGCTCAATAGCGCCGTAGGGCTGATGCTCGATCAGGTCGGCGGCGGCGAGGCGCTTGAGGCCGTCAGATACCGAAGAAATGCGCAGGCCCATGCGTTCTGCCAGGGCGGATGCGGTGGCAGGGGTTTTGGTCCATTCTTCGAGGCTCCAGATTTCCTTGAGGTAGTTCTGGGTGCTGACGGAAAGTTCTGAAAGAGGCATAAAGATAAGTCTACCTTTTCTCTGGTTTTGCCCGCCGAGTTGCAGGGTATTCAGCGCGGGCTTAAAAAGCGTCCCGCCCGGATAGTTCACCCCTGGCAGGGGGTGGCCATCACGGGCGGGATCAGGTGTTCGGTTCCGCGCTGGCAGGTATGAGAAGCTGGCAGGCGCGAAAGAATGAGGGATGCGCGGTGGCGGTTAGGTGGCGCGGCGGCGCGAACGGTCAATACGGGTCAGCAGTTCGATGAGCGCACCGCGTGCCGCCTGCTCCTCGTGCCAGAGGGAGCGGACGAGGGTGCGGCTGACCGCCTGGGTGGTGATGCCGAGCGCGGTTGCGGCGGCCTTCTGCTGGCCGCGCACGCCGGGTACAAGCAGGTTTACTACGCGCCATTCGGCGTCGGTGCGGTCGGCGCATACGCGGTAGAGCAGGCGTGCGGAGCCTGCGGCGAGGTCGGCGAGGTGGCGGTTGTCGGCGCTGACGCTGATGCAGCGTACGGGTGCGCCTCCCTGTGCTTCTTCGACGGCGAGGCGTGAGAATTCGAGGGCGTCGCCGGTGCAGTCGGTGGTGCTGACGGCGCCGAGTGCGCCTGCGAATCGGGGGATGTTGAGCTCGCCGATTCCGATGCCGACCCAGAAGCCGTTATCGCGCGCGGCAATGAGCGCCGCGTGGAGTGCGTCGCTGGCGCGGTCGAAGGCGCCCTGAATTTCGTCAGGGTATGTCTGGGCGAAGGCAACACGCGGGTTGAGCTTTGCGAGTTCGTCCGACAGTGCAGTGAGTGAGTGCTGTGCGGAACGTTGAATAAAGGTTAGAACGAACACCTTCCTATTATGCCGTAAAACCTTCAACAAGCGGCGTAAGGTTCGCCGTAATACCGGCAACATTTAAACCCCTAAAAATGCGCATTGATAAGGGGAATTATCGTGAGTATGCACTGTGTGCAGAAATCCTCGAAAGGACGTAGAACACCCCCGAAAGGAAAATAATTTTCATGCAAGTGCACGTTGAATTATTCGCTTTCGGGGGCGTTGAGTGGAGTTGATAGACGGGGCTACCGCGGAACTACTGTGCGTTCGTTACCTGCGAGATATGCGGCAGCTGACGCAGTGGCTTCTGGAATACCATCACCACCAGCGACAGGAAAATGAACACCGCGTAGAACAGCGCCGTGTACGTAATACCCCAATCAACAATGAGGAACCCAGCCAGCAGAACAGCCAGCGGGGTGAGCGCCATATTCGGGATGCCCTGCACCGAATGCACGCGACCGATCATGTGCTCCGGGGTGGATGCGTTAATGTACGCAATGATGCTCGAATTGAAGGAAGGGAGCACAATACCCGCCAGCACAATCAGCAGGCACACCGCCCACAGCATCGAATGAACCACCGGTAGCAACAGGTAGCAGGCCGACATGATGGCAAGGGAGGTGATACCGAGCGGGCCGAGCGCAAACTTCTCGGTCAGCGGGCCGACCAGGAACGAACCGAGCAACACGCCCACGCCGAAGGCGCTCGCAAAGATGCCGATGAAGAGCGGGTGTGCGCCCTCCAGGGTGTAGTAGTAGATGAAGGTGAGCGGAATGCCGACCGTTCCAAAGTTCGCGAGCGTTGAAACGAACGCAATGGACACCAGCACCTTGTTTTTCAGGATGTACTCGAAACCGGCTTTTGAGTCCTGCCAGAAGCTGGTTTTCTCGCCTTCCTCCTCTTCCGCGGGCTGTCGACTAGCGCCGTAGCTCTTGGGCGCGACGATGAACGCCAGCAGGTTGACAACCGCGTGAACTGCGGTCATGAGCACGGTCGAGAAGCCGATAATGATGCCGGCGACCGGGCCGCCCAGCAGGTTGGCGGTGGATTCTCGCGTCTCGCCCATACCGGAGGCGTAGCCCAGGTGTTCTTTGGGGACTACGCGGGTGATGATGGACTGCTCGCTCGGGTAGTCGAAGGTGGAAATGATGGCGGCGAGAGAAATCGTGATCACCAAAACGTAAATATTGGTGACGTTGAAAACGAGGTAGAGAAGAATCGCTATCCAGGACAGTGACTGGCCGATACAGGACAGTGCCAGGCACTTTGAGGGGCCGATTCTGTCGACCCATGTTCCAGATATTGCTCCGGCGCAGGTGGCGAGAACACCCGCGACGAAGAGGGTGATACTCGCGGCCTCGGGGGAGCCGGTCAGCGCCAAAATAATGATGGGCGTGGTGATATAACTCATCGAGTCTGAGAGCTGGTTGGCTCCAATGGCGAAGAGAGTATTTCGAAAATCTCTATTCTTGAGTAGCTCGGTGTTGACACTCATGGGGGACCTCCACGATGGGGTTGGGTGTCGCGCGGCGTGCAGTCCGTCGTGCGTAGTTCATTGTGCGCAATTCGTAGCGCGCAATCGTATGAGTGAATACCCCGACAGCCGGCTGTGCCTGCCTGTATTCGCTTGTTTTCGCTTGTTTTCGCCTGTGCCCGCCGGTCATGACGGGCCCGCCGGTCATCACGGGGTGGTTGAGGATGCACTGGGCGGCTCATCGGGAGCCACCCCCGCACAAGAAGTGTGTCGCGCGATACTTTAGATTCTATAAGAGATATGAATCATATACATGAACGCTAGTTGGAAAACTTTCCTCATTTTGAGTATTGACATTAGGGTTAGTTTGACTATAATTCATTCTTGGTGCTTCCACCCAACTAAACCTCGGCTGAACCTCAGCTAAACCCGATTCCGGGCGCACCAAAGACGCCCCCCGCAATGTAGCTGGCGGGGGAGTGTAGAAGAGCGCAGAATAAGGGCTGCACTAGGTGCTACTCCACCAGGCCCGCGAAGCCCGACAGAGCCAGCACCTCCTCAACATCCTGCGGCACCGAACGCGCCACCCACGGCGAATGCACCAACACCGCCTGCCACTGACCGCGCGACACCGCCACATTCAAACGATTCGGCGACAGCACAAACCCGGCACCGCGCCCAGAATCAACCCGCGACGACGCCAACGACACCAACACCACCGCAGCCTCCTGACCCTGGAACTTATCCACCGTGCCCACACGCACACCAGCACCCGAAGAATCCGCCAAACCAGCAGCAATCAGCGCCTCACGCACACAATCAACCTGCGCGTTATACGCCGCCACCACAATGCAATCCTCCGCCGCCAGAGGGCGCGGCTCAGCACCAGCCGCCGGAACCCACTCACGACCCAACAACTCGCGCACGCAATCCACCACCGCCTGCGCCTCCTGCACCGAACGCACCGAACAACCCGCATGCTCCACCGGATACGACACCACACCCGGCGCAACACCCCGCAGGGCGCGACCAGCCGTCGCCGCCGCGCTCGCCAATGCGCCATCATACGACAGCCACGAAACCCGCTCGCACAACGCCGAATCCATACGCCACGACTCACCCAAGAAATAGCCAAAACGAGGATCCAACGCCGCCGCACCATCAGACAACCAACCCAGCGCCGAAACATCCACCGGGTACGGGTGCACACCCGTCGACACCTGCGGCAACTGCTGCGGATCGCCCAACAGCAGCACCGAACGAGCCGCACGAGCCGCCGCCACCGTATTCGTGAGCGAGAACTGGCCCGCCTCATCAACCACCAGAACATCTAGCGACCCGGCAGGCACGCGACGCTCACTCACGTAATCCCACACCGTACCGCCAAACAGCAGGCCGCCCGCACCAGAAATCAGCTCCACCAGCTCAGAATCAGACACCTCAGACCACGGGGCGTCCGGAGTCACCGACTTACCGCGCAGACGCACCGCACGCGAAACATCAAAACCATCACGGGCACAGCACGCCAACATGAGATTCTCAATCACCGCATGCGACTGAGCCACCACGCCCACCTTCGCACCCTCAGCCACCAGACGCGCAATCACATGCGAGGCGAGGAAGGTCTTACCCGCACCCGGAGGGCCCTGAACCGCCACATAGGAATGGTCGAGAGCGCGAACCGCCGCGTGCACGGCATCCACCGTGGGCAGGTCAGAGGCGGAAAAATCAACCTCAAGGGGTAGATTTTCTGCATTCTTGGCGTTCGAGGCGCCCTTCTTCAGGCGCGGCGCGCGGCGGAACAACAAATCCGTGGAGGCACTCTCCACCCCCGTCAGCGAAGCCGCCGCATCGAGCACGCTCGGCAGGGTGCTGGGGGAGGAGGGGGTATTGGAGGGCTTGGAATCCTCGCCGGGCACGGGGCCATTAAGCACGGGGTCGCTCGGCATGAGGGTGCCGTTGAACAGCAGCCCGTGCACATCAGCCTGCAGAGCCGCCTCAATCGTCGCCGTAGACACCGGATCGCCAGGACCAATACCCGAAGGCAGGGCACCGTGCGGCTCATCCTTCACGCGGATGCGCTCCTGCAGAAGCACCTCCAAGAACTCGCCAGCCGACTCGCCGGTCGACTTGCCGGACTCTGGGGCAGCCTCTTCGGGGTCCACAGAATCCGCGGAACCGGCACGGAAACCGCCCTGCGCCACCGCCAGCACACGCATGCCAAAGAAACCCGTCGCCGCCAACTCGGCAGGCACACGCTCACCCGGATTCGACGCACGGAAATAATTCACCTGCGACTCCATACGGTCCAGCGCAATCTGCGGGCTCAAACCCGCCTCATACGCACAAAACACCGCACGGTCAGAGGGCGCAATCACCAGGCTCGGGTCAGCCTCAATTCGCGCACGCAACAGGCGCACCTGCGCGCCGCGCACACGATACCAGCCGGGGGCGTCTTCAACCTCGGTGGGCTCCTTCATGGCGGCGGCTAGCGCCTCCAGGTCTGCGGGGGTATTCAGAAGAGCATGCGCATGCTCCACCGAAAGCACCTGCACCCGATTAAGGTACGCGTAATCGCGGCTCGCCACCCACGCCGTCGGGCCGTCCTCCAGGCGGCGAATGTGCTCACGCCAGAACGGGGCACGCTCGCGGCGGTGATAATTCGTCATGGACAACAGCATCGCCGCCTCAAGCTCACCGGCACCCCAGCCGTGCTCCGCCGCGTGCTCCTCCAGGGAGGCGAGCTGGGCATCCAGCAGGCACTGCAGGCGGTACTGTTCGCTGTCGTTCTCGACGGCGGCGGGCACCCGGTACATGACCGGGTGCTCCTCAGTTTCGGGATTCTCGGCGGTATCTTCGGCAGTGTCTTCGGTGACGAGCTCCGGGGCATCGGTCGCGAGGGCAAGAGAAGCCGCCGCGTTCAGGCACGCCGGGCACTCGTCGCAGGTCAGAAAATAGGGGATGCGCTCGGCAAGTTCCGCCGGTTCTACACCCTCGTTCAGCGCCTGGGTGAGCAGCAGGAGACGTTGCTCTTGCAGGCGAATTAGCGGCAGAATACGCGCCGAATCAACCCGGTGAGGTTGAGGAACGGGGGAGGAATGCTCAGTGGGCTCCGAATCAGGTTCTGCGCCGTACTCATCCGCGCCGTGCCCCAGATGAAGGTCGAGGCGCGCGGCATTCTCGGCACTCTCGGTTGCACTAGCGGTCAGCAGGTGCGCCGCCAGGGCACCTCGCAATAGTGCCCGATGTGCCGCCTCACCCAGGTGCGGGGTGCAGGCGATTCGGGCGGTATTGCTCTCGGAGGTGCTGTTCTCAGGCGAGTACTCCAGACGGTCGAGCTCCACCGTGTAGGTCAGCCCCGCCGCGGAGGTCGCCACCAGCGGCACCGGGCGCGCTGTGCCGCCCGCGTGCTCACTGCTGCCTACTCCACAGCCGACCATTCCACCGGCGGTTAGCGCCCGCAGGCACTCGCGGTACGCTTCGCGGGCGCGCTCCAACTTCTCGTGGGTCGGGTGGGCAGACTGCTTCTGCGCACGCTCCCGAAGCTCGGTGTAGAGCCGCAGCTCGCAGGCGGAGGTAGCGGTCAGATCAGCGAGGGTGAAGGTAAGGTCCATGGTGACTTTTCTGCTGGAGGAGAGAAACAAAGCGGGCGTGAAACCCTGCCGGGTGAGCGGGCGCGAGTCCCGGTTGAGGAGTCTGTCGGCACCCCGTGCCCCTCTCACCCCGAGAGGTTGATTTTCAGGTTTCACGTGAAACATTACAGAAAATCAACCTAAGTGGGATGATTTAGGGGGGATTTCGGGGCTATCCGGGTGAACACACTAGGAGACTGCACTCGCCGCGGCCGCGGTAGAAACTGCCGCCGCGGGCGCCGCCGAAGCGCTCGCCGCTACCGCAGAGGGGCTGGCAGAAGCACTCGGCGCGGTCGAACGGTTCGCAATCGCCGCCGCGGCAGCGTCCACGCGTTCCTTCGCGGCGGGTAGCGCATCCGCACCGCCCAGATTGTTCAGAATAATCGCGAAAATCAGGCGGGTGCCGTCGGGTCGGGTCGCCACACCGCACAGCGAAGATACCGTGTACAGGGTGCCGGTCTTCGCCTGCACAAAAGTGCGTGCGTGCACGGCGTTCGCCGCACCAAAACGACCGGATAGGGTGCCGCTCACGCCCGCGACCGGGAACGTGCTCATCAGCTGCTCCGCATGCTCATCAGCATTCAGCAGAGCCACAACCTGCACGAGGGTTCGGGCGGTCACGCGGTCCGTTAAGGACATGCCGCACACGTCTGCCTGCACCAGGTTTTCAATGTTCACGCCGGCATCCACGAGTGCCTGGCGCACGGTCTGCTGTGCCGCTTCGCCGCTGCCTTCCTTACCTGCGGCAATGGCGGCGCAACGGCCGAGCACCTCGGCGAGGGCGTTGTCGGATTCGAGCATCATGTGTTGTGCCTGCTCCAGCAGGGTTGCCGATTCGACCGCGGCGATTTCAACTGCTTCCGCGGGGGCGGTGCGGCGCTCCGCGAGGGTGAAGCTCATGCCGGACTCCTTACCGGCGGTGTTGAGCGCATCCACGAACGCCTGCTGGGCGGCAACCGCCGCATCATCCGGGCGCACCGGGTTGCTTGCGGTGGACTTGCCTGGCACCGTGTGCGATTCGAGCGCAATCGGGTGAATGGGCGTGATCTGGCCGGACGCCACGTCGGCGGCATCCCAGCCGGGGTTCACGCCGGGGCCGCTGAAGAAGGTGCCGTCAAGGTAGACGGGTAGCGCCGCGGTCGGCTTCTCGCCCTCGTTCAGCGCCTTCACGGTCAGCTCGGCGAGGGTGGTTAGGCCTGCGCGTCCGACGATCTGCTTCGGGTCGGAGGCGCCCACACCGAGCAGAGTGTCGCCGCCTGCCATGAGGTACAGTCCTGCGGCGTCGCGGGTGACGCGTGTGCGCAGGCGCGCCTGCAGGTTCGCGTAGTGGTTGAGTGCGAACAGGGTCAGCACCTTAAAAGTGGAGGCGGGCACGCGCGCGGTGTCGGCGTTGGCGGCGTACAGGTCGGCGGGCGCGGTGGCCGCCTTGATGCTGGGCAGGTTGCCGTCCATGCCGGTGACGAGCAGGCTGTACTGCGGGTAGGTGCCGTCCGCGAAGAGCGCGGTGAGGGCGGCACGTAGCTGTTCCTGTTCCGCTTCGGGTAGTGCGGGTGCGAGGGTCGGGGTGGCGCTCGGGGTTGCGGAGGCGGTCGCCTCGGCGGTGCCGTCGGGGCTGCCGGTTGCGCTGCCGGTGGGGCTTGCGGAACCTTCGGGGCGTTTCTGTTCGGTTGCGGCGGATCCGCAGGCGGTGAGGAGGAGCATGCCGCCGAGGGTGAGGGCGGCGCGGCGGGTGAGGGTGGTGGTCTGGGCGTTGTGCTTGTTGGAAGGCATCTTTTGAGCATAGCGGGCAGATGGGGTGCCTATCGAATTTACGCGCCGGTGCTGGGATGCTCATGCCGTGCTCCTGCTGCCCCTTATAACCCCTATCTGACCTGTCCGGCATGGTGGCGGGGTGCGGCGGCGGGGTGTGCTGGCGGGCGCGGGACTAGGCGGAATGTTAACTGTGGTGTGAGCGTGGTAAATTACGCTGGTTTTGGCGCCAAATACGCGGTTTCGGTGTGCGTGAACGGGTTACAATGGGTGAGTTCAACACCTAACTTTCGCACCTTGCGCGCCGAAGTCGCCGCGAAAGTGACTCTAACTCACGAGAAAGAAGGTTCCGATGGAACTCGACGTCACTATTGAAATTCCCCGCGGCTCCCGCGTGAAGTACGAAGTGGACCACGAGACCGGCCGCCTGCGCCTGGACCGTGTGCTGTTCACCTCCATGCAGTACCCCACCGCTTACGGCTACTTCGAGAACACCCTCGGTGAGGACGGCGACCCGCTGGACGCAATGCTGATCCTGGACGTTGACGTTGTTCCCGGCGTGCTGGTTGAGTCCCGCCCGGTCGCAGTGTTCAACATGACCGACGAGGCTGGCGGCGACGCTAAGGTTCTGTGCGTTCCCACCGACAAGCGCTACGACCACATCAAGTCCCTGGCTGATGTTCCGGAGCAGCTGAAGGCTGAGATTCAGCACTTCTTCGAGCGTTACAAGGACCTGGAGCCCGGCAAGTGGGTTAAGGGTGAGGGCTGGGAAGACCTGGCTGCTGCTGAGAAGATGGTCCAGGAGGCTATCGACCGTTTCGCAGCTGAGGGTCACTAAGCTGCCGCACCGTTAGGTGCACCCGGTTTTTATCAGGGGGGCGTGTTCCCCGTGTCTGGTTTGTGCGAGTTTTCGTGCGTGCTGGAGGCGGTGGGCACGCCCCCTTTTTGTTGTGTCTTTCGCCGCATCTGCCTGCACGCCGGGCGTAGTTGATTGCGCGAGGTGCAGATTCCGGGTATGGTCAAAGGGATTCACTCTTCTTCTACTCTCACACCTTTCACCGAGGATAGAAAATGAAGAAAAACCTTTCGACCCGTGGTGCGGCGGCACTGTTGGCGCTGACTATGGGGTATATGGGTCAGGGCGTAGCCCAGGCGGCATACATTCAGCCGAAATCTGCACAGCCTGTTGAAGAGCTAGAGTTTGATGTTAATTGTTTTGGCATGCACTTCTATTACGGCGCAAACATGATGACCAATTTGCACTGGGCGGAGTGTACCGGCCTGATTACGAAGAAGCAGGTTGTTGGGCTGGCCCGAACCCGTGAAGATAAGTTGCCGAACGGGGTCATGACCATTTCGCGTGGTCGCTTGCTGGAGTACCTGTACCATCTGGCGGGTTCACCCGAGGTGAAGAACCTGCCGGAGAAGTCCCCGTACACCGACCTGACTCCGGGTGATGCTCGTTATAAGGTTGCTATTTGGGCGACCCGTGTGGGTTTGACCACCGGTTGGTCTGACGGCTCCTTCCACTATGACACTCCGGCGAGCCGTGGCGCCTACTTTACCTTCCTTTATCGTGCTGCGGGTAGCCCCAAGGTGGCTCTGGAATCTCTGGATAAGGCGAATGCTGTGCGTGCGGAGAAGGGTGCTGCCCCCATTAAGGAGGGTAGTGAGTTGCATCGAGCAATGAGCTGGATGTATCAGCATGCGCTGGCGAAGGGGGAAGAAGTCCGGGCGTATGACACTGGTTTCCTCACTAACGGGTACACGCCGTGGGATTTCAATGAAACACCAGATTTCTATTACGCTTCGTACCGCACTATTTTCACCCCTCTCATGGTTCTTGATTACCATGAAGAGCTGGCACCGATTGTGGCTCGTCTGCAGTCGCTGTCCTAGTGGCAGGTGAGCGGAGGGCTTGCTGGGGGCGTGTTTCCCGTGTCTGGTTCGTGCGATTTTTCGTGCGTACTGGAGGCGGTGGGCGCGCCCCTTTTTTTGTTGTACTCCTTGGCTGTGTTTAGGGGTACCGGAAGGGGCATGTGTAGCCGAACTATTCTTCGGAAAATAGCCTCAGGGTACCCCTAGGAGTGCTAATATATGCATATTACGAAGAATAGTTCGTATAACCTGAGGTTCTGCAGCGGTGAGGAGGAAACCCCTATGGCATTCGACGCAATGGGGTTCGCACAGGAATTTGGCGCCCAGGTTCGCGCCGTCCGCAAGTACGAAAAAATCACCCAAATGGAGTTGGCGTGGATGGTCGGGCTCAGCGATAAAACAATCCGCGATATTGAGCGTGGGCTACCCGGCCCGTCAATTGGTGCGGTCCTCAAGGTCGCCCAAGAGCTCGGCATCGAGCTGGCTATCACCAACCCCCTCACCTAACCCCTCCCGCACGCCTATATAAAGGAACCACCATGCAGAATGGACGCGCAGGACGCCTGCACCCCGCCGTCGGCACTGCTCGCCGCCACCTCGCCGCCGCCCTTGAAAAGCTCCTCGGCGCTGGAAGCATCAAAGCTACCGGGCGCTCCCGCACCGCCTCCACCGCGGATGCCGCCGACCTGCCCCTGCTCCTGGTCGCCTGCAGCGGCGGCCCCGACTCCCTCGCACTGGCAGCCATTGCCGCGCACTTCACACGCCGCAGCGACGTACGCGTAGGCGCCATCATCGTCGACCACGGCCTGCAAGAAGACTCCGCCGCGGTCGCCGCGCAGACCGCGCAAACCCTCACCGACCTGGGGCTTCACCCCGTCATCACCGAAAAAGTGCAGGTTCCCGTCGGGAACATGGGCCCCGAAATGGCGGCGCGCACCGCCCGCTACACCGCCTTCACGAAAGCCGTCGAAGCCACCGGCGCCCGCGCCGTACTACTCGGCCACACCCTCGACGACCAGGCAGAAACCGTGCTACTCGGCCTAAGCCGCGGCTCCGGCACACGCTCCCTTGCCGGTATGCCGCCCGTACGCGTCGAAAGGGGCGTCACCTACCTGCGTCCCTTCCTCGGTCTGCGCCGCACCGACATGCTCGACATCTGCAATGCCGAAACCCTCACCCCCTGGATCGACCCGACCAACACCGACGAAACCCTCATGCGTGCCCGTATCCGCCACAGTGTGCTGCCCTACCTGGAGGAGCACCTCGGCGGGGACGTCGCCCGCTCCCTGGCGCGCACCGCCTCCGTAGCTGGACCCGACGCCGAATACCTCGACGAGCAGGCACAGGTAGCCTACGAGCAGGCGCTCCTACCCGCCGGAACCGCCGTGCGCGGCATCGAACGTGAAGACGCCGTGCTACTGGACCGTGCGCAGGTGGCGGCGCTGCACCCGGCGCTTCGTCTGCGTGTGCTTGCGACCGCCTGCAAGACCGCCGGGGGAGAGAACCCGGGCTTCGAGCGACTGCAGGCGCTGGACTCTTTCACCGCCGAATACGCGGTGGCTGGGCCCGTTCAGATGCCCGGTCACGTGAGCGCGTACCGCCGCCGCAAAATTGTGCATCCGGCAACCGGTGAACGCCTGGACGTGCTCGTATTAGTGCCAACTCGACCCTAACTAGGTGCCCAGCTAGGTGCCTGTGGAGCCCCCTCAGCACACACTATCTGCGTGGTGAGGTGCGCCGCGGCGCCGTTTTAAGCCATACTTAAGGCGAACACCATCCACATTGTCCGCTGTGGGAAGGCATGAAACCCCCGCACCCGGGGCCCCCGGCGGAGGCGCAGAGCGTCTAAAAGAATACGAAGGAATACATCGTGCAGGCTATCGACGTGCAGGACGATATCAAGAACGTTCTCTTCAGCAAGGAAGAGATTAACGCGAAGGTCGCCGAACTGGCGGCGCGCATCGACGAGGACTACGCCGGTAAGGACGTGCTGTTGGTGGGTGTTCTCAAGGGCGCCATCATGATTATGGCTGACCTTTCCCGCGCTCTCAAGGGCCACTACACCATGGACTGGATGGCTGTTTCCTCGTACGGTTCCGGCACCAAGTCCTCCGGCGTTGTGCGTATCCTCAAGGACCTGGACACCGACCTGGTGGGCCGCAACGTCCTGATCGTTGAAGATATCATTGACTCCGGCCTGACCCTCGCATGGCTGCAGCAGAACCTGATTTCTCGCGGCGCAGCTTCCGTTGAGATTTGCACCCTGCTGCGCAAGCCCAAGGTCGTCAAGGCTGACGTTGAGGTCAAGTACGTCGGCTGGGACATCGAGCCTGAGTTCGTTGTTGGTTACGGCCTGGACTTCGCTGAGAAGTACCGCAACCTGGACTGCGTCGCAACCCTGCACCCGCACGTTTACTCCTAAGCCTTCGCCTCAGCAACCCTGCTGTAGGTGGTTACGCCCCGCCTCCTCACGCTTGTGGGGGAGCGGGGCGTTGCTGTACCCGCCGGTGGATGTACGTGGAGGCGGATGTATCCGCCGCGGAAGATGCACTTTCACCCCCGCCGAGTGCTACAACCCTTTAGCCCGCAGGTGAAATAGAGAAGCCCGGTACCTAGCCGCCCGCCGGGGTAGGGTACATTTAAGGTTGCATCGTTGGGTGTTCCGGCTGGCATGCCGCAACCCCCGACGGGTTACAGCCGCAACGTAAGGACAAAGCATTGGCGCAAACCCCCAATACTCCGCAGAAAGGCTCGGAGGGCTTCCTGAAGAAGCTGATTAACGGCCCCTGGTTCTGGCCGGGTGCAGCTCTCGTAATCATGCTGGCTTTCCTCATGGCCTCCTTCTTCACTCAGCCCTCGCGTCAGGTGGACACCAACGTGGGTCTTCAGCTGCTCAACGACCACCAGGTCAAGAGCGCAAAGATCTACGACGGCGACCAGCGCGTCGAGCTGCAGCTTAAGGACGACTACAAGAAGGGCAACGACAACTACGGTAAGTCGGTGCGCTTCTACTACGTGCAGCCCCGCGGCGACGAAGTTGCTAAGGCAATGGAATCCGCCGAGCTGGAAAGCTACACGGACCAGCCGGTTGAGCACAGCTTCCTGGGCTCCCTGGTGTCCCTGCTCCTGCCGATTCTGATCTTTGGTGCGCTCTTCTGGTTCCTGATGGGACGAGTCGGAGGCGGCTCCTCCGTCATGAGCTTCTCCAAGTCCCGTGCGAAGAAATTCACCAAGGACAAGCCAGAAGTCCGCTTCAGCGACGTCGCCGGTGTGGACGAGGCGCTCGCCGAGCTGGAAGAAGTCCGCGAGTTCCTGGCTGAACCCGAAAAGTTCACCCGCCTGGGTGCAAAGATCCCCAAGGGCGTGCTACTGTACGGCCCTCCCGGCACCGGTAAAACCCTGCTCGCCAAGGCTGTGGCGGGCGAGGCTGGCGTGCCGTTCTACTCGATTTCTGGCTCTGACTTCGTTGAAATGTTCGTGGGTGTGGGTGCGTCCCGCGTGCGCGACCTGTTCAAGGAAGCGAAGAGCGACCCCGCCGCCATCGTCTTCGTCGACGAGATTGACGCTGTTGGCCGCCGCCGCGGCGTCGGCATGGGCGGCGGTAATGACGAGCGTGAGCAGACCCTGAACCAGCTGCTGGTTGAGATGGACGGCTTCGACGGCAACTCGAACGTCATCGTCATTGCGGCAACGAACCGACCCGACGTTCTGGACCCGGCGCTGCTGCGTCCCGGTCGTTTTGACCGTCAGATTGGTGTGGACGCCCCCGACATGCAGGGCCGCGAACACATCCTGCGCGTTCACGCCGCAGGCAAGCCGATTGCTAACACCGTTGACCTTGCTCAGGTTGCTAAGCGCACCCCCGGCTTCACCGGTGCTGACCTGGCGAACGTCATGAACGAGGCGGCTCTGCTGACCGCCCGCGATAACGGCAACGTGATTGACGACCGCGCTATCGACGAGGCAATCGACCGCGTCATGGCTGGTCCGCAGCGTTCCTCGCGCATTATGAACGAGCACGAGCGTAAGGTCACCGCATACCACGAGGGCGGTCACGCCCTGGTCGCGGCGGCACTGCGTAACTCCGCGCCGGTCACCAAGATTACGATTCTTCCGCGTGGTCGCGCCCTGGGTTACACCATGGTCATGCCGCAGGACGATAAGTACTCCACGACCCGCCATGAACTGCTTGACCAGATGGCGTACGCGATGGGTGGCCGTGCGGCTGAGGAAATCGTCTTCCACGACCCGTCCACCGGTGCGTCTAACGACATTCAGAAGGCAACCGACACCGCCCGCAAGATGGTTACCGACTACGGCATGAGCGCTGTGATTGGTTCCGTGAAGCTCGGCGGCGAAGACACCGAACCGTTCCTCGGTGGCGGCGGCGCTTCGGCACGCAACTACTCCGACGCGACCGCGGCAAAGGTTGACGCTGAGATCCGCGCCCTGCTGGAGCAGGCACACGATGAGGCGTTCCAGATTCTGCTGGAAAACCGCGATATTCTGGACCGCCTGGCGTTCGCCCTGCTGGAGAAGGAAACCCTGCTCGAGAACGAGATTGCCGAAATCTTCAAGGATGTTCGCAAGCGCCCCGAGCGTGAGCACTGGTACTCCAAGCCGACCCGCGAGCGTACCGACATCCCGCCGGTGAAGGCACCGAGCGAGCTGGCTCAGGAGGCGCAGAAGGCTGAGGAAGCACCTGCCGAGGCGCCGACTGTTCCGGTAGCACCTACGCAGCCGTTGCCGCCTCAGGCGCCCCTCAGCGACCCGGACGCCGACCCGACCGTCGCAATGCCCACCCAGCAGTACCCGAACTACCCCGCCCCTCCGGCGCAGCGCCCGGAGAACGGCACCCCGAACCAGAATGGAGCAGAGAATGAGCGAGGCTAAGAACGCCGTCGACCAGCCGCGTATTGAGGCTGCCGTCCGTGAGATTCTGCTCGCGATCGGTGAGGACCCGGACCGTGACGGTCTGCAGCAGACCCCGGCTCGCGTGGCGCGCGCCTACGCGGAGTTCTTCTCAGGCCTGCACCAGGACGCCGGCGAGATTCTGGGTACGACCTTCGACATCGCCCACTCTGAGATGGTGCTCGTGAAGGACATCCCGTTCTACTCGACCTGTGAGCACCACCTGGTGCCGTTCCACGGCGTGGCGCATGTGGGTTACATCCCCGGCCCGGACGGTAAGGTGACCGGTCTGAGCAAGCTCGCCCGCGTGGTGGATATGTACGCTCGCCGCCCGCAGGTGCAGGAGCGTCTGACCACGCAGGTGGTGGAGGCTCTGGAGGAGCACCTGAACCCGCGCGGCGCGATTGTGGTGATTGAGGCTGAGCACATGTGCATGTCGATGCGCGGTGTGCGTAAGCCGGGCGCGAAGACCGTGACTAGCGCGGTGCGCGGTGCGCTGATGAACGGCGCAACCCGTGCGGAGGCGATGAGCCTGATCTTCTCGCAGCGCTAAGCGCATGGAATGAGCATATAGCTATGCGTGCGACAGGGGGGCAGGATTCTAAGGAATCCTGCCCCCTTGCGCTATACCCCTGTGCCGTGTAGCCGCTTTTGTTGGGTCGTATGACGAGAGCCCTTGCGTAGAGGGCGTCATCAGCTGTAGAGTAGTACCACTAGTACCGGCACCACTCCTTCGGGAGTACAGGACCGGTCTTCTTTTTGTTAACGCTATGTACAGCGCTCTTCACGTACCGTTGTTGATGAATGCATAACTGTTCCGCTCCTCATCAGGAGCGAAAATAACCGCGGCCGGTTCCGCCCATCAGGGGTCTGGAGCCGGTCATCGTTTTTAAACGATGACCTTAACAAGACAGAGATGACTTACATCCGTGTAGTTATACCCTTAATATCCTTATATTGATATTATTAAAGAGTTATGATGATGAAACGATATCAAGTGATGGATAGTGTATGTCTTCAATCATAAAACCATTTAAAACATATGAACAGCAGGTTGGAATCTTGCGCCAGCGAGGTATGCTCGTAGGTTCTCAGGAACATACCGTTCACGTCCTTGAGCGTGTTAGTTACTACCGTCTGAGTGGTTACTACTATTCGTTCCGGCGACCGGCGGGAAGCGGGCAACGCTCGGATACTTTCATACCCGGAACTGTCTTTGAAGATATCGTGGCCCTGTATGAATATGACCGTAATCTTCGGTCCATTGCGTTTTCGTATTTCTCGCAGTTTGAGGTGTATATGCGGTCCCGCCTAGGGAATTTACTCGGGGAAGTGGATCCACTCATATACGAGGATGAAACCCGATGTGACCTCCAAGGTAGTAAAAGGCGCACTGCTTGGAACAGATTCACAAGAAAAAGCGAACAACTTATTCGTACTTCTGAGGAAGAATTCGTGAAGCATCACCGTGAACAATACGGCGGGAAGCTGCCTGTATGGGTTGTGGTGGAAGTTCTAGATTTGGGGGCTCTACAGAATCTGTATTTGGTCTCCCCGCCAAATATTCGACGAGATATCGCGAAAGCCTTAGGGTGTACTGACCCTCAGTTGGAAACTTGGATTAACTCGCTGCGGGTAATGCGCAATATTTGTGCGCATCAAAGTAGGTTCTACAATAAGCTGCACCCAGAGCCTCGCCTGCCGCGTGTGTTGAGAGGTGGAAGAGTTGAGAGCCCTGAAATCCGTGAGGTTGTTGACCTATTTGGTGTGCCGCAGGCTGAAGAGAACCATAAGATGTGTAAGACCTTCGGCATGCTCACCCTCCTCAAATATCTGATGGACCAGGGCGGAATCGGGGATACGGAATCTCTGACTCAGATCCTGAAGGAACGGCCTAATATTTCCGTTCCTGGGGTTGATGTATCGCGGGCTATGGGCATACCGCAAGGTTGGGAAGAAACCCGTTTGTGGAGCTAAAATCTTCACAGCTTATGGACACGCTGAAAGGGGCGGAGGTGAAAGCCTCCGCCCCTTTTCGCATCGCCAAAGTGCTCTGAGAATGTGTTCTGAGCCGGTACCTTCCGCGGCCGTGGCGGCGCCGATCATGCCGCACCGCAGAAGCTAGAAGAGCCCCGCCGCTAACGCTTCAAGCTACCCTTCGCCTCGCTCGGATTATCCCAACCCAGGGCAAGAGTCACGATCAAGCCCACGGCAATGAAACCGCAACCGGTCGCGGTGCCGAAAGCAATCCAGCGCACGGCAGGAGCACCTTCAGCGAGCACAATAGTCACCAGCGCGGCAAGAGCTACCAGGGAGAGGATCCAAGCTCCAGTCTTCATATTCACAATGAGTCACTTCCTAGAGTATGTATGTGTGGGTGCGCGCCGCCGACCGGGAACGCGCTCGGCACGGTATGCGTGCCCTCCCAGCATACCTTTAAATAAGTATCTGTAATGCAAGTATTGCATGCCGTGTCCCCAGAATCGCCCCATCGCTGTCCCAACCCCCACCCCAATCACTGCGCCAAACTCCACCGCACCGCAGATTCGGTACGATAAACCCATGACTGAATCCACACACACCACCCGTGTAGCCCCCCTGCCCTGCGACGTGCTCGCCGCCGAACGCACCCTCGTGATGGGCATCCTCAACGTCACCCCCGACTCCTTCAGCGACGGCGGCCAGCACTACGCCGCCACCGACGCCATCGCCCGCGCCGCCCGCATGATTGCCGAGGGCGCCTCCATTATCGACATTGGCGGCGAATCCACCCGCCCCGGTGCCGTGCGCATCAGCGTGGAGGAGGAGCAGCGCCGCATCCTGCCCGTCATCGAGGCAGTCGCGCAGATGGGCACCACCATCAGCGTTGACACCATGAACCCGCAGACCGCTCGCGCCGCCATTGCCGCCGGTGCGCACATCATCAACGATGTGTCCGGTCTGAACGTGAGCAATGAAATGATTGAAACCGCCGCTGAACTGCAGGTGCCGTACATCCTCATGCACGCCCGCGGCACCTCCCAGACCATGAACAGCCTGGCGGAGTACCCGCGCGGCGTGGTCACCGAGGTTGTGGAGGAGCTGACCGGCCTGCGTGAGCGTTTCCTTGCCGCCGGTGTGCTGCCCCAGAACCTGATTCTTGACCCGGGTCTGGGCTTCGCGAAGGGCGGCATGCAGGATTGGGAGCTGCTCGCCGCCATTGACGAGCTACAGGGCCTGGGCCACCGCCTGCTCATTGCCGGTTCCCGCAAGCGTTTTATCGCCAACGCTCTGACCGCGGCGGATATGGCGCTGGCCGAGCGCCTGAACGCGAGCGGCTTCACCGCAACCGATGCGGGTGAGGCTGAACGCGAACTGTGGCAGCCGCTGTCGGAACCGCGCCCGGCTCAGCACCGTGCGGCAGCCTCTGCGGCGGTGACCGCCCTGGTGGCGGCGCGCGGCGTGTGGGCGGTGCGCGTGCATGACGTGCCCGCCAGCGTGGATGCGGTGACGGTCGCCTCTGCGTTGCGTTCTGTCAGCTAAACCTCGCTCGCCGACTACCCGAATACCCTCTAGGAGACCCCAATGACCCAGGCAGATTACGCACGCCACGACCGCATCACCCTCACCGGCATTACCGCCAAGGGCTACCACGGCGTGCTCGATTTTGAGAAGCGCGACGGCCAGCCCTTCGTCGTGGATGCGACCCTGTACAGCGATTTCTCCGCCGCAGCCGCCACGGATGACCTGACGAAGACCACGAACTATGCGCTGGTGGTGGACCTGATTCACCGCCACATTACGAACGGTTCGCTGGATCTGATTGAGACCCTTGCCGTGAATATTGCCGAGGGTATCCTCGCGATGTTTGAGTACGTTCAGGCGGTGGAGATTACCGTGTCGAAGCCGCAGGCGCCGATTGAGTTGCCGTTCGGTAACGTGGCGGTGAGCGCGTTCCGCGAGCGTGCTACTGAGGGCGGCCGCTAGTGCCGGGCACCCAGAAAACCGATACGCAGAAACTCAGCACGCAGAAGCACCGCGCGGTGTTGGCGTTGGGCTCGAACCTGGGCGAAAGCGAAGACACCCTGGAGCGTGCCGTCGCCGACCTGGTGGCGGGCGGCGTGCAGCTGGTGCGCGCCTCCGGGTTGTACCGTACCGCCCCGGTGGGTGGCCCGGCGGGTCAGCCGGATTTCGTGAACGCGGTCATTGAGGTGGCAACTGACCTGGGCGCCTACGAGCTGCTGAAGCTGTGTAATGCGGTGGAGGCGGCGCATCACCGTGAGCGCCTGGTGCGTTGGGGTCCGCGCACCCTCGATATTGACGTGATTGACTATGACGGCGTGATCTCTGAGGATCCGGTGCTGACTTTGCCGCATCCGCGGGCGCAGGAGCGTGCTTTTGTGCTGGTGCCGTGGGCGCAGATGGACCCGCAGGCGCGCCTGACGGTGACCCGGCGTGCGGAGCCTTCGGGGGAGCGGCCGGATGAGGTTCCTGCGCCGCTGAGCCGCGAGGTCGTGAACGTTGCGGAGCTGTCCCGCACGCTGCTTGGGGCGGATGAAGACGCTATTAGCTATATGCGTGAGATGCAGGTACCTGATCAGCCTTAAATGTGGCACTCTGGAAGGTAGAGGAACCTACCGAAAGGAAACACCATGAAGCCCCTGAGTTATCGGGCGATTATTGTGGCGGCTGTGTGCGGTGCCGCTGCCGCTCTTATGGTGAATTCCGTGATGATTGGCGCCGGTTTTGGTGAGCTGAATTTTTCGTGGATGCTCGGCGCGGTGTGCCTGCTGGTTGCGGCGGGTGCCGTGTGGCTGGGTGTGCAGGTGGCTCGTTATCGTCGTATTCAGACGCGTGAGAAGGTGCCGCATATGGGCCCGATTCTTGCGGCGCGTGCGGTGGCGTATGCGCAGGGTTCCATCATGACCGGTGCCCTGTTGACGGGCTGGTGTGCTGCGATTCTTGGCTACCATGTGGCGATGGTGTCTGTGCGCGGTTTTTCGGTGGTCTTTTGGGAGGTTCTTGTTAATTGTGTGGGCAGTGTTGCCCTGCTGATTGCTGGCCTGTGGGCTCAGCATTGTTGTCGTATTCCGCCGGAGGATGATGAGGATGCGGCCTCCTCTTCCGGTGCTGTCAAGCCGCGAGAGGGAGGAACCTATGTCGGCTCCTAACCAGAATAGTTATTCGCCGAATGGCCAGTATGGGCAGGGCGCCCAGCAGGGTCAGTATGGTCAGTATGGTCAGGGCCAGCCTGTGCAGAGCCAGCCTGTTCAGCAGAACCAGTACGGGCAGTACCAGCAGGCGGCTTACGGTCAGCCTGGTGCCCCGTATGGACAGCAGACCCAGAATAACCAGCAGACGCAGTATGGACAGCAGGTTCCGCCCGCTGCCGCGTACCCGAACGCGCCTCAGCAGGTTCCCGCGCAGCCGGCACCTTCTCAGCCGGTAAGCTCCCAGCCGGTAGCCTCTCAGCCCGTGCCGGAGCCGCAGTGGGTGCCCGCCGCCTCCGGCTACCTGACGGTTCGTTTTGTTCACACTATTTCTGCCTTGGCGCTCCCGATCCTTGCGGGTGTTGCCATGTATTGTGCGGGCACGTTCTTCGGCGGCCCGGAGGCGCTACGCATCGTCGGCCTGGTGGTGGTCGCGGTGTTTGGTCTGTGGGGTCTGTGGTGGATTCTGACCACTCCGCGCCGTACTCGCGCGCTCGGCTACGCGCTGGAGTCGAATCACCTGATGGCTCGCCGCGGTATCGTGTTCCGTTCGATGAGCTCCATGCCGTACGGCCGCATCCAGTATGTTGATGTGGATTCGGGCCCTCTGGAGCGCATGTGCGGTGTTGCCCGCCTGACGGTGCGCACCGCGGGCACGACCACCGGCACGATGGTGCTGTTCGGTATTCCGCTGAACGTGGCGGAGGAGCTGCGTGCAGATCTGGTGCGCCGCGCCGATGAGCGAATGGCGGCACTCTAATGAGTACCCCGGTTCCGCCCAACCCCGCGCCGCAGGCACCGCAGCCTCCTGCCCCTCAGGCGCCGCAGGAGCAGAAGTGGTGGCGCGCCGATATCCGCACGTTCATCATGAACCTCTGGTTCATTATTCTGCTGGCGTTCGGCTTCTTTCAGAGCATTATCCTGAATATTCTGACCACCCCGCCGAATGAGTGGGGTGCGCGCCTGACGCAGGCATTCGACGAGAACAGTAGTTACCTCAGCGCGACGTACTCGCAGCTCATCGGCTTCGCCGTGCTCGTACTGATTCTGGTCGGTGGCTCGATTGACTGGTGGTTTACCCGCTACAGCCTGGATGATTTAGCGATTCACCGCCGCAGCGGTTTTCTGTTCAAGAAGAACCGCACGATCCGTCTGGAGAGCGTGCAGAGCGTGGACATTTCGCGTCCTCTGGTGGCGCGCCTGCTGGGTCTGTCGGAGCTTCGTTTTGAGGTGGCTGACGGCTCTTCGGAGGCGCTGCACATCAAGTACGTTTCTGCCCGCAAGGCGGAGGTTCTGCGCCGCACCGCGATGGCGAGTATTAACCTGCTGCGTTCGGAGGCGGCTGGCCGCCCGGTCGACGTGCTGCCCGAGAGCATGCAGATTTCGGCTGAGCGCATGCCGGATGCGGATCAGCTGCACCAGCCGTTTGAGGCATCTTACGAGGCGTCCTATGGTGCGCCTCTGCAGGACGGTACCGTACAGGACGGCACTCAGCTGGTAGCGCCTCAGCAGGGCGCCCAGCAGCTCGCACCCGAGCAGTCTGCACCCCAGCGCCCCGGTACTCAGCAGCCCGGCGCATCCCGCCGCGGCGCTCGTATGCCGATGCCGGTCGCGGCTGACCCCTCGCAGCCGCCGATTTTCCGCATCTCGAATGTGCGTCTGATTGCCTCCATCATGCTGGAGCACCTGGTGTGGCTGGTGCCCGCCGTGGCCCTCATGGTTGGTGCCGCGGTCATTGCCGCGATCATGGATGGCGAGAGTCCGTTCCTGATTTTCATGGCGTTGCTACCCGGCACCTTCGTACCGCTGCTCGGTTACTTGGGTACGTTGTGGGCGCGTTTTGACGGTGCCGCGAACTTCAAAATCACCCCCAGCGGTCAGGGCGGCGTGACCCTGCGCTACGGTTTCACCGGCACGCACACGCAGAACGTGATGGTTGAGCGTATTCAGGCGCTCGCCGTGGAGCAGTCCATTCTGTGGCGTGCGTTCGGCTGGTACCGCATCAAGATGACCATTGCCGGTATTGGTATTGAGCAGAACGACAACCAGAAGCTGGTGACCCGCAATGTTGCCCTGCCGGTCGGCAATAAGCAGGAGACGCTGATGGCGCTGCGTCTGCTCCTACCCGCGCTGGATGAGGCGCAGGCGCAGGTGCTGCTGGATACCGCCGATGGTTCGCTGAAGAGTCAGAAGCCGCAGGTTCCGGCAATGATTGTGACGCCCTCTTCGGCGCGCTGGATGGACCTGCTCACCTGGAAGCGTAACGGCGTGACCACGGTCGGTTACACTGCCGGTTCGGTGCAGGCGACCACTCGCATTGATTCTGATGCGGCGCGTTCGAGCGTTGGTGAGCATACGCGCGGTGACCTGTTGCTGATTCGTGGCGGCTACTTTATCCGTACGCTGTCGATTGTTCCGGTCAGCCGTGTGCTGAGCGTGAGCCGAGGTCAGGGCCCGCTGCAGCGTGCCTTCGGATGCGCGAGCGTGCATTTCGGTACGGTGCCCGGCCCGGTGCGCACGCTCATGATGCACTTGCCGCCGCGTGTATGCGAGGATCTGGTGTGGTTGATGACGGTTCGGTTGGAGGGTATTGAGCCCTACTACCGCGTACCGGTGATGAGTGGGCGTCCCTAAGCCAGCCCGTCAGCTGAGCTTCCCCGCCAGGTTAGCGGGTAGCAAAACTACAGATCGCGCCCTGCCGTCAGTGTTCTTCGTGACACCGACGGCAGGGCCTGTGCGAAAGGGAGAATATACTTAAAGCCGTGATACAGCATTCAAAACCTGCGCGTTTGGGCATTGGAATTATTTCCGCCGGGAGGGTCGGAGCCGTCCTCGGCGCGGCTTTGCGCGCCTGTGAGCACACTATTGTGGGCGTTCACGCGGTGTCTGAGGCTTCTCAGGAGCGCGCCGCGATGCTGCTTCCCGATGTGCCGCTGCTGCCGGTGGAGCAGATTGCTGAGCGTAGCGAATTGCTGATTCTTGCGGTTCCCGATGATGAGCTGCCGGGCCTCGTCACCTACCTGGCGTCCTCGGGAAGTATTACCGCCGGTCAGATTCTGGTGCACACCTCCGGCCGTCACGGCACTGAGGTTCTGGCACCGGCGACCGCGCTGGGCGCTATCGGTTTGGCGATTCACCCCGCCATGACGTTTACCGGCATGTCCGTGGACCTGCAGCGCCTGAACGGCACCTGCTTCGCCGTGACCGGGCCTGCACCGTTCATCCCGATTGCTCAGGCACTCGTGGTGGAGATGGGCGGTGAACCCGTGCACGTTGCCGAGGCCGACCGAGCGCTCTACCACGCCGCTCTAGCGCACGCCGCGAACCACCTCGTGACCATCCTGGGTCAGTCCCAGCAGATGCTCGCCTCCATCGGTATTGAGGACCCGGCACGCTACATGGGGCCGCTCGTGCGAGCCGCCGTGGACAATGCGCTCGCCAGCGGTGAGGGTGCTCTCACCGGGCCCGTGGCACGCGGAGACGCCGGCACCGTGAAGGCTCACCTTCAGGCTCTGAATGAGTACTCAGAGCATGAGAAAACAGGTGATATTACAGACTCTTATGCCGCTCTGGCACACGCAACCGCAAAAAGAGCGCATAATAGAGGTTTGTTAAACGATGAACAACTGGGACGAATTGAGAATCTGCTGGGTGAGTCTTCGGACCGCAACCACCCCGGCGATATTGATGATTCAGCCCCCGAAAACAAGGAGTTCTCGTCATGACTGAGACTTCGATGCCCCGAGTCGTGACCACCATTGCGGAGTTCCGCACGGCAATCACCGAATCTCTTGCCGCAGCGCAGGAGGAACTGGACCGGGCAGCCCGCCAGGAGGCGGAGCAGAACGGCACCGCAGTTCAGTACAAGAACGCATCCCTGGGCTACGTGCCCACCATGGGCGCCCTGCACGACGGCCACGCAACCCTGTTGCGTCGCGCCGCTGAACAGAATGATGTAGTGGTCGCCTCCATTTTTGTGAACCCGCTGCAGTTTGGCCCCGGCGAGGATTACGAAGCATACCCGCGCACCCTGGAGGCAGACGCTGCCCTGGCTGGTGCCGCCGGTGTTGACATTATTTTTGCCCCCGAGGTTGAAGAGATGTACCCCGACGGTGACCCGCTGATTCGCATTTCGAGCGGCGAGCTGGGCACCAAGTTTGAGGGTGCGACCCGCCCCGGCCACTTTGACGGTGTGCTGACCGTGGTCAATAAGTTCTTCAACATTATTCGCCCCGCTGCGGGTAACCATCCGGTGAACGCGTACTTCGGTCAGAAGGACGCTCAGCAGTACATCCTGATTCAGCGTATGGTGCACGATTTCAACCACGACGTGACCATGCGCCCAGTGGCGATTGTTCGCGACGATAACGGCCTGGCGCTGTCTTCGCGTAATAGCTACCTGTCGGATGAGGAGCGCGAGTCTGCCCTGGTGCTGTCCCGCACCCTGGCGATGCTGCGTGAGAATTCGCTGAACCGTGGCTTCCACGAGATTGATTTGGACGGTGCGCGTGAGCGTATCAACTCCACTCCGGGTGTACGCCTTGACTACCTGGAACTGGTCGACCCGATGACTTTCGGTGAGCCGACTGAGGAGTCGGAGCGAGTGCTGGCACTGGTTGCCGCGTTCGTTGGCCCGACCCGCCTGATTGACAACATGGACCTGCGCTAAGCGTTCGTTCGTTTAGAAGAGTCCCCAACACACTACACAGATAGGTATCACTGTGAGCACTGAGCACACTGCCGCACCGGCGATTGCTGATATGTCCGAGCAGATGCAGATTCGCCTGGAGAAGCGCGCGAAGCTGATCGAGTCCGGTCGTGAGGCATACCCGGTGGGTCTGCTGGATTCTGAGGGTAACCGCGTGGAGCCCAACCACATTGAGGATTTGCGCGCCGAGTACGACCCGAAGCTGGAATCCGGCGAACTGAAGGCTGGCGACGAGACCGACCGTGTGGTGCACGTGGGCGGCCGCGTGGTGTTCGTTCGTAACACCGGTAAGCTGTGCTTCGCGACCCTGCAGGGTGGCACCGAGGGCAAGCGCATCCAGGCGATGCTTTCGCTGGCTGAGGTTGGCGAGGAGTCCCTGGCTGAGTGGAAGTCCCTGGTTGACCTGGGCGACCACGTGTTCGTGACCGGCCGCGTGATTGTTTCTCGCCGCGGTGAGCTGTCCATTATGGTGACCGACTGGAAGATGGCGTCTAAGGCTCTTCGCCCCATGCCGGTTCTGCACAAGGACCTGAACGAGGAAACCCGCGTTCGCCAGCGTTACCTGGACCTGATGGTTCGCGAGGAGGCTCGCGAGCTGGTGAAGAAGCGCGCCCTGATTACCCGCACCGTCCGCCGCGTGCTGGAGGATCACGGCTACATTGAGGTTGAGACCCCCGTTCTGCAGCTGGTGCACGGTGGCGCGACTGCTCGCCCGTTCCGCACCCACCTGAACGCTTTCGACCAGCCGATGACCATGCGTATTGCGACCGAGCTGCCGCTGAAGCGCGCTGTGGTGGGCGGTATTGAGCGTGTGTACGAGATTGGCCGCGTGTTCCGTAACGAGGGTGTGGACTCGACCCACAGCCCCGAGTTCACCACCCTGGAGTGCTACGAGACCTACGCAGACCAGTTCGTGATGGCTGAGCGCATGAAGGAGATTATCCAGTCCTGCGCGAAGGCTGTTGGTACCGAGCGTATTGAGACCGAGAACGGCACCATCGACCTGTTCGGTGAGTGGAAGTGGGTCGGGGTGTACCCGGGCCTGTCTGAGGCTGTGGGCGTTGAGATCACCCCTGAGACTGACGCTTCTGTGCTGCGTGAGATCGCTGAGAAGCACGAGGTGGACATCGACCCGAAGTGGGACGCTGAGAAGCTGGTGACCGAGCTCTTCGGTGAGATTGTTGAGCCGACCCTGGTGAACCCGACCTTCGTGTACGATTACCCGCCGAGCGCTCAGCCGCTGGCTCGTCCGCACCGTTCCGGTGAACCTCTGATTGAGGCGTGGGACCTGATTATTGGCGGTATGGAGCGCGGTACCGCGTTCTCCGAGCTGATTGACCCGGTCATTCAGCGTGAGCGCCTGACCGCTCAGTCGCTGCTGGCTGCTGCCGGTGACGATGAGGCGATGGAGCTGGATGAGGACTTCCTGCGCGCCCTGGAGCACGGTGCGCCCCCGATGGGTGGCCTGGGTCTGGGCATTGACCGTCTGATTATGCTGCTGGCGGGCGACCAGGATCCGGAGCGTCCGGGTACTGTGGTGCGTCAGCCCGGTATTCGTGAGACTATTCTCTTCCCCTTGATGAAGCCGGAAGCCTAAGCTTTAGCTTCACCTTGAGAGGCGATAATGCGGCGGGTGCCGCGGATACGGTTGTATCTGCGGCACCCGCCGTTTTTGCGTGCACTCTTTTGCACGGTGTATAGCGTGTGCTGTGGGCTTGGATTGGTATTTGCACAGGTCAGGGGCGTTTTTCGGTGCTTTTTTACTCTATTCTGGTGCTGATTTATGCTGCTCTATTCGTTCTGGCGGGGGTTTCTGCTCTTATACACGAATGTGTCGCATAGAAAAGAATGAGCTGTTGGGATAGGACCAGAATTTCGCTTTTGAATAGCCTGGGAATGCCTGGAGTGAATAGCGTATTGTGGGTGCCCGTGCGGGTGATGTAATTCCTGGGGATTGTTGGTGGTGCCGTGTTGTGCATTGTTCGATATTGTCCCCATAGTGTGTGCCGGAGGAATCCAAAGTATTTGCACTCTAAACTGCGCATTAATGTGTGCGGGGTGGGTGAGGATTTAACGGAGGTGAACGGAATGGATATATCGCTCAGGGCGATCAGCGCATTGTTTCAATATTCAGGAAGTTTTCGGAATCTTTAATATATTTCTGTTATTATGTGAAAGAAAATTAGTACATAAATATATCCGGCACACTATTTTCTCAATCTCCGATAGAGGCTTTTGGGTTTATCCACAGGATATATGCAACAGATGAGGAGGTGCCTCAATGGCACAGAAGGTTCGCATCATCCTTGAAGACGATCTCGACGGCGGCCCCGCAGACGAAACCATCCGTTTCGGCCTGGACAGCGCTCACTACGAGATCGACCTGTCCTCCGCTAACGCAGCTCGCCTGCGTGACGCTATCCGCCCCTTCGTGGCAAAGTCCCGCCGCGTGCAGGGTACCGCTACCCAGCGCACCCGTGCACCCCGCGGCACCGCTGCTCCGGTTAAGCGTAACCCTGAGACCGCAGCAATCCGCGAGTGGGCTAAGGCTAACGGCCACAAGGTCTCTGACCGCGGCCGCATCCACCAGGATATTCAGGACGCATACTACGAAGCAATGAAGGCTCAGGACTAAGGGTTCTACGCATTGCGTGTAGCCGGAGGGGTTGGTTCTTTAAGGTTCTAAACCTCCGGGTGCTTAGGGCGGACGGTGTTATCACCGTCCGCCTTTTGTTTTGCCTTCTTATGCGTGTTGTATGTTCTGTATATCTGAATGGGAGATGTTTTATGGCTAATTCCAATTAACTATTTACGTGTAAAATATATGGGGCTGGTTGATGGGGCAATCGGTGCAATACCGAGAAGGGTATTGGTTGAACGCAGGGGCATAGTACACATTCGGGTTCTGCGTTCATTTAGATTTCATGCATCGGCAGGAACACTAAAGGTGTTGGCGCATTAATCTCTTTGATGCTGTTGTTATTCGTCGGGATATTCCCCCTGTGTGGGGTGTGGGGTCTACCCTGAATAGAGCCGAAAATAATAAGCATGCCACCCGTGCGCTGTCGTGGAGATTTACCCTGATACTTCCCTGGTGCCGAGATGATTGTCGGAGGAAATTCTGCTGTAGATTGCCTGGGAATTATGTGGAAATATTCTGCCAATAATCGAGCCGTATATATTTTTGCGAATTATTGAAATTTCTCACGTAAACATATAAATTTTTAAAAATTTCTGCAATATATTCACGCGCGTGCAGAAAACTGGGGGTTCCCGTGTGGGTCTGCGTGGCTTCTTGTGTGTTCTGCTTTCCCGGGCATCCTCGTTTCGGCGCTACCTCCCCTCAGAGCCCACTCGTAGCCCCTCCCCGCAGTACATCCGGCGGTATTATGCGCACACTCTGCAGAGGCAACCCCTGCAAAAGCAACCACTATCGACCGGGCAGTGCTCATCTACCTTCAGGGTAGGTTCACCTGCGTGAGCTAGACCCCTCAAAACCACCCGCGGAACCCCCTCCTAAGCGCCCGAAAACACGCTCAAAACGCCCCGAACAGCTCATCTGTTCTCTTGATGGCGAACAGGCGCCCACACGCGGGGCATAAACCCGCAGCTCAACGTACTCTTGTATCAATAGGAAAATGCAAGGAGTGCGTAAATGTTTGAACGCTTTACCGATCGAGCTCGGCGCGTTGTGGTGCTTGCCCAGGAAGAGGCACGCATGCTCAACCACAACTACATCGGTACCGAACACCTGCTGCTCGGTCTGATTCACGAGGGCGAAGGCATCGGTGCTCGCGCCCTGGAATCATTGGGCGTTACCCTGAACGCAGTACGTGAACAGGTTCAGGACATCGTCGGCCCCGGCCCCCAGGCGCCTAACGGCCACATCCCCTTCACCCCCCGCGCGAAGAAGGTTCTCGAACTGTCCATGCGCGAGGCTATTCAGCTGAACCACGGCTACATTGGCACCGAACACATCCTGCTGGGCATGGTTCGTGCGAACGAGGGCGTGGCAAACCAGGTGCTGGTCAAGCTGGGCGCTGAGCCTGCCGCTGTGCGCCAGGCTGTTATGGACCTGATTTCCGGCTACCCCGGCAACAACTCCGGTGAGAAGGAAACCGCCGGCGTGGGTGCAGGTAACTCTCGCGAAGGCACTCCCGCGGGTTCGACCATCCTGGATCAGTTCGGCCGCAACCTCACCGCCGCTGCACGTGAGGGCGAGCTGGATCCGGTCATCGGTCGCCACAAGGAGATGGAGCGCGTTATGCAGGTCCTCTCCCGCCGTACCAAGAACAACCCCGTGCTGATTGGTGAGCCCGGCGTCGGTAAGACCGCCGTCGTGGAGGGCCTGGCACAGGCTATCGTGCACGGTGACGTCCCCGAGACCCTCAAGGACAAGCACCTGTACACCCTGGACCTCGGCTCCCTGGTCGCAGGTTCGCGCTACCGCGGTGACTTCGAAGAGCGCCTGAAGAAGGTCCTGAAGGAAATCCGCTCCCGCGGTGACATCATCCTGTTCATTGACGAGATTCACACCCTCGTCGGTGCGGGTGCCGCAGAGGGCGCGATTGACGCTGCCTCCATCCTCAAGCCCATGCTGGCTCGAGGCGAACTGCAGACCATCGGTGCCACCACCCTGGACGAGTACCGCAAGCACATTGAGAAGGATGCCGCCCTGGAGCGCCGCTTCCAGCCGATTCAGGTTGAGGAGCCCTCCCAGGAGCTCGCCGTGCAGATCCTCAAGGGTGTGCGCGATAAGTACGAGGCACACCACCGCGTCACCATTACCGACGAGGCAATTGAGACCGCCGTGAACCTCGCGGCACGCTACATCTCCGACCGCTTCCTGCCGGATAAGGCAGTCGACCTGATTGACGAGGCGGGCGCACGCCTGCGCATCAAGCGCATGACCGCACCCCCGGAAATCAAGCTGCTCGACGAGAAGGCCGCCAAGCTGCGCCAGCAGAAGGAAGACGCCATCAACTCCCAGGATTACGAGAAGGCCGCAGGCCTGCGTGATCAGGAGCAGAAGGTCCTGGCTGAGAAGGAAGAAGCCGAGAAGGCATGGCGCGAAGGCGGCGACGCATTCGGCACCGTGACCCCCGAGGTCATTGCTGAGGTTCTGGCTGCTTCCACCGGTGTCCCGGTCTACAAGATCACCGAGGAAGAGTCGACCCGCCTGCTGACCATGGAGCAGGAGCTCCACAAGCGCGTCATCGGTCAGGAGCACGCTATTGCGGCACTGTCCCGCGCTATCCGCCGTACCCGCGCAGGTCTGAAGGACCCGCGCCGTCCCGGTGGTTCGTTCATCTTCGCCGGCCCGACCGGTGTGGGTAAGACCGAGCTCGCTAAGGCACTTGCCGAGTTCCTGTTCGGCGATGAGGATTCGCTCATCACCCTGGATATGTCCGAGTACCAGGAGAAGCACACCGTTTCGCGTCTGTTCGGTGCGCCTCCCGGCTACGTTGGCTACGATGAGGGCGGCCAGCTGACCGAGAAGGTCCGCCGCAAGCCCTTCTCCGTGGTCCTGTTCGATGAGGTTGAGAAGGCTCACGCCGACCTGTTCAACTCGCTGCTGCAGATCCTGGAAGACGGTCGCCTGACCGACTCGCAGGGTCGCGTGGTGGACTTCAAGAACACCGTCATCATCATGACCACCAACCTGGGTTCGCGTGACGTGAACCGCCGCATCCCGGTTGGTTTCCAGGCGATGGATGACACCGCAGCCGACTACGAGCGCATGCAGGCACGCGTGATGGAGAACCTCAAGGAGCACTTCCGCCCCGAGTTCTTGAACCGTGTGGACGACATTATCGTCTTCCCGCAGCTCTCCGAGTCTGAGATTCTGCAGATTGTGGACCTGTTCGTGGGTCGCCTGGCTAAGCGCCTGGCGGAGCAGGATATGTCCATTGAGCTGACCAACGCTGCAAAGGTTCTCATGGCGGCTAAGGGTTACGACCCGTCCATGGGTGCCCGTCCTCTGCGCCGCGAGATGCAGCGCAACATCGAGGATGCCCTGTCTGAGAAGATCCTCTTCGGCGACATCAAGCCCGGTGAGAAGATTACCGTGGACGTTGAAGGTGAGGGCGACTCCGCGAAGTTCGTCTTCTCTTCGCAGCCGATGAAGGAGCTGGCTCTGGATTCGGTGCAGGAGCTGAACGAGGGCGAGTCTTCCGAGGCTCCCGCAGCTGAGGCACCTGCCGCTGAGGGTCAGGGCAACGACTAGGCTCTAGCGCAAGCCCTGGAATAAACCCTAGGTAGCTAGGTTTTAGCGCACTAAACGCCTGTGGGGCGGTACCGGAAGTATCCGGTACCGCCCCACAGGCGTTTCTACGTGTTTGGGAGGCTCTAGGGGCCTCTAGGAGCCTCTCTGTGGCGGGTACTAGAGCGAGACGAGCACAGTACCGCCCTGGGCGACTTCGCGGGCGAGAGAGTCCGCCAGAAGCCCCGCGTAGCAGCGCTGCAGCTGCTCGGTGGCGGGGGAGAGGGCGTACAGCGCCTTGAGCGGGCGGTGCACCGCGGCAGGTGCATTCGCCGGGAACGCCAGGTCGGGTGAGGTCGTGCCGCTGGCTGAGTCTGCGCCCGAAGATGCACCCAGGATGAGGTCGCGCTCCACTGGCTCATGCGCCGCACGCAGCACCGCCATCACCGCGCCGCGCACCTGACGGTCCGTGCCGTGCCAGCTCTGGCCCTTGGGGGTGTAGTCCGCCTCCGGCTTGCCTGCCGCAACCCAGGCGCACAGGTCCTCCACCGGGCACAGCTGACAGCTCGGGGACTTCGCCGTGCAGACCAGCGCGCCAAGCTCCATGGTTGCAGCATTCCACAGGCAGGAGGTGGGGGTATCGGCGGGCATGAGCGCCTCCGCCAGGCGAGTCTCAGCCGCCGTCAACGAACGGGAGGGCAGCGCCTTGCCGGAGACCGCACGCGCGTGCACGCGGCGGATATTCGTATCAATCACGGTGGCGCGCAGACCGAACGCGAACACGCTAATCGCAGCCGCCGTGTAGGAACCCACGCCCGGCAGAGCCAGCAGCGCCTCGTAGTCGGCGGGAACCTCACCGCCGTGCTGCTCCACAATCGCTACGGCGGCACCGTGCAGACGTTGCGCGCGGCGCGGGTAACCCAACCTACCCCAGGCGCGCACCGCCTCCGAGGTGGGCTCGGCGGCAAGGTCGGCGGGGGTGGGCCAGCGGCGCATCCACTCCTCCCACACGGGCAGAACGCGCTTGACGGGGGTCTGCTGCAGCATGAACTCGCTGACCATCACGCCCCAGGGGGTGCACTCGTCACGACGCCACGGCAAATCGCGTGCCTGGTCGAGGAACCACCCGTTGATTCGGTGGTGAAGCGCCTCGATATTGGTGCCTTCGGGCAGGGTGGGTTCGGGGCGTGTGCGTGCGGTGCGTTTGGGCTCTGAGGTCATCCGAAAAGCCTACGCCACGGGGCATATATTCCCAAAACCGCATGAACGGGGTTCACTGTGATTCTCAGGGTTAAACCCGGTATCCTTGAGGTATGTCTGAAAATGGTCCCGTTCTGCCTCCCGAAGTCTACCGCCGCCGTCGTATCGTGGCGGTCATTGCTCTGCTCGCTGTCATTCTGCTGCTGGTTGCCGGCGTGACCTCCATGGTCGGCATGATTAACGGCAAGAAGGACGCCACTGTAGCCTCCACCGCGACGCCTTCCGGTGCGCCCTTCCAGAGCTTCAGTGCTCGCCCCTCCGAAACTGCTTCGGCAACCCCGTCCGCTAGCGCGACCGCGTCTGCGTCGGCTACCGCAACTGCTTCGGCAACCCCCTCGGTGACCGCTTCTGCGGCACCCACTGCAAGCGTGACCACCGCCGCAGCAACCCCTGCGGCAACCACCCCCGCGGCGACCCCGACTACCCCCGCACCCTCGGTGACCACTGCGGCTGTTGTTGCGGCGTGCACCGCGAACGACCTGAAGGTGACCGTCACCCCCGCGAAGCGTACCTTCGCTGCCGGTGAGCAGGTGTCCTTCCACGTGACCTACACGAACTCCTCGAAGACCCCCTGCGCTGTGGGCGGCGAGGGTGCGAACACCGGCGTGGACCTGAACATCACCTCCGGTGCGGCTCAGGTGTACACCCGCAGCCTGTGCGCGGCGACCGCCGTTCAGAAGGCTGAGGTAGCCGCAGGTGCCGAGGCGGCAACCGACCTGGCGTGGGACCGTAAGATCAACGTCCTGGGTTGCTCTTCCGCTTCGACCGCTCAGAAGGGTTCTTACTGGGCGACCGCTACGGTGAATGGTGTGAGCTCGGCTCAGGTGAACTTTGTGATTCAGTAGTTCACCAACCTGATGTTCACAACGTCTGAACTTTCATAGTTTTTGCCCGTGAATGGGCGCGAAAAGCCCCCGTGCTGGATATTCTCCGGTGCGGGGGCTTTTTGTATAGGTCTATTGCGTGGCGCTATTTGGAGGCGCGCGGCTTGGCGAAGCGGCGCTCACCCAGGTACCCGAGCAGGCTTCCGAATGCGGTCCACTGTAGTGCCGCCAAAAGCAGGGTGGACAGGTCGGTCACCTCAAAGGAATTGGGGATGACCTTGAACCACAGCAGCGGCAGGTAAATTAGGAACAGAATGGGGGACGCCCACACGAAGAACGGGACGGGGTGCTTGGCCGACGGATACTTAGCTCGTGAGTACGACATTGTGACCTCCTTGGGGTGTCAAGGTGCGGAGAAAACTCCGCTGTCACTGCATCATAGCGCAAAAATATTCTCCGGGGGGGGGGATTACGCGCCGCTGACTTAGAGATATTTCTCCAGGCTGCTCTCCGCCATGCGGGAGAGCTGCTCACGCACCGTGCGGGCACGAGCCTCACCCACACCGTCCACGGCGCGCAGGTCCTCAAGGGACGCCGCCATGAGAGCCTGCAGGCTACCAAAGCGCTCCACCAGACGCTCAGAAATAGCGTTCGGGATGCTCGGAATGCCGGCAAGCAGGCGGAAACCGCGAGGCTGCAGGGGTAGCTCCAGGTCGGGGTTCTCACCAAAGCCGACAGTGCGGGCAATCGTGCGCAGATCCACGATGTCCATATCGTCCAGGTTCTGCAGAGCCTCAACGCCGGCGGTAATCAGCTCGTCGTTCACCTCGGGCAGGTAGTCGCGCAGAATCAGGTCGCTGGCGGTCATCTCGGGGGCGCGCAGCTCCTCCAGCTGCAGGGCAATCAGGCGGCCGTGCACGCCGAGCTCCAGCACGTAGTGGCTGACCTCGCGGATAATGCGGTTCACCATCTCCATGCGCTGCAGGGTCATCGCCACGTCGCTCAGGGAAACGTTCGATTCAATCTCCTGGGCAGACAGGTTGGAGAGCACCGAACGCAGACGCTTCTTGTAGCTTTCAAGGGTCTGAATCGCCTGGTTTGCGCGAGCCATCAGGTACTGGCTGTCCTCAACCATGTAGCGGGTGCCGTCAACGTACACCGAAATCACGGACATCGATGCACTCACCGAAATCACCGGGAAACCGGTCTGAATTGCGGTGCGCTCGGCGGTGCGATGGCGGGTGCCGGACTCGTTCGTTTCAATGGAGGCGTCCGGCATGAGCTGCACGCCGGCGTGCAACAGGCGGGTGGCGTCGCGGTCGCAGATGATAGCGCCATCCATCTTCGCCAGCTCGCGCAGGCGGGTTGCCGAGAACTCAGTGTCGATATTGAAACCGCCCGACGACAGGGAGGATACGGTGCGGTCGGATCCGAGTACGATGAGTGCGCCCGTACGGCCACGCATGATGCGTTCCAGGCCCTCGCGGAGCTCGGTGCCGGGGGCGATTCGGGCGATAGTTTTAAGCAATAGGTCACTATAATTCATCTGCACGAAAACCATTGTACCCGTAAGGGTGGTTATTGAGCCAGGTCAGGGGCGGAACAGCGGGCTAAAGTGCCTCAAAAACGAACGGATATTCTCGATATTTATACGGGAGTGCACCGGGCTAAACTATCTGCGTTTAAGAGTAAAAATGCGTTCTGTGGCACCCCATTTCGCCGTGACCAAACACTGCGCACCATATCGCCCCAGACCCTAAAATAGACCCATGACCGCGCGCACGAAAAACACCAAAACCGCACCCGCCTACCGCTGCACCGAATGCGGCTGGACCACCGCCAAATGGGTAGGGCGCTGCGGCGAATGCCAAACCTGGGGCACCGTCGAAGAAGCCGCCGGGGGCACCCGCGCGCGCACCCGCGCCGCATCCAGCGTACAGAAACCCGCCCAGCCCATCGCAGAAGTCGACTCGCGCGTAGCCGCCTACATGAGCACCGGAAACCCCGAATTTGACCGCGTGCTCGGCGGCGGACTCGTACCCGGCGCGGTCATCCTCATGGCGGGCGAACCCGGCGTGGGTAAGTCCACCCTGCTGTTGGATGTTGCCGCCACCTTCGCGCGCGGCACCGCCGGAATTGCGGGGCAGAACAACCCTGCACAAAGCACCCAGCCGCCGCGCCCGGTCCTGTACATTACCGGCGAGGAATCCGCCGCGCAGGTCAAGCTCCGCGCCGACCGCATCCGCGCCATCGCGGACACCCTCTACCTGACCAGCGAAACCGACCTCGGCACCGCCCTGGCGCACATCGAGCAGGTCAACCCTTCCCTGTTGGTCATTGACTCGGTGCAGACCCTCGCCTCCGCAGAAGTTGAGGGTAGCGCCGGTGGTGTCACCCAGGTGCGCGAGGTCGCCGCCTCCGTGATTGCAGCCGCGAAGGAACGCAACATGTGCACTCTGCTCGTGGGTCACGTGACTAAGGAAGGCGCCATCGCTGGCCCGCGCCTGCTTGAGCACCTGGTGGACGTGGTCTGCCAGTTCGAGGGCGATAAGCACTCGAATATCCGCATGCTCCGCGCGATTAAGAACCGCTTTGGACCCACCGACGAGGTGGGCTGCTTCGACATGCACGAGGACGGCATCGCGCCGGTGCTGGACCCCTCCGGCATGTTCGTCTCCAGTACCCCGCACCCGGTGGCGGGCACCTGCGTGACCGTCACGATGGAGGGCCGCCGGCCCCTGCTCGCGGAGGTACAGGCACTGCTGGATCAGGCGGTGGCACCCGCCCCGCGCCGTACCGTTTCGGGCCTGGATTCGGCGCGTATCCAGATGCTGTTGGCGGTGCTACAGCGCCGCGCCGGGCTGAACGTGGGTAAGCTCGACTGCTACGTCTCCACGGTGGGCGGTGCAAAAATTGCCGAGCCCGCCGCAGACCTGGCGTGCGTCATGGCGCTTGCCTCGGCGGCGCAGAATAAGCCGCTACCGCGCAAACTCGCGGTCTTCGGCGAGGTCGGCCTGGCCGGTGAAGTGCGCGCCGTGCCGGGCATCCGCCAGCGCATTGCGGAGGTGGGCCGCCTGGGCTTCACGCACGTGCTGGTGCCCGCCTCCCCGACCGGCGTGGGGGACGTGCCCGAGGGCGTGACCGTGCGTGAGGTAACCACCCTGGGTGAGGCGCTCGCGCTGCTCTTCCCGCAGAAATAGCCACCCGCGCATCAACAGCATAGAGATAGCAGAGGAGGGGGCTCCCGGCTGGCGTGAATGCCGGCCGGGAGCCCCCTCCGCTGTGTCTTTGTGGTTGCCACTGACCCCGCTAGAGCCCCACTAGAACCCCGCTAGGAGGAGCGGCTCTCCTCCTCGTTCTCGTGCAACATGATGTTGATCGAGCGGGTGTGGAGCTTGTTCGTGCGGTGGGTGTTCACCGCGCTATCGGTCACGTCGTCAACCACCTTGGAGTTATCCATGTCAGCGTCAACAATCGGGATTGCCGAGGTACGCGGTGCGTGCTTCGTGACCGCCTCGCCCAGGGGCACCAGAACCGCCACGGCGTCCTTGTGGGACATGCCGGTCGCCTCCAAAAAGTCGACTACAATCAGGCGGAGCATCAGCACGAGCGACTCGCCCTCAAAGGTCGCCACACCCATCGTGCGCGGCTCGAGGGTGCCGGCAAGCTTAATCATGCGTTCGCGTGCCTCCATCATGTAGTGCTCGCGTTCGCCTTCGGTCGGTGCAGACATGCCCAGGCCGAGACTCTGCGCCGCCAGCGACAGCTCGGTCAGCGCGTCACTAAGCGAGAGCTGCGCAGCAGTACGCAGCTGCACGTGGTGAATCGTGGACGCCATACGGCGGTTGAGCACGCGGTCGTTACGGATCGCCAAATCTACCGCGGCGAGAGTCTTCGCCATGCGCGCTAGCTCGCCCTTGCTCTTGCGGCTATTCCACGACAGCTCGCTCATACCCTGCGCGGTGATCAGGTCGCCTCGGCACGCATCATACAGCGGTTGCAGGGCGCGTGCATCAAGCAGGCTCTGGTACGCCTTGTTGTAGTCGTAGTAGCGGATTGCTTCGGAGGAAAGCTGGAAAACCTTCGCGAACGCATCCATGAGAGCCTGCGCGCGGGCACGCGGGTTCTTACGCGGGTCGCGCGGCATCAGGTACATGGCGAGGAACGCAAAGGCGCCACCAACGATACCGTCGAAACTGCGGGTGAACGCATCGTCAGGTACGGGCAGTAGCAACATGAAACAGGCCTGGAAGCTGAGCTGAATCGTAAAAATAATGCCCTTATCAATAAATCGGGCAATAATCACGGTCAAGAAAAGCACCACTGCCGCCTGCCAGGTGCCGTGACCGAGCAGAATCAGCAGAAGGTCGCCAATGAGAATGCCGAGGGTCACGCCGAAGGAGACCTCAAGGATTCGGCGGGAATGCTTAGCACCGCTTACATAGCCGAGAGATACGAGGGCGGCAACCGGCGCGAAAATGGGTTCCTGGTGGCCCAGGATGTGCTCAGCGAAAAGCCAAGCGCCCATAGACGCCGCAACAATCTGCACAGACTGAAAGAAGTCAGCCCGGACTCGGTGAATACCCTCATGGACGAACTGCCGGGTGTTCTGTTCAGTAGTGCGTAGAATCTCTGCGAAGCGTGCCATGAGCACCATCATACCGTCGAGCCGAGCGGGGCGAGGGGAGGCCGGGTCTCGCGGTTCTGTGACGTGCGACCTGCGCCCCCGGCCAGGTCGGGAGCTCCCCCAGGGGTTTGCTGATGCCCCGGAAGAGCGCCCGAGGAGGGGAGGGGCGCCGCGGCTTACCCGCGGATGCGGCGCGCCACCCTCGCCAGCAGACCCGGCTGGGCGGGATGCGCCTCGGCGGGTGCTTCAGAATAAGCCTCAACGGTGACGGGGCGCGTCTGTTCTGCACCGTGCGCCCCGTGAATACCGTGCGCGCTGTACCCGCCACCGATTGTGCGGGCGCGCTCGAGCTGCCGGCGGTGCTCGGCATCCCAGGAATGCGCCCGGTCAGACATCGCCCACTCGAACCCCGCGGTGAGGGAGGTTTCGGTGAAGAGCTCGCGGGCGGCACGGACGGTCGCACCCAGCGGCTCGGGGAGCGCCGGAACCTGCTCCACGGCGGGGAAGGGCGCGGGTGCCTCTACTTCGTCCAGCTTTTCTGCGCCAGATGCAAGAATCTGCGCCAGCAGGTAGGCACGTTCGGCTCGCAGAACCTCCAGCAGCTCGGTGCGGCGCGCATCCGATGTCACCGCCGCGTGTCGCAGGGCGGCGGCAACCATCAGCTCGGGAACACCACCGGCGAGCATGCCCAACGGCAGGGTGAACTCGCCCAGCCCGTACAGGCTCAGGGCGCCGCCCACGCGCATCTGCGTGAAGGCATCCGGCACGAGGGCAAGCACGGGAATACCCGCCGCGGCGGAGAACACCGCCGGGTGGTAGCGGCTGGTCAGAGTAAACGCCGCCGCACGGTGCACGGCGATGCTCTGGTCGGCGTGCAGAATCGGTAGCAGGGTCGCCGGGGTGGAGGGACTGAGCTGCTCGGCGATGCGATGGTGCGCCTGAATATCGCCGCTGGTCGGGTCCTGCGGGTCGCCAAAATGGCTCAGGAACACGGGGGCGTAGCCGTGCTCGCGCCACATACCATTGAGTAGACGCGCAATCTGCTGTGCCTGCTGTTCGGTGCACTCGTTGACGGTCACGCAGACGTAGTGTTCCGGCAGCTTGTTAAGCATCTGACCTGCGGAAATACCCTCTGCATAGCGCAGGGTGCGTGCCGGGGAGTCCACCAGGTAGTCGGTGGCGTCGTCCACGCTCAGGCGCGCATCAATACCCCGCTCACGGCACCAGGCAAGGGAAGAATGTTCGCGCACCGTCACCGAACGGGCGGTGCGCAGCATACGCTCCAGAACCTGCGCGTCCTCGGGGCTGAGCACCGGGCCCAGGGACTGACCGGTCACGTACACGGGCACGCCCGCATGCTCGGCGGCACGCACTGCGGCGGCGCGTTCGTAGAGCAGCCAGCCGTAGCGGGAATTGAGGTTGCCGCCGCCGGAGACCACGACCGCGTCCATGGCAGCGATAGCGTCCGCGAATTCCACCATGCGCTCAACGGTCTGCGCCAGCGGATGCAACACCTCCGGCAGCGCCTGCACCTGCGGCAGAGCTACCAGCTCAGAGGTGGAGGGGCGCTCTCGGTCGGCGTGCAGCTGCGTCAGGACGCACTCGAGCGCCGCGAGGGTCAGCTCGCGTTCAGCCGGCGCCCAGGGGAAGAGGAAAAACGGCAGGTACTCGTAGGGCGCGCCCGCCTCATGCTGTGCCGCCTCATGATTCACCGCTGCGCCAATATAGCGCGCCGAATGGCCCACATCGCGGGTCATGAGGGTGACCGCCGCGCCGCCTTCGGAAAGCGCTGCCGCGCTCGCGATGGTCATGGCTTCGTCGCCCACGTGGTAGGTGTGCTGGCCGATATCGCCGATAACGAGCACGCGCGGTGCTTCATTAAAGTGCGGTGCTTCAGTAACGGGCAGTGCTGTAGAAGAATGATTGTTCTCTGCCACGGCTATGCGTCCTTCTCACCGGTAGAACCAGTCTCAGTACCGCGACGAGCCTGAGAACGCTGATTGAGGGAACGCTGCGCGAAGGAACGCAGTGCACGGCCCGGTGCGCGCAGGTGCTTCAGAACCCGCAGGCGCTCCTCGATGGACTGCTGGCGGGACTCAATAGCCTGCTGACGAGCCTCAATACGCTCCAGGCGGCTCTCAATAGAGCGCAGAATATCCAGGGATTCGCGGGTCAGATCGTGCCCATCAATCACGCGGCGCTCCAGGTCAGCCGCCAGATGCGCCTGGTACAGGTAAGCGCCCGGTCGGGCACCCGCCTGCAGGTCCTCGCGGATAGCGCGGGCACGGACCATCGAATCGAAGCGGGCGTGATCAGCCTGACGCTTCACGCTATTCGCCTCGGAGCCCTCCGCGTCGGGGCGCAGCGACCAGTATGCCAGCGGCTCATCCACCAGCAGAATATCTGCAACAGAGGCGGCACGCATGTTGAACTCCCAGTCGCCGACCACCGGCAGGGACTCGTCGTAGAAACCGACCAGCTCGTGCAGGCTGCGGCGGTAGAGAATACCGATCGGCACGGCACGGTTCGTGCGGAACAGGAACTGCAAACCTACGCCGGGCAGGCCGTCGTGGAAAATACGCTCCTCGTACACCTCGAACTCGCCATCGGCGTTCTCACGCTCGTACCGCTCCACAATGCGGGTGGTACACATGAGCGCGCCGCTCTCTTCCAGCGCGGCGACGGTGCGTTCCAGGAATTCGGGTGCCCACAGGTCGTCGTCATCGTGAATCGCCACGTATTTGGAGGTGGTCGCCGCCAAACCGGCGTTGGAAGCCGCCTCCATGTTGCCGCCGGCGGTGGTCAGCAGCTGCACGCGGCCGGAACCCTGCGCATCAGAGCCCTGCAAGCCCAGCGGGGATGCCTCAATAACGGTGCGGGTTGCCTGCTCGTCGCCACCGTCGTTGATCACGCAGACCGTGTAGTCGGTGAAGGTCTGCTGCGCAATATTCTCCAGGGCGCGGCTCAAGAAGCGGGGGCGGTCCTTCGTGCGGACCAGAATAGCTACGGTGGGAGAAGACATAACCACAATCAGTCGAGGGTGAGTGGGCGCGTGCCAGCCCAAGAACTCAACCCATTATGAAGGTGTGCACTGTTCAGACTCAACCCGCCGCCCGGCTATCCCGCGGCAGTGGACACGGTGGGGCATGCAGCGTCCCCAAAATCTAGTGGATGGACTGTAGCGCCACCATTGCGAGCACTCCGAGCACAAAGCACGCCGGAATGGTCACCAGCCACACCAGAAGAATCTGCAGAACAATCCTGGACTTCAGCGCGTTAAAGCGCTGGTTCACGCCCGCGCCAAGCGCCGATGCGGTAGCGAGGTGCGAGGAGGAGAACGGCACCTGCAGCAGGAAGTAGCCGAGCACCTGAACCACGGCGGTGGTGCCCTGGGCGACCGCGCCGCGGAAGGGATCCAGACGCACCATCTTGTAGGCGAAGGTGTAGCCGATGCGGCGGCCACCGGTCAGCGTGCCCGCACCCAGGCTGAGGGCAATGATGAGGGCGCCCAGCAGCATCCCGCCCCTGGTGAGGGACTGGAGTAGCGCCGGGTCCATGATGCGCTCACTCAGCAGTGCCCACAGCAGCAGGTACAGGTAGCCGGTCTGCAGGCCGTGCAGCAGAGAAATTGCGGAGGCAGACACCGCCAGCACCTCGCGGGCGTGCTGATTCACCAGGCGCGGGTTATGCCCCACCACGAGCCGGTAGAACGGCACCACCATCAGCCAGGACAGCAGAAAAATGAGCGGCGGCAGGTAGAAGAGCGGCAGCAGGGTCGCCCCAAAAATATGCGGCAGGAAGGCGAGCGAACCGAAGGCTTCAGCACCGTCCTCGAGTTTCGTCTGGGTCCACCAGCTCACGCCGGCAAGGGCGCCCACCAGCGCGTGGGTTGAGGAGGACGGCAACCGCAGGAACCAGGTGAGCACACCCCAAATAGCGCAGACGAGTAGCGCTGCAACAATGCCGTTCAGACCGGTGATACCCTCCGGGGCACTCACCCACGAGGCGGAATACTCCCCGAGTAGCAGGAACGCACCGACCACGCCGAGCACGTTGAAGAGCGCGGCAAGGTACAGGGCGGAGCGCTCGCCGAGGGCGCGGGTACGCACCGGAACAGCGACGGCGTTTGAGGCGTCGTGTACACCGGTGACGTAGACCGCGGCAATGAAGGCGCAGCAGGCGAGAAGACCCAGGAGCATTAGGATTCCTGAACGATGATGCGGCCGATTTCGGCGGACACATCACGCATAGCGTTGGAGGCGGCGGTCAGCTGAGCCAGGAAGGTGGCGTAGCGGCGGTACCGTTCGGGGGTGTAGCGTTCGGCAATGTACGCGTCGTATTCTTCGGCGGTGCGCAGCGCCTGGCGGGAGATGCGCAGCATGTCCATCCAGTAGTTGTCGAGGCCGCGAATATCGGCAAGTTTGGGGATGACGGCGGCGGTCAGCACCGCCTGACGCTGAATAATGTCCAGGATTGAGGTGATGTGCGTAGCGAAGCCGTCGATGCTGTGCAGGGACAGCACGTGCGCGGCGCTGGTGAGTTTCTCAACGGCGTTGGTGAGCTTGCGTGCCAGCGTGTACAGGTCTTCACGCGGGATCGGCGGGGAGAAGGAGCTTCGCACCTCGGTGAGGGTGCGGAACAGCAGGTTGGTGGAGTCCGCCTCGTGGGTGAGCATGCGTTCGAAGAGTTCGGGGTACTCCGCGACGGGGGAGCCGACCATTTCGGAGAGCAACGCGGCGGCCTCACCGACCTGCGCTGAAATTTCAGCGAGGGAGGCGAGGGATTCGTTTGCGTGGGGGAAAAGTCGGTGCAGCATAGTTCCCAGTCTAACCAGTATTGGGTGGTGCGGGTGCGCATAGCCCGCGCGTATCTCATGAGCGCTCGAGCTTCAGACACAACTGCGTCGGGCTGACGGCGGCTTCTAGACGGGGTTTTAAGCAAAAAACGGTGGGGGTCGATTTCTCGACCCCCACCGGAACGTTTAGGGATGTCGGGTTGGGAGCGCCTCTCGGCGGAAGGCCGCTCGAAGCGGCTAAAGATTTGGAGCCCGGGGCTACCTATTAGCAACCCGACATCTTGTAATTATTATCCACCCGCACCCGGCGCAGAGTCAATTAGAAACAGGCTTTTCACGCCTTTGCGACCCAATGTGGAACCTGTGCCAATTCGCGGCACGAACCCGCATTTTTAGGCGCCCAAACGTTGCAGAAGACTAGAATGCTTCGAGGTTGGTCTGCGATTTTTCCTGCGCAGAATCACTCTCCGAACCCCCGTTAGCCTGCTGACTAGCCTCAGCGGCGCGCAGCTGGGCGGCGACCGCCTCCAAATCGTGCGCAATCTGCTCCATCTGCTGAGCCTGACGCGGCAGACGAGCACGACGCTCCACCGCCTCACGCTTCACCTCGTGGCTGCCCGGAACCGCACCATCCTGCCCGGCAGAGCGCGCATAATCGGTGCGAATACCCAACGCCACCACGTGCGCAAACGCCGCGCAACGTTCCATCGCAATGTCCATATCGCCGGTGTACAGGCCTGCCAGAATCTCATCAATCGTGCGGACCACCTCGTCGGCACTCGGCGGGTCGGGAACACCCGCCACCACGTGCGAACGGTAATCCTCCGCCATGCCCAGCTCAAAAGCGCGGCTCACCCCGCGCGGCGAACGGTGCACCGTATCCCGCAGCCAGTACATGCGCCACAGCGCACCCGGCAGGGAGTGGGCGCTCGCGTGGGACCAGAGTTCGGCGAGCATCTCGATACCGTAGTCGTCGGTGAAGCTGACGAGCCGCTCGGTCATCTGCTCGTCGGTGCCGCGTCCGCGCATCAGCAGGATGCGTGCGGAGGCGTGCGCCGCCTCTTCGCGTGCGGCGGGGTCCATGCCGCCTTCGTGGCGTTCAAACTTTTCGGCGGAGTAGAGGACGGGGCGGTGGTGGGTGCGGTGTCGTGCGCGCCCGGAGGCGCCGGTTGATGCTGCGGGTGTAGACATAGGATTTCCCAGTGTACCGTTCATTGGCTGGGAGCCGGTAGTGTATAGTATTTCTATCTGCACACTTTCAATTTTGTGTGGATAGGAGCGCCTTTAGCTCAGTCGGTAGAGCTACGGACTTTTAATCCGCAGGTCGTGGGTTCGAGCCCCACAGGGCGCACTAGCCGACCCGTCGCCTCCCGCTTTGCGGGGGTCGGCGGGTTTTTGCGTCTTCACCCTAGTGTGCGGGGTTTTACCCCGTGTTGATTCCGTGTGGTGGGGCGTGTTCTGCCGGGTTGGCCTGGCAGTTTTTGATTTGTGTACGTTGACCCGAAAAGATGAGGAAACCCGTGAGCGTCACCATTAAGAACCCCGAAGAGATCACGATTCTTGCCACTGGCGGCACGATCGATAAGTTCTATTCGGTGGCGGGCACCATGGATATTGGTGAGCCTGCCGCTAAGGACCTGCTGGACCGCGTCATCACTGACGTGCGCTTCGATATTCGTCCGCTGATTGGCAAGGACAGCCTGGACATGACCGATGAGGATCGTGCCGAGCTGACCGAGGCTCTGAACGCTGTTACCAACGACCAGGTACTCATCACCCACGGCACCGACACCATGCCGGAGACCGCCCGCTACCTGCTGGAGCACGCCGACCTGGGCAATAAGGTCGTGGTGCTGACCGGTGCGATGCAGCCCGCCGTGATGGCTCGTTCGGATGCCGGTTTCAACCTGGGTGCCGCTATTGCCGCCCTGAACCTGCTGGAGCCGGGTGTGTACATCAGCATGAGCGGTCGTATTTTCCCTGCTGAGAGCGTGCGTAAGGACCGTTCGCGCGGCATTTTTGAGGGCTAAGATGGCTGATTCCGCTCGTATGCGGCGGGGTGAACCGGTTTCTGCCGCTGAGCTTGCGCCGGTTGAGGGCTCCTCGGATCTTGTGCCGCAGGAGCATATGTCGCAGGCGCAGCTTATGCAGCTGCAGGCTATGGATGAGCTGGAGCAGCAGGCTGATGAGTTCTGGAATGTCACCAGTGATTACCCGCTACCGGCTAAAAACCTGTACCTGGTGCGTGTGCTGCTGCTGGTCGTACCCTCGCTGATTACTGTTTATTACTTCATTCGCGTCACGCTTTTCCCGATTGGTGCGGTGCCGCTGGTCTATCTGGTGATGCATATGTGGGTTGCCATGATTTACCGGGCGAACCGTTCGGTGAAGTTGGTGTTGCTGGCGAATGCGGCGTCCGGGGTCGCGGCGGCGATTATGACGGCGTTCTTTGCCTATGCGCTTGTGACGGTGCAGGGCCCGCAGACGCTGCTGGACCGTGTGGGCGTGTTCTATACGGTGGGCTTGCTGACGGTCATGGCGTCGTTCGCGTTGGAGGTTCTGTTCTCGCTGTTCTATAGCTTGGCGGTTCGCAGGAGCCTGCGCCGTAGCAAGCGGAAGAAGGCGGAGGAAGAGCACCAGAATGCAGAAGAGCAGAAGGTAGCAGAGCCGAATGCGGAGGTTTCGCAGGTGGCGGAGCAGGGCTAACCTGCGCCTCAACAGGGGCAAGTAATGATGCTGGGCGGCGTTGCCTGCGACGCCCAGCTACTGCTCAGATTCCCCTAAAGTACGCGTGATACGGTAGAGACAGAAACACGACCCGCACCTGCCAGGAGGCCACTCATGGGCGCTACACACCTGAATACAGATGCCGCTTCATCCGAGGAACGCCCGGATGAGGATACCGGTATGCAGACTCGCTTTCAGGCGCCTATTCGTCACGTGACTCCTGCTACGCCGGAGGTGTCTGTCCCGCTGAACGCACCCCCGGTGGTGACTGGTTCGCATCCGGTTATTTCGGCGACTTCTACCGTCATCATTCAGGATGGTACGAACCCGCCGATTGTGGTGCGTACGCACCCGACGGGTCCGCTGCCGCCGTTCCCGGGGCAGGGTCAGGTTCCCGCTTTTCTGCGCACTTACACCGCTGAAGAGGTGAAGGAACGCCAGCAGATGCTCAAGAAGAACCTGCTGGTCCGCGCGGTTATTCTGTGTATTTTGAGCCTGGTTGAGGGTCTCATTATTTCTCAGTACACGCAGCCGTTGGCGATTTGCTTTGGTTTTGTGGCGGCGCTTTACCTGGTGGTTCAGATGTGGCCACTGATGCGCCCTCCGCGTGATTCGGCGGACGCCTCCGTGTATAGCGTCTGGGCTATCTGCTCCCTGATTGGGTATGTTGCGGTGGGGCTGGTGCTTTCACCCATCACGTTCCTGCTGTTGATGCTTGACTGGGCTGGGGTTTCGATGGGGCTTGACCCCATGCTGGTGCTCGTCCTTTTGGGCCTGGTCTGGTTGAGCGAGGTCGGCTTATCGTTGCTGACCATTTACCGCTTCAATAACTTGCGGATTGCGATGGCGAATCAGGCAGATTCGCCGTCGTTACCTGACAGTATTTCCGCGACGGTTGACCCGTCCATTTCTGCCTAAAGTTTTTTGAGGCGGCGCGGTAGATGAATGCCGCGCCGCCACCCACACACCACACACTCGCTCATACATCTTCCGCACACTATCAGCCGACATCCGAAAGATTCCGCTATGTCCGCCGTCGAGTCCTCTCCGCCATCCACTCCGAACACCACGCATCCTACGAAGCCTGCCACTCCGACTCTCGTGTCGGTGGCGGGTTGGGTTCTGCTCGCTATTGCCGTGGGTTGGCTGGTGCTGATCGGGTACACGGGTGTCACGTATGCGACGACGCAGCTGTCGCATTTTTCGACTTGGCGCGCCCAGTCGCTGGTGGAGGCGCAGGCGTACTACCCGGTGATGTTCTTGCTGGTCAGCGCGTTCGGTAATGTTACTCTGCACGGCTTCTGCACTGTGGCGTACCTGCGCGGTTACCGGTGGGCGGCGCTGGTGCTGTCGGTGGCGTTGGCGTTGGGTGTGTTGGCGTCCCTGCTGATTATGCTGGCGGTTGCGGCTCTTCTGGGTACGTTGAATGGTGCGCCGAGCCAGGATGTTGAGCTGCTGCTCAGTAGCGCTTCACCGCTGTACACGCCCGTGTATATTGCTGCGCCGTACATGCTGGTGTGCGTGGTGGCGTTGGCGTTGGTGTGGTCTCGTCAGTCGCGTTCTTACATGGAGGCGCGCCGTGATTGGCGTCTGCGCCGTAGCGAGGACTACCTGATTTAGCCTTGCAGATTCTGGTCGTATAGATTCTAGCCGCGGGTTTCGGGCCTGCGGCTCACCGATAACATTATTCACCAACCACTATTCACCAACCACTGTTAGGATGACCCGTGCACCCTACTTCCGAACCTGCACACGAGTCCGTACCGCAGACGAGCCCCGGCGTTGCCAAGCGTACCTACGATGAGAGGGCGGCGTTTGAAGAGGCAAAAAGGAACCTCGGCATAGTTGGCGATAAGGAGCAACAATTCGACCGGGGAATGGCGATTCTCGGTAAAGCGTATTCCATTGCGATGATGCTCATTCTGGTGTACTTCCTCTTGGACGCGTACCAGATTCTCGTAACTGCGGGTCGTAGTTTGAACATCGGCTCGTTCATTGGCTATGCCGTGCCGAAGATTCTGCCTGACGCCGTCTTTGTGGTGCCGTTCCTCTGGATTGTTCTGGATTGGGTCAAGGACGGGTACATTAATCCGCGCCGCTTGATAATGCTGTACCTTCTGCTGTGCTCCTTGAGCGGTGTTCTTGCCTTTGCCGGTGTTTTTGGCCTGGCGCAGGTGCTTTTCCCTGCATTCACTGCTTTGGATCCGGTGTCGCATCCTGCCGCTGCTTCGTCTATGGTGTCGCAGGCTCTGGTCGCGGTCATTACGGCGGGTAGCGCTGTTCTCCTGTTTCTGCTGACTCGCCCGGCTGTGGGCGCGGTTCCGAGCTTTGCGGTGATTCGGAAACAGATGAGGGCTATCGAGGAAAGCACCTCGGGTGCTGAGGATGAAGAAGAGCTGACTCGTGAGGATGTTCTTCGTCAGCTTGAGAAGGAAGAAGGCCCGGTCAAGGACTCTACCGAGCAGCTGTTGCGTGAGCTTTCTGCCGATTATGCGCTCTCGAATGATCCGGCGGAGAAGAACCGCCTGCTGGATGAGATACAGCAGGTTCAGCGCGCCCAGAAGGCGGGTGTGAAGCCTAACTTCGGTGGCGCCTCCGCTGGTGAGTCGGGTAAGCCCCACGAGCAAGCACACGGGGCGAGAAGGCTACTGCTGGCTCTACCGCGCCTGCCGCGCCTCAGGTGGTGCTCCCGCCGCGCCCGAAGGCGTTACGCGGCGTCATGTGGCTCGCTACAGCGATTATTATTCTGTCCGCAATCCAACGTATCTATGTATCTATCCATAACGAGGTGCCAGATCGCGTTATGGAAAATATGCCGGGCATCATCATTTCAGGCATATTCGCTACCTTCATCTTCTCTCTCATACCCATTTTTGTCCTCCGCCGATTGTGGAAGGGCCGTAGAGGGGCGTACTTCCTCACCCTCTTCGGTAGCGCTTTTGCAGTTTTTGTTGGGGCGCTGAGTTTGCAATCTTTCATCTCGGCTGATTATTTCTCCAGGCTGGCGGATGAATCGTTAACGTCACGGCCCAGAGACTACGTAGTTTCCATTGTGGTGAGTGACATTATGGGAGCTTTTCTCACGGCTTTCTATCTGGTGATTGTTGTGTTGCTCCTGAGCCGTTCCACCAGGATGTACGTGGCTACTGCGCGGTTGGCGCGTCTGAATGCACGCGAACAGGTGAACGCCGGTGACGGTTGGATTGTTGTGCATCAGGACGCAGAAACGCGTGCTCACCTAGAAGAAGAGCAGACGCGTTGGGAAGAGAAGGAAGCTAACCGACGGGCTGAAGAAGCGGCCGCGCAGCAGTACAAGACGACCCGCCGCACGGATGCACGGAGGAACTCCCGCAGCGAACAGCGCGGCTATAAGGATACTTCCGTGTATACCGAGGAAGGCTACCGCCTCAACTAGGGCATGATGCCCCTCCTCATGGGGAAACTCTCTTCTGCACCCGCCCTGCGCTATAGCGTGCGGGGCTGGGCGCGAAGAGCAGAAAGGAACAATGATGTCAGAACGCACCCCAAAGCAACCGTTGAATGACCCGGAGTACACGGTTCCCGAGTACAGCGTGCTGTTGCCCTCCGACGAGGCTGAAAATAGCACGGTGGAGAGTAGTGCGGCAGAGGACAACGCGCTCGGCGCCAGCACCCCCGAGCAAGCCACTACCGGCTATCGGGAGGCGACCGCCGACTACACCGCGCCTGTCGCCTCCGAGCAGGTAATTCCGAAGCGCCCGCAGGCTATGCGCAGCGTCATGTGGTGCGCTGCCGCCATTATCGTGCTGGGACCCCTGAGTAACTTTCTGCCGATTCTAAGCTGGTCGTATATCGATTTTGAGATGGTGGTGAGTGTTCTCTTCTCTGCCTTGGTGGTTACCCTCATCATCTCCGCCATCCCGATTTTTGTTCTCTGGAAGATCTGGGATGGCCGCGAGTGGGCGCGCATTCTTACCATCATCTACTGCGCTCTCGCGGCTGCTAGCGGTGTGCTTATTCTTGCGGATAATTTCTCGGGGTTAAGCTCTAGAGCGGCTGCGGCGTCCAGCCTGGTGCGTATCGCGAGCGGCGTTCTTACTCTCGTTCTTTACCTCCTGATGATTGTGCTGCTGACTCGTGCTCCTATTAGGATGTACACACAAATCGTTAGCGGGGCACGTGCGCTAGAACGCCAGCAGATGATGTCTGAGACGAGACAGGCTGCCGGTCAGGTCCCGGCGGAACTTCGAGAGCTTTTCGCTGATGATGAGGACGGCGAACGCACCTCATCAGGGGAGAACACCCCTCGACCCCCGCACCGTAGCGCGGGATGGGGAACATAGAAAGGAACAATGATGTCAGAATATGGATCTCCGGGGCTAGCCCCGCACTATCAGCAGAACCAGCCGTATCAGCCGCATTCTAACGGCCGCCCCGCTGCTCTGATATGGGTAACGGTGCTTACCGTGCTAGTTATTCTGATTGGGGCAACCCAGTCTACTGTGAGTGCTTTGGAATCGAACCACACCTCCATGAATTCAGAGGCGCTGGTGCAAGTAACGATCCCTGCGCTGGTCAAAATTATCCTGATGGATGCGGTGACCCTCATTGCCCTGTTGTTCCTCTGGCTGAGGCGTAATTGGGCGCGTATCGTCAGTATTATTTTGAGTGTTCTCGGTGCGCTGGGCGGTCTTTTTTCTATTTTTGGTTCCGTCATACTCTTCAACTCTGTTGATGTGCAGGCGCTGAGCGGCGCCGAGCTGGCGCACTTCATTTTTGTCCTTGTGTTGGTGAATCTACCTACCGTCTGCCATGCGGTGATAGCGGTATTGCTGTTCACTCCAGGTATGCGCCGATACACGTACGCGGCTGGCTCATACTAAAGGCCTGTTGGCGTGAGAAGGCTGTGATAGAGCCCGATGCGTGAGCATCAAACAGAGCTTGCTGTGGGTGGCAAATTTCTGCGCCTCTTCCGTCGGACTTCTAAAGGCGAAAAGGTGGGGATGCCAAACGGTATCCCCACCCTTTCGCGTTAAATATCGAAATCTTCTAGCTGGTAAAACCCTTTGAGTTACCTAAAAGGTTCGAGGCTTCGTATAAAAACTCTACAAGGCTCGAAGAGCTTACCCTATACTGAAAAAGTATTATTCTCTCAGCTAACTACATCAAATAACTCTTTTAGGTACGTTTAGGACAAATCTACCTATACGAGCACAACAATCACCGACTGACGCACCACAGTGCGAGCATACGAGAGAAAGAACAATGATGTTTAACAATACTTCCGGTGCCTCCGCGGGCACACTGGCACCTCAACCTAATACCGCAGGATCGAACTTTCCGGCACCGAACTTCGCGGCACCCGCCGCAGTGGCGCCTCAGCTTCCGGTTCCTGTAGGTGCCCGCCCCGTGCATGGTGTGCCGGGTACTCAGCGCGCTATTACTCTTCCGTCGCGCCCCATTGCCATCTGGACGGTAAGTATTTGCGTGATGTTGCTCCTGCTTACATACCCCCTGCAGCCTCTTGTGGGTCTAGAGTTTATGTTTGCGTATGTACTGGCAGGCGCAACCATGGGGCTTACGATGATTCTCCCTATTGTGCTTGGAGTAGTCTCTGCCTGGTACCTCAATGAGGGTTATGAGTGGGCGCGAGTGGTGATTATTATCGAGGGCGCACTGCGTATGCTTCTGGATATTTTGGTTGTAGCTGGCTCTTCCCGATTCTTCCTGAGCAATGACTATAATTCGCAAGCGTTCAGGTTTATGTTTTTTGGTCCGTTTATGACCCTTGAGGGTATGTATGTGAAGCTCGCTTTTGATTTCATCAGCCGCATCGTGATTATTGTTCTTCTCTGCCAGCCGCAGGTGGGGCGGTACATCCATATGCGTGGAGACCTGCGACGCATGGGCGCACGCTAAACATAACCAACCGGGGTACAGCCCCGCCCGCCTCTTGAGGCAGGTTTCGCATGAGCCTGCCAGGTTTGAACAATCTCTTGAACAATCACCGACTCACACATCAGTGTGGGGCACATACAAGAAAGAAAAACGATGTTAAACAATGCCCCCAACTCGTCGACTGTTGACCCGGCACCTCAGCCTAACGCCGCAGCACCGAACTTTCCGGTTCCGGGCACACCCGCTCCTTCATACAGCATGCCGGGCTCCTACGGAGTCGTTTACGTCCCTTCGCAGCCTGTCGCCCTGCGTGCGGCGATGGGTTGCGCAATCGCTGTGATGGTATTGGGCGCCCTATCATCCCTGTACGTGATGGCCTGGCGTGGTGTGGAATTCGCTGGTCTTTCATGGATTGGCTTTACCGCTATCGGCGGGCTCGTCATCTGGCAGCTCTGGCAAGGAGCCCGTTGGGCGCACATACTGGTCATCGTTGACTGTGCGCTATACCTTGTCCTTAACCTATTGGGCTTGCTGTTGCTTCCTCTTTTGAGTCAGATTGGTGTACCCGTCCTAGAAGTGATTGGGCTAGCAGGCGCATACCACTATGGAGATCCTAATGTCTTCTTTGTGCTGGCTCTAGGCAGGACCGCACTTGATGTTGTCTTGCATATTGCCATCATTATTCTTCTGGCTCAACCGCAGGTATTGCAGTACTTCAAAGCTCACGAGGACCTTCGAAGCATGTGCGTAAAGTAACCTCGCGGAGGTGTAGCTGGCTTCCGGGGCATCACCTCCACCGGGTTTGAGAGAACGCAAAAAGGTGGGGATACCAGACGGTATCCCCACCTTTTCTCATCCCCGGCTCAGGAGCCGAGAAGGACTCACGTATTACTCAGCAGATTCCTGCTTCGCCTTCGAACGGCCACGCAGGTACTCGATAATAACCGGTACCACAGAAACCGCCACAATAATCACAGCAATGTACTCAATGTTGTTGTGCACGAACGGGATACCGCCCAGCAGCACACCCGCCAGACCAATCAAACCAATCCACGCAACCGCACCAACGATATTCCACAGGTGGAACTTCTTACGGTCGTACGAAGAAATACCAGCCGCAAGAGACACAAAAGTACGAACAATCGGCACGAAACGACCCAGAACCAGAGCCAAACTACCGCGCTTCTGGAAGAACTCCTCAGTAGTGTGCAGGTTCTTGGTGCTCAGAATCTTCGCGTCATCCTTGAAGATCTTACGGCCGTAACGGGCACCAATCTGGTAGCCAACCTCAGCGCCAGCAATGGCAACCAGCACCAGGACCGGGAATGCAACCCACAGGGACAGGCCCATCTGCTCATGCAGCATACCCAGAGCAAAAATCAGGGAGTCACCCGGAAGAACCGGGAAAAGAACACCGGACTCAATAAATACGATAATTGCCGAAACAACCAGAACCCAGGGGCCGGTATCGAGCAGGAACTGCTCAAGGTCGAGGCCCAAGAGCGCAACCGGAAGATGCGCCAAAGCGGTGGCAAGAAAAGTCATGAAAAATCCTGAACTGTGAGTGGACCGCACGCACGGATCGGCGGCGGAGTAACACCAGCATAGAAAGCGTACCTATGGTGAACATTGTGCAAAACTATGCGGAGGCTGTGTATTACTGGCACAATTCTACCGGCATTTACGCCGGACGCACGGGTGAGCGAGGCGTAAATCTCCCCACCATCTCGGCTAAACAGCCGGAGGTGACGCGACGCTCGCACGCCTCCCCAAGAAATGACCATCCGCAGAGCCGGAGGATACGGGGTGTGACATGATGGAAAGAGAGCACGGCGCGTCGCGGCGTAGCGATTGCCCCAACCACCCACCGTTGGAGAGAACCATGAACCCCGAACAGCCAGCTTCCAGCCCCGCCGATCTCCTGCACACGGATCCCCTGCATGCTGAAGCCCGTGAAGTGTTGCGCCGCCTCACCGGCGTCGCTAATGCCGAGTTCCACGACGGCCAGTACGAGGCGATTCGCGCCCTCGTAGCCGACCGCGCCCGCACCCTCGTCGTGCAGCGTACCGGCTGGGGCAAGTCCGCGGTCTACTTCATTTCTTCCCTGCTGTTGCGTGCCCGCGGTATGGGCCCGGCTCTTATTGTCTCCCCGCTGCTTTCCCTCATGCGTGATCAGGTCGAGGCGGCATCCCGCGCGGGAGTGCGCGCCGCCATGGTGAACTCCGCGAACGTCACCGAATGGGATGAAATCCGCACCCGCCTCGAAGCTAACGAGCTCGACGTACTCCTGGTGGGCCCCGAACGCCTCAATAACGCGGCGTTCCGCGAGCAGTGGCTACCGTACCTGCTGTCGCGCCTGGGCCTGCTCGTCATTGATGAGGCGCACTGTATTTCTGACTGGGGCCATGACTTCCGCCCCGACTACCGCCGTATTGGTTCGCTCATTAGATCTCTGCCGGTGGGCGTGCCGGTGTTGGCGACTACCGCAACCGCGAATGACCGCGTTAGCCGCGATATCGCCGAACAGCTCAGCACTGATACCACCGCACCTGTACATGTGTTGCGCGGTCCGCTGTCCCGCGAGTCCTTGCGCCTGGGTGTTCTGACCCTGCCTGATGAGGCGCAACGCATCGGTTGGCTGCTCACGCACCTGAACAGCCTGCCCGGTTCGGGCATTATCTACATGTTGACTGTCTCCGCGGCAGAAGATACCGCAAACGCTCTGCGTGCCAGCGGCTACGAGGTGCTTGCCTACACCGGCAAAACTGACCCGGATGAGCGGCTGGTTGCAGAGCAGGCGCTCAAGGAAAACCGGGTGAAGGCTCTTGTGGCGACGAGCGCCCTCGGTATGGGTTTTGATAAGCCTGATTTGGGTTTTGTCGTGCACCTGGGCGCGCCGTCGTCTGCGGTGAGCTACTACCAGCAGATTGGCCGCGCCGGACGAGGTGCCGTCAACGCTGATGTTCTGCTCCTGCCCGGTCGTGAAGACCGCGCCATTTGGGAGTATTTTGCGACCGCCTCCATGCCCAATGAGGAGCAGGCGCTGGCGGTGCTGGATGCCCTCGCCCACTCCCCGGAGGGGTTGAGCGTTACCGCGTTGGAGGCGCGCGTTCAGTTGCGCCGCTCCACCCTGGAGCTTCTGCTGAAGGTGCTAGATGTTGAGGGTGCCGCCGTGAAGGAAGGCAACTATTGGCGTCGAACCTCTTCGCCGTGGCAGTACGATAGTGCCCGTTACGCGGCGGTGGCGCAGGCGCGTGTGGTGGAGCAGAACGCCATGCTCGAGTATGAACGCACTAGTCAGTGCCGTATGCTTTTCCTAGCCCAGCAGCTTGATGATGATTCCGCGACTGCTTGCGGTCGTTGCGATGTGTGTGCGGGCCCCTGGTACCCGGTTGAAGTTCCCGCTGAGGCGCAGCAGGCGGCGCAGAGCAGCTTCAATACGGTGGGCGTGCCCCTGCAACCACGCCGCATGTGGCCGAGCGGGCTGGATCAGCTGATGGGTGCGGATGCGCCGCGCGGTCGTTTGTCTAAGGACGAGCAGGCTGAATCCGGTTACGCTTTGGCACGTCTGAGCGACATGGGGTACGGTACACGTCTGCGTGAGCTTCTGGCGACGAATGAGCTGGGTGAGCCGGTTGATTCTGAGGTCCCTGCCGAGCTGGGTCGCGCTTGTGTGAAGGTGCTTGCCGCTTGGGAGTGGTCTGAGGCAGGTCGTCCGGTGGCGGTGTTGACTTTGCCTTCGCCGGTGCGTCCTCGTTTGGCTCAGTCCCTGGGTAGGGGATTGGCGTCGGTGGGTCGTCTGGTGGATTTGGGCCGGGTGTCTCTGGTGGGGGAGCCGCGTTTCTTTGGCGGTAATAGCGCATTCCGCTGTGCGGATGTGCTGCGCTCGTACCGGGTGCCTGCAGAAGTTCTGGACTATGTGCGTGAGCATCGGTGCCCTGTTCTGTTGGTTTCTGATGTCGTGGATTCGCGGTGGGCGTTCACGGCTGTGGCGCGTGAGCTACGGCTGGCGGGGCTTCTGCGGTGTATCCTTTCTCTTTGGCTGCCACCCACTAGTTGCGCCCATTAGTGTTTATTTATTCCCCTGACGAGGTTGTATGTCATATTCGGAATATTCAAAATTGACGGTCACAGACGGTTCTTCCGCTGTGCTCAGCGATATTCCCGCTCGCCCCGAACACGGCGAGTGGATGGTCCGCGCCCTCGCCGAGGGTGCCGCCGCGGGTGAGCGTGGCGAGATCCCTATCGGTGCTGTGGTGGTGGATGAGCAGGGCGTCATTATTGGTTCGGCGGGTAATACCCGCGAGCGGGAGCATGACCCCAGCGCCCATGCGGAGGTGAACGCGATTCGTCAGGCGGCGGCGCATCGTGGTCAGTGGCGCCTGGACGGGTGCACGCTCGTGGTGACGGTTGAGCCGTGCCTGATGTGCGCCGGCACGATCCTGGCGTCGCGCGTTTCGACGGTGGTTTTTGGAGCTTGGGAGGAGAAGACGGGGGCTGCTGGCAGTCGTTACGATGTACTGCGTGACGGCAGGGTTGCTCCGGCTCCCGAGGTGTATGCGGGTGTGTGTGCTGATGAGTGTGCGCAGCTGATGGTGGACTTCTTTAAGGAACGCCGCCCCTGACCTGCTCTAGGCCTCACCCCTAAAGATGGTTTGTATAACGCGAAAAACCACGCAGAGATTGCGTGGCTTTTCGCGTTATTTGTACGAAAAACCCCATTTATTTGAAAAATACTTCAGAAATTTCAAAAATGACCCATGTTTTTTCATGAAAAGCCCACCACATCACACATAACCGGGTCTACCATATATAGGCATTGGAGCCTCCGCCTGCCTGCGCCTGACGTTCTACACCCCGCGTGGTGCCCGCGGATGACTCCCAGAAACTCACCCGAACCATCCATTCTCTGAGGGGATCTAACCGTGTTAAGCGTTGACAATATTTGGGCGAAAGGGCGCCACACTCCGCTTTTTGACCGCACCACCTTCTCAGTGGGCGAGGGAGAAGTCATTATTGTTCAGGCGGATAGCCAGTTGGAGCGTACCTCTCTCGCGTTGGCGCTGACTGGTCGCCTTCCCCTGTCCGGCGGAACGATTAGCTGGAGCGAAGGCGATGATGAGCCTCGCCGTATTTCGATGAAGCGTCTGCGTGCTCTCAGCAGCGTGGTGGACTCTCCTGATGTGACCGCTCCCGAGCAGCATATGCGCGTGCATGATTACGTGTCGGAGATGCTCTCCTATAACCTGCCGATTTTTGGCCGTTCCCGTGCGAGCCGCTGGTTGGCCGAGCGCGGTCTTGAGGAGCTGGACGGCCTGTGGATGGATGAGATTAGCGGCGAGATGAACATTGAGCTGATGGCTGCTTTAGCGCAGCATAGCCCCTCTGACCTGCTGGTTTTCGATACTCCCTCCCGCCACCTGAACCACACGTACATGTGGCTTCCGTATCTGGAGGAGCTTGCCGCCGATGAGGACCACCCGCGCACGGTGGTGGCTGTTGTTCCGCATATTTCTGAGTCCTGGCATGGTGCGCGTGCTGTGGTCGGTCGTGCCTCTGAGGAACAAGCCCCTGGGGAAAACGTGCCGGCTCTTGTTGAGGGCGAGATTGAACCCTCCAATGATTCCCCCGAACATGGCGAAAACGCTGAGAAGGAGTAAGAATGACTGTTCTGCGTGTTGCGCTCGTTGAGCTGAAGCGCCTGACCAGCGGTGTTCTGCCGGTTCTGGTGCTGCTTGCGATGTCCTGCATTCCGCTGCTGTACGGCGCCCTGTACCTGTACGGTAACTGGGATGCTTACGGCCATGTGAATGGCATTGTGGGCGCCCTGGTGGTTGAGGATGAAGGCGCGATGGATTCTGAGGGTCAGCAGGTGAATACCGGTGCGGACGTGAAGAAGAACCTTCTAGACGCTGGCACGTTTGATTGGCGTCAGGTGCAGACTCGCACTGAGGCTGTTGAGGGTGTGGAGAACGGCACCTATGACTTTGCGATGGTGATTCCGAAGGACTTCTCCCGTAATTTGCAGAGTGCCGGTTCGTTCAAGCCTGATGCTGACGGTAAGACGGGCACTATTGATGCGCGTTCGGCGGGTATTGAGGTCATTACGAATGACGCGAACAACTATGTGCTGACGAATATTGTCACGAAGGCGGGCACTGCGGTGCGTGATTCGGTGGCTGAGAAGGTCGGTAATTCTACGGCGAATTCGCTGTTGGCTAGCTTCACGACTATTCATTCGAAGATGGGTGAGGCTGCTGATGGTGCGTCGAAGGTGAATAGCGGCACGGTGAAGCTGGCGGATGCTATCACTCAGCTGAAGGACGGCACTGCCACGGTGAATGATGGTGCCGTGAAGCTGAAGAATGGTACTTCTTCTCTGGCTGATGGTCAGTCCCAGTTGTTGGATGGTCAGAAGCAGTTGGCGGAGGGTGCCGCGAAGCTTGCTGATGGTGTGTCGACTTTGGATTCTGGCGCGGCGAAGCTGGATTCTGGTGCTGCGAAGCTTGCCGATGGTGCTTCGAGTTTGAAGGATGGTTCGTCGACTTTGGCTTCGGCTGCGGCGTCTGCTTCTGATGGTGCGTCGAAGCTGAAGGACGGCTCGGCGACTCTGGCTGAGGGTACTGCGAGCTTGAAGGATGGCTCTGCGGCGGTTGCGAAGGGTGCTAATGATTTGGCGTCGGGTATTCATCAGTTGCGTGAAGGCATGGATCAGGCTGGTATTCGTGAGTTGCCGGCTGAGCTGAACGCGATGTGCATGCGTCTGCATGAGACGGATACTTCTGCCGGTAGTGGCGATTTTGGTCGTGACTTGTCGAATACTGTGGTGTCTGCGAGTGCGCAGAAGGTGCGTGCTCGGGTGACTCCGCTGGTTGAGGCGGGTACGTTGACTCAGGAGCAGGCTGATCAGCTGGTCGCTGCTGTTGATTCTGAGGAGACGAAGAATGAGGTTGCTGAGCTGAATCAGAAGGCTCTGCAGTCGCATCTGGCTACTCGTGATGCTGCCGCTGCTGATGCTCTGTCGAAGTTGCGCGCGTTGAAGTCGAGCCATTGTGTTTCTGATGGTTCGTCGTCGACTGCGGTGAAGATTCAGACTTTGGTGACTGGCGTGGATTCGCTGGATTCCGGTGCGTCTTCGCTTGCCAAGGGCGCTTCGTCGGTGGCTGATAGTGCCGCTCGTGTGGATGCTGGCGCGTCCTCGTTGGCGTCGGGTTCGGCGAGCCTGGCTGATGGTAATTCCAAGATCGCTTCGGGTGCTTCGAGCCTTGCGAGTGGTTCTGCGACTCTGTCGGGTGGTGCTTCTGAGCTGAAGGAGGGTACTGATTCTTTGAAGAGCGGTACCGCCGAGCTGAAGGATGGTAGCGGTACTTTGGCGGAGAAGGAGCAGTCTGCGGTTGAGGGTCAGCAGAAGCTGGCTGATGGCGCGAATGAGCTGAAGGATGGTGCGTCGAAGCTTTCTGACGGTACGGCGAAGCTGTCTGATGGTTCGACTCAACTGAATGATGGTGCTTCCGAGTTGAAGGATGGTACTTCGTCGCTGGAGAGCGGCCTGGCTTCTGGTGCTAAGCAGGTTCCGAGTCTTGCGCCGACTGATCAGGCGAAGGTTGCGGATACGATGTCGAACCCTGTGACTTTGTCGCAGGAGTCGCTGGCGTCGGCTCGTAACTATGGTGAGGGCATGGGTCCGTTCTTCATGTGCTTGGCGTTGTGGATTGGCGGCTTGATGCTGGTTCAGACGTTGCGCGTGATGAATAACCGTGCGTTGGCTTCGCATGCTCCGTCGATTCGTGTGATGCTCGGTAGCTGGATGCCGTTCGGCCTGGTGGGTATTGCTCAGGCGACTCTGATGTTTGCCGCGATTAAGTTTGGTTTGGGCTTTGAGATGGCTCATCCGTGGCTGGTGTGGCTGTTCCTCTGCTATGTGGCTTTGGTCTTTACCGGTTTCATTCATGGTTTGACGGTGATTTTGGGTGCGCCGGGCAAGCTTGTTGCTTTGGTCATTCTGATTCTGCAGTTGATTACTGCGGGCGGCACGATGCCGTATGAGACTTTGCCTGAGTCGATTCGTTGGATGCATGATTTCTTCCCGATGGGCTATGCGGTGGCGGGTACGCGTCGTTTGGCGTATGGCATTAATGAGTCGAGCCTGTGGGGCATCATGCTGGTTTTGACTCTGTGGGGTCTGGCTGGTCTGGTGTTGGGTTACATTGGCACGCGTCGTGATCGTACGTGGTCCCTGAAGAAGCTGGCTCCGGAGATTACGGTGTAACAAACCCTGTTTAGTCGCACCGGGGGAAAACTGTCTAATAAAATAGAGATATATCTGCAAAAAGGGAGGGAGGACTGCTGATGTTGCAGCGCCCAGTCGCTGAAGCTTCAAGTCGTCGTCCCGGCCGTACAGGTAGAACTCAGTTGAAGTTGTTCAACGCTGCTATGGAAATCATGACCGAAAAGGGGCTTGAGTACGCCACTGTTGAAGAGGTGGCTGCCCGGGCGGGTGTTTCTAAGGGAACCGTGTATTACAACTTCGGTTCTAAGAAGACCATGGTGGATCAGCTGGTTCAGTACGGCACGCAGTTGCTGCTGAGCGATGCGCGTCGCGCGGCGTCGGTTCATTCTGATCCGCGTGAGGCGTTGCGGAGTGCTGTTCGCGCCGCGTTCCAGTATCTTGAGGACCGTCCGGGTTTTACTCGGATGTGGCTTTCGGAGGCATGGAAGGGTGCGGATGGTTGGACTGAGGCGATGAGCGATAACCGTCTGAATCTTCTGGATTTTTTGGAGGAGATGACGGAGGCTGTGGCTCGCCGCTATACGGTTGATACCGCTCAGAATCCTCGTGCGATTGCGATCTCTATGTTCGGCGCGATTTACATGTTTGCTATGGATCGTGAAGTGCATCAGGCGGAGCGCAATGCTGAGGATGCAACGCGTGCTGTCATGCTGGTTGTAGATGGGTATATCCGTCATTAGGCGGACCTGTTAGGGTCTGTAGACGTAGCCGGGACTTCGGTGTCGGGTGTCGAAAAGGGCACGGTGAAAGGGGCCGTGAAAGGGGCGACACCCGGCTGCCGTACGCGCACGATATGTAGGCTCATTCTTGCCCTCCTGTTGGGGGTGTGCTATAGTTTTCCACTGTTGGTGGTGTGTCCGAGCGGCCGAAGGTGCATCACTCGAAATGATGTTTGGTGTAAAAGCCAACGGGGGTTCAAATCCCTCCACCACCGCACCAACGAAAACCCGTCGAGATTCGTCTCGGCGGGTTTTTGCATGCCTGGATTGTTCTGGGGTGCTGCTGGCGGGTGTGTTGGTGGGTGTTTGTGCGGGGGTACTTCGCCTCGTTTTATAGGTTGTGTGCCACTTCCGGGGCTTTGCCGGTGCTTGCTGATTTGGGGGTGGGTAAAATCGTATTATGCGTATTAAGATTCTTGACCACCCGCTGGTCTCTCACAAGATTAGTGTTCTGCGTGATAAGAACACCCCGTCCCCGATTTTCCGTCAGCTGGTTGATGAGCTGGTGACCCTTCTTGCCTATGAGGCGACTCGCGAGATTCGTGTGGAAGAGGTTGAGGTTGTGACTCCGGTGGCGACTACTACCGGTGTTCGTATTGCTGATCCTAAGCCGCTGGTTGTTCCGATTCTGCGTGCTGGTCTGGGCATGCTTGAGGGTATGACTCGCATGGTGCCGACCGCTGAGGTGGGCTTCCTGGGTATGGCTCGTAATGAGGAGACCCTGGATATTGTGACTTATGCTGAGCGTCTGCCGGAGGATCTGACTGGTCGTCAGGTGTACCTGCTGGATCCGATGCTGGCTACCGGTGGCACTCTGATTGAGGCCATTAAGTTCCTGCGTGAGCGTGGTGCTGAGTCTGTGACTTGCGTGTGCCTGATTGCTGCTCCTGAGGGCATTGCTGCTCTGGAGAAGGGCATTGAGGGTATGGAGAATGTTGACCTGTTCCTGGCTGCTCGTGATGAGCGTCTGAACGAGAAGGCGTACATTATTCCGGGTCTGGGCGATGCTGGTGACCGCCTGTACGGTCTGGCTGAGTAGTTTTTCAGCGTTATTCACGTGATGTGAGTGGGGCGCCTCTGCATATGTTTAAGCATGTGCGGGGGCGCTTTGTTGTGTCTGCTGGAGGCCGTGTGCAGGTCATATGGTGTGGTGTTGGGGGATGTGTGTCTAACGGTCTGCTGTCTTGGGTGTTTATGGTGTTGTTGGGCGCTTGTGTGGGTTTATGAAACACCCTTGATAATATGTGATGAGGAACACTATAGTGCCTTGAGGGGCTTAAAATATATTGAGTATATTCACAGCTTCACATGAAAATACAGGGTGAAACCAGTAAATAAAAGAAGCTATGAATATTTATAAGAGAAAAAATACTGAAAGCTTCAGGTAGTCCCTGAAACCCCAAAACACGAGAGGGGGTATTGTACTCCTCTCGCCCATAAAGATGAATCCACTATGCTGAATCCGCTTGATTTATCCGTCAAATAGGAGAAATATTAAGTAAGAGGATTGAAGCTCGAACAGGTATTGGGGACTGTTTTAGCTCCGCGTCACTTCCGGCGCACCCCACACTACGTACGACAGGGATCCCGTACACAGACTTTGAGAGAAGGTTGAATCATGTCAGGCGCTGTACCTGGATATGTGCACATCTCCCAGCGCGGCCGCGCCGCTAAGCGCCAGGTCGTGCAGCCTCAGCGTCCCGTTGCGCAGGCCGCAACGTTGCGTCCGATGACTTTCTCAGCCGGTGACTCTACCCATAAGCAGGCTCAGGAAAATGAAGCACGCGGCTTCGTGCTCTATGTGGGTTTGAATGAGGAGCTTGCCGCTGCGAACGGCACCTCCCTGGTGCGTATCGTTCAGGATTTGCGCACTTATGCACACCACCTGGCTCCCGAGTCGGAGTCGTACGCCGCTGTGGCGTTGGCTCCAGTGAATGCTGAGGGTAGCGACCTTGAGGTGGTGCGTAATGCGCTCGGTGATCCGACCGCAATGTACATGCACCCGGAGGCGAATGTCGCCCGCGAAGCAGAGACCACGAATAGCCACTCTTCGGGTGTGCTGATTGATTTGGCACGCCGCGAGGTGTTCCTGGATGGTGAGCCGCTCATGCTGACCTTCAAGGAGTTCGAGCTGCTGGCACACCTGGTGGAGAACTCTTCCCGCACCGTGGGTCGTGAGGAGCTGCTGAAGGCGCTGTGGAGCTCCGGTGACGAGCATCCGCATGAGCGTACGATTGACGTGCATATTCGTCGTCTGCGTTCGAAGCTGGGTCGCCTGTCGGGTACCGTGCGTACGGTGCGCGGTCAGGGTTACCGCTTCTTTGAGCACCCCGAGGTTGTTGTCTGGGCTGCTCCGGAATACTCGATTTAGCGTGTACAGAATTTAGCTTCTGTAGAGTGCACCCCGGTGTGCTGGCATGATGCCGGTGCACCGGGGTTTACTTGTGCCCGCCTGGGGGTGTTAGTGTGCGTGCTGTGGCGGTGTGCGGCATGTTCCGGCGCCCTCTAGATAGAATGGGTGTATGGCTGAAAATTCTTCCAACACTGCATCTGGCTCGCACCGCAGCGGGGTCAAGCGTCTGATTATTATGCGCCATGCGGAGGCTGATTGGGGTCTGAATGATTTTGATCGTCCGCTGACGAAGCGCGGCCATGAGCAGGCTGCCGCTGCTGGCGCCTGGCTGGCGGCTCGCGGTTATGTTCCGGAGCAGATTATGTCGTCATCGGCTTTGCGCACTCGTCAGACGACGACTTGGGTTTCGGATGGTTTGGGGGCGAAGGCGCCTACCGCTCATCTGGATGAGGGGCTGTACGAGGTGTCTGCGTCCCGCATTATTGCGCGCATTAACAGCGTTTCGGAGAATGTTCATTCTCTGATGGTGGTGTCGCATCTACCCGGTGTGCAGGATGCCGCGCAGCGCCTGATGAGCCCGGATTCCGACCCGAACGCGTCCATGGATGTGTACTACGGTTTCCCGCCCTCTTCCATTGCGGTGTTTGAGGTGCTGGGGGAGTGGGCTCTGCTGGATGGTGCGGATGCGCGCCTCGTGGACTTCAAGAGCTTCTAGACTTCGCGCCTGAAACGAAATGGGTAAAGCAAAAGCCCCGTACCGGTTGGTACGGGGCTTTTTGTGGCGGAGACGGGGGGATTTGAACCCCCGGTCGAGTTTAACCCCGACCCTTCATTAGCAGTGAAGTCCATTCGGCCGCTCTGGCACGTCTCCACGGTGCGCTCGTGAGCGCATCCCTATAAGAATATAGGCTGTTTTGCGCTTGGTCAATTCGACCCGTGAGGCGCGAGAGATATATGTGGGTGGGATGGTGTTAGTTTCTTCGCGACCGTGTTTTCTTTACCTGCGAGAAACGTGTGAATAAGGCTGTTTAACCTTTAAATACCCTGAATTTAGGCGTTTGAGGTATTTAGGTGATGTAGTTTTGAGGGTAGAAGCGACATTGCAGTCCAGATAGAAAGGCTCCCTCCCGTGACTACCACCGTTCCTCAGATGCCCCAGGTTCCTCAGAAGACTCAGCCTCCTCAGGGTGCTCCCTCCTCTGTGAATAACCCGGCTTTCAATAGTCAGCAGGTTGCGCAGTCTGCGGTGCATCCTGCGCAGTTTGCGCAGCCGGTGTATGTTCTTCCCGAACAGGAGAACACACACACTCAGGGCTGGATTATTGCGATGGCCTCGGTCATTATCGGTGTTCTTGGGCTGATTAGTGTTTTTGTGCTGAATTATTTGACGGGCGGAGGCGCTTCCCTTCTTCTGGGTCTTACGGGCTGGGTTCTAGCGATTGCTTCACGCCACCGCGGTCATATGCGTGTGGCTGGTGTTGCGTTGGGAGTTATGAATATGTTGCTTGGTATCCTGACTGTGCCTTTCGAGATGCTGCTATTGATTCTGGTCATGATGCATGTTTAGACAATATCGTTCATAGCTACTGGTCAGAGAAAGTCCGCGAGCGCCCCGTGTGTCCGCGGGCTTTTGCGTGTCCGCCTGCTTAGCTGTAGCAGTTTTTATGGTCACCTGACGCGGGTTTTTCGTCGTGGACTATGGGCTAGGGGCTTTGAGGTTCATAAGCATGTTCGGTACACTGCATGAGTCCCAACCGATAAATAGAGGGCATCTCTGACGTTTTATCTTCCGATACAGCACATCAGAGGCACCTCATCACTCAGCAAAGCGAGAAATCATGTCTGAAAACCCCAACAACCCCCAGCCCCAGTTCAACCAGGACCCCCAGTTCAGCCAGCAGGCACCCCAGTATGGTCAGCAGGCTCCGTACGGTCAGCCGGTCCCGACCCCCGAGCAGCAGGCTCAGATGAAGAGGGCGAAGATTCTGTCGATTCTCGCTATTGTATTTGGCGCTATTGGTCTGGTCCTTCTAAGCCCGCTTTTCAGCGCACTGGGCCTGGCTTTTGGTTTGGCGTCTCTGCGTGTCCCTGAGCTGCAGTCCCGTGGTCTGGCACTGACTGGTTCCATTATCGGTGGTACTGCTCTGGTCCTGAGCATTATTGTTGTCGCGCTGGGTGCTCTCAAGAACCTGGGCTAGGACCTTATAGCGTTTTAGCCAGCATCCTCCATGGAGATTGGCTACAGAAAGCCCGCGAGCGCCCTGTGTGTCCGCGGGCTTTTGCATATCCGTTAGAGCGGCTAGCTAATGCATTGCGGTGCATTGTGGGGGCTTGGATAGCGGATGTAGTTGTACCCGTTCCATTCATGGGTTAGGGTGAATTAGGTTTAACGCACACCAGCCGTACGAAAGTGAGATGCCGTGTCTCAGAATCCTCGGGGTTCAGACCCCTACGACTACAACCCGGACTACAACCGTCTGAACGAGCAGTACAACCAGAACACTCAGTACGGGCAGAACACTCAGTACGGTCAGTATGGCCAGTACGGGCAGAGCTCCTACGATCAGTATTCTTATGACCAGTACGGTCAGAATTCGTACGGTCAAGACCCATATGGTCAGAATCAGTATGACCCGTACGGTCAGCAGTACCAGCAGCCCGACCAGTACGGTCAGCCCATGATGGTTCCTGTGGGCTTTTTGCAGAAGACTCCCGAGCAGCTTGCCGGTGAGAAGGCTGCTCAGACTTCCACGGTGCTGGGTATTATCAGCTTGGCGTGTATAGTGACTCTCAGCTGGTGGCTGTTTGGTCTGCCTTCCCTGATTCTGGGTGTTATCGGTATTCTCAAGGCTAATGAGGCAGAGCGTTATGGTGTGGCTGCTTCAGCTGGTCGTATCTTGAACTGGATTAGCGTAGCCATTGGTGGCATGTTCCTGGTGCTTTTCGGCGGAGGTCTTCTGCTGGCGATTATGCTGGCTCTTTCTGATTCTGCCGCAAATTCTAGTCTCGTGGAGACTGTGCAGATACTGGCATTCTTCTAAACACTTTCACCCTCATTGGAGGGTACGCAAAAGCCCCGCTCCTCAATACGAGGAACGGGGCTTTGCTGTGTATATGCCGTATATCTCGTGGATTGGTCCTGACATGCTTGTTCCCGCGCGGGGGAAGGTCTAGGGTGGGCTTAACACCCGGTATTGAAAGGTCGTGGATACAATGTCGTCCTACTACCCGCAAGAGCCCAACCCCTTCGACCGGAATTTCGGCTACAAGGGGCTAAAACAGAATAAAAACACGAGCGAACACTATGACGACTACAACCCGAATGAGCGCTACGACCCTGATAGTCGGCCTCCGCTGACATCGGTTCTGAACAAGAGAAGAGAGCCTTCTGAATGGGGTCTGGGGGAACGAGCCTCGCAACTCTCACTTGCCTTCGGTGTGCTCAGTCTTGTCAGTGTTTCGGTATGGGGCTGGTGGCTTTTCGGTACCCCTTCTGTAGCTCTGGGTGCTCTTGGTCTATGGAAGGCTAAGGAAGCAGATCGCTACGGTGCGATTCCTGCCGCGGGCCGCGTGCTGAGTTGGGTGGCTATTGTCAGCTTTGTGCTCGTGAACCTCTGGACACTGTGGGTGTGGATACGCAGTTATTAGGCGTTTTTGTCAGGTGTAGGAGCCTTCGATAGTAGGTGCATAGGGTGAAGCTAATATCTATTGTGTGTGGAATATGAAAGGTTATGATGCCCCAAAATAATGAAGTTTTTGATTACAATCCCGAATATGCCAAGCTCTACCAGGGAAATGGCAGCCCGCAGTCTGACGCTGACAACACGGACGATTGGACGCAACATGCGAGCAAGCAACCTTCCGACGAGCAAAGGGCACAAGACGGTAAAAAGGCAGCGAACGTATCCCTGCTTTTCGGCGCCCTCGGCCTCCTATTTTTCTTTCTAGGGTGCTGGTTGTTTGTCCACGATTTTGACAGTGGTGGTCTGCAGATAGTTGTTGTTGCACCGTTGCTGAACGTCCTGGGTATTTGGCAGGGGCGAGTAGCGAAACAGCACGGTGTACCTGCCCTAGCGGGTCGTAT
>NZ_KV831978.1:233685-234466 GCF_001837295.1 Rothia sp. HMSC065C03
GTGTACCTGCCCTAGCGGGTCGTATTCTCAACTGGCTGGGGCTATGCTTTTTCATCGGTATCGCCGCCCTCTTCATGTATATTGCGAATGCCTTGTCACAAATCAACTGACGACGCCCTCCGGTAACTCAAAACGGCGTATGCAAAGAGCCCTGTTCCTCGTGTTGAGGTACGAGGCTTTGCTGTATGTATGCCGTATGTTTGGTGGAATCGGCTCGACATGCTTGTTCTCTCGGCGGGGGAGGGTCTAGGGTGAAGTTAACACCCCCCTCGTGCGGAATGTGAAAGGTTGTGGATGCGATGTCGCAGCTACCCCAAAATAACGAAGATTTTGATAACAACCCTGAATACGCCAAGCTCTACCAAGCGGATGACAGCCAACAGCCGGAGACTGACGGCACGGACGACTGGGAGCAACCTGCGAGCGAGCAACCTCCCGCTGTGCAAGGAACACAAGACGGTAAAAGGGCTGCGAACTTCTCCCTGCTTTTCGGCTTCCTCAGCCCGCTGTCTTTCGTTCTAGGGTTTTGGTTGCTTGTCCAGGGTCTTGGAGAAAGTGGTCTGCAGGTAGCTCTCGCCGCGCCGGTGCTGAACATCCTGGGTATCTGGCAGGGGTGGGTAGCGCAGAGGCACGGTGTACCTGCCCTAGCGGGTCGTATTCTCAGCTGGGCGGGTGTAATTTTTGCCCTTCCCTTCGCCATCATCGTCGCATTGTTCTTGATTGCCGTAGCCGGCCGCATATAACGGCGCCCCCGGTAACTCAAAACGGCGTATGCAAAGAG
>NZ_KV831978.1:234566-315711 GCF_001837295.1 Rothia sp. HMSC065C03
GTAACTCAAAACGGCGTATGCAAAGAGCCCCGTTCCTCAATACGAGGAACGGGGCTCTTTGCGCTCCACACGTGGAGCAGAAGCTAAAACGCGGATGGTAAGGGATTTGAACCCTTGAGACGGGGTCACCGCCTACTGGTTTTCAAGACCAGCTCCTTCGGCCGCTCGGACAACCATCCATACGCACCAGAGACCGGCATTTTATGGCAATACCGTGCCGCAGGGCACTACGAGATTATCTCATGCGATAAGCTTTCTGTAAATCGCGCACCAACGATGGTGCTTCCGGCAATGAGGAGGACTCATGAGAGCAATTATTGAGAACAGTCACGGCGGACCTGAGGCTCTGACAATCAGCGAAGTCCCCGCCCCCGTACCCCGATCCCACGAAGTTCTCGTCCGTGTTCACGCCGCCGGAATCAACCGCGCCGACGCCCTGCAGCGCCGCGGATTCTACCCGCCGCCCGCCGGCGCGAGCGCCATCTACGGCCTCGAAGTAGCCGGCGTCATTGAAGCGGTCGGTGAAGGCGCCTCCGTGGAGAACTGCGGCACCCCCGTCATGGCGCTCCTCGCTGGAGGCGGCTACGCCGACTACGTGACCGTACCGGTCGACCACGTGCTGCCCGTACCCGAACAGCTGAGTTTTGCCGAAGCCGCCGGTATTCCCGAAGTCGCGGCAACCGTCTACTCGAACCTGGTTCTCACCTGTGGTATGAGCATGAACCCCGCCGAAAACCTCAAGGAAGACGGTGAACCCGCGGTGGTGCTCGTGCACGGTGGTACCGGCGGTATCGGTGTGCACGCTATTCAGCTGGCGCTCGCCGTAGGTACCCGCGTGTTTGCAACCGTGGGAACCGAGGAAAAAGCAGAATATGTGCGCTTACTAGGTGCGGAACCCATTATTTATACAGAACATTCGTTCCGTGAAGTTCTGCTGGCTGAAACTGGCGGACGCGGCGCTGACTACATCCTCGACGTCGTGGGCGGAAAGTACCTGGACGACAATCTGCACACCCTCGCCGACGGCGGGCACCTGTGCATTATCGGTCTGATGGGCGGCGCCAAAGCAGAAGTGAACCTGGGGTATATGCTCTCCCGCCGCCTGTCGGTGCACGCTACGAGCCTGCGTACCCGTTCGGATCATCAGAAGGCTGAGATTCTGCGAGGTGTACGCGAACACGTGCTGCCGCTGATTGAATCCGGCAGGATTGGCGTGGGTCTGGACCGTATCTTCGACATGGAGGAGGCGGCTGCCGCCCACGAATACTTCGACTCCGGTCAGCATCGCGGCAAGATTGTGCTGCGCATGGTCTAGAAATCGCTGCGCCCCTGCGGTGCTATTTTAGGCCGGTGCCATTTTAGACTGGCGCTGCGGGGAGCGTCGCGTGAGCGGCGTGAAGAAAATCTGGGTTTGAAATAAACAGTTGACTGCTGACATCTCGTCACTAAAGGAGATTTAGGGTAACCTAAGTATAGGGAGGTTTGCGGGTCGCCGCAGAGCCCATCACCGGCAGCCTCCACCGACCAACAAACACGGCACACACACCACGCAGAGGAGGACATATGGGACTTAAAAGCTACCTGCAATCGCGCCGCGACGACGCCGAACTCGGCAAAGGCATCTGGCGCCGATCCCACGACCGGTTCATTCGCGGTATCGACCGCTTCCACCAGGTCCTCGAACGCTTGGCGGCAACCGATTCGTCCACCTCCATGATTGAGCTCATCGTGCCGGACGCAAACGAGCTCGCCGACCTCATCCCGCGCGTGCGTGCAGTCGCTATGGAAGCGCACCGCCTCGCCCCCAGCGACGGCGATATTCCCGCCTCCCCATTCGGCACCTACTCCGACCTGAACCGCGCCCTCTCCAAGGCGGGCAACGCCGTGGCACTCTGCGCCGAAGCGCTCGCCATGGCACGCTGCTTCGGTAATTGTGCGAGTGCATGCGACCGCCAGGTGAGCGTGCACCGCCGCGTGGAAACCGTCATCCAGCACATTGAAGACGCTGAGCGTCTGATTCAGCGCGCCCAGAAGGAAGCCGCCGGCAAGCTGACCTTCGACGATGGAATCCCCGTGGGCCGCACCCAGCTGATTGAGGCATAACACAGGGCCTAAATTGCGGTCAACAGGCGGGTTAGTTTGATGTGCACCTCAACAGGCGATACGCTTAAAGAAGAGGTGTAGGACACTTCTTATGCGGTTCCGTCACAATGGAGGTGACGACACAATGCGATGGTACGCGCGGAAGAACCGCAGGCTTTTTCCTGCCCCTCTACGGCACAACCCAATGCATATACAATTCACGGAAGAAGTCACACACCATGTTTGAATTCCACCGCAATGAGCGTGCGCGTCAGCTGCGCCCCAGCCTCTCACGCTCCTGGCTCCTCGTGCGCGCCAACTCCTCCGAAGAAGTCTTTGAAGAGGCCTTCGAATCCGAGGCCGACTCCATCATTATCGACCTCGAAGACGGCTGCCCCGCCGAAGAGAAGGACGCCGCTCGCGAACAGGTCGTCCGTATGCTCAACTCCGGCGTCGTCGCATGGGTGCGAATCAACGCCATCACCACCGAACACTGGTGGAAGGACGTCAAGGCCCTCAAGAACGTGAAGGGTCTGCGAGGCGTCATGCTCGCCACCGCAGAGCACGCTACCGACATTGACCGTACCGCAGCCGAGCTACCCCCCGGAACCCCCATCATCGCGCTGATTGAGTCCGCGCTCGGCGTGCACCACTCGGTGGATATTGCTCGCGCAATCGGCACTTTCCGCCTCGCATTCGGCGCAGGCGACTACCGCCGCGACACCGGCTCCTCCGCAACCCCCATGGCGCTCGCCTACGTGCGTTCGCAACTGGTGATTGCCTCCACCCTGGGCGGTCTGCCCGGCCCCATCGACGGCCCGACCCTCGGCGCATACGGCGCTGACCTCTCCAAGGCATGCGGCTACGCGAACGACCACGGCATGACCGGTAAGATCACCCTCGACATTCGCCAGGCTGAGACCATCAACGCGGCATTCTCCCCGAGCGAGCTCGAAATCGAAGAAGCACACCAGATGCTCGACGTGCCCCTCGACGGCCCCCGCGACGGCTCCTACCTGCCGCGCTACCTGCGTGCAAAGAAGGTCAAGGAACTCGCCAAGGTCTACGGCCTGTGGGGCAAGACCGACAGCGACTTCCAGCGCGCATCCAAGTAAGGCGCTGGTCTAAAGTACACACGTAAAAAGCCGCGCATCCGACCCCCGAGCGGGGAATCGGATGCGCGGCTTTCGTATGCCCTCAAAATGGCGGCGCGCCGTAGCTTAGCTGCTAGTTACGGGGCGACTTGCCGCCCGTTAACGCATGAGCACACACATACGAAGTCACCAAAGAAATCACAATCGGCACCAGGAACGAGGTGTCATCCTCATACACGGAACGGTAGAAGAACCACACCGCCAGGGAAACCACCAGCGCCAGCACGTACACCAGCGCAAAACGCATCGTGGGGCTCATCGAACGCGAAGAACCCGCAACGGTATGACCAGCCTGCGAACGGTTCTGCAAACGCTGAGTATTTGAGGAGTGAGAAGACATGAGAATCTCCTAAAAATCGACGGTGACATCTCGAAGATGCTAAAAACCGCCGCAACACACCGGAAACCGGCACGCGTTACGGCGGATGTGGAGCCCCCAGTGGGATTCGAACCCACGACCTTTTCTTTACGAGGGAAATGCTCTACCCCTGAGCTATAGAGGCACATATGCTGTCATCCGTAGCCGCCCGAAAGCAACTGACGAACAGTGCATACCCCGCAATAGTACCAAAAAGGCGGGGGAGAGGCTAATTACTTTCAACACCGCGACCGCAGCTGAGAGCAGGTGACAGGGTGCCTATGGCGTGCACTGCATTCACCCCGCAAACCCGCCCGCAGATAGGGAATGTTCAGGGCAGAGGCATACAATAAACCCTATACCCATGGCGGCTGACAGCGCCTCACCGCGCCCAACAACCGCTGGCACATCAACCACAGATGTATCTCAACCACAGACCAGCCCGCCACCCATAGAGAGAGGAACCACCATGACTTCACCCCTCAACCGCCGCACCCTTCTGCTGGGCGTAGTGCCCGCCGCCGCCCTGGGACTGAGCGCATGCGGTTCCAGCTCCTCCCAGTCTTCTTCGACTGCATCGGCATCTGCGAGCGCCTCGGCAAGTGGTTCGGCGAGCGCATCCGCGAGCGCTTCGGCATCCGCTGCCCCCTCGGGCTCGGCTACTGCTTCTGCAACCGCTGACGACGGCTACGTCGGCTACCGCTTCAACCGCGAAGTACCCGGCGCAGGCACCGCAACCCTGTACACCGACTACCAGTGCCCCTACTGCGCCAAGGCAGAACCCAAGTTCGAAGAAGCCGCCAAGAAGCTCGACGGCGTGCTGAACGTGACCGTGCGCCACATGCCGCTGAACATGCACGTCAACGCCGTACCCGCCGCCCTCGCAGTGGAAGCAGCCGAGGCGCAGGGCAAGCACCTCGAAATGGCGAACAAGCTCTTCGCCACCCAGAACGACTGGAAGGGCATCAGCGAACGCGACAAGCTGCGCACCCTCTTCAACGACTACGCCAAGGAACTGGGCCTGAACACCGAAGAATTCGACAAGGTCCTGCTCGCTTCCGATACCGTCAAGCCCATCCAGCGCGACTACGATCACGCCGTGAAGATTGGCGTGAAGGGCACCCCCACCTTCGTCGTGAACGACAAGGTCGTTGAGGGCCTGGATTCCTCCTCTTCGGTGGATGATTTGGTCAGCACCTTCAAGCGTGAAGCTGGCGTGAAGTAGTGGCGCACATTCAGCTCTCCGGCGGCCAGCGCGCCGAAATCCACCCGGACGGGTTCAGCGACCACGGCTACGTTCTCGAAATCGGTGGCGCTGAGCAGTCCCACGTGGATATTGCGGACCCCGGCTACGTGTTCTACGAGTACCTGCGCCGCATCGCAAACACGGTGGATGCGCTCGCGCCCGCCGGCGAACCCATTACCGCCGCACACCTGGGCGCCGGTGCGTTGACCCTCGTGCGCTATATTCAGGCGACCCGCCCCGGCTCCCGCCAGGTTGCCGTGGACATTGAGCCCGAGCTCATGGGCTTCGTAACGGACCGCCTGCCGCTGCCCGCCGGCACCGACTGCCAGCTCGTGGTGGGGGATGCCCGCGAGCAGCTGGAGAACCTGCCCGAACTGCTGGGTGTGCCCGGTTTCGACGCGATTATCCTCGATATTTTCACCGGCATGGACGCGCCCGCGCACCTGGCGAACCGCGACTTCTACCGCGAACTCAAGGACGCCCTGAGCGAGCGCGGCATGGTCGCCATCAACGTGGGCGACGACGCGGGTCTGCCCTTCTTCCAGCTGCAGGCAACCGCCATGCTCGAAGTCTTCGACCACGTGTGGTGCCTGTGCGAGAGCTCCATGCTCAGCGGGCAGAACGAAGGCAACCTCGTGCTGGTTGGCACCGCCCGCGAGCTGGACGAGGACACCCAGGACCGGCTGTACGCCCTGGGCCCGCATCCGGCGGAGGTGCTCACCACCGATGAGCTGCGCGACCTGCTGGACGAGCTGGCTGAGAGCTAAAACTGAAACATAAAACCGTTGAGACGGGTACCAACCAGGTACCCGCCTCAACGGTTTTGTTTATGGGTTTTCTATATGCCTCGCGCCGGCAGAATTTAGGTTTTACTCGGGTAGCGGCACGGGAACAGGATCCTCGCCGTCATCCTTCTGCTTGGGGGAGCCGCTCTGCGCGGTGGTCAGCGTAATGCCCACACTCGCGGTCATCAGCAGGCAGATCGCCAGCCAACGAATCGGGCCGGTCTCCTGATTCAGCAACGCCCAACCGGCAATCGCCGCAATAGCGGGCTCCATACTCATCAGCACGCTAAACACCTGCTGCGGCAGGTTGCGCAGCGCCATCAACTCCGCGCTATAGGGAATCACCGAAGCGAACATTGCGGTACCAAAAATCATGAGGAGCAGCATCGGATCCTGCGCCGCATTCCACAGCGGCTGAGGCGCCGGAACAACCGCCGCCACCGGGGCAATAAACGCGGCACCAACAAGCATCGCAACCGCCAGGCCGCTCGCACCCGGAACCAGGGCACCCACCTTCGCGCTCGAGCGAATATACAGCGCCCAGAACACGCCAGCAATCAGCGCGAACGTCAGACCCAGGTAGTCGGTATCCTTGCCGACCGCCGCCTCGTAGCCGAGCACCAGCATGCCCGCCAGGGCGCAGAGCACCCATACCGCGTCGCGGAGCCTGCGCGTCAGCATAGACGCCAAAGCCAGCGGCCCCAAGAACTCCACCGCAACCGCCAAACCAATCGGGATGCGGTCAATCGCGCAATAGAAGAAGCCGTTCATCAGACCAAACGTCATACCGAAAATGATGACGGCATGCCACTGCTCCTTCGACCACGACAGCGCACCCGGCGGCATTTCGCCGCCGCGGCGGGTATGCCAACGCGCCGCCAACCACACGGCGCTACCCACCACAATGGAAGCAATCGCCAGGCGGCTGACACTAATAGCCAGAGCGCCAAACAGCGGGAAAAGAGTAATCGCGAACGCGGCACCGAACTGCAGCGATGAGCAGGACATCAGCACAAACATAATGCCCAGTGCGGGGCGTTGAGATGAAGTATGCGGCATGATTCTCCTTCCTGCGCCTCACAAGGCGGTACTTCTCCACGTGTGCATGCTGTGCCGCTACGGGGCAGAACGAACGCTCCAATAGCGCCGTTTAAAGAGCGCGCCCCCCGGGCAACACGAGATACTATCCTACTCGTTACCCGGGGGGGGGCTAGAAGCCGTTGACACGGCTACAGTTCAGTAGATTAGAGGCCCTTCGCCTCACGGTCAGCCTTAATCTGTTCAGCCGACGGAATCGTAATAGAGTTAGTCGCCATCTGCGCAATATCCACCGCGTGCGCATCCACCGCACCCGGCAGGTAATGGTCCGCATCCTCCAGCGTGCCGTCCTCCTGCGCCTTCTTCTGCGCACGAGCGTGAGAAATCGAAATACCGATACTCGCCGCCACCAGCAGAGCAATAGCAACCCAACGAACCAGGCCGGTAGCTTCACCAAGCATCACAATACCCACAGCCGCCGCAATCGCAGGCTCCAGGGACAGCACCACGCTATAAATGTGCGCGGGCAGCAGACGCAGCGAAGAAACCTCACCCAGCGCCGGCAGGGCAGAAGCCAGCAGACCCATCAGGCAGCCAATAGCCAGCAGGTGCACATCCTGGGTGACCTTCAACAGGTTATTGCCGCTTATCAGGAACGGGAACGGCAGAACCAGCAGGGTAGAGACAACGTTACCCACGACCATGCCGCCCATACCCGGAATCAGAGCGCCAACCTTCTCAGTCGCCAGAATATAGGCGGCACGAGAAATAGCGGTCAGGATTGCGAAAACCACACCCATCAACGCGAAATCTTCAGGCTTCGCCTGGGACTCAGCAGTCAGAATCGCCATGCCCGTAAATGACAGAGCAATCCACACCAGGTCCAGCTTACGGCGCGACATAACCGTCGCCAGCACCAGCGGACCCATAAACTCAATAGCCACCGCAATTGCTAGCGGAACCTGCTCAATAGCCACATAGAAGAAGGCATTCGCACCGGTCAGGGCGACACCGAGGACAATGACCGCCATCCACTGCTGACGGGTCCACGAACGAATCTGCGGGCGGAAGAACACCCACAGCAGGATAGAAGATGTCAGCAGGCGCAGAGCGACCACGCCCCAGGGGCCCAAATCGCCCATGAGCTGCTTGGCAAGAGCCGCACCGAACTGCGCCGAAATAATCGCGCCGGTCGCGTACGCAACACCCAGCCCCTGAGTCGCCAGGGGAGAACGCGCAGCATTGGGCGTATGGGTGGAAGAAGTCATAGTATTCCTTAGGATTCAGAAGAGGTATTAGCCGCTATCTGTCATCAGGCGCAACCCGAATCTCCGTGAAGCAGGTCACGCACTATGCAAACAATGAATAGTGTGTAATCTACGACAATTTTACGCGCTTTAAAATTGGGCGCAAATAAAGACCAAAACACCCTAACAAGCGATCAAAAACCTCCACGCCCTCGGTGAAATTTCACCCCCCAAACCCCACCACAGGCCCCATATTCAGGAAAAATTCACCAAGCCGTGATTTACTGAGAGCATGCTTGACCCGAAGAAGTCTCTATTCGATGAAGACGGCAACCCCCGTCCCGCACTGACCACCACCCTCGACAACGTACTGCGCATGCAACGACCGCTCGCGCTGTCCATCGTCAAAAAACTGCGTGAAGCACACCCCGACGAAACCCCCGAACAAATCCACAAGCGCCTCGACCGCACCTACCTGCGTGACATCACCGCCATCGGCGGCGTCACCGGCGCATCCGCATTCGTGCCCGGCGTCGGCACCGTCACCTCCATGAGCCTGTCCGCGCTCGCAGTCGGCGGCTACCTCGAACGCACCGCACTCTACGCCCAGGCAGTCGCAGAACTGCACGGCGTGCACGTACACGACCCCGAAACCGCCCGCTCCATGGTCATGGCAATCATGCTCGGCGAAGAAGGCTCCCAGCTCATGAACACCGTGCTGCTGCAGACCGGCAAGGCAGGCGGTGTCTCCAACAAGTGGGGCATGCTGCTCGGCAACTCCTCCAGCGGCAAGATGTTCAGCGTCGAACGTACCATCCGAAACATGTTCATCCGCCGCTTCCTCACCCGCCAGACCGGTGCACTGCTCGGCCGTGCCCTGCCCTTCGGCGTGGGCGCAGTCGTTGGCGGTGGCGCGAACCTGACCCTCGGCAAGGACGTCGTGCGCAACACCCGCCGAGCCTTCGGCGACGCGCCCGCCTACTTCCCCGCAGAGCTCATGATTACCCCGCGTGCACCGCGCGTACAGGGCGGCGAAGGTTCGGACGGCTCCTCCGGCGTGGCTGGCTCCCTGCTCAAGGGCGTCAAGGACGCAGGTAAGGCTGTAGGCAAGGTCTTCACCCGCGACAAGGGCAACGACACCGAAACCGGTCACCACCGCATGCTCGGCCGCTAAAATCCTAGCCGGTCATAAAACCGGAACATAGCGAAGACCCAACACGCTAAAGACCCCGAATCCCTGAATGCAGGGACCCGGGGTCTTTTGTTTATATCTTTGCTACGGACTAAGCGTTCTTCGCATGGTCCAGCAGCTGAGCCGCAATACCGTTATAGGTGTGCGGAGTCAGAGCCGACAGACGCGCCTCAGCCTTGGGGGAGAGGCCCAGAGTAGCCACAAACTCCTTCAGACGAGCAGCATCCACGCGGTGACCGCGAGTCAGCTCCTTCAGACGCTCATACGGGTTCTCCATGCCGGGAACACCTGCGATAGCCTCAGCGCGCATCACCATCTGGATCGCCTCAGCCAGAACCTCCCAGTTCGCATCCAGATCAGCGGAAATAACCTCGGTCGCAATATCCAGACGCTCAAGGCCCTTCACCACATTGGAGATAGCCAGCACCGAGTGACCAAACGCCACACCAATATTGCGCTGCGCCGAGGAGTCAGTCAGGTCACGCTGCCAACGAGAAGTCACCAGGGTCGAACCCAGCGAATCCAGCAGAGCGTTAGAGAGCTCCAGGTTAGCCTCCGCATTCTCAAAGCGAATCGGGTTCACCTTGTGCGGCATAGTCGACGAACCGGTCGCACCAGCCACCGGAATCTGACGGAAGAAACCAATCGAAATGTAGCTCCACACATCGGTGCAGAGGTTGTGCAGCACACGGTTGAAGTGCGCGATATCCGAGTACAGCTCGGCCTGCCAGTCGTGCGACTCAATCTGGGTGGTCAGCGGGTTCCAGGTCAGGCCCAGGTGCTCCACAAAACCACGAGAAACAGCCTGCCAATCAGCGTCAGGAACCGACGCATAGTGAGCAGCGTAAGTGCCGGTCGCACCGTTAATCTTGCCGAGGAACTCGGTAGCAGCAGCGTGCTTCACCTGACGCTTCAGACGGTAGGCGAGAACACCCAACTCCTTACCCAGGGTGGAGGGAGTTGCAGGCTGACCGTGAGTGCGGCACAGCATCGGCACGTCGCGGCCTTCCTCAGCCAGCTTCAGCAGAACCTCAACCAGGTTCTCAGCAGCCGGAACCCACACGTTCTCAACAGCGTCCTTGATGCCCAACGCGTAGGCGAGGTTGTTAATGTCCTCGGAGGTGCAGCCGAAGTGAACCAGCGGCACCAGGTGACCCAGGCCCAGGCCCTCCAGGCGGCGACCAATGTAGTACTCAACCGCCTTCACGTCGTGAACGGTGACTGCCTCAATCTCAGCCAGCTCCGCCACAGAATCAGCGTTGAAATCGGTCACGATGGCGCGCAGGCCCTTCTTCTGCTCCTCGCTCAGCGGGGACAGACCCGGCAGCACCTCGTGCTCGCACAGGTAAATGAACCACTCAACCTCAACGTGGATGCGGTCGCGGTTCAGCGCCGCCTCAGAGAGGTAGTTGGTCAGGGGCGCGGTCACGGAAGCGTAGCGTCCGTCCAGGGGGCCCAGCGCAAGTTCGCCGGTGCCCAGGTCAATACGGCCAGAAGGCAAGAAGGTGTTATTGGTGTGAGACATAACTCTATTTTTGCATGAATTCGCCGAAAAAAAGAGGCGGGCAGAGCATATGGACGTGATGGGTGGCTGGGTTAGTTGCAGAAATATGACAAAACGAGGGGGTGCGGAGGGGGCATTTTTTGGGTTTTGAGGGGCAAAAACGTGCGAATTCTTCGAAACAAGCCTGAGTTATCCACAGGTTGGCGTACTCCGCCTGCACGGTCACCGCGGCAGATTTAGCCTAAAACAAACCCGCCGTGAAAGGACACACTATGAGCACCCTCGTCGACACCGCACCGCCTCCCGCACCCCAGCTGCCCCGCATCGAACCAACCGATATCCTCCGCGCAGCAGGACACATGGGCATCGGCACCGCCGCCGGCCACGCCCTCGCCACTCAGCTCATGGCAGCAGCCGCCCTCGCCCGCGCCAAAGGCGCAGAACTCGCTCACAGGATGCGCACCGAAGCCCAAGAAATCCGCACCGCACACCAACGCGCCAACGAACTCAACGGCGACCGCTGGGCATCCGAAGCCGGACGCGCCTACCGGCGACAACTCGAAGAGCACCGCGAAAAAATCCGCCACCAAGCCGAACAAGCCGAAGGCACCGCCGCCATGATCGCCGCCGCCGGAGAAGAACTCGCCAACGACCTCACCGGCAAAGCGCAGGCAATCAAAGTCGCCGCCTCCGCCGTAGATAACCTACTCGGCAAACTTGCCGACGGTGCCGCCGACGCCCTGGAAAAACTCAACCCCGGCGAAATCATCGCCCGCTCAGGCGTGCAAAAAGCCCAGTCAGCGCTCGATTCACTCATGCACGTGAACCTGCCCGACGGGCTGAGCTCGCTCATCCGAACCCACTAACCTCAGGAGAAACCATGCTTACCGGACCCACCGTTGCACCCATCGGTGACCTCTCCGGGCCCGTAGACCCCACTGGGCCTGGTGTGCTTACTGGGGGTACCATCAGCGTTACCCTCGAAGAAATGCCCGCCATCGCCGACGGGCTCGACACCGTCAGCCGCACCTGCGCCGACCGAACCATGCCGATTCTCGGCATCGCCGCCGAAACCCGGCTCTTCCTCGGCATCAACGGACGCGCCCAGCAGGCTGCTGGCCTCTGCGCCGGCCTCGCTACAGACCTCGGCGGAAGCGCGCTAAAGTTCGGTGCCACCGCAGCAGCCGTCCGCGCCGCCCACAGCTCCTACCTGCAGACCGAAAATATTGTCGCAGGCTGGTTTGAGTTCACAGGTAAGACGCACGGTGGAAAGCTACCCGACGGGCGCAGTAGCCAGGACTACATCCGCGGACTTATCGCAAGAGGATACGGAAATATCACCTATTTCGTTAAGCTCACCATTCCCGAGCTTGGGTATTTCGCGGCCTCTCGGACATTGCCTTTTTCGCCTCTAACCGCTCTCGCCCTCTTCGGCGTAGCCGCCTACTTCGACGCCAAATGGAACCCCGAGATTGCGCGTCCGCGTATTGCTAGCAGATTCTCCGCTATGACGGGACTGTCCCAGGAATTCATTGAGAAAGTACTGGAAAAGAATGGAGTTGGCATTGTAGGTCCCCTCCATGGCCCGGAGGCCGATAAGAGGGCGTATAGCGTGTCTACCACCTCAGCTGAAAAATACGGTGTTGCTGCACATCGTGGCGAGAAAAGCCAGCTCTCTGTAGGCGTCAGTTCGGACCGTCTGCAGGTGGCTGCCAAGGCACAGGACCAGGAGTTCGAACGTTCCCAGCAAGATGCGAGTAGGGGCGAGCGCGGTGCAGTGCTTGTTACCGTCATGTACGAAGCAGGACATGAAGGCGACCCAGCCCATGCACTGTATGTGGTGAGTATTCCGGGTACTAATTTTGCCTCATGGGGCGGTTCTCCCATTGATCCGGCAGGCGCTATGCGTGAAACGTTAGGTGAAGATACTCTGAAGAATCCCGCCTACCAGATGGTTTTGCAGGCCCTGCGTGATGCAGGGGCACCTCAGGGCGCACGCGTGTACATGGAGGGTTTCAGCCAGGGCGCCATGATTGCCTACAACATGGCTAATAGTCTCGAGGTTGCCAAAGAAATCAACATTATGGGTATCTATGCTCAAGGTACTCCGCTGCGGGGTTTGCCCGCCAAACGCCGTGGTTTCGCCGTGGACTACGTGGAAGGAGAAGGAGACTGGGTTCCTGACTCTGCATGGCGAGAAGATGGATGGCGTCCTGACGACCGTGATACGCCAATCACAGTCCAGAATCCTGAACATGATGGTGGAAAATATCGAGAAACCCTAGAACGCGAAGGATATAGTGGAGCGGTATTTGGTGGCATGCGTGCGGCAATGGACGGCAAAGAGTATGTGCTGGGGGAACAGAAGGTTACCTCGGGCTCTGCCATGCCAGACGGGTACAGCTCGGCTGAGCGAAAGGGCGTAACACTCGCACGTCTCGGAACTTACATAGACCAAGCCCATAAATCTGGAGTTAAGTTTGACGAGAAGGGTATAGACGAAGCGATTGAACAAGGAACGGGCGGTAAGTTTAAGGGCCTTCAAGATATTAGAGATCGGGTGGAACGGGTACAGCAAACAGCAGAATATGTAGGGGGGAAGTTCAGCGGGACACTCCCTGCCGTCATCGAGGGCGTCCAAAAGACCATCCCTCACCCCGAGCCGACTCCGCAGGAATCTCAGAACCCGCAGCCTGCATGGCCCGAAATGCCTGTGCCGCAGATGCCCAAGGTGCCCCTCCTGCAGGGATACAACCCGCAGCATCTGCCGCCCGCCATCAATATGCCGAGCGACCTGAGCCGCCCCGAGCCTGCCCCCATCAAGATGCCCGGGGACCTGAGTCGTCCGGAGCCTGGGCCCATCAAGATGCCCGATCGAATCGAGGCAGAGGGACAGCTACCCCCTGCAGGTCTGATTCCGCCGGACATTCTGCCCAAACCTGCAGATCTGCATACGCACATCGAAAAGGCTGTTACTCAGCCATTCATCGAGCAATTGCAGCTCCCTAGTGTGGGTTCTGCTCTCAAGAATCCTCCAATCTTCCAATCCGGACAGGGCGGAGATTACGACGGCGGTGAGTCGCTCATCCCCACTCTGCCGGACCTGAAACCTGCGCCCATGCTCCCGCCCAAGAGCATTGACCCGGGATTCCTCGCACCAACTCCGCCCGAGAATATCGATCCCGGGTTCCGCGCACCAGGCCCTCCCGAGGACCTGACTCCCCTCGAGGAGCGTGAACCCCTGATGGTCTAAAAGCCCAATCTCAAGAACCAATCTTGACGGCTCGGTGGAGGGTGGAGGGGACGAGTAGAGTAGAGAAGAGAAGAGGGGCGCCGCCGGTCCAATACCCGGCGGCGCCCCTCCATCTATGCGTACAGCGCTCGCGGCTAGTCTCTGCTACCTGCACAGGTACAGCTTGCTCGCGACCTGCTCTCCAGGTGAGAAGCGTTAGCCTCCGAGCCGCCCGCAGGCACATACTGGAAGCATGAGCCAGTCAGCTGAACACGCCAACATCCCGGTCCGCCCCGTCTTCAACACCCTGCCCAGCTACGCGGCAGGCAAGCCGCCCGCACCCGTTGAAGGCCTCACCCAGTACAAGCTCTCCTCCAACGAGAACCCGCTGGGCCCCGTACCCGAGGTTGCGCGCGTCCTCGCAGAATTTGCGACCGCGCACCGCTACCCCGACCCGCTCTCCACCGCCCTGCGACAGAAGCTCTCCGCACGACTGGGTGTGGACGCTGACGACATCGTCACCGGTGCCGGTAGTCTCGGCGCGCTCAACCAGATTCTCAAAACCTTCGCCGGCGTAAACGCCGACGGCGTTCAGGACGAAGTCATCTACGCCTGGCGTTCCTTCGAGGCGTACCCGATCCTTGTCGGCATCATGGGCGCTCGCAGCGTGCAGGTGCCGAACCTGCCCGACGGCTCGCACGACCTGGACGCCATGGCCGCCGCCATCACCGAGCGCACCCGCCTGATTCTGGTCTGCACCCCCAACAACCCGACCGGTCCCGCCGTCACCGAAAGCCAGATTCGTGCGTTCCTGGCGAAGGTGCCCTCCCACATTCCCGTGGTGATTGATGAGGCGTACTTCGAATTCTGCGCTGCCTCCACCGTGCAGGAGGGTGAAGAGCCTCCGCTGAACGGCCTGGATATCTACTGTGACTACGAGAACGTCATCATTCTGCGCACCTTCTCCAAGGCGCAGGGCCTGGCGGGTCTACGCGTGGGCTACTCGATTTCGCATCCGCAGATTACGCAGCACCTGCGCGTGGCGGCGACCCCGTTCGCGGTGACGGCGCTGGCGGAGGCGGCGGCTATCGCCTCCATCGAGCATGAGGATGCGGTGATGGAGCGCGTGAGCCACCTGGTGTCTGAGCGTGAGCGCGTGACCGCCCGCCTGTGCGAGCTGGGCTACGAGTTCCCGAGCACTTACGCGAACTTTGTGTGGCTGCCCCTGGGGGAGCGTACGGGTGAGTTTGTGCAGCTGATGGCTGAGCACGCGCTGTCGGTGCGTGCGTTCGGTACCGAGGGCGTGCGCGTGAGCATCGGTGAGGTGGAGGCGAACGACCGTTTCCTCTCGCTATGCGAGGTCTTCGCGAAGGGTCTCTAGAGCCTCTGGTAAAGGGGAGTGGGTGAGCACCTGACCCTAATTCAACCCTAATTGAACAATGTACTATTTTCCCTAGTCGAGGTTCGTTTAGGCTTTTCAAATGGTTCTCGCGTGGGAAAAATGGCGGCTCGAAAAAGCGCTTAATGGCTAAATTAAACCTCCCATATATTCCTGAAAAAGAATATATGGGAGGTTTAATTTAATGATGTTCAAATAGTGAATGACAGGGCACAATACACTGCGTTATCAGCGTAACTGCCGCGAGATAAAGCCGGAAAGAGTAGACTGGTAACTATATATGCCCAGACCCTCACAGGCCTACCGGAACAGCTCAAACCCTGCACCATCAGGTGAACGTTGAGACTAAAACCCAAGCCGCTGAGGGCCAAGCCCTCGTCACGTGTGGAGGTTAGATGCACGAGAACGACAAGTACCCGGGAGTGCCCGAACGCATCCAGCTCATGGATGAAAACGGCACCGTACACGAACACCCCACCTACAGCCGGTACATCGAAGACGTCAACGCAGACACCCTGCGCGAGGCATACCGCCTCATGTACACCACCCGCCGATTCGACGACGAGGCAACCGCCCTGCAGCGCCAGGGCCAGCTCGCCCTCTGGGTGCCCAGCCGAGGCCAGGAAGCCGCACAGGTCGGCTCCGCACTCGCCTACGCACCCAACGACTACATCTTCCCCTCCTACCGCGAGCACGCCGTCGCCTTGACGCGTGGCGTGGACTTCCGCGACCTGATCACCATCTTCCGCGGCTCCACCACCCACGGCTGGGACATGAAGGCACACAACTTCCACACCTACACCAAGGTGCTTGCGGCCCAGACCCTGCACGCAGTCGGCTACGCCATGGGTCTGAACTTCGACGCCGACATCGAGGCTGAAACCGGCACCCGTCGCACCGGTCAGGGTCAGGCAACCGACCCTGCCGAAGATACCCAGAAGCCCGCCGTGGCGGTCTACTTTGGTGACGGCTCCTCCACCGAGGGTGACGCACACGAATCCATGGTTTTCGCCGCCTCCTATAACGCGCCGGTGCTCTTCTTCGTGCAGAACAACCGCTGGGCTATCTCCGTGCCCTTCGAGGTGCAGTCCCGCGTTCCGGTGTCCACCCGCGCCGCAGGCTACGGCTTCGAGGGTATTCGCGTTGACGGCAACGACGTTCTCGCCGTACTGGCTGCAACCCGCTACGCCATGGAGAAGATCCGTGCCGGTGAAGGCCCCGTGCTGATTGAAGCTGAGACCTACCGCCTCGGCCCGCACACCACCGCGGACGACCCCACCAAGTACCGCACCGATGCCGACCTGGAAGGTCCCCTGCGCCGCGACCCCATGCTTCGCCTGGAGAAGCACCTGCGCGAGCAGGGTTACGCCGATGATGCCTTCTTTGAAGAGGTTGCAGAATCTGCGCAGCAGGTCGCGAACGGCGTGCGTGAGGCAGTGCTGAACTCCGAGGTTGCCGACTTTGAGTATTTCTTCGACCGCGTCTATGCGCAGGAGCATCAGCAGGTGGAAGACGACCGCGAGTTCTACCGTAACTACGTTGCAGGCTTTGAAGAGGAGTAAGCATGAGCGAGAAAATTGAACGTTTGACCCTCGCCAAGGCGATTACCCGCGGCCTGGAAGACGCCATGGAAGCCGACCGCACCGTCGTCATGCTCGGTGAGGATATCGGCAAGCTTGGTGGCGTGTACCGTGTGACCGAGGGCCTGCAGGCGCGCTTCGGCAACCGCCGCGTCATGGATGCGCCCCTGGGAGAGTCCGGCATTATCGGCACCTCCATCGGTATGGCCCTGCGTGGCTACCGCCCCGTGCCGGAGATTCAGTTCGACGGCTTCGTGTTCCCCGCCTACAACCAAATTACGAGCCAGCTGGCGAAGATTCACAACCGCACCGATAAGCAGTACACGGTGCCGGTGACCATCCGCATTCCGTACGGTGGCGTGATTGGTTCGGTGGAGCACCACTCCGAGTCCCCGGAGGCGCTGTTCGCCCACACCGCGGGTCTGCGTATTGTGACCCCCTCGACTCCGCACGAGGCGTACTGGATGACCCGCAAGGCGATTGAGTGCCCCGACCCGGTCATTATTTTTGAGCCGAAGCGCCGCTACTGGCTCAAGGGTGAAGTGGACTTTAGCGACACCTCCTTTGATCCGTTTAGCGCCCAGGTGGTGCGTGAGGGTACGGACGCGACCATCGTTGCGTACGGTCCGCTGGTGCCGGTTGCTCTGGCTGCTGCAGAGGCTGCCGTGGAGGATGGCCGCTCGATTGAGGTCATTGACCTGCGCTCGATTTCGCCGCTGGACGTGCCGACCGTTGCCGCTTCGGTGGCGAAGACTGGCCGCCTAATTGTCGCGCACGAGGCGCCGACCTTCGGTGGCATGGGCGGTGAGTTGGCTGCGGCGATTACGGAGCGTTGCTTCTACAGCCTGCAGGCGCCGGTGATTCGTGTGGGCGGCTACTACATGCCGTACCCGGTGTCCCGCGTTGAGGAAGAGTACGTGCCCGATATTGACCGTATTCTTGAGGCGGTTGACCGCGCTTTTGACTACTAGGCATTCCCTGATCTGACGTATCAGCGTGTTGCGCTATGGCGGGTTGCGAGCCCGCACAGAATATTCCGTATAGGGTATATGCCCTAGTGAGAGGTAAAAATGTCCCAGATTTTCCCGCTCCCTGACGTGGGCGAAGGCCTGACCGAAGCAGAAATCCTCAGCTGGAAGGTGGCAGTCGGTACCGAGGTCGCCATCAACGACGTCCTCGTCGAAATTGAAACCGCGAAGAGCGTCGTGGAACTTCCCTCGCCCTTCGCCGGCACCGTCGAGGCGCTGCTCGTTGCCGAAGGCGAAACCGTTGAGGTGGGCACCCCGATCATCAGCATCTCCGGCGGCGACAACGCACCCGCAACCCCGGCGGCACCCGCCGCGGCAGAGGCTGAGTCCGGCACCGCACTGGTCGGCTCCGGCCCCAAGGCGGACGCTGTGAAGCGCCGCGCCCGCAAACGCCCCGCCTCCGCGGCCCAGCCCGCACAGGCTGTTGCGGCACCGGTCGCACCGGCTGTTCAGGCACCCGTGGCGCACACCCCCGCCGACTCGGCGAACCGCAACCAGGGCCTGCTGAGCGAGCTGGCTGAGCGCGCCTCCCGCTTTGTGGAGAACACCCCGCTGAACTCGGTGGTGCAGCGTCTGGCACCCGAGCCCGCAGCGGCTCCCGCGCCGACTTTGGCTCCCGAGCAGGTTCCGCACCGCCCGACCCTCGCGCCGCCTCCGGTGCGTCTTGCCGCAAAGGAGCTGGGTGTTGACCTGGCGAACGTGACCGCTACCGGTGCGCGCGGCCAGGTGACCAAGCAGGACCTCATGAACTATGTGGCGCACCTGAGCGATGTGCAGCATAGCGGCGCCCGCCAGCCGTTCTGGCAGCCCGCAGCCACCCCCGGTGACCGCATTGAGCGCATCCCTGTGCGTGGCGTGCGTAAGGCTACCGCGAAGGCTATGGTTGCTTCGGCGTTTAGCGCCCCGCACGTGTCGATTTTCGTGGACGTTGATGCCTCCCGCACCATGGAGTTCGTGAAGCGTTTGAAGAAGTCCCGCCACTTTGAGGGTGTGAAGGTCACCCCGCTGCTGGTGCTTGCCGCCGCGGTCATTTGGGCTGCTGAGCGTAACCCGCAGGTCAACGCGACCTGGACCGATAGCGAAATCCAGATTAAGCACTTCATGAACCTGGGTATTGCTGCGGCGACCCCGCGCGGCCTGATGGTTCCGAACATTAAGGACGCTCAGGAGCTGTCTCTGCGTGAGCTGGCTATTGCGCTGAACAACCTGACCACTCGCGCCCGTGAGGGTAAGACTCAGCCCGCTGAGATGGCGAACGGCACCCTGACCATTACGAACATCGGTTCGCTGGGTATTGATACGGGTACCCCGATTATTAACCCCGGTGAGGTGGCGATTGTTGCCTTCGGTACGATCAAGCAGAAGCCGTGGGTGGTTGATGGTGAGGTCATTCCTCGCTGGGTGACGACCCTGGGTGGTTCCTTCGATCACCGTGTGGTGGATGGCGACCTGTCGGCTCGTTTCATGGCTGATGTGGCTGCGATTCTTGAGGAGCCTGCACTGCTGCTGGACCACTAAGCGGAACATTTTGGCTAGTCAGCGCCGTATTGCTGGGTAGCTGAGGCTGTTTAGGATACAGATATTTAGATACAGAAAACCTCCGGTACCTTACGCAAGGTACCGGAGGTTTTCTGTATTCTCTAACGCCGAGTTGCGCGCTTAGAAACCTAAGTTAGGCGTCCTCGCGTGCCACCTGATCGTTCGGATACTTGTCCACGCGGCGGTGGTACAGGCGTCCGCACAGGCCGCCGAGGATAGCGCCGAGGAAGCTCAACGCCAGAACCAGCAGAACCGCCAGCAGACCGTTCGCGAAGTCGCCCGCAATGAGCTTCTGCAGGGACAGGGACGCAACACCGTTCTGGAACAGCTGAGGCGCCAGGAAGGTCGCCAGGGATCCGAGGATGAGCGCCATAATCTGCCAGAGCCACACGGCAATGCCCTGCTTTGCGCCGGCGAATCGTGCCATACGACCCGCTGCGTAGCCGCCCACCAGGTAGGCAAAGAAGATGAGCACGCTCAGCGCGACCGCTACCGGTACGGCGTTTGATGTGCCGCTGAAGAGTCGGGAGACCACCGAGGCGTACTCGATGGACTCGCTCTGACCGGTCAGGGTCAGCCACGACTGGATAGCCCACAGGCCACCGTCCATGAGGGAGATGGTAATCAGCCAACCGAGCAGACCGGGCAACAGCTGCATGCGGGAGTATCGGCTCTTCTGCATGGACAGTGCGGTTGCTGCGGTGAGGACGGGCTCTGCGCCCGCCGCGCCTGCGGTACCGGCGGGGGTGGGGATGACGAAGTGGTCATCATCCGCCGGATTAGCCTGCGGGGCGCCGGGTGCCGCATGGGCGTTACCGGGTGCGGGCACCTCGTAGCTTGCCGCTGCGGTCGGTGCGGTAGCGGGGGCCGCAGAAGCATTACCGCGTACGTTGTCCGGGCTGGGGGCTGCGGGCTTGTCGAGCCAACTGAGGTTATCGGTAGCGGGTTCGCCCAAGTCAGCACCGGATTCTGCACTGTGAGCGGCACCGTTTGCAGAGACGACCGGCTGGGTTGCGGTAGCCGCGTCAGTGACGGAGAGAGGCTGGGTCGCATCCTGCGAGGACTGCGCAGAGGACTGCGCCGAGGCGCTCGACTCGCGCGCCTTTTCGTGCGCGCGGCGTGCCGCGTTTAGGTCCTCGTCGGTCAGGACCACGGTGGGGTCGTCGGAGGAGAATGCCGCTTCCCACAGGTCACTTTCGGTGGGGGTGGACGCCGCGGCGGCCGGACGCTGCTGCGGGGTGTTGTTCTGTGTGTTCATTAAATCCTTTGGATTCTAGTCCTGGGTGCTGATTTAGCGGTTGCGGTCAGCGTAGAAGGCGCGTGCTTCTTCCAGGGCTTCTGCGGAGTAGGTGTGCGGGTATGCCGGGCGTTCGTTCTCGTCCAGGGTGCGGATGACGCGGCCGGGGTTGCCTACCACGACGGAGTTTTCGGGTACATCCTCGGTGACGACGGTGCCTGCACCAATCACGGAGTTCTTGCCGATGGTCACGCCGCCCAGGATGATAGCGCCGCCGCCAATCCAGACGTTGTCTTCAACGGTGATGGGCTCGCCGCCTTCCCAGTATGCGGCGCGGTCGACCGGGTTGAGCGGGTGGGTGGGGGTGAGGAACTGTACGTTGTTGCCGACGAGCACGGTGGAGCCGATACGAATCGGGCAGACGTCCAGGAATACGCAGTCGAAGTTGAAGAAGGAGCCGTCGCCAATGTAGGTGTTCACGCCGTAGTCGAAGCGTGCGCCGGGGCGGATGTGGGAGTGCTCGCCCAGGTGGCCGAGGTGTTCACGGTAGACGTGCATTGCCTGCGCCTGCTCGCCGCGTGCGTAGTGTTCTTCGGCGAGGACGGTTGCAGCGTGGATGCGCTTGTACTGCGCGCCGCATTCGGCGTCGGGCATGTAGGCGGCGCCGGAGACCATGCGGTGGAAGATGTCGCCGTTGGGGCGCTGCGGGGTGTGCATTAGTGGGCTCCTCCCAGAAGGTAAGCAAGTGCGATGATGGCCATTCCGAACAGGATGACGACTCCTCCGGCGATGGCGAATCGCTTGGAAATTTCGCGGAGGAGCTTCTTGAACTGTTCGTCAGTGATGTCTTGCTGTCGTTTACTCATGCTTTAAGTATCCCAGAGTTGCTGGGTTCTGCCTTAGTGTTTCGGTGTTTATTGCGGTATCTGGGGCGGGTGTACCGTGTGATTTTCAGCGTGGAAAGAAACGGTGCTGAGTTGAAGCCTGCGGGTGCGGGAAGGCACAATCATTGCATGACTGAGGCTCAGAAGAACACGAACCTGCAGGATGCGGCGGCTCCTGCATCCCCCGCTGGCGCATCCGCTGGTGTAGCTGCTGGTGCGCATCCGTTGGCGCATCGCCCCTGGTTGAAGAACTATACGCCGTGGACTGCTCGCGATATTGAGCTGCCTGAAACCTCGCTGAGCCACCTCATTGACGAGGCGGTTCGCACCGTACCGCATAAGGTTGCGCTGGAGTTCTTTGGCGCGACCACGACCTACGCTGAGCTGGGGGACCAGATTGAGCGTGCGGCGGAGGGGCTGCGCGTGGCGGGTGTGCAGGCGGGTGACCGTGTGGCGCTGATTCTGCCGAACTGCCCTCAGCATATTGCGGCGTTTTACGCGATTCTGCGTTTGGGCGCGATTGTGGTGGAGCATAACCCGCTCTACACGGGCGCTGAGTTGCGTCACATGTTTGAGGATCACGGCGCGAAGGTCGCGATTGTGTGGGATAAGATCGCTTCGCATATTACGGGTCTTCCGGATGATATTCGCCCGAGCCATATTTATTCGGTGAACATGATTTCGGCGATGCCTGCGCTGATGCGTACCGCGCTGAAGCTGCCGTTGAAGAGTGCGCGTGCTTCGCGTGAGAAGCTGACCGGTCCCGCTCCGGGTACGGTGCCGTGGTCGCAGCTGCTCAAGAGTGAGCGTATTGATCCTGCGCATCGCCGCCCGACGGCGCACGATATTGCGCTGCTGCAGTACACCTCTGGCACGACCGGTCTGCCCAAGGGCGTGATGCTCACGCACCGCAACCTGGAGTCTAACGGCCGCATGGGTGAGGCGTGGATTAACCCGGGCGATGACGAGGTGATTTACTCGGTTCTGCCGCTGTTCCACGCGTACGGCATGACCCTGGGCGTGACGATTGCGTCGCTGTGCCGCGCCCGCCTGGTGCTGTTCCCGACCGTGGACATGGACCTGATTCTGAAGGCGATGAAGAAGACTCGCCCGACCATTCTGCCTGCGGTTCCGCCGGTGTACCGCCGCCTCATGGATGAGGCGAAGAAGCGCGGCGTGTCCCTGGAGGGTATCCGTTACGCGGTGTCTGGCGCGATGAACCTGCCGCCTGAGCTGGTTGCCGAGTGGGAGGAAGCCTCCGGCGGTTTCATGGTGGAGGGCTACGGCCTGACCGAGTGTGCGCCGCTGGTCTCCTGCAACCCGCTCAATGACACTCGCCGTGCCGGTTTCATTGGTGTTCCGTTCCCCTCCACCGATATTCGCGTGGTGGACCCGGAAACCGGCGAGGACGTGCCCGAGGGTGAAGAGGGCGAGCTGTGGGTGAAGGGTCCTCAGCGTTTTGCCGGCTACTGGAAGCGTGAAGACGAGACCGCGAAGACCATCACCCCCGATGGTTGGTTGCGTACCGGCGATATTGTGCGCCTGGACGAGGACTACTTCATTCAGATTGTGGACCGCATCAAGGAGGTCATCATCACCGGTGGCTTCAATGTCTCCCCGACGGAGGTTGAGGTCGCCCTCAAGCAGCACGACATGGTCGCGGATGCGGCAGTGGTCGGTATTCCGCTGCCCGCCGGTGGCGAGATGGTCGTTGCCGCCGTGGTTGCCGCCCCGGGACGCGTGGTGCAGGAACACACCCTGCGTGAGCACTGCTACTCGAAGGTGACCCGCTATAAGGTTCCGCGCCGCATCGTGGTGGTGGATGACCTGCCCCGTTCGATGCTGGGTAAGGTTCTGCGCCGTAAGGTGCGTGAGCAGCTGATTGCTTCGGGTGAGTTCGATCAGTAGTACTGGTTGATTCGCCGCCTGCTCGTAATGAGTGGGTTAGATGGACGCCGGCTTGGGTTTTTGTACCCTTGCCGGCGTTTTGTGTGCGCCTGAATACACCGGCAATGACATCGTCAATGACGCTTTGTGACCTGGAAATAATCACTGCATGACGAATTATGACAAAATATGACGACCTTGACGTTCTGTGTCTCATGAATAGCTCTTAACTTCCACACCCGCCCCCGCGCGTGCTGTAATTGTCCCATCATCATTCCCATCGGACGTGCTAATACCAACGTCAGCACCCGGCGGAACGCATCATCATTCAACAGAAAGATTCATAGCCGTGAAGAAGTTTGCTGCTGCACTCGCAGTTGTCCCCATGGTCTTTGGCCTGGCAGCCTGCGGTTCCACCAACTCCTCCTCCTCTTCCTCCAGCTCCAAGAAGGTCACCATCGGTGTGGTTGGCTCTGAGAAGTTCAACAAGACCCTGAAGGAAGAAGCTAAGAAGCAGGGTATCGACATTGAGTACAAGGAGTTCAGCGCTTACACCGAGCCGAACCCCGCACTGGACGCCGGTGACATCGACATGAACCGCTTCCAGCACATCGCGTACCTGTCTAACTACAACGTGAGCGCTAAAAAGGACCTGCAGATTGTCGGCCCGACCGTCATCTACCCGATGGCTCTGTTCTCCAAGAAGCACTCCAAGCTGGCTGACATCCCCCAGGGCGGCGAGATCGTTATCCCGAACGACACCGTGAACGAAGCACGCGCGCTGAAGCTGCTGAAGACCAACGGTCTGGTTACCTTCAAGAACGCTGACGTTGACGCACCCACCATCGACGACGTGGACACCGCTAACTCCAAGGTGAAGGTCACCCCCGTTGACGCAACCCAGACCGTGGTTGGCATGGAGTCCGCTGACGGCGCAGTCGTCAACAACGACTTCCTCAAGGATGCAGGCCTGAAGCCCGCAGACGCACTGGCTCAGGACGACCCCAAGACCGACCCCTCGGCAATCAAGTACGTGAACCTCTTCGTTGCTCAGAAGGACAAGGCTGACGACGAGACCTACAAGAAGATTGTTGAACTCTTCCACTCCAAGGCCGTCATGGACGTCGTTCAGGAAGAGACCCGCGGCACCGCCGTTGAGGTCAACGTGAGCACCGACGAGCTGCGTCAGTCCCTGGCTAACGAAGAAGCCAAGCTGCGCGCTAAGAAGTAATCTTCTCAATACACGCCTCCTCTAGGCATACGCAAAGGCGGTAAGTCTAAGAACCCGATGCGGGTCACGATAGGCTTACCGTCCTTTGCGTAACGGCGTTAAGGCCCTTTAGCGCCCCAACCACGACATTTACGGATACATATTTATGAGTGAACTGGCACAGAGCTTCGGCGACAGCACCTCGCCCATGGTGGTTCTGGACGGAGTCTCCAAGGTCTTCGGCAACGGCCCCAAGGCAGTAGTTGCTGTCGACAACGTCTCCCTCACCATTAACCGCGGTGAAATCTTTGCAATTATCGGCTACTCCGGCGCCGGTAAGTCCACCCTGGTCCGCCTCATTAACGGCCTGGAAACCACCACCAGTGGCACCCTGACCGTTGGCGGCTTCGAAATTTCCGGCAAGCGCGACTCCGAACTGCGCGAAGCACGCACCAACATCGGCATGATCTTCCAGCAGTTCAACCTGATGAACTCCCGCACCGTGCTCGGTAACGTTGAGTTCCCCCTGAAGATTGCCGGCTGGTCTAAGAAGGACCGCCGCGCCCGCGCCCTGGAAATGCTCGAGTTCGTGGGTCTTGCCGACCGTGCAGGCCACTACCCGAACCAGCTTTCGGGCGGTCAGAAGCAGCGTGTGGGTATTGCCCGTGCGCTCGCGACCAACCCCGCACTGCTGCTGGCGGACGAGTCCACCAGCGCGCTGGATCCGGAAACCACTCATGAAGTGCTTGCGCTCCTTAAGCGTGTGAACCGTGAACTGGGTGTGACCGTCGTGGTGATTACCCACGAGATGGACGTGGTCTCCAGCATCGCTGACCGTGTGGCGGTCATGGAGTCCGGTCGTGTGGTGGAGCAGGGCAACGTCTACGACGTCTTCTCCAACCCGCAGACCGATGTGGCGAAGCTGTTCGTGGCAACCACCGTCAAGCTTGCCCCCACCGGCAAGGAGGCGGCTGAGCTGCGCGCAAACCACAAGGGTTACCTCATCAACGTTGAAATCGTGGAGGGTAACCAGGAGCTCGGTAAGGTGCTGTCCTACCTGGGTGCCCGTAACGTCCGCTTCAACATTGTGGGCGGCGGTATTGAGACCCTGCAGGGCAAGGCGTACGGTACCCTCACCCTGGAACTTCTCGGCGAAATCACCAGCATTGATGCCGCTGTTGCTGAACTGAAGACCGTTGCTCGCGTGCAGGAGGTGCGCTAAATGTTTGCTACTACTCTTCCGCTGGCTGCGTCTAAGACTGACTGGTCTGAGTTCCTGCCCGAGAAGCTGCTCCCGGCTATCGGCGATACGTTCTACATGGTGTCTATCACCATGCTGTGTGCCGGTCTGGTTGGCCTGATTGTGGGTGCTCTGCTGTACACCACCCGTGCAGGTAATATTTTCCAGAACCGCTTCGTGTACACGATCCTGAACATTCTGGTGAACGTGATTCGCCCGATTCCGTTCATTATCCTGATTGCGGCGCTTGGCCCGCTGACGAGCGCCGTGGTGGGTACCCGCCTGGGCGTGAACGCTGCGGTTTTCGCGATGAGCTTCGGTGCTGCGTTCGCAATTGCCCGTATCGTGGAGCAGAACATGGTCTCCATTGACCCGGGTGTGATTGAGGCGGCCCGCGCGATGGGCGCTTCGAAGCTGACCATCCTGTTCACCGTGATGATTCCCGAGGCACTTGGCCCGCTAATCCTGGGTTACACCTTCCTCGTTATCGGCGTGGTGGATATGTCCGCTATGGCCGGTTACGTGGGTGCCGGTGGTCTGGGTAAGATCGCGATTGTGGACGGCTACCAGCGCTTCAACGATGAGATCACCTGGGCTGTTGTGGCGATTATTATCGTCCTGGTTCAGCTGGTTCAGTTCATCGGTAACGCACTGGCGAAGAAGGTTATGCGCCGATAAACTCGTACCGCTTAGGTACAAGCTGATAAAGCATAGAAGACCCCCGGTCTGCTCTTCAGGAGCGGGCCGGGGGTCTTTCTTCATACCGGGGGAGGGGGCGCTAATTACTTAGCCCTGCGCCGCCTCAGACTGCTGTGCCGCCTCAAGCTTGGCGATCCAGGTGCGTGCCGCCTCCCAGAGCTGCGGGTCATTGAACGAATCGAAGCGCCCAAAACCGGTCGGTGCCTTTGCCGGGTCGGTGCCTTCCGGAACGTAAATCATGACCTTTGTACCGGCGTCACGTGCCGCCTGCGCGCCCGCGGGGGAGTCCTCGAACGCCAGCGCCTCGTGGCCTTCAAAGCCGAGGCGACGTGCCGCCTCCAGGTACATGTCCGGGGCGGGCTTACCGGTGGGAACGTCGTTGCTGCTGACCCAGGTGCGCACCAGCGGGGCGTAACCGTAGCTTTCCATCTTCAGGGTCAGAATGTTCGCGGTGGAGTTCGACGCCACCGCAACCGGCATGTGCTCGCTCAGGAAGCCCAGGAACTTCTGCGCACCCTCAATCAGGTCCACGCCGGAGCTGATGACCTCGTGCTCGGTGGTGAGCAGGTCCTTCATCACGTGTTCATGGTGTTCGGCGTACTCTGCGGAGGCGGTGTCCGGCTTCTGGCCGTTCTGCGCCTCGTAAGAGAGCAGTGCAAGCTCCTGCGCGACGTCGGCTGCCGCCAGGCCGGTGAGGCGGTGCTCCACCTCTTCGGTGAAGGGAACAGACCAGCGGGCGAAAAGCTCACGCTGCACATCGTTCCAGACGGTCTCGGAGTCGAGGAGGATGCCGTCGCAGTCGAAGATTGCGCAGCGGGGGAACCAATCGGAGGGTACTGTGTGTTCAAACATAATGTCAGTCTCTCACAGGGCTTGAGGCTATGGAAGCGGTGGCCCGGTGCGTGAGAAAACATGCGGGGCTCAAACCGGGTGAGGGCACAAACGCACGCAGCACCTCAGCAGACATGGACAAACCCTCCCGCCGCATCCAGAACGGACGCAACGGGAGGGCAGAAGCTAAAACAGCTTAGAGAGCGGACACCGGCTTATGGGTCACCTGACGCATAAACGGAATGGTCGCCAACAGGCCCACATAGACCAGCGCCAGACCCAGTGCAATAGCGCCGAAGGTCATACCGAACATCTTTGCCAGAATCTCACCGGAAAGCCCCTGCGCCGCAATCAACGCCGTCAGCGGCAGACCCAGCAGCGCAGAAACCACGCTAATGAGCACCAGCGGACCGAAAACCACGGTAAGGCGCGAAGCCTGCAACATCCTCGTGGGGGTACCCATCATATTCAGCGAAGAATACAGCGAACCACGCTCGTAAATGGCGGCGCTCTGATTCAGCACTGCGGAGAGGGTGACCAGCAGGTACGAGAAGAACAGCATGAGCAGCATGCCCTGGAACATGTCCGACATGATGGTCATGAAGGGGCCGGCGGCGGGGCCTACCTCCTTCGCTGTTTTGTTCATCTCACCCGCCAGAATCAGGATGGGGCCGAAGAAGGTCACCAAGAAGGTCGACAGTGCCACACCCGAAACCTGACGCCACGCCCCGCGCGGGGACTCTAGCACCGCACGATAACCCAGCAGAACCGACGCCTTCTGGGTCATGCGCACACGAATCTTTGCGTATGCCCACACGAGGAAGGTGCCAAGCAGGTCGATAGCAAACATCATGCCCAGACCCGGCAGAGAAATGTAGACGGCGAGGTTCTTGATCGCGCTATCAGCACCGCCGTCCTGGAAGGGCGAGAACATGCTAAAACCCTTCGAGGTCGATGCCAGAATCATCACGGCAATGACCAGAACAACACCGATACCCAGGGAAATGTAACCGGCGGAACCAGCCTTCGCGCGGGTACGCACACCCAGCGGGCTGATGCTAACCTTCGCCAAACCGAACAGGGAGCTAAGAGCCGCCAGAACCATACAGCCCAGGAAGCAGTAGAAAATCACGCTCACCGGCAGGAGCATATTCTCAGCACCCAGCGGAACATTCATGAAGTGCAGGGCGCCAAAGGGGAAAATCAGCACCAGGTAAAGCAACAGACCAATGATGAAACCCACAAGAGAGTACACCAGCGCGTCCGCAACAGACAGACCCACAATCAGGGTCGTGGAGGCACCAATCAGGCGCAGGGACGCCAGACGCTCATCACGGCGGCGGGCACTCAAACGAGCAGCCGAAGCGCCCAAGGTAAAGAGCGGAACAATCAGCACCAGAGCGGCAACCCACGCCAAACCCATGTAGAGCTTCTGAATGCCCATCAGGTTGATCATTTCGTGGTCAACGTTGGCGTGCTCAAGCCAAGTACTCAGCGCCTGAACACCACCGGCAACCGTCAAAAACAGCGCCGAGGAGGCGGCAAAAGCCAGCACGGGAAGAATCGCCTGCGAACTCCATAGGGTTCGCTTGGCGAGTAGAGCATAGATTTGCATTATGCACCTGCCTGAGACTGAGCGCCGAAGCTCTGAGCGTGGTTCTGGGAAGCGGGAACACCGCCCTGGCTATTGCGCTGGTCGCTCACGATCTGACCGTCCTGCAGGTACACCACGCGGGAGCACGCCGCCGCCACGTTCGGGTCGTGAGTAACCACCAGCAGAGTCTTACCCTGCTGCGGAATCATGGTCAGCAGCAGAGCCATCACCTCACGCGCGGTCTTCGAATCCAGCGCACCGGTCGGCTCATCCGCGAAAGTCACGGGGGCACCGTTCACCTGGGAGCGGGCAATCGCCACACGCTGCGCCTGACCACCGGACATCTCACCCATACGGCGGTCCAGCATCTGCCCCAGACCCAGGCGGTTCAGCAAATCAATCGAAACGGAGCGTGCCTGCTGGCGCGGCACACCGGCAATCATCGCGGCGAGGGAGACGTTCTCCTCCGCAGTCAGCTCGGGCACCAGCAGACCCTGCTGGAACACGAAACCAAACGAGTTAGCGCGCAGGGAGGTGCGCTCACGCTCGCTGAGGGACTCCACCGCCACCTGACCGGTGGGGCCATTGAACAGCACGGAACCGGCATCGAGCTTGATAATGCCCGAGAGCGCGTGCAACAGGGTGGTCTTACCCGAACCGGAAGGACCCATAATCGCCACGGACTCGCCGGGGAAAATATCGAGGCTCACGTTACGTAGCACCGGGTTATTGCCGTACGACTTGTGCAGGTTACGGGCAGAAATAATCGCGCCGCGTGCGAAGGGCGCCTGCTGCATCTGCTGAGGAGCCTGAGCGGGGTAGCCCTGCGGCTGACCCTGATAGTAGCCCGCCTGGCTCTGCTGGCTCTGCTGGTTAGGCTGACCGGAATACTGACCGGCAGGCTGCGCTGCCTGCGGAGGGGTCATTGAGTACGGGTTCTGAGCCTGGAACTGCGGGTTCTGGGTTTGAGGATGGTTCTGGGATTGAGGATTCTGCGTCATGACAACCTTCATTGGGTATGAACTAACGGAAGTACACTTCTATCATCTCAGCTTCTTGGCGGCTCACCCCTCCGTCTGGAGGCTGAAAAATATGGGAAAACCCTGAAAAAATTTGCCCGACCGGGTGCTCAACCACCCCGCACCTCATACCGCGGTATGAGCACGCCTCAGCAGAAAGGATAAGCCGCGCACCCCTTGAACTGCCCCGAGGCCTTGAACCGCACGGAAGCCTTGAACTACACGGAGGCAGTGCCATACTAGAAGGATGACCGACGCACAGAACACCCCCATCATCACTCCGGTACCCGACCCCGAGGCAGGAACTCGCATCATCTTCCTGCGCCACGGCCAGACCGACTGGAACATCGACCACCGATTCCAGGGCGGCACCGACATCCCGCTGAACGACACCGGCCGCGAGCAGGTACGTACCGCCATCGGCGCCCTGAAGCAGGCAGAAGCCGACGGAACCACCGTGGACGCTATCGTCTCCTCGCCCCTGTCCCGCGCAGTAGAAAGCGCTGAAATCATTGCCGAAGGCATGGGCGTACCCTACCGCGGCGCCGTTGACGGCTTCCAGGAACGCTCCTTCGGCGACCTGGAGGGGCAGATTGCGACCCGCGAGCTGATTCTCGCCTCCCGCCAGTCCAACAACGCATACAACGTGGAACCCAAGAAGGACTTCCTCGCCCGCTCCCTCGCGGCGCTGAACCGCGTCCGCCGCGAATACGAGGGTCAGACCGTCGTGGTCGCCGCGCACGGCATGCTGATTGCCCTGAGCATGACCGCCCTGGTCGCTGAGCGCCACCCCGAACTGCTCAACGAGGACGGCATCTACCCGATCCCGGTGAACGCCTCCTTGACCGAGGTGCCCCTGCAGTACCTGGACAACGCGATCGACCGCCTGGTCGTGCAGCACCTCGAGCCCGAGCTGGGCCCCGAGCAGATTCCGGCGGGCGCCCAGAACACGACCCTCACCCTGATTCGTCACGGCCAGACCGACTGGAACAAGGCGAACCTGATGCAGGGCATCACCGACATTCCGCTCAACGACACCGGCCGCGAGCAGGCACGCACCACCGGCAAGAAGCTCGCCGACATGGGCCTGGAGTTCACCGTGCTGGTGTCCTCGCCGCTCTCCCGCGCCCACGAGACCGCGCAGCTGGTCGGTGAGCACTTCGACCTGCAGGTGCACAAGACCTACCCCGAGCTGGTGGAACGCGCCTACGGTGCCGGTGAGGGCCTGGACATTCCCGCCCCCGAACGCCGCGCCCCCGAACGCTACTACCCGAATGTGGAATCCGAACGTGACGTGTACATTCGTGCGGTGCGTACCCTGCGCAATATCGTGCGTGAACTCTCTGAAGCCTCGGGCGACCAGAAGATTATTGCTGTCAGCCACGGCAGCTTTATCCGCCGCGCCCTCTCCGCCGCAGCTGGTGAAGAATGGACCGTGACCGTGCCGAACGCCGAACCGCTCACGATTGACGTACCGGGCCTGTTCGCGTGGGATTCGACCAAGCAGTTCGACGAGGTGGGTCGCCTTGTCTGGTAAAGAATGGTCTGGCGCTCGCGTGTGGCGGCTGATTCTCTGGCCCGTCACGGCGCTGTACTGCGCGGTGGTGGCGAGTATCGTGTTCGCCCCCGTGCACGTGGACGATAACGAGATGGGCGGCCGCCTGGCGCAGCTACTGGATACCGGCCACGCCGAGGGGTGGCTGCCTGCGTTCATCACCTATTCGAGCATTGAGCAGCTTTCGAACGTCATCATGTTCATTCCGGGCGGTTTTCTTTTCGCCCTGCTACTCAAACCGAAGGCTCGCCCGCACGTGCTGTACTCGGGATTTTTGGTCAGCGCCTGCATTGAGACAATCCAGAGTTTCATGCCTGATCGTACCGGCGATCCGGTGGATGTGCTGATGAACGGTTCGGGTGCACTGCTGGGTGCGGCGGGTGCTTTGGGTGTACATCGTTGGCGTCGCGTGCGTCGTGAACGTCAAGGTAAATAAGGTTCTGTGCCCGGTGGAGGCGCTGGTTTCGAGGGTTCTCGGCGAGGGTTCTCGGGGCCGGCGCCTCCACTTTTTGCCGTGTTAGGGCGCTGTGTAGGTGTTTGACACTGTGCGGATGGTGGGGGAGTGGGAAAACCCAACAGTTCATTAGGTCAAACAGACATAAACAGGCAGTGACCTCCGATATGGTGTGGTTTCGGTAGGGAACATTCGGGTAATATTCCGGCAAATACAGCGTTTTATATTGACTTGCCCACAAAAACCCACATAAAATCAAGTATTACCCTAAAGCGTTCTGTCGGTTCGCTGAAACCATGTCTCTCACGGTCCTGAAAGCCGAGCAGAACGCAGAAAAGAACGCACAGATTTCCTCCCACTAGCCCAAAGGAACACCAGATTTATGTTCGCAGAAGAACGCCGTGCCGAAATTGCAAAGCTTGTTGCCTCCGCACGTCGTGTCAACGGCGCTGACCTTGCGCGCCGTTACGATGTGACCATGGAGACCGTGCGTCGTGACCTCGCCGCACTGGAAGAGGCAGGTAAGCTCCGCCGTGTTCACGGTGGTGCTGTCACCATTGAGCAGTCCACCTCCCTGGAGTCCTCCATCTCCTCCCGACAGGGCATGAACACCCCCGAGAAGCGCCGTATCGCCACCAAGGCATACCAGATGCTGCGCGACTCCGAGGCAGGCTCCATCGTCCTGGACGCAGGCTCCACCATCGAGATTCTCGCCGACCACATCGGCGCCGAGAACTTCAGCCTCAAGACCGGCAACGACCGCATCATCATCACCCACGCACTGCACATTGCAGTCAAGCTCGCCGAAGCCGAGGGTGTCACCCTTGAACTGGTTGGCGGCCAGCTGCGCAAGATGACCTGGGCTGCTGTTGGTGCACGCGCCGCAGAGCACTTCGGTACCATGCGCCCCGATATTGCTTTCATCGGTGCCAACGGCATTGAAGCCCACTTCGGCATCTCCACCCCCGGCATGAACGAAGCTATCGTCAAGACCGCAATTTGCAAGGCAGCCCGCCGCGTGGTCTTGCTTTGTGACTCCGCGAAGTTCGGTCAGGAATCCCTGGTCCGCTTCGCCGGATTTGAGGATATTGACACCCTCATTACTGATCGCGAGCCCGAAGGTGCCCTCCGCCAGGCACTCGAGGCCGCAAATGTTGAGATTGTGATTGCCTAATGATTATTACTTTGACCGCCAACCCCAGCCTGGACCGCACCATTGAACTCGGTGCACCCCTGGCTCACGGTGCCGTGCAGCGTGCTGTCGGTGCCGTACAGGATCCCGGTGGTAAGGGTGTGAATATTTCCCGCGCCCTGCAGGTTTCCGGCGTACCGACCCTCGCCATTGTGCCCGGTGAAGCCAGCGACCCGGTGCTGACCGCACTGCAGGCGGTGGACGTCGAGTTCGCTAACCTGCCCACCGGTGAGCCGATTCGCTCAAACATCACCGTGGTTGATCCGGATGGTACCACCACCAAGCTGAATGCCCCCGGCACCGTTTTTGATGCCGAACTGCGTCAGAAGCTGGACGAGCTGGTGGTTGAGCGTTCCAAGGGTGCCGACTGGGTGGTTTTGGCTGGTTCGTTGCCTCCGGGCCTGGAACCGACCTACTACTCCGAGCTGGTGGCGGCACTGCGCGCCTCCGGCTACGAGGGCAAGATCGCTATCGATACCTCTGAGGCGCCGCTGATTGCGACCGTCGCCGGTGAGCACAAGCCCACCCTGATTAAGCCCAACTCGGAGGAGCTGGCTCAGCTGACCGGTAGCGATAACTGGGAGGAGCTGGAGGCTAGCCCCGAGCTGACCGCCCGCACCGCCCAGAAGCTGCTCGGCGACGGCATCGAGTACGTGCTTGCCACCCTCGGCGGCGGCGGCGCAGTGCTGGTCACTGAGCAGGGTATCTGGCACGCTGTGCACGAGCCGATTCAGGTTCGTAGCACTGTGGGTGCCGGTGACTCGTCGCTGTCCGGTTTCTTGATTGCTCATACTCGTGGTGAGGATGCCCCCGGTTGCCTGGTTCAGGCGGTAGCTCACGGTTCGGCTGCTGCTGCTCTGCCCGGTACCCGCATGCCTTCGCTGGAGCAGACCACTCCTGAGAAGGTCACTGTTCGTCAGCTGCAGCTCTAATTCGGGCTGTTTTCGCACCTCCAGCTTTTATTCTCAGAAGGGAATATAAGATGGGGTGCTGTGCGCATATGTACACACATATCCGCACGCTGCACACTCAACACACACTGCGCACACTTTGAACTCATATAGGGGAGAAGCCCGGCACCGCTGAGCGAATCCCCGCCCCAACACATACCCGAGGAGGGAATATGTCTGATCTGATCACCGCAGATCTCGTCCTGCTGGACGAGAACCTCGGCGAGACCCGATTCGACGTAATTGCCAAGCTCGCCCAGGCAGTCGTAAATGCCGGACGCGCTACCGACTTCGAGCAGCTCTACGCGGCTGCCGAGGCACGCGAATCCAAGACTGACACCGGCATCCCCGGCGGTATTGCGATTCCTCACTGCCGTAGCGCCGCCGTCACCGAGCCGACCCTGGCAATGGCACGCCCCAACCCGGCAGTTTCCTTCGGTGCAAAGGACGGCCCCGCCGACCTGATTTTCTTCATCGCTGCACCCGATGGCGCTGACCAGGCTCACCTGAAGCTGCTCTCCACTCTGGCACGTTCCCTGATGAAGAAGAGCTTCACCGCATCCTTGCGCGAAGCCTCCTCGGCTGAAGAGATTGTTGAACTGGTCAACGGTGCGCTCGGCGTGGGCGAGAAGAAGGCAGAGGCTAAGCCCGCCGAGGCTGCGCCCGCCGCATCTGCCGCCTCCGCTCAGGAAACCCCCGCTGCTTCGGCTCCGGTGAAGAAGATTGTTGCTGTGACCGCATGCCCCACCGGTATCGCTCACACCTACATGGCTGCGGACGCCCTCAAGTACGCTGCTGAAGAGCTCGGCTACGACCTGAAGGTTGAAACCCAGGGCTCCTCGGGTAACGAGAAGCTGACTCAGGCTGATATTGACGCCGCAGACGCCGTGATTTTCGCGGTGTCCGTGAACGTGCGTGAGCGTAACCGCTTCGCAGGTAAGCCCTTTATTGAGTCTCCCGTCAAGCGCGGTATTGACGAGCCTAAGGAAATGATTGCGGAGGCTCTGGCTGAGGCCGAGAACCCCAACGGTGCACGCGTTGCCGCTGCCGCATCCAGCGGTGAGGACAGCGCAGGCGCTACCGAAGGCGCTTGGGGCTCGCGCATCTACAAGGCTGTGATGACCGGTATCTCCTACATGATTCCGTTCGTTGCCGCCGGCGGTATTCTGGTCGCCCTGGGCTTCGTTTTCGAGGCAATTACGGTGCCGAACCTTGGCGATGTGAACACCAAGGCGATTCTCGACTCGGCAACCCTGTTCAATCTCGGTGACGTGCACTGGACCCTGTACCTGGGTGCTGTTCTGCAGACCATCGGTGGTTTCGGTCTGAGCCTGATGGTTCCGGCTCTTGCCGCGTACATTGCGTACGGTTTGGCTCAGCGTCCCGGTATTGCTCCGGGCTTCATCGCCGGTTCGGTGGCTCTTGCGGTAAACGCGGGCTTCCTTGGCGGTATTGTTGGCGGTATTCTCGCCGGTCTGATTGCGTACGCTCTGGGTACCCTGAAGCTGCCCCGCTGGCTTGGCTCGATGATGCCCGTGGTCATCACCCCGCTGGTGACTTCTCTGGTTGCCGGCCTGGCAATGTACCTGCTGCTCGGTGCGCCCCTGGCTTGGGTTATGACCACCCTGCAGGATTGGCTGACCTCCATGTCTGGTGGTTCCGCTCTGCTGCTGGGTCTGATCCTGGGCGCCATGATGGCTTCTGACCTGGGTGGCCCTATCAACAAGGCTGCTTACCTCTTCGCAACTGCTGGCCTGTCCTCGGGTGCGACCGTGAACCAGGAAATCATGGCTGCCGTCATTATTTCAGGTATGGTTCCGCCGCTGGCTATGGCTCTGGCAACCACCCTGCGTCCCAAGCTGTTCAACGAGAACGAGCGTGAGAACGGTAAGGCTGCGTGGCTGCTGGGTGCTTCCTTCATCTCTGAGGGTGCTATTCCCTTCGCTTCGGCTGACCCGGCTCGCGTGATTCCTTCGACCATTGTTGGTGGCGCTATTGCCGGTGCAATCTCCATGGGTGCGCACGTGGCTTCCCCGGCTCCGCACGGTGGTATTTGGATTATTGGTCTGGCGCAGAACCCGCTGATGTTCCTGGCGGCTGTTGTTGCCGGTACCGTTGTTTCGGCGCTACTGTACGTGGTGCTGAAGTCCCTGGGTGCCCGCTCTAAGGCATCCGCGTAAAGGCCGTATAACCTCACCTTCATTTGATCGTCTGTTTGCAGGCGTGAGCGTGAAAAAACACGTTACACTGTAGACAAACCACAGATAGGACATGAATTTATGACTACCTACAAGGGCGTCGGCGTATACGCCGGCCGCGTTATTGGCCCCGTTCTTCAGATGCCTAAGCCCATCGAGGAACCCAAGGATGGTCTGCGTCTGAGCGGCGAGACCGCTGAGGCTGCAGCGCAGCGCATTAAGGACGCATCGGTCCGCGTCAAGGAAGACCTGCTGGCTCGCGCAGAGAACGCAAGCCGCGACGGTAAGGCTGTTCTGAAGTCCACCTCTCAGATGGCTACCGACCGTGCACTCATCAAGAGTGCTATCAAGCTGGTTGAGAGCCAGGAGATGGCTCCCGAGCGCGCAATTTGGGAGGCTGCAACCTCCTTCGCAGACCAGATGGCTGCCCTGGGTGGCTACATGGCTGAGCGCGTCACCGACATCCACGACGTGCGTGCCCGCATCGTTGCTGAGCTGACCGGCCAGCAGGCTCCCGGCATCCCCGTTTCTGATGAGCCGTTCATCCTGGCTGCTATTGACCTGGCACCGGCTGATACCGCGACTCTGGATCCCGAGAAGGTTATCGCCCTGATCACCTCTGACGGTGGCCCCCAGGCACACACCGCTATTCTGGCTCGCGGCCTGGGCCTGCCCGCTATTGTGGCTGCTAAGGGCGTGACCGACATTGCTGACGGCACCATCGTCTACGTGGACTCCAACGAAGGCATCGTTGACACCGAGCCCACCGACGCTGACCGCGAAGCAGCAATCAAGTACGCAAACCGCAAGCCGGTCGCTGACTTTGACGGTCAGGGTGTGCTGGCTGACGGCACCCGCGTTCCGCTGTACGCAAACGTTGGTGACGGCAAGTCCGCTGAGAAGGCTGCAAGCCTGAAGGCTGAGGGCGTTGGCCTGTTGCGCACCGAGTTCGGCTTCCTGGGCCACGACGCTGAGCCTTCCATCGAGACTCAGGCTAAGACCTACAAGTCCGTGTTTGACGCATTCCCCGGCAAGCACATTGTGGTTCGTACCCTGGACGCTGGCGCTGACAAGCCCCTGCCGTTCCTGAACGTGAACCCCGAGGAGAACCCCGCACTGGGTGTTCGCGGTTTCCGTACCGACTGGACCGTTCCGGGCGTTCTGACCCGCCAGCTGGAGGCTATTAAGGCTGCTTCGGAGAACTCTGACGCTGACATCTGGGTTATGGCTCCGATGATTTCGACCACCTCCGAGGCACGCAACTTCGCGAACATGCTCAAGGAGATCGGCCTGCCCGTTCACGGTGTGATGGTTGAGACCCCCGCAGCTGTGATGAACGCTGAGGCTATCCTGGGCGAGGTCGACTTCGTATCCATTGGTACCAACGACCTGACCCAGTACACCATGGCGGCTGACCGCCTGCTGGGCGACCTGGCGCACCTGAACAACCCCTGGCAGCCTGCAGTGCTGAAGATGATCAAGATGACCGTTGAGGGTGCTCAGCGTGCATCGGTCACCGCGGGTAAGAAGAAGTACGTGAGCGTCTGTGGTGAGGCTGCGGCTGACCCGGCTCTGGCTGTTGTTCTGATTGGTCTGGGTGTTGACACCCTGTCCATGAACGCTGGCGCTATTCCCGCTGTGGCTGCGGTTCTGAAGTCTGTGACCAAGGAGAAGGCACAGCAGATTGCGGCTATCGCTCTGCAGCAGATTTCTTCTGCTGAGGCGAAGGAGAGCGCACGCCAGGCTCTGCCGATTCTGGACGAGCTGGGCCTCTAAGCCTTAAAACGATTTCGGGGCTGCCTGCCGCTCCTTGGTGGGGTGTGCTGGGCGGTGCCCGGGTCCATGAAAATGCCGGGTGCGGAGTTTTATTTCTGCATCCGGCATTTTTGTACTTGTTAGCGTACGGCTGAACGGTACAATTTATAGAGTAAGGGCGGGTCCTGAAGCGCCCCGTTCATTTAGAATAGGGACTGATATATTTTTGGTTCCTTGATCAAAGGAGAAACATAATGGCAGAGCGCGAAGCCACTATTGCAAGCCGTGTTGGCCTGCACGCACGTCCGGCAGCTATCTTCGCTGAGGCAGCTGGCGACCTCCCCGTTGAGGTGACCATCGCTGCTAAGGGTGAGCCCGCAGATGAGGCTATGGACGCTGCATCGATTCTGTCCCTGATGTCCCTGGGTGCAAAGCACGGCGACGTTGTTGTCCTGCGCGCTGAGGGCGAAGGTGCTGAAGAGGCTCTGGACTCGCTGGTTAAGATCCTCGAGACCGACCACGACGCTGAGTAATTGACTTTCGCCTCTGAGGTGACCCCGAGCGGTACGCTTCAGATGCTGTGAAGGCTAATAGCCTTAAGGCGTGAATATCCCGTCACTTCGGTGGCGGGATATTTTTTGTTATGAATAATTCATTTTTTTATTGAGGTGCGAGTGGGAGATATTTCTCTGCAAATCTTAATGTATATATAACCTTTATTTTTCCTCGAAAATAGCTCTAGAAATATCTCACAAAATATCTTCTGTACAGTAGTGACCTGGATTTCTCTTCATATCAATGAACCTTTCTGCCCTAAGTTCCGCAGAGCGCTTTTGCTCACAAAATCACGGGTCAGAAAAGTGATATTTCTGCTCTCCAGTGCTACCGCAGAATCGTGCCCTTGTTAGACTAAAAAGGCACTGTCTATCTGGGAGGGACATTGGCAGAATCGAGGAACACCCCCGCGACCCCCACATCGCGGGAAGCTTCGCATGCAGACGAAGTGAACACTGCCGCAACGGAAGGAAGCGAGCAGAATACCACCGCGGGCTACATCGCCGGTAAACGCGGTTTTCCCCTGGTTTCACTAGACCAGGTCACCGACGAGAAATTGCGCCGCGTGCTGGCTCAGCATGCTACCTCCGCGACAAGCCAGGAGGGTACCGTCTCTGCAGAAGCTGTCAGCGAGGTACTGCAGGAGGCCGCAGCGGATATGGGTATCACCGCGCAGGAGCCGGTTGAGCCCACCTGCGACCCCGAACTGACCCCTAACGGCCACGGCGCGCGTACCGTCATTGACCCCTCCCTTGTGCCTGATTATGAGCTGGACGCGTACCGTGAGGACCCGACTCCCGTCACCTCCAGCAATATGGTGACCGAGGAGGCGCTGACCCGCCCCTCCCAGCCGGTGCCCATGACCGGCATGATTCCGCAGGTGCCCAACTCTCACGCAGCCCGACGCTACGGTGCGGAACCTACCGCAATGCCGAAGACCGGGCCTGTCTCGATGCCCACCACCTCCGTACCGCTGGTTGAGGGCGGCTCTCGCGGCCTATTTGGGCGCGGTAGCGGTGGTCGCTGGGGTTCACGTCGCTTCCGCTCCTTCGTGCGCACTGAGGAGGCGGCACCCGCCGCCCCGCGCGGTGCCCAGCGCATTGCGCAGCGCCAGTTCGTGCCGACTATCCGGTCTGACGAGCATGAGCGTCGTGAGGCGTTCCGCCGTGAGAAGGAGTACGCACGCGATACCCTGAACTTCACCCTGCGCCTGGCGGAGGCGATGTTCCACTACGGTGCGGACGCAATGGATGTGGACTCGGCGATTATTGCGGTGTCTTCGGCGTACGGGCTGGATTCGGTGGAAGTCGACATTACGAACCAGTCGGTGACCATCAACTACACTTCGGACCCCGATATTTACATGGAGTCCCGCATCGCCAAGCGCAATGCGAACGCTGAGGAGCGCTTCACCCATACCCTGGTGCGTGTGGTGCGTTCCTCCACGGAGAACTATGAGGCGCTCTCCGAGGTGTACGGCCTGATCTATAAGATCACTCGGGGCGGTATGACCCTGGAAATTGCCGATTTGAAGCTGAACCAGATTACGCACCGACCCAAGCCGTTCCCGCCTCTGGTGGTGTGGTTGGCGAACCTGGCGTGTGCCGGAACCCTGACGGCGGCGCTGGGTGCAAGCTTTGCGACGGCGTTGAGCGCGGCGATTATTTTTATTCCCGTGTACCTGCTGATTCAGTGGTTGAGTTCGATTGGTATTCCGGCGTTCTTCCGTATGGCTGCTAGTGCCGGTCTGATGACCTTCTTGGCGATTTGGCTGGGCGGTGAGGGATCCATTCTTTCGGTGTTGCAGCGTCAGGGGGAGGCGATTTCGGCGCCTCTGGTGGTGGCTGCGGGCATGATTATGTTCTTGCCAACGCCGCGTCTGGTGGGTGCCGTGCAGGACGCGATTAATGGCTTCCCGGTGACGGCTGCGGGTCGTTTCGTGTCTACGGGCATGAGCTTCTTGGGGCTGGTGGTTGGTATTGCGACCGCGGTGAGTGCGATCAATATTTTCAACGGCCCGACCCTGGATATTGAGCAGCTGCGTTTTGAGCCGACGACCCCGCTGGTGGCGTCGTTCTTCTTCCTGGTGGCGATTGCGACCTTTGCGATTACCTTGCAGACGAAGCTGGTGAAGGTCGGGTGGCTGATGGTCATTACGGGCTGCGGTCTGGCGGCGTATTACGGTTATGAGCTGCTTGCTGGCCCGAGTACTGGTCGCGGTCCGACGGCGTGTGCGGCGGTTGTGATTGGTGCGTTGAGCACATATTTTGCGTACCGTCTGCATGTGCCCCAGGCTATTTTCTCGATTCCTGCGATTACGTTCTTGCTGCCGGGTCTGTCGTTCTTCCGCGGCATGTATTTGTTGACGGTTGAGACGGACGTGATTCTGGGTATGCAGAATATGATTACGGCGGTTTCGATTGTGGTGGCGATGGCTTCGGGTGTTGCGTTGGGTAATTACACGATGCAGTATGCGCTACAGCGTTTTACGACTCCGCGAAATGTGGAACCGGCTGATTCTTAGCCGTTTTTCAAGGGTATATAGCCGATATTGCATATATTGGATGTTGGGAGGGGGCGGTAGCCTGCGAGGTGAACTCACAAGCTACCGCCCCTTCACTATGCCTATTGCGCCAGCTCTCATACTGGCTCTTATGTTGCGCCTAGCGGACCGTCCTAGCGAACCGTCCAATCCACCGGCTCCGCGCCCTGCTGTACCAGCAAAGAATTCACCGTCGAAAACGGGCGCGACCCAAAGAAACCACGACGAGCAGATAGCGGCGAAGGATGCGCCGACTCCACGCTCGGGTACGGCTGCAACATGGGTGCGCACTTGCGCGCATCCGCACCCCACAGCAGACCCACCAGCGGCTGGTTACGCGCCACCAGTGCACGGATAGCGCACTCGGTAATCTCCTCCCAACCCTTGCCGCGGTGCGAACCCGCATCAGACTCGCGCACCGTCAAAACCCTGTTGAGCAGCATGACGCCCTCATCAGCCCAACAGGACAGGTCGCCGTGATCAGCCGGGGCGATACCCAAATCGTCCTGCAGCTCCTTGTAAATATTGTTCAGTGAACGAGGCAACGGCATACCGCGGTGCACCGAGAACGACAGACCCATCGCATTGCCCGGAGTAGGGTAGGGGTCCTGGCCAATAATGAGGACCTTCACCTGGCTCATCGGGCGGCGGAACGCATTGAAAATATCGGCGGCAGGCGGGAAAGTACGGTACCCCGCCGCGTGCTCTTCACGCAGGAAAGCGCCCATGGCGTGAATCTGCTCTTCGACGGGGGCGAGTGCTGCCGCCCAATCCTCGCTCATAATGCTGCTGAGGGGCTGGTTCATGAATCTCCTCGGGAATCTCCTGATGCTGATGCGACCCGGACGGTGACGGAACCGGGCGCGGGATGAACGTTTCTCCTCTAGACTGAGTTTCTCTTCTAGGCTAGGTTCTCTTCTAGACTGAGTTTCTCTTCTAGACTAGGGGATGACGGATACACGCGCTAGGAGACGCCAGCCGCGGCAGGCGAGCTGCAGACAGGAGGGAACGTGTCAGAACGGGAACGAGCTGAAACCGCGCAGACCCAGCCGGAACAGCAGACCCAGCCGGAAGCACAGAACCAGCCGGAAGCACAGAACCAGCCGGAAGTAGGGAGCCAACCCGGTGGCCTGACCCCGGTGGAGCGCCGCATCCTTGAGGTGGAGCGCCGCCGCTTCAAGCACCAGGGCTCCAAAGAGAAGGCGATTATCGCCGCCGGATTCACGCCCATTGCCTACTACCAGCGCCTGAACGTGATGCTGGACGATGAGCGGGTACGCGCCGCAGCGCCGCAGATAATCGACGTTCTGCGCGCCCGCCGAGACACTGACTAGGGGCTCAAACTGGGAGAGCCGTGCGAGCTTTCCAACTCCTGCTTTTAGCCCTGCGCACCTCAAGTTCAACCAGAGATTGAACACTGTGCGGTGTCCGTCTCTTTCACAGCCGGTTGCGGGGCGTTCACGTTGGTTCTCGCTAGTTGAGACGGTACTCTAGGTACTAGAACACCAAGACCGCACCTTCCGCAGCCGCGCCCGCGCGCCCGGTAGGGCGGTACGGTACCAGCCGGTAAACAGAGACCCGTGAAATGAGGATAAATGAGCTACCCCCGCGACGAATTTGACGAGGTAGACGAAAACACCGCCCGCCGCGGAACCTACCGCGCGGTCAACGCTGACCCGGCAAAGAGCCCCAAGGGCGCTATCCCCCTGGTAGCTGCAGGCGTAGTTGGTCTGCTCATCGGCGGCGCAATGTACGTGTACGCGCCGCGCACCGCCTCCCCGCAGTATTCGGCGTCCACCGCGAAAAGTAGCTCCGCCCCCGCAAGCGCCTCTGCGTCCTCTGCGCCGGCTAAGGCTTCCGCTTCGGCAAGTGCTACGAAGACCGGTCTGGCTGAGTCCATCTCTGTGGCGGTCTACAATGCGGCGGCTCCTGCGGGTAGTGCATCCCGTGCGGCGGCTCTGCTGACCGGCTACACCATCAACGAGACGGCAAACTACACGGGTGTGGCACCGGCAACCAGCGTGGTCTACTACGCTGAGGGCTACCAGTCGCAGGCGCAGAGCATCGCCTCGAAGCTGGGTATTACTCAGGTGCGTCAGGCAACTTCCGATGTACAGATGGGCAACCACGAGGTCATCGTGATTCTGTCGTCGGATTACACCGGCTCCGCTACTGCCGCGGAATAGGTTCAGGCGGTTGCCCGGGTGATCCTAAGCCCGCGAGTCTAAGCCCTCGAATCTAAGCCCGCGCCAGCTGTTTCAACCATAACGACTTCTGTTCAACCCCATCCGCGCAATTCCACTGATGCGCCGGGCGGGGTTGATGCTTTTAACACCCCTCTCGCACTCCCGGCGGGCACACCGGTAACGCCCCTTTTGACGGGGTTGATGAGCGCAGATTAAGCACTGGGCGATTAACCCTTCAACCTTGGGCATAAACGTTTGCTCCATGCCGGTACGGGTGCCACAATTGATGTAGCGTTCGGGTGTTTTATGTCCTGCTCTGCCCGCGCCTCCGTAACGGGGGCGTTGTGGAGGGGTAGCCACCCGATTTTAGATGTACCGCACCCGCAGGGGTGAAGGAAAAAATCCGATCGTCCAGGAGGACACTTATGGCAAAGCTCATTGCTTTTGACGAAGAGGCACGCCGCGGCCTTGAGCGCGGTTTGAACACCCTCGCCGATGCAGTGAAGGTGACCCTCGGCCCCCGCGGCCGCAACGTTGTGCTGGAGAAGGCGTGGGGCGCCCCCACCATCACCAACGACGGTGTCTCGATCGCGAAGGAAATCGAGCTGGAGGATCCGTACGAGAAGATTGGTGCGGAGCTCGTCAAGGAAGTTGCTAAGAAGACTGACGACATCGCAGGTGACGGTACCACCACCGCTACCGTTCTGGCTCAGGCACTGGTCCGCGAGGGCCTGCGCAACGTGGCTGCTGGCGCTGACCCGCTGAGCCTCAAGCGCGGCATTGAGAAGGCTGTTGAGGCTGTGACCGAGGCTCTGCTCTCCTCCGCAAAGGAAGTTGAGACCGAGGAAGAGATCGCTGCAACCGCGTCTATTTCCGCTGGCGACGCTGAGATTGGCAAGCTCATTGCTGAGGCAATGGAGAAGGTCGGCAAGGAAGGCGTCATCACCGTTGAGGACTCCAACACTTTCGGTCTACACCTCGAACTGACTGAGGGTATGCGCTTCGACAAGGGCTTCCTGTCCGGTTACTTTGTGACCGACCCGGAGCGTCAGGAAGCAGTCCTGGAGGACCCCTACATCCTGGTTGTGAACCAGAAGATTTCGAACGTTAAGGACCTCGTCCCCGTCCTGGAGAAGGTCATGCAGTCCGGCAAGCCGCTGCTGATCGTTGCTGAGGACGTTGAGGGTGAGGCTCTGGCTCTGTTGGTGCTGAACAAGATGCGCGGCTCCATCAAGTCTGTGGCTGTGAAGGCTCCGGGCTTCGGTGACCGCCGTAAGGCTCAGATGGCTGATATCGCTATCCTGACCGGTGGCCAGGTCATTACCGAAGAGGTTGGCCTGTCCCTGGACGCAGCAACCCTGGACATGCTCGGTTCCGCTCGCAAGGTCGTTGTGACCAAGGACGAGACCACCATCATCGAGGGTGCAGGCGACGCAGCAGCTATCGAGGGTCGCGTGGCTCAGATTCGCGCAGAGATCGCTAACTCTGACTCCGACTACGACCGTGAGAAGTTGCAGGAGCGCCTGGCTAAGCTTGCCGGTGGCGTAGCCGTGCTGAAGGCTGGTGCCGCAACCGAGGTTGAGCTGAAGGAACGCAAGCACCGCATTGAGGATGCTGTGCGTAACGCTAAGGCTGCTGTTGAGGAGGGTATCGTCCCCGGTGGTGGCGTTGCTCTGATTCAGGCCGGCGTGAAGGTCTTCGACAAGCTGGAGCTGACCGGCGATGAGGCGACCGGCGCGAACATTGTGCGCGTGGCTATTGACGCACCGCTGAAGCAGATCGCTGCTAACGCTGGCCTGGAGCCGGGCGTTGTGGTTGACCGCGTTCGTTCCCTGCCTGCTGGTACCGGCCTGAACGCTGCAACCGGCGAGTACGAGGACCTGATGGCTGCCGGTATTGCTGACCCGGTGAAGGTGACCCGTTCGGCTCTGCAGAACGCTGCGTCGATTGCTGGTCTGTTCCTGACCACTGAGGCTGTTGTTGCGAACAAGCCGGAGCCCGCTGGCGCGGCTGCTCCCGGTGCGGACGCAATGGGCGGAATGATGTAATAACTTTTTGTCCCTGATGGGGCAAAAAGTTATGGAATCCGAAGGGCACGAAGTGACCTTCGGTGGTGAGATGCCGCTGGAAACTAACCCGGCATAATCACACCGCATCCGTATGAGGCGGGGGCGGCTACCCATGAAGGGTGGCCGCCCCCGCTTTTGTGTGCCCGTGCGTCCTGTCCCGGCGGTGGAGGCGGTAGAATGGCTCCTTATGGAATGCGCCTATTTTCGTGATGACCTCTGCTCCTCCTGCCCCAGCATTGAGACCGCCTACACCGCGCAGGTGCAGGCGAAGCAGGAGCATGCCCGCGCCCTGCTCGCTAACTACCCGCAGCTACAGTGGCTGGACCCGGTGACCAGTGCGGAGGCGGGCTTCCGCAACAAGGCGAAGCTCGTGGTGGGCGGTTCGGCGAAGAACCCGACCCTCGGCATCGTGGATTACCGCACGGGTGCCTCCACTGATCTTGGCGAATGCCCGCTCTATATGGAGCCGATTCAGGCGGCTATACCGGTGCTGCGTGAGCTGATTCAGCGTGCAGACCTGACCCCTTATGACATTCCGAACCGTCGCGGTGAGCTGAAGAATATTCTGGTGACTGCTTCGGCGGCGGGTGAGCTGATGGTGCGTTTCGTGCTGCGTTCGAAGAAGCTTCTGGTGCCGATTCGCCGCCAGATGGGCTGGCTACAGGAGCGGCTGCCGAACCTGGCAGTGCTGTCGGTGAACCTGCTGCGTGAGCCGGTGGCGCGCGTTGAGGGTGATGAGGAGATTATTCTCTCGGAGCGTCAGACCCTGCCGATGCAGGTGAATGACCTGACCCTGCATTTGCGTCCGCAGAGCTTCTTCCAGACGAACACGAAGGTCGCTGAGGCGATGTATGCGCAGGGCCGTGAGTGGGTGCGTGAGGTGGCTCCGCGCTCGCTGTGGGATCTGTACTGCGGTGTGGGCGGTTTTGCCCTGCATGCCGCTTCGGTGATGGATGGCGGCTCGGTGACGGGCATTGAGATTAGTGCGGAGGCGGTTGCTTCGGCACAGCGCACGGTCGCTGAGTACGGTCTGGAGGGCGTGGACTTTTCGGCTCAGGATGCGCCGGAGTTCGCGGTGTCTTCGGGCGCGGTGCCGCAGATGCTGGTGGTGAATCCGCCGCGCCGCGGTATTGGTGAGAGCTTGTGTGCGTGGATTGAGGGTTCGGGTATTGACCGTGTGGTGTATTCGAGCTGTAACGCGGTGACTTTGGCGAAGGATCTGGAGCGTATGCCCTCGTATGCGCCGGTGCAGGGCCGTGTGCTGGACATGTTCCCGCATACGGACCACTATGAGGTTATGACGTTGCTGAAGCGCGGGTAGGTTTCTCGGGTCAAGCGCTCATTCCTATCCCAAGTCCGCGAGCAGATACATAACACTAGGGCGCGAGCAGGTGATTTTTGGCCGAGCAGGTAGTATTTTTCCTGCATGCTCGGCCAAAAATCACCTGCTCGCGGTGTTATCAGGGTTGCCCGCAACGTGGCGGAGGTGAGGCGATGATGCCCCGAGGCGATATACAGAGCACAGTCATGCACCCGCACGGCTCTTTGCCTCATTCCGCGATTCCTGCGCCCGTATCGCTCGCGCAGTCGGGCCGAGAATGAACGTGAATACGGTGGCGATGATGAAGAGTGCCCCTCCGGTAACAATGGTGTTGATCGCGCCGAACGCTGGTACCGCCCATCCGGTGATGAGGTACCCGACCATACCCGCTAGGGAGAAAACCACACCCATGAAGCTGTAGACGCGCCCGCGCATGTGTTCGTCGATAGCGTCTGCGAAGAGGACTTGCCCGAGCACTTCTTCGGGTCCGTAGAACATGCCCCAGATGAACCAGAGCACGAGTACCGCCCACAGCGCCGGGTGTAGTCCCATACTCAGACAAACGGCGCCGTAGCCGAGTCCGGAGATGCACATCCACCCGCGTTTGGTCATACGCACCCGCCCGGCGCCTGTACCGACGCCGAGTTTGGCTGAAAGCCAGGAGCTGATCACGCATCCGGCGGCGTAGACGGAAGTTGCGATTCCGAAGGCGGTGTAGTCGTGCCCGAGGCCGCGGGTGAGGTATTCGAGCATGGGCAGGGTGGTGATGGGTACGGCGGCGATGGAGAGGAACCAGAAGGTGAGCATACCGCGCACGATGGGGTTGTGTGCGGTGTAGGCGGCGCCTTCGCGCAGGAGTCTGCCGGTGTGGTGTTCCTGCACGGTGGCGGTGCGTTCGGCGTGGGTGAGGTCGTAGTTGCGTATGGTGGCGACGGTGAGGGCAGCGAGCAGGTTGAGGGTGCCTGCGAATCCGACGGCGAGGGCTGGGGTGGTGAAGGATGCGACGGCGGCTGCGATGGTGGGGCCGAGGGTTTGGGCGAGGAAGATGAGGCTGCCGCGGCGTGCCATGTATTTTTGGTAGTCGTCGCCGAGCAGGGAGGGCATGGCGGCGGAGGCTGCGGGGGATGAGAAGGTGCCGAAGGTTGAGACGAGGAATGCGATGGTGAGGAAGGCGGGTAGTCCTGCGGCGGCGTAGAGGGCTGGGGATGCGATGAGTAGGGCGGCGCTGGCGAGCCTGAAGCTGACGGTGAGGGTTTTGCGGTTGAATTTGTCGGCGATAGCGCCTGCGAATGGTGCGAAGAGGATGACGGGGACTGCCTCGACGACCATGACGATAGCGGAGTGGGCGAGGTCGCCGGTGGCGCCGTAGGTCAGCAGGGGCATGGCGATAGCTTGGATACTGGACGCAAGAGCATCAGAAACCTGCGCGGTCAGGAGCGTGAGCTGCCCGCGTGCGTTCAGCGGCGTTGCTGATGTGGGTTTTGCGGTCGCGTCTGGTGTGTTTGTTGGAATGCGCGACGCAGGTGATTCAGGGTGCTCAGGCGAAGGGTCTGTGGTGCGTCTCATAATACTGTGGATTCTATCACGGGTAAGAACGCTGTAACCGAGGCGAAACAAGACACAAGATGCGCGAGCAGATAACAGTCCGTTATCTTCTCGCCGAAATATTATCTGCTCGCGGTGTTATCGGGGTTGCCCGCAACCGGGCGGTGGCGTCTCGGGCTGGTTGTGTCCGAGGCGCCACCGCTTTTTCGTTCCCCTCTAGCGGGCGTGAAATTCTATCCCTGCGCCGCGAAATCCTGTGCCGCGAGAATACCCGCCGCGTACGCCGCCTGGCCTACGTGCTGGGCTGCGTCGTCAATCAGGCTGACCAGGCGCACACCGCGGGTCACCGGCGGAGTCCAGGAGCGGTCAATAATCTCACTCAAATCAGCCTCGCTGAGCGTCGCCGCGTAGTCCGCGAGCGCCTCGCCGGTCGCCACAAGGTACTCCACCAGTAGCGCGGAATCCTCCACCACGATGGAGCGTGCCTGCTCGGCGGTGTGGCCGTAGCCCATGGTGTCGCCGAGCTCGCCCAGGTTGAAACGCTCCCTGAAACCCCGGGTCTCCCAGATCTGCGGCTGACCGTTCAGGGCGGAAAGCTGCATGTCCATCTGGCGTCCGGCGTGCCAGAGCAGCCAGGCGATAGAGTTCGGGTGCCCGCCCGGGTGGGCGTTGAGCGCCTCAGCTGATAGCCCCTTGACGGCTACGGCGGCTTCGATGCCGGGGCGGCTGGCGGCGTCACGCAGAATGTCGTGGGTTTTCATGGAATCCTCCTGAAGATGCTGGCTCCTCGCAGGGAGCCGGGTAGTTTCAGTCTACGCCCGCGTGTTCGCTGCCTTGAAAGAGTCGCCTTGAAAGAGCCGGTTTGAAAGAAAAATGTGGCGCTCGGGAATAATACTCATTTCTTCCCGTTGAACTCTGCGAAGACATCATCATCTAAATTCCACAGGAGAACACTATGACCACCCCCGCTCAGCTACACTTTGACATGGTAGTCATCGGTTTCGGTAAGGGCGGCAAGACCCTCGCCGGCGCATACGCCAAGACCGGCAAGAACGTTGCCCTCATCGAGCAGTCCACCGGCATGTACGGCGGCACCTGCATCAACATCGGTTGCGTGCCCACCAAGGCGCTGGTTCACCGCGCCGACGAGTTCCGCGCCAGCGGCGAGCGCAGCCTTGAAGAAGCAAACGCCGCCTACGAGTCCGCCGTGGTCTTCCGTGACAAGCTGACCGGCATGATGCGCGCCAAGAACCGCGAGATCCTGCTGTCCAACGAGACCGCTAAGCTCATTGACGGTCACGCACGTTTCATCTCCGACACCGAGGTTGAGGTCACCGCGGGCGAGGACACCCTGCGCGTTACCGCCGACTACTTCATTGTCAATACCGGTGCCGTGTCGGTTATCCCGCCGATTGAGGGTATCCGCGAATCTGAGCGTGTGCTCACCTCCACCGAGCTGCAGAAGCTCACCCCGCGCCCCAAGCGTCTGGGCATTATCGGTGGCGGCCCCATCGGTGTTGAGTTTGCCGGTATTTTCTCCTCCTACGGTACCGAGGTGACCATTCTGGATGGTGCACCCGCCCTCTTCGGCCGCTACGACGAGGACGTTGCCCAGGTTGCCCGCGAGATTATCGCAGATCAGGATATTGCCGCTCATACCGGCGTGCGCGTGCAGTCCTTCAAGGACGGCGCTGACTCGGTGACCGTGACCTACCTCGACTCCGAGGGCGCTACCCGGGAGCTGGAGGTGGACTACGTGATGGTTGCGACCGGCCGCAAGCCCGCCACCGAGGGTCTGGGTCTGGAGAATACCAGCATCGAAACCAACGACCGCGGCGCAATTGTCGTGGATGAGCACCTGCGTAGCACCGTGCCGAACATTTTCGCACTCGGTGACGTGAACGGCGGCCCGCAGTTCACCTACATCTCCATGGATGACTACCGCGTGGTGCTCTCCCAGCTGGTCGGTGACGGTTCCCGCTCCACCAAGGACCGCAAGGCAGTGGCTTCGACCATTTACATGAACCCGCCGCTGTCTTCCGTGGGCCTGACCGAGCGTGAGGCAATCGAGGCTGGCCACAAGGTGAAGGTCGCTTCGAAGCCGGTTGCCGCGGTTGCCGCGATGCCGCGTGCGAAGACCCAGGAGAACCCGCGCGGCATCATGAAGTTCGTGATTGACGCGCAGACCGACCAGATTCTGGGTGCCCAGCTGCTGGTAATCGAGTCCATGGAGGTTATTAACCTGGTGGCTCTGGCGATGCGCCACGGCATTACTGCTTCGCAGCTACGCGATGAGATTTACACTCACCCCTCGATCACTGAGGGCCTGAATGAGGTTCTTGCCGTCGCGGCGCCCGTGAACTAGTTGAACTAGAATCGCGTCTGGATTCGCGGTTCGTATAGCGTTTCTGCTTGTCCGAGTGCTTCCCTGCCCGTTCCTCCCGTTGTGCTATCAACGGGGGTGCGGGTGGGGAAGCATTTTTGTTAAGGCTCATATATACCTAGTAGCTAAGCATGCCCTAAGATTGTTATGAGATAAGCGCAAGCTCACCGATTGGGTGGTCAGCGCGAGAGGGCTCGGAGGAGGCACCCACTCGCTGCTACACCCACCACAGCGCACCGCCTGCGCCGCGCATACAACCGAAAACCAAAGGCACGAACCGGGAGAATCATGGCACTGCCCAAAATTAAGCCCTACACCTACGTCGACCGTGAACACAGCAACCGCGTGAGCTGGCCCGTGGACCCCTCCCGCGCTGTACTGCTCGTGCACGACATGCAGGTACACTTCGTCCAGGCTTTCGAAGGCGCCAACCTGGGTGAGAGCAACGGCAACCCGGACGCCCAGATTAACATCGCCATTCGGAACCTGCGCCGCCTCATTGACGCCGCCCACGCCGCCGGAATCCCGGTCTACTACACCGCGCAGCCGCCGCGCCAGAACCCCGAAGACCGCCGCCTGCTCATCGACTTCTGGGGCGACGGCCTGCAGAACGACGAATCCGCCCGCGTGCTCGACGAACTGGCACCCACCGACCGCGACACCGTGCTGACCAAGTGGCGCTACTCCGCGTTCGTGCGCAGCCCCTTCGAGGACCTGCTCAAGGAGACCGGTCGCGATCAGCTCATCATCGGCGGCGTGTACGCGCACATTGGCTGCCTAACCACCGCCCTGGAGGCGTTCATGCGCGACATTCAGCCGTTCATGGTTGCCGATGCGCTCGCCGACTTTTCGGAGGAGGAGCACCGCATAGCGTGCGAGTACGCTTCGGGTCGTTGCGCTCGCGTGCTGAACACCGCCGATGTGCTCGCAGACCTGCAGGCTGCAGAAGATGCTGAGAAGGCTGAGACTGCTGAGGAGGCGCGCGCATGAGCTGGGTCATTGTGACCGGCGCGAACGGCGGTATTGGTGAGGCAACCGTCCACCAGCTCATTAAGAACGGCTATTCGGTGTTTGCGGCTGACCTTGCGGAGCAGCCCATTGCCTCCTTCGGTACCTACGGGGACGCAATCTTCCGCTACCGCGCCGTAGACGTTACGAGCGAAGAGTCCGTCACCGCCCTCGCCAACGCTGTAGCGGCACTCGACGAACCCATCACCGGCGCGGTACTCGCCGCGGGTATCGCCCACAGCCAGCCGCTGCTGGAAACCAGTTTCGATACCTGGAAGCGCCTGCACGCGGTCAACTCCGACGGCGTGTTCCTGTGCCTGCGCGAATTCGCGCGCATCATGATTGACCAGCAGGAAACCGACCCGGCGAACAGCCGCTCCCTGGTGACGGTCGCCTCCAATGCGGCGCGTGTGCCCCGCGCGGAGTTTGGTGCCTACGGTGCATCGAAGGCCTCGGCGGTGCGCGTGAGTTCCAGCTTCGGTCTGCAGCTTGCCGCGCACGGTATTCGCGTGAACTCGGTCTGCCCCGGCACCACCCGAACCCCCATGGTGACTGACGCTTGGGAGGGTGAGGACCGCTCCGCCCTGCCGGTTGCCGGTAACCCGGAAGCGTTCCGCCTGGGCATTCCGCTGCGCCGTATTGCCGACCCGGCGGATATTGCGGCGGTCAACGCTTTCCTGATTTCTGAGGCGGCGCGCCACATCACCATGCAGGAGATTGTCGCCGACGGCGGCGCGACCCTCTAACGGCACCCCGCGTCCGGCGTTTAGATGCCCGGCGCGAACCCACACACCACTGATAGAAGTACGATGACGAACCTTCCCGATTTTATCTTTGCCACCGGCACCCGCGTTCTGCGCGCATCCGGTGCAATGACCCCTGTCACCTTCGATAATGCCTTGGACGAGGCGAAACGTGCCGGTAGCGCCGTCGTGGGCCTGATTCCTTTTGACCCTGATATGCCCGCCTACCTTTTCGTGCCTGAACGCCTGGAGGAGCAGCAGGTGCCGGTCCCCGAGCACACCGTGGCGCTTGCCGAGCCGGTATCGGTCACCGGCCGGCAGAACGACCGGTTCCGTGCCGCCGTGGCGACCGCCGTGGAGCGCATGAAGGCGGGTGAGCTGAGCAAGATCGTGCTTTCGCGTGTGCTCACCGCCCGCTACGCACCCGGCGCTCTCAACCTGGAGGCGCTGTACAACAACCTGCGCGCCCAGCAGCGTTCCGCGTTCAACTTTGCGGTGCGACTGCCCGACGGCGAGCGCGGCATGAGCGGAAGCTACCTGATGGGTGCCTCCCCGGAGCTGGTGTTCCGCACCGAGGGCCGCGCCTTCAAGACCCACCCGCTTGCCGGTAGCGCCCCGCGCATTGCCGAGCCCGGTAGCGCCGAGGACGAGGCGATTCGTGACCGCCTGTTCGCCTCGCCGAAGGACCGCCACGAGCACGCCTACGTCATTAACGATATTGCCAAGCGCCTGGCACCCATTGCCGAGGAGCTGAACGTGCCGCAGGTGCCCTCGCTGCTGCAGACCCCGCAGCTTTGGCACCTGGCGACCCCCATCGAGGGCGTGCTGAAGGAGGGCCTGACCTGCCTGGACGGTGCCCGCGCGATTCACCCGACCCCCGCGATTTGTGGTGCACCCACTGAGAAGGCGCTGGAACTGATTCGTCAGCTGGAGTCTTTTGAGCGCCGCTACTTTGGCGGCCTGGTCGGCTACATGGATGCTGAGGGTAACGGCGAGTGGGCGCTGGTGCTGCGTTGCGCCCAGGTGAGCCCGGATGAGGCGGTGCTGTACGCCGGTGCGGGTATTGTGGCTGAGTCCGACCCGGAGCTGGAGCACACCGAGACCGGTACGAAGCTCGGCAGCTTCGGCCGTGCCCTGGGCGTGGAGACCCTGGGCGAAGACACCCCTTAGGCTCTGCCACGAACGCCTTGACGAGGCAGAATACAACGACTGAATAAAACGACGGAACGCGCTCGCTGGCATGGCGGGCGCGTTCCGTCGTTGTATCAGGTGTTAGGGGATTGAGCGCGACTAATCGGTGAGCAGGCGCTTGAGCTCCAGGGGAGTAGCCACCGGCAGAAGCTGAGCCTCAACCTGCGCGGGCTCACCCTCGGCAGGGTTCTCCACTGCCAGGGCGATGAGCATCTTCTGGGCGTGCTCGGGGTTCTCCGCATCGGGCAGTGCCACGGGTACCCACTGCAGGCTAAAGCTCCGCTCGATAGCTTCGCCGCCCTGAGCCGCGGGCGCGCTAAAGGTCGCTTGGGCGGTCAAGCTGTCCTGAGTCAGTACGCGCAGGGCGGTCGGCTCGGGAGCGTTGCTGCTCAGAAGGTCACCCGGGACCTCCTCGTTCATGGCAAGTTCGAGCGCATCCAGCAGTGCATCGGTGAGCTGCACCCGAACCAGGGAAGGCACCACGCTCAGACCGTGGCCGGTCGCCTTGAGTACCGCCTCCTTAGCGGTCCACAGCGCCACAGAGAGCAGGTGCAGTACGGGCGCGGGGCGTTCCTGCGCGACCCGCTCATAGAATGCACGTTCTTCATTGGAGAGGGCCAGACGCGCAAAACCGGAGAACAAGCGCGCATCCAGGGTCTCAACATCCACGCCGAGCACCGCCGAAGAATTACGGCTAAACGCACCCACCACCAGCGGATTCACCTGCGACATATTGAAATTCACGCCCGCAATACGCGGCTTGCCGTGCTTCTTACCGCTGGTGCACAGGGCGCAGGAACGATCCACCTCAATCTCAGAAGCGGCACTGGAGGGCACATCCAGACGCGCCGCCGCCATGGCGCGCATGAGCGCCTGAGTGCTCAGGTAGCTGACCGCCGCCGTGGAGGTCGGCAACTGCGCCGCATGCTGCTGCTCAGCAAGCCCCAGGTAGCTCAACCAGCTAAAACGCAGGGAACCGTACATCGTGCGGGTGGGAAGAGCGAAAATCTGCACGCACTCGCTCGGACGGGCGGTAGGGCGCTCCGGGCGCTGTGCGCTGGGTGTTTCGGGGGCAGAATAGCTCATAGGTTTAGTGTACCCGCCCGGCATTACGGCAATGAGCGTGTCCGAGGCTGCTTGAGGTTGTCCACAGCTGCGACCGTGCGCTACACACCCTCGCCGCCGGTGCGGTAAAGTCATCACAGACATCATTACGGACAGCCGCCCGCACAATAGAGTGGCGGCACAGAAAGAAGGTACCGTGAACAGCACGCAAGAGATCATTGCCGCCGCAGACGGCTCGGCGCTGGGCAACCCCGGACCGGCGGGCTGGGCATGGTATATCGACGACGACCACTGGGCGAGCGGGGGCTGGGCGCACGGCACTAACAACATGGGTGAGCTCAAGGCTGTCCTGGATCTGTTCGAGGCGACCGCATCGCGCCCGGAGGCGAAGCTGCGCGTGTACTGCGATAGCCAGTACGTCATTAACTCGCTGACCAAGTGGATGCCCGGCTGGAAGAAGAAGGGCTGGAAGAAGTCCGACGGCAAGCCCGTGCTCAACCGCGACCTGCTGGAGGCGCTAGATAAGGCGCTGACCGGCCGCGACTACGAGTTTATTTGGGTCAAGGGCCACGCGGGTCACGAGCTCAACGAGAAGGCGGACTCCCTGGCGAATGGTGCTGCGCGCGCCTACCAGGAGGGTCGCGAGCCCGCGCACGGTCCCGGCTTCGGTGTCTCTGCTGAACCTGTCGCTGAGCCTGCGGCGGCTCCGGTTGTTGAGGCGCCGATTGTGAACGCTCCCGCGGCTGAACCGGCACTCTCTGAGTCTTCCGCGGATGCCCACCTGCCCGTGCAGGAATTTACCGCCGCCGAGATTGAGAACGCCCAGCGCGGCGTGGAGAGCCTGCGCCTGGCCGGTCTGCTGCGCCCCGCCTCCGCGGTGAACGCCCCCGACCCGGAGGCGGTTCGCACCCGCAAGGAGCAGCTGGCGCTCGCGGCGGAGCGCGCCGCCGAGCGTGATGCAAAGGCGCTGGCACGCCAGCAGGAGACCGCTCAGCAGGCATCCAGCGCCGCACAGGCGGAAGAAGAGGATGACCTGATCGGTCTGGAAGAGTTCGCGGGTCTGGACCCGAACGATGTTGACCCGGCGGAACTGCTGGGTGAGACGGAAGAACACGCAGAAGAGCAGGTGACAGAACCCGCTGTAGCACCCGTGGAGGAAGCGCCCGCTCAGCCTGTTGCACCTGTTCAGACTGCTACGCCTACCCAGCCCGCTGAACCTGCACCGGTGGCACCCGCGCCTGCCGCACCTTCCCTGAACCCCGAGGAAGCCGCCTCCGCTGAGCAGCTGCTGGAGAGCCGCGGCTCCGTCATGGAAGCGGCGCAGCTGGAATCCATGCTGCACGAGCGTCTGGTGTGGGTGACCGCCACCGGCAAGTCGGTGTCGCGCTCCTCGGTACTGCAGTACCGCGAACGCGCCTTCACGCAGCAGGGCGCCCCGCTCAAGCAGGGCGTGCAGGTGCTGGATTCCTCCAGCGTGCTGGTCATGGCGGCGGTTGCCACCGCACGCGGTCGCGTGAGCCGTTCGAGCATCTGGCATTACGACGCTGAGCGCGGCCTGTGGCGTCTGCGTTTCCGCCAGGAGACCCCCGCAGTATAAGGTTCAATCGCCTGATTCACAGGCTTCCGAGCTCTCAAAATTCTCATGCAATAAACCCCGCCGCATCCTTGAAATTCAAGGATGCGGCGGGGTTTTTCTCAATAGATGTTCGCCGCCTTCTGGCGAGCCTGGCAGGCGGTATGCCGTGCGGCCGGGACCTTTACCGCCCGGTCTGCCGCCTGCCTGCGGGTGGGGTTCTGGGCTTGCTGCCCTGACTCCTTAGCCGACGAACATGGAGGCGTTAGCCTGCTCGGTGTCTGCGTAGTTCACACCAGCGCGGGTGAGCGCCTCGTTGATCTGGGTGATGGATGCTTCGACCTGGCGCTGGGTTGCGTGCCACTGGTCCAGCACGCCCTGGAAGTTCGCGGATGCGGAGCCGGTCCAGGAGCTCTGCAGGTCGTGCAGGGAGGCGGTCATACCGTTGACGTCTGCGGTGATGGATGCGACGTAGGATCGTGCCTGTGCGCTCTTGGCTGCGATGACTTCGGAATCGACATTGAACTGTGCCATGGTTTTTCTCCTTTGAGATTAGGTGAGGTGGGGCGGTTGCCCCGGGTGGCGCTTGGGGTTTGGATCTCGGGAAGGGTTGAGTTCCTGACCGGAAGCTTGTTATCACTATATCTTTCAAAATGCATCAAATAAGCTAAAAAATGATGAATTGATAAATCTGTGGATAAAACCGCCAGGTTGGCTCCACCATCTCGAAAAAATCGAAAACCAGCCTGAAAATGACGCCGCCATGACGCGCACAGCAAAACCCCCGAACCGTAGAACACTCAAGTTCCACAATCCGGGGGTTTATGCATCAGTGCTACTTCATCAGCTGATCGTCCGAGACGGGCGGCGGGTAGAACGGCAAAGAAATCACGAAGGTAGCGCCGCCACCGTCGGTCTCTTCAATGTGGATCCTCCCCTCGTGCTGCTCAATAATCGCAGCCACAATGGACAGACCCAGACCCGTACCGCCGGTCTCACGCGAACGCGAGGTGTCGGTGCGGTAGAAGCGCTCGAACACGCGCTCGCGGTCCTCGCCGTGAATGCCGGGGCCGTGGTCGCGCACCTCCAGCACGGAGAGCGGGAAGCCGGGAACCTCTTCGCGCACGCCCACCGCAATCTCCAGGGGAGAGCCGTCGGGGGTGTAACGCATGGCGTTGGTCAGCAGGTTCGCCACGACCTGACGCAGGCGTGATTCGTCGCCGAGCACGGTTGCGGAGGTCGGCGCCACCTCTTCATTCAGACCCACCAGGGACACCGCACGATCGGGTGCCGTAGCGTAGGCGTCGTTACTAGCGTCCACAGCCAGGTTGAACAGGTCGAAGGGCGCCAGCTTGGATTCGCGGCGCTCATCAATACGCGCCAGGGTCAGCAGGTCTTCCACGAGCTGACCCATACGCTTGGACTCTGATTCGATGCGGCTCATTGCGGTAGCGACAGCCTCATCGGTCGGTAACGCGCCCTGACGGTACAGCTCCGAGTAGCCTCGAATACTGACCAGTGGGGTACGCAACTCATGCGAAGCGTCACCCACGAAGCGGCGCATTTTCGCCTCGCTCTTCTCGCGGGCTTTGAAGAGCACTTCAATTTGGGCGAGCATCGTGTTCAGCGAGACCGCGAGGTTACCGATCTCGTTGCTGGGGTTGTAGTCCTCAATACGCTGTGAGAGGTCGCCGGCGGCAATCTTGGCGGCGGTCTGCTCCACACGTGCGAGCGGTTCGAAAGTGCGGGTCACAATCACCCAGGTCATCGCGATGGCGGAGGCAAGAGTCGCCAAACCAAACGCGAAGGTCAGCACGCCCACGAGGGCGACCACCTGGTTCGTTTGTTTCAGCGGCATGGCAATAACCAGAGATGCCGCCTCCGTCAGCCCAGAAGAATCTTTCGATTCAATGGGCACGGCGAGCACGCGCCAATCGGAGGAGCTGCCCACCGAATTGACGGTGACCGCCTCCTCGTTTTGCTTGCGAACCTTCTCTTCGGTCCAGCCCTGCAGCGCCGGCTCGCTGAACTGTTCGCTGTCCTCGGACTTGAGCGAGTACAGTACGTTGCCGTCCTTGTCGAGCAGGTACAGGCGGTAGGTGCTCAGGGATTGTTCCTGATTGCCGGAGGGGCGCACGGTCGCCAGCTGCACGAGTGAGGGGGCGCTGTTCTTCATCTCTTCGTCCAGCTGGTGCACCATCTGGGCGCGCAGAGCGGAAATCGCCACCAGGCTCGTCACCGCAATGGAGAGGGCGATGAGCATGGAGGTGATGAGCACCAGCTGGGTGCGAAGGGAAAGAGACTGGGGAATCCGGTCGAGGGGTTTGAGCGCCACGTTAGCCTCGAGAACCGCGAATCATGTAGCCCACACCGCGCTTGGTGTGGATGAGCGGCTCGTGGTTTTCACGGTTGTTGTCGATCTTGCGACGCAGGTACGAAATGTAGGACTCAACGATGGAGGAGTCGCCGTTGAAGTCGTACTCCCACACGTGGTCGAGAATCTGCGCCTTGGACAGCACGCGGTTGGCGTTGAGCATCAGGTAGTGCAGCAGGTTGAACTCGGTGGGGGAGAGGTCAATCTCTTCGTCACCGAGGAACACTTCGTGGGTGTCCACGTTCAGGGTGAGGGCGTCAACGCGCAGTACGGCGTCGTCCTCTTCCTGGACGCTGCGGCTACGGCGCAGAATGGCGCGGATGCGGGCGATTACCTCGTCGAGGGAGAAGGGCTTGGTGACGTAGTCGTCACCACCGGCACCCAGACCGGTCACCTTGTCTTCGGTGGCGTCCTTTGCGGTCAGGAAGAGCACGGGGGTGGTGGTGCCGTTTTCGCGCAGGCGGCGGGTCACCTCGAAGCCGTCCATGCCGGGCATCATGACGTCCAGGACAATGAGGTCGGGGTTTTCGGCGTGCGCCTTTTCGAGGGCTTCGCGGCCGTTGCCGGCGGTAACTACTTCAAAACCGGCGAAACGCAGGGAGGTGGCGAGCAATTCAAGAATGTTGAACTCGTCATCGACGACTAGGAGTTTTGCTTCAGCAGACATACTCTATCTTTCTCTCTGAATGGCAGGCTGTACTTGATAAGTGAATGATGTGTGTGAGCTTGCGGCTCAAATCTTTATGCCTTGTTGCGGCGCATGACCGACAGGATGAGTGCGGCCATGAGTGCAATAAAGGCGACGGGTAGGAGGACCAGCGGAATCTGGCTCATGAGGGCGGGCGGCGTTGCCCCAACCCACTTCATCACGAGCATGGCAACTCCGGTGAGCAGACAGAGCAGGGCGAGAAGCGCACCTGCCGCGCCGAGCCAACGGATGGCTCCGGCGTAGGGCAGGGGTGCAGGGATCTGCTCTGCAGTGTTGTGCTTATCCTGTGCGGGTTCATTACTCATGAAATTAACGGTATCAGCTCACACACAGCTGTTCGTGGGCGAAGCCCCAGATTTAGCGGTTTGAGACCCAAATTCACAGCGTATGCGAAGCTTGGAGCGGGCGCCGCAATGTTTGCGCACGCGAGATGCTTTAATAGGGGTATGTCTGAACAGGTTATTGAACTGCTCCCCGAAACTACGCCCGCTACTGACGCGCCCGCAGAGTCCGTTGTGCCTTCTGCCGCGCCTGAGAGCACCGACGAGGGTAGCGCTGTACCTGCTGAGACTCAGCCCTCCGTGAACGCTGAGGAGACTGAGGCGGCTGATACGCCCACTGAGGGATCTACCGCTGAGGAATCTGCCTCCGGGGAATCTGCTGCCGAAGAAACCGCACAGAACGAAGACTCCACCCCCGACCCCTTCACCCCGCTGGATGAAGAGGTGGGCGCCCCCTCCCTGGGTGTTCCGCACAAGCTGCGCCGCACCTCCAAGGTGGATGAGATTCTTGCCGCCGCCAAGGATGTGGCTTTGCAGGGCGTTCAGGAAATCGCCCCGGCACACGCTATCGGCCTGGTGCACCACGTGCGCGCCGAGGAAGAGCGTCTGAGCACTCACCTTTTCGAGTGCACCCTGCCCGGTTACCGCGGCTGGTTCTGGTTCGCGACCCTCTCGCGTGCGCCTCGTTCCCGCGTGGCAACGATCTGCGAGGTGGGCCTGCTGCCCGGCGACGACGCGCTCATTGCGCCGGATTGGGTGCCGTGGGCTGACCGCGTTCGCCCGGAAGACCTGGAGGAGAACGCCGAGCAGGAGAACGCAGAGTCTGCCGAAACCGCTGAGGCAGAGGAATCTGCTGAGCCCGCAGAGAACAAAGCGGAAGAGAACGAATCTGCCGTGGAAGAAACCGCTGAGGCTGAGTCCGCAGAGTAAGCCTACCGTCTACTCCTCTTAATAAGGGGTGGGTTAGCAAAAGCGTATATATAAGGTGTCTTGAGTCGTCCAATGAGTTTTCATTGGGCGACTCAATGACTTAAGCCGTGGCAAAAGCCGCTGAAAAAGTACATAATAGATTATTGAATTAAGTAACGACTTAGGCAGTGCTATCTAAGTACTGTTGCGGTGATAGCTGGGAGAGATATATGACAGACCTCATCGATACCACAGAGATGTATTTGCGCACCATCCTCGAACTGGAGGAAGAGGGCATCGTCCCCATGCGTGCGCGCATCGCTGAACGACTCGAGCACTCCGGCCCGACCGTTTCCCAAACTGTGGCACGCATGGAGAAGCACGGCCTGCTCACCGTTGAGCCGGACCGCCACCTCGAACTGACCGAGGAAGGCCGCCACAAGGCGGTCGAGGTGATGCGTAAGCACCGCCTGGCTGAGCGGCTACTCTCCGACATTATTGGTCTGGAACTTGAGTACGTGCACGAAGAGGCATGCCGCTGGGAGCACGTCATGAGTGACAAGGTGGAGAAGCGCATCCTGGAGATGCTCAAGGACCCCAAGTTCTCCCCGTACGGTAACGCTATTCCCGGCCTGGAGGACCTGGGCCACGCTAGCGAGAAGAACGACGAGCGCACCGTGCCCATGTCCCTGGCGGCACGCGACTCCGGTCCCGAGGACCGTTTCACTATTTCTCGCTTCCCCGAGTCCATTCAGACTGACGTTGAGTTGCTGAAGCTGCTGGCTGACGCAGGTATTGTTTACGGCGCTTCGGTGTCCGTGGTCGCCGGTCAGGACGATGACGTGATTGTTCACGCCGACGGTGAAGAGGACACCCTCTCCCTGGATATGGACGTGGCAAACGCAATTGTGGTCAAGCGCGGCGGCAACCTCTAAGCTCTAATTCTGAGAGTCCGCTAACCCAGTTCACGCTAAACGGTGGTATCGCCTCCTCACTTGAGGAGGCGGTACCACCGTTTTTTGTGCCGTTAGCTCCCTGAGAACCGGCTTTGTCTTAGATAATGGACGATTTAGCTCAATAATCGGAGTAAAACGCCGCATATAAGGGAAGAATCGGGGAAAGCGGAGGAACGAGGCGTATTCGGGCTGCAAAAGGTGGACTAAGTGGCGTAGATCAGTGGCCCAGGCTACCCTCACGTGAGCGAGCATATACTCCTCTCTTAACTTTTTGGCAACTGCGCTTGAGTGCATTTTTCGCGTTTTTCGCTTAAATCTGAGGTTGAAGCTAAGAGACACGCCGGTTTCTGAGTGAGTATATGGGAGCAAAAGCTTAAGAGACGAGGGTCATTTTTAAGAGTTTTGAACCATGCCCTTAAGGGGTGGTAGTGCATTAAAAGCGAATGTGCATCCTTGTGAAATGCCTAGTCAAACGCCTTAATCTGCTTAAGCTCCCATAAATAAACGGGGTTCTAGTTGCCCAAACCCGCTCCGTTCCGCCGGGGGTGAAAGCTCAAAATTTAAGTCCGAATGAAGTGACAACTGGGAGTTTTCTGTGTATTCTCGATTTGTGCCTAAATCCTAATCGTAAGAGGGCACCGTCGAAGCGGTTCCGCTGAGTTCTGCCAACGCTTCGATGAACGTCTACCCAATATGGCAGAAGCGGGGGACCCAATCCCCAAGCTGGGATACGGCTTCTCAATCGAGAGGCCTCGGGGCTAAGTCACTTCGGTGGCCGAGCGAATCCATGCTCGAGTCCGACAGCTCACCTCGTCAGGCAATGGAGGAATTATCAATGGTTAAGAAGATCGTACGTACCGCAGGTGCAACCCTCGCAGCAGGCGCAATCCTGCTCGGCTCGACCGTTCCCGCGAACGCATTTGCACAGATCCCCGCTGCTGCTGATCTGTCCTACGACTACACCAACTACGAGTTCGACTACACCAGCTACAACACCCCCGCAACCACCTACGTTGCACCCCAGGCTCAGGCACAGCAGACCTACGTTGCTCCCGCAGCAACCGAGGCACCCGCTGCTCCCGCAGTTGAGACCTCCTACGTAGCACCCCAGGCTGAGGCACAGCAGGCTTACGTTGCACCCGTTGCAGCTCCGGCACCCGCTGCTCCCGCAGCTTCCACCGGTAACGCATCCCGCGACGCAATCGTTGCAACCGCAATGAGCGGCCTGGGCGGCGCATACGTTTGGGGCGGCAAGACCTTCGGTGCATGGGACTGCTCCGGCTTCACCTCCTGGGTTTTCGCTCAGCACGGCATCAAGCTGACCGCTTTCACCTACGCAATGAAGAACGAGCTGCGCCCGACCGCTAACCCCCAGCCCGGCGACATCGTCTTCCAGAACGGCTACAGCCACGTTGGTATCTACCTGGGCGATGGCAAGATGATTTCCGCTCTGAACCCCACCAACGGTACCCTGGTGCACCCCACCTCCTGGATGTCCGTTGACGGCTACTACACCGCGCTCTAAGCCTTAGCGCATAAGAGCTGGGTCTAGCCCAACATACTTCTCAAAAGGCGCTTACCCCGCACGGGGTGGGCGCCTTTTGCGTACCCGAGAGATTCCACGAAAATACCGCCGAGAACGCACCTTAGTACGGGTGCATTCTCGGCGGTACGTGTTTTAGGTGTATGCGGCTAGGGCGCGAGAGCCTGCAGAAGTCCCTGCGGGTTCTGCTCCCACTCGCTGAGCTCTGCCTGCAGATTAGCCTGCGCGGACTCCTCCCAAAGCTGTAGACCCTCCTCGGAGAGGAAGATGCGCTCGCGACCCAGGATTGAACGCAGGAAGGTCGTACGACCGGTACGGAACGCCTCATCGTCAAAATGGGAGTACTCGCTACGCACCCCGCGCAGGTAGCGGCGGTAGCGTGCCGAATCAGCCGCCAGGATAGCCATATCGGCATCGAGGAAAAACTGAATATCCGCCGGCTCATAGCCTGCCGGTAGATCGGCAGACTCGGGCAGCTCGTGGGTTGCCGTGGCACGCACCAGAAGGCCCACCATCTGCAGCTCGTCACCACTGAGCAGACCCGCGGTAACCAGCGGCTCCAGGGAGATGCTCGCCAGCTGCTCGCTACGGCGCTCATCCTCACCCGGCGCGCCCTCGTACACCGCGTCGTGGAACCACGCCGCCAGAACCAACGCCAGGGGAGTAGAACCCTGCGTGCGGTGTGCGTAGAGGCGGTCCAGATCGGTGAGCATCTGCGAAAGGTGCCCGCTGTGGTGGTAGGTGCGGTGCGGCTGCTCCCACGCCTGTAGCAGGCTCTCACCCAGTTCCGCTACCTGCGCCGTGAGTTGAGCTTGGCTCATGGCAGGAGCCTCCACATGCTTGAGACGGGGTGTATTAAGGCGGGGCGCAAATGCCGCTTCCCAGGCGCGAAGCAGGCGCGGGCGAATCTTCTCGGGGCGTTCCTTCAGGGGAATCCGCAGACCGCTGGCAATGAGCGTGCGAGTTAGCTCCGCGCCGCTGAGCTCAATCGCGCCCGCCTGCACCAGCTCCTCGTAGAGGTGCGCCGGCACGTCGTAGTGGTCGCGGTCGAAGGCACGCTCACTGATGCCCGCCGCGGCGGCGAACTCGTGCAGTTCCGCCAGTGACACATCGGAGATGAGGTGTGAGAAGACGGTGCCGTGCGCGGGCCAGATGGGCGGGTCAATGTAGATGCTCATTCGTACATTGTAGGAGCGGTTCTGCCGCCGGGTGCGGGTGTCCTCAGGCGGTGAACACAGGGCGGTGAACACAGGCTGTGCGGACTCGCGGTGCGGGGTGCCTTATACTGGATAGGTACGCCCTCGTAGCTCAGGGGATAGAGCACTTCTCTCCTAAAGAAGGTGTCGGACGTTCGAATCGTCTCGGGGGCACACAGAACCGGTAGTCATGCCGGTACGAGAAAACCGCCCGTCGCTTGCAGTAGCAGGCGCGGGCGGTTTCTCTGTTTCCTGCACGTAACGAGCACTCAAGAAAACACGTTGTTATAGCTGAGACAGGTCAATCTTGCCCATCAGCAGGATCTTCTCGCGAGCGGCCTTATCCGCCATCAGCTCAGCAATATTGTGCGGGACAACCTGCCAAGAAATACCCCAGCGATCTACACACCAGCCGCAACGCTCCGCCTCAGGTATAGCCGAGAGCTGCTCCCAATAGTAATCAATCTCCTCCTGAGTACGGCACGAAAGAACTACCGAAACCCCAGGCGTGAATGTGGAATCGTGGAAAGTGCCGGAATCAGCAGCCGCCATCCAGGTGCCGTGCAGGTTGAAGTCGGTAAACATGACCGCATCTGCCTCAAAGGGGCTACCTTCCGGATAGTGGTACAGGGTGCCGCGGTGGGCATCATCAAACATGGAAATCCAGCCGTTGGTAGCTTCCTCTGCATTGCCGTGATTCGTGCCGCCAAACATGAAAGAAGGCACGACGAAGGGTCGCGGGTCTCCTGCAGGGTTGGTAAGCATCAGCTGCCAGGTCATACCGAAACGATCACGCACCCAGGCGTAGCGTGGGGAGAAAGGATACTCACCCAGTTCCATCAGCACACCGCCTGTACTTAGCTCTTTGTAGAGTTCATCGAGGTATGCTCGCGCTTGCGCCTCACCACCGAAGAGGAGCGGGTCAAAGTTTAGGATGCAACTGATGGACTGGTTCGGGACGTACCGGTCATCACCGTTAATGAGCGAGAGCTGGAAGCCATGGATGCTTAGAGTCGTGAGTCCGGGCACCTGTTCCATGATGGAAGCATCGCGAAAAACCCTGGTATAGAATTGTGCGGCTTCGTCGGCTGAGCCATTGCACCATAGGGCTATTGAGAGGCTCGGAGGTAAGGTCTGGGTCATGCGGTCATCCTAGCATGACTATTCTGCGCCACCGGTGTGCCGTTGCCGATATAGGACGTGCGGCGGATGACCGAGCGGGTGGGAGCCGCGGAGCAAATGCGGTAGCATGGAATATCGAACGTGTATTCTAGGCAGCGAGGTAGATGATGAGCGACAAGCCCGAACAGCAGAAGCAGCCCTTCACCGAACAGGACGGCCTGTTCGCCGCCGAACTCGTCACCCCCGCAGCACCGGTAGCGGATGACGAGCCGCCCTTCGACCCCTACTACGACGTGCCCCCTGCCGAGGACGACTACTACGCCCCTCCCATGGACGCCGCAGTGATGAATGCTCCGGTGATGGAGGAACCCGCACAGGACGTACCCGCCGCCCTGCCCACCGGCATGCCCGCCTACGGTACCCCTGCTACCAGCGCGCCCGTTCCTGAACCCGGCGCACCCGCAGCCTTCACCGCCGCAGACCCGCTCGGCGACTTCATGCCGCCCGCCTACCGAGTCGGCGGCTACGGCGATGACTTCGACCCCGCCGACCCCTACGGCGAACGCGCCCACAGCCTCAACGCGGTGGACCCTACCTCCCTCACCGCAGGGCTCAACGAACGCCAGGAAGAAGCCGTGCTGCACTCCGGCGCGCCCCTGCTCATCGTCGCGGGCGCCGGCTCCGGCAAGACCCGCGTGCTCACCCACCGCATCGCCTACCTGCTCGCAACCCACCGCGCGACCCCCGGCCAGATTCTCGCCATCACCTTCACCAACAAGGCTGCTGCCGAAATGCGTGAACGTATTGAGGCGCTGGTTGGTCCGCGCGCCAAGCACATGTGGATCTCGACCTTCCACAGCTTCTGCGTGCGCGTGCTGCGCCGTGAGGCCGCCGCGCTGGGTCTGAAGTCCACCTTCACCATCTACGATTCGACCGACTCGCAGCGCCTGCTGAGCCTCATCATTAAAGAGCTCAACCTGGACACCAAGAAGTTCACCGCCAAGGCCGTGGGCAACCGCATCTCCGCGCTGAAGAACGAGCTGGTCAGCGCCGAAGCGTACGCATCCCGCGTGGCGAGCGATAACCCGTACGAGAAGACCATCTCGCAGATCTACACCGTCTACACGCAGCGTCTGCGCGCCGCCAACTCCCTCGACTTTGACGATCTGATTGGCCGCACCGTCTTCTTGCTCAAGAAGTTCCCCGAAATCGCGAACTACTACCGCCGCAAGTTCCGCCACATCCTCGTGGACGAGTACCAGGACACCAACCACGCCCAGTACCAGCTGGTGCGTGAACTGGTCGGCGCCCACACGAAGGCACCGGCTGACCGCGGCCCCTACCCGGACGCTGTGCCCCCTGCCGAGCTGACCGTGGTGGGTGACTCCGACCAGTCCATCTACGCTTTCCGCGGCGCGGATATCCGCAATATTACGGACTTTGAGAAGGACTACCCGAACGCCCACACGATCCTGCTGGAACAGAACTACCGTTCCACGCAGAACATCCTCTCCGCGGCGAACGCGGTCATCGAACGCAACCCCGACCGTCGCCCCAAGAAGCTGTGGACCGCCTCCGGCGCGGGTGCGAAGATCATCGGTTACGTTGCCGAATCCGAACACGCCGAAGCACGCTACATCACCCGCGAAATTGACCGCCTTGCCGATGAACACGGCGTGCAGCCCGGTGACGTCGCAATCTTCTACCGCACCAACGCGCAGTCCCGAACCCTCGAGGACATGCTCATGCGTGCCGGCCTGCCCTACCGCGTGGTCGGTGGTACCCGCTTCTACGAGCGTAAGGAAATCAAGGACGCCCTGGCGTACCTGCGTGCCCTGAGCAACCCCGATGACGACGTGAACGTGCGCCGCATCCTCAACGAACCCAAGCGCGGTATCGGTGCCAAATCTGAGTCCGTGGTGGCGGAGTACGCGAGTGCGAACCGCATCTCCTTCTACGCCGCCGCACGCCAGGCAGCCGACATCCCCGGCCTGGGGGCCGCCGCGGTCAAGAAGTACGCCGAGTTCGTGCGCCTCATGGACGACCTGGCGCAGATTGCCCGCACCGAACCCGCCGCAACCTGCCTGGAAGCGGTCCTGGAGCAGACCGGGTACCTGGCGGCCCTGCGTGCCTCCAAGGACATTCAGGACGAATCGCGCGTGGAGAACCTCTCCGAGCTGCTCGACGCCATGGTCGAGTTCGAGACCGAGAACCCCGGCGCCGACCTGGAGCAGTTCCTCGAACACGTGGCTCTGGTCGCCGACGCCGACTCAATCCCGAACCGTCCCGCCAGCGCGGAGGGTGAGAACGCCTCCGCCGCACAGATTGCCGCCGAAGCCGCCGAGGCGAAGGCGCAGGGCATGGTCACCCTCATGACCCTGCACACCGCCAAGGGCCTGGAGTTCCCCGTGGTGTTCCTGACCGGCATGGAGCACGGCCTGTTCCCGCATCAGCGTGCCCTGACCGATGAGAAGGAAATGAGCGAGGAACGCCGCCTGGCGTACGTGGGTCTGACCCGCGCCATGGAGCGCCTGTACCTGACCCGCTCTGAGACTCGCACCATGTGGGGTAAGAGCCAGTTCAACCCGCCCTCGCCCTTCCTGGAGGAAATCCCGGAGGAGCTCATCGAGTGGAAGCGCACCGCCGGTTTTTCGGGTTTTGGCGCCTCCGGTATGGGTGCGTATGGCGCTCGCGGCGGCGGTTCCTATGGCGGCAGCTCCTACGGCAACTCGTACGGTGGCGGCTATTCGGGTGGTTCCCGTTCCGGCTATGGTTCCGGCGGCTACTCGGGCGGTTACGGCTCGGGCGGGTACAGTTCCGGTGGCTCGCGCGGCTCATACGACCCCTACGAGTCCCGCCCCGTACGCCGTTCCGAGCCGTCCACCGCGGATATTAACGGCTCGGCAAGCTACGGGCTGGCGGCGGCCACCTCGAAGGTGACGAACCGTTCCCGCGTGCACCAGAGCAAGGAAATCCCGACTCTGGCGGTCGGCGATACCGTGCGCCACACCAAGTTTGGTGAGGGTCGCGTGCTCGCCGTTGAGGGTAGCGGCGATAAGACCGTGGCGAAGGTCCGTTTCGGTTCGGAAGAGAAGCGCCTGCTGCTGCGTTACGCGCCGCTGGAGAAGGTGAGCTAACGCGTCGGGCGTGAGAACCTGACAACGCCGATGGAGGGGCGGGTACCTGAGGGTGCCCGCCCCTCTTTTGTGCGCTGTACCGGGCGTGTTGTCCGCCTGCTGAGAAGGTGGCCGGGGCTTTGCAGAGCACGGCGGTAAACGCCGCATTTTCGCCGGTATTTCGCGGCGGATGGGGGAGTGCGAGTTCGGGTTAGTTACCCGGTGCACAGTCTTTGGGTGGAATGTACCCAAAATATTTGTGAGCTGAGTCGCTAAAATCTCAGATTTGGGGCTCTGTGAGTGCGAGCTCACGCCGAATCCGATAGAGTAGAGACGAGAGAAATTCCCCGCGTCAATGATGCGTGTGCGCCGGGTGCGAGAGACCCCTATCGCACCGTACTGACCACACGGGGGAACCTCCTCTAATGAGACCAGGCCGAGTGCACCAGTACTCGGCACCACTTCGAAGAAGAAGGACACCTGTGGACCTTTTCGAATACCAGGCGCGCGAGCTCTTCGCAAAGCACGGTGTACCCGTGCTCAAGGGCATTGTTGCGACCACCCCTGAAGAAGCAAAGGCAGCAGCTGAGGAAATTGGCGGCCTGACCGTCATTAAGGCTCAGGTTAAGACCGGCGGCCGCGGTAAGGCTGGCGGCGTTAAGCTCGCAAAGTCCCCCGAAGAAGCTTACGAGCACGCTAAGGCAATTCTCGGCATGGACATCAAGGGCCACACCGTTCACCGCGTGCTGGTCGCTGACGGCGCAGACATCGCCGAAGAATACTACTTCTCCCTCCTGCTGGACCGCGCAAACCGCTCCTACCTGGCAATGTGCTCGGTAGAAGGCGGTATGGAAATTGAGCAGCTCGCTGCTGAGCGCCCCGAGGCACTGGCAAAGATCGAGGTTGACCCGCTGGTTGGCCTGGACCAGGCTAAGGCTGAGGAAATTGCTAAGGCAGCAGGTTTCTCCGCAGAACTGCAGGAGAAGGTTGTTCCCGTTCTCGTCAAGCTGGGCGAAGTCTACACCAAGGAAGACGCAACCCTGGTTGAGGTTAACCCCCTCGTTCTGACCCCCGAGGGCACCATCCTCGCCCTGGACGGCAAGGTCTCCCTGGACGACAACGCAGAATTCCGCCAGCCCGAGCACGAGGCTCTCGTGGACAAGTCCGCTGAGAACCCGCTGGAAGCTAAGGCAAAGCAGTTCGACCTGAACTACGTGAAGCTGGACGGCGAGGTCGGCATCGTTGGTAACGGTGCAGGTCTGGTTATGTCCACCCTGGACGTCGTTGCATACGCTGGTGAGAACCACGGCAACGTCAAGCCCGCAAACTTCCTTGATATTGGTGGCGGCGCGTCCGCTGAGGTTATGGCTGCTGGTCTGGAAATCATTCTGGGCGACGAGCAGGTCAAGAGCGTTTTCGTGAACGTCTTCGGCGGCATCACCGCATGTGACGCAGTGGCAGACGGCATTGTGAAGGCTCTGGAGATTCTGGGCGACGCAGCAACCAAGCCCCTGGTTGTGCGCCTGGACGGCAACAACGTTGCTGAGGGTCGCCGTATCCTCTCCGAGGCGAACCACCCGCTGGTTGTTCTGGCTGAGACCATGGACTCCGGCGCCGACAAGGCAGCAGAGCTCGCTCACAAGGCGTAATCGCCAGCAAAGGATTTCAAGGAAGTAATATGTCTATCTTTGTGAACAAGGACTCCAAGGTCATCGTTCAGGGCATCACCGGTGGCGAGGGTACCAAGCACACCGCACGCATGCTCGCAGCAGGCACCAACATTGTGGGCGGCGTGAACGCTCGCAAGGCTGGCACCACCGTCACCCACAAGGCGAAGGACGGCTCCGACATCGAGCTGAACGTGTTCGGTTCTGTAGCTGAGGCTATGGAGAAGACCGGCGCGAACGTCTCCATCGTCTTCGTTCCCCCGGCCTTCACTAAGGCAGCAGTTCTCGAGGCTATCGAGGCTAAGATCGGCCTCGTCGTCGTCATCACCGAGGGCGTTCCGGTTCAGGACTCCGCAGAGTTCTGGGCAGCTGCTAAGGCATCCGTGGACGAGAACGGCAAGCAGATCACCCGCATCATTGGCCCCAACTGCCCCGGCATCATCTCCCCCGAGGAGTGCCTGGTTGGTATTATCCCGGCGAACATCACCGGTAAGGGCAAGATTGGTCTGGTTTCCAAGTCCGGTACCCTGACCTACCAGCTGATGTACGAACTGTCTGACATTGGTTTCACCACCGCTATCGGTATTGGTGGCGACCCCATCATCGGCACCACCCACATCGACGCTCTGGAAGCTTTCGAAGCTGACCCCGAGACCGAAGCAATCGTCATGATTGGTGAGATCGGTGGTGACGCTGAGGAGCGTGCTGCAGAGTACATCAAGGCAAACGTGACCAAGCCCGTCGTTGGTTACATTGCAGGCTTCACCGCTCCTGAGGGTAAGACCATGGGCCACGCAGGCGCTATTGTCTCCGGTTCCTCCGGTACCGCTCAGGCGAAGAAGGAAGCTCTGGAAGCAGCAGGCGTGAAGGTCGGTAAGACCCCCTCCGAGGCTGCAAACCTGATGCGCGAAATCTTCGCAGCGAAGTAAACAGCATAAAAACGCGGCAGATGCCGGTAGTCCCTGAGGCTACCGGCATCTGTGCTTTTAACGCCCCGCTACCGCCCGCAAATATTGCACTAGAAAGTAAGATTGTGCACACAGTGCCACAAAAATATGTAAGTATAACCAGAACCTTTGTATACTGGAGGACATTGAGCCTAGTCAGAACCATTCTGAGCGGCTCCAAGAAACACCAAACACTCACAGGAGATCACCACACTCATGACCCAGCCCATCTCTCGCCGCGCCATCGCCAAGGCAGGCGTCTGGTCTGCACCCGTCGTCGCAGCCTCCGCAGCAGTGCCCGCCTACGCAGCATCCAAGGAAACCCCCGGCGTACAGTACGGCGTGTACGTCAGCGTGCAGAACAACGGCGGCTACGTCGGCTACGCATCCTCCAACAACACCGGCACCATCAACCCGGCAACCCCCGAGGCACACTTCACCGCCTCCGGCACCCCCGACTCCGACATCAACTGGGACGACGCAACCTCCAAGCCCAAGAGCGCAACCTACGTCAACGGTGAAGGTAAGTTCACCCCCGTCACCAACTCCCAGACCGGCGCAAACGGCGCATACATGTCCTCCAGCGGCTTCTGGTGGTCCGTACCGACCAAGGACACCGCAACCGGCACCGGCTACATCCCCGGCAGCAGCGTCACCCTCGCAGCTGGCGCAACCTTCGTGACCGAGGTTGAGTACACCGTCGCCGCCAGCGCACAGTCGCTCCTTAAGTTCGGTAAGATCAACGGCCAGGCATGGGCCCCCTCCGGTCGCAAGCTGACCGGTAAGACCACCGAACTGGTAGCCTCCGCAGGCCAGGCAAAGTACCTGTCCGTCGCGCAGACCGCTGGCACCTGGACCGCAGAAGTACCGACCATCACCCAGAACTCCGACGGCACCTACACCTTCAAGGGTCGTATCGTCTACACCACCAGCAAGGCGTACACCATGAAGCAGTCCGGCACCAAGTACTACAGCCAGACTAACTTCATGCCGGCGCAGCTGCGCTTCCCGGCAAACGACGGCTGGGTTTCGTACAAGCAGACGTCCAGCGTGCAGGTCGCTAACCTGACCTACTCCGGCAACGGCGCGACCGGTTCTGAGAGCGTTTCCGGTCAGGCCACCACCGCGGAGATTCACCCGTAATAGGGCTCAGCCCGTAGTAGGGCAACCCCTCATGCAGGGTACAAGCGTATAGAAAACCCCCGGCGGATACACTGAATGTATCCACCGGGGGATTTCTGCATCTGTATAGTTCTCAAATGCTTGAAAACGAATTCCAGAGCGGCTATATACACTTGGGAGAGCTTATTAGGGGTGTTGTAACTAGCCGACCGTCGTGCCGAACGCCAGACCCAGCAGGTAGGTCACAAACGCTGCACCAAAGCCAATTAGAATCTGACGAACACCGCGCTTGAGCGGGGACGCGCCCGAAAGCAGACCCACCACGCCGCCGGTGAAGCCCAGCGCCGCACCCACAAACAGCAGAGACAGCCCCATCGCGAACACACCCGACAAGCCAAAGATATACGGCAGAATCGGAACCAACGCACCCGAAGCAAAGAACGCAAAGGACGCAGCGGCAGCACCAATATCGGTACCCAAAGCCACATTCTCCTCACGATCCTCATCCTCGCGGTGAGACAGCGACGGATCACAGTCACAATCCATGTAGCCGAAACGCTCCATCGCACGGTGATGCGCCGCCTCCGGCTCCATACCGCGGGCACGGTAAATGAGCTCCAGCTCGTTAGCGTCCAGATCCAAATCACCCGCCACACGCAGGGTCACCCGGGTCGGCTGGGATGCATCCAGCAGCTCACGCTGAGAACGCACCGACACGAACTCACCCGCCGCCATCGACAGCGCACCAGCCAGCAGGCCCGCAATACCCGAGAGCAGAACCATCGAGCTGGACGCGCCCGATGCGGTAATACCCATAATCAGCGCCAGATTCGAGACCAAACCGTCATTAGCGCCAAAGACCGCCGCACGGAAATTACCCGAAAGCTTCTCGCGACCATTAGTCGCCAGGGCGCGAATAATTTCCTCGTGAATTGCCTCGTCAGCCGCCATTTCCTCGGTAGCGTCTGGATCCTCAGCGTAGGGGGAGCGGGATTCCGCGCGCTGAGCCATCGCCAGAATAAACACCGAACCGAAGTTCTTCGCCAAGAACTGCAACACCAGAGATTGCATGGACGGGCGCACGTGCACATTCGCGTGCTCACCGAGCATGTCACGCCAATGTTGCTGGTGACGCTTCTCCGCCTCAGCAACCTGCAGCAAGATTTCGCGGTCGGTGCCCTCGGCACGGCGAGCCAGGTAACGGTAGATGCGTGCCTCCGACTCCTCGTCGGCCAGGTAGCGGCGCCAACGCTTAATCTGCGCGGGGGAGGGGGAAGTAACCGCACTGTGGCGGGTCGGCTTGTGCTCGGTCGCCTCAGCTGCGGTCCTTTCGGCCTCGGCCGCGTCAGCTTGAAGCTTCTCGGTCTGCTCGCCGTACGTGTCTTCGCCGTGCTCGTTCGGGGCGTGCGTGCTCATATCTCTCTTTCCACCGGATGCGGGTCGCGCCGGGTATCTCCCGGGCGCACAATCATGCGTTCAATCTGTGTGTTCTGAGTTGATCAGTGAACAACTGTAGAGCACTCCGAACAGAAAATCTAGGACGGCCTAACCCGATGTTATTGTTCGCCTCAACGTACTTTGTGATACCGCACGGGCGAGGACTCAAGGGGCGGGAAAGGTAAAAGTGCCGGGAAGAAGCGGGGCAGCTTCGAGCATAAAAAGCCGGGCGGGTGCACCCTCCATAAGGAGAGCGCACCCGCCCGGTTGGTGGCTCTAAAAACTAGCGTCTACATGGTTTGCCGCCATAGGTAGGCTGCAGTTTAGAGGCTACAACTTAGATGGTTGCGGCTTAGATGTTGCCTTCGCCGTTCTCCAGGAACGCGCGGATGAACCACTGGAACTTCTCCAGCTCAGCGGTCTGACCGATCAGCAGGTCCTCAGTGACGGGGTCGGACTCACCGGCAAAAGCAATAGCCTTGCGGTGATCCTTGATCACACGGGTGTACACGTCGTTCAGGGCGTGCAGGTGGTCAGCAACGCGTGCGCGGCCGACGGGGTAGTCCTCGACGGTGCGCTGTGCGACCAGTGCGCCAGCCAGGCCGTTGGGGGTTGCGCCCAGGGTTGCCATACGCTCTGCGATGGCGTCGACGAACTCGCGGACGGTGTCGACCTGGGGGTCAATCATTTCGTGAACGGCGATGAAGCCGGGGCCGGTCACGTTCCAGTGAGCGTGCTTCAGCAGCAGGTGCAGGTCGTTCAGGTCGTGCAGACGTGCCTGGAGAACCTCGGAAATGCCCTTGCCTTCTTCGAGGGTCAGGCCGGGTGCGGTGTAGTTTGCAAATGCCATGATGGTCTCCTTCATGATGCTGTGATGTTTGTGGTTCGGTGGGATTTGTCGCCCCGCCGAATCGTTATTATGAGTAAATCATTTTAAGGAACCGCTGTCAAGGTTATTTTGAGTAATTCGTAATAAATTGTCATCTATGTGTCGCGCCGCACTTAAAAGCTCCTGCTCAAAAGGCACTATTCAAAAGCTCCTGCCCAAACGTGCCAGCCCCGAATGCTCGCGTGGCTCACCGCCCAGGCGCACACAAAGGGTGGGACGCGCGGTATCTCATATCGCGCATCCCACCCTTTACGGTGAAGCGTATTCAGTTTTCTATAGAGCTTTCAGTCCGCGAACTACGCGGCTACCCCAGCGCGCGAACCGCCTGTAGGGTCAGCTCCTCATGCTTGAGGCGCACGGTGCCCAGCTCCGCCGGAACCTCCAGCTCGCCCGGCACAACAATCACGCGCATACCCGCCGCGGTCGCACTGCGCACGCCCGAGGGGGAGTCCTCAATCGCCACGCACTGAGTCGGATCAACACCCAGGCGCTCCGCTGCCAAAAGATAGGGCTGCGGGTTGGGCTTGGGGTGGGTCGTCTCGTCGTTGCCAATAATCACCGAGAAGGTACCCTCGGGGGCGGCGTCAGCGGTGCGGCGAGCCACGGAGGTGGTTGCATTCGTGACGACTGCCGCCGGAATCTGCGCCTCGCGAACCTCCGAGAGGAAACGCTCAATACCGGGCAGGAACTCAACCGGCTGCTGCGCCAGGGTTTCGTGCACCTTCGCCACCAGTAGGTCGTTAATCTCCTCGTCCGGCAGGTTCACGCCGCGCTCGCGCAGGCGATCCAGAGTGAACTGCATGGACAGACCCAAGCAATCGAGGGTGTCCTGCTCGGTCCAGGTGCCACCGAAATCTGCGGCGAGAGCAACCTTAGCGGCAGCCCATACGGGTTCGGTGTCAACCAGGGTTCCGTCGTGGTCGAAGAGAATGGCGGCGGGGAAGGTGTTCGTAGTCGTCATGTCATTAAGCCTACCGGTTTATTTCTGAGGCGAGCGTAGGACAGTGTCCCCAATCGTCACCAAAAAATCTGTGCCCGCGTTCTGGGGGTTCTTGGCGATAGTGAGCAGCGCATTGGCAACGTCCTCACGGGCAATCGTCGGAATGCCCGGAACGCGTTCGACACTCGCCATGTTAAATACCTTCACCCCGCCCCTACCGGGCTTATCGGTCAGCCTGCCCGGATGCGCCCGCGAAATATACGGCTGATATTCGGCGACCAGGGCGTCCGCCTTAACCTTGTCGGTAAAAATGCCGCGCATGATGACCTTGCATGCCAGGCGCATGGGCAGGGATGCGGTCCGCACCGTATCGCCTACGCCGTAGGCGCTCATCAGAACGCAGTGCTTCACGCCTGCGCCCGTGACCACCTCCATGATGAGAGGCAGGCGCTCCTGCATGAACGTGGAGGAGAGAAACTCTCGCACCGTGGCTTTCTGGCCCAGGATGCTGACCATCACGTCTTGCCCGGAGGATGCTGCGGCGAGCTGTTCGGCATCGTTCAGGGCTCCCGGAACGATAGTGAGATTTTGGTGCGACCCTAGTAGTGCTCGTGCTTTATCGGGGTTGCGCACGTAGGCGGTGACGGTGTGCCCCTGTTCTAGTGCTTTGCGGGTGAAGAGGCGACCGGTGCGGCCGGTTGCGCCGAGAACCAGTATTTTCATGTGGGTCCCCATTCGTGACTGTGATTGTTGTGGGAGCCCGCAAGCGCCCAGTCCGGTCAGTATAGCAATGTGGTTTCGACTGGGGGCTTTTGGTTGAGGCTCTTTCAAGCGGGGTTTTGGCTAGGGCTCAGAGCAGTGCGGGGTGAAAAACGAAAAAAGTGGAGAAAATTTTTTGAAAACCCCTTGCGAAACATAGTTGAGTGGAGTAGACTCAAGTTATGTAATGCGAGGGGACGTAGGATAGGCCCCTGAATGCACGATACGAAAGGACATCATGGATATTAAGTTCACGACCAAGAGTCAAGAAGTTATCTCCGCCGCTAACACCAACGCGCAAACGGCGGGTAACCCCACTATTGAAACCTCCCACATCCTCAAGGCCCTGATGGATCAGCGCGAAGGCATCGCAGTCTCGGTGCTCAAGGCCGCAGGCCTGGATGTAGACGCCATCTCCGAGGCTGCTTCCGCAGAAATCAAGAAGCTTCCCAAGGCATCCGGCACCTCCGTGCAGAACGCCTCCTTCAGCCGTTCCGCACTCTCCGCCCTGCAGGCTGCGCAGACCCGCGCTCAGGGCTTCGGAGACACCTACGTCTCCACCGAAATGATTCTGCTGGGCATTGCCAGCGGAACCGATAGCACCGCGACCGCCATGCACAAGCTTGGCGCTACCGCAGACCTCATTGCACAGACCATCCCCAACGTCCGAGGAGACCGCACCGTGGATACCCCCGACCCCGAAGGCACCTTCCAGGCCCTCGAGAAGTACGGCACCGACCTGACCGCCATTGCCCGTGCGGGCAAGCTCGACCCGGTCATCGGCCGTGACTCCGAGATTCGCCGCGTCGTGCAGGTGCTCTCCCGCCGTACCAAGAACAACCCCGTTCTGATTGGTGAGCCCGGCGTCGGTAAGACCGCCGTGGTTGAGGGCCTGGCACAGCGCATGGTTTCTGGCGACGTGCCCGAATCCTTGCGCGGCAAGACCCTGATTAGCCTGGACCTGGGCTCCATGGTCGCAGGTGCTAAGTACCGCGGTGAATTCGAGGAGCGCCTGAAGGCAGTTCTCGAGGAAATCAAGAAGTCCGAGGGTCAGATCGTGACCTTCATCGACGAAATTCACACCGTCGTCGGTGCTGGCGCATCCGAAGGTTCCATGGACGCGGGCAACATGCTCAAGCCCATGCTTGCCCGAGGCGAGTTGCGCCTGATCGGTGCCACCACCCTCGACGAGTACCGCGAGAACATCGAGAAGGACCCCGCCCTGGAGCGCCGCTTCCAGCAGGTGTACGTGGGTGAGCCCAGCGTAGATGACACCATCGGTATTCTGCGTGGCCTGAAGGAACGCTACGAGGCACACCACAAGGTGCAGATCGCTGACTCCGCACTGGTTGCCGCAGCAACCCTGTCCAACCGCTACATTCCCTCCCGTCAGCTGCCGGACAAGGCAATTGACCTGATTGATGAGGCAGCATCCCGCCTGCGCATGGAAATTGACTCCGCCCCGGAGGAAATTGACCAGCTGCGCCGCGCCGTGGACCGCCTCACCATGGAGGAGCTGGCTCTTGCCGACGAGACCGATCCCGCATCGGTTGAGCGTCTGGAGGCCCTGCGCAAGGACATGGCTGACAAGAAGGAACAGCTCGACGCCCTCAACGCCCGTTGGGAAGCCGAGAAGGCTAGCCTGAACCGCGTGGGTGACATCATGACCCAGATTGACGAGCTGCGCTCCCGCGCAGAGGTCGCACAGCGTGAAGGTAACCTCGCCGAGGCATCCCGCCTGCTCTACGGCGAGATTCCCGCAAAGCAGGCCGAACTGGAAGAAGCACAGCGCGCCGAGGACAACGCCAAGAATGAGTCTATGGTCTCTGAAGAAGTCACCGCAGACGATATCGCCGAGGTGATTTCCTCCTGGACCGGCATTCCCGCAGGTCGCATGATGCAGGGTGAGTCCGAGAAGCTGCTCGAAATGGAGAAGCGCATCGGTGCCCGCCTGATTGGTCAGGAAGACGCAGTGGTAGCTGTCGCTGATGCTGTGCGCCGTGCCCGCGCAGGCATCTCCGACCCGAACCGCCCGATTGGTTCCTTCCTGTTCCTGGGCCCGACCGGTGTCGGTAAGACCGAGCTGGCTAAGGCACTGGCTGAGTTCCAGTTCGATGACGAGCGCGCCCTGGTGCGTATCGACATGAGCGAGTACTCCGAGAAGCACACCGTTTCTCGCCTGGTCGGTGCCCCTCCCGGATACGTCGGCCATGAAGAGGGCGGTCAGCTGACCGAGGCTGTACGCCGTCGCCCCTACTCGGTGGTCCTGCTCGACGAGGTCGAGAAGGCACACCCCGAGGTCTTCGACATCCTGCTGCAGGTGCTCGATGACGGCCGCCTGACCGACGGTCAGGGCCGCACCGTGGACTTCCGCAACGTCATCCTGATCCTGACCTCGAACCTCGGCTCGCAGTACCTGGTCAACCAGGACCTGCCCTTCGACGAGCGTTCCGAGAAGGCCATGGAGGTTGTGCACCAGGCATTCCGCCCCGAGTTCCTCAACCGACTGGACGACATCATCATGTTCCAGCCCCTGTCGGCTGAGAACCTGGGTCAGATTGTGGGTCTGCAGGTCAAGAGCATGGCTAAGCGCCTGGAGGACCGCCGCCTCACCCTGAACGTGACCGAGGCAGCCCTCGAGTGGCTGGGTAAGACCGGCTACGACCCGGCGTTCGGTGCCCGCCCGCTGCGCCGCCTGGTTCAGCGCGAGATCGGTGACCGCCTGGCTCGCGGCATCCTCTCCGGTGCCATCCACGACGGCGACACCGTGACCGTGGACGTGAACCCGGACGTTGCCAGCGACGGCCTGGTCGTGACCTCCGAGCGTGAGCAGAAGGCTGAGGACTAAAACTCAACCGGCTGGCTGGATAGGCCCGGTTACTTGGCAGGGCCCGGCTTGCTGGGCGGACTTAGCCTGTGGCTGAGTTTGCCAGTTCGAAACCATAAGAAATAGGCTGTGGGGTACCCTCGAAATGGGGGTGCCCCACAGCCCTTTAACGTGCGAGAACAACGTACGAGAGCACAGAGCATAGAGGAGAAGAATGGACCGCTGGACTGACCAACAGAACTTTGCCGCAGCCGGTGAACAGCGCGAAGAAATCGCCTCCGTGCACCGTGCCGCAATCCGCTCCATTCAGCGAGTCGTCTCCGAGAACGCCACCCCGCACGACGAGGGGTACGCCGCCGCGGGTATTGCCGAGCTACTCAAGGCGGGTAAGGTTCTCGTGCTCACCGGCGCGGGCGTGAGCACCGAATCCGGCATCCCCGACTACCGCGGCCCGGGTGGTTCCCTGCACGATCACCGTCCCATGACCTACCAGGAATTTCGCTACGATGACGCCGCGCGTCAGCGCTATTGGGCGCGCTCCTACGTGGGCTGGCGCCGCATGCGCCGCGCCCAGCCGAACCGTGCCCACTATGCGCTCGCTGAGCTGGAGCAGCTGGGTGCCGTGAGTGGTGTGATTACGCAGAATGTGGACGGTCTGCACGCCCGCGCCGGAAGCTCTAATCTGCTGGCGCTGCACGGTGACCTGTCGCGTATTGTGTGCCTGGACTGCGGTCAGGATGAGGGGCGCGAAAGCCTCGATACGCGCCTGGATGCGGCGAACCCCGGCTACCTGGCGCGCCTTGAAGACGAAGACCTGCGCGTGAACCCCGACGGTGACGTGGAACTGGACGACCGCTACATCCGCGATTTTCAGATGGTGCCCTGCCTCGCCTGCGGTTCGACCCGCCTCAAGCCGGACGTGGTGTACTTTGGCGAATCCGTGCCCGCCGAACGCAAAGCGCTCAAGGATGCCATGCTCGCCGAGTGTTCGGCGCTGCTGGTGGTCGGCTCCTCGGTAGCGGTCATGAGCAGCTACAAGATTGTGCTGGAGGCTCTGCGCGCCGGCAAACCGGTCGCCATCATTAACGGAGGTCCGGGACGCGCCGATGCGAAGGCAACCTACCTGTGGCGTAGCGGCGTGGGTGAGGCGCTGGAGCTCATGCTTGACGAGATTGACGACTAAGTAGCACTGGCACAACTAGGTGGCGCCGGCACGACTGGGTAACGCTGGCGCCCGGCGAATTTTGCCGCGCGTGCACTGACCTGTAGTTGGCCCGTCATTAACTGCACGAAAGTGCTACTTTGTGGCGTAATTCATTTTAAATAGCCCCTGGACAGGCGGATACACCCATTACGCGAGGATAAAATGATGGGATGGACATTCGACACACTATCACTCGCTTCGGTGCCACCGCCCTGATTGGTTGCGGCCTGGTGGTTACCGCAATCCCCGCAACGTTCGCTCAGAACGGCGAAGAGTTCGTCACTCACGTCTACTCCGACAAGGCTACTTCCCACATTTCTGAGGTTTGGTACAAGGGCGAAACCCTGAAGGTTACCGGCGAGGGCTTCCTGACTCAGGACGGCACCTCCGGCTCCGTTATCGCTATTAAGCTGAACAAGGGTACCGTCAAGATTGACGGCCAGGACTACCTGGAAGTTAAGGCTGACGAGAAGGGCAACTTCTCCGTTTCTATTCCCTGGCAGAGCGACCTGGATGAGCGCATCTCCGTGGACGTCTACCTGCTCTCCGGCTCCCTGAAGGATAACGACACCGCTCGCGGCGGCAAGGCTGCGACCGTGAAGATTGAGGCTCGTTCCGTTCAGGAAGCAACCCCCTCCGCTACCGCTTCGGTGAGCCCTTCGGCGACCGCGAGCGCATCGGCTTCCGCTTCTGTGGTGGCGACCCCCTCCGCTTCTGTTGCGCCCTCCGCATCTGCGACTCCGTCTGCTTCGGCTACCGCCGCTGATGAGGTTGTCGCCTCCGTGGATGCCAAGATTAAGAACCGTGCCGATGAGAAGGCTACCGCTTCGGTGAGCCCCTCGGCTACCGCATCGGCTTCCGCTTCTGTGGTGGCGAC
>NZ_KV831978.1:315811-445000 GCF_001837295.1 Rothia sp. HMSC065C03
TTCTGTGGTGGCGACCCCCTCCGCTTCTGTAACTGCTTCTGCGAGCGCTTCTGCTTCGGCAACTGCTGATCAGAACGCAGCCATTGCGAACGAGGCGAAGGACCAGCTGGGTGATTCCACCTCCGCTACCGAGCAGGTGACCGCTTCGGCTGAGAGCACTCGCTTCGCGAACTGTGCAGAGGTCGCGGCTGCCGGCCTGGCACCCATTCACAAGAGTCACCCGGACTTCCGTAAGAAGTTCGACAATGATGGTAACGGCCTGGGTTGCGAGGTTATCAACAGCGAGGTGACGGACGGTTCCTCCTCCAATATTTCCTCGGGCTCTTCTTCCCACAACTCCGGCGGCCTGGACAACCTGGGTAGCGGTTCCTCCTCTTCGAGCAGCTACACTTCGAGCCGTGCTCAGCGCTCTTCCCTGGCTAACACCGGTGCTTCTAACGCCTTCACCGTTGCTGGTATGGGCCTGGTGGCTCTGGGCCTGGGTGTTGCTGGCGTGACCGCTGTGCGCAACCGCAAGAACTCCTAAAACTATTGCCGCCGCCCGGTGCGGTGCGTGAGGGTCCCTTCCCCTGAATGCTTTCGAGCGTTCGGGCGGAGGGGATTTTCGCGTTTAACGGGGTGGTTTTTGCTATTGGGTTGTGCTGATGGGATGGGGTATGTACCTGTTAGTTTCTTCAACGTCGGGTTGAGAGTTTAGGTGTGCACGGCGGTGCAAAAGGCTCGTATAGTTCAACTGCGCCTTCAATAAACCTTCAAGAAAAATATGTTTTGTGAGTCAGGTCATGGCAAATTAGCGTCTTGGGAGCCGGTATCCCAAGCTTCGCTCGTTAGAATGGGTGGCATGAATATTCGAAACAACATCGCACGCATTGGTGCCACCGCCCTCATCGGCTGTGGCCTCGTTGCTACTTCCGTCCCCGCGACCTTCGCTGTTGAAGGTGCGCCTCAGGTTGTCCACACCTACGCAGACTCTGCACAGTTCATCGCCCCCGACGTATGGGTTGAGGGTCAGGGTCTGAACATTGGCGGCGAGGGCTTCAAGACCGCTGACGGCACCTCCGGTTCCGTTCTGGCACTGAAGCTGAACAAGGGTGCCGTTAAGATTGACGGCCAGGATTACCTGGAAATCCACGCTGACGCGGCTGGCAACTTCTCCGTTACCATCCCCTGGCAGGCAGAACTGCACGGCAGTGTTTCCGTTGACATTTACCTGCTCTCCGGCTCTCTGAAGGACGGTGACGTTCCCCGCGGCGGTAAGGCAGCTACCGTGACCATTAAGGTTGCAGAGCAGCCCGCACCGGCTCCTTCGGAGGACCCGACCCCCGCTCCTTCTCAGGATCCGACTCCGGCTCCTTCCGAGGACTCGACCCCGGCTCCCACTCAGGACCCGACCACCGAGGCTCCCAAGCCTGCTGAAGAGACCTCCGCACCCGCAGTTGAGGACGCTAAGGAAACCAAGCCCGCTGAGGACCAGAAGCCTGCCGAAGAGCAGAAGTCTGAGGACCAGAAGTCCGATGAGCAGAAGTCTGGTAGCGAGCAGCACTTCCGTTTCCAGAACTGCGCTGACGTTGAGGCGGCAGGTCTGGCACCGATTCACAAGAGCCACCCGGATTACCGCGAGAAGTTCAACGCTGACGGCGACGACTATGGTTGCGAGCAGGCCGTTGACTACGAGAACTCCAAGAAGTCTGACAGCGTTTCGCTGAGCTCCGGCTCGAATGACAACCTGGGTTCCGGCGACAACCTGGGCTCCGGTTCCTCCAACGCATCCTCCAAGAGCTCTTCTTCCCTGGCTAAGACCGGTGCATCCGGTGCAATGACTGCTGCTGGCCTGGGTCTGATTGCTCTGGGTGCAGGTGGCGCAACCATCGTTGCAACCCGCATGCGCAAGAAGGCTTAATAACGCCTAGTCGCTAAGCTTTTAGCTACTTTGATGGGCTCCCTCCATATCGGAGGGGGCCCATTTTTTGTGCCTTTTGAGGCTGTGGGGGATGCTGGGAAAGACGCGAAAAAAGCAAAAAATTACGAACGAATAGCGCTACTGACAAGGCTATTTATCAGAGATACATAACACTTATCTCTAAGTTAAGGTGAGCACAGGGCAAACACAGACTCGCACGGGAATCTAGATACTACCAAGAACGCACAGCCCGGAGCTGAAGAACAGACAGCGACGAGCACAGCGAACATCACGACACGATACCTGGAGCACCCAATGAACATTTTGACCATGGCACTCGCCGACGCCATAGCCATCGCAGCGCTCTGCACCCTCTACATGGTGCGGCACCGCAACCGCGAACTGATGATTTCCTACGCGGTCATCAACGCCGGTATTTTCACCGTCTCGGTGGCGCTGGTATCCGCCGGATCGAACGCATCCGCTATGGGTATGGGCCTCTTCGGTGTCCTGTCGATTATCCGACTGCGTTCCACCGCCCTGAGCCAGCGCGAGGTCGGCTACTACTTCGTAGCCCTCTCGGTCGGCATGATCGCAGGTGTGAACATCAGCCCGGCGTACATCGCCTTCGCCCTGATGGCTACCCTGGTCGCCCTGATCGCGATTCTTGACTCGCGCAGCGCCCCGATTTCTACGGAATTGACTCAGACCGTCACCGCCGATCGTGCGATCAGCGACGAGGAGGAGCTCAAGAACTACCTGACCGCTCGCCTGGGCTACACCGTCACCTCGGTCAAGGTCACCGAGCTGGACATGGTGAACAACCTGACCCGCGCAACCGTCACCTACCAGCCCAAGGAGACCACCGAGAGCGGCACCCCCGCAGCGGTGGAGGCGGCAGCACCGCAGGTAACCGCAACCCGCCAGCCTGTAGCAACTCAGCAGGTGGCACCCACCGCCGAGGCGCACGCCACGCTGGACACCCGGATGATTCCGCTCCAGCGCACGCCGGTGGGCAAGTAAAACCAGCCGGTATCTAGACTTCCGATTCACTCCAACCGCACGACAACCCCGATACCCACGACACGCCGCCCCGGCGCATAGCCCAACGCACAGCCCAATGTACCGGGGCGGCACCCCAGAAGGACAAGACCCATGACTAACGCAGCCGCAAACATCATCCCCGCAGAGTGGAAGAGCATCAGCCTCGAAGCCATGAACGAGAAGGCAGCCATGCAGACCCGTGTGGACCGCAAGTACATTGTCGACGCAGAAACCGCCGCCAAGGTACTCTCCACGCTCGACGCAGACGCCTCCGTCATGGACATCAAGGGCCAGCGCGACTTCGCCTACGACTCGGTCTACTTCGACACCCCGCAGATGCAGAGCTACCACTCGGCAGCCTACAGCCGCGACGATACCTTCAAGATCCGTACCCGTAGCTACCTGGACTCGAAGCTGACCTTCCTGGAGGTCAAGACCGACGGCGAGCAGGACATGACCGTCAAGAAGCGTATCCCGTACACCTTCGAGAAGCGCGATACGCTCACCGCGGAAGGTCGTGAGTACATCACCGCAGTGCTCGCTGACATCCTCGCGGGCCCCGTGCACAAGCTGGAGGCGGTCCTGACCACCGGCTACCGCCGTACCACGGTCTTCCTGCCGCAGAGCGAGAAGAACCCGGTCGCCTCCCGTATGACGGTGGATACCAACCTGACCTGGACCCCTCTCTCCGAGAACATCCTCATGGCGGGCGTGAACTACCGTAACTTCCACGGCAACCTGGTCGGCACCACCTACGGCCTGCCGAACGCGGTCATCATCGAAACCAAGTCCGGCGTGGAGCCCTCCGTGGCTGACCAGCACCTCTGGGATGCGGGCATCACCCCCGCGAAGATTTCCAAGTTTGCAACCGGTATGGCGGCGCTGAACCCGCAGCTGGCAAGCAACAAGTGGGAAGAAACCCTGAAGAACTGGATGCACCTGGAACCGGTCGACGGCACCCGCCTGAACGTGGATGACATGACCGAAGAGGATTACCAGAAGCTGCTGACCGAGCATTTCGCAGCCGCCTAAAACGGCAACCCGCCTAAACGGCAACCTGGGATGCGCGGGTAGGGTAGCGCACCTACCTTACCCGCACCCCCAGCCCCTCATCTATACCCCCGAACCAAGCACAACATCGGCTTTATTCGCCCCACACAGGCAATAACCGCTCTCGCACATATTCACATTTCATATACGACTTACCCCTGTGGCGCTGGCTCTACGCGAGTAGTCACCCAAACACAAAGGAAAACCCGTGAAAAAGAGCAATATGATTAAGAGCGCAACCTCCATTACCCTCCTGGCAGCCCTGGCGTTGACCGGCTGCTCGGCAACCTCGACCTCGAACGCTAGCGCTTCGAGCGCAACCACGACCTCCGCTTCGAGCACCTCGGATACCAAGTCGAAGACCGCCGATTCCTTCTCCACCGACGTGAAGAGCGGCGCGAAGCTCGCCGAGGACACCCACTACTCCGCGAAGGATCTGACCTGGGATTCCTCCAGCGAGGTCACCATTGATCTTTCAAATCCAACCGCGACCGACGGCGTGACCGTCAGTGACGGCGTCATTACCATCACCAAGGCGGGTAACTACCGCCTGAGCGGCACCTACGAGGGCCAGATCAAGGTTGAGGCAGGCGACAGCGACATGGTCCGCCTGATCCTGAATAACGCGACCATCACCAACTCCACCGGCGCGGCAATCAACGTGGTTGAGGCGGACGAGGTCGTTATCTACACCGCCTCGGGCACCACCAACACCGTCTCTGACGGCTCCTCCTACTCCGATACCGCCAGCGGCAGCCCCGACGCCGCCATCTACTCGAAGAGCGACCTGACCCTGACGGGCGAAGGCACTCTGAAGGTTGAAGGTAAGTACGAAGAGGGTATCCACACCTCTGATGGCCTGGTCATTGCCTCCGGCACCCTGGAAGTGAACGCGGCAAACACCGGCATCAAGGGTAAGGACTACGTCGATATTCTGGACGGCACCATCACCGTGACCGCAAGCCAGGACGGCATCAAGGCAACCAACGACACCGATGGTAACCGCGGCTGGGTACGCCTGAGCGGCGGTACCGTGAACATCTCCGCAGGTGACGACGGTTTCAAGGCCGAGCGCGTGCTGGAAATCTCCGGCGGTACCCTGAACATTACCCAGTCGAACGAGGGTATTGAGGCGCAGTACATCAACATCCTGGACGGTACCGTGAACGTGACCAGCTCGGATGACGGTATCAACGCCTCGTACAGCACCACCAGCACCACCTCAACCAGCACCGAGTCGGCTTCGACTTCCACCACGCAGACCACCCAGAGCAAGCAAGCTGCACAGGGTAATGCGGCACAGGGCGGTCAGGCACCCGCAGGTGGCGGTCAGGCTCCCTCCGGCTCCATGGGTTCCGGTACCACGGGCCAGCCCCCGGCTGGTGGTGGCATGGGCGGCGGTATGGGCGGTGGCGGCGGCACCTTCGAGGTGGTCGACGCAACCATCAACATCACCGGCGGTACCGTCACCGTGAATGCGAACGGCGACGGCATCGACTCCAATGGCACGGCAACGCTCTCGGGCGGCACCCTGATCGTGAACGGTCCCTTCACCGGTGGTAACGCCTCCCTGGACACCAACGGCGACCTGCTGCTCAACGGCGCGACCGTGACCGCGGGTAACTCCGGTGACATGTTCGAGGCGCCCGCAACCTCCTCCACCAGCGGCTACGTGAAGATCAGCAACGTATCGAACCTGAGCGCCGGCACCACCGTACAGGTGGCCGACTCCTCCGGTAACGTGGTGGCGAACTACAAGGTGACTAACTCCAGCACCGCACTGATCCTGGTCTCCAGTGCCAAGATCACCAAGGGCGAGAGCTACACCGTGTACACCACCACCGATAGCGTGGATGCCTCCAGCACCACCCTGGCTTCTAACGCCACCTCGCTGGGCTCCTTTACCGCAAGCTAGCAGCTCCTTTACTGCAAGCTAAGCGGTAGGAGCTGCCCCCCTAAGCTCCGTGCGGGATGTCATGACCTGCACGGTACCCTCTCCGAACCCGGTCTTGTGAGTGAGCCGGTAGGAGAGACACTCGCCCCGCATCGGATGTAGCGATACGTCCGGTGCGGGGCTACGTGTTATCTAGGGAGTTGTTATCTAGGGAATGTGGCGTCTGGGGTATAAAAGGCTACCGGTGCAAAATAAAACGGTTGTTCCGGTGCGAAGAAGTGCTTTGATACGCAAAATAGGTGCCGCTGAGCGAGACATTCAGGGCTGAAACAGGGTACTCTATAGTGTAGTAAAGACTGTTGAACGATCCGAGAGCGATGCGCCGCGCGCGCTGTTCGCCTCGGACAGGATGAAAGAGGGGGTCACGCCATGGGGCGCGGCCGTCAGAAGGCTAAAGCAACAAGGCAGGCTCGGGAGATGAAGTACTTCAGCCCCGAGACCGACTACAGCGCACTCGAGCGCGAGCTGAGCAGCGCGAAGAAAACTAAGTCCTCCGATTCGTCCCGCCGTCGCTATGACGACGAGGACGACTACTCGGCATACGCAGAAAAGTACGCGTCCTACGAGGATGAGGCATAAAGAATACGCGGATTGATTCGGTGCATATCGACCGAACGTATTCGATAGATGATGAACCGGCTTGAGGCCCCGCACGGGGTGCTCAGCCGGTTTTTTCGTGCCCTCATTTGATGGATGCAAGCAGGCGTGTGCACGGGGGAGGGCGGGTTACCCACGGGGGTTCCTTAGCTAGGTGGAGCACAAAGCCAATACACATGTTTATACATAGGTGCGCATAGCATCTTCTGGTACTACAGCATAGGCAGTAATAAAAAAGTTTGAAATGAATAATCATGCATAGCTTCTGCACAGCTTAGTCATGCCTGGCACAGAGAATAGCCCGGCATTCTAGAGACATGAACAACGAACAGAACATGACTCAGAACATTGACCAGGCCACCCAGACCGCGGCTGAACAAGCAACTACCGTACAAACCGCCGCAGAGCAGAAGCTAGCCAAGAAGAAGCTCACCCGTCGAATTTTCATCGGCGGCGGCCTCGGCGCACTCGCAGTAGTTGGCGGCGGCGCAGGCTGGGCGTACAACCGCTACCTGGCGGAGCACACCGAAATCGAAGACACCACCGCCTACGAGGCGGCAGCAGCTCAGGCAAACGCAAGCGCCTCCGGCTCCGCCACCGCAGATCCCACCGAACTGACCGGCGTGAAGGTCAACGGCCAGAGCCTCACCGCTAACGAAGGCTCAATCACCATCACCTCCAACACCACCGGCAGCGGCTCGGATGCGGTCGTCTCCTTCGTAGCAGACATCAAGCTCGACAACGCAACCCTGCTGCGAAGTGCCTTCGCCAACAACAAGTTCGGCCAGAACATCATCGACATCCCCTCGAACATTGCCTCCGAACACAACGGCATCTGGGCGATTAACGGCGACTACTACGGCTTCCGTACCACCGGCATCGTGATCCGAAACGGCGTCGTCTACCGTGACGCCGGCGCTCGCGAGGGTTTGGCTTTCTACCGCGACGGCTCCGTCAAGCTCTACGACGAAACCGCAACCAACGCCCAGACCCTCGTCAACGAGGGCGTGTGGAACACCCTCTCCTTCGGCCCCGCACTGGTCAAGGACTCCGCGGTTGTCGACGGTATCGACAGCGTCGAGGTGGACACCAACTTTGGTAACCACTCCATCCAGGGCAACCAGCCGCGAACTGGCGTGGGTGTGCTTGGCACCAACCACCTGGTCTTCATCGTGGTTGACGGCCGCTCCACCAACTATTCGCGCGGCGTGACCATGCCCGAGTTCGCGCAGATGTTCAAGGACCTCGGCTGCGTCAGCGCCTACAACCTGGATGGTGGCGGCTCCTCCGCCATGGTCTTCAACAACGAGCTGGTCAACCGCCCCCAGGGTGGCACCAAGGAGCGTGGCACCAGTGACATCCTCTACATTGCAGGGAGCGCATCGTGATTATCCTGATACCCGCCTATAAGCCGGACCAGTCATTGGTCCGCCTTGCCTGGGCCCTGCGCGAACAGGACCCGGGAGCCGAAATCCTCGTCATTGACGACGGATCCGGCAGCACCTACGCACCGATCTTTACCGAACTGCGTATCGACGGCGTGACCGTGCAGACCCACCCCTCCAACAAGGGCAAGGGTGCGGCACTGCGCACCGGCATCGCCTGGGCGAAAGCAAACCGCCCCGGCGAGGTCATCGTCACCGCCGATGCGGACGACCAGCACCTACCCCAGGACATCTTCCGTGTGGGTGTGCGCACCGAAACCGCGGCGGCGGCAGGCCAGAAGAGCATCGTGCTCGGTGTGCGGACCAAGCCCGACCCCAACGCCGGCGAAGAAGGCACCAAGGTGCCGCTGCGCTCCAAGATTGGTAACAGCGCAACCGTAGGCTTCTTCGCTCTGGCGACCGGCGCCCGCGTGGCAGACACCCAGACCGGTCTGCGCGGCTTCACCCCGCAGATCCTGGACTGGCTGCTGCAGATTCCCGGTGATAAGTACGAGTACGAGTTCTCCATGCTGCTGCGCGCAACCCGCGCAGACATGGACCTGGTACAGGTACCCATCGTGAAGGTCTACGAGCCGGGCAACCCGACCAGCCACTTTAGGCCCCTGCAGGACTCGGCGCTCATCTACGCACCGCTGCTCGCCTTCCTGGCGTCGTCCTTCCTGACCGGCTTCCTCGTGGATGCTATCGCCCTCTTCGTCCTGGTGGGCCTGGGTGCTCCTCTGCTGGCAGCTGTGGTCGGTGCGCGCGTCATCTCGGCGCTGACGAACTTCACCGTCAACCGAATGCTCATGCACGACGGAGGCGCACGCCCCTCGGCATCCTCTTCGCTGGTGCGGTACGCCGTGCTGGCGGTGGGTATCCTCGCAGCCAACGCGGCTCTGATGGAAACCCTGACCGGCCTGGGCGCGTCCCTGCTGGTCGCCAAAATCCTGACCGAGCTGTTCCTCATTCCGGTCAGCTTCGCGGTCCAGCGCCGCTGGGTTTTTCTACCCGCCCAGAGTCAGGAAAAGCCGCGAGCGAAGGAAATTGCCACCAACGCACCTTCGGGTTTGCGTGCGGTGAGCTACGAGTCCGCTCGCATGGAGGCAGCCGGTATCCGTACCGGTGTGCGCGCCTCCCAGGTACGTCCCTAGCGCTTTCTACCTAGCGTCCAGCTCGCTAGGGGCGTACCCCAAGATTTCTCCCACCCGTCAGTCGTGAGGGTGGGTGGGAGAAACAAGCTGCCGCATCAGATGCGGCAGCGTTCTGTTCACGAAAAGCCCCCGCTGAAAAAACTCAGCGGGGGCTTTTTGTATATATTCGGCCTTTCAGAAGCCTATTGGCTCACCGGCTTCCGTGCTGGCAACATACCGATTACTGACCGGGAATCAGACCGCCGGGAGTAATCAGGAACGGCGGGTTGTGGTTAACAGCCGGGTTGGTCACGTAACCAACACGAGCCGCACGGGTCGGGTGCTTGGGTGCACGCTTCGGCCAGGGCTTCGCGGTCGGGTTCGGGTCCTTCTTGCCCTGCACCATAGCCAGTGCGCTCGCCGCGTTCACAATGCCGGAACCGCAACCGTTCACATCGCAGGTGAGCGGCTTGGAGCTCTGCTTCAGAATCTGCTTTGCACGCTCAGCGGTCAGCGAGGGATCCACGGACTTCATCAGAGCAATCACGCCAGCGACCTGGGGTGCTGCCATGGAGGTGCCGTCGTACTCGGTGTAGCCTGCACCCTTGGAAACGGTGGTACCCAGGTCCACGGTGGACATGATGCTGCTGCCGGGGGCGCTCACATCAACAAGCTTGCCGTAGTTCGAGAAGTCGCTACGCTTACCCTCCTGGTCGGTAGCGCCCACCACAATGGAGCCGCCGCAGTTAGCCGGAGCAATCTTGGAGGTGTCCTGACCGTCGTTACCCGCTGCGACAACGAGAATCGCGCCGCGCTTGTTCACCTCGGCAATAGCCTTGGAGTAGGTTGCGGGGCAGGTGCCCTCGCCGCCGAGGGAGAGGTTAATGATCTTGGCGGGGTTGGAGTTCGCGGGAACGCCCTCAACGGTACCGCCGGCAGCCCAAACCATTGCATCCGCAATGTCGGAGTCGTAGCCGCCGCACATGCCCAGGGCACGCACGGGCAGGATCTTGGAGTTCGGCGCCACGCCGACGATGCCGCGCTTATTGTTCATAATCGCCGCGATGGAGCCGGCAACGTGGGTGCCGTGCCAGTTCGACTCGCTTGCCTCAGAGTCAGCGTCGCAGACGCCGGCTTCTTCCCAGTTGCCCTGGTCGGTCGGGTCGGAATCGCGGCCGTTGCCGTCACGGGCAATGGAAGGCTCGGTGATGAAGTCGTAGCCGGGCAGAACGTTAGCGTCCAGGTCGGGGTGCTTGACGATGCCGGAGTCAATCACGGCAACGGTCACGCCAGCGCCCTGGGTAGTTTTCCACGCCTCGGGGGCTGCCAGGCCCTTGGTGCCGTGCAGGTTCCACTGCTGCGGGTACAGGGTGTCGTTCGGTGCCACAACCTGGTCCGATGCCTGTGCAGCCTTGGCGACCTGAGCCACCTTGGAGGTTGCGGCGCCACGAGCGCGTGCGTTGGAGTGGCGCAGCAGGTCGGGCTCGACCGATGCGACGGACGGGTTGGAGCTCAGCGTCGCCATGTACTTCTCAGCCTGCTCTGCGGTGAGCTTGGAGGAGAGGGTCACCACGGTTGCCTTCTGGGCGGTGGTGCGTACGTAGCTGGTCTTGACCTTCAGCAGCTCGTCGATGCTCTTCACGTCGGAGCTGATGCCCTGGTAGAGGGCGTCACTCCAGGTGGAGACCTGGGTGCCTAAGGGGCTTGCCCAGTTGATGCCACCGGAGTTCAGTGCGCTGTCGGTGTAGGTGATGACGAAGCGGTTGAAGCCTGCCTTCTGCTGACCGGAGCTGAGGGAGGAAATAGTGGTGTGCGCCTTGGCGCGTTCGGCGCCGTTAGCCTTGGCGGGTGCCGCGAAGGATGCGGGGGCGCCCAGGGTCGCGATGAGTGCTGCGGCGGTGCCCAGGCTCAGCGCGGTGCGTGCGATGCGGCGCGCTGAGGGGTGAGTGGTAAAAGACATCGGGGTCCTTTGCGTATGTGAGTGCCGGAAGCGGCAAGTGGGTTGGTCATCCACTCACATAAATGCACTTTTGAGAAAATATTTGCATTCTTTTGCATATTTGCTTGTGAGGAGCGAATAGAAAAAGAAAATGCACATCACTGCATTGATGTGTATTTTTCTCTAAACTCCCGTGCGGGAGTTCTTCGGAAGTAGTTTATGTGGTGAGATATCGCTATCCTAGCACCTTTTCCTATGTATCTAGCGCCTAAAACTCGATAGTGTGGCGCAGGTAATGAGATTTTTCTTTCATGTAAATGCAGATAAAGAAATGCCTAGTCGAGATATTCTCATGCCTTAAAGCAGTGATTTAAGTTTTGCTCATCTTTATATAAAATGAGGTGCATCACATCATATATTTTATTCATAAAGTAACTGAAAAAGGGTGCTAGAGTATCTCACGGTGCGTACCCGTGCATGCACATTGTGAACCCACAACGTAACCCCGTACTACGCACCAACACCTCACTCTTCCGTATTCACTCGTACCGAATGCGCACCCGCGCCCTCAATGCGAATCGGCAATGTTGCGCCGAACCGTGCATACCCGGTACCACTCACACAAGGACGTCCATGCTTCGCATTGCTCGCCCCTCGCAGGCACGCTCCTCACAGCGTTCCCTGCTGAGCTTCGTCACCGCAACCTGCCTGCTCTCAGCAAGCGTCATCCCCGCCGTGGCGGTACCCACCGCGCAGGCAAACCAGGCTTCTAACGCGGCACAGGCTTCTAACGCCGCGCAGACCTCCAACACTGCACAGATTTCTAACACCGCACAGGCAACCCAGTCCGCGCCCGTGGCGTACAACCGCTTCATCATCACCTACACCGAGGACGCGAAGAACGCCGCCTCCACCGACGCCACCGCAGACCAGATTGACTGGTCCGCAGCCGCCGGCACCCAGCAGGCAACCTGGAGCGACGCACTCTACGCGGGCATCACCTCCGACGTGCAGAGTATCGACGAGCTGCTGAACATTAAGACCAGCTACGTCCGCTCCACCGCGCTGGATGCCAGCGTGGTCACCACCTCCGCAGAGCTCACCCCCGCCCAGGCGCAGCAGTACATGAACGCCCTGAGCGCGAACTCCAAGGTTGCCTCCGTGTCCCCGGATATGCGCCGCTACGCCACCGTGGACACCACCTCTGAGCCCGTCAAGATTAACGACCCGAAGATGAACCGCATGTGGTCCCTCACCGGCGAGAAGGGCATCTCCGCGCTGGAGGCGTGGGGCACCACCCGCGGCAAGGGCGTGACCGTGGCGGTGCTGGACTCCGGTATCACTGCGCACCCTGACCTGGACGCTAACGTGCTGCCCGGCTACGACTTCATCGCAGAATCAGCATTCTCTAACGACGGCGACGGCCGTGATTCCGACCCGACCGACGCCGGCAACTGGACCGTAGATAACCAGTGCTTCACCGGTTCGAAGGCGACCGCCTCCGACTGGCATGGCACCCACGTGGCGGGCACTATTGCCGCTATCGCCAACAACAACGAGGGCATTGCCGGCGTGGCACCCGAGGCGAAGATCGTGCCCGTGCGCGTTCTGGGTGCCTGCGGTGGCTTCGACTCGGACATCACCGATGGCATCATTTGGGCTGCCGGTGGTAGCGTGCGCGGTGTTCCCGCAAACCAGAACCCCGCCCAGGTCATTAACATGTCCATTGGTAGCGAGGGCACCTGCACCACCCCGTACCGCCAGGCGATTGCTCAGGCGAATAAGCGCGGCTCCATCGTGGTTGTCGCCGCGGGTAACAATAACTTTGACGCATCGAAGTCCAGCCCCGGCAACTGCGAGGACGTCATCAACGTGGGCGCGACCGATAAGAACGGCAAGCGCTCCTACTTCTCCAACTACGGCTCCCGCGTGGACGTGAGCGCACCCGGTGGCGACCGCCGCTACTGGGGTGGCGGTATCCTCTCCACTCTGAACGCCGGCAAGACCGCTCCCGGTAAGGCTGACTACGCCGAGTACCAGGGCACTTCGATGGCGGCACCGCATGTTGCCGGTATTGTGGCGCTCATGAAGGCAGTCGACCCGAAGCTGACCTACGCTCAGGCGAAGAAGGTTCTGCAGTCCACCTCTCAGGGTGTTGAGTGTGACCAGTCTGCGTGTGGTTCCGGCATCGTGAATGCGGCGCGCGCGGTTCAGCAGGTCCGTTCCGACCGTGAGGCTGCGGATGCCGCCGCAGCTGAGGCGGCACGTAAGAAGGCTGAGGAGGAGGCCGCACGTAAGAAGGCGGCTGAAGAGGCAGCTCGCAAGAAGGCTGAAGAGGACGCTAAGCGTCACCAGACCCCTGCACCGAAGGTGACCCCGGCTCCGAAGACTAACCGTCCGGTAACCCGCCCGTCCCGCCCGGTGACTCGCCCCTCGTACCCGTCGCGTCCGCGTCACGGTCACACTCCGCGTTACCGCTCCTGGTACGGTTCTTCTGCGAACACCTACCCGAGCAGTGGTTACTTGGGTTTCGCTTCCGGTAATCACCGCTAGTCGAAACTCTTTTTAGATACGAAAAGCCCCCGATGATTTCTCTCATCGGGGGCTTCGCTCTGCCCGTGAACCGGGTCTGTCTACGCTATGGGTAGCTTAGTGCTGATCGTCTGCCTCGCGGGGCTTCTGCGCGGGGTTGGTGACCAGCGGCTCGTCCTGGGTGACGGGCTCGGCGTCACCGTTCAGGTCTTGGACCTGGGCATCTTCGGGGATTTCCATGGCGGGTGCGCCGGGAATCTGGTCGTAGTCGCCGGTGAGGTTCTCACCATTGGCTCCTGCCGCGAGGGCTTCTGCGGTTGCTTCGGCTACCTCGTTGGTGGCGGCCCTATCGGCAATCTTGGTGTTAGATGCTCCGGCGCTCAGGCCCTTAGAAATGATCTTGCGCGGTCGCAGATAGGTCACCCTGCCGTTCGCGTCCAGGTTTCCAGCCTTTTTCGCCAGGTTGAAACTGTTGATAATGCCGCGGCTGCAGAAGACCTTGTCGCATTTGATGCGATTACCTCCCGCGAGGGTGAATGCTCTCTCGACCTGCTGAGTGGTCATGGAGGTGCCGTTGACCAGCTGCTGCGCCAGGAGTGCGGAGACGTGCGGCGCCGCCATGGAGGTGCCGCTCTCGTAGACGTAGGTGAACTTGGTGTTATCCGGGCGGTCGAGGCTGTTCACGGACAGGGAGAGGATGTTCTCACCGGGTGCGGAGATATTGACCCTCGTGCCGTAGTTGGAGAACGACGCTCGCTTGCCTTCCTTGGTGGTTGCGCCAACCGTGATGACGCCCATGCAGTTGGCGGGCGCGTACTTGGATGCTTCCGTGTTGCCGTTACCCGCCGCGGCGACCACGAGTGCACCCTTGGAGCGTGCAATGTCGATGGCGCGCTGGTAGGCGGCGGGGCACCGGGTTACGGTGCCGATGGACATGTTGATGATCTTGGCGGGGTAGGTGTTGTCCGGCACGCCGTCAACGTGTCCGCCGGCTGCCCAGATAATCGCGTCGGCAATGTCGGAGGTGCGGCCACCACAGCGGCCCAGCACGCGCACGGGCTGCACGCGGGCGAGGTCGGCGACGCCGACGATGCCCATGCCGTTGTTACCGCGGGCACCGATAATGCCCGCCACGTGGGTGCCGTGCCAGGTGGAGGTGTGGGCGTTCGCCTGGTCCTTGCAGAGGTTGTAGGGTGCGTAGTCGCCTTCATCCAGGGGGTTGGGATCGCGGCCGTTGCCGTCGCGGGCGCTGAGCGGGTCGCTGACGAAGTCGTAGCCGTTCGCCATGCCGGTGACCAGGTCGGGGTGCGGCACGTAGCCGGTGTCGAGCACGGCGACCTTCACGTTTGCGCCGCGGCGCAGGCGAGCGTTACCGGTGTTCTGCACGCCGGTGGTGGGGTTGGTGAGGTTCCACTGCTTGCTGTACTGCGGGTCGTTGAACTGGAAGGTGATGTCGCCTTCTGCGGCGGGGTAGTTGATGTAGTCGGGCTCGACGGATGCTACGTCCGGGTCGGAGGCGACCTTCGCCATGAACTCCTTTGCCTCGTTTTTGTTGAGGGTTTTGGAGGTCTGGATGACGGCGTCATCGGTGGAGGTGTTGTGCAGGAACTTGGTATCGACGTTCAGCGCTTCGCTGACGACCTCGACAGTGTCCATGATGTCGTCAACAATGCCGCGGACTGCGTCCCAGTCGCCGTCGCGCTGCATTTTGCGCTGCTTGGCTTCCTTGGTGTAGGTGACGATGAATCGGTCGAACACCTGCTGGGGGAGCGTACCGGGCGCCGCCGCGGTGGGGGTGTTGGGGCGTGCCGCGCCGTTGCGCGCGAGGGTGAGGGGGCTGACCGGGCCTTCGATCTGGGGTGCCGCCTGAGCTGCTGCCAGGATGGCTTCGTCGCTGGGTGCCTGCGCGAGGACGGCGGGCAGGTCACCTCCGAAGAGGATGGCGCCGGCGGCGAGCAAGCTCAGTGCCGCGCGTGCGGGGCGCTTGCGGCGGCGGTTATCGGTGCAGGGGCGAGGAGGTGTTTCGGTGCGCTGCGCGCCGATGTATGGAAGCCTCATCTGGTTCTCCTGATGTAGGTGGTATGCGGACTGTGTGATGTGTACTGGTGTTTCCGTCTGTAGGTGCACGAGGTGCGGATAGGGTTTTTACGGGGCGGCAAAAGGGGTCTGATTTTGGGCGCGCTGAAGTAATAAATGGGGTGAGGGAATAGTGTTTTGTGGACCCTTTTTTCGTACCGGAAGAACTCTTTTTTGGACGGTGTGCAACGTACGTTTCTAAGGTATCACTTCAAGGTGAGCTTGAGGGATTTTTGAGGTGCTTTTCACGGGTTAATGTGCAGAAAATCAACCTGTGGAGGCTGAATAGCGCCCAGTGATTGAGAGTTTATGTAGGTAAAGCTTGAGGGTTGGAGTATGCGAGGCAGGATATGAGGCACCTCTTGCTGACAGGGGAGAGAAATAAATGTTTTAACACTGTGGTGTAAGCACTAGAATGCATTAAAAATGCAGTTGATAGCAAAAAATAAAAATAGCCTGAAATACGCGTGAAAATAAATAAAAAGCTGGCATCAAACACACGGGACAACGCGCACCGCCGGTAGACACACACAGACCGGGGCGGCCACCGTATAGGTGACCGCCCCGGCATCAGCAATTATCAGCACCAGCAAGCTGGCGCTCGCTACCTACTGGAGAAAGCGTCCTTAGGAAGCGTAGGAGCCCAGCAGGCGAACCGCGCCGCCGTCCACGCCCTTAGCGCCCTGTACGTAATCGGGGTTGTTAGCCTCGGGCTCACCGGCGGCAACAACGTCACCCATAATCCAGGAGGGGATACCGCGGTCGTTCAGGCGCTTGGTAGCAGCCTCAGCCACGGAGGGGTCAACGATAGCGATCATGCCTACGCCCAGGTTCAGGGTGCGCTCCAGGTCGGCAAGGGGCACGTTGCCCAGCGAACCGATCAGGGAGAAGATGGCGGGAATCTGCCAGGTGGAGCGGTCCACGCGACCCTCCAGGCCCTGGGGCAGAACGCGAGCCAGGTTAGCAGCCAGGCCGCCGCCGGTCACGTGGGAGAAGCCGCGTACACCGCTGCCGGTGGTGCCGTCTTCGCCGTTGACGGGGAATGCTGCCGCCAGGTCCAGGCAGTCTGCCGCGTACACGCGGGTGGGTTCGAGCAGTTCTTCACCGATGGTGCGGCCCAGCTCGTCCACCTGGCGCTCCAGGCCCCAGCCGGCAACGTTCAGGACCTTGCGGACCAGGGAGTAGCCGTTGGAGTGAATACCGGAGGATGCCATAGCAATCAGCACGTCGCCCTCACGCACGCGCTCGGGGCCGAGCAGCTCGTCTGCCTCAACCAGACCGGTTGCTGCGCCCGCAACGTCGTACTCGTCTTCTGCGAGCAGGCCGGGGTGCTCAGCGGTTTCGCCGCCAACCAGGGCGGTACCAGCCTGTGCACACGCGCCAGCGATACCGCGCACAATGTCAGCGATACGTTCGGGCACAACCTTGCCGGTGGCAATGTAGTCGGTCATGAACAGCGGCTTCGCACCGCACACGACGATGTCGTCCACGACCATGCCGACCAGGTCGTAACCGATGGTGTCGTGAATATCGAGTGCCTGCGCGATAGCGACCTTGGTGCCCACACCGTCGGTGGAGGTAGCCAGGTAGGGCTTACGGTACTTGACGAGCTCGGAGACGTCGTACAGGCCCGCGAAGCCGCCCACGCCACCAACGACGGAGGAGTTGTGGGTCGCCTTGATAGCGCCCTTCATCAGTTCAACGGCGCGATCGCCAGCCTCTACGTCAACACCTGCGCTTGCGTAGGTTACGGTGGTGGTGTTCTCGCTCATTAGGATTCCTTCGGGGTAGTGGTAGCGGAGGAGTTTGCGGGGGTGCGGTCCTGCTCGGTGAGCAGTGCCTCGAGGTCGGCGTCGGGGCCGGGGTTGCACATGCCCATGCCGGGGTCGTCAGCAGCGATTTCTACGTCGGAGGCGTTGAACTTCGTTTCGAGAGTTTCGGTGCCTTCGCGGGTTTCAATGGAGACAGCCTCGGCGTGCTCGGGCTTAGAGGGAACGGGACGTTCCACGGTCACCTCTGCCGCCTTACCGGCGAGGGGGCCGCCCTTGCCCTTTTCTTCGGCGTCAAAGAGGGACTTGCCGCGTCGTTCCTCGCTGGGCAGTTCAATCGGGTATTCGCCGGTGAAGCATGCGGTGCACATGTTTTCGGTGGGCTGTTCGGTGGCTGCCATCATGCCGTCCTGGGAGATGAAGCCGAGCGAGTCGGCACCCAGGGAGGAGGCGATTTCGTCCACGGACAGGCCGTTAGCGATCAGCTCCGCGCGGGAGGCGAAGTCAATACCGTAGAAGCAGGGCCACTTTACGGGCGGGGAGGAGATGCGCACGTGCACTTCCTTAGCGCCGGCTTCGCGGAGCATACGCACGAGGGCGCGCTGGGTGTTACCGCGAACGATGGAGTCGTCAATAACGACGAGGCGCTTGCCCGCCACCACGGACTTGAGCGGGTTCAGCTTCAGACGGATACCGAGCTGGCGGATGGTCTGCGAGGGCTGAATGAAGGTTCGACCCACGTAAGCGTTCTTGACCAGACCGTTACCGTAAGGAATGCCGGACTCTTCGGCGTAACCGATAGCAGCCGGAACACCGGATTCGGGGGTGGGCATGACCAGGTCAGCTTCGACGGCGTGTTCGCGGGCGAGCTGGCGGCCCATTTCTACGCGGGATTCGTAGACGCTACGGCCGGAGATGGTGGTGTCCGGGCGAGCGAGGTAAACGTACTCGAAGACACAACCGGCGGGCTTAGCCTCAGCGAAGCGCTGGGAACGCAGGCCGTTCTCGTCAATGGTGAGGAATTCGCCGGGCTCAACTTCACGCACGAAGGACGCGCCGACGATATCGAGTGCCGCGGTTTCGGATGCGACAACCCAGCCGCGCTCCAGGCGACCGAGCACGAGGGGGCGTACGCCCTGCGGATCGCGTGCGGCGTAGAGGGTGTTCTCATCCATGAAGGTGAGGCAGAAGGCACCGCGCAGGGTCGGCAGCAGGTCGAGCGCTGCTTCTTCGAGAGAGTCGAAGTCGTGCTCTGCCAGCAGGGCGGTGACGAGTGCGGTGTCGGTGGTGTTGCCCTGGGCGAGTTCGCCGTGCTTGGGGGGCTTGCCGCCATTCTTAGCGATGACTCGGTCGTAGAGATCAGCCGAGTTGGTGAGGTTACCGTTGTGCGCCAGGCAGAGCGTGCCGTGCGGGGTGGTACCGAGAGTCGGCTGTGCGTTAGCCCAGTGGGATGCGCCGGTGGTGGAGTATCGGGCGTGGCCGATAGCGTGGTCGCCGGGCATGGAGCTGAGGGTGGCTTCGTCAAAGACCTGGGAGACGAGTCCCATGTCCTTGTACACGTGGATGCGTTTGCCGTTGCTGGTTGCGATACCTGCCGATTCCTGGCCGCGGTGCTGGAGCGCGTACAGGCCGTAGTAGGTTAGCTTTGCCACGTCCTCGCCGGGTGCCCAGACACCGAAGACGCCGCAGGCGTCCTTGGGGCCGTGGTCAATCGGATCGAGGTCGTGAGTGAGTTTTCCGTCGGGGCGAATCAATTCACTTCTTTTCGACGTTGGGACTGCGGATGCGTCTGCGCGGGCGCGAGACGGATGTGTGTTTCTGTACTCGCACCTGCCTGTGTGTGCCATAGCCTACACCAGACCCTTAAAAGTGTACCGGGTTTCGGTCTAGATGTGGTGACGGATACGCTAAATACCTCAGGACGGACCACTAGAACAGGCAACAAACACGCCAAATTACGAAAACTGCCGTAGGCCTGCGGGCTCATAGCAAGTTCTAGAAGAGCGGCAACAAGCCCGAAAGGTCACTGCGCTCCCCTGAAGCGTCAAGCGCACCGGCACCCACCGCCTGCGCCCACGAACACGCACCCAGCACCAGCGCCGCCCACACGAGCGGGCGCGTCTCCACCACGGACGGCGGGGTGCCGCGCGTATGGCGAGGACCCGCCACGCACTGGGTCACACCCAGCGGGGGCACACGCACCTCCACACTATTGCCGGGGGCTAGGGTGGCCAGCTCTTCGAGGGTAAAACGCACGAAGGTTGCGCGCACGGAGCGGGGGAGCGCCGCGAACGCCTGCTCCACCTCCGGGCTATTCAGCAAGTAGCTGTTCAGCAGGTACTCGCCTCGGGCGTGCGAATCCGCAGGCTCGCCGGCTGCCGCACGCCGTTCCTCAAAGAAAGCACGCACTTCGCGTACCGCCGCCATACCGTCTGCTTCGGAAGTTTTACGTCGAATCGCCACGATTAGTCCTCTTCCGCGGCGCCGGGAACCAGACCCTCGCGGGTGAAAAGCTCCTCATGCACACGCAGCTCGCCCACCTCAACCGGCTTGCCGTCTACGTAACCGCCGGTCACGGGGCGAACCACCAGCGCGAGCAGGCGCTCGCATTCTTCGGCGCTCAGGTAACCGCCAGCAACCAGCGCACGCAGCGCAACGGCGTACATGGCGCGGTGCGAACCGTCGCTCATCTTCACCACCACGGACGCACCCGAACGCAGACCGATGCAGAGCACGCCCTCCGCGCCGCCCTTGACGATCGCGTCCAGTTCTTCGCTGAGCACGGTGTCGGGGGAGCCGGGTGCCTGAATCAGCTCGGGGTAATCCACCATGGCGGTCGCGACCGTGGAGGCGCGCGCATCCGCCCCGAGGTTGCGGATTGCCGCACCGAGGGTCGAGTAGGCGCGTGCGGCACCGGCAAGGGAAACGGCGTGCACGGGCGCACCGCAGCCGTCAACGCCGATTGCGGCTACGGGCTCGCCGGTGAACGCCTCAATTTCTTCGGTGATGACCTGCTGCAGCGGGTGCGCGGGGTCGAGGTAGTTGTGCAGGGTCCAGTTTTGCGATCCCTCTTCAAGGTCGCCGCGCTCAAGCTTCGCGGTGCACGCCCACAGGAATGCGGCGTGCTTGCCGGAGCAGGGGTGCGCCAGGGTAGTAGCGGCAAGGTTCGCCTGAACCATTGCCTGGCGTGCCTGCTTGTCGGAAGGGAGCGTGGGCTTGAGCGCCAGGTTTGCCGGGGTGAGCGGGTTGGTTTCGGTGCTGCCCTGGGTGAGTACGTCCTGCACGGCGCGCATCTGCTCGAAGGTGCCGCGGTGCGAGCCGCAGGCGATGGCGACCTGGGAGCCGCGCAGGGGCGCGCCCGCCTTCATGGATCCGATGGCCTGCAGCGGTTTGGCGGCGGAGCGCAGGTAGAAGGGCTCGTGAATGTCGCCGAGGGCAAGCTGCACATCGCCCTCGGGGTTGAGTAGAATGAGGCGGCCTCGGTGGCGTGCCTCAATGAAGTTGTTGCGGGTGAGCTGCGCGAGTTCTACGTCGAAGGCGCTGCTGTGGTCGGTGGTGTGAGTGGTTGCCTGTGGGGTGGTGCTGTTGGTCATTCTTCTAGTTTAAACGGGGTGTGCGGCTTGACCCTATTCGTGCTCAGCGGTGCGGAGCTAGGATGGGCTGGCGCGGTCGAGGGAGAGCCCTGTGAAGAGATTCACGTTTACTGCGAGTTGAAGTTATGAGTAACTCATTTTTATAATTGAAGTGTGCTCAAGCGCAACAACGGGTAAGACTAAGGTAAGTGAGCGAGGCACAGCCCGCACGAACCGAAAAACCCAGCACCGCATAGGACCGACCACGATCGACGCCCGACGAACCATTCCGGCGCCTCGACGTACCGCCTCATGAACATGGCGATGACCAAGGCAGCGGCAGTTGAGCAAAACCCCACCCCGTCAATCGATGAGCTATGAGTGTATCCACGGTTTATCATCTCTGACATGCCCCATATGCAGTCTGAGAACGGGCGTATGTATCCAGTTAGGAAAATGATGCGGCCCCGGGGTCCTATATCTAGGCAAAACTAGTTAGACGTGACCCGGTACGAGTATGCATCGCTTAATGCCCCTCACCCCTCAACTTACTCTTGATCGGTGAGAGGCAAACCATGTAAAGGAGTACATCCATGGCAGAGCAGAACAACACCTCCGCAAACACCTCCGCACAGAACAGCGCCCCCAAGGGCAGTTTGAGCGCAGAATCTGAATTCCACGCAAAGTTCTTCCCCATCCTGGCTCGCGTTGCTTCTGTGACTGCAGTGCTCATGTACGTGTTCTACTTCCCGCAGATTATCGGTAACCTGAACGGTCACAAGGGTGACTGGATTCAGCCTCTGGTTGCTGCTGTGAACTGCACCCTGTGGGTTCTGTACGGTCTGTGGCGCCCCAAGAAGGACGTCCCGATTATCATCGCGAACGCTCCCGGTATTGTTTTCGGCGGCCTGGCTGCTATTACTGCCCTCATCTAATGCTTTAGCTTGATTCGGTAGCTTCGGTTATTAAGCTGTGCGGCTCTTCCCTAGCGTGCATTCTTACGAATGTGCCGCTACATGAGAAGAGCCGCATTTTTAGTGCGCTCAGCTCACATTTTTAGTGTGATACCGGGTACCCTGAATAGCATGAAGGTTTTGGTACTGGGCCCCGGCGGCCGCGAACACGCAATTATTCGAGCGCTTCTGCGCGACCCTGAGGTAACTGAGGTGCACAGCGCCCCCGGCAACGCCGGCATTGCCCAGGATGTTCCCGTCCACGCAATTGACGCGAATGACCCCGCCCAGGCAACCGCCCTGGCACGCGAATTGAACGCCGACCTGGTCGTTATTGGCCCCGAGGCGCCCCTGGTCGCCGGTGTCTCCGATGCACTGCGTGAGGCGGGTTTTGACGTTTTTGGCCCCTCCGCAACTGCCGCGCAGCTGGAAGGTTCCAAGGCTTTCGCTAAGCAGGTCATGGAAGAGGCTTCCGTACCGACTGCCCGCGCCTACGTGGCTACGAACGCCGCTGAGGCGCAGGCGGCACTGGACGAGTTCGGTGCACCCTACGTGGTGAAGGACGACGGCCTGGCTGCGGGTAAGGGTGTTGTGGTGACCGAGGACCGCACCGCGGCACTGGAGCACGCTCAGGCTTGCTTCAACGCCGGCGGCACCGTGGTCATCGAAGAGTTCCTGGACGGCCCCGAGGTGTCCCTCTTCGTCATCTCTGACGGCAAGAACGTTCTGCCGCTGTCCCCGGCTCAGGACTTCAAGCGCATTTTCGACAACGACGAGGGCCCGAACACCGGCGGTATGGGCGCCTACACCCCGCTTCCCTGGCTGCCCGAGGGCTTCGTACAGGAGGTTGTGGAGAAGGTTGCCCGCCCGACCGTGGCTCGCATGGCTGAGCGCGGCACCCCGTTCGTGGGCGTGCTCTTCTGCGGTCTGGCTGTGACCAGCCGCGGCGTGCGCGTTATCGAGTTCAACGCCCGCTTTGGCGACCCGGAAACCCAGGCGGTTCTGGCGCGTCTGCGCACCCCGCTGGGTCAGCTACTGCGCGCGGCTGCTCGCGGTGAAATTTCTGAGGGTACCGAGCTGGATTGGGATCCCCGCACCGCAGTTGACGTGGTTATGGCTGCTGAAAACTACCCGGACACTCCCCGCAAGGGTGACGTCATCTCCGGTCTGGACGAGGCAAACGCTCTGGAGGGCGTGCACGTGATTCACGCGGGCACTGTCGCATCCGAGGAGGGTGTGCTGACTGCTGGCGGTCGTGTGCTGGCTGTTGTTGCTCTCGGCGATGACCTGGCTGCGGCCCGTAACGCCGCCTACGAGGGCGTTCGCGCTATCTCCTGGGCTGGCGCGCAGTACCGCACCGATATCGCGCTGAAGGCTGTGGAGAACCGCATCCACATTCCCGCTCCGCGCGGCTAAAACCTAAGGTGACCGGCTTCCCCGCTTGAGGGTGGGGGAGCCGGTCGCTTCTTTGCCACTCGCTTCTTTACTCCTTGCCGCCTCAGCTTTTCCCGGGTTCATTTCCTCAGCTCGGGGTACTGTCGGCGGCGCACGGGTCAGGTTGGGCTCTCAAGATTGTGCCGTATTGATGACTGATTGGCACTATCGGGAGCCGCGCCTGTCGCGGTATTGTAATTACACAGACTTTTTGCATCCACATCACACCACCTCATCAGGAGAAATTCTCATGACTTCTCGTTCTAACCCCGTGGAAATCCCGGGCTGGACTCACATTTATTCCGGTAAGGTCCGCGACCTGTACGTTCCGAATGAGGAACGTTTTGACGCTACCGGCTTGACCGTCAATGATGACGCTGAGCTACGTGCCGGTTCGGTCATGGTTGTTGCCTCGGACCGTATTAGCGCGTTTGACCGTATTCTGCCCACCGAAATCCCGGATAAGGGCAAGATTCTGACTCAGATGTCCCTGTGGTGGTTTGAGCAGCTCAAGCAGGTTCCGAACCACGTGCTGTCCACTGACGTTCCGGATGTTGTGGCTGGTCGAGCAATGATTTGCCGCTCCCTGAACATGTTCCCGGTGGAGTGCATTGTGCGCGGTTACCTGACCGGTTCGGGTTTGGCTGTGTACAACGAGACCGGTGAGATTGCTGGTGTGAAGCTGCCTGCGGGCCTGGTGGATGGTTCCCGCCTGGACACCCCGATTTTCACTCCGACCGGTAAGGCTGAGGTGGGTGAGCATGATGAGCTGGTGACCCGTGAGGAGCTGTACGCTGAGGTTGGTCAGCCGGTGGGTGAGCGCCTGGAGGAGCTGAGCCTGAGCCTGTACACCACTGCGGAGAAGATTGCTCGTGAGCAGGGCATTATTCTGGCGGATACCAAGATGGAGTTCGGTACTGATTCGTACCGCGGCGAGATCACGCTGGGTGATGAGGTTCTGACCCCGGATTCTTCGCGTTTCTGGGATGCCCAGCAGTACGAGCCGGGTCATGCCCAGCCGAGCTTCGATAAGCAGTATGTGCGTGACTGGCTGCGTTCCCCGGAGGCGGGTTGGGACGGTTCGGATAATGTGCCGCACCTGCCTGAGGAGGTTGTGGAGAAGACTCGTGCCCGTTACGTTGAGGCGTATGAGCGTCTGACCGGCACGAAGTTCTAAACTCAATATTTCGGGCTGAAATAAGTCTTTGAGATAGCTAAAGGGCGGTGCCCCGGAAGGTCATTCTTCCGGGGCACCGCCCTTTAATCCATAAGCTCTTTTACATGCATTCTTATAGGTGCTATACGTCATAAATACATCTTGTGTGTCTATTGTACGGGGGGGGGTTGTCCTCTATCATACTTAGTAATCGGCTCATGATACGCTCGTATCACTGCCGGTTCTCGCCCATCAATGATGCTTGAGAAAGGTGAAGTCCATGGCAAAGAAGCCCTTCACACCCCTCGTCCTTATCGGTATTGCCTGCTGCCTGGGCGTATCGAGTTGCTCCACTACCGTTGAAGTTAAGCAAGACATTCGCAATGTCCTGGCAAGCTACGAGAATCCCTCCCCGGATATTAACGTGGCCCTCGTCAACGAGGTCAAAAAGTGTATGAGCGAGAAGTCCTTCACCTACTCCGGTAGCCAGAACATTATTGACGGCTCCTCCGTTCATGAACTTGCGATGAGTGGCGCCCACTTCGCCAACGAAGAAGCGGCCACCCAGGGATACTGGTCCACCCGGCAGGGCAACGCTAGCTCCAGCAATGCACCCGCGATGGAAAACCCGGCATATCAGAAGGCGTTCATAGGCGACCCTCAAGCCCCAGACAGCAAAACTGTCACCATCACGATGAGTAACGGTGCCCAGACCAGCATGGCAACAGATTCATGCCTCGGACGTGCGGCAGAAGCTGTCTTCGGCTCAGCAGAAAACTACCTCAAATACACCAACTTCGTTAACGAACTCAACACGGGCGGATCCAAAAATAACGCGATAGAAGAAATGGGGAAATACTACCGCGATGACACCACCTACGGTGCATGCATGAAAGAAAGCGGATACGCCGATATCCAGCACTTCGGAGATGCTCCCAGCTACGCAGAGAAAACCTGGGGTAAGTACAAGGCAGCCAATGTAGCCGCCAATGCGGAAGAGCAATCCCTAGCTCACGCCGACTACAACTGCCAAAAGTCTACTGGAATCCTGACTAAGGCACAGAATATCTACTACGAAAAGGCTGCGACCTGGCTCAATGAGCATGAGCCGCTCATCCTTGAAGTACGCGATATCGAGCGCCAGGCCCAGGAGCGCGCCGCAGCTCTACTCAACGGCAACTAGCCGACAGCAACTGGCCAGCGGCACCTAGTAAACGCTGATTCCTCGTTGGACATTTTCTAGCGAGATTTTTCTACCGGTCCTCTGCTCTCAACCGCTTTCACCCGCGGATGAGAGCAGAGGATACACCCCTTTATTCCCCCCGCCCCATATTTCACCGCAGAAAGGTGAACCCATGAACACGCAGCAGAGTTCAGAAAACCCCCGCCGCGCCGCCACGACGGCAACCATACGCGCCTACCTGGTTCCGGTGCTCGTCATTCTGCTCGTCATCACCGGCGGGTTCTCCATCTACGCACTTAATACGGGGCTACGCACCAATGTTGAATCCAATGCGCAGCCGTCCCGCGCCGCGCAACTAACAACCCGAATCAGCACGCAGACTGTTACCCGCACCTACTCGGGAGAAGTTAGCGTGTCACCCGCCCGAAGCTACACCGTAGGAACCCCTCAAGGAGTGGTGACCAGGGACGGCGCCAAGGCGGGTACCCAGATGAGTAACGGCTCAATTATCACCACTATCAACGAGCGTCCCATCATTGCGTTCAAGGGTAGTATTCCCGCCTACCGCGACCTTGCCGTAGGCGCTCGCGGCGATGACGTTAAACAGCTCCAAGAAGCTCTGGAATCACTCGGCTACAGCATCTGGGATGAGGAAGGAAGCTACGGCGAAGCCACCGCCAACGCTGTCTACCGTTTCTACCTGGATCGTGGCTACTACCCTCCCGGGGATACTGACCGAACCGAAGAAGGACGCTACAGCACCGCACTGCCGCTCTCTGAATACCTCTTCGCTGACGGCAATGAATACACCGTAGATAACAGCTGCGGTACCAAAGGCCAAACCTCAACTCCGGCGCTGTGCACCCTATCCGCGGGTGGATACCGTCTGGTACTCTCCGCGGACGGTAGCGCTCTCAGCAATGAACTCGCTGAGGGACAGAAAGTCCAGATTCTTACCGATAACGGAAGTCCGCTCGAAGGCACTCTGGGCGCGGCCCTCACACCCGAAGGCTCAACTAACGCTGACGGCGGCGCTAACGCAGGTGCCTCCAACGGTGCGCAGAACAGCGCACGACCTAACAGCGATACCTCCGCACAGGGAGCTACCGCGCGGAAACGCTACCCCATCACAATCGACTTGCCGGAAAACACGACGGCATCAACACGTTTTCAAGCAACCGTCACTCTCAACCGAGGCGCTGAAAACGCCCTCGCAGTGCTTGAAGCCGCCGTCAAAACCGAAGAAAACGGAACGCACTCCATCACCCTGGATAACGGTCAGAGCGTTCCCGTCACCCTTGGCGTGTGCTCCGCCGGAATCTGCGAGCTCGTCAACCCCGCTGCAGAACTCAAGGCAGGTACCGTCGTGAAGCTGAAGGAGCGCTAAAATGCCTCAGCACGAGACAGAACATGCCCTCCCCACGAGCGCTACCGCCACAAAACCTAATATCGAGTGCCACAATATTGCGCGTTTCTTTCCGCCCTCCACTTGGGCGCTAAAAAACGCGACCCTCAGCATTCATGAAGGCGAATCAGTGGCCATTACCGGCGCCTCCGGAAGCGGAAAATCTACGCTCCTCTCTATCATCGGGCTACTCGATCAGCCCTCCGAAGGTGAGCTGAAAATATTGGGTCAAAACATGGGCACCGCCAGCGACGCCGAGCGAACTGTAGCACGCCGTGAGCACATCGCTTTTGTCTTTCAGGCGTACCACCTCATTGCTCATCTGAACGCCACCGAGAACATTGCCCATACCCTCCGGATGCGCGGCGTACCGGGCCGTCAAGCACGTCAGCGTGCGTTGCAGGCACTCGAACAGGTGGGTTTGGGGCACCGTCTGGAGGTTCTTCCACGCAACATGTCCGGTGGTGAACAGCAACGAGTCGCGGTTGCGCGCGCGTTAGCTTGCGCCCCGCGTATCCTGCTGTGCGATGAGCCTACAGGAAACCTCGACACTGAAAACTCTCACAAGGTGTTGGATCTGCTCCTCGCCGGCCGTGCGGAGAAGCAAAGCCTGGTCATCATCACCCATGAACCCGATATCGCGGCTCGCTGCGACCGGCAGCTACACATGGTCGATGGGATGCTCGTTAGCCCCGAACTCACTCGTCCCGAAGAATCGGCCTATCAATCGCTCAAAGAACCCGTTGTCAGGGGAGGATAGATGCTAAGGAACAACCTTCACTACGCTCTCCTTGCAGTTGTTCGTCGTTGGCGCCGCAACCTGCTCACGGTACTGGCGATGCTCGCGGGAACAACCACCATCATCATGCTTGTGGGCGTCAGCGAGTCATCGGCGCTCAATACGAGCTCGCAGCTGGCCAGCTACGATTCCACCCGGCTCGGTGTGCGCCTCCAGCCGCAAACCTGGGATATACCGGAGGATGAACTGCTCTGGCGTGTTAACCAAGTTCCAGAGGTCAAAGCTGCCGGTACAGTCACCATCGATACGCAGACAACGCGCCCGCAGGTCAACAGGCCGGGGCAGGAGGGCCAACAGACACCCCTTGCAGTCGTTTCAGAAGCAGGTTTGAAAGCACGAGGTGCGCACATTGTCGAAGGGCACTTTTCGGAGCCTGCCCGCGAACGCCCCGGTGAGCCTACCGTCTATCTGGGCGTTGCCCTCGCAAAAGAGCTAGGGGTCAGTACTGAGCCCGGGCGGAACATGATTGAGGTCAACGGAATGCGAGCTTACGTGCTCGGCATTATCCGTGACGGCGGCAAAAACGCGGCTCTCAGTAGCGCTCTTATCCTGCCGACCACCTCCACTTTCTTGCCGCAAGCCCACACCCTGCAACGCGGTATGGACGTCATCGTGAATCCAGGAAGTGCAGATACGGTCGCGGAACAGCTCAAGCAGGTACTCGATCCGCAGCGTGCCCCCGTTAATACAAACATTGAGATTCCGCCTTCACCGGTGACTCTTCGTGCTTCCTTGACGAAGGATAGCCGAGCTCTTACGACCATTATTCTGGTGGTTCTTATCGTCTCGACAAGCTTCGGCATTGTGATGACCATGCAGATTTCGGTCTGGGAACGCCGCCGGGAAATCGGCATTAACCGTGCATTAGGGTTGGGACGGCGAGATGTGGCGGTGAGCTTCCTGGCGGAGGCGGCTCTCCTCGGGGCCCTGGGCGCTCTTGGAGGCTTCATCCTCGGTGTTCTCGGTTCCTGGGTTGTGTGCCTTCTCAACGGATGGGCACTATCTCTGCCGCCCCTTATCCTAGGGATTCCTTTCCTCGGCTTGGCTGTGGGCATCGTTGCGGGTGCATTGCCCGCCTACGCGGCAACGAAGGTTCAGCCGCTTGAGCTCCTGCAATAATTGCCCCGCTGAAATAATTGCTCGGCGCATAAGGGTGGTGCCCCGGAAGGTCATTCTTCCGGGGCACCGCCCTTTAGCTATGTGGGTTTATGGAGTTGAGGGACGAAGCCTAGCCGGCGTGAACGTCTTTGTCATGTACGTTCTCGTGGCACAAATCCTCGTGCAGAATATCCCGCGCCGGATGCTGCCGCGCCCGCTCTTCCGCAGCACGGTCAGACAGCGAATAAAACCACGTAATGTGCTCGCACACGCGTTCATAGGCCGCCTGCTCATCGTGAGAGGTAATCGCCTCAATAATGCCGTAATGCTGCTGCTGCAACGTGCGCTTGACCGCCTCCCAATCCTTCAAGAAAGGAACCGCCTCCTGCACATAACTCATCGTCGCCATGTGCAGAGAGTCAATCACCGTATCAAGCACAATATTGCCGCCGAGCTTCGACAGCTCATAGTGAAAACGCGTATCGCAGAAATGGAAGCGCTCATCGCTGATCTGCTCATCCATCTCCGCCAGATGTACGCGCGCCCGCTCCAACGCTGCCGCACGCTCCGGGGTGTCCGGCGCGGCAGCCGCCGCACGCGCCGCAGGGCCCTCCAGTAGCAGACGGGTTGAGACAACGTCCTTCACCGGCAGGCTACGGGTCGCAATGTGCATGCGCAGCGCCCAGCTGAGCGCATCCGACGGCTCAGAAATGATAATCGCGCCCGACTTCGGTCCCGAACCGGTACTGGAACGAATCAGACCCAGCGCGTTCAGAACCCTCAAACCCTCACGGACCGAGGGGCGGGAGATACCGTGCCGTGCCGCCAGCTCACGCTCGGAGGGGAGCTTATCGCCCACACGCAGCTCACCCAGGCGCAGGCGCCGCTCAAAGGTCTCCAGAATGATGCTGTAGCTGCGGTCCGCCAGAATCGGCTGGCGGTCAACCGCAGGGGGCGCCTCAGCAGGCTGGGTATCGTCATAAGAACGAGGCATAATCTCTCCTGATAACGAGGCGGATAACGAAAAGAAATACTCTGCGCCTGAGATATCTCAGAGCTAATTCAGAGATATTTCGGGCTATTCGTTGAGTGGTCAGGACATAAAAAGCGGGGCGGCGGAACCGAGAAGGTTCGCCGCCCCGCCGTGGCCACCGGAAAATACCGGGGCGAATGTCCTACGGCCCTTGAGGCTTTCACCTCAAGAACTTTCTAAGGGGTGAGCCTCAGATTAGGGAATCATGAAGGACAGAACGTTGGTCTGCAGGAAGACCAGGACGCAGACGAACAGGAGCATAGCGAAGGACCAGGGGAGGACAGCCTTGAGGATGTCGGATTCCTTGCCTTCCATGTCCACGGAGGTAGCAGCAATAGCCAGCGACTGCGGGGAGATCATCTTACCGACCACACCACCGGTGGTGTTAGCAGCCAGCATGAGCTCGGGGGTTGCGCCGTGGATACCTGCGTGCTGCAGGTTCTCAGCAGCAGACACCTGCAGCTTGGAGAACAGTGCGTTCGCACTGGTGTCCGAACCGGTCACAGCGGTACCGATCCAGCCCAGAGCCGGTGCGAGGAACGCGTAGACGGTGCCCAGGCCTGCCAGGAAGGTACCCATAGCAATGGTCTGACCGGAGAAGTTCATGACGTATGCCAGTGCCAGAACCGAAGCAATGGTCAGGATGGACCAACGCATGCGGTAGACAACGGAACCGAACTCGGTGAAGATTGCCGGGAACTTGAAGGCGTAGCGGCCCTTCTCGTTGAAGAAGAAGTAGACCACAGCAACAACCAGACCGGAGATGATCAGCAGGGTGCCGGGGTTGGACATCCACGCGAAGTTGTAGACAGCGTCCTTGACGGGCTTGCCGTCAGCGGTGACGAGGCGGGAGCTCAGAGCCTGGATATCAATCTTGATGACGAAGCTCTTCAGCCATGCCTTCAGGCCAGCGTGCAGGTTAGCAACACCGAAGATTGCAACGACGATGACGTAGGGCAGCAGTGCCATCCAGACGCGAACGGCGGGCAGAGCTTCCTTCTCTTCAGCCTGTGCGGGCAGACCGTAGCGTTCACGAACGCCTGCGACGCCGCGCGGCTTCCAGAACTGCAGGAAGATCACGGCAACGCCCATGGAGACGATGCAGGCAACAACGTCGGTCAGGTTGTATGCGGGGGTAGCGGCGGTGACCCACTGTGCGATAGCGAAGGAAACGCCGATGACCAGTGCGGGCAGCCAAGCGTCCTTCAGACCCTTCATACCGTCAAGGATGACGAGCAGGATGAGCGGAACGAGCATTGCCAGGAACGGAGCCTGGTGACCAACGATGGTTGCGATAACGTGTGGGTCCTTGCCGCCGACTTCACCTGCGGTGGTAATCGGGACAGCAACCGCGCCGAATGCCACGGGTGCGGTGTTAGCGAGCAGAACGGTGACAGCAGCCTTAAGGGGCTTAACGCCCAGTGCCAGAATCATGGTTGCGGTAATTGCAACGGGAGCGCCGAAGCCAGCCAGTGCCTCGAGCAGACCGCCGAAGCAGAATGCGATGAGGATAGCCTGGATGCGCAGGTCGCCGCCGCCGAGGCGGTCGAAGACGCGGCGCAGGTCTTCAAAGCGGCCGGAGAGAACGGTGAGCTGGTAGAACCAGATTGCACCGAGGATAACCCAGCAGATGACCAGGCCGTAGATGCCACCGCGGACGGCGCTCAGACCGGCGAGGTCAGCGGGCATGTGGAAGCCCAGGACTGCTACGAGGATGGATGCTGCCAGTGCCACGAGTGCGGACCAGTGAGCGCGTGCCTTAACGCCCAGTAGCATCACAAAGAAGGTGAGGAGGGGAATGGTTGCCACGAGTGCGCTGAGGCCGAGGCTACCTCCCACTGCATTGGTTACAGCGGTATAAGTTTCCACTGGAACTCCTTTGGTTCAGGGTGTGTCTTGTGTGTGGTCAGACCATAGATAATCCCGCTGGGGAACGGGTCATTGTTTCCCATGCGGGGATGTGGTCAGACCATTGATCGCATGTTTAGAAGAGTACCGGATAATGTGGTGTTTCACCAAAAGTGACCTGACTCATTTTTGTGGAAGGCGACCGGAACCTGGGCTCGCTTCCAGTGAAACTGCCGAAATATTGCGGTTCTGATAGTTAATTCCAGGTTCTGAAACTCGAATATTTTCAGATACATCACGAGTTGGGTGTATGGGTCATTGGTTTACCCAGGGGAGAGTCTTCATTTGGACGCATATACCCGAAAAGAATGTTGTTTTAAAAAGGAAAAGCCCCATAAAACAACCATAAAATCTTCAGAACGGCGGATTTCTAGGGGGTTTATGGTCCACTTCTGTGTGTTTGATAAATGTTCAATCTGCGAAAAGAATATAGGGGTCTTACGGGGGGTGCATGGGAGATGAGGTCACATGTACCGGAAGGTAGGGAAATATACCTTAAGGTCAGGTCGACCTAACCGGTTATTTAACAAGGAAAGTATGTGCTATTCCAACTAGAGAAAAGCCGCCCAACGGTGTTAAATGGCTAGAAAGATAAAAGACATCACCACGGTTTCTGATCCCACCGCATCCCACCTCCACTTGGGGCGCGCACATCAGCCGGAACCTACCGGCCCAGCTTCCCCGACTCAATACATCTGAGTCGCCTCTTTGGAAGACCGAACTTATTCGGACTGTGCCCCGCCTGCCCCAGACGCAGGCGGTGAGACCGAGAAACTCTGAACACAGAGGAAAGGACGGACAAGTCATGCGCATTGCACTCTTCTCCACGTGCATCGTTGACGGCATGTACCCCCGCGTAGCACGCGCCACCGTCGAAATTCTTGAGCGCCTGGGCCACGAGGTTGTCTTCCCCCCGAACCAGACCTGCTGCTCCCAGATGCACGTCAACTCCGGCTACTTCGATGACGGTTACGAAGTCATCAAGAACCACGTTGAAGCTTTCGACTCCTGGGACTGGGACGTAGCTGTTGCACCCTCCGGCTCCTGCGTTGCTTCCCTGCGTCACCAGCAGGCAATGGTCGCACGTAGCCGCGGCGACGAAGCGCTGGCTCTGAAGGCAGAGCAGATTGCTTCCCGCACCTTCGAGCTTTCCCAGCTGCTAATCGACATCCTGGGCATCACCAACGCTGCCGAGCAGCTCGGCTCCTACTTCCCCGAGCACGTCACCTACCACAGCTCCTGCCACGGTATGCGTATGCTCGGCCTGGGCACCCGCCAGCAGGACCTGGTCCGCACCGTCGAAGGCATCAAGTACACCCAGCTCGAGGGCATGGACCAGTGCTGCGGCTTCGGTGGTACCTTCTCCTTCAAGAACGCTGACGTCTCCGGCGCAATGGTCAACGACAAGGCAGACAACGTTGAAGCAACCGGTGCTTCCGTCTGCACCGGCGGCGACTGCTCCTGCCTGATGAACATCGGCGGTGCGCTGATGCGTCGCGGCTCGGACGTTCAGACCATCCACTTCGCTGAGATCCTCGCATCCACCAAGGAAAACCCGCTCAAGATTAACTCCGAGCGTGTTGAGCTCTCGATCGGCTAAGGAAAGATAAGACCTCATGACCGCTATTCAGCTTGGTATGCCCAAGGTCGTTCACTACGGCGAGGGCAACATTTTCGAAGAAACCCCCTTCCCCAAGTACGCGAAGGAAGAGCTCAAGAACGAGCAGCTACGCGCCAACCTGCGCTTCGTGACCCACGCGATCCGTAACAAGCGCGCACGCGTCACCGCAGAGGTGCCCGACTGGCAGGACCTGCGTAACACCGGTGAGTCCGTCAAGAACTACGTTCTGGCGAACCTGCCCGAGCTGCTCGAACAGTTCGAGCGTAACTTCACCGCCGCAGGCGGCCACGTGCACTGGGCACGCAACGCCACCGAGGCAAACCAGATCGCTCTGGACCTGATTCGCGAGCAGGGTGTGGACGAAATCATCAAGATTAAGTCCATGGCAACCGCAGAGACCGGTCTGAACGAGTTCCTCGAGGAAAACGGCATCAACGCTATTGAGACCGACCTCGCGGAAGAAATCGTCCAGCTCGGCCACGACCGCCCCTCCCACATTCTGGTGCCCGCAATTCACCGCAACCGCCGCGAAATCCGCGACATCTTCCTGCGCGAAATTGAGGGTATCAACCCGGACATCACCGATGAGCCGGCAGAACTGGCAGAGGCATCGCGTAACCGCCTGCGCAACAAGTTCCTGAACACCACCGTGGCAGTTTCCGGTACCAACTTCGGTATTGCTGAGACCGGTACCCTGACCATCGTGGAGTCCGAGGGTAACGGCCGTATGTGCCTGACCCTGCCCGACACCCTCATTACCTTCATGGGTATTGAGAAGATTCTGCCCACCTTCCAGGATTACGAGGCATTCCTGCAGCTGCTGCCCCGTTCCTCCACCGGTGAGCGCATGAACCCCTACACCTCCATGTGGACCGGTGTGACCCCCGGTGACGGCCCGCAGAACATGCACGTCATCCTCATCGACAACGGCCGTACCGCCGTTCTGGCTGATGAGCTCGGTCGCCAGGCACTGCGTTGCATCCGCTGCTCCGCTTGCATGAACGTGTGCCCCGTGTACGAGCGCGCAGGCGGTCACGCCTACGGCTCCACCTACCCGGGCCCCATCGGCGCGATCCTGTCCCCGCAGCTCTCCGGTATCGAGGCTGCGCACAACAACTCCCTGCCCTACGCATCCTCCCTCTGTGGCGCATGCTACGAGGTCTGCCCCGTGAAGATTAACTTCCCCGAGGTCCTCGTGCACCTGCGCGCTAAGGACGTCGAGTCCAAGCACGCTGTCCGCGAGTTCGAGGGCAACAAGAAGGCTCCCTTCTCGCAGATGGACGGCATGATGCTCGGTGCGAAGAAGCTCTTCACCTCCGGCAAGATGATGTCCATTGCAGAGCGTGGTCTGCCCATGTCCCGCCTCATTACCGGCCGCAAGCACAAGATCACCGCTGTTCCCGGTATCGTCGGCGGTTGGACCGAGTACCGCGACATCCCCGAGCCCCCCAAGGAATCCTTCCGCAACTGGTGGAAGAAGGAGAAGGGTCAGGCTCCGGCACGTGATAACGCTGAGCGCGTCGACATTCAGGCACTCATCGAGGCCAACAAGGGTAAGGCAGCTGAAGTGGCTGCAAACGCTAAGGCAGCTATGGAAGCCCAGGCAGCCCGTGAAGCTAAGGAGAACAACTAATGTCCTCTGCTAAGGAAGATATCCTCGCACGTATCCGCTCGTCCCTGGCTGACGCACCCGTCGCCCCCGAGCCCGTACGTAACTACCGCCGCGTCAGCGAGCTGAACGAAGAGCAGACCATTGAGATGCTCGTCGACCGCCTCATTGACTACAAGGCAAACGTGTTCCACGCGAACAAGGAGAACATCTCCGAGGTCATCGCAGAGCGCCTGGGTGAAAAGTCCACCTACGTGGTTCCCGAGGGCCTGAACATGGAGTGGCTGCCGGCTGACACCGCTGACCGCAAGCGCGTCACCGACTCCGGTAGCACCCTCAAGCCCGGCTGCCTGTCCCTGAAGGAACTGGACGCAGTTGACGCTGTGGTGACCGGTTCGACCGTCTCCTGCGCAGAGACCGGCACGATCTTCTTGAACACCAACCCCGATGAGGGTCGCCGCGCCATCACCCTGGTGCCCGACCACCACATCTGCGTGGTGCCCCGTTCCACCGTTGTGGAGCTGGTCCCCGAGTCGATCGAGCGTATCACCTACACCCGCCCCGTGACCATGATTTCCGGTCCGTCGGCAACCAGTGATATCGAGCTGATTCGCGTGGAGGGCGTGCACGGCCCCCGTACCCTGGACGTCATCATCTACGACGCCTAAGGTACAGCGCCAGAAGGCAAACCTCTAAAGAAACCGCCCGAGAGCTAAGGCTCCCGGGCGGTTTCTTTATGCCCTCGCGATGTCTAGCTGCAGAAGCGAGGCGCCAGTCGTGAGCGCACAAAAACGGTGGCGGGCCCATGTTTCCCGCCACCGTTCTGTGCTTTATAGGGTGGTGTATCGGCGGTTAGCGTCGTAGCGCCCCGTGAGGGTGCTTAGGCGCGTGCGTCGAAGTGCTGCAGACCGGAGTCCTCGCGGCTACCGCCCTGGCCGTCGCCAACATCGTGGTAGTCCTTGATCCACTCAATCTTCTGAACCCACTTGACCATCTTGTAGCCGTGCATGGAGTCTGCACGCAGACGCAGCGGGCCACCGTACACATCCGGCAGGGGCTTGTCGTTCATGCCCCACGCCAGGATGGTCTCATCTTCCATTGCCATGGAGATGTCCAGGCACTCGTAGTAGGGTTCGGTCGGTCGGCCGTCGTAGGTGTGACCCACGTGGCCGAAGGAGGTCACCATAACGTAGCGTGCCTCGTCGGTCTTCTCGACCAGTGCGAGAACGTCGCGCAGGCGCACGCCCTCCCACTTGGCGATGCCGGTCCAACCCTGCATGCAGGTGTGCATGGTGATGTTGACTTCCTTGCCCAGCTGCTTGAGCTCGTCAATGCTCAGGGACTTGGATTCCTTCACCAGGCCGCCCAGCTCGAGGCGGTAGTCAACGAACTCGTGCTCCTTCAGGCGGTTCCACTCGGTGCTCTCACGCTCTGTCGGCGGGCGAGTGTTAACCCAGTGGAAGGGCGAAATGTCGGCATCGGTGAAGGTCTTCTTCTGCACCTGACGGGAGGTGATGCGGTCCAGCAGGACGTTACGAATCGGCTGGGTCAGACCCCAAATGAAGGTCTGAGTGAATCGCAGGTCGCGCAGGGACCAGTAGGATGCGAAAATCCACAGAGCCACGGCGAAGACAATGCCGCCAATGAGCATGGTGACTGCCTGAGCGAACTGTGCTGCGTCCACCTCGTTGTAGGGCTTGTTCAGCATCATGTGGGCGATGTTGTACTGGGGGTGAACCACGAACACCAGCGCCACGTGAATGACGGTGAAGACGCAGTAGAACGCCATGCCCAGGAAGTGGATGGAACGTGCGGTCTGGCGGTTACGGAAGAGGCGCACGTAGCCGGGGAAGCGGCCGCAGAATGCCGGGCTCATAATCGGGCCGGTTGCAATCATCAGCGGTGCCACGATGAACACCACGGTGAAGTACATGATCTGCTGCAGAGCGTCGTACGGCTGGAAATGCTCAATCGAGGGAATCTGGAAGCCAGCGTAAATCTGGATGGATTCCCACGCCTGCGGGATGATGTCCCAGCTGGTCGGGACGATGCGGCGCCACTGACCGGTCAGGAACAGCAGGGAGACATATACCAGACCGTTAACGATCCAGATAACGGTGACCAGCGCGTGCCATGCGCGGCCCAGACCAATCTGAGCCTTACCGGGCAGAGAAATCAGGGGAGACAGGGTGCGCTGGTCATCGCGCGCCGTAAATGCGCCGGGGGTGGTAGGGACCTTGTCCTTGGTGAACTTGATCCACTCAGAACCCGGGGTGCAGTGGTTGTTCCAGTACAGGCGGGGGTGAGAGGCGAGTACTTCCCAACCTGAACGAATCAGGAAGCCCATCATAATGAAGTTGATGAAGTGCGTAATTCGGAGCCAGGCCGGGAAGTCCAGCTCTACGCCACCAGTGCTCGCGGTGAGGAGTAGTTGGTGCATGATATTTCCTTCGGAAATGACTGTGTGTGCAGACAATCGTTAGGATTCAGTGCGAGGCCTTGAGATAAGAGGTTAGAAATAATTACCTTTCTGAACCATATGATCCTCCTCCGTGGTTGGGAGCCGCCGGGGGTATCGTCGCGGATACTCCCGAAAGGGGCACCTCCCGTGTGTGAGATGGGAGGCGCGCCAGCTCCCGCTGGGGCGGAAGCGGCTCTGTGTATGTATGTTGGTTTATGTGTGTTTTAGGGAAATTCCCTGTCCGCTTTCAATTTTATAGGACAAAGTGTCAGTCGAGAAAGCTAAGACACGTCATGTTCTGTAATATTTGCATAAAAAATCCGAATTTAAGGAAGATTCTCATTTTTCCGCGGTTTATAAGGTCACTCGGGTGTAAAAAACCCACCGCAGCCTCAAGAGAGAATGCGGTGGGTTTTGATCATATATGTGGGATGCATGTTGGTTTGCAGGGTCTTAACTGCCTGGTATTGTGTGGTTTTATAAAGCTAAACCCACATAAGGTTGGGGTGACTGTAAGCGGGTCCCCCGCTCAAACCGGTTCATCAACCCAATCTTGAAAGACCGAAGCGCAACCACAGCGTAGCCGAGGCTACTTCTCTGCAGAACCCGCAGTCTTAGCAGAGCTCGTAGTCTTCGCAGAACCGGGCTGAGCATCAGCCGGGGCCTCAGCGTCAGACGGGGTCTCAGCGTCAGACTGGGACTTCAAACGAACCACCGGAATCATGCCCGTGGTCAACTTCGTCTGAGCATTACGCTGAGCCTTCAACGCGTTCATCTGCTCCTTACGGCTCGGCTCCTGCTGAACCGGCTGACCAGAGCCAAACGCCTGACGAATACCCAACGCCCACAGCGGGAACAGCAGAACCGTCAGCGCGCCACCGGCAACCAGAAGTGACGCCGTTGACTCCTCCAAAAGATCCGAACTGGTCGCAACCTCCGTCACCGCCACAATAATCGGTAGACCCGCAGCCGAATACAGAGCCAACTGCGCCTTCTGCGCACGCGTGGTCAGGCCCGAACGGGTATCAAAGAAATGCTCCGCCAAAAGAACCGGAACACCACGGCACAGCAGAATGCCCACCACCACGGCAAACAGACCCAAAGGATTAGCCACCACAGCAGAGACATCAATGCCCATACCGCTGACCACGAAGAACAGCGGAATCATGAACGTAAAACCAACCACCTCAAGGCGGCGCGTCATCATGTGCAGAGCCGCCGGAGGGGTCAGAGTACGCAGAATCAGGCCCGCCGCGAACGCGCCCAGCACCGCATCCAAATCGAAGAGTGCGGTGCACATGATCAGGGTCGCCAGCAGGAACATCGCAAGACGCAGAACCGTCTGACCGGTCGTATTCGCCTCCGCAGCCATAATCTGACGCAGACCCGGCACATGTGCAAACAGGCGGTGCGGAATCAACGCCGTAATCACCGCAACCACCATAAACGCCAACAGCACCACAAACGCCATACCCGGCGAACGCGACGACAGCAGCAGCGAAATAGCGAAAATCGGCAGAAGCTCACCCACAGCGCCGTGCACCAGCACCGCATTACCCACCGGCGTACCGGCAGCACCGTGAGACTTCAACATCGGCAACAGAGTGCCCAGCGCCGTAGAACTCAGCGCCACACCCACCGCAACATACGTATTCAGCTCACGCGAGAACGACGTAATCACCGCCGCACCCGCCATACCCAAGGCAAAACACACTGCCCATGTGGCAATAGCGCTATACCCCTGGCGGCTACGCAGAGACGACACATTAATCTCAAAACCCGCAATCAAAAAGAGCATGCCCAGACCAAGCTCCTTCAGCAGCGGGATACCGCCCTCACTGCTGGCAAGGTTGAACATATTCGGGCCAATGAGCAGACCAAAAATGAGCAGGAAGACCACATCCGGAATCTTCTTACCCGTCAGACGCGAAAGAATCGGGGACAGCAACGCAACCAGGGTAATCCAGAAAATGGACACAAACTGGCCGCTATCGTGGCTCGATCCTTCCGAGAGGGTCGTACCCGAGGCAAGAAGAGCACCGGAAGTTCCCCAATCCGTCAGAAAAAGAGGGGAGAAAGTCGAAAACATAAAACCTCAACGTGGTGTATGTGCAGGTGGGGCGCGTTTGAAACAGTAAACGGGGCAAAAACATGCGCCCGCTGGATTACCCCACCTTTAAGAACGTACCAATGGTACACACCTACCCCCACACAACAACACTTGAACAGCACTCACCAAGGGCGAAAGGCACCGGTCAGCAGCCGGCAGAGAAGCGGCATGAGAGCAAAACCTCCGCGCCACCGCCCCGCTGGACACAGCTTCCACCGTTACACTTAACACCTATGCCAGCGCATCCGGCACACACCACCGGAAGCGGCAGATACCCGGCAGGGCACACCCCCTGGCGTAGCCCTAGCAGGGCACACAGACTCTCAAACACGGCACTACAAGGAGCGAGGACATGGCAGCAGGGCGCACACAACCCATCCCCACCGTCAGCAGCGGGGCACGCGCCGCCTCCCTCGGAGGCACCCGACGCGACCTCGGGCTCGACCTCGCCCGCGCCTTCGCCGTGCTCAGCCTGCTCATCCCCTTCGGGTACTGGCTACAGCTGATCCCGGTGTCCTGGAAGTTCTGGATTCCGCAGACCCTCGTACCGGCTGAACCGCTCTTCGCCGCCATCCTCGGCGCCGCCGCCTGGCGGTACGCCCGCACCGCGAACTTCCCGCAGCTCTTCGCCGGAACCATCGTGCGATTCCTTGCACTACTACTGCTGGGCGTAGCGCTCATGCAAGGCATCACCTACCTGCCGCAACCGGGCGTCACCGTACCGGCACAGGGCTTCAGCTATTCTCTGCCCTTCGACATGCTCGTGCACCTGGCACTACTCACCCTGCTGACCCTATTCGTCGTGCACCTGCCCCTCTGGGCAGTCGCAGCGCTTGCGGTGCTCACCAGCCCCTTCATCACCTGGACCTACACCCTGCTCATGGATGTAGCCGCCCAAGCTGATGCGTGGACCGCCGTTCAGCTGCCCTTCCTGGCGAGCCACGGTGTCAACCATGCCCAAAGCGCCCAGCTCATCTGGGTCATGTGCCTGGGCATCGTGCTCGTACGCCTCTACGACAATCTGCAGGCAAAGCTCGCAATCCCCGTCGTACTCGCCGTACTGGCGCTCGCCGTCTACCGCACTTTCAACCCCTACACCGAGCTGGGCGTCCTCAACAGCCCGCAGGTACTACTGACCCTGAATCTGGCGGCAACCCTCTACTTCTGGGCCGAATGCGCGCGCCTGCTCTCCGCACAGGCGGGAATGCTCACCCCCATCGCACGCCTGGGCCAGATGTCGCTGAGCGCCTCCATTGTGCTGAGCGGAATCATCATCTACGCCGGACCCACCATCAAGGCATTCACCGTCGGCGAGCACTACATCGCCACCGGAGGCTGGGGCACCGCCGTGTACTGGAGCGCCTTCCTGCTACTCGGCGCTGTTATCGCCCTGGGCTTCTGCACCCTCTGGTCACGCATGGCACGCTCCATTGCCGGTCGCGGCCCCTTGGAGGCGATTCTCGCCCTCATCTCCGGGCGCGGCTAACCGAATCTGAACTCAATACGAAAGCGCCCCCTCCCCGCGTTCCTGCGCGGGTAGGGGGTCGCCTCTATATGCTCAACATCTGCCGCAGAATCTGCGCCGGAGTCTGCCTAGGAGTCTGTAACAGAAATACTGCGGGTACGACAAAGCCCCGGTCCAGCGGACCGGGGCTAGCTGTCGGGATGACAGGATTTGAACCTGCGACCTCGTCGTCCCGAACGACGCGCGCTACCAAGCTGCGCCACATCCCGATGTTGACCTATCAGCGAATACCGTAGGCAACTCACCTAGGATAACCCAAAAAAATTCAGAACGCAACACAGCGGCACACCACCGGTCGGGGAGAGGCAAATAAAGTTCCTAGGCTTCAGCCTCCTGAACCTGATTCAGCTCATCCCAGGAGGCGTACATCGCCGCAAAACGACCGCCGGAAGCAATCAGCTGCTGCGGGGAGCCATCCTCCACCACGGAGCCCTCATGAATCACCAGCACACGATCAGCGCCCAGAACCGTCGAGAGGCGATGCGCAATCACCAGCGCCGTACGCCCCGCCAACACGGTTCGCAGCGCCGCCTGCACCGCACGCTCACTCGGAATATCCAGCGAAGCCGTCGCCTCATCCAGAATCAGCACCCGCGGATTCGCCAAGAACACGCGAGCAAAGGACACCAGCTGACGCTGACCCGCCGACAGAGTAATACCGCCACGACCCAGCTGCGACTCGTAGCCGTCACGCAGACGCTCGATGAACGCATCAGCGCCCACCGCCTTCGCGGCAGCCTTCACCTGCTCATCGGTCGCCTGCGGGTTGCCCATGCGGATATTCTCCAGAATCGACGCGGAGAACAGGAACACTTCCTGAGTCAGCATGAGAACCTCACGGCGCAGTTGCACGTCCGCCAGCTGGCGAACATCCACGCCGTCAATACGCACCTGACCGGAGGAAACATCGTAAAAACGAGCCACCAGCTTAGCGATAGTAGACTTGCCGGCACCCGTAGCACCCACTAGCGCCACGGTCGTGCCCGGCTCAATGCGCAGGGTCGTCTCCTTCAGCGCGTGACGGTCTGAGGTGTACCCAAAGACCGCCGAATCCAGCTCCACCAGGGCACCCTGAACCCCCTCAGCAGCGGAAGAGCCAGTTGCAGACTCAGCCGCAGACTCTACAGCGCGCTCATGCGGATGTTCCGGCTCAGCAACCTCCGGCTCCTCAGCCAAGAAGGACGAAAGCTTCTCCAGCGCGGACATCGCCGACTGGAACATGTTGTAGAACTCGGACAACTGCATGACCGGCTCAAACACGCGGTTCGCGTAAATTACCAGCGCCAGCAGGGTACCGATCTGCATGGTGCCGCCCAGCACCGCATAACCGCCCAGCACCAGCGCACCGGCAATAAACACATTGCCCAAAAGCATCAGCACGGGCGAGTAGATGCCGAAAATCTTAATCGAATCCATCACCGCAAGGCGGTAACGCTCCGACGCCTGCGCGTACTCGACGCGCATCTGCGCCTCCGCACCAAAAGCCTTTACCGCGCGGATACCCGTAAAAGTCTCCACAAAACGGCTCGTCAAATGCGCAGACTCGGTACGCATCGTGCGGAAAACCGGCACCGCAGTCTTCTGGAACCAGCGCGTCAAGAAGTAAATCGGCACGCCCATGACCAGCATGAACAGACCGATACGCCAATCCAGCAGGAAAATAGCGACCGCAGAAATCACCATGGACAGCAGCGTAATCGCCAGCTGGCTAATGCCGCTGTCCAAGAAGCTACGGACCGTATCAATATCGCTGGTCAGACGCGAAATGACCTTGCCCGAGGTGTACCGCTCATGGAACGACACACTCAGCGACTGCGCGTGACGGAACACCCGCTTACGCAGGTACACCACCACGCCCAGTGACACACGCACCGTGTACGCCACGTTGACCCACGAGAAGATCGCGGTCACCGCGGTAGCCGCCACAAAGAACGCCAGCAGGGTCAGCAGGACAGATGCATCACCTTGCTTGAGCGGCTCAATCGAACTATCCAGGACGCGGGCAATCAGAATCGGCGCAACCGCCGAGGAACCCGAGACCAAAAGCACCGAAATAATCGACAGAGCCAACGCCCCACGGTGCGGGCGCAACATCTGGCGCAGTAGAGCCATCGAGCGTTCGCGAGTCTCCGCGCGCTCCTGCGGGCTCATCTGCTCCCGCGGCTCCGCCGGACGATGATGGGCCATTAGCCCTCCTCCATCGTCATCAGCTGGCGGTACTGCTCCGACGACTCCATCAGCTCAGCGTGAGTGCCTTCGGCGACCACAGCACCGTCAACCATCAGCAGCACACGGTCCGCCAACGCCACGGTGGAGGGGCGGTGCGCCGTCAACAGGGTCGTAGCGCCGCCCAGGCCCTCCAGACCCTCACGCAGGCCGGTAATAATATGCTCCTCGGTGTTCACATCCAGCGCCGAGAACGGGTCATCCAGCAGCAGCACGGAGGGGCGCTTCGCCAGGGCACGCGCCAACGACAGACGCTGACGCTGACCACCCGAAAGGCTCAGACCCTCCTCACCAATGACGGTATCCAGACCCTGCGGAAGCTCCGCCACGAAATCGCACGCAGCCAGCTGCAGTGCGGTCTGGAGGGTCGCCTCCAGCTCTTCTGCGGCGGGGTAATCCTCATCCTCGGTGCCGTGCTCGTACTGCTCAGCAACGCCCATCAGCACGTTCTCGCGGACCGTGCCGGAGAAGAGCACCGCCTCCTCAAAGACGAACGCGGTCTGGGCGCGCACCTCCTCAATGGACATTTCGGCGGCATCTCGGGTGCCAAAACGCAGGGAACCGGAGGTCGGCTCGTAGAAACGCGGAACCAGCGACAGCACGGTGGATTTGCCGCTACCGGTTGCACCCACCAGCGCCAGAATCTCGCCCGGGAAGACCTTAAAATTTACGTCCTTCAGCACGGAAACCTCGGGTGCCTTCGTCTCAGACGTAGCTTCAGAATTCGCCTCAGTGGTAGCCTCAGCCGGCGCCTTGATAGCGTTGTAGCTGAACTGAACGTGATCGAAAGTGACAGATACTGCGCCACCGCTGGGGTACTGCATAGTTTCCTTCCCGGAGCCGCCCTCGGCAGACACTCCAGCTACTGTTGACGAATCAGAAGCACCTTGCGGATGCTCGGGCCCAGACACAGCCGCGGAGCCACGAACCAGCGGCACCGCCTCAAAGCCGGGCTCGTCCATAACCTCGTTGTGGCGTTCCAACGCCACCTTATAGCTCAAATAGGCAGACATCAGCGCGGTCGAGCGCGTCACGTGGCTGAGCACGGTTGTCTGCACCGCAAAGTAGGCGGTCATCGCACCCAGGCTCAAGGTGCCTGCCGCAACCTGCGAAGCGCCCACAGCCAGCGCCACCGCCGTAGAGACACCCACGATCAGGCCCTGGTACAGGGCAACACGAGCCACCAGCATCGACCTGCCGTACTCGCGCACCTGCAGGGCGTCCACCGACTCGGAATATTCCTGAATCTGCTCGGGGGAGCGGCCCAGCGCCTTAATCACGCGGATGCCGCGCACCGACTCCTCAATACGGGTGGAGAGGTCGCCCGTCATCTGCTGAATCTCATGTGAAGCGCGGTAGTACTTGCGGGTGAAGTTCACCAGTGACAGCACCAGAATCGGCACGGTCACCACGAACACCAGCGCGAGCGACGGCGAAGAACGCAGCATGAAGAAGCCACCGACCAGGAACATCACCGCAACAGTCAGCATCTGAACGATACCGAAAGACAACCAACGGCGAATCGTCCCCAAATCGCTCATGGAGCGGGTCAGCAACTGACCGGAGGGCCAACGATCCAGCAGAGAAAGCGGGGCGCTGAGCAGCCGGTCAAAGAAGTTCATGCGCATGGACAGCTCAATCGTGGAGGTCGGGTCCACAATCAGCCAGCGCCTCCAATACATGAAGGAAGCGTGCGCAATACCGAGCAGAAGCACCAGGCCGCCGGCAATCCAGATGGCGCTCTCGGTGGTGCTCTGCGAGAGATGATCCACAATAATCTGCAACATCTGCGGAATAGCAATCTCAAGGGCACCGGCACCGAAGGCCACGAGCAGACCCACGCCCCAGCGCACACGAATCGGACGCGCATACGCGGCGAGGGTGTGCGGGGCACGCTGACCGTGCGCGTAGTCGATCGGGTCGGGGGTCGGTTCGCTCGCCGTCTCCAAGAAGGGGTTGCGGCGGCGCTTAGCCGTGTGTGCTGTAGAAGCCTCAGACATTAGAGACGACCACCCGCTGCGGTAGCGGAGGCACCCTGCTCCTGACCACGAGCTGTGAGGGTCACCAGGATTGCCTCCGGCGGGCAGAACAGACGGACCGGCGCAAAACGAGAGGTGCCCAAACCGGCAGAAACCTGAACCGGAATACCGGACTGCTCACTGACACCCTTCGCACGCGAAGGCGGCAAATCGCAGTTACTGACCAGGGCATGACCGCCGGGCAGGCAGACCTGACCGCCGTGCGTATGACCGGCAAAAATAGCCTGCGCACCGTCCTGCACGAAGCGGTGCAGGGTACGCATATAGGGGGCGTGTGCCACGCCGATACGGACGCTCGGCTCGTCCCCCTCATCGAAGGCACCGGGGGCGAAACCGGGGTGCTCATCGTAGCGCAGGTGCGGGTCATCCACACCGGAGAACTCCAGACGCAGACCCTTGAGGTTCAGCGTGTCGTAGCGGTTGACCAGGCCCGTCCAACCGCGCGACTCGAAGGCGTCGTGCATCCGCTCAATGGGCAGTGCTACGCGCGAGCCCTCCTCAATCATCTGCGGGGTGCGCGGCTGCCACAGGTAGCGTGCCGGGTTCTTGAAGACGGGCGCGAAATAGCAATTCGAGCCGGGCACAAACACACCGGGGAAGTCCATGAGCGGGTCGAGCGCCTCCAACAGCGGCTCCATACCGCCCACGTGAGAGAGGTTGTCGCCCGTGTTCATGACCAGATCCGGCTCCAGGGCAGCCAGCGAGTGCATGAAATCAATCTTCTTCCGCTGCCCCGGAATCATGTGCATGTCCGAGATGTGCAGAATCCTAAAGTCGGGGCTACCGGCGGGCAGCACCGGCAGAGACTCGGTGCGGAGCTGAAAATTATTCAGCTCAATAAAGTGCCCATACGCCGCCGTGGCGGCCCCCAAGGCTGCAGTGGCGGCTACCGCCCCCGCAACCTTCTTCAGGAGCGGGGAGGAGCCGCGTGCGCCGGGGACCGCCACGGGGACGCGGGCGTTGACTGCGTTTTCACACATTATCAATCGCCTTTCAGGCTTCAGCTGATGAGCTGTGATTCTAGCTGTACGACAGAATCTTATCGCTGGGGGTGGTGAAGTCCTTCGTGTTGTACTTCGGAGCGATCGTCTTCATGAACGACTGCCACTGAGCACCGGCGTAGGTCGCACCATCCACATAGTTCAGAACACGACCGTTAATGCCCACACCGTTCAGGGAACGGAAGCCGAGGTTGTTAGAACCAACCCAAGACGCGGTGGACAGGCCACGAGTGTAGCCAACCTGCCAGGTCTGGGAGGAGTTATCGTTTGTACCGGTCTTCGCAGCCGAACCGTTCGGCAGACCAATACCGCGCTGAGAAGCGGAACCGCCGGGCTGGATAACACCCTTCAGAACCCAGCTGACACCGTTCGCGATGTCCGGATCCAGAACCTGCTCACACTGGTTCTGGTATTCCTTGAGAGTCTCGCCGTCAGTCTTGGTGATCTTCTCAATCGGGCGCGGGGTGCAGTACTTACCCTCAGAAGCGAAGATAGCGTACATGGATGCGCTGGTCAGCGGGGAGATACCGTACTTGGTACCACCAATGTTGGTACCCAGGTCGGGGATGCTGTGCAGCGGTTCGCCGGTACCGTCCAGGGCGTGCATCTTGATGGACAGGTCGTGCACATCGCACAGGTCAATCTGGGAGAGCATGCCGTACAGGTACGAGTTCAACGACTGGCGAATACCGTACGCCGCGGTGTTGTAGCCTAGGCCACCGTTGAACGCGTTCTTGTAGGACCAGCCGTTCGGCTGACCGGTGTAGTAGTACTTACCGCCCTCGTAGCACTTGGCGTTCCAACCGAAGCTGGTGGGCCAGAACAGCTGGGTACCGTTCACGGTAGCGTTAGCGCCGCGGCCACTGATGAGCCACTGAGCCAGAATAATCGGCTTGAACGTCGAACCGGGCTGGAAGCCAGGGGTACCACCGTACGCTACATCAACGTTGTAGTTGTACTCGGTCTTGGAGTGGTCGTTTGCGTCTGCGGGGCTACCGAGCTCGGTGTTCTGTGCCATTGCGATGACGCGACCAGTGCCGGGCTCAACACTGGTCAGTGCGGAGTTGACGTCGTTCCAGTTGGTTGCAGCCGGCTGGGTGGAGTCCACTGCCTGCTTTGCCGCGGTCTGAGCCTCGGGGTTCAGGGTGGTGACAACCTTCAGGCCACCACGCTTAATCGCGGTGTTACGCAGCTCAGCGGTTGCGCCGAGGGACTCATCCTGCAGCAGGTAGTTGACCACGTAGCGGCAGAAGAACGCCTTGTCGCCTGCCAGGGAGCAACCCTGGGACTTGGGGTGGACGTTGAGCTTAATGTCGCTGGCGATGGCGTCGCTGTATTCCTTGTCGGTAATCTTGCCGTCGCGGAGCATGGTGCCCAGAACGATGTCGCGGCGTTCACGGGCGAGTTCGGGGTTCACGGTCGGGTCGTACACGTTCGGTGCCTGCACCAGGCCGGCAAGAAGCGCGGACTGAGCCACGTTCAGGTCCTTAGCGGAAATACCCCAGTAGTACTGTGCGGCAGCCTCAACACCGTAGTTCGAACCACCCAGGTTCACGATGTTCAGGTAGCCTTCAAGGATTTCGTCCTTGGACTTGTTCTGCTCCATAGAGATCGCAAGCTTCATCTCGCGAATCTTTGCGGCGTAGGTCTTGTTACCGTTCAGGGTTGCGGTAGCGTCCTCACCGCGAGCCACAGCGGCATCAACGATGAGGTTGTTAACGTACTGCTGGGTCAGGGTCGATGCACCCTGACGGCGGCCGCTACCGGAGTTAATGATGTTGTTCAGGAACGCACGACCAATACCGATTGCGGAGACCGCACCGTGCTTGTAAAAGTCGCGGTCCTCCACCGAGACGATGGCGTCCTTCATGTGCTGCGAAATCTGATCCAGCTTGACCGGGTCGCGGTTCTCTTCGAAGAAGGTCGCGATTTCGGTCTTGCCGTCAGCAGCGTAAATAGTAGAAGGACGGGAAGAGATGCCATCGGCAATGTCGTCAGGAAGGTCCTGGAACCATGACATCGACGCGTTCGCGACCATACCGGCACTCACAGCCGGGGGTACGACAATAATTGCCGCGAGGAAACCGGCAATCACGCTGAACGCGAGGAACTGCAAAAAATCTCCCGGGCGGCGACGCGCACGGGTTTTCTTAGATGAAGCCATTCATTCAGTTTATCCCATGAAACTGTGAGAAGAAGCCCGTCTCGGCACCCCACAGGGAGGTGGGCGCTTCAGCCCTGAGAATAAAGCCCCCAAAAGCGCCGGACATTGACCAAAACCATAGTGAATCCCTTTTACTTATTGAACACCGGGCGATAGTCTAGAGGGTATGAAGAAATGGGAATACGCAACTGTACCGCTGATGATCCACACGACCAAGGCAATCCTCGACAACTGGGGTGAAGACGGCTGGGAGCTCGTAACCGTTCTCCCCGGCGCATCCGCACCTGCTGGCGCAACCCCCGCGTCGAACATGGTCGCTCCGACTCAGGGCAACCCCATCGCCTACTTTAAGCGCGAGAAGGCTGACTAAGAGCAGCGTACCCGGCGGTCACCTCACATATTCCTCTCCTCTTTAACGGGGAAGTGGGAATAGATGAGGAAGGCCGCCGGTTAGCCGTTTAACAGCTGCCTGAATATCAGTAGCGTTTAGATTTGCGGCGTTCCCCCTATCACCGTTTGGGTGCCAGCACCCGCCATCCTTCTGGAGTAATCATGACTGAATCCCGTATTGAAGCACGTATCCGCGAACTCGGTTACGAACTGCCCGTAGCACCCGCCCCCGTTGCCGCTTACGTTCCCGCGGTGACCTCCGGCTCCTACGTGTACACCTCCGGCCAGCTGCCCTTCGTCGACGGTGCCCTGCCCGAAACCGGTAAGGTGTCCGCCTCCGGTGCTGAAGGCTTCGTGACCCCCGAGGATGCGAAGAAGTACGCGGGTATCAGCCTGCTCAACGCCCTGGCGGCGGTCAAGTCCGTCATTGGCGACCTGGACCGTGTGCAGCGCGTCGTGAAGGTCGTTGGCTTCGTGGCATCCGAGGTGAACTTCACCGCTCAGCCCGCTGTCATTAACGGCGCCTCCGAGCTGCTCGGCGAAATCTTCGGCGAGGCAGGCCAGCACGCCCGCTCCGCTGTGGGTGTTCCCGTTCTTCCCCTGGACTCGCCCGTAGAGGTCGAGATCATTGTTGAATATGTCTAATCTGTACACCGGCGCGCTGCCGCTGTCTGCTATTCGTGCTGCCCAGGCTCAGCGGGCAGCACAAAGTGGCGCCCAAAAGACGGTGAACGGTATAGACGGTCACGGATCCGGCGAATCACAGGATATCAAGACTCTGCCCCTGCCGGTGCAGGAACGCCGCTTCGGCACCCCCACCCCGGCTGAAGGCGTGGAACGCCCCCGCATGTTTACCGGCCGCCAGTCTGCGGCTAACCCGCGAACCTCCTGCATCCAGCGTCTCTACACGATTCCCGAGTTCATGCGCACCGCAGCCGAAAGTTGGCGTGAAGGCGGTAACGAAGGTGCGACCGGCTGTACGATGCGCCAGGCGGCATCCGTCATTTTTGTGCGCGATGGTGACAACGGCCTCGAAACGATTCTGACCTACCGCCCCGGCATCTCTCCGCTGGGCGTGGTCGCATTCCCCGGCGGCACGGCTCTTCCCGGTGATGATGAGTCTGCATCCTGGATTGGCCCCGGTGCCGAATACTGGGAAGAGCAGTTCCACTTCTCCGATATTGCTCAAGCACGCCGCAGCGTCATGGCTGCCGTGCGTGAATCCTTTGAAGAGACCGGCATTCTGCTCGCTGGTGAGGACGAACAGGACGTCGTGGAGCGCTCCAGCACCCCTGAGCTCATGGCGTGGCGTGAAGCGGTTGCCGAGCAGGACAAGAGCTTCTCTAACTTCTTGACCTCCAGCGGTCTGAGCGTGCGCGCCGACCTGCTGCGCCCCGTAGCGCGTTGGCAGTCCCCGGACTTCTTCCTCAAGCGTTACGACATTGCCTACTTCACCACGGCGCTACCCGTAGGCCAGGACCCGAAGCTGCTGCTCGGTAAGGGTGTGTGGGGCGACTGGCTGAACGTGCGTGAACTGCTCGAAGCTAAGGACGCCAGCGAACTCGGTGACCGCATCGGTCAGTCCAATACGGTGGGCCGTACCCTCGACCAGCTCATCACCCCCGGTGTGATGTGCATGCTCGAATCGCTGGCGAAGGCTCAGACCTCCGTGGCGTGGCTGTCGAAGCGCCGCAAGATTGAGGTGAAGAAGCCCGTGCTCGTCACCCACAATGGTGCGTGCATGCTCTCCTTCACCGAGGTGGTTCCGGCTACGACCGGTTCCATGTACACCGGCGCAATGGGCGTGCTCTAGCGAGCTGCCGCCTACACTTGCTTTCGAGATGAAGCGTTAAAGAAATCAGGAGCCATTTCCCCATGCAGAGGGAAATGGCTCCTGATTTATTTAAGTCGTGCGTCTTTTAGCGAGGGCGTCCTAGAATGCCCTAACTCAAAGAGACCTTAGCGGGAACGCTGGCGCAGGCGGGGCAGGTCCAGAATGACAACTGCGCGTGCCTCCAGGCGGATCCAGCCGCGAGAAACGAACTCGGCAAGAGCCTTGTTCACGGTCTCGCGGGATGCGCCAACCAGCTGTGCCAGCTCTTCCTGAGTCAGCTCGTGAGCAACGAGCACGCCGTCGGTTGCGGGGCGGCCGAAGCGGTCAGCCAGGTCCAGCAGTGCCTTAGCGAGGCGGCCGGGAACGTCGGAGAAGACCAGGTCAGCCAGTGCCTCGTTAGCGTGGCGCAGGCGGCGAGCCAGAGTCTTAATGACCTGATCGGAAATCGAGGGATCCAGCTGCTGTGCGCGCTTGAAGGACTCGTGCTTGATGGCAGCCAAGCGGGTCTCAGAAACAGCCACAGCGTTGGTCGAACGGGGCGAGGGGTCGAAGAGAGCCATCTCGCCGAAAACATCACCGGGACCCATAATCGCGACCATGTTCTCGCGGCCGTCAGCGGCGGTACGGCCCAGCTTGACCTTACCGGAGAGCACAGCGAAGAGCTGATCGTCCTGGTCACCCTCGTAGAAAAGGACAGCGTTGCGGGAGAGGTCAATCTCCTGAATGTCATCGGTCAGCAGAGCGAAAGCTGCGTCGTCGAGGTTAGCAAAGAGAGGGGTACGACGGAGGATCTCGAGATCCATAAAGTTCTCCTAGATGTGAGGTGATGAGCCGAAGCTCGTAAATGTTCAGTGAGTGAGCCCGAACCGGTGCCATGCGTCTCAACATCTGAAATGTGAGAAGGCTCAAGCTAGTGTGACATATTCAACTGATATGAGCGTACCCTAAAAAAGCTGTTTGTGCATTCCGATAGGGCGAGCTTTACAGCAAAAGTTATTTCTTCCGAGAAAATTCAAAGCTTACCCACAGGTTCAGCACCTAATATCAGGCATTCAGGTGTGTACTTTTTTCGGTACCAAGCACGCAGACACCCTCATGACCAGGAGGCGCACCGCCTCCACACACGGTACGATGCGACGAGGCAGAAACCCGAGCCCAAAACCCCGGGAACACAAGCCCGCCGCATCCACCACTGGGTGTTAACGCACCGCCACACTCACCGGGCACAGCCCGCACCAACCACATGGGCACACCGTGACCATTTCTACCCACCAAGGAGGCAATTAGTCGTGACGACTGGCATCAACCTGCTTGATATTGCTATCCCCATCATTCTGCTGCTCTACTTCCTCGCCGGAGTCCGCAGCGGATTCTTCACCACTCTCGGAACCTTCCTCGGCCTGGGTCTGGGCGTCTGCGCCGCAGCCTGGCTCGTGCCCCTCGCCGTGGCATCCGTGGGATCCCAGTGGAGCCTCATTACCGCCGTCGGTGTGCTCGTCATCTGCCTGACCATCGGACAGTGGCTCGGCCTCGTTGCCGGACGCACCATCCGCCGCGTCACCGACATCACCCCGCTCAAGGGCGTAGAACGCTTCTTCGGCGGCGTGCTGAACCTCGCCGCCTGCGCCCTGGTCATGGTCGTGCTGACCATCTCCATGCGCACCGTGCCCATCCCGCAGCTCAACACTGCGCTCAGCGACTCCAAGACCCTCTCCTGGATGGTCGCATCCACCCCCGAGGTCGTCAAGGACCGCATCAACACGGTACGCAATGACGTGCTCGCCTTCGGAACCATTCCGGAAGTCAGCCAGCTCATCGCCCCCGAAACCAGCGCCCCCACCGAGACGGTAGAATCCGCGGCACTGGACCAGGCAGCAGCCTCCGTCGTTGAGATTCTGGGCGCCGCAGAACAGTGCGGCTATACCTCCACCGGCTCCGGCTTCGTGGCTGACAACGGCCTGGTCGTCACTAACGCCCACGTGGTCGCCGGCGTGACCTCCCCGGTCGTGCAGGACTCCCGCGGCCGCACCTGGCCCGGCACCGTCGTCTACATGGACACCGAACAGGACCTCGCCTTCATCAGCGTTCCCAAGCTGCCGCTCGAACCGCTGACCATCGGCACCAACGCCACCGCAGGTAGCCTCGTAACCTTCATGGGCTACCCCAAGGGCGGCCCGTTCAAGGCACTGCCCGCCACCGTGCAGGGCATCGGCAACACCCAAACCATCGACGCCGACACCGGCCGCGCCAACGCCATGCGCCAGGTCTACCAGCTGGCAGCCGACGTGCAGCACGGCAACTCCGGCGGCCCCGTCCTCGACGAAAACGGCAACGTGGTCGGCGTGATCTTCGGTAAGGCAACCACCGGCCAGACCGGCTACGCCATCACCGCAAGCACCCTCAAGCAGGCACTGGCTGAAGGTGGCGACAACACCGCCGCAGTCTCCACCGGCACCTGCCGCAAGTAGCTAACAAAAACATTCAGGCTCCCGAACCTCTAGCGAGGAACGGGAGCCTGAACTATTTAACGAAAGGAGGCGGCGCGCTGTTATTCCGCCAGATGCTGCGCCAGGAAATCAACCGCCATGACATAGCCGTACGCACCCGCACCGGCAATCACCGCGGTAGCCTGCGGCGACACAAACGAATGATGACGGAACTGCTCACGACGATGCACATTCGACAGATGCACCTCAACCACCGGAAGCTCAGCCGCCTCCAGTGCATCATGCAGCGCCACCGACGTGTGGGTGTACGCCGCCGGGTTGATAATAATCGCCGCGCCACGAGTACGAGCACGCTGAATCTCATCCACCAGCGCGCCCTCATGATTCGACTGCATAAACTCAACATCAAAACCATGATCCGCCGCGCGCTCACGCACCATACGCTCAATATCGTGCAGAGTGGTGTAGCCGTACACCTCGGGGCGGCGCTGCCCAAGCAGGTTCAAATTCGGTCCATTAAGCACAAAAATCGTATCTGACATAAAACCAGTGTGGCACAGCGAGCGCCCGCTGAGCGCTAGCCGACGCGAACTGCCCAGAAAATGATGCGGAGGAGGGGAGAGCGCAGGCGCGTGGCGGATGCGCATCCCCGCATACGGGGGGCGACGCGCGCCAAGTACGGTGAACCTCGCTACCGCCCACACACCTAAGCCCGGTACCCTCGCGCTATGACCGAGAACGCCACCCAGCCCGCAGCGGGCGCACAGAACACCGCGGCAGAGAACGCCGAATCGCTCCTACAGATCCGATTCGTTCCCGAATTCAAAGCCGCAGCCGCCGCACGCCGCCTCAACGCCCGCGCACCCGAAAGCCACCTCGCCACCGTGCGCCGCGCCCGCAAAATTAACCGCATCCTCGGCGAAACCTACCCCTACGCCGTCGCAGAACTCGACTTTGACAACCCCTTCGAGCTACTCATCGCCACCGTGCTCTCGGCACAAACCACCGACGTGCGCGTCAACTCCGTCACCGGTGCACTCTTCGCACGCTACCCGGACGCCGCCGCGCTCGCCTCCGCACGCACCGAAGAGGTCGAACCCTACATTCAGTCCCTCGGCTTCTACCGCGCCAAGGCACGCTCCATCGTCACCCTCTCCCAGCAGCTCGTCGAACGCCACAACGGGCAGGTTCCCTCAACCCTTGAAGAGCTCGTAGAACTCGCCGGAGTCGGTCGCAAAACCGCAAACGTTGTGCTCGGAAACGCCTTCGACGTGCCCGGACTGACCGTAGACACCCACTTCGGCCGCCTCGCCCGCCGCATGGGATTCACCACCGCAGACGCCCCCGAGACGGTCGAAAAAGACGTCGCCGAACTCATCGAACGCAAAGACTGGACGCTCTTCTCACACCGCATGGTCTACCACGGCCGCCGCATCTGCCACGCCAAAAAGCCCGCCTGCGGCGTATGCCCCGTCGCCGACCTCTGCCCGTCCTATGGCGCCGGGGAAACGAACGAACAAGCAGCACGTAAACTCATGAAATACGAAATGGCACCCGGTCGAGAAGATCTGCACCTGCGATTCCTGCAGGGCGCAACCCGCCGCGAACTCATGGCAGAAGGCTACCCGCTCAGCGCCTAACGGCGACTAAGCCGAACCGGAACGCAGCCGCGCAGAAGAGAGGTACACAGATGAGCGCACCCGAGCAGTCGGTACAACCCGAACAGGCTGGGCAGGATGCACAGCACCCCGCCCAGCAGGCACTGGCGGCTCTCGCAGAGGGCGGCGTGGAATTTGACGTCCAAGCCCTGCTGCGCAGCGCACCCGCCAGCCCCCTGAACAAAGAAGCCGCCGTGCTGATTCTCTTCGGCGTGCTCGATAACTCGCCCTCCACCGGCAAATTTGACGGCTGCCCCGAAAACGTCAGCGCCGACCTGGATGTACTGCTCCTCGTACGTGCCGCAACCCTGCGCTCACACGCCGGTCAGCCCGCCTTCCCCGGCGGCAAAATCGACCCCGAAGACTATGCACTCGCCGAAACCACCGGCGAACCCGTCGCCCACATCGCCGCCCTGCGCGAGGCGGTCGAAGAAACCGGGCTCGACCCCGCCGGCGTGCAGATCCTCGGCCAGCTGCACACCCTGCCGCTACCCATCAGCAACTTCATGGTCACCCCCGTCATCGGCTGGTGGAACAGCCCCGTGCCTGTCGAAGTCGTTGACCACAACGAGTCCGCGCTCATCGCCCGCGTGCCCGTGCGTGACCTGCTCAACCCCGCCAACCGGCACACCGCCTACGTCAAACGCGGCCGCACCTCACACCGCACTCCCGCCTTCGAGGTGCGCATGCTCGGCGGTGAAGAGTTCACCGTCTGGGGATTCACCGCGATTCTGCTGGACCGGATCTTCGACTCGCTCGGCTGGACCGTGCCCTGGGATCAGAAAAAGATGCGCCCGGCACCCGGCTACGAGGAGTAAAGCTCTTCGCAGAATAAGCGCTTGACTAGCGGATATAGGGTGCAGATAGGGGTGGCAGGTAGCTTGAACGAAGCTACCTGCCACCCCTATTTTTTGTTGTACGGTGCCGCTTATGCGCGGCTGATTATTTACCGCAGATTATTTACCCTCGGCGTAGTTGCGCACCCGCACCACCGACACCGGAAAATCAACCGGCACCCGACCGAAGAGCAGACGCGCCGCCTCCGCAGCGCCCTCACGCACGATACGCTCCACGCGATCCGCCTCCAGGTCGGGACCGCACAGCAGAAGCTCATCGTGCAAAAAATACACAATGCGGGTGCGCATCGGCATACCAAAAATCCGCTCCGACAACAGACGAGAACGCACCGCGCCCATCCAGCATAGAGCCCACTCAGCCGCCGTACCCTGCACAATAAAATTGCGGGTCATACGCCCGTGCGCACGCGCAGTCGACACCGCACGCGACTCAGCCGCCGGCGAAGACCGATCAGCCACAATCTCACGGAAACGCTCATCCACCGGCGGGGACGTACGACCCAAAAAAGTCGTCACCTGCCCGCCCGCCTCACCAATGCGCGCGGCACGCTCCGTAAAGTCCATCGCCTGCGGAAAAAGCGCCGCCACATGCGGCAACAGGGCACCAATCTCACCGCTGCGGCCGCCATACATAATCGCCAACATGCCAACCTTCGCGTGGGAACGCTCCGTCAAACCCACACCCTTCATGCGCGCCAGCTCGGCAATACCCGCATACAGGTCAGCGCCACGACCCGCCGAAGCGAGCGCCTCATCACGGCTCAACGCCGCCAAAATACGCGGCTCAATCTGCGAGCCATCCGTCACCGTCAGCACCTGACCCTCCGGCGCCTGCACCGCCTGACGAATCTCCGCAGGTAGCTGCAACGCACCACCGCCGGAAGCGCCCCAACGCCCGGTCGCGGCGCCGCCCACCTCAAGATGCGGGCGGAACGCACCCTCGGAAACCCAAGTATCAGCCCAGGTCCAGCCGTTAGCAGTCCAAATACGGTACAGCTTCTTATAGCGCAGAATCGGGTCAATCAGCGCCCAACGCTTCTGCCGCTGAGCCGGAATCGCATCCGCCCAACTCTTCAACTCCCACGAACGCGTAGACTTCACCGAAACCCCCGCAGACTGCAGAGCACGCAAAAGATCCTGCGGCGAATCCGGGTTCAACGACGGCATAAACAGCATGCGCTGAATCTGCTCCGCCAACTCTTGCATCTTCTGCGGACGCTCCCCGGGCACCGAGCGCGGACCCAACAACTCGCACAGATGCTCATGATGCGCCTGCACATTAAACGGGATGCCGTAATAGCCAATCTCAGCCGCCACCAATGCACCGGCAGACTCAGCCGCCGCCAAAAGACGCAGTCGCTCCGGGTGCCTTGACTCGCTAATAGCGCGCGCCTGTGCCAGCCATTCACGCATCAGCACACGCACCACCGGATGCTCCGGCAGCAGAGTCACCGGGCCCGCCGCCAACTGCGGGGCAAAAGGCTCATGAGGCGCCGCCTCAAGGAAATCCGGGGAGGAATCAGCAGGAGAACCGGCGAATGCGGCGGAAGAGGTAGCGGGCGCACTCAAAAAATCAGCGCCGAATAGCTCCTCCTGACCCTGAATCTGCCGCGCCACCGGCAGATACCCCTGAGGCTCCACAGCCTCACGCACATCAGAAAGATTCAGCACCGGGCTGTACTCCACAAAACCGCTCGGATGCGTGGCAGCAGTAGCCAAAATTCGCTGCACCAGACGCAAATCATGGCACAGATGTACCCGCACCCCGCGGCGCAGAAGCAGCGGGTCAAAGTGGCGGGTATCAGCCCAAATCCAGCGCGGAAAACGCCCCTGTGCCGAATCAGCCGCCTGCCGCTCCACCTCTCGCACATACGCCGGAAGATTCGCCGCACTCACCCGATCCGCCCGCGTAATCCGCGGAATAAAGGTCGGGTCCTGCAATTGCTCAGCGGTCGGCGCCGAAAAATGAAAAGCACCCCACGAGGTCACCGGCTGAGCACCGCGCGGGGACGCACCTGCGGCAATAGCCGACGTGACCGGGTGCGCGGGGGTGCCGGTCTGGGCGGTAATACCCGCGCCAGTGGCAGGACTGAGCAGAACGTACATTCTTCCATTATCGGTGACCGGGTGCGAAGGCGCGCGGTTTGTGGTCGCGGGTGGGGCGGTTTGCGGAAGGGACAGGGGAGGGCTGAACGCGCCGTGGTTTGTCATAAAAGCGCCGGATGCGTGCGTTTTGTTCGTTTGAGGTGCGTGCATCGTGGATATTTCGGGGTGCGCGAGGAGTTATCCACAGAACGCTCATTCTCTTAAAAATTTAGGATGGGCGCAATGCTCTCCTAGAGCCATGAACCCCACCAGAAATCCCGCCAGCAACACCGGTAGTCCCAATGGCTACCCGACCAGCGCCGTGCAGAATCTAAGCACACAGAGTCCAAGCACGCAGGTGCAGGGAACGAATCGACTGGGTGCGCAGAATGCAGGTGCGCGCTCACTGCCCGCCCTGCTCATCCCCGAAGACTACCGCGCCCGCGCCGTCGCCCTGCACGCCCGCGAACTGATTCTGCGCTCGCCGCAGATGAGCGCTATCGCCCTGGGCGGTTTTAGCGGCGGGTTCAGTGGCGGGGCCGAGCGAGCAGGGGAGCGGCCGCCCGCAGGTGGCGCAACCGTCGCGGGCAGTGCAAACGCTGCGAGTGCCGCGGGCGGTGGGTTACTCCAAGAATCCCAACCCCTCCGCGAGATCCTCGAAAACGCCGTGGATGAGGCAATCTGCACCATCGACGGTGGACACCTGGGGAACACGAACGCAGAAGGAACGGGCGCAGGCGGAACTAATGTGACGAAGCCCCGAAAATTCCGCACCAAAAAGGTGCAACCCGCGCCCGCCTCCTGGAGCTACCCCAGCGTGGAATACGTGCCCATCAACCGGCAGACCGCACTGAGCTACCTCGCCGCGGAACTCTACGGCCTCGGCGCCCTCGACCTGCTCCTTGACGAGGGGCAACGCGCCGGAACCATCACCGATATCTACGTGAACTCGCCCTGCGATATCTGGGTGGGCATCAACGGAACCACCCGCCCCGTGGCGCTGAGCCTCGGCAATGAGCGGCGCGTGCGTGACCTCGCCGAACGGCTCATCCGCAGGCACGGCGGGCAGCTGGATGCCGCACATCCGGCGGCTGACATCAGCGACGAGCACGGCAGGCGCATCCACGCGATTATCCCGCCGCTGAGCGAACGTACCCGGCTCTCCGTGCGCCTACCCGCCCGCGAGCGCCCCACCCTGGCACAGCTGCAGGCCGCCGGGCTGTGTGATGAGGCGACCGCCGCCTACCTGTGCCGCATGATTGCCGAACGCCGCGGATTCCTCATTAGTGGTGGTACCGGCACCGGCAAAACCACCCTGCTCAACGCCCTGCTGGGGCTGTGCACGCCGCAGGAGCGCCTCATTCTGCTCGAAGACACCCCGGAGTTGGCGCCGCAGCATGAGCAGGTTATTGCCCTCAAAACCCGCGCCGCCAACTCCGAGGGTGCCGGCGAAATCGGGCTGGGTGAGCTGATTGTGCAGGCGCTGCGTATGGGCCCGGATCGGCTCGTGGTCGGTGAGTGCCGCGGCGCGGAGGTGGTGCACCTGCTGACCGCCATGAACACCGGTCATCGCGGCGCCGGAACGACCCTGCACGCCAATAGTGCGCAGGCGGTGCCCCTGCGTTTGTGCGCCCTGGGTGCGCTCGCCGGACTGGATAGTAGAACGGTCGCTCTACATACGGCGACGGCTTTTGAACGCATTATCCACCTGGAACACCGGGACGGTCGCCGCCGCATCGAGGGTATTTACAGCCTGCACCCCGCCACACAGGGGAGCGAAGAGTATCTGCAGGTCAGGCGTATTTCTACCGGGTCCGAAGTTGGGTACTAGCCCCCGAAATGGGGGAAGCAGAAAACGTGAAAGGAGGAAGCAATGAAGCAGAACGAGAAGAGCAACGGAAGCCTTCGCGAACGCTGGACTGAGTGCTGGACTGAGCGCCTAGCTGGGCGTATCGCCGGAGCAGCCAGTGCCGAGGAAATGCGCATGTGGCCGCTCATGCTACGCACCCTCGCCCTGAACCTACGCGCCGGCATTCCCCTGCAGGAAGCGGTGCGCACCGACCCGGGCTCTAGGCAGTTCGGGCAACTCGGACAGTGCGAGCTGGTGCCGGGTACGGGGAAAACGTGCACGAAGAATAGCTCTCGGAAAAGCGCCCGCCCCCGACGGGCACGAGGCCTCTCGCCTCTTTCCGAAGACTACGGGCACAAGCGGTGCGCCGAAGATATCCGCCGCTTCACGCAGGCTCTCGCCACGCTTACCTCTTGGGGTGCACCCGCGCACCTCGCCTGCGCCCAACTGCTCGAAAACAGCACCCGGATGCGCCCGCACAGCCGCGAGCGCCTGCACGACCTGCAGCTGAGCCTGCGCATGAGTGAGAGCACCGGTGCGCCGCTCGCCACGAGCCTGGAACGCGCCGCAGAACACGCCGAAGAACGCATCGACGCGCTCCTGGGCAGGCAGAGCGCCCTCGCCGCACCGCGCGCCACCGGCAGGATTCTCTCCTGGCTACCGCTGCTCGGCCTCGGATTGGGTGTGCTCATGGGAAGTGACCCCGTGGGCGTGCTGACCGGATCTATCCTCGGGGTGCTCACCGGTTTGCTCGGGCTGGGGCTCGCCTTCGCCGGGCGCCGCTGGACCGCCGCGCTCGTGCATCGGGCGGAGGTGGAGAGCACACGAGCTGGGCATACAGGAGGCGAGCAGGCCTTGAATGCACCGACTGTTGATACCGCCCTCGTACTGGAACTACTCGCCGCGCAGTTGAGAGCCGGGCTTGCACCGCTCGCCGCCTTGGGTACCCTCGCTGAGGCGCTCAACAGCCGACCCCTGTATACGGTCTGCCAGCGCCTACAGATGGGTAGCGACTGGGGGAGCGCCTGGTCGGGCTCCGCGGCGGGAACCTTCGGTGAGCTTCGGGATGCGCTCGCTCCCGCCTACACGGGTGGCGCACCCAGCACTGCGCTGCTGCTCTCCCTTGCCGATGCGCACCGCCTCAGCGAGCGCCGCGCGGCAGAACGCGCCGCCGGAAAGCTCTCCGTAGCGCTCGTGGTACCCCTCGGGCTGTGCTCGCTGCCCGCCTTTATCTGCTTGGGTATTGTGCCCATCATCATTTCGCTACTACCCACGCTGACGGGCTAAAGAACCATGCGCATAAGCGCTGTTGACCAGTTGAAATGCCGAAAAGTTTAGACCCTCGCCCATCTGCAGCGAACGCGGATGAGCACCCACCCCGCCCCGCATGTTTAGGGCACAACGAAAGGAAAACCAATGACGAACACCCTCTGCGAAGCAATCCGCCACGACCTGCACCCCGTCGGCGCTCCGGTAAACGCCCCGGCCGGTGCTCCGCGTGAAATTCAGCCCGCCGCACCCGGCGCAGAAGCGCAGACCATTCTGGGCCCCGTGCCGCTGTCCGTTGCCATTGCAACCACCATGAAGCAGCTGCGCGAAGAATGCCCCGAGCTCTTCAACGATGCCGAGCTTTTGAGTGATGCTGAGCTGAACCACACCGGCCCCAGGATTGACCCTAACGAAATGGAGATTGATATGAACACGAACAGCCTGAGCCCCGAGCAGGCGCTGACCATTGCCCGTGCGCTCGCCGAGGGCTGCACCCTGGACGAATGCGGCGCCACCTGCCGCAGCCTGGGTGAGCACGCGCCCGGCTGCACCGAATATGTACCAGCTGAGAGCGACGATAAGGTACTCGAAGAGTACGCCCCGGCGGGGGACCCGGAGGAAGGCGCCTCCACCGCGGAGTACGGCATCGTGATGCTCGCGGCGGTCGGTTTCGCGGGCCTGCTGGTGCTGATTCTCAAGTCAGATGAGGTGCGTTCCATGCTCCTGGATATTGTGCGTAACGCCCTGTCCATTGCGGGCAATACGGGACTGCTCTAGAGGCCTTAGTCTAGAGGTATTGGAAAACCCGCCGTAGGGTTTTGTCCCTAGATGCTAGGTTCTTTGGAAAATCAAGCCAGAAGGGAGGAATAAAGAATGAACGCTCATGTGAATTTGGGTGCTTTGCGGCGCACTTGCTCCGCAGGGAAAACCAGTGTGGACCCGACACTCTCGACCCCGCAGAAGAGCCCAGTAGAAGAGGGCGTGATTACCGCCGAATTTGCGGTGGCCCTACCCGCCGTGACGGTGGTGCTCGCCCTCTGCCTGGGTGCCGCCTCCACGGGGGTTGCGCAGCTGAAGGTGGAGGAGTCCGCGCGAACGGCTGCACGAGCCGCCGCCCGCGGAGATTCCGAGGCGCAGATTCGCTCCGCCGTCAGCCGCATCGACCCGGCGCAGAGCGTGCAGATTTCTGTTTCTCCTGATGCTGTCGCTTCTGATGGTGCGGTCGCCGCGGATGCGGGGCACGCCCGGGAAGTGCACGTGCGGGTGAGCCGCCCCGCCCCCGGTGTAATCGGCTCGGCAACCGGCTGGGTGCTGCGGGCGGACGCCCACGCCCGCGTTGAAGGCGGCGGCGAAAACGATGCTGAAAACGGTGCGGGACATGAGAACGAATAGAGCCGCTATGTGCCCCGCCCCGAAGGCAACCTCCAAGAATCAACGCCCCGAAGAGGGTAGCGGCACCGTCCTCGCCCTCACCATAATTGCGGCGCTGCTGGTGGTGACCGTGGTGATTGCCGGGCTCATCGGGGTGGTGTCCGCGAACCGTAGGGCGTCCGCAGCCGCCGATTTGAGCGCACTCGCGGCGGCGGATGCCTACCGCGGGCTCACCGAGGGCGACCCGTGTGCGGTCGCGATGGATCTTGCCGCCCGCCACGGTGCGCACCTGGAATCCTGCACGTTTCCGGAACGACCCGAAACGGTGGAGGTGACGGTCTCGGTCCCGGTCGCAGGGCCCATGGGGATTCTGGGCTCGGCGAGGGTGCGTGCCCGCGCTGGGGCTGAGCACCCTGAAGAAGAGTACGCCGAAGAAGAGCATGACGCGGCGGGCAACGCGGAGGAACTGAGCCCCGATGAGGTCGCCGAGCTGGAGGAGGAGCTGGAAGCTGGGCAGGATTCGGTACCCGAACCTCCTGAGCCGGAAAACCCAGCCGAGCCAGAAAGTCTGACCGACTAGGGTATTTGTTCTCACCGGGAGTTGTCATCCCAGCCCGTCCTGCATCCCCAGCGCGTTCTACGCCTCCGCCATGCTCCGCAACATTGCCTGCAGTAGCGCCCGGGCGCCGTGCTTGCTGAGAGGCTCGTTGCGGTTGCCGCACTTGGGCGAGTGTACGCAGGAGGGGCAGCCGTTGTCGCATCCGCAGCTTTCGATGGCTTCGAGGGTGGCGCTCAGCCACTGCGTAACCGCGTTGAAGCCGCGCTCGCTAATGCCCGCACCGCCGGGGGCTGCGTCGTAGACAAAAATGGTGGGCCTGCCGGTGTCCACGTGAAGCAGTGTGGAGAGCCCTCCCAAGTCCCAGCGGTCGCTGGTGGCGATGAGCGGTAGCAGTCCGATGGCGGCGTGTTCGACGGCGTGCAGGGTGCCGGGGCCGTCCTCTTCGGTCACGCCCGCGCTGAACAGGTAGCTGGGTTCGAAGGTGAACCAGACCGCCTCGGTCATGAGCACTTCCGGCGGCATGGGTTGCGCCTCTTCGCCCAGGTATTCGCCGCCGTAGACGGAGAAGCGCCGGTAGCCGGTGACCTGGTCGGTGACCTGAACCTGCCCGCGGTGCATGGTGAGCGGGGCGAGCTGCGGTTCGCCGGGAACAGGCTCGCCAGGAGCAGCCTCGGTGGGAACAGGTTTGCCGGGAACCGCTTCCCCAACAGCGTTTGGCGCACTGTAACTAACCCGCGCACGCTCTGCCAGAATACGAACCTCCGTGCTCTCAACGGCGCGCGTGTAGTAGTCCGGGTAGACGCGGCTGAGCAGGATCACGCGCTCGCCCTCGCTGAGGGACTCGACCACGTACTGCGCGTTCTGGTGAATGTAGATTGCGCCCGGGTGCCCCTGGCTCATGGCGTGCGCGGCGTCCATGGTGCCAACCAGGGTGCCGTCTTCGGCGTCGATGAGCTGGTAGGGGCCGCCGCCAGTGCCGCGGATATCGACCAGGTCGGCGGCTGATTCGGCGTGCGTCCAGTACCAGCCATCCGGGCGGCGACGCAGGTACCCCTGCTGCACCAGTCGATCCAGCAGGGCGGCGGTATGCGGCCCGAAGAGGCTCAGTTCTTCGGCACGGAGGGGTGCCTCCTGCGCGGCGGCGCACAGCTGCGGTGAGAGCACATACGGGTTTGTCGGGTCGAAAACGGTCGCCTCAACCTCCTGCCCGAAAATCGCCTCCGGGTGGTGCACCAGGTAGGTATCGAGCGGGTTGTCGTCGGCAATGAGCACGGCGAGCGCATCCTGACCGCTTCGACCCGCCCGGCCCACGCGCTGCATGAAGGAGGCGCGGGTACCCGGCCAGCCCGCAACGAGTACGGCGTCCAGCCCGGAGATGTCGATGCCCAGCTCTAGTGCGGAGGTGCTCGCCAAGCCGAGTAGTTCGCCGTTGCGGAGTTTGCGTTCGAGTTCGCGGCGCTCTTCGGGGGTGTACCCGGCGCGGTATGCGGCGACGCGGTGGGAGAGGCCCGCCTCCACCTCGTCGAGGTAGCGTTGGGTCTTCTGCGAGAGGATTTCTACGCTGCGGCGCGAACCGGCGAACACCAGGGAGCGGGTGCAGGAAAGCACCAGGTCGGTGAGCATTTGTGCGCCCTGCTCCACGGGGGAGACGCGGCGCGGCGCCTCCTGCTCAGCCTTCGACTGGACCGCCTGCTGCTGGGTGCTGCGGGCACCCTTGGCAAGCTGATCGTGCGCCTTGGGCGGCATGAATTCGGGCTCCCAGAGCGCGACGGTGGTTTCACCGCGTGCGGAGGTGGACTCGGTAATGGCGGTGACCGCCTGCTGCGGCACGCCAATGAGCTTGGAGAAAGACTCGACCGGGTTGGAGCTGGTCGCGGAGGCGCCGTAGAACACGGGCACGGTGCGGTAGAGCGCGCAGACGCGGCGCAGGCGGCGCAGCAGGTTGGCGATGTGCGCGCCGAAAACGCCGCGGTAGCTGTGTGCCTCGTCGAGCACCACGTAGCGCAGCCCGCGCAGGAAGGATGACCACTGCCGGTGGTTGCTCAGGATTGAGTAGTTGAGCATGTCCGGGGTGGTGAGGATGAAGTTGGCGTGTTCGCGGATCCAGCGGCGTTCGCCGGTGGGGGTGTCGCCGTCGTAGCTTGCCGCGTGGAGTCCTGGCAGGTTGTAGGAGGTGAGGGCGGTGAGCTGGTCGGCGGAGAGTGCCTTCGCCGGTGAAATGTAGAGAACGTTCGCTCTATTATTGAGGTTTTCTGCTCCCGAATACGCGGAAGTTGAGCTCACTGGCTCGCCACACGATGCACGGTAGATTGCGTCCAGGGTGGGCATCAGGTAGCTCAGGGTCTTGCCTGAGGCGGTACCAGTCGCCACAATCACGTGCCCGCCGTTGCCGGTGCTCTTCGCGTCTTCGGCGTGTGCGGGAGTCGGCGCTTCAACGCGCCCAGGCTCAAGACGCTCAGCCTCAATCCGCCCCGCCTGCCAGCCGTAGCGCGCCGCACTCGCCGCCAGCGCCGCATCAAGACCCGCGTGGGCGGCGTCTGCCGCCTGCACCTGGTGGGCGTAGGGCTCGGCAATGCCGAGCGATTCGAAGGCCTCCACCACGCGCGGATGCAGCCATTGCGGCCAGGGCGCGTAGCTCGCCGCCCTAGCGGCAATGGTGTGAATATGGGTCACCTGCTCGGGCAGGGTTCCGGTGCGTTCTGCCTCCGGCAACAGGGATGCCAGCACCTGCTGTGCGCTCGCGGGAAGCTCGCGGTAGCGCAGCGTTTTTGGGCGCGCCGCAGACTGCCCCTGCGGCTGTTCGGGCTGGTGTACAGACTGATGCGTGGGCTGCTGTTCAGGGTGCTGGTTGGCGTTCTGCGAGGAGATGCTGTGCGGCATGGGTTCCATTGTAGAGCGGCGGGCTAAAACCCGACCTGCCACCGGTCACGCGCTACCCTGAACGCTGGCTCCGAGCCCGGCTCCGAACCCGCTCGGATCCTGCCCCGACCCAGAGCCTAGCCCCTAACCTAACCCCGCCCTAATCCTGTCCCAGAACCGCCCCAGCACCGCTCCTGGACCGCCGACCCCGTAGTCAGCGCGCACATATCAAAAAATCTGCATGCTTTAGGCGTATATGACGATAAAATAGTTTCGTGGCTCAAAATAAGATTATTCTGTATTACCAGTTCGCCCCCATCGCCGACCCGCAGGCGGTCATGCTCTGGCAGCGTGCCCTCTGTGAGAAGCTCGGCCTGCGCGGGCGCATCCTCATTTCCAAGCACGGCATTAACGGCACCCTCGGCGGCGAGATTAACGCGGTCAAGGCGTACACCAAGGAAACCCGCAAGTACCCCGGCTTCAAGAACATGGAGTTCAAGTGGTCCGAGGGTGGCGCGGAGGACTTCCCCCGCCTGTCCGTGAAGGCTCGCGACGAGATTGTGGCTTTCGGTGCTCCCGACGAGCTGCAGGTGGACGAGAATGGCGTCGTTGGCGGCGGCGTACACCTGAAGCCCGAAGAGGTAAATAAGCTCGTCGAAGAACGCGGTGACGAGGTGGTCTTCTTTGATGGCCGTAACGCTTTCGAAGCTAAGATTGGCAAGTTCAAGAACGCTATCGTTCCCGACGTGCGCACCACCCATGACTTCATCCGCGAGATTGAATCCGGCAAGTACGATCACATTAAGGACAAGCCGGTCGTCACCTACTGCACCGGCGGTATCCGCTGCGAGATTCTCTCCGCGCTGATGAAGAACCGCGGCTTCAAGGAAATCTACCAGATCGACGGCGGCATCGTGCGTTACGGCGAGAAGTACGGCGACAAGGAACTCTGGGAAGGCTCGCTCTACGTCTTCGACAAGCGCATGCACATGGAGTTTACGCCGGACACCGTCACCATTGGCAAGTGCGAACAGTGCGGCGCGCCCTCGAACAAGTTCGAGAACTGCTCCAACGATTCTTGCCGCGAGCTGGTTCTGCTCTGCCCCGAGTGCGCAGCTGATGATGCGAAGCGCCACTGCGTGCCCGAGTGCTCGGTGGACCGCGAAGCAGCTAAGGCGAACGCCTAATGGCAGCCGCTAAGGGCGGTGCGGTTCAGATTTCTGAACCTCGCATTGAGGAGCACCCGGCGATGGTCGTTGCCGGCGTTTCGCAGGTGTTCCCCCTGGATGGCGATTTCTCCTCGCTGTGGGATGAGCTGAATCAGAAGGCGTCCCCGGCGATGCTGGATGTTCTGAAGGTGACCCAGTACCTGGGTGTGTGCACTCAGCCGAACCCGAAGGGTCAGGTCCGCTACACAGCGGGCTTCCTGGTGTCGGAGCCGGCGAGCGCGGCGAAGCTTGGTCTGGGCGTGCTTGAGTTGCCTGCGAGTACCTACGCGGTGGTTGAGGTGACCGGCCCGATTTCGGAGTCCATTCCGGCTGGCTTTGCGAGCTTTGAGGAGGCGTTCTTCGCGAAGAATCCGCAGTACCGCCCGGTGGGTGGCCTTGAGGTGTACGGTCGCGGCGATATGCAGGCGGCTGATTACCGTATGGAGCTGTGGGTTCCGCTGGTGAAGCGTTCCTAGGGCAGTTTGTTTCTGTCGTTTTAGTTGCAGTTTTAGCTGTTGAATAGAAGGGCCCGGTGGTGCGATGTGTTCGTGCCGCCGGGCTTTTCTGTGCCCTTTTTCGGGTTTGGCGCGGATGGTATGTGCGGCGAAAGCGGGGGAGTGGGGCTCTTTACATGACCCCCCGAAATAAAATACTTGACATGTAAAGTAATTGGGTTTAGATTTAAACCACCAGCCCGGAACTACACGAGCCCGGGCGCAACCCACCAAGGAAAAACAATGCGCACCAATCCCAACAGCACCCCGCAGCTCGACGAATCCATCCGCATCAGCCACCTCGAACCCAAGGCTGGCACCGAAAAGAAGCTAGGCTTCCTCTCCTTCGGTCACTGGGCTGAGGTCCCCGGCTCCCGCGTACCTAGCGCGGCAGAATCTCTGCACCAGGCAATCGACCTTGCCGTAGGTGCCGAAGACATCGGGCTGGACGGTGCGTTCTTCCGCGTGCACCACTTCGACCAGCAGCAGGCAACCCCCTACCCGCTGCTCTCCGCAATCGCCGCCAAGACCGAACGCATCGAGCTCGGCACCGGCGTGATTGACATGCGCTACGAAAACCCGCTCTACATGGCTGAACTTGCCGCCATGGCAGACCTCATTGCGGCGGGCCGACTGCAGCTCGGTGTCTCCCGCGGCTCGCCCGAATCCGTGATTCGCGGCTTTGAGAGCTTCGGCTACTACCCGGCAGAGGGAGAAAACGAGAGCGATATGGCGCGCCGCCACCTCGACATTTTCCTCAAGGCCATCGAGGGTGAGGGCATGGCGCCCAGCGCTCGCGTTCCCGGCAAGTACGCCCCCGTCCAGCCGCAGTCGCCGGGCCTGCGCGACCGCATCTGGTGGGGCGCGGGTACCGATAGCACCGCCGTGTGGACCGCGCAGAAGGGCCTGAACCTCATGTCTTCGACCCTGATGCTGGAAGATAAGGGCATTCCTTTCGACCAGCAGCAGGCGCAGCAGATTCGCCTCTTCCGCTCCGAGTGGGTGAAGGCGGGCAACTCGGGCGTTCCGCGTGTTTCGGTCTCCCGCTCGGTGCTGCCGGTAATTGACGAGACCTCGGCGCGCTACTTCGGTCGCCGCGCCGCGGAGGACTCGCAGGATTACACCGGCATTATTGACAACAGCTTCTCCCGCTTTGGTCGTAGCTACATTGGTGACCCGGCGGATATTGCCGAGGAGCTCGCCCGCGATGAGGCGGTTCAGGCGGCGGACACCGTGTTGCTGACTATCCCGAACCAGCTGGGCGTGGACTTCAACCTGAAGATGCTTGACGCAATCGTGAAGGAGGTCAAGCCCGCGCTGACCACTAAGTAAAGCCCCTGAGGTGAAGACTCCGCAGAACCTTCTGCGCTAGCAGAGTTTCGCGCCAGCGTGCCGCCGTCGCTTCCGTGATGGGCGGTGGTCGCTGATGAGCGCGAACTCTGCCGCCTCCCGAGGGCAAGGGCGCGGAGCGCGTGCGGTAGCCCGCACAAGTGGACAATTGGTCAGTTATCACTGTATAGTCATCGTATGCTGACTATTGCTTCACACCTCGACGTTATGAACCGGCTCGGCCGCGCCATGGCCGACCCGACACGTTCCCGGATTCTGATGACCCTCCTCGGCGGCCCGAGCTATCCAGCCGTGCTCTCGCGCGAGCTGGAGCTGACCCGCTCGAACGTGTCCAACCACCTGACCTGCCTGCGCGATTGCGGAATCGTCGTCGCCGAGCCCGAGGGCCGCCAGACGCGCTACGAGATCGCCGACCCGCACCTCGCCGCGGCACTGACGTCCCTGATCAACGTCACGCTCGCGGTGGACGAGGCCGCGCCGTGCATCGACCCGGCATGCTCGGTGTCGGGCTGCTGTGGAACGGCGGCGGGAGCATGAGCGAGACCCTGACCACCGCACGCCGCGCGATGCTGCACCGGCGCGTCCGCTTCATCGTCGGCTTCACGATCACGTACAACGTAATCGAGGCAATCGTCGCAGTCTGGGCAGGCGTCCTCGCCTCGTCCGCGGCGCTCATTGGCTTCGGGCTCGACTCGGTTGTCGAGGTACTCTCGGCCGCGGCCGTCACCTGGCAGTTCACCCGCAAGGACCCTGAGCGGTGGGAAACGGTCACCGTCAAGGCCATCGGCATCGCGTTCTTCGCGCTGGCGGCCTACGTCTCGATCGACGCGGTGCTGGCCCTGGTCGGCCAGGAGGGCCCCGACCACAGCCCGCTGGGTCTCGGTATCACCGCGCTGAGCCTGGTCGTCATGCCTCTGCTGGCGTGGATTGAGGTCCGCACCGGGCGGGAGCTGGGCTCCAAGAGCGTGATGGCCGACGCCAAGCAGCTCATCCTGTGCATCTACCTCTCCGGTGCAGTGTTCATCGGCCTCGTCCTCGACAGCCTGTTCGGCTGGTGGTGGGCTGACTCGGTCGCGGCGCTGGTCGTGGCGGTGCTCGCGGTGCGCGAAGGCCTGGAGGCCTGGCGCGGCGACGTCGAGTCGCCGTTCGAAGTGCTAGAGGACCTCGAAGACGACTGACCCGTCACCCGACGATGAAGAGCCAGTGCTTGCAACCCAGACATGCGCTACGAAAACCCGCTCTACATGGCTGAACTTGCCGCCATGGCCGATCTCATTGCGGCGGGTCGACTGCAGCTGGGCGTGGACTTCAACCTGAAGATGCTTGAGACAATCGTGAAGGAAATTAAGCCCGCGCTGACCACCAAGTAAAGGCCCTGAGGTGAAGGTCCTGGGGTAAAGGTCCTGGGGTAAAGACCCCGTGCCAAGCTGTTTCCAGCGCTCTGTAACGCGCTGAGATGTTTGTTCCCATACAGCTTGAGCCACACATACAGCGATGCCCCGGCAGGCACCCGCAAGGGTTCTGCCGGGGCATTACTATGCTCACGTTCTTAGAAATCCTTCTGTCTAAAAGTCTTTCGTCTTTTCCCAAGGCTCAATAGCGCCCGGAACCACCTCAAAGAGCGGATGCGCACACGCCGCCAGCTCGCCGCGTGCCGCCAGTCGCTCGCTCAACCGATGCTCCCACTCGGGGTCACGCCCGGCCACCTTGTGCTGCAGAAAGGCGAGCTCGTACTCCAGCTGACCCAAAGGAACGGGAATATGCGCGACCGAAGGATACGGGTTTCCTGCCTTGTCGGCGCAGTTTTTACCTGTGCCGTTTTTACCTGTGCTATTTTCGTTTGTGCTATTTTTGCCCGCATCGTGTTCGCCCGCACCAATCAGTGCACGGTTGAACGAGTAGCCGCGGGCATCCGCCTCATCCGCCAACCCGCACAGGTAGGCGGCAACCGCCTCCAGCGGCTGCGGATGCGCGCGAAAACGAATCAGCTGCGGATGGTTCGTGTACCCGCGAGTCAGACCCCGCAGAACCTTCTGCGCCAGCAGAGTTTCACGCCAGCAAGCGACCAGGGCACGGCGGTCAAGCAAGGAGGGGTGCAGGGACCAAATGCGCACGCCTAGCCCTGTGCTTCTGCCGCATATACCTCAGCGGCATTTTCACCAGCCGATGCTGCGCCCGTGTGCTCGTCGCTAAAGTGCAGGAAGCTCTTGAGCACCAGCTCGCGCACCGCGTGCAGCAGGGTATCGCGCGGATGCTGTTCCTGCGTACCGCGCGAGGCGGCGGCCGCCTCGTCGTATTCGGGCCAGGAGAGCAGCATCGCAAGAGCCGCCACAATCTGGCCCACGGCAAGCTCGCCATCGCTCGCGGAAGTGAAACCCGCCGTCTCGGTGGAGAGCAGCTGGGTGCGGCACAGACCCGATCCGGCACGCAGCAGAATAACGCTCGGGTGCTCGGCGCCGGGTCGGCCGTGGCGTTCCTCGGTGACGTCCTCGGCTACCTCCAGGTGTGCGGCGAGGAGCGCCTCATCGTCCATGGCGGCGAGGCGGTCGTAACGGCGCACGGACTCGGTGAGGGCGCGGGCGATGGGCTGCTGAATCGGGTAGGTGATCTCCTCGAAACGCTGCAGGGGCTCGGTCACGCCTGCCGCGGTCGCCTCGGTCGGGCGGCGCAGCCAAATCATGCCGAAACCAATAGAATGAACGTTCCGGGAAGCGAAGTCGTTCAGGTACGCCACGTAGGTCTGCTCGTAGTGGCTACGGTCGCGGTTCTCGCTCGCATCCTTCAACCAGGTCTCCGCGTAGGAGGCGGGGGTCAGCGCCTCACGCTGAATAAACCACGCCTCCGCGCCGCCGTCGGCAACCCAGGCACGCGGACGCTCATCCCACGGACGCGGTGCATCCGGGTCCGCCGAATCGCGAATAATCTCCCAGTTACCCAGCATCTGCGCGCGGCCACCGGGCACCAGCACCGACGGCAGCTGACGCACCATCGTGCTCACAATTTCGTCACCGGGCAGGCCGCCGTCGCGGTAGGTGAACTGCTCCTCGGCGCTCTCACCGGCAACGCGCGGGGTAATCACGAACGGCGGGTTCGACACCACCAGGTCGAAAAGCTCACCGGCGACCGGCTCCAGCAGGGAACCTTCACGCAGGCTCACGCGCGCCTGCGGGTTCTGCGGATCAATATTGAGCGCCTGCGCGTTCAGCAGCAGGTTAAAACGGGTGAACGCCAGGGCACGCTCCGAAATATCAGTGGCGGTCACGTGCTCGGCGTGAGCGAGCAGGTGGAAGGTCTGAATACCGCAGCCGGTACCCACATCCAGGGCACGCTTGACGGGGGTGCGCTCGGTAATCTGCGCCAGAGTCAGGGAGGCGTGACCAATGCCGAGCACGTGATCCTTGCGCAGCACGCCGGGGCGCTGATGCGCACCCAGGTCGGCGGCAACAAAGATTTCGGTGCCGTCATCGGCGGCGTGCGGGCGCAGGTCAACGCTCGCGGACCAGCGGGTAGAATCCGCAGCGTCGCGCTCAATCAGCGCGGCATTCTCGAAGTCAACCAGGGTATCGCCGAAAACCTCGGCTGCCTCAGCCTCGGTGAGCGGGCGAGCCAGCAGGAAAAACGCCAGCAGATGCGCCAGGTTCTTCTCACTCGCGCTGTAATCGCCGCGCAGAATGTGCTCCACACGCCACAGACCCGGAACTACCTGGTCGCGAGCCATCGGCTCAGCCGCCTCAACACCGAGCAGCTCCTGCACAGCGTCATAGCTGTAGTTCAACGCCAATAGGCGTTCACGGATGCGGGTCAGGCGGGCGTAATCATCGCTGCGGGGTGCATCCGCAACGGCGGCGTACTCGGGAGCGAAAGAGGCGGCAGAAATAGTCATGCACACCATTCTACGCACCCGCCGCATCTGCCCGGGCGCGCCCACCGCGTATAGGCGGCAGCGCAATGACACAGCCCCGACCCACCCACTGACCAAAACTGTCATCTGCGCAAGAGCGCCCACCCCATCGCATACACTGAAACCATGAGTAACCTGTACCCCGATGAAAGTATCAGCGTCGACAAGTGCTGGGAGCGTCTGCACGCGAACACTCTCGGCCGCCTCATCCTCACTGACGGACAGCACGTCGATGTGCTGCCCGTGCTCTACGCCGTCGCCAGCCAAGACGACAAGCAGGAAATCTACATCCGCACCACCCGCGGCAACAAGTTCTCCTCCGTAGTGGTCAGCCGCCGCGTCGCCTTCGAAATCGACGAAACCCTCGAAGACGGCATCCGCTCCGTCATCGTGGTCGGTATCGCCCACTGGCTGCCGCCGGAAATGACCCCGCAGATCGTGCGCACCTTCGACCTGCCCGACTCCGAAACCCACGAAATGCAATGGGTGCGCATCGTGCCGCAGACCGTGTATGGCCGCGAATACCCGCTGCTGCCCGCATACCTGGACGGCACCCACCCCGACTCTGACACCCTCACCAGCTAGAAACGCAGGTGAGCGGGTGCGGTGCGCCCCAGCACCCGCACACACCCCTGTGCACACACCACCGCTCCGGTACCGTATGATGTACCGAGTACCCTGCGCACTCGTGCAAGCTCAACACGCCCGGTCCACACACACTCGAACCGGGCCAGCTCGCCTCGCGCCGGGCCACCGTGCGCTCGCCGCATGAAACGCACCGAGCGCACCACATCAACCCAACATAAACTACACCCCCACCGATCACCTCACCCCGCGTACACCACACCCTGTCGGCGCCCACAAGCGCCAGCGTAGGTTATGGTTGAATACGTAGCTTTTCAACACACAGATAGAGGAGTGCCGTGCCCGCTCAGGCAAAGACCGGAAAAGCCCTGCTGATTGTGGAGTCTCCCTCCAAGGTCAAAACCATTAGCAGCTACCTCGGCGAGGACTACCTCGTCGACTCGTCCATGGGCCATATCCGCGACCTTCCGCAGCCCTCCGAACTGCCCGAAAACCTCAAAAAGAGCCCCGTCGGCAAGTTCGCTGTCAACGTTGAAGAGAACTTCGAACCCTACTACGTGGTCAACCCCGACAAAAAGAAAAAGGTCGCCGAACTCAAGCGCAAGCTCAAAGAAGTAGACGCGCTCTACCTGGCAACCGATGGTGACCGCGAAGGTGAAGCCATCGCATGGCACCTGAAGGAAGTCCTCAAGCCCAAGGTACCCGTCTACCGCATGACCTTCCCCGAAATCACCCGGGAAGCCATTCAGCGCGCCTTCGGCGAACTGCGCGACATCGACCTGCACCTGGTCGACGCGCAGGAAACCCGCCGCATCCTCGACCGCATCTACGGTTACGAAATTTCCCCCGTACTCTGGCGCAAGGTCGGCCGCGGCCTCTCCGCAGGTCGCGTGCAGTCCGTCGCAACCCGCCTCGTCGTCGAACGCGAACGCGAACGCATGGCATTCGTCGCCGCCAACTACTGGGACCTGACCGGACGCTTCCTGACCGCAGCCTCCGAAGGCTTCGACGCCAAGCTGGTCGCCGTAGACGGCAACCGTGTCGCAACCGGCAAGGACTTCGCCGACAACGGCACCCTCAACACCTCCAAGGTCACCCACCTGAACGAGGAAGCCGCCCGCGCGCTCGCCGCAGCCCTGCAGTCCGCCGCGTTCTCCGTACGCTCCGTTGAGACCAAGCCGTACAAGCGCCGCCCGGCAGCGCCGTTCACCACCTCCACCCTGCAGCAGGAAGCCGCACGTAAGCTGCGTTTCTCCTCCCGCGTGACCATGCAGGTGGCGCAGCGCCTCTACGAAAACGGTTACATCACCTACATGCGTACCGACTCGGTGGCGCTGAGTGAGCAGGCGATCTCCGCCGCACGCCGTCAGGCATCCGAGCTGTACGGCGCAGAATTCGTGCCCTCCGCACCGCGCGTGTACACCTCCAAGAGCAAGAACGCACAGGAAGCCCACGAAGCAATCCGCCCCGCCGGTGACACCTTCCGCACCCCGGACGCTGTGCGCGGCTCCCTGTCCAACGACGAGTTCCGCCTCTACGAGCTGATCTGGAAGCGTACCGTCGCCTCCCAGATGGCTGACGCGACCGGTTCCACCGCCTCCGTGCGCCTGGGCGCCGTGGCATCTAACGGCCAGGACGCCGAGTTCGCTGCATCCGGTACCGTCATCACCTTCCGCGGCTTCCTCGCCGCCTACGAGGAGGGCGTTGACGCATCCCGCGTGGCTGAGCGTGAGGCGAAGGACGCTGAGAAGCGCCTGCCGAACCTGACCACCGGCGAGGCACTGACCGCCGAGGCGATTGAGCCCGCCGGCCACGAGACCCTGCCGCCCCCGCGCTACACCGAGGCATCCCTGGTGAAGACCCTGGACGAGCTGGGCATTGGCCGCCCGTCCACCTACGCGGCGGTTATTTCGACCATCATGGACCGCGGATACGTGAACGTTCGTTCTGGTTCGCTGATCCCGTCCTGGATCGCGTTCTCCGTGGTGCGCCTGCTCGAATCCAGCTTCGGCCCCTACGTGAACTACGAGTTCACCGCGCAGATGGAAGAAGACCTCGACCGCATCGCACGCGGCGAAGAATCCCGCGTCGAATGGCTGGGCGAGTTCTACTTCGGCGGCGGCTCCAAGCGCGGTCTGAAGCCCATCGTGGACAACCTCGGCGAGATTGACGCCCGCAGCATCAACTCCATCCCGATTGCGGACGGCATTGTGCTGCGCGTGGGCAAGTTCGGCCCCTACCTGGAAGCCGAAGGCACCCTCGACACCGAGACCGGCGAACTGACCGAACCGATTCGCGCGAACGTACCCGCCGACCTGGCACCGGACGAACTGACCGAAGAGAAGGCACGCGAACTGCTCGAACAGGGCAAGTCCGACGGCCGTGTGCTCGGCGTGGACCCGGTCTCCGGCAACCAGATCGTGGCACGCGACGGCCGCTACGGCCCCTACGTCACCGAGGTGATCGAGGAGATGACCGAGGAGCAGATTCAGGCGTACCTGGACGCGCAGCCGACCGAATACTACAAGAACGGCAAGCCCAAGCCGAAGAAGAAGCCGAAGCCCGCCAAGCCGCGCACCGCGTCCCTGTTCAAGTCCATGGACCTGGCGACCGTGACCCTTGAGCAGGCACTGCAGCTGATGAGCCTGCCGCGCGTGCTCGGTACCGACGCTGAGGGCGTGGAAATCACCGTGCAGAACGGCCGCTTTGGCCCGTACCTGAAGAAGGGCACGGACTCCCGCTCGATTGGCAGCGAGGACGAAATCTTCACGATTACGCTGGAGCAGGCCCTGGAGATTTACTCCCAGCCGAAGCAGCGCGGTCGTGCGGCGGCTAAGCCTCCGCTGGCTGAGCTGGGCGTGGACCCGGTCAGCGAGAAGAAGATCGTGGTGAAGGACGGCCGCTTTGGCCCGTACATCACCGACGGTATTACGAACATTACGGTTCCGCGTGCGGAGTCGGTCGAGTCGCTGACCCACGAGCGTGCGGTGCAGCTGCTGGCTGACAAGCGTGCGAAGGGCCCGGTCAAGCGTAAGGCCGCCGCGAAGAAGACCACCACGGCTAAGAAGACTACGGCTAAGAAGACGACCGCAAAGTCTACTACCGCGAAGAAGACGACCACTCGTAAGACCGCGGCGAAGAAGACCGCCGAGTAATCTGCCGAGTAGCCGAGCGTAGTTCGATCTGAACTGAAGGCGCAGGATGCGTCCCGCAACCCCCGCGTGGGGTGGGGTGCCTCCTGCGCCTTTTGCGTGCTCGGGAGAGTGCATTCCCGGCGCGTTTTTGTGCCCGCGCTACGTTTTTTAGGCTTGCGCCGTGTTTTTATGCCCGCGCTGTGCTGATGCTGGGCATCCGCCCGGATTGTTTGCGGAGTGAGCCGCGCCTCTGACAGACTGGAAGAGGCGCCGCACCTGCGGTACCGCACACAGACAATATCCCGCCGCGGGGCGGGGGAGGGGAGCGCATCGTGCGCCTGGGAGTTCTGGATGTCGGGTCGAATACGGTCCACCTGCTACTGATTGACGGCAGCCCTGGAGCGCGCCCCGAACCGTACGCGTCGCACAAGATTCCGTTGCAGCTCGTGCAGTACCTCGACGCTGAGGGTAACATCTCGCAGGAGGGTGCGGACGCGCTGACCCGCTTCGTGACCAGCGCCCGCGACTTCGCGATCGAGAATGAGGCGGAGGACCTGCTGGCGTTTTCTACGAGCGCTATCCGTGAGGCGGGTAATGGTGCGGCGGTGCTGCATCAGGTGCGTGAGCAGACCGGTGTGAGCCTGAACGGTATTTCGGGTGATCAGGAGGCAGCGATTACGTACTTTGCGGTGCGCCGCTGGCAGGGCTGGGGCGCGGGCCGCATCCTTGATTTTGATATTGGTGGCGGTTCTTTTGAGTTTTCGACGGGTACGAATGCGTTGCCGGATGCGGCGATGAGCGTGCCGTTGGGGGCGGGCCGTCTGACGCGTGAGTTTTTTGATGAGCAGCCGCCGAAGCCGAAGCAGGTGAAGCGTCTGCGTAAGTATGTGCGTGAGCAGATCGCCCCGGTTGCGGAGAATCTGCTACGTTATGGTGCGCCGGATATGACGGTGGGTACGTCGAAGACGTTCCGTTCGTTGGCGCGTATTTGTGGTGCGGCGCCGTATTCGGCGGGCCCGCATGTGAAGCGTGAGATGCATTTGCAGGATTTGCGCCTGTGGACTCGTCGTATGGAGGCGATGACGGTGTCTGAGCGTAGCGATTTGCCGGGTGTTTCGAAGGCGCGTGCGGAGCAGATGCTGGCGGGCGCTATCGCTGCGGAGGCGGCGATGGAGGCGTTTGGGGTTGAGACGATGCGTGTGTGCCCGTGGGCGCTGCGTGAGGGCCTGATCCTGAAGCGTATTGAGCACCTGGCGGAGGGTACGGGTACTCCGGTCAACCCGAAGACCCTCCTGGGTGAGTAGAACATGATGATGAACCCCGCAGGCTGATGCGTAATGGGCACCGGCCTGCGGGGTCACCGCTTTTCTTTTGTATATAACCCGCCGACAAAGATGTAGGAAAGGAACAATCACCGATGAAAATCGAAGACATTATTGACGAGGTCAACGAAGCCTGGGGTGAAGAGCACGAAGAAAAAAGTAGAAAAATATTTTGGGATAACCTCGTCCGTATCCCATGTTGGGAATTTTTTCTGTGGACGTTAGTTTATTTATCACCATTAATTATTCTACTTCCTGCTTTATTTATTTCGTCTGAAAAAACTGGAAATCTTCCACTGCCTTTGGCGCAATTTTGGATTAACATACCATACTATTTGCTGGATATAAGGGCTGGAATTATTGTTTCACTTGCCAGCATTCTATTGAGCTTATATGTGAGTGTGGGTAAATTTGCTGATGGGGTAGAAGGAGTTAGTGGTGATGCGCGTCGAGCCACGTATAGAAAGTTTGCCCGTATTGTTGGTGAAATTGTCTTTGTGGTGTTTGTAATTAATTTTTGGTATGGACTTATTGCTGGGTATCTTCAAGGTACGTCTCTTGTGCCGCTTGGGCCCTGGAGTGTTGGTCCGGGGTGGGGCAAGCTCATCGTTTCCGAGCATATCAACCTTACTCGCTATCAAGAAATTCCTTTATGGGTTCTGTTATTTTTTGCCTGGTTTACCATGGTCTCTTCTCGAATGCTTACTTATAGTGAAAAAGATATATTGGTTAGAAGCTCAATTTATCTTGACAGGTTAAAGAATGCGAATGGAAACGGAAGTATGTCATATTCTAAAGAATACGACATAGCGAAGTGTGAGTTCGAAGAAGAATTTTTTGGGAAGCAAATAGGGGGAAATGATTTATTTATCCCTGGCAGATCTCTTTCTCGTAGAGAAGGTGCTTACTCTGGGATGTTCTACTCCGGTGTAAGATACATGGGGTTTGGTGTTAATGTGGGTGTGAAGTCTTATGTTTTCCACCGGCAATTTCGGAACATTTTTATTTCATGGATTTTTGTGAGTATTTTGGCGATAGCTACCATGTGGATTAACGGTTTTATCCTTGTGATCATCGGAAGTGTTTTTTATGGCACATATTTATCTATGGTTATCCAGTCTAGTGTTAATCTTGACTCGAATATATATAAATTAAATGTTTTGCGGTTGAATAAGGGGTATCGCAGGGTTTTTGAATATGTATCGTTTTATTGGAAAAATTGGATGAATAGATTGGCTGCTTATATATCTAGTAGCCTTGTGTTTATGTTTGTATTGGTGGAGTATCAGGGTGATTTAGCTAATGTATTTGAATTTCTTGGCCTTTCGGATGGGGCAGCTTCTGCACTTTTTCTCATAGTTTTCTTGGTGATTTCTATAGGATCAACAGTTGTTATTGTTTATGTGGTGGAAAAGTTTGTCTATCTGTCAATGAGGCGGATCATAGGAGAGCGCTCTGCTGTTGCTCTGGAGAAAAATATAAAATATTCTGAACTTTTGGAAGAGGATAAGGGGAAAATCGACTTTTTGATGGTTGCTTATATCTATTGTTTAATGCTTGAAGTGAATAAATACTATATGGATTATAAAGCTGAAGTGGGACATGTTGACTTATCGCCGAACCAATCTGAATTGATTAGAATCAGGTATTCCAGGCCGGCTATATATAAGGAATTGAAAAGCCCTAGTCATAAGTAGTCTGGCCAAAGGTAAATATTGAGGAGCCACATGTGTTTCGAATAGCAACTTATAATGTGGCTTCTGGAAACATATGTGGCTTCTCACTATGTGGGGCTATAACCTCCTCCAGAGTTTGTGCCATAGGTTAGCGTCTTCTGCCATGGTTTTTAACTACGACCAAAGACGCTAACCTATGGCACAACTTTCAGTGCAGCACGATAAAACAAAAGTTGCCCCGGACGCGCACGCATCCGGGGCCGCCCCTCGTTTCTTAGGGGGATTTTATCGCCATCTTGATACAATCACAGAGGGTGCAATTAGCACACAGAAGGGTTGGAGTATATTAATATATGGCAGAACTTTTCACAATAAAATTTAGTGGCGCGACAAGAGAATTAATTTCACGAGAGACTATTGGAGGCATCGATGGCTTTTCTAAGCTACAACAAAGACGAAAAGTTAGAATTTAATTACAAGAGGGCCTGCGGGTTGTGGCTAATTACGGTGGCGGTAGTTATCGCAATAGCCATCATGGCCGGAGGAAAGCAAATAATAAACATGCAAGTATTCAGTATCGGCTATGTCGTCAGCTTTTTCTCAATCAACATGAATAAAAAGGTGCTGAATAGACTAGCCGATGGCCCTTCGAGTGAATTTCAAAAGAAAGTATCTTCGCGTGCCGTTATTCTATTATTTGTCTTAATGGTTTTGCTGGGCGGCCCATTCTTCGCAACAGAAAATTGGAGACTGATTTGGCTGGGAGCGCTGATGGCAACCGCGCTGCATTTCTTCCCATACTATTTTGTGCATGGAAAGTCAATGATATATCTGGGTCTTATCTGTGCCATTAACGTGTTTGCAGGATATATTTTTACCAGCATCCCGTTAGAGGTAATTGCATATATCGATGCGGCGATTAAGCTCCTCTTCGGAATCTATCTGCTATTCCTTTCAAAGCCGTCAAAACAAAAGTAAGGCAAATCTTCGGCACGGCAAAACAGGGCGGCCCCGGACGCACACACGCATCCGGGGCCGCCCGCCACCTGTCAGGACCTACTTCTTAGCGCCGAACACCCGCGTCCACGCCCAGCGGGTCAGCACCGCCGTACCCACCGCAACCGCCATTGGCAGCCACGCACTCGCACCCTGACCCGTAAAACCAATCAACAACGTCAACGCAGACAGCGGCGCATTCATCGAAATACCCAAAAACGCCGCCGTACCCGTCAACGCCGCAGCATACAACACCATCGACGCACCACCCGGCACCCCGCCCAAACCCGGGAACACCCACAGCACCAGCGCCGCCACACAAAACGCAGCCGCCGCACCCAACGCCAAGCCCGGCGTCAACGTACCACCATAAGAACCGAAACGCAGACTCAACACCACCACCGCAGCCTTCGCAACAGCCAACGCCAACACATACACTGCCGCCGCCGCAGTCAAACCGCCCGCCGCCGCATCCAACGACACATTAAACGTGTGCTGAGTCAGCAGACGACCATTACCCAGAATCTCTGGAAGCCACAGCGAAACCACCGCGACCAGCGCAAACGCCACAGGAATACGCCACAGAAGAGAACGATCCTTCGCCTTCAACTTCTCCGCACGCTGCGACAACGCCCTAAAACCCAACGCCAACGGGGCCAACACCACACCCGTCAACGCCGCCACCGTCAGCGTCGTCGCATCCAACGGAAGCTGCGGCACCGGGTACGTCGGCGCACTCGAAATCACCAGATTCGCCGTAACCGTCGCCGTCCACACCGTCACCGCACCCACATACAGCGACCACAGGCTCAGGCCCGCAGCCATCGCCTCCACAAGGTACACCAGGCCACCAATCGGCACCTGATACACCGCCGCCAGACCGGATGCCGCACCCGCCGCCACCAGCAAGCGACGCTCGCGATCGCCCAGCAGCAGCGAACCATCCGGACGGGTGCCGCCAATGCGCTCCAGCAGACGCGCGCATCGACCCGCGGCCAGGGCGCCCAGCTCACGCGGCGCGACCTCCTTACCCACGGGAGAGCCCGCACCCACCGCAACAATCTGAATCACCGAATGGGCGATCTGCCGCCACAGCGACGGGGTGCGGTCCTCCTCGGTAGCACCGGCAATCTGCGACTTCACGCCGACCACACGCCGCCCACCGGACTGCAGGTAATACCAGACCAGCGCCACAAACGGGCCCAGCGCCGCCAAAACCAGGGCACGACGCGCCGGATCGGCACCGTCAGTCACCATTGGGTGGTGCCCCTCAGCCTGACCGAAAGTTAGCTCCTGCATAAAGTCCAGAACATAATGCAGAGCAATCGCGCCCAAGCCGCTGAACACGCCCGTGACCAGCGCGGCAAGGGTCAGCCCCAGCAGGAGGCGAAACGAAAAAGAACGGAAACCCGCAGGGTTCTGCGGGCTATTCGGGGAAGGATTCGAGGAAGAACCAGTATGAGAAGACATAGAAAAATTTGTGTGTTGCGTGCTGTGTGGTTTGAAGGCTTCATGCCTGGCACAAACTGCCGCGGGTGATGCTGTTCTCATTCTACGCCCGCAGAATTACGCCCTCCCTGGCATGCCAGAACGTGAGAAGCGAAGCCTCGCGCATTGGGTTGCGGAGCATGAGGTGAAGCCGCCGCCCAGAAAACGCGGAAGAAACAGAGCCAGGTCACATGCCCATAGCCGCACCCGCTATGCTGGAAGGGTACGCCTCCACGCGCCCGCCGCGCACCGAACAGTAGCCCCCGGAACACACCGGCGGCACGCCTGCCGGCACCCGGCGCAGGCACTCCATTAGGAAGGATCAACGATGACCGCAACTATTGCTTTTCTCGGCACCGGCTCCATGAACGGCTCCATCGCCGCGGGTCTGCTCGCCGCAGGCCACGACCCCGCCCACATCCGCGCTACCGTGCGTAGCGAAGAATCTCGTGCCGCCCTCGCCCAGCGCCTCGGCGACAAGGTAGAAATCATCACCACCGGCGGCGAAGCTGACGGCAACCACAAAGCAACCGCCCACGCAGACGTCGTGCTGCTCGGCGTGAAGCCCTACGGCATCGTTGAGCTTGCCCGCGATATCGCACCCGCCCTCGCGCCTAATGCTGTTGTGGTGTCCGTTGCTGCTGGCGTGACCCTCGAAACCCTCGCCGAGTGCCTTCCCGCAGGTCAGCCCATTGTTCGCTGCATGCCGAACACCCCCTCCTCCGTGGGCAAGGGCGTGCTCGCCATCTCCACCACCGACACCGTGAAGGACAATCAGAAGAAGCTCGTCGAAGAGGTCCTGGGCACCGTCGGTCTGGTTGTTGAGGTCCGCGAAGACCAGATGGATGCGGTCACCGCCGTCTCCGGTTCCGGCCCGGCATACGCGTTCCTGCTTGCGGAGGCGATGGCCGCCGCCGGTGAGAAGCTCGGCCTGGACGCAGACACCGCCCTCAAGCTTGCCAGCGCAACCGTCGCCGGTGCGGGCTTCCTGCTCGACACCAACCCGGATGCGCCCGCCCTGCGCCGCGCCGTGACCAGCCCGAACGGCACCACCGAGCGTGCGCTGAACACCTTCGTGGACGGTGGCCTCTTCCAGCTGACCGAGGACGCGATGCGCGCCTGTGCGGCACGTTCGGCGGAAATGAGCCAGCTGTACACCGCTGACGAGGACTAACCAGCGGAGACTAATACCGTCCGGTAGTATCCCCCTGACTAGCTGAAACTATAGAAAAACAGCCTCCTCCCGGCAGAACGGGAAGAGGCTGTTTTTCTATGTCTAATCGCGGGCTTCTCAAGGCAGCGAGGAAAAATGCGCTTAGGGCCGCGCCGCAAAACGCTCAATCAGGTCCACCTGACCGGACACGATCAGAATGTCGCGCGAGTGAATGCGGGTGGTTGCATCCGCGTAGGTGAAGTCCTCACCGGGGGACTTAATACCGACCACGGACACGCCGTACTTGGAGCGGATATCCGACTCGGCGAGGGTAAAGCCGTGGGTTTCCTTCGGCGGGCGCATCTTCGCAATCGCGAAGTCGTCATCAAACTCAATGTAATCCAGCAGACGACCCGAAACCAGGTGCGCGGCGCGGCGGCCGGCGTCCGCCTCCGGGTAGACCACGTGGTGCGCGCCAATACGCTCCAGAATCTTGCCGTGCGCGGGGGTAATAGCCTTCGCCCAGATACGCTCCACGCCAATGTCCACGAGGTTCGCGGTAATTAGCACGGATGCCTCCACGGAGGTGCCCACACCCACCACGGCGGAACCGAAATCGTCCGCACCCAACTGGTGCAGGGTGTCGATATCGGTCGCGTCGGCGGAGACCACGTGCGTCAGCACGCCGGACCACTTCTGCACCAGCTCGGGGTCCTTCTCAATAGCAAGGACCTCCTTGTTCTGCAGGCGCAGCTGGGCCGCCACCGCGGAGCCGAAGCGTCCCAGACCAATCACGAGGACGGGGGCGTTATGTGCACTAGCCAATGGTGGGCCTTTCTTCGGGGAACTTGTAGAGGCGGCGGCGTGAACGCAGCGCCAGGCCGGTCGCGGCGGTTGTGGTGCCCACACGGCCAATGAGCATCAGGCCGCTGAGCACGTAGATACCCGCCGGTGGCAGGCTTGCGGAGAGACCATTCGAGAGGCCGCAGGTCGCGAAGGCGGAGATGACCTCGAAAATCACTTCTTTGAGGTCCGCGCCGCTAATGATGAGAATCGACGCGGCACCAACACCTACCACGGTAGCACCCATAACAATCACAGAGATAGCAATGCGCAGAGAGGATTCGGGGATGGTGCGGTTGAACGCGACAACCTTCTGATCGCCTCGCGCCTCAGCAAGGATAGACAGGGCGATCACGGCGATGGTCGTGACCTTCACGCCACCTGCGGTCGAGCCGGAGCCACCGCCAATGAACATGAGCATGTCCGTCAGGAGCGTGGAGACGGGGGTAATGCTACTCATGTCGACCAGATTGAAGCCGCCCGAACGCATCATTACAGAAGCAAAAATGGCGTTCAGAACCTTGTCACCTGCGGAGTAGTCGCCGATGGTGGCGGGGTTGTTCCACTCGAAGAGACCCCAGAAGAACGCGCCAAAAGCAAAGAAAAACAGGGTCGTCACGGTGGTCAGCTTCGCGGTGAGCGACCAGTGGCGGGGGCGGAAAGGATGATGCTGAATCGCAATGAAAACAGGGAAACCGAGCGAGCCCAAGAACACGGCAATGCAGATGGGCACGAGCAGGAAGAGATCATGGCCGTAGGGCACGATGCCGTCGGAATGCGGGGTGAAGCCTGCATTGTTGAAGGCTGAGATGGAGTAGAAAATGCTGTGCCAGATGGCTTGGAATGGGTCTTCGCCGAGGGTCAGGAAACGAGGAATCAGCACAAGCGCAATGATTGCCTCGATGGAGAATGAAGCATAGGAGACGCTCTTGATGATGCCACCGACCTCGCCAAGACGGCTGATGTTCAGGTCTTCCTGCGCAATGAGTTTGGTGCGCAGACCCATCTTACGGCCGATAGCCAGCGCCAACAGCGAGGTAATGGTCAGAGTACCCAAACCACCGACCTGACAAGCCACAAGAATCATTGCCTGACCGAAGGTGGACCACTGCTCGGCGGTGGAGACGGTAGTCAGGCCGGTCACGGTCACCGCGCTGGTAGAGGTAAAAAATGCGTGGTGGAAAGGCGCGGGCTGCCCATCATTGGAGGAGATGGGCAGTAGCAAGGTGAGCGTAAAGAAGATGATGACCAACAGAAACGCAGTGATTGCGGTGCGCGAAGGCGAGGCAAGAACGGTCACGTCAATAAAGTCACGGAACCGTTCGAGGGTCTGCAGATTGAACCCCATGGGGGCGCGCTTACGCTGAACCTCGGAGGTTTCGCTCACGTGGTCGCGTAGGGCGAGCAGACGATCGAGGTCAATACCGGGCACGCTCGTGAGGATGCTAAGGTTTTCGGCCTCGAGGCGGTCGCGTCGGCTACGGTGAACCTGCTGCTTTTGAGGTACGGATGTGGTGCCGCTGAGGGTGTCCCAGCGGCGGTTGAGCTGGCCCTGGGGGTGGTGATGTCGGCGCCGGGTGCGGCGGAGTATGCGTCCCATGCGCCTCCTTCAGTGGGTGTCTGGGCGTTGGTGTGTTGGGCGGCGGATATGTGCCTGTTTTGACGCCTTCTAGTGTATCGCGCCGGGTGCTTTGAAAGGGGGTAGTGTGTTGATAGCTGGACGCTCAATATGTGAGCTTGGCAAAGGCGTAGGGGCGGTTTTCTGTATGAGGCGCGGAAGAGTGTATATGCTCTTTATGGTATATATACTGTGGTGGGTTGAAATATCAGCATATGCCCAAGAAGAGATACAGATATGTACCCTTACAATGTGACGGACACTTCATGCTTTTATCCCCTTCAATCCTGCATTTTGAGCTAGTGCTCAGGCTTCTTTCAGAATTTTTGAAGGTAATTTCTGCATCACCCTCATTCTAAGCTTGAGGCGCCACTTTATATGTCATAATCGCTATATGCATTCTGATGTTTTTTCTGTCATCGCGGATCCGACTCGCCGCCGAATTGTGCGTATTCTCGCCGAGCAAACCCACACTGTGGGTGCAGTGGTCGAAAAGCTGGGCATGAGCCAGCCGACCATCTCAAAGCACCTGAAAGTACTTCGCGATGCAGACGTGGTCTCCGTGACCGTGGAGGGGCAACGTCGCCTCTACTCCCTGAACCCGGATGTATTCGCCACCGTGACCGAGTGGATTAACGAGACCGTTCAGATTGCACGTCAGTCCAATGAGGCGCACGTGCCCGTGGCACTGCCCGGTGGTGCTACCGCTCCCGCTGAGAATAAGGCAGCGGATAAGGCTCCCGAGAAGGTTGCTGTGAAGACCGCTGAGGTTGCAGAAAAGCCGGAGGTCGCGGCATCTGAGAAGCCCGCCGAAAAGGTTGTTGCCGAGAAGACTGCAGCTGAGAAGCCCGCCGCTGAGACCGAGAAGAAGGTTGCGGAGCCCTCTTCTGCCGAGGCGACCGGCTCTGAGACTCCCATTGTTGAGGCTCCTTCCGCTGAGGAAATCGAGCAGGCACGCATTCAGCGCGCCCGCGCCCAGTACCTGACCCCGAGCGCACGCATCTACTCACGCCCGGCGGAGCAGGCTGCTGAAAGCGCCGCCTCCGAATCGACTATCGAGAAGAGCGCTGCTGAGCCCACTTCGCAGGAAGAGGCAGTGGACAGCACCCCGATGCGCCCCTTCACTCCCGCATCGTACGGTTACGATGCTGGGGTGACCCCCGCGGCGTTGGCAACCCCCGCTCAGCCCGCTACCCCGGCGGCATCCGCTGAGGTGAAGCCCGCTGAGACCACCAAGACCACTGAGGCGAAGCCTGTCGTAGAGGATAAGCCGGTGGTAATCGCTCAGCCTGCGGCTGCGGTGTCTTACGGTATTGACCCGGCTGCGGTTGTGGGTGGCTCGATTCAGCCTATTGCTGTGACCCCCGAGGCTGTTGTGCTTGAAAAGATTGCCGAGGAAAAGGCTACCGACGAAAAGGGTGCAGCTGAGAAGCCTGTTGCACCCGCTGAATCCGTCAAGGAAGAAGCAACCCGCAAGGAATTTGCAGCTGAGGATTCTGCCGCTGAAAAGTCTGTGATTGAGAAGAACGTAGTGGATGAAGCCGCGGCAGAAGAGCCCGTGAAGGCTGAATCTGTTGAGGCTGAGTCTGTTGAGGAAGCAGCTTCGCCCGCAGAAGCTACTGAGATGGCTGAACTCGGTGAGGGCGAGCCTGCCAATGATGAGCTCACCAAAGATGAGCCTGTCGAGGGTGAGCCTGCTAAGGCTGAAACCTCCGCTGAGGAGCCCGAGTATCAGACCATGCCCGCTTACGATTCGGTGTACCGCCCCAGCGTTGAGACGACCAACGCTGAGGCGAAGGACACCCACCGCGGTGGTCTCTTCGGCTTCCTGCGTGGTCGCCGCCGCTAAGGCGCGCCCTGAGCCGCAACCTCCGGCATAACCCATCGATAAAGCACACACACTCTCACTCACCTTTATCTAACCGAAAGACGCATTCACGTGGCTATTCATCGTAAAATTCTGCGCTGGCTTGAGAACGAATTGTTCGAGGGCAATATTCAGCTGGGTCAGGACCTGCCCAACGATAGCGAAATTGCGCGCGCTATTGGTGTGGGTCGTTCCCGCACCCGCGAGGCTCTGCGCACCCTGGAAGATATGGACCTGGTGCAGCTGTACAACGGTCGCGGCAAGGAAATGCTGGTGCACCTGAGCGATGAGCCTGCCGCTGCCGCCAGCGCTGCTCTGCGCCTGCACATGTCCAGTTCGCGTTACCCGACTCGTGACTTGGTGCAGACCCGTATTCTGCTGGAAAGCTGGGCGATTGCGCGTATTGACCCGAAGACCGTCTCCTTCGCGGAGATGGACGAGGTCCTGGAGCAGATGGAAGATTTCGACCTGTCGATTCGTGACTTCCTGGAGCTTCTGTTGACGTTCCACCACCAGGTGATGCGTTGCGGTGGTAATGAGTTGCTGGTGGGTCTGCTCGCGTCGGTGCGTCAGCCTAGCTTTGAGTCGATGCTGTCGCTGGTGGGCCGTATGCCGCTGTGGAGTAGCGCTGTGGAGCGTTTGCGTGCTGAGAGTCGCGCTATTGCGGAGGCTCTGAAGGCTGGCGACGCTGCGACTGCGCGTGCCATGGTGATTGGTCAGCTGCGCGGCATGTATTCCGATGCCGGTATTGACCTGGAGCAGGAGGCGACCTCTGCGAATGGTCTGCCGGGTGAGCCGATTGCTTCTGAGTTTGCGCCGGTTGATGTGGATGAGTTTGCCGCTGATGACTTTGATGATTTGATGCAGGATGACCCGTCCTTCGCTGATGTGGGGGCACTTTCTGCCGCGGATGCTCCTGTTGCGGCGCCGGTTGAGCCGGCTCAGGTGTCTGCGCAGTCTGCTGACGTGGAGTATGAGCAGTCTGAATCCGAGGCTGCCCACGTTGAGGTTGCCTACGTTGAGGAGGCGGCGTCTGAGATTCCCTCCGAGCCGACTGATACCTCTGCCGAGACTACTTCTGGCGCAGATATTTCTGCTTCTGACAAGGTGGAACGTTCCATTCCCGCTGCGTCTCAGCCCGTACCTGCCGCGGCTTCCGTAGCGGCCGCGCAGACTGCCGCTCATTCGGTGAGCCCGGATGTGCCGCTGAGCTTCGGCACCCCGCGCCGCAGCACCCCGGTAGCGCAGGTTGCACCAGCCTCCCAGGCTCCTGCCTCGCAGACTCTCAGCGCCCAGACTCCTAGCGGTCAGTTGCCGAGCGTCCCTGACACCTACGCGCAGGAAGAGGCTGCGGGTCCCGCGAAGGTTCTGCGCGCCTCCACGGCGGCTCCGCGTCGTCGTAGCGGTCAGATTATTTCTCCGGTGCGTGCGACCATCATTAAGCCCGTGGATCGCAGTAAGGTGCTGACTGCACCTGCCCGTACTGCGCGTCCTGCGGCTGTTGTGACTGCCGCGGCGCCTGCGGAGTCTGAGTCGGCTGAGAAGGTTCTGCGTGCCCCTGCGCGCCAGGAGGCGCCCGCTGCTGAACCTGCTGAGCCTACCCGTCTTGAAGCGGCTGCGACCATTCACGATACCTACGAGAGGCTTCCGCATGAGGAGCCGGTGCAGGAGCGCGGCGGCATCTTCTCGAAGATGAAGCGTTTCTTCGGTGTGGATGTGTACGAACCTAATGAAGCTCAGGAGAGCGCTGAGAAGGATCAGGCAGTGAAGGAGCAGGTTCTGAAGGCTGAAACGAAGCCCGAGCCCCAGCCTGAGCCTCAGCCCGCTATTGATGAGGAGGCGCTGGCTCGTGCCGAGGCCGAGCGTGCTGAGCGTTTGAAGGCGTTGCATGCGGCGGCTGAAGAAGAGGCAGCTGAGGAAAGCGCCGTTGAAGAGGTTTCGGTGGAAGAGCCGGTTGAAGAACCCGCTGAGGCTTCTGATCCCGCGCAGGAATCGGCTGCGGAATTGGTAGAGGCCGCCTCCCCGGCTGAGGAGAGCGCTCCTGATGCTGCTGTAGCTTCTTCCGGTTCGGTGCTGTCTCATGGCCGCGCTAAGGGCTCGAAGAAGTCGAAGAAGAAGCGCCGTTAGGGCTACCGAATCCTCGTTTTCGCCCTGAGATATCCCCGAGATATCCTCGATATCCCCGCGGGAAAAGCGGAAATTCAGGGAAAAACTCCTGAAAAGCCGCTCTCGAATGGTGAAAATGGGGGTAAACCTAGTACTCTAGGTAGGTAGCGCTCTAAAACGCAAGGGTATTTCTGTGCCTAAAATGCGTTTTGGATCGGTTATACCGGTATAAATATCCCCGGGTAGCTACCGAGTCGAATGGCTCGGCCGGGTACGAGTAAAGTGAGGAAATCCTATGGGTTCCGTTATCAAGAAGCGCCGCAAGCGTATGTCCAAGAAGAAGCACCGCAAGCTGCTTCGCAAGACCCGCCACCAGCGCCGCAACAAGAAGTAAATAGACTTCTTTCGCCCCGCCCTCCGTATGGAGAGGCGGGGTTTTTGCCTTCCTACAGTTTTCGCGGGCTGGGTTTTGTACGCCAGGTTTTGTATTTGTAGAGGGTATGTGCGGGTCGCCTGTTTGGGGTGGGGCGCGCTATCTGAGAGACTGGGATTATGACTGAAACTTCCACCATTAAAGTTCACCTCATGCGTCACGGCGAGGTGCACAACCCCGAGCGTATCGTGTACGGCCGTCTGCCCGGCTACCGCCTGTCGGATAAGGGCCAGCAGATGGTGCGCCTGAGCGCCGAGGAGTTCGCGGCCCGTGCTGAGCGCGGCTCCCGCTTCGTGCACCTGGTCTGCTCGCCGCTGCAGCGCACCCGCGAGTCTGCCGCCCCGGTTGAGGAGCTGCTGGGTCTGACCGCGCAGCCGGATGAGCGCGTCATCGAGGCGGATAACTACTTTGAGGGTCTGCACGTGAACGCGCAGGAGCTGCTGCAGAACCCGCGTCACTGGACGAAGCTGTACAACCCGGCGCGCCCCTCCTGGGGCGAGTCCTACCTGGATCAGGTGCGCCGTATGGCGGCGGCTGTTCAGGATGCGGCGCGTACCGCCTACGAGCGCGGCGGCGAGGGCGCGGAGGCGATTATTGTGTCGCACCAGCTGCCGATTTGGATTACTCGCCTGGGTGTTGAGGGCCGCATGCTGCAGCATGACCCGCGCGCCCGCGAGTGCAACCTGGCGTCGATTACGACTCTGGCGTTTAGCACCACTGATTTTGAGCATGAGATGCCGCGTTTCGTGGAGTATTCGGAGCCTGCCGCGCCGCTGTACGGTGGTGTGATTCAGCTGCCCGGTAGCTAAAGGCCCGGCAGCTAGTTCATAAAGCTGTTTTTAAGCATAGTAAGAGGCTGTGAGCCCATCCGCATTGGATGTGCCCACAGCCTCTTGCTGTAAATCTGAGGAGCGCGAGCCTAGCCGCCCTGACTAGTTCTGCCCGTTACCCGGATCCGGGGTGCCGTCCTCGGGGTTCTTATGTTCGGGGTCCTGCTTGTTGTTCGATTCTGCCTCGCGGCTGCGGCGTTCGCGTTCTGCCTTTGCTTTGAGCCAGCGCAGGTACTCTTCATCGTCGTCGGGGGAAGAGACCGAGGGCGCGGGGGCGCTGCGTCGCTGACCGAATCCGGGGCGAGTGCCTGCCGCGGGCTGTGCCTTCGGACGGCCCAGGATAAGCCACATGATGGGGCCCACCACGGGGAAGAGCAGGGTGACGAGGACCCACAGCCACTTGGGCAGGGTGCGCGCCTCGTGTGCGGGGGTGCGGACGGCGTCCAAGAGGGTGTAGAGGGTCAGCCCCACGATGAGGGCAGCGCCGCCAATAATCAGCATGGCTCGAATCATAAGCACTACTATGACATACCGCCGCGTTATCGCGGAACTATGAACTGGATGCCCGCTAGCGGCTTAACGGCGCGGTAAAAGAGCCCGATGCGAGGCAGTGCAGAACTGGCGCAGAACCGTGAGTCGGCTTAGTAGCCGGTGAACACCTGAACTTCGTGGCTAATAATATCCAGCGAACCCAGCCACACGGCGAAGGCAAGAATAACCGAGTACGCGAGCGCCACAATACCCGCCTGCTTGAGCACGGGAATCAGGTCGCGGCCGCCGCGCGTCCACACGGTCACGCAGGAGTGGATGGTCGGGCCCACCAGCAGGAAGATGAGCAGGAACCAGGGGTTTTCATCGAGCAGGAGCACGCCCAGGCCCAGTGCCAGCGCCATCTCCACAATGTAGGTGATGCGCGACCAGCGTTCGCCCAGGCGGACCGCCATGGTCAGCTTGCCCGCCTCAATGTCGGTGGGAATGTCACGCACGTTATTCGCCATGAGCAACGCGCAGGAAATCAGGCCAATGCCGATAGCGCCCACCCAGCCGAGCAGGGTCAGGGTGTGCGCCTGCGTGTAGAGGGTGCCCAGGGTCGCGACCAGACCAAAGTAGACGAAGACGAACACGTCACCCAGGCCCATGTAGCCGTAGGGGTGCTTGCCGCCGGTGTAGCCCCACGCCGCGAAGACGCTGGAGGCGCCAATCGCCAGGAACCACCACTGATTCGCCAGCGCCACCAGGGCAAGGCCGGCGAGCATCGCCAGACCGAAGCAGCCGAAGGCGGCGTACTTGACGGAGCGGGGGCTTGCCACGCCGGAACCGACGAGGCGTAGCGGGCCCACGCGGTCTTCGTCGGTGCCCTTGATGCCGTCGGAGTAGTCATTGGCGTAGTTCACGCCCACCTGCAGGAAGAACGCGACGAGGAACGCCAAGAACGCGTAGAGCGGCTTGAATTCGTTGATCTCGTAGGCGGCAGCTGAGCCGGCAATAATGGGGGCGACGGCAAGCGGCAGGGTGCGCAGGCGAGCGCCTTCAATCCATTGGGCGGCAGTTGCCACGGGGGTTCCTTCCGGGTCTAAGTGCGTATGATGCGTGGGTGTTGTGATGCGATAGCTAGGGCGTGTGGGCGGCTGCGTGCGCGGGGTGAAAATGCGCGGATGAGCCTGCTCTAGCCCTGACGGTAGTCTCTGTCCAGGATACTGTATATTTCTGCGCGGTCCGGTTTGCCGGTGCTGGTGAGCGGGAAATCCGGCAGGATGCTCAGCTGCTTGGGTGCGGCGGGCGCGCCGAGCTTTTCGGCGCAGCGGGCGCGCAGCTTGGCGCAGAGTTCTTCGGTGAGGGCGGGGCTATTCTCAGTAGGTGCAGCATCGGCAGAGGGCACGAGCGTGACTGCGGCGGCAATGGCGGTGCCCCAGCGGGCATCGGGTAGCCCGACCACGCAGGCTTCACGCACTGCGGGGTGCTCTTCGAGGACGGTCGCCACTGCGCGGGCGGAGATTTTCACGCCTCCGCTGATGAGCACGTCGTCGCTACGGCCGAGTACCTGCAGGCGCGGCTCGCTACAGTTCTCGTTGCTGTCGGGAGCCGCTACAGGGCTCAGCAGCCCGTAGTCGTCGGTGCGGTACCAGCGGGTGCCGTCCGCGGCGGTGAAAAAGTGCTCGGCGGTGCGGGCTGCATCGCCAATGTAGCCGCTGGCGAGGTGCGCGCCGCTGATCCAAATGCGACCCACCTGTGCAGACTCTTCATGCGCCGGCTTCCCGCCGATATTCGGCGCGGTCGGCATGCCTTCTTCGGGCACGAGCTCCACCCGCACGCCGGGCAGTACGGAGCCGGAGTAGACGCATCCGCCCGCGGTTTCGGCGCTACCGTAGGTGGTTACCGTATTCAGACCCAGCGCGGAGGCGGCGGCGAGCAGGTCGGCGCTGGCGGGGGCGCCTCCGAGTAGGATTCCGGTGAAGGAGCTGAGCGCCTCGTGAATCTCAGCGCCCAGGCGCGGGTCGGTGTCCGCGCTTTCGAGCAGCTTATGCAGCTGGGTGGGCACCAGGGAGATAAACCGGCGTGCCGAGCTCATCTGCTCAACCGCCTGCAGGAATACCTCGGGGCTAAAGTGCACGGGCTCGGTCACGGAGCGGGCAATGACCGGGGCGGTGCCTGCGAGCACGGAGCGGGCGAGCACCTGCGCGCCAGCAATATAGTGCGCCGGAAGAGCCAGGAGCCACTGCGATGCGGCATCGGAGTTTGAGCCGAAGAAGCGCTCGGTGGCTGCCGCGCTGGCGGCAAGAGCTCGCGCGGTCAGTGCGGTGCGTTTGGGGGTTCCTGTGGATCCGGAGGTGCCCACCACCAGCGCGATAGGCCCCGCAGCCGCATCGGCATCCGCCGCGTACCCGCCCAGTAGCTGCTCAAAGGCACTCAGCATGGCGTGAGGGTCGGCGGGCTGGTCGGCGCGCACCTGTACCGCCTGCGGGTGCAGGGCAACCTCCTGCGGGGCGGGGGAGGGCATGAGCCCGGGTACGGGGGTGTTCATCATGGCTAAATCCTTAGCGGCTGTTTGTAGCGGCTGCGTGCTGTCATGCGCCGGTGTCATATGCCGGTGCGGCATCAAATGCGCCGGAGCCGGATTCTTAGCTGAGGTTCTCAGGGTTGAATCCGGCTCCGAGCCTATGCATCTGAAACTACTTCTGTAGAAGGGCTGTCTCTTAGAAGTAGTAGGGGTAGTTGGACCAATCCGGGTCACGCTTCTGCAAGAACGCGTCGCGGCCCTCCACGGCCTCGTCGGTCATGTATGCCATGCGGGTTGCCTCACCGGCGAAGACCTGCTGGCCGAGCATGCCGTCGTCGGGCAGGTTGAAGGCGTACTTGAGCATGCGGATTGCCTGCGGGGACTGGCGGGCAATATGCGCCGCGTATTCCAGGCCCTTGTTCTCGAGCTCTGCATGGGGAACGACGTCGTTGACTGCGCCCATTTCGTACATGCGCTGTGCGTTGTATTCCTTGGCAAGGAAGAAGATTTCGCGGGCGAACTTCTGACCCACCTGGCGTGCGAGCAGCGCCGAACCGTAGCCTGCGTCGAAGGAGCCGACGGTTGCGTCGGTCTGCTTGAACTTGCCGTACTCTTCGGAGGCGATGGTCAGGTCAGCAACTACGTGCAGGGAGTGGCCGCCGCCTGCAGCCCAGCCGGAGACGAGGGCGATAACGACCTTGGGCATGGTGCGGATGAGGCGCTGCACTTCAAGGATGTGCAGTCGGCCTGCGCGTGCCGGGTCGATGCTTTCTGCGGTGTCACCGCTGGCGTAGTGGTAGCCGTCGCGGCCGCGGATGCGCTGGTCGCCGCCGGAGCAGAATGCCCAGCCGCCGTCCTTGGCGGAGGGGCCATTGCCGGTGAGCAGCACGGTGCCTACGTTGGAGGTCATGCGTGCGTGGTCGAGGGCGCGGTAGAGTTCGTCCACGGTGTGCGGGCGGAATGCGTTGCGGACCTCAGGGCGGTCGAATGCGATGCGCACGGTGGGCAGATCGCGTACGATTTCGCCGTTTTCGTCGCGCTGAACCTGGCGGTGGTAGGTGATGTCGGTGAAGTCTTCGAAGCCTTCGACGATGCGCCAGTCGGCGGGGTTGAAGATGTCCGAGACCTTTTCGGGAAGTTGTGCAGTCATAGACCCTATTCTACGGTGCCCGGGAGCGGTCGAGGGTGAGCGGGGTGCCCGGTATAGCGAACCGGGTTGCCGAGCATAGAAGAAGGCCCGGACCGCGCGTGTGCGGCCCGGGCCTTAGACGCTGGGCAAGAATCCTTACCCGACCTCGGTTACTTGACGGTTACTTGACCTTGGCGAGCTCTACCGCGCGGTCGAACTCTTCATCAATGACCTGGTTCTTCTTATAGGTGACCAGGGAGACGATAATTGCGATCAGCAGCGCCGAAGCGAAGCCGGGAACCATTTCGTAGAGCACGGACTTCAGCGGGCTCTGACCCCATGCGAATGCCACAACGGCACCGGTAATCATGGAGGCGAGTGCACCCTGGGTGGTCAGCTTACGCCAGTAGAGGGAGAGCAGAACGGTCGGGCCGAATGCCGAACCGAAGCCCGCCCACGCGAATGCGACCAGCTGCAGAATGGAGCTGTTCGGGTTCCACGCCAGTGCACCGGCGACCACTGCCACGATTGCCACGCCTGCACGGCCGAGCCACAGGGACTTGCCTGCGCTGAGCTTCTTCGAGGAGAAGATGCCGTAGAGGTCCTCCACCAGAGCGGAGGAGCACACGATCAGCTGCGAGGAGAGGGTGGACATAATTGCCGCCAGAACCGCAGCCAGAATCAGACCGGCGATGAAGGGGTGGAACAGAATCTGTGCGAGGTCCAGGAACACGGATTCTGCGGTTTCGGGGTTGGTGAGGGACGCCTCGGGGTGGCGTGCAAAGTATGCGATGCCCATGAACGCACCGCTCAGTGCACCGAACACGGTCAGGACCATCCAGCTGATACCGATGCGGCGGCCGGACTTAGCGTCTGCGGGGGTGCGCATCGCCATGAATCGCACGATAATGTGCGGCTGGCCGAAGTAGCCCAGACCCCATGCGAGGGACGAAACAATACCGGCGAAAGTGGTGCCCGCGAAGATGCTGAGCGCGTCGGGGCGTACCTGGCTGATGGACTCAACCACGGGGCCCACGCCGCCGAGGTCAATGATGGTGATGACCGGAACGGCGATCAGCGCTGCGAGCATGAGCAGACCCTGAACCATGTCGGTGTAGGATGCGCCCATGAAGCCGCCGAAGAGCGTGTAGAACACGGTGATGCCTGCCAGCAGGAGCATGCCGGTGTGGTATTCCTGGCCGAATGAGGACTTGAAGAACAGGCCGCCGGACACCATGCCGGAGGAGACGTAGAAGGTGAAGAACACCAGAATCACGACACCGGAGACGATGCGCAGCACGCGCTTGGTGTCCTTGAGGCGGTTGCTCAGGAAGACAGGGACGGTCACGGAGTCGCCTGCTACTTCGGTGTAGCTACGCAGACGCGGCGCCACGAACTTCCAGTTGCACCACGCGCCGATGGTCAGGCCGACGGCGAGCCAAGCCTGGGAGAGGCCACTGAGGTAGACGGCGCCGGGCAGGCCCATGAGGAGCCAGCCGGACATATCGGAGGCGCCTGCTGAGAGAGCGGCGACGGTGGGGGAGAGCTGTCGCCCGCCCAGCACATAGTCGTCAAGACTGTTGTTTTTGCTATTTGCCCATAGGCCGATCGCGATCATGGCAACAAAATAAATCGCCAGCGCGATGACCTGGTATGTACTCGCGGCCATAATGTTCCTTCTCTCCTGGTGATAGTGTGCGCCTGTGTGTATTTATGCGCTACCCCATAACTTTATGAGTGGCATAGGATACAGTCTAGGTTCTGAAAGGCTGAAAATAAAGTCTATTTGACGTTAAAGAGTTTGAGTCTGTGGAATAAATATGTATTTATTGTTTAAATTCCATGGTCGTACACGTGGGGTGCTGTGGGAGCATGTGCGAAAAAGTGCCCGAAAAACCCCTGAAATTCAGGGTTTCGGGCACTTCGGTGCAAGAGATGCTACTGAAAAGCAACGCAAACGTTCAGAGCCGTATGCATCTGAAACGAATTAAACGAAAAATTTAAAAGCCGTTCGGAGTGTTGAACTGTTACACGACAATGTCACAGAGGCTTAGAGATCCCTCACGACCCACGGTTCAGTAGCCATACGAGCCGGGTCAAAACGCTCCAAAATCGCCGCCGCATTGGGCACCGGAACATCCGCAGAATGAGCGGAACCATCAGCGTCGTACACCGGAATAGACGCGGCAATCCACCCCAAAATCGTGGGGATTTCAACGCCCGCCTCACGCAGCTGTGGCAGAGTCACCGCGCCGTCACGCTTTGCCAGACGCTTACCCTCCTCGTTCAGTGCCAGCGGCACATGCGCGTAACGCGGCTGCGCCAACCCCAAAAGCTGCGCCAAATACGACTGGCGAGGCGCCGAAGGAAGCAGATCATCGCCGCGCACAATCTGCTCAACCCCCACAAAGGCGTCATCCACCACGGAGGTCAGGTTATAGGCATAGGTGCCGTCATTGCGCACCAGCACAAAATCATCCACCAGGCCGGTGTATGCGCCATAAAAATCATCCTGCACCGTGTAGCTTGTGCACTCGGCGCGCAGACGCAGAGCCGGCGGACGCTGGGCGCGGCGCTCCTCCCGCTGCGCTTTGCTCAGCTCACGGCAGGTGCCCGGGTATGCGCCCGGCGCACCGTGCGGGGCACTCGACGCCTCCTGAATTTCGCGGCGGGTACAGAAGCACTCATAGACGAGGTTTGCCTCGCGCAGCTGCGCAACCGCTTGCTCATAGGCGGCAAGGCGCGTGCTCTGGTACAGCACACCTGCTTCCTTGCCCTCGGTGCTTTCGCTACCCTCAACACGCTCTGCCGGGGCGCCGGCTGCCGGGGTACCAGGGCTTGCATCCCAATCCAGACCCAGTGCCGCCAAATCAGCAATCTGACGCTCCGCAGCACCCGGGCGCACACGGTCCAGATCCTCCACACGCAGATAGAAGGGTTTGCCACCGCGGCGAGCCATCGCCCACGCCAAAATGGCGGTACGCAAATTACCCAGGTGCAAATCACCCGAGGGGGAGGGAGCGTAGCGTCCGGTGCCGCTGGGGAAGGGCAGGTTTGAAGGGGTGGAAGACGAGGTGAGGGAAGAAGTCATACTCCTATCCTATAGGGCGTGATTTCTGGTTCTTGCTCAGAGCCTAATCAGAGCTGGACTAGCTGGGAGAACGCGCTACCCGACTAATCAATCTGCAGAGGTTGTCAAGCATCACGTGCCACCTGCCCGTAGAGGCGTAATTGTGCGGAATGATGCACTTTTATGCCCTTAGTGATGTGCAATAGTGCAAAAATATGTTCTCCAGAAGCCCGATTAGCCCCGCAAGTACCAAAAATTACAGTAGGGTTGTATCTATGGCTCGTACTATTGAACTCGCAGACGGCGTGTACCGCATTGCGACCGACAACTACCGACTGAACACCGGACTGGTCCTCGGACTGGAACGGGCACTTGTCGTGGATACCGGCGCAGGTCCCCGTCAGGCAACCGAAATCTATGATGAGGTTCGCCGTCTCACGCGCCTTCCTATCACCGTCGTAAACACTCATGGACACTATGAGCGTTTCTTCGGTAACGATGTTTTCGCGGCAATGGGTGCCGAAGAATTCTGGGCGCATCCTCGCGCCGCGCGCGCAATTCGTAAATACGGTGAGGCGCAGCGTCCCTACGTCGAGACGCTCGAACCGGAAATGGCACACCATCAGGGTGCAGCCACCAACATTATTGTTCCCAACCGCCTGGTCGCCAATAGCGGTGACGGCATTACCTTCACCCCCATTGATCTGGGTGAGCGTAGCGCAACCCTCATGTACATGGGTCCCGGCCACACTGATGGTGACATTCTGGTCGGTATTGAAGACGTGCTCTTCATGGGTGGTCTGATTGAAGAGGGTACCGATCCCTATTTCGAGGATTCCTTCCCCGACCGTTGGATTGACACTCTCGGTGCCGTGCTCGAATTTGACCGTTACCGCGTGTATGTGCCCGGTAACGGTGAGCCGGTAGACCGCACCTTCGTGGAGCGTGAACGCAACACCATGGTGACCGCTATTGAGTCGATTCGTTCCTCCACTCTGGACCGTGATGACGAGGCGACGACCGCGGCAATGTATAAGCTGCCGTACGCACCGGGCGCGACCCGCTTCCTGCTGGATCGACTGGCTCAGCTGGAGAACGCGCCGGTGGCGGCGTACCTCGATGCGGAGCATCCGGATACCAGTGGTTTCACGGGTCCGATTACGCTGGGTCAGGCATCGTACTAAACCCCATATTCAATATGCCTTATGAGGCATAAATGCAGGTGAGGGCTGGTTTCTAGGATTAGAAACCAGCCCTCATCTTTTATATGCCCATAACCTTAGGGCACGTATTTAGCGCTGAACGTACTGGGCGCGCATTGCCTCGCAATCAGCTGTCAAAGAGGCAGGGACCTCACCCATCGCCTCGCACAGCTGCACGAAACGGTGACGCCAATCCAGGTGCTGCAACGCCTGACGAATCTGCTGCTCACCCTGCGCGGGGGTCCAGCGGGAGACCGCATCGGCAACCTGCGCGAGGCCCGCGCGTGCATCCGCATGGTCGATGTCGATGGTTGCGCTATCCCAAAGAATTTCACGCACGGTGGTGGTGTTCGGAACCTTGCCGACCACGGTCACACCCGAAGCCAGGGCATCGGTCCAACGGCCGGTAATGTACTCCTTGGTCGGGTGAGTGTACGGTGCCGGGCTGACCGAAGTGGAGAACGCCAGCAGGAACTTCGCGCGGTTCAGCGAATCCTGCAGGTGCTGAGCCGACTCGCGGTCATTTGCCCCGAAGGGCGGGCGGCCCTCAAAGCTCAGACCCAGCTCGCCGGCGAGGGCGGCGGTCGCCTCGTCATCTTCGTAGGCGGCGGGCTGACGGCCCACACGCAGCAGGTCGGTGCTCTTTGAGCCCAGAGCAGCCAGACGGTCGCTGAACTTGCTCCAAACATCCGCACCCCAGGGCAGAACGCCGGGGGCCTTCACTCCCGCAGCGGTCCAGGGCTGAACGTCGTCAACGTCCGCAACGAAAATACGGTCGTAGGTGGAGGACTTAGCCACCGCGGGAATACGGTCATCCCAGAAGCTATCAATCACCCAGCCGTAGATCGCACCGTAGCGGCGGAACGCGAAAGAACGCTGCGAAATGGCGTACAGCTGACCGGGATCAGAAGCGATCACCAGGCAACGCTTGGAGCCGCCCTTGAGGCGGGGCAGACGCGCCAGAAGCTTCGTTTCCTTGCTGAGGGATGCGCCCACATCCACGGTGTGGACGGTACCGCCGGTGTAGCGGGCGAGAAGCTCCGCCATGGCGTGTACGGGAACCCAACCGGCTCCGGAGGGGACAGCAACAATAATATCGAGTGAGCTCATGAGAATCCTTGGGAGCGACGTCCGCCGCATGCACCGGGCTAGCCGGGGTAAAACCTCGGGGTCGCGGGCGGTGTGCATCAGCGGCAAGAGCGTGAAGGTCAATAAATGATAGATAGGGTGCCTTACGTCAGCAGGCGCGCAAAAAACGCGAAGGTAGCGGTGAGTGAAACCGCTACGACCGGCTAGCTTTCAGCCACGGAAGGCTATGGCACAGGTAATTTTCAGTATATCGTTCAACCCTGCGCACGGGGCTTAGCCTGCTGCCTTTAGAAACAGCTTTAGGGTGTGTGAATGCGCACCTCAACGCCCGATTCGGTGCCAAACCCGGCAGCCATGCGCGCCAAATCAGTATTCGGGGCGGCAGCCACCGTGAAGAAACGGTCCACAGCGGCGGTGAACTGCTCCTGACGAGCCATATCACCGTGTTCAAGGGTCGTGAAAATACCGCCGCCGGCATCGTCAAAGACCTCAACACGCAGCTCGGGAAGAAGCTCCGTATTCGGCAGGTTCAGCGAGGACACATCGTGCTGGAAGGTCAGGTCACCGCACAGCAGGGTCACCGGCAGGGCGGTACCACCAATGACCGGGCGGGAGTTCTCATCCACGCCGGCAGGGTAGTAGCCCGACAGAGACACACCGATAGCGGTCGCAATCGTGCCGTCAATACCGGCTAGACCGCGATTAGCAAACACGCGTGCGGGGGCGGGCTCGCCCAGGGCGGGGGCTGCCGCATCCAAATCACGCACCAGGTTTGAAGAACCCAGCACCATGAGGCGGCGCTGAGCCACCGCATCCTGCCAGACGCGGCGGGCGTAGGAGCGGCCGGCGGTGCGGTTGCGGTAATCGGTGTAGTCAACCGAGCTCTCAGCACCCGGGTGTTCGTAGGCGGCAATGGCGCGCAGGCACTCATCCTGCAGCTCGCGGGCGGGCTCAACCCACTGCTCTAGCCAGCTCAGCTCATCCACCAGCTCATCAGCGGCAACAGAGGATGCGCACGCAAACTCGGCAAGCTCGTGCGGGGTCGACAGCTCCACGAAGGAGCGAGCGCCCGGCTCGTACCAGCTGGCGCGGCGCGGCGCGTAGAACGCACACTGAATATCCGTGCGTTCGAGCAGCGCCGTAATCGGGCGTGAGAGCGTCGGGTGTCCGAAGAGCACCACACGCTCAATATGTGCCGCGGGCGCGAACGACTCATCGCCGAGCAGCTGCGGGTAGTGCGGAATCGAGGTGGCGCCGTGGCGCGCCTCGGAGGAAGGCTCGGCAAAGAGCGGCAGGTCCAGCACACGCGCAAACTCAGCCGCGAACTCACCGGCACCATCAGCGGCAACCACCACGGTGCGGTGCGCCGGGGTGAACTCCGCCAGGTCCCCCTGCGCCTCCAAGGAGTCCAGGAGCCAACGCTGCTCAGCGCTGGAGAGCCCCGAACCCTCGGCGCGGGCGGCGCGGGCACGACCCTCAGCCTGCGGGTCGTAATCCTCCAGCAGGCTCTGCGCCCACTGCGGCAGCATCTGCGCAAAACGACCCGAGGGTGTCAACGGCGTATCAAAACAAATGTTCAGGTGCACCGGGCCAATCGGATCAGCCGACTGCTTGCGCCAATGCTCGGCGCTACGACCGGTCAGCGCGTTCAAGCAAGCCGCAAAAGCCTGAGTCTGCTCGCCCTCAACTTGCTCCGGGTAGGAGGTCAAATCAGCTTCAGCGCGCACAAAAGGATGGAAGAAACTCGCCTGGCGGGTCGTCTGATTCACGCCGCTACCGCGCAGACGCTCCGGGCGGTCAGCGCTCAGCACCGCCAAGGGCACGCCAGCGTGGTACGCCTCCATGACGGTGGGCATGTACTCGCCCAGAGCCGTACCGGAGGTGCACACCAGACCCACCGGCTGACCGGACGCCTTCGCAATGCCCAGGGCGGTAAAGGCTGCACTTCGCTCGTCCACACGCACGTGCGCAATGAGTGCGCCGGCTTCAGCGGCGGCGGCAATAGCGTACGCAAGAGGTGCACTGCGGGATCCCGGAGACACGACAACATGCCGCATACCGGCACGAATCAGCGAATCGAGCACGGATATTGCGGTGAGCATGGCGGGGGTTGAGCGGTTTTCAGTCACCGTACCATTCTAATGCCGCGGGCTTTTTCCTTCAGTTTTGGTTACCCTTCACGACCTCATCGTTACTGCACTAACCGTTACAGATCAGCGGTGCGTTCCAGTACGCGGTAGCAGGCGGTAACGCGGTCCACCCACCACTGGCGGGTCTGCTCATCGGTGGCAAGACGCGCCAGGCGCTGCGGACTGGGGGTGATGGTGCGCAGGTCCATGAACCCGTCGCGGGCGATGAGCGGCTCGTCGGTGACGTCTTCAGCCATGAGGGAGACCGTGCCCAGACCGCACCCGTATTTCAAAGTCGGCAGGGAAGCCGCTAGCGAGGCGCCGGTGGCAATGCCCACCGAAGACTCCAGCGCAGAAGACACCACCGCCGGAAGCTGCGCCTGCTCCACCAGTGCGAGCGCACGGCGTACACCTCCCAGGGGTGCTGCCTTAATAACCATCAGATCTGCGGCGTTGGCGCGAGCCACCTTCAACGGATCCTCCGCCTTACGAATCGACTCGTCCGCGGCAATGCGGGCGGGCAGACCCTCCTTGGCGATAGCAAAGCGGAGCGCCGCCATATCCTCAATGGTTGCCACCGGCTGCTCAGCGTAAATAATGCCGTACTCGCAGAGCTTACGCAGTGCCTCAAGGGCACCGGCGAGGGTGTAGCCCATGTTCGCGTCCACCTTCAGACGCGCATTCGGGAGCGCTTTTCGCGCCGCCGCCACGCGGGCAACGTCATCGGCGAGGCTCTGACCCTTCTCAGCCACCTTGATTTTGAGTTCCTGAATCTCGCCCTCGTACTTGGCGAGCACCTCCGGCACACGCTCGGCGGGCACCGCGGGCAGGGTCGCGTTCAGCGGGATGCGCGTACGCACCGGTTCAGGGGCGGGTAGCCACGCCGCCTCCAGCGCGCAGGCGAGCCACGCGGCAGACTCCTGGGCACCGTACTCGAGGAAGGGTGCGAACTCGCCCCAGCCGTGCGGGCCGCAAATCAGCGCGCTCTGGCGGCTATTGACCCCGCGGAAGGTCACGGTCATCGGAATTTCGACCGTGAAAAGGTTCTCCAGAACCTCCTGCAGGGGCGGCAGGGGAGTGTTTGTGAGGCGAAAACCGTAGCCGAGAGGCGGCACGCTCATGCTGGTATTCAAGGTATCTGCCCTTCTTTGATGCGCTATGAGCTCACCATAGCATTCCGCTCTGATGCGGGTGCGCTCGCAACCCGTTTCGCATTCTCTGGAAACTCTCAGGTTGTGGTCGAAAAAACTTTAGTTTTTCATAGCTTAACCTGGGATAGTAGGTAGTTATTCGCCCGATGACTCGAACGATGTTGCGCGCGATGCGGTAGCTTGGGGGCTGCCGCTTTGACGAGCGGACATCGGCGGGCTCGGGTATGGCTAACAGACATGAGGGCAAGAAGGTACGAAGGGTTATGAAGAAGAAAACACCGGCAAATACATCGGGTTCAGGAAACTCCGGTTGGGAGAGCTCCGAAAATCTCGATGCTACCAGTGTGCTTCACCCCGCTGACGTGCATGCAGCCGCCGCTGATAACGCGCCGACTACGGTATTTTCCTCTGATGAGACGCAGGTGCTCTCCGATTATCAGGACGCTACCCAGGTGCTCAACGCCCACGAGACTGTTGCGCCCGCTGATTCTGAAGACTCTACGGAAGTTATTGGCGCGACCCGCCCTCTGCCGCGCGCCTACCGCGCCCCCATTCAGATACCCGAGACGATTCCCTCCGCACAGGAACGCGCCTCCCAGGGGAACTACAGCGCGGATGAGCCTCTGCAGGCTACGCGTCGCCTTGACCCGCCGAGGCCTCCGGTAAGCGGTTACCCGCTGAACGCCAATATGGGCGCGGGACACATGGGTGCTCCTCAGATGGGTGCTGAACAGATAAGTGCCCAGCAGCCGCTTCCCCAGCGTGTGCCGCCGCAGGCGCCTCAGCAGGTACCTCAGCAACCGGTGGCGTACCCTCCGGAGGCGTATCCTGCCGCGGCTTATCCGAACGGTGCGTATGTTCAGACCGGTCAGGTGCCCGTGGATGCTTCGGGCCGCCCGGTGAACCGTCCCGGTGAGGGGGAAATCATGCACCTTCCGAGTACCGGCGTTCTGATGCGCCACATTATGGCGCTGCTGTTCCTGGGGCTGTCTCTGTACGGTGCGTTCGCGTTCTTTATTTATACTGCGACCGGCCAGCAGGTTGATGAGCAGGCGTACACCGAGTATGCGCATCAGTTCAAGAGTTACCGCGGTCCGACCCTGACTGCGCTGGATTCTTTACCCACGATTGTTGGTGTGATTGCGGTGCTGGGTCTGATTGCGGTGCTGATTTGGAAGCACCGGTTCCTGCCCTCGCTGATTGGCGTGCTAGTTGGGGCTGCGGCGGTGACGAGCACGTACCTGCTCAAGCACTACCTGATCGTGAAGCCCGACCTGGGTGTTCAGGAGGCGCTGAGCAACTCGGCGCCCAGTGGCCACACGACCTTCGCGGCGGCGGCTGGCGCGGCGCTCTTCCTGGCGGCGCCTCGTTTTTTGCGGCCCACGGTGGCTCTCTGCGCGGCGTTGGCGACCTGCCTGACGGGTGCCTCCACGATTATTAACGGTTGGCATCGCCCGGCGGATGTGGTGACCGCTATTCTGGTCACCGCCATCTGGACGGTCGTGGGTATGGGCGTGTTGCGTTATGTGCGTCCGGCAGATTTTGCGGTGCCGGCGCGCGGTGGTTTGGTGCTGGTGCCGTTGATGACGATTGCGACGCTGTTCCTGTCGTTCTGCGCGGTCATCCTGTATCTGATTGCGATTTTTGCGCCGATTCCCGGTGGTGCGTTTACCGCGGCGACCTGCATGATTATTGCGGTGAGCTTTGGTACGACGGCGTTGATGGTGAACCTGTTGCGTCCGCGTAATAGTAATCGCTCCGCCTATTCGAAGGTGTGGAGTTATCAGTAGATGTTATTCCCCTCCCTGCTCGGGGTGTTTCAGCTTGATGTGAGCTGAGGTATTGTCCAGTTGCGGGGAGGGGAATACAATATAATAAATTTAGTATTTTTAATACCAATATTATGGAGGGGGTTGCGCGCCCCCTTTCACTCACCCCTAAAGAGAAAGGTGCGTACCATGGCAGGTACCCATGAAGGCCGCGTCCTCGTATTCCCCCAGCTCACCGAAGCGCTGACCCCCTTTGAAGATAAGCCCCAGGCCCGCAAGATTGTTGATGCCGACGGCGGCAACCTGACCCTCATGGAACTGGCTGCAGGCCAGTCCTGGCACGAGCACCACAGCGTGCACCCCATCTTCGTGCAGGTGCTCAAGGGCGAGGTGATCTTCCACGTGAAGGACCGCGATATTACCCTGGTGCCCGGCAAGCCGATTCACGTGACCGCCAAGCTGCTGCACTCCCTGCGCGCCGTGAAGGACTCCACCCTGCTGGTGACCATGCTGACCGGTGAATCGCACCCCGAACCCAAGGTCAATATTGACGTCGAAGAGGTCTAAACCCCAGCCTCAAAACCCCTGACCCCAAAACCCCTGACCCCAAAACATTAGCTCGCCGCCGCATCTGCACAGGATGCTGCGGCGAGCTTTTTGTATGCCGTCCTGCCCTCACATATGCCGGCGAGAATACCCTCACGCTACGCCCTGAGCTTTCTGCGCGCTCGTACACCCCGTGCGGGCGTACCCTGGAAAAGTACACTCCCGCTAACCTCACAGGGAGCAAGCCGAAAGGATGCGCAATGCCTAAGTCACTGCAACGCCCCGTTGTTCTTCTCACCGGCGCCAGCTCCGGTATCGGCTATGACGTGGCGCCGCTACTGGTGCGCTACGGCTACACCGTCTACGGTGCCGCCCGCCGCGTTGAGAAGATTGAAGAGCTCGCCTCCGAGGGTGTGAAAGCGCTCAGCATGGATGTTACCGATGAGGCGTCCATGGAAGCCGCCGTACAGCAGATCATTGATGCAGAAGGCCGCATTGACGTGCTTATCAACAATGCAGGCTACGGATCCTACGGCGCCATTGAAGACGTCCCCATTGACGAGGCACGCCGCCAGTTCGAGGTGAACCTCTTTGGCCTGGCGCGCCTCACCCAGCTGGTGCTGCCGCATATGCGCGCACGGGGCAGCGGGCGCATCCTGAACATCTCCTCGATGGCGGGGCGTATTACCTCGCCCCTGGGTGCCTGGTACCACGCCACCAAGTACGCCCTCGAGGCGTTCAGCGATGCACTGCGCATGGAGGTTGAAGAGTTCGGTATCGACGTGGTCATTATCGAGCCCGGCGGTATCAAGACCCCCTGGGGGCTCATCGCGGCAGACCACCTGGAGGAGTCCTCCCGAAACGGCGTCTACGCGGCTCAGGCGCAGCGCGTTGCGGCAAATATGCGCAAGCTCTACTCGCCCTCCTCCAACCTCTCGGAGCCGAAGGTTATCTCTAAAACTATTCTGCGAGCCCTGGAGGCGCGCCGCCCCAAGACCCGCTACCTCGTGGGTTTCGGTGCTAAGCCCTCCGTGTTTCTGCATACGGTGCTATCGGACCGTCTTTTTGACAAGGTGGCGCGCCGCATCTTCTAGAGCCGGAACAGCCGCGAACTAGAGCATTAAAAAGCGGGCGGTGCTGCGCGAAACAGAATGTTTCGTACAGCACCGCCCGCTACGTTTTTCAAGAGCTAGTACTAGTCTACTACGGCGTGGGTCGGATCGAGCACGCGCGCCAAGAAAGCCTGAGTACGTTCGTGCTGGGGGTTACCAATCACCTGATCGGCGTGGCCTTCCTCCACGACCACACCGTCAGCCATGAAGACGACCTTATCGGCGACCTCGCGGGCAAACGCCATCTCGTGGGTCACCACAATCATGGTCATGCCCTCGTCAGCCAGGTTGCGCATAATGCTCAGAACCTCGCCGACCATCTCCGGGTCGAGCGCACTGGTCGGTTCGTCGAAGAGCATCAGGTCCGGGTGCATGGACAGTGCACGTGCAATAGCCACACGCTGCTGCTGACCACCGGACAGCTGAGCCGGGAAGCGGTCTTCCTTGCCCTCCAGGCCAACCTTGGCGAGCTGCTCGCGGGCAACCGCCTCCGCCTCAGCCTTGGAACGGCCCAGAACCTTAATCTGGGCAATCGTGCAGTTATCCAGAATGTTCAGGTGGCCGAACAGGTTGAACTGCTGGAACACCATACCCATGTGGGTACGCACGCGGTTAATGTCTACATCCGGGTCGGTGACCTCGGTATCGCCCACCATGATGGTGCCGTCGTTCGGCTCCTCCAGCAGGTTCACGCAACGCAGCAGGGTGGACTTACCGGAACCCGAAGGACCGATGAGGCACACGACCTCGCCCGGCTCGACCTGCATGTCGATGCCCTTGAGAACCTGAACCTTGCCGTAAGACTTGTGCAGGTTAGAAATGCGCACCGAGGCGGCGGCCATGGATGAAGTTGAAGCAGTCATAGTATCTTCCGTAATCCGTATCTGTCGTTGCGCTTACTTGCGGCCGGTCAGCTGGGTGCGGCGCTCAAAGTATGCGGAGAGCTGGCCCAGCGGAACAGTGATAATCAGGTAGCACAGACCCGCAACCACCAGGGGGGTCAGGCCCGCATTAGCGGCGGTCAGGCCCTCACGGCCGAACTTCGCCAGCTCGTACTGCGAGACGGTTACGCCCAGCAGGTATACGAGGGAGGAGTCCTTGGTCAGCAGGATAACCTCGTTGGTCAGCGGGGGCAGAACCACGCGGAACGCCTGAGGAATAATGATCGAAATCATCGCGCGGGTGTGGGACATACCCAGGGAGCGTGCCGCCTCCATCTGGCCCTTCGGGATCGCCTGCAGGCCCGCACGCAGAACCTCACTAATGTAGGCTGCCGAAACCATACCCAGGGACAGGGTCACCGGAATCAGGTTATCCACGAAGCGGATCTTGAACGCCAGGGGAATACCGTAACCGAACGCGAAGAAGACCAGCAGCGCCGGGATGCCGCGGAAAAGCTCCACGTACAGGGTCGCAATCCAACGGTAGGGAGCGATAGAGGAAATACGCATGAGCGCCAGCAGCAGACCGCCGGAGAGGCCCACGATGAAGCCCAAGGTGGTGTACAGCAGGGTGTTCTTTAACGCCACGGTGATGACGTCGGGGAACTGCTGAGCCGCAACGTCCAGGTTGAATACCTGCTGGCTGAGGGTCTTCCAGTCAGCCAAAAGAATGGCTGCCAGAGCGATAACTGCCAGAAGGGCGTACTGTGCGTAGCGGAAGAGCTTCTGCTTCTGACGGGGTGAGAGTTTAGAGGACATGCGCTTTCTTATTCGTGTGCTGTTCGGTCAAGAGCGTTTTATACGCTCACAAGGGTGAAGGCCGGAGAATCCCCCAACCCAAAAGTAATAAGGGTACTCCTGAATTGGGGGAGAGGCTAACCTGCTAGATGCTTAGGAAGCGGAGGAAGAGGCGCTCGCGGAGGTCGAGGAGGTGGTGCCCACCCACTTGGCCTTCATCTTGTCGAGCTCGCCGTTCTTCTTGAGCTTGTCGATGGTTGCGTTAGCCTTGGCCAGCAGTGCCTTGTTATTGGAGGAAACTGCTGCGGCAATCTGCTCGGTGTTCTCGGAATCCTGGTAGGCGATCTTGAAGGAGTCCGGGTCATTGGTCAGTGCCTCGGACACCACGGAAAGGTTCGCTGCGACTGCCTTGACCTGACCGGTCTTCAGGGCGGAGAACATGAGGGAGGTGTCTTCGTACTGGATGACCTCTGCGCCGTTTTCCTTGGCGTAGGTTTCACCGCTGGTTGCCTGCTGCGCACCAACGCTCACGCCCTTCAGATCTGCGGCGGAGCTGATGGAGGAACCCTTGGGGACCAGGATTGCCAGGTTGTCGTCGAAGTAGACGGTGGTGAATTCCATCTTGCTCTTACGTTCATCGGTCACGCCGATACCCGCAAGGGCGATATCGCACTGACCGGTGGCCAGGCCGGTGCCGGAGTCCAGACCCTCAAAGCTGATGGAGGTCAGCTGAGCCTTCACGCCCAGGTCGGAGGCGATAGCATTGGCGATGTCTGCATCCAGGCCGACGATGGTGCCGTTCTCTTCGTATTCGAAGGGCTTGTAGGGGGTGTTGGTGCAGACGCTGAGTACGCCGGACTTGACGAGGCTGACCTCGCCGTTGGCGTCGGAGTTCTCGTTCGCGGTGGAGACGCAGCCGGTCAGTGCCAGGGGCAGTACTGCCAGCAGTGCGAGGGGCTTGAGGGATGCCTTCTTGAGGATTGCGGTGTTCATGATGTTCTCCTGTGTGAGGTGTGTTCTATGAAATCTATGGTCTATTGTGCGCCCCCATGTTAAAAAATGCAAGCATATACATAAATATTCATAAATTTTTGCTAAACATGCATAAATTCACCCCCAAAGAATGAATAAAACCCCGAATTAGCGACTCGAAAACCACTCCAGAACGCACCTTAACGCACCGTGCGACACTACTACGGTTTACCCAACTATCGAATCTAGTAACCTCCATGCCACAATTGAGAGCGTGAACGCAGAGAAGAACACCCGCGCAACCCGCGCAACCCTAGACAAGAAAACCAGCGACATCGCCGCCATGTTCGATACCGTAGCCGAACGCTATGACCTCATGAACGGCATCCTCTCCCTCGGCCAGCACATCTACTGGCGCAAGCAGGCAGTCGCAGCCGTAGACGCGCACCCCGGTCAGAAAGTGCTGGACGTAGCCGCAGGTACCGGCGTCTCCTCCGAACCCTTCGCCGACGCCGGCGTGGACGTCATCGCAGCAGACCTCTCCGAAGGCATGCTCGACGTGGGCCGCCGCCGCCGCCCCGACATGACCTTCGTGCAGGCAGACGTCACCGCCCTACCCTTCGATGACGAAACCTTCGACGCAGTGACCATGTCCTACGGCCTGCGCAACGTCGCCAACTACCCCAAGGCACTGAGCGAAATCTACCGCGTACTCAAGCCCGGCGGCCGCATCGTCATCCTCGAGTTCTCCACCCCGACCTTCGCCCCCTTCGGCGCGGTCTACAAGAACTACATCATGAAGGCAATCCCGCCGATTGCCCGCGCAATCTCCTCCAACCCCGAATCCTACGAATACCTCGCCGAGTCCATCATCGCCTGGCCCAACCAGCAGGAACTGGCGCAGAAGTTCAAGGAGGCGGGCTTCACCTCCGTGCAGTACCGCAACCTCACCGGCGGCATCGTCGCCATTCACCGCGGTTTCAAGCCCGAAGCACACAACGCATAGACACCGCGTTCACACACCACCGAAGACACCAACACCAAGAAGATAGAAGACACCGTGAGCAACGCAGAGCAGCCCATTGCCGCAACCGACCTGCTGGGAGACCTCGACCTGAAGCTTCCCGCGGGCTTTGAACTCATCGCCGCCGACCCCAAGCTGGGTCCGCAGATTCTCTCCTCCCTGGCGCGTATTGAGGAGCGCCTGGCTGAGGCCATCTCCCAGACCGACCACCTGGCGGATGTCGCATCTCGTCACCTGCTCTCCGCGGGCGGCAAGCGCGTGCGCCCGCTGCTGGCGCTGCTCTCGGCAGCTGTCGACGGCGAAATCAACGATGAGGTCATCGAAGCCGCCGTGGTTGTTGAGCTGACCCACCTGGCAACCCTCTACCACGACGACGTCATGGACGATGCCCCCAAGCGCCGCGGTGTGGACAGTGCCCAGATGATTTGGGGTAACTCCGTCGCAATTCTGACCGGCGACCTGATCTTCTCCCGCGCGTCCCTGTTGGTGTCCGAGCTGGGTACCCGCCCCATGAAGATTCAGTCCCAGACCTTTGAGCGTCTGGTGCTCGGCCAGCTCTTCGAAACCACCGGCCCCCGCGAGGGACAGGACCTGCTCGACCATTACATCGCGGTCATCGAGGGTAAGACCGGTTCCCTGATTGCCGCAGCCGGCGAGTACGGCTCCCTGCTTTCGGGCGCTTCTGAAGACGTTATCTCCATGGTCAAGGCGTACGGCGAGCTGGTGGGCGTGGCGTTCCAGCTGGCTGACGACGTGATCGACATTGTCAGCGACGGCAAGACCAGCGGTAAGACCCGCGGCACCGATTTGCGCGAGGGCGTGCCGACCCTGCCGACCATCCTGCTGGACCGTGCGGTAGCTGCCGGCGACGAATCCGCTATTGCTGTTCGCGCCCTGCTGGATGCTGACCTGAGCTCCGACGAGGCACTGGATGCAGCCGTGGAGGCGCTCGCCGCCCACCCTGTCACCCAGGAAGCATGGCAGATCGCCTACGACTGGGCGGACCGTGCAATTGCCGCGATTGCTCCGTTGCCCGAGTCCACCGCGAAGGCTGCACTGGAGTCTTTCGCTCACGCTGTGGTTCACCGCGAAGGCTAAAACCCGCCGTGTAGCGTGTACCCGGGTCTAACGACTTCCGGGTGTCTCATACTTCAAAACCCCCGCTGAATCTGCTTGGATTCGGCGGGGGTTTTCTGTCTTTTGGCTAGTCAGTACCGATTTTCGGGGTGCTTTGGGGCTGCTCTCACCCTCCGAAAGCTTCCGTATGCTGGGGTCTTCTTGACCGACCCCTACCTTTAAGGTAAACCTTATAGGCATGTCCGAGGTGCACATCCACCCCTCAGGCGCCTGACGGCTCCCACACCCAACCCGTGTTGGAGAGCCGTTTACTATTTCTGGACGCGAGCAGAGCCCACCACTCCGACGGGTTATTCTCGCACCAACCATCCGCGTCCCCACACATTCGAGGTTTACAACTATGGGAGCATCTACCCCTAAGGCGCCCACGAAGCGCGAAGGCTTCTCTAGCCGTCGCGTCTTTATCTTTGCCGCCATCGGTTCTGCTGTTGGTCTGGGCAATATTTGGCGTTTCCCCTACATCGCATTTGATAACGGCGGCGGCGCCTTCATGATTCCCTATATTGTCGCCCTGCTGACCGCCGGTCTGACCTTCCTGTTCTTTGACTACGCAATCGGTCACCGTGCGCGTGCGTCGTCCCCGCTGGCTTTCCGCCGTCTGAACCGTAAGACCGAGTTCATTGGCTGGTGGCACATGGGTATCAACTTTGTCATCGCTATCTACTACGCCGCTATTGTGGCGTGGGCTCTGCGTTACATGGTTTTCTCCTTCACCAATGAGTGGGGAGATAACCCGAAGGCGTTCTTCCAGGGTGAGTTCCTGAAGGTTGCAAAGGATCCCGGCGTCTCCCTGGACTTCAACATGAACGTCCTGATTCCTATGGTGCTGGTGTGGGGCGTTCTGCTTGCTGTGATGGCTCTGGGCGTTCAGAAGGGTGTGGGCGCAGCCAACATTATCTTTATCCCGCTGCTGCTGGTCATGTTCGTTGGTTTGGTGATTTACTCGCTGACCCTGCCCGGTGCTGTGGACGGTCTGAATGCTCTGTTCACCCCCAGCTGGGACTCCCTGGCTAACCCGGAGGTGTGGGTTGCTGCGTACGGCCAGATTTTCTTCTCGCTGTCCATTGGCTTCGGTATTATGGTCACCTACTCTTCCTACCTGAAGCCTAAGACTGACCTGACCGGTTCCGGTGCTGTGGTTGGTTTCGCGAACTCCGGTTTTGAGCTTCTTGCCGGTATCGGTGTGTTCGCTGCTTTGGGCTTCATGGCTCAGGCTGCTGGCACCCAGGTGAGCGAGGTTGCGACCAGCGGTATTGGTCTGGCGTTCATTGCGTTCCCGACCATTATTTCTCAGGCGCCCGGTGGCGTGCTGATCGGTATCCTCTTCTTCGGCTCCCTGCTCTTTGCTGGTTTCACCTCCCTTATTTCGATTCTTGAGGTGATTATTGCGGGTATTCAGGATAAGTTCGCGACCTCCCGTCTGGCATCTACCACTCTGGTGATTGTTCCGATGGCTCTGATTTCGCTGCTGCTGATGCCGACCACCACCGGTCTGTACGTACTGGATATTCTCGATAACTTCGTGAACCTCTTCGGTATTCTGGCTGCTGGTCTGTGCGCCATTATCGTTGTGGCGTATGTGGTGCGCGCGCTGCCCGCTCTGGCTGAGCACCTGAACCGTTACTCCTCCATCAAGGTCGGCAAGATTTGGATGATTCTGCTGGCTGTCGTGACCCCGCTGGTTCTGGGCTACTCCCTGATTCAGAGCGTCATTAAGCTTGTGGCAACCCCCTATGAGGGTTACCCCACGGATCTGCTGGCAATCTTTGGTTGGGGCATGAGCGCACTGATTCTGGTGGGCGCGATTGTTGTTTCTCTTCTGCCCTGGTCGAAGAAGTCTCGTGCGGCTGAAGAGCCTCCGGCACCTCCGGTGATTGCCGGTCAGGTTGAGCACGGCCACGTTGATTCGACCGTTACCCGTTAGGAGCCCTCATGTCTATCTCTGCAATTGTGATGCTCGTTGTGGCAATCCTGATCATTTGGGGTGGTCTGGGTTTGGCTCTGCTGAACCTGCACCGTCATCCGGATCTGGATGCTCTCGATGATGCTGCTGAGGCTCAGGGTTCTGAGCTTTAGCGTGTGAGCGTGATATAAAGTGATGCCCCGCTGGCGTTAGCTGGCGGGGCATCACTGTGTTTTATACGGGTGGGAGAGGGGGCGCTACTTGCTCTGTACGTCTTCTGCCTGCACGAGCGGAATCATGCCGGTTTCCGGGTCGGACAGCGCGGAGGCGCGGTAGGAGCGGGAGGCGCGCACCGCATCCACGGTGAAGATGATGAGCGCAATCCAGATGAGGCCCAGACCCAGCACCTTATCGGCGCTCATCTGCTCGTGCAGAACGGTCAGCGCTAGAACAAACTGGATGGTCGGACCCAGGTACTGCACCATGCCAATAATCGACAGCGGAAGGGCCTTGGTTGCCGCCGCAAAGAGCATGAGCGGCACAACGGTGACCACACCGGTGGAGGCGAGAAGCCAGAAGTGTCCGGGACCTTCACTGAAGAGGGTCATCTGTCCCTGAGCGTTGAGAATAAACAATGCTGCGATGCCGAAGGGCGCCAGGATGAAGGTCTCCAGGGATAGCGAGACGATGGGGCTCACGTCGTGGGCGACGCGCGCTTTCAGCAGACCGTAGATGCCGAAGGAGAACGCCACACCCAGACCAGTCCACGGTACCTGGCCGTAGATGAGGCTCATCATGAGCACCGCAATACAGGAAATCGCGACGGATACCCACTGAGCGGCGCGCAGGCGCTCCTGCAGGAAAATCACGCCCAACACCACGGAGACCAGCGGGTTAATGAAATAGCCCAGGGACACGTCAATCGTGTGGCCGCTGGTCGTTGCCATCACGTAGATAAGCCAGTTCGCGCCGATGAGGAACGAGGCCGCCGTCAGCACCAGCATGATACGGCGATCCTTGAGAGCGCGGCGGAAGTCAGCGGTTGCCCGCAAAATCGGTAGCAGCAGGGCGCAGAAAAGGAGGGAGAAGACCACGCGCGCCACGACAATCTCAATCGGTCCCGCCGGTGCCATCATCACAAAATACAGGGGGAGCATGCCCCAAATAAGGTAGGTGCCGATGATGGTGATAAACCCGTTGCGGGTAGTGTGCTTCTGCGTTTCTGACATGGTTTCTTCTTCTGACCTGATTCTTTAGTTACGTTCTTCTAATGCTAATCGTCGGGATGCGCCAGCGGGGGCATTGATGCGCGCTGAGGCTTACTCTACCTGCCGGGCACGCCACAGGCGCGGTACCACGAGGATACCGCGCCTGAGGAATGTTGCGTATTCGGTTTAGAGGCCGAAGAAGCGGGAGAAGAAGCCCTTCTTCTTGGGCTGCTCTGCCTCGCGGCGTGCAGCTTCTGCCTGCTCGCGGCGGGCTGCCTCTTCGTGCTCTGCCTGCAAATCGGGAGCTGCGCCAGCGTTGCGGATGGGCTCCACGTGCTGCTCTTCGTATTCTGCTGCTTCCTGCTCAACCTCGACGGGCTGCTCAGCTGCAGCCTCAGCGGCAACCGGCTCTTCAGCGTACTCTGCGGAAGCCTCAACGGTCTCGTACTCGGGCTGCTCGGCGCCGATGGACTCGTCGGTGTAGACGCGAGCCTGTTCGGTCTCTTCTGCCTCGTACTCGCCGGGCAGGGTCTCCACGGTGACCAGGCCGGGCTCTGCGTACTCTGCCGGCTCCTGATCGAAGGGAGCCTCGTCGGCGGGGTAGAGGTTCTCGGTGCTCTCGACGCCGGGTACCTCGGTCTCTGCGACCGGTGCGTGCTCGGCGATCTCGACGGCGCGCTCAGCCTCAGCCTCGGCACGTGCGGCGGCGCGTTCTGCTGCCTCCTGCTCGCGCTGTGCGTTCTGAGCGGCTGCCTCTGCGGCTGCCACGCGCTCAATCTCGGCGCGCAGTGCGGCGAGGGATTCGCGACGCTGTGCGGCAGCGGCTGCGCACTGCTCCAGAATCTCGGGGCCAACCTGAGGTTCAGCCTGCTCGATGCCGCTGATGCGACCCTCGTCGAACCACAGGCGCAGGGCACCGTCGGTTGCGGTCAGCACGGCGGTTGCCTCGGTGTCCCAGGCAATGTGGAAGCCGCGCTGCTGAGCGTAGGAGTCCACCGCCAGAACCTGGTTGTGAATCTCTTCGCTCTGCAGGGTCTTCGCGATGACACGGCCGATACCCTTGTAGGTCGGTGCCTCGAGGGTCAGCTCAGCACCCTCCAGCAGGGTCCATGCGCGCACGCCAGCACCCGCGGGTAGCGGGTAGTGTGCGTACAGGCCGCTGATGGTCTTGGTTGCCAGGGTGAGTCGGCGTGCCAGGGACTCGGAGAGGGGCAGTTCGTCGGTGGTCAGCTCGGTCAGGCCGTCACGCTCACCGGCTTCGCGCGCCTGAATAGCGGCAGAAACAACGGAGTCGGGGAAGTAGCCCAGCTGCTGCCAAGACCAAATCCAAGTACCGCGGTTCTCGGATTCGGTGCCCAGCAGGTGCGGCTTGAGCGAAAGCGGGGGCGTGGTCTCAAAGTCCAGAGACTGGGAGGTGAAGTCCACGTTCCACTCGGAGGTACCCACAAGCTCAGCGAGTCGAGCCTGGTACTCGGTGGAGATAAAAATCGATGCGTCGATAAGGTCCTGCAGAGAATTCGTCATGCTTCAAGATTATCAACCTTTTAGCGTTCACTATGCCGTGTATCCCCGGTTTCGGGGTGCGCTTTAGGCGTATTGGACGTTAAGAGGGTCGAATGGGCCGCCTAGAGAGGTTCAGGGGAGAGGTAGAGCATATATCTTTCGGCGTAAACTATCTGCGTGGAGTGCCCGTGTTCGTTAGAATCGAAGAGACGGCTTCTTCCGGCACCCTGTAAGCCGACACTACGACCGAACACGGATGCCTCCAGCCGCGCCGTATTCACACTCAAGGATGTATGAACTATGACTGAACCCCGCCTCGCCGAGACGAGTAGCCGCGCCGCGCGCATCCAGGACGCGCTGAACAACATTGGAAGCTGGCTGCTGGATGTCGTTAGTGTTGACCCCGGCTGGAGCGAAATGGTGCTGGACGTCAAGCCTCTAGCAGGTCAGATTTTTGTGCGCGTGCGTGAATTCCGCGACGGTGAAGAGTTCATTGGTACCATCGGCCCGCTCAAGGACGGCTCACCCATTATTGCTGAGGTCCGCAAGCTGCAGCGTGCCGCCTACGACGGTAACCGCGGCACCTGGTTCACCGCCTCCATCGTGGTGGCGGCAACCGGCTGGCCGAACCCGCAGTTCAGCGTGGGCGCCTCCTATAACCGTGATGATGAGCCCGCCAGCTGGAAGAACGAGGGTACCCTGACCGCAACCGACGTACGTGAGCACCTGGCTGAGTTCCCGCGTGATGCGTCGCGTATCCCGCAGTGGGCTCGTGAGCGTATGGAGGGCCGTGCCCGCCACTCTGCTGCCGCGGCGCTGTCTTCGAGCGAGCACGAGATCCCGAACCCCTACCTGGTCGCTGCCCTGGAGACTTTCCGCAACGATGTGCAGGAGCGAACCCTCATTAACGTGGTTCGTACCATGCTCGGCGGCGACGTTCTGCTGGATGCGACCGGCTCCCTGCTGATTCCGTCCGAGACCGACCCGATGGGCCCCGAATCGGTGCTGACCCACCAGGTCATCCGCATGCCCGAGACCGGTATGCAGGCGCTGTGCGTGTTCTCCTCCTCCGAGCACATCGGCAAGAGCTACGTGCGTCAGGAATCCGAGGGTGACGAGCTGATTCTGCGCGAGCCGGCGATGAAGGTCTTTATAGACTTCCTCAGCAATGAGGCGCTGGACCTGATTGTGGTTGACCCCGGCACCGACCACGAATGCTACATTGAGCGCGCTCAGGTGCAGTGGATTGTCACTTCTCCCCGTAATGACGGCGCGAAGATGGCGCTGACCCAGGACAACATGCAGATGCTACTCGGCTCGCTGGTGTCCCCGGCGTCCGTGCTGCTGGTGGGTGTTGACCCGGCTGACCCGTCCGGTACCTCTTTCGTCTTTGACCCGGATGAGAACGGCAACCCGCAGAGTCTGCTGGTGTTCACTTCGCCCATTGAGATTGCGGCACTGGATCCGCATATTGAGGTGCGTTCGGCGAACGCCCTGGATATTCTGCGTTACGCCCTGGAGATTGGTGCTCCGAGCGTGAAGGTGAACGCGATTAACCCCTCCACGGTGTTGACCGCGGCGCAGATTCGCGAGCTGCTGGAGATTGTGGGCTCTCAGCCCCGCATGGGTGCCTAAGCTCCTGCATTAAATAACTTAAACCGTTGAGGCGGCGACACGAGTAGTGTCGCCGCCTCAACGGTTTAAGAGCTCTCATGACCGAGCCAACGTATTCCTCAGGCTATGCCGCCAGGATGCGCGCTGCCGCCTCCTGCTGGGTTCGGGCGAGAGCCGCCTCCTGTTCGGTCTGGCAGTCTACGCACACGCCCTGGTAGAGTACGTCTGCGCTGAAGAGCGCCATGCCGTGAAAATCGCTGGGGGTCAGGCAGGGTGCGGAGCCAACCGCGCAGTCCACGTCTTCGACCTTGCCGCAGCGTACGCAGAAGGCGTGGTGGTGGTTGTCGCCCGTTCGGGTTTCGTAGAGGGCGGGGGTTCCCGGCGGCTCGAACTTACGCAGCAGGTCGATATCGGTCAGGTCGGCAAGAATAACGTAGACCGACTGAACCGTGATGGCGGGGATGCGCTCGCGGACTGCCTGCACGATGGTGTCGGCGGTGGAGTGCGGGTGTTCCTGCACTGCGTGGAGTACGGCGAGGCGCTGCTTGGTGACGCGGCGGCCCTTGGTGCGCAGACCGGTGGTCCATGCTTCTTCGAGGTGCTCGGGACTCATTGCTGAGAGCAGGGGCAGGCCGGTGGTGTGGGCACAACCGGTGTTGTGATGGTCTGGGCTCTGGGTCTTCTTCGTATCGGAGGTTGTCTTTGCGTCGGTCATAGGTTTAAGTCTACACATTATTATGAGAAATTCATCATTATTTTATGAAAAGCTCATAATAAGCAGGCAGGGCGTCCCTTTCATCCACTCTGTGGCGCCCCTCCTCACCCCGGCCTCGGGTGTGAAGAGATGCCGTACAATCAAAGAACCTAGAGTAACCCGCACCGGCGATCACCATCAAGGAGGATAGGGTCATGGTGTACGACTTCACAAACCCCATCTACATTCTGCTGATGATTCTGCTCTTTGGTGTGCCCATCGTGACCCCGGTGATTTACGGTCAGTACCGTAGCACCACCACCGGCTTTGATCTGGAGGGGCAGCTGATGCTCGGTCTGCTCTTCATCCTTTTTCTGGGTGCTTACGGCACGATTCTTCTTCTGGGTATTTTCCCGACTGCTACGGCGCAGGTGCTGGAGCAGGTGCCCCTGGTGAATATCCCCGGCGCCATTCCCTAGTTCTTCTCGCGCTTTTAGCGTCTGGGTGAATCCGCGCGCCATAAGGTGCGCCCGCGGGTGCTTGCACGTATTCTATAGAGTCAAGTACACGCTGTACGCACTGACCTAATTGTTCAGGAGGATACCCATGCACAGCCATAACAACGGACTGAAAACTGCCCTGTTGATGGGCTCCATGGTGGGCATGATGCTGCTCATCGGTGGCCTGCTTTCGGCGACTTTCCGCACCTCCATTTTTATCTGGGTTATGGGCCTGGTGAGCTTGGGTTCGGTCGCGTACACTTACTGGAACTCCGATAAGCTCGCCCTGCGCTCCATGAATGCGTACCCGGTGAGCCGTGAAGAGGTCCCGGTGCTCTACGACATTGTGGAGGAGCTTTCCTCCCGTGCGGGTCAGCCCATGCCTGCTCTTTACGTGGCGCCGACCATGACCCCGAATGCGTTCGCGACCGGTCGTAACCCGCAGAATGCGGCGGTGTGCTGCACCGAGGGTATTCTGCAGTTGCTGGATGAGCGCGAGATGCGCGGCGTGCTCGGCCACGAGCTCATGCACGTGTACAACCGCGATATCCTTACCTCCTCCGTGGCGGCGGGTATTGCCTCCATTATCGGTACGATTGCGCAGATTCTTTCGTTTGGCGCGATGTTCGGTGGTTCCAGCCGCGACGGTGAACGCTCGAACCCTCTCGCCATGTTTGTGATTGCGCTGCTGGCGCCCATTGCTACGCAGGTTATTCAGATGGCTATTAGCCGCACCCGCGAATTTGATGCCGACGAAGACGGCGCACGTCTGACCGGCGACCCGCTGGCTCTGGCTTCGGCGCTGAACAAGCTGGAGAGCGGTGTGTCCATGTATCCGATGGACCCGAACAACCGCAACACGGAGGCGGCGAGCGCCATGATGATTGCGAACCCCTTCGGCTCGCTGAAGAACATGCTCTCTACGCACCCGCCGATGGACCAGCGTATTGCGCGTCTGCAGCAGCAGGCTCGTGAGATGGGGCAGTACTAAGTCTTTTCTTCGCTGAATCATCCGGGAGCGAATGTGACGCTGTATGAATATGACTCGGCGTGACGATTGTGACCCGCGATGACGGGTCGGCAGACAAAAAATCCTCGGGGTGGCTACTGTGGAAGTAGCCACCCCGAGGATTTTTACGTTTTGGCTTCTAATCCTCTTTCCTCACCCATCGCGGGGCGGGGGGAGGGAGAATAAGAGAGTCTCGCCTGAGCTTAGCGGTAGTTGACGAACTGCAGGTCAACCTCAAGGTCAGCGGACTTGAGCATTGCAATGACTTCCTGCAGGTCATCGCGGGACTTGGAGGAGACGCGCAGCTCATCGCCCTGGATGTTTGCCTTCACGCCCTTGGGGCCCTCTTCGCGGATCATCTTGGAGATCTTCTTCGCCTGATCCTGCGCGATGCCTTCCTTGATGGAGCATTCGATGCGGGTTTCCTTGCCGGATGCGTAGGGCTTGCCGGAGTCCAGGGACTTGAGGGAGATGCCGCGCTTGACCAGCTTGGACTGGAAAACGTCGAGCACTGCCAGGGCGCGCTCTTCGGCGTTTGCCTTGATGAGGATCTTGTCGCCGGAGTAGTCGATTTCTGCACCTACGCCGCGGAAGTCGTAACGCTGGGAGATTTCCTTCTGCGCCTGGTGCAGTGCGTTGGAAACTTCCTGCTTGTCCACCTTGGACACAATGTCGAATGACGATTCGCTAGCCATGGGCTTTCCTTTCGTGAATGAGGTGCTACTGGCACCGGTTAGTACTAGCCTACCGGGTTGGGGCTCTTGTTCACAGCTAACTATCAGAAATACGGGCCTGTTTTACAGGCGTTACCAACCTTAAAAGAGGACAATAGAAATATGACCACTCCTAACCTGTCCGCAACGGACCTGCGCACGAGCGAGGAAGCTCGCGACCTGCAAACCCTCCTTTTCATCGATCTGCATACCTCTCTGGGTGCTGAGCCCGAGGGTATTCCTGAGGCGGAGCGTCTCAACGAATCTGACCACCACGAGATTCATCTTGACCTGCACGAGGAAGATGCTGAGCCTTCTCCCTTTGACGGTATCGGTATTACTCTGACGGAGCCTTCGCTGGTGGCGCGTTTCCGCGGTGTTCGCCGTGACCTGGAGCGTGAGATTGCCGGCGACATGTGCACCGTGGAGCAGGCGCGCCGCTACCTGGAGCACCTGGAGATTGTGCTTCTGCTCGAGCAGGATGGCGATACCCCTTCCCGTTCCTTCTAAAACTGCTGTAGGCGGTGGCTTTATTCACGGTTTTATTTGTGAGGTGAGAGCGCGGGCGCTGCAATAGATATGGATGCGTGGCGCGCCAGTGCTCTTGGCTCTTGAAGCTTTTGAGTGACGAGAAACGATAAATACGGCCAGAAATATAACCTTCGTCACAAAACCCTATGTGAAGTGTACAAGTCCCCAAAACTGCTGTAGAGTAGTCTCTGTTCGCGTGAGCGAGCAACTAGCACCTAGCTAGGCGGCAGGTTACCCGAGCGGCCAAAGGGGGCTGACTGTAAATCAGCTGGCACTGCCTACGGGGGTTCGAATCCCTCACCTGCCACAAATAGCCCGGTTACGAAAGTAGCCGGGCTTTTGTGTATCTAAAACCAAAATTTCACGACGGCTTCAGCGGCGGCGAGGCACAGCCTGCTGAGCTTCTCGGCAAAACTCTTGCAAGGCTTTCGGCAGTCCGGTGGGGTGCCTCCATCACCTGGCGCGGAACCTTTCGCGGGAGCCTCCGCGACACGCCCGTGAACCGGCTGAAACTGCCGCGGAAAGAGTCAACTATGACGGTAAGTTGTCATATCTTTCACAATGTTTGAATCCCAGGGCGAACAATTCGCGATTGGGGTCTAGAGGGTGTAGCTTTATCTCATGGCTACTATTGAAATTACTCAGCAGAACCTGACTGCTACCGTCGAGAGCAACGACATCGTCTTCCTGGACTTCTGGGCAGACTGGTGCGGTCCCTGCAAGCAGTTCTCCCCCGTCTACGAGGCGGCTTCGGAGAAGCACACCGACATTGTTTTCGGCAAGGTCGACACCGAGGACCAGGGCCAGCTCGCTCAGGCAGCAGGCATCACCTCCATCCCCACCATCATGGGCTTCCGTGGCGGTATCCTGGTTTACCAGCAGGCTGGCGCACTGCGCGAAGACCAGCTGGAGACCGTGATTGGTTCGATCCGCGAGCTCGACATGGACAAGGTCCGTGCAGAGATCGCAGCAGCAGAAGGCTCTGCAGAGAAGAAGTAAGCTCACCACCACAAAAGAGCTTGAACGGGGCGCACCCGCCGGTACAACCGGCTGGGGCGCCCCGTCCCTTTTAACCTCGTTAGGGTGCGTTAGCGGTCGCGATGGTCCTCGATAGTCATGCGCGCCCCGTATCGCTGCTTTGAGAAACCCGAGGCATGCATGAGCCGCACCAGACGCTGCCGATGCGGGCTGTAGGGTGCGAGCAAGGTGAGCATGCCCGCATCGTCGGTGCGCTTGCCGGTGAACAGCTCGCCGACCGCGTGCGCCAGGTGGTAGTCGCCCACGCTGATGGCATCCGGGTGCCCGCATACGCGCTGCAGAGCCTCAGAAATGCTCCACGGGCCCACACCGCGCACAGTGTGCAGGCTCCGTGCCAGTAACGCGATGTCACCGTTTGCCGCAATGTTTTTGAGAGACTCGGCGGAACGGGCGTAGGCGTACACGGCGTTGTAGCGGCTTTTATCCACGCCCGCCCGATGCCAATCCCAGCTCGGAATCGTCGCCAGGGTCCGGGCAGTGGGGTAGACGCGCATCCCCTCCGGTTGATGTCCCAACCCGGTCGAAGGAGCGGCGGAGCCGTACTTCCGCAGAACCCAGCCCAGGGTTCTGAACGCCTCGGTCTGGGTGATGCGCTGTTCCACAATGGCGTTGAGCATCTGCCGGTCCAGCTGGCCGGAGGCGCTGAGGCGAAGACCCGGATTCTGCCGCCACGCCTGCTGAATACGCGGCGGAAGAGCCTTAAAAGACGACAGCGCGCCGAACTGTTCGGCTGGGTCGTGCAGACCCAACCAGTACGTCATTTCCTGCGCCAGCGCCTGAAGGTCGGCTCGCGCCTGCATCTGCTGGTCAGCGGCGGCGTAGGAAGCCCAGATACGGATACGCACCGGGCGCATCAGTAGACGGTGCAGGGCAGGCAGAGCCGCCGGAAGCTTGGTTGCCTCCGCAACTCGTTCGATATACAGCACCGCCGGGAACTCATGAAAGGGCGTGCGGGTCGTCAACCAGATTCGTTCGGCGCCATCCGCGCGGCTCAGCGCACGATACGAAAGGTCCTGAGCCCCGCGGCGCAACGACCCCAAAGTCTGCGCCAACTGCACCGGAACCTGCGGCTCAATCAGAACCTCGCACGCCTCGGGAGCCAGAGCCCCCGGAAGAATCGAAGTAGCGGGGGAGAGAGCACGAACCTGGACGCGCGGCTGGTGAAGAACGGTAGGCTCCTGAAGAACATCCGTAAACGCCGGCGCATAGGGTACACCAGCGGCCGCCAAAGGATGCCGGACGCACTGCACACCCGCTCCAGGGTGGTTACCGGGGTTCGCGCCGCCGGGGATTGAAGAAGGAAACGTACTCACCCCACCAGTCTATGCGCCCAAACCGGGCAGTAGCATTCGGGGCAGATATTTGAAGAACAAGATACAAAAAGTGCAGGAAGGGCAGGCATACCGCTAATGCGATACCCTAAAGTAGAGCGAAAATGAACGCAAACTCCGCCACCGGCACAACACAGGCTATGCGTTCCGCCCGTTCACAAGGGCGCCCACGCCCGGACATACACCCCGAGAGAAGGACGCCTATGGCACCGGAAGCACATGACGCACCCTCGATGACTGACGCACCTGAAAAGAACGGCACCGCCACAGGCACGCGCCGCCAGCGTACCCTGAAACAGCCGCGTCAGTCCTTCGCCGAGCGCGTCAAGAGCATCCGCCCTCTCGAACTTCTGCCCGGCCTAATCCTCGCCGCCGCCGTCATGGCGCTGTACACCTACTATTCGCTTCAGCAGATGAAGCACTGGGTGACCCCCTCCTGGGATCTTGCGATTTTCACCCAGATGGCGCAGGCGTACTCGCACTTCTCCGTGCCCATCGTGCCCATCAAGGGACCCGACTTTAACCTCTGGGGTGACCACTTCCACCCGATTCTGGTGCTCCTCGGCCCCGTCTACGCGCTGTTCCCCTCACCGACCACGCTACTGGTCGTGCAGAACGCTATGGTTGCCTTCGCAAGCTTCGCGATTGTGCGTTTTACTCAGCGTGCCTTCGCGCTCGCCCAGAAGGCTGAAGACGCGCAGAAGAGCGAACCCGCGCAGAACGCCAAGCCCGTAAAGTATCAGGGCGTTATCCCCACCATTACCGGTTTGCTACTCGGCGCTGGCTTTGCCCTCAGCTTCGGCGTTCAGCAAGCAATCGCAGCCCAATTCCATGAGGTCGCCTTCGCCGTGCCGCTGCTCGCCATGAGCCTCGGCTACCTGGTGCTCGCCTCGCGTGTGAGCGGCACCGAACGCGCCCGCTACCTCGCATACGCCTGCTGGTGGTCCCTGCCTATCGCCTTCGTCAAAGAAGATATGGGTATCACCGTCGCAGCTATCGGCCTCATTATCTTTATCCGCAGCGGCTGGCTGAGCACCGCCGTCGACATTCTGATGCCGCGCCTCTCCGCAGGTACCCCCGCCCCCATGCGCACCCGCATGCAGCAGCTCTACTCCTCCTGGGCGCGCACCCCCGCCGTCGCAGAATCCACCATGGTCATGATCTGGGGCGTGTTCTGGTCCGTTGTCGCCATCTACGTGATTCTGCCCTACTTCAACAGCGGCGGTAACTTCGACTACGCCGACAAAGTGAACTTCTCCGCAGCCCTGGGCGACCCCTTCGGCTCGGTCCTGCAGATGCTCGGTAACAACACCAAACTGGCAACCCTCGGACTGCTCCTGATGACCGGCGCGCTCCTCTGGGTCATTTCACCGCTGGCGGCAATTGCCCTGCCGACCCTCGCCTGGCGACTGCTCTCCACCATGGAGTCCTACTGGGCAAGCACCTGGCACTACTCGCTCGTGCTCATGCCCGTCGTCTTCCTCGCCCTGCTCGACGCCGTCGTGCGTGTACGCTACGGCGTGGTTCCCGCCGCAATTCCGGTACGCTCGGCTGCGCGAGTAGCCGATAACGCCTCCGCCGAGGAATCCCAGGCCAACACCGAACCCGGTCGCCTCACCGCCCTGGCACGCCGCATACCCGTATGGGCTCTGCCCGCCGTGGCGCTCTTCCTTGCGGTATCCCCAATCTTTGTGGCAGGTTCCCAGCAGCCCCTCGCATCCCTAGGCAATGCGCAGTTCACCGCCTCCGCGCTGACCACCACCGACCAGATGAAGCAGGATGCCGTACAGAAGGTGCCCGAAGGGGCATCGGTCGCCTCTGACCTGTCGATTCTGACTCAGCTGATTCCCGGTCGCACCGTCTACTGGATCGGTCACACCGGTGAGCCCGCACCCGACTACGTGGTCATCGACCGCAGGAGCAACTCCTGGGGCGGCAACCCGCCGACCAACGCCGCACAGTACGCGGCCGACCGCTACGGCCATTCCTACGCTAAGTACGCGACCGTTGGCACCATCGATATTGTGCGCCGCGTAGACTAGCCCCTCGGTTCAGCGGCTCACTGAGCGCCCACCCCGCAAACGCTGGGGTGGGCGCTCGCCTTTAAGAGATGAGGTTTTAAGCACCTTTTTATAGCCCAAGCGGGGCCCCTACTGTACACTAGGTAGAACACGGGAACCCCCGATGAAGGTCTTGTGCGCACCCGGCACCCAAGGTGGTGCTGGAATTGTAGGTGCGCCGTACTCACCATCACCGATTGATACGCCCCACAAAAATGCGGTTCACACCGCTCACGCGGGCTTCTCTTAACGATCTCTGGTCCAGCCTCTTTGCTGCGTCTGCTGTAACAGACACACCACCGCCACAGAGCGGGAAGGCGAATCACCAGGAATACGTGACATTGCATGTGAGCATTACCCACCCTGTACACCCCTGAAAATGCAGGGACTACTGTGCGCTGAGCGCAGAGTACGACCAGGCGTGCGGATAATGTGCCGAGAAATTCAAGACCACCCCCAGCAAAAAGCCGCTACCCGTAGCATCCGCAGAACACCTCTGCAGAATGCGCCGGTAACGGAGGACCCCTGGACGCTCTACTCCCCAGGGGATGATGTGTGGCTGGGCCGTGAAGGGGACACCCGGTAAGCGCCGAAAAGCGTGCGCTATCCACCCCTACCGTATAGAGGAAAAATTGACTGAGAATACTGCTACCCCGGCCGAACTGAACGCCGAGGCAGAGACCGTTGTGACCGCCGAGAACATCACCGAGAACACCGTTGAGAGCCCTGCTGTAGAAGCAGAAGAAACCACCGCAGAAGCATCTGCAGAAACCGCTGCAGAAGAGACTGCCGCAGAAGCACCCGCCGAAAAGGCTGAAGAAGAAGGCGTACGCTTCACCGACCTGGGCCTGGACGCACGCGTCCTGGCAGCGCTGGAAGAGGTCGGCTACGAGAAGCCGTCCCCCATTCAGGAACAGACCATCCCCCTGCTGCTGGAAGGCCACGACGTGGTCGGTCTGGCACAGACCGGTACCGGTAAGACCGCAGCATTCGCGCTGCCGGCACTGTCCCGCATGGCTGAACTTGCCGACATTAACGGCGTCTCCCGCGATACCCAGGTTCTGGTCCTGGCACCCACCCGTGAGCTGGCTCTGCAGGTTGCAGAAGCCTTCTCCTCCTACGCAACCCACATGGAGGACTTCACCGTTCTGCCCATTTACGGTGGCTCCCCCTACGGCCCGCAGCTGGCCGGTCTGCGCCGCGGTGCGCAGGTCGTCGTCGGTACCCCCGGCCGCGTGATTGACCACCTCGAAAAGGGCTCCCTGGACCTGTCCAACCTGCAGTACCTGGTACTGGACGAGGCAGACGAAATGCTGCGCATGGGCTTCGCCGAAGACGTGGAGAAGATCCTCGAAGGCACCCCCGACAGCAAGCAGGTTGCACTCTTCTCCGCAACCATGCCCAACTCGATCCGCAAGATCGCTCAGCAGTACCTGAACGACCCCACCGAGATCCGAGTCAAGGCTAAGACCACCACCAGCGCAAACATCACCCAGCGCTACATGCAGGTCATGCACTCCCACAAGCTGGACGCAATGACCCGCGTGCTCGAGGTGGAGAACTACGACGGCATCATCGTCTTCGTGCGCACCAAGAAGGAAACCGAGGAAGTTGCCGACAAGCTGAAGGCACGCGGCTTCGCGGCAGCAGCTATCAACGGTGACATCCCCCAGCAGCTGCGTGAGCGCACCGTTGACGCCCTGCGTGACGGCCGCATCGACATCCTCGTGGCAACCGACGTGGCTGCACGTGGCCTGGACGTTGAGCGTATCTCCCTGGTCGTGAACTACGACATCCCCCACGACACCGAGTCCTACGTGCACCGCATCGGTCGTACCGGCCGTGCAGGTCGCGAAGGTGCCGCAATCCTGTTCGTCACCCCGCGTGAGAAGTACATGCTGCGTCAGATCGAGAAGGCAACCCGCCAGAAGGTCGAGCCGATGCACATGCCCACCGCAGAGGCAGTGAACGAGACCCGTAAGCAGCGCTTCGCACAGCAGATTACCGAGACCATCGAGTCTGAGGACCTGAGCTTCTTCCGCCAGATTATCGAAGACTACGAGAACGAGCACGACACCACCGCTGAGGACATCGCAGCCGCACTGGCTGTTATCGCCCAGCAGGGTCGACCCTTCTTCCTTGACGAGGAAGAGGACATCGCACGCAACTCCCGCCCCTTCTCCGACGACGATTCGGACCGCGGCGGCCGCAAGGCAAAGCGCGCACACAACGACGAGGGCATGGTCAACTACAAGCTGAACGTTGGCCGTTCCTCCCGCGTGACCGCAGGCGCTATTGTGGGTGCGCTGGCTAACGAGGGCGGCATTAAGGGCTCCCAGATTGGCTCCATCGACATTCGCCAGCACTTCACCATTGTTGGCCTGCCCGAGGACCTGCCCCGCGACTTCTTCGATCGCCTGCGCGACACCAAGATCGCTGGCGAGTTCATCAACATCCGCAAGGACAACGGTCCCAAGGGTGGCGGACGCGGCTTCGGCGGCGGCCGTCGTGAGGGCGGCTACCGTGGCAACCGTGAGGGTGGCCGCGACTTTGGCGGTCGCGATAACCGTCGCGAGGGCGGCTACCGCGGTAACCGTGACGGTGGCCGTGACTTCGGTGGCGACCGCGACTTCAAGCGTGGCAGCCGCGATTTCGGTGGCAAGCGCAATGACCGTGACTTCGGTGGTCGCGACTTTGGCGGCCGTGATAACCGCCGCGAGGGTGGCTACCGCGGTAACCGCGATGGTGGCCGCGATTTCGGTGGCCGCGATAACCGCCGCGATGGCGGCTACCGCGGTAACCGTGACGGTGGCCGTGACTTTGGCGGCCGCGGCAAGCGCTACTAAGATTCCGGCTAAGCCTGGATTTGCGGTATGAGGGGCTTGCTGAGGCTATCGGCTAGCAGCCTTGTCATCCGCATGTGATTCAAAGACCGGCAGGGGAGCGATGAGCTCTCCTGCCGGTCTTTATGTATTTGTGCGTTGATGTGTTTGCATCAGCTGTTGCGGTGGTGCCTGGTCAGTGCTGGAGCTCCTGGTCAAAGCTGGGCTCTCGTGCGGCAGTGTGGAGAACAAATAAGCATGAAATGTGGTGTATGCCATAGCTTCTCCGCTTGCGAGCATTCCTGAAGACCTGTATAGTTTTACCTGTTGCCCCGATAGCTCAGTGGTAGAGCGCCATC
>NZ_KV831978.1:445100-629486 GCF_001837295.1 Rothia sp. HMSC065C03
GGTCCCGGGATCGATTCCCGGTCGGGGCTCTCTCATTAATTCATGCGAGAGCACGTATTAATGATGTGGCGGTGTAGCTCAGCTGGTTAGAGCGCACGACTCATAATCGTGAGGTCGACGGATCGAGCCCGTCCACCGCTACGCCCCGATAGCTCAGTGGTAGAGCGCCATCTTGGTAAGATGGAGGTCCCGGGATCGATTCCCGGTCGGGGCTCAGATAAGCCTGTCTCTTCGGAGGCAGGCTTTTTTGTTTTCCAATTTTGTCTGCCTATTTTCTTTGCTTGAGGCCCGGTCTGCATGCGCTCAGCGCACGGCTCGATACCGGGCATAGCGAAGCCCCCGAGAAAAATACTCGGGGGCTTCGTCTTTATGCTCTGATCAAAGCGTTAGGAGGCGCGGCGTACCACCGGCAGCTGGGACAGTAGCTCGTAGGAGCGCAGGCGGTCCTCATGCTCCCACGCCTCGGTCATGACAATGAGCTCGTCAGCGCCCGTGCGCGCCACCAGGTCCTCAATACGAGCCTGCGCGGTCGCGGGGGAACCTACGATTGCTTCGGCGGTCATGCGTTCAATGTGCATCTTCTCCGCGTCGGTCCAGACGGCGTCCATATCTTCCACGGGAGGTGCGAAAGACAGATTGCCGCGCACCACGCCCAGGAAATGCTGCTGCTGGCTCGTGTACAGGTAGCGTGCCCGCTCGTCGGTATCAGCGAGCATTGCGGTGGCACCCACCATGACGTAGGGCTGTTCCAGGTGCTCCGAGGGCTTGAAGTTTGCGCGGTAGGTGTCTACCGCCTCCTGCAGCATTGCGGGCGCAAAATGCGAAGCGAACGCGTAGGGCAGACCCAGCTGTGCGGCAAGCTGCGCACCGAACAGGGAAGAACCCAGAATGTACAGGGGCACCTTCGAGCCCTGGCCGGGAATGGCGTGCACGCGGTGCATGGGGGAGGGCTCACCCAGGAAGCGCTGCAGCTGCTGCACCTCGGCGGGGAAGCTCATGGCGGCAGAATCGTCGCGGCGCAGAGCGGCGGCGGTCATCGGGTCGGTGCCGGGCGCACGACCCACACCCAGGTCAATACGACCGGGGTGGAATGCGTTGAGGGTACCGAACTGCTCCGCCACCACGTAGGGTGCATGGTTGGGGAGCATAATGCCGCCCGAACCCACGCGAATACGCTCGGTTGCGGCGGCAATCTCCGCCATGACCACGACGGTCGCCGAAGATAGCAGGGAACCGGCATTGTGGTGCTCGGCGACCCAGAAACGCTCGTAGCCGAAGGACTCAGCCGCGCGGGCGGCATCGATGGTGTTGAGCATAGTCTGGTGCTGACGCTGATCGGGTCGATGCGGCATCAGGTCAAGCACCGAAATTTTTACGTTGGAAGACACAATTTTTCCTTCTTGATTGATTGCGGGTACCCGTCCAGCCTACGCCTGCTTGGGCTGGATGGGTAGGGGCCTTCGCTAGCAGGTAAAAATGCGACGAAATACTGCACGCCTGCACGCTGGTTGCCTGCACGCCGGTTACCTGTACAGTGGTCTGTCCACTCTGTGCGCCCAAGCTGAACACTGTGCACAAGAGCGGTAGACTGAAACCATGAGCATTAACCCTGAGATTGTGGGCAGGGTCTACCCGTCCGAGAACACCTACGTTGTCGGCCGCGAAAAGATCCGCGAATTTGCCCGAGCAGTTCACGCAGAAAACCCCCTCCACCACGACGTTGAGGCAGCCCGCGCGGCAGGGTACGCAGATGTGATTGCCCCGCCGACCTTCGCCATTATCCTGGCGCAGGCAGCCGACGCGGCACTCATCAATGACGATTCCGCCGGTATTGATTTCTCCCGCGTGGTGCACGCCGACCAGCGCTTCACCCACCACCGCCCCATCGTTGCCGGTGATGAACTGCGCACCGAAGTTCACGTGGACTCCGTGCGTGTCATGGGTGCCGGAGCTATGCTGACCACCCGCGAAGAAATCGTTGACGCGCAGGGCGAGCCGGTCACCACCTGCATTTCTTCCCTGCTGGTTCGTGCTGAGGAGGAGAACTAATGGTGCGTTTTGAAGATCTTGAAAAGGGCCAGGAAATCGGTTCGCGTACCGTGGAGCTCTCCCGCGCTTCGCTGGTGCGTTACGCTGGCGCATCCGGTGACTTCAACCCGATTCACTGGAATGAGCGTTTTGCCCAGTCGGTGGGCCTATCCGGCGTGATTGCTCACGGCATGCTGACCATGGGTACCGCCGTGCAGCTCGTGAGCGACTGGGTAGGCGACCCCGGTGCGATTGTGGACTATCAGACTCGCTTCACCAAGCCCGTTCCCGTGGCGGATGCGCCCGGCGGTGAAAACCCCGATACCCCCACGAACGCCCTGACTATTAGCGGTAAGGTGGGTGCTCTGAATGAGGAGGAGCGCACCGCCCGCATTGACCTGACCGTCACCGCGCGTGACGAGGAGGGCAAGGAGCAGAAGGTTCTGATGAAGAGCCAGGCTGTGGTTCGTCTTTCGGCGTAGTCTCTCGGCATAGAGTTTCTGCGCTCGCAGATAGCTGTGTGAAAGCCCCGACGCTACCCGATGCGGTGGTGCCGGGGCTTTTGCGTGCTCGCCGAGGTTGTGTGCTTACCGGCGGAGTGGTGGCGTTTTTCTGAGAAAGGTGCGGCGGAAAATGAAGGCAAAATCACCATAAGGTTTTCGTGACTTTAACGCGTGGTGGGTGTCGACCCCGCACAACGACCGGTATTCTTAACCTATGACTGAAAAGCTGTTGAGCGAACTGACCACCGCCCAGGTAGGCGGCCCCGCTAAGACCTACGTCCGCGCCACCTCCGAAGCAGAAATTATCGAAGCAGTCTCCGCTGCAGACGCCTCAGGCGAACCCGTCCTCATCGTGGGCGGCGGCTCCAACCTGCTGGTTTCCGACGAAGGCTTCAACGGAACCGTCGTGCACATCGCCTCCGAAGGAGTAGAGGTTCTGCCCATCCCCGCATGCGGCGGCGCAAACGTGCGCGTACAGGCGGGCACCATCTGGGATGACTTCGTCAAGCTCAGCATCGAGAACGAATGGGTCGGCCCCGCGGCCCTCTCCGGCATTCCCGGTACCGTGGGCGCGACCCCCGTGCAGAACGTCGGCGCCTACGGCGTGGAGGTGGGCGAGTTCATCGCCTCCGTACGCACCTGGGACCGTGAAAAGAACACTCGGAAGACCTTCGCGAGCGCAGACCTGCGCTTCGGCTACCGCGACTCGGTGCTCAAGCGCGCAACTGTCAACGGCTCGCCCCGCTACGTGGTGCTGACTGTTGATTTCCAGTTCACCCTCGGCAACCTCTCTTCCCCGATTCGCTACGCCGAGCTGGCGAAGAGCCTGGGTGTTGAGCCCGGCGAGCGCGCCGAATCCGCTCTGGTGCGCGAGAAGGTGCTTCAGCTGCGCGGCTCCAAAGGCATGGTACTCAACCCCGAGGATCGTGACACCTTCTCGACCGGTTCTTTCTTTACCAACCCGATTGTGCCCCGCTCGACCTTGGAGTCCCTGCCCGAGGGCGCCCCGAACTTCCCGGTGGTTGTGAAGACTTCCCCGTTCACCGCCGGTGTCGAGGACCCGGACCGTGTGAAGCTTTCGGCTGCATGGCTGATTCAGCACGCAGGCTTCGATAAGGGCTTCGGCCTGGAGGGTGAGTCCCGCGAGATCGCCCAGGGCCGCGCGAGCCTGTCCACCAAGCACACCCTGGCGATTACGAACCGCGGCGGCGCATCCGCTGAGGACATCTTCGCTATTGCCCGCGCTGTGCGTGACGGCGTGCGTGAACGTTTTGGCGTGACCCTGGTTCCTGAGCCTGTCGTGGTCAACGGCGAAATCTAAATGCTAAACTTCTCGTCTCTCGTAGCGCGAGGGCGCATAGAATAAACGCTTCGGGCGGTCTCTGATGAAGAGACCGCCCGAAGCGTTTTATCCACCCGCTGAGCTAGTGGCGAGGGGAAGAGACGCGCGCCTGCCCCGGCAGGTAGGGCCTGCGCTTGGGCGCTGTGCGCGTTGCAGCCAGCGGAGCGGCGGGCAGGTGCTCCATCAGTACCTGAACCGCCAGCGGAAGCTTCTGCGGCGGGCAGGGGGCGTGGAAAATCGGCTTGTGACGCGTGGGTCGGTAGGGGTAGTATTCCGCGTCCTCGCTGTGTGACCAGACAAGGTTGCCGAACTCGCCGGGAACGGGGGAAAGCACATTAGCGTAGTAGGCGCGCGTCTGCAGGTCGACACGCTCGGAGGCGCCAGTAGTGGTGCCGGTGGATACGCCGCTGGGCACACGATCCTGTTCGATGATGAGGGCGCGGACCATGCCGCCTACGGTGCTAATCGCGTTTACGTGTAGGGCGAGCAGATCCCCGTCCTTGTGGTCGACCTGTACCTGCCCGTCCGCGAGGATTTGGGTGCCCATTGTGATGCTGCTGGCGATTCCTTCGCAGAGGGCACGGATGAGCGCCATGCGTGCAGGGTAGAGGTCTGCGATATCCCAGCCGATGAGGGCGGGCGTGGCGGAATTGCCTGCGTATTCCTCGCAGGATTCGTAGGCTGCGACGTCCACGTAGCCGCGGGCGATGGGCTCGCGGTCGTAGGGGCGGCCGTCGCGCTGCTCCCAGAAGCTGAGGGCGGTTGCGGTGAAGACAGCCTGACCGTCGCGTACGGCGACGCTGAGCGTAAAGTCCTGTAGGTAGCCATTTTTGGTGCGCGGGCGCAGGGTGATTGCGCGGGTGTATTCGTTGAATTCCTCGGGCCAGTCCAGGTAGTAGCTCATTTTTGCCCCGTCGCCACGGTGCACGGTGAGTTCGCCCGGCAGTAGCATGGCTTCGGGCACGCCGCCGGCACGTTCGGTGGCGTAGTGTTCGCTCACGGGCCAGGGGCTGAACTCTGTGCGGTAGGGGCTGGAGAGGAAGGAATCGAGCATAGAACGTATCCTCTCATAGTTTGAGGTTGTGGCGCATGGATAGGGGGCTTAAATGACAAATGAGCTGTCCCTTCTGGTTGCTCGGAAAAAGCGTTCAGGAGGGACAGCCCATCATGTAGGCTAGGCGGCTCGTTAGAGGGATTCGCCGCGGCGTTCAGGCAACAGGAACACGGTGGTTGCCGCTACCAGGAACGCGGTGGAGAAGAGCGTAAAGAGCAGCGGGGTTCCACCGAATGCGATCAGCGGCGGCACAATGAGCGGCGCCGCGATGGAGGCGATACGACCAATGCCGGCGGCGGCACCGGTGCCGGTTCCGCGCAGGTGGGTCGGGAAGATTTCCGGGCTCAGGGCGTAGAGGGCACCCCACGCGCCGAGGTTGAAGAAGGAGAGCATGCAACCGGCGAGGATAATGAATACCTCGGAGTGCGCCATGCCGTAGCCAGCCGCTGCGAGGGCGGAGCCGAGCAGGAAGGTCGCCAGGGTTGCGCGTCGGCCCCACTTTTCGATGAGGTAGGCGGCGACCGCGTAGCCGGGCAGCTGGGCGAGGGTCATGATGAGCGTGAACGCGAAGGACTTCACGAGGCTGAAGCCCTGGGCGTTCAGCAGCGCCGGAATCCAGATGAATGCGCCGTAGTAGGAGAGGTTGATGCAGAACCAGATGACGCACAGGGCGATGGTCTTGCGGCGCTGACCGGCAGCCCAGATGGAGTGAATCTTCGCGGATTCTGCGTTGTCGGCACTTTCTGCGGCACCGTGTGCGGAAGCGTCTTCGGTCTGCTTCTTACCGGTTCGGGAGAAGAGCGCGGGGGAGGCCTCGAAACGTTCGACCACCTGTCGTGCCTGATCGTGCTTGCCGACCGACTCCAGGAAGCGCACCGACTCGGGGGTTCCCATACGGATTACGAGCGAGTAGATGGCGGGGATCAGACCGATGGCAAGCGCCCAACGCCAGCCATTAGCCTGCGGAACGACGAAGGTACCGATGAGCGCGGCGAGGATCCAGCCCAGAGCCCAGAAAGCCTCCAGGGCGACCACGACGCGCCCGCGAATAGCACGCGGCGAGAACTCAGAAATCAGGGTGGACGCCACGGGAAGTTCCGCGCCCAGACCCAGACCAACCAGGAAACGGAAGACGAGCAGCACACCCAGGGAGGTTGCCAGGGCGGATGCGCCGGTCGCCAGACCGTAAATCAGCAGGGTGAGGGCGAAGATGTAGCGGCGGCCGAGCTTATCGGCGAGTAGGCCGCCGAAGGTTGCACCGAGCGCCATGCCGGCGAATCCGATGGATCCGAGCCAGGAGGCTTCGGTGGGGCTGAGCTGCCATTCCTTGATGAGTGCCGCCATGACGAAGGAGATGAGGCCAACGTCCATGGCGTCCAGCGCCCAGCCGAGACCCGAGATGCCCAGGAGCTTGCCGTGGGCGCGGGTGAAGGGCAGGTTTTCGAGGCGTTCGTTGAGGGTCGGTGCGGCGTTGCGTTCAGCAGCGGGTGCAGAGGTACCAGCGGGTGCAACAGCGTTGGTGCGGGATGAGTCCGTTGATACGGGACGAGGGGAGGACACGGTAGTGGGTCGCTTCCTTAGTGTTTAGGCACAAGTGCCGGGTGAATTGTTCCCTTACAGTGTATAAAGGTACTTTCGACTTGAACACTATTGAAACGAAAAAATTTTGAAGATGACGGAAAAATCTCAACATGAAGAAATCTTTCACAGCACCCATTCAGCGGTAGGTGCTATTCTCTAACCACCGCCGCCCGGTGAAACTCGCCTACGGCACGTTTGGAAGGACCACCCCTGAAAACTATTGAAGATGAAGTCAAAGAAAGCGAGACCAGCCGCTTTCACCGCTGGCTCGAAGCCCGCAAGGAACGTATGCACGCGCATCCGGTCATGCGTCATCTCTACAAGCCCCTCGTCATCGGCGTGGGCGCCTTCTGCTTTATCGCCGGACTGATTATGCTCGTCACCCCCGGCCCCGGCTGGCTGTTCATCTTCATCGGCCTGGGCATTTGGGGTACCGAATTCACCTGGGCACGCCGCGCCAATGTCTTCATGAAGCACGTGGTGCTCACCGCCTGGTACCGCTACCGCGCCTGGCGACAGCAGCGTAAGGAACGCAAAGCCGCACGTAAGGCAGAACGCAAAGCCGTCGCCGCAAACCAGCGCTAAACCAGCTCACGCTAATCCGGCCAGTGCTAATCCGGTTCGCGCAAGCTATAGACAGACGCAAAAAGCCCTCGCTCCCATCCGATAAGAATGGTAGCGAGGGCTTTCTTATAGCTTGTCAGTGAGCTTTAGAGCTTGCCAACAGCAATCTGAAGCATGCGGCGAATCGGCTCAGCAGCACCCCAGAGCAGCTGGTCACCCACGGTGAACGCGCTAATGTACTCGGGGCCCATTGCAAGCTTACGCACGCGACCAACCGGAATTTCCAGAGAACCGGAAGCAGCCACGGGGGTCAGCTGCTCCATGGAAGCCTCACGCTCGTTCGGCACGAAGCGAACCCAGGGGTTGTCCTCAGCGATGATGCGCTCAATCTCCTCGAGCGGCAGGTCCTTCTTAAGCTTGATGGTCAGCGCCTGAGAGTGCGAGCGCATCGCAGCGATACGGACGCACAGACCGTCCATGGTGATCTTGTCATCTTCGGAGCGGCCCAGGATCTTGTTGGTCTCAACCTCAGCCTTCCACTCTTCGCGGGACTGGCCGTTACCCAGATCCGAGTCGATCCAGGGAATCAGGGAGCCGGCGAGCGGCACACCGAACTGGGAGGAATCCAGCTCACCGGAGCGCTGCTTAGCAAGAATCTTGCGGTCGATGTCCAGAATTGCGGATGCGGGGTCGTTCAGCTCCTCGGAGACCTCGTTGCCCAGGTCGCGGAACTGTGCGAGCACCTCGCGCATGTGGCGGGCACCGCCGCCGGATGCAGCCTGGTAGGTCATGGAGGTAGCCCACTCGACCAGGTCGTTCTTGAAGAGGCCGCCCAGGCCCATCAGCAGGCAGGAGACGGTGCAGTTACCGCCGACGAAGTCCTTCACGCCGGATGCCAGGCCGCGGTCGATGACGTCGCGGTTAATGGGGTCCAGCACGATGATGGAGTCATCGTTCATACGCAGGGTGGAAGCGGCATCAATCCACAGGCCGTCCCAGCCGGCTGCACGCAGCTTCGGGTGCACAGCCTCGGTGTAGCCACCGCCCTGAGCGGTCACAATAATCGAGTGCTTACGCAGCTCATCAATGTCGTATGCGTCCTTCAGTTCGGACGACTCAATTACGCCGTCGAAGGTGGGCGCAGCGCCACCAACATTAGAGGTAGTGAAGAAGACGGGGGTAATGCCCTCGAAGTCGCCTTCCTCAACCATGCGCTTCATGAGGACGGAGCCCACCATGCCGCGCCAGCCAACAAAACCTACAGAGTCACCGGGATTAAAGTTCATGGTTCCCAGTGTACTCTTAGGCTGGCGGGTGCGGACTAACACCGTACAAAAAATTTGATATTCGGAACGGTACATTCTGCGCAGGCGCTAGGCTCGGTACCAGGTACTGCACCGGGTACTGTATCGGGGCGCGTTAAAGCGTTCAAGCCCGCGGCACTCCGGATGGAGCAGCCGCAGGCTTGAACTGTCAGTTTGGGGTTTTATCTATGGGAGGCGCTCTTTAGGAGAGACGTTCCAGGCGCTGGAACGAGAAGTACATGGGGTTCTTCGTGCCCGACTCATCGAGCAGGTAACCCTTCTCGCTATTCTCCCAGGCGCTCTCGGAGGTGACCCGCCAGCACCCGTTCGGGGAGCTGCCCTCGCAGTTACCCGCAGAATTTGCAAGCTGCAGTTCGGGCGCTCGCGTATCGCCGGTAATCTCGTTGCCCTCCTGGCAGTAGAAGAGGGTCCGCTCCACCGTCTCCACCCGACCGAAGGCGGGCAGGTCGGTGCGGGAGAGCGCCTCCGCGTACACGGAGCCGCCACCAATAATCCAAGCATCAACCGCGGCGGTATCTGCGGGGGTAGCTTCGACCGGCGCGCCCGCGGCGTCACGAGCCGCGTACAGTGCCGCATCCAGTGAAGGAACCCACAGGGCGCCGTCGCGTTCTTCTGCCTCGGTGACCGAACGGCTAATCACGATATTCATACGGCCCGGCAGGGGGCGGAAACGCGGCGGGAAGGACTCCCACGTGCGGCGACCCATAATCACCGGGGCACCCAGCGTCACCTTCTTGAAGTGCGCCAAATCCTCCGGCGCGTACCAGGGCATATCCCCGTTACGACCAATGATGCCGGCATCGGTTTGAGCCCAAATAGCGCCCAGACGAAACATCATGCCTCCTAGAACTACCTGCAGTTAGACCGCAATCGGGGCGGCAATACCAGGGTGGTGCTTGTAATCCACCAGCTCAAAGTCTTCATACTCGTAATCAAAAATAGAAGGCTTCTTCGTCTTAATAACCAGCTTCGGGTAGGGGTACGGTTCGCGCGGCGGGTAGGGGTTACCCTCCGGGTCGGTGCCGTAGCCCAGCTGCTTCTTCACCTGCTCCAGGTGGTTCGAGTAGATGTGGCAGTCGCCGCCGGTCCAGATGAACTCGCCCGGTACCATACCGACCTCTTCGGCAATCAGGTAGGTCAGCAATGCATACGAGGCGATGTTGAAGGGCACGCCCAGGAACATATCGGCACTACGCTGGTACAGCTGGCAGGACAGCTCCTTCACACCGTCGGCGCGTTCGTGCACGTAGAACTGGAACAGCGCGTGGCAGGGCGGAAGCGCCATGCTATCCACCTCGGCGGGGTTCCACGCCGAAACAATGTGGCGACGAGAGCTCGGATTATTCTTCAGTGACTCAATGACCTTCGCAATCTGGTCAATCGTGCCGCCATCGGGGGTCGGCCACGAACGCCACTGCACGCCGTACACCGGACCCAAATCGCCGTTCTCATCAGCCCACTCATCCCAAATGGTCACGCCGCGCTCCTGCAACCAACGCACATTCGACGAACCGCGCAGGAACCACAGCAGCTCAATAGCAACCGACTTGAAGTGCACACGCTTGGTGGTAATCAGCGGGAACGACTCACGCAGATCAAAACGCATCTGACGGCCGAAAACACCGAAGGTGCCGGTGCCGGTACGGTCGGAACGCTGCGCATCCGCCGCAATGGCGTCCTTGTTCTCCTCGAGGATTTCGCGCAGAAGATCTTCATAGGGCGTGGGGATTGCGTGAGTCATAAGAAAAACCTTGAATCCTGTCAGTAGACGTGAGAGGCGGCAAAGAAGCAACCGCCCCTCTATTGTAAAACCCGCAAACGGGGTGCAGGTAGAGCAAACGCGCTGAGCATAAAGCCCAGCGCGCTCGCTATGAAAAGATAAAAATCTAGCCTAGAACCTAGTCCAGAGCCGCGCGTACACGCTCCACCGAGACAATACGCGGATCATCGCCCTCGGTCACCTGCAGGACCAGGGCATCGCCGGGCTCCAGGTACGGGTCCTCGGTCGGAAGTATCTCCGCGGAACCCTCAAACAGGTACTCGCGCAGAACATCCATCACCTGCGGCAGTACCGGGCGGTGGGTGCACAGCAGGGACGAAGAATCCTTATCGAACAGCGAAGCCACCACGCGGGCAGTACGCGCCGGGTGACGCTGAGCCCCAGCCTCCGACAGGGACTTCTTCTCCTTTACCGAAACACCGTAATCCACCGAATACGGGGTCACGGTCTGAACGCAACGCAGCCACGGGGAAGAAATAATGCGGCTCGGAGCCCACGCCGCAAAGAGACGGCTAGAAGCCAACGCCTGGCGCTTGCCGGTAGCCGCAAGCGGGCGGTCATCCTCAGCGGCAGCCCAGTTCGAACGCGGCTTAGCCTTCGCGTGGCGGGCAATCAGCACCGGGCGGGTGCGCAGCACGTCCGCCTCCGCGAGAGCCTCCAGGGACTCCAGAGGAGCCAGGTCGTCCTCGTTGGTCAGCAGGGCGCGAGCAACCTCGGTGGATACCCAGCGCAGCTCATCCACTTCACCCTCATCCGCCAGGGCGCGGGCACCCTCGGGAAGCTCAGCGGACCAGTAGAAAACATCCTTAGGGCGGCCACCCACCGGGTAGGAAGTCACCGCCAGGGGCACACCCAGAACAACCTGCAGGCCGACCTCTTCGCGAATCTCACGAATAGCAGTCTCAGCTAGGGACTCGCCGGGATCCTGCTTGCCCTTAGGCCAGGACCAGTCATCATAACGGGGGCGGTGAATGATCAGGACCTCAAGCGCACCGTCGCGCATGCGCCAAATCAGTGCGCCAGAAGCAACAATATCCGCAGTGTTTGCGGGGGAACGGTCAATGCTGTTGACCGCGTCAAAACGTCGTGCCGAGTAGTAGATGGAGGGGGAATCCAGCGGTGCCATATCTCTCTCTGAACCTCTTCGCTAGGCTTGCGCACAATGCCAGAGGGCACCATGCTCCGTGTCTAATTGTAGGCGAGAGAACGGTCAAGTTGTAATCTCAACGTAACCTGTTGTTCACTTTTGCGCTAAGTGCACTAGTCCACCGCACGTTTTTACACGACACGCGGAAAACCCCGCCTGCCCCACGCCATAAAGCGCGAGAACAGACGGGGTTCACGACCAGAAATCACCGCTAGGTCAGCGGCACAGCCTTAGACCTTATCGACCACGTTCTTACGGGAACGCGAGCTCAGGTAGTAGGACTGCACATCCTGCAGCGGGTTACCCTGATCATCGGTGTCGTGGCGGGTCCAGTTACCCTCAGAATCCAGGTGCCAAGTACGCGAAGAATCACTCATGTAGATGGTGAACATGTCACGCAGGTACTTCACGTGGCGCGGATCCTTCACCGGCACCAGAGCCTCAATACGGCGGTCCAGGTTACGGTGCATCATATCGGCAGAACCAATGTAGACGATCGGATCGCCACCGTTCTCAAAGGCAAACACGCGCGAGTGCTCCAAGAAACGACCCAGCACCGAACGGACGCGAATATTCTCGCTCAGGCCCTTAACACCCGGGCGCAGAGCACAAATACCGCGAACCACCACATCCACCGGCACGCCAGCCTGCGAAGCACGGTACAGCGAATCGATGACGGCTTCATCCACCATGGAGTTGCACTTGATCTGAATCTTTGCCGGGCGGCCCGCCTTGTGGTTCTCAATCTCCTGGTCGATGCACTCAATCAGGCCGCTACGCAGAGTACGCGGCGCCACCAGCAGCGACTGGTAATTGGTCTTCGGGGCGTAACCGGACAGCTGGTTGAACAGGCGGGAGACGTCCTCACAAATCTGCTCATCACAGGTAATCAGACCCAAATCCTCGTAGAAACGAGCGGTCGACGGGTGGTAGTTACCGGTACCAATGTGCGCGTAACGGCGCAGATGGTTACCCTCGCGGCGCACCACCAGCGACAGCTTGCAGTGAGTCTTCAGACCCACGATGCCGTACACCACGTGCACGCCGGCGCGCTCCAGCTTACGAGCCCAGGAGATGTTGGCTTCCTCATCAAAACGAGCCTTAATCTCGACCAGCGCCACAACCTGCTTGCCAGCCTCAGCCGCCTCAATCAGCGCATCCACGATGGGGGAATCGCCACTGGTGCGGTACAGGGTCTGCTTAATCGCCTGAACACGCGGGTCAGCGGCTGCCTGAGCCAGGAACGCCTGCACACTGGTCGCAAAGGAATCGTACGGGTGGTGCAGCAGCACGTCGTGGTCGCGGGCGGCAGCGAAAACGTCCGCAGCCTTCGCGGTCTCGGTGGCGTTGAGCCAGCGGGAGGTGTGCGCAATGTGCTTGGGGTAGTGCAGAGCCGGGCGGTTCGCGCGAACAATCGCACTCATGCCGCGCAAATCCAACGGAGCCGGCAGGCGGTACACCTCGGACTCGTCAATGTTCAGCTCAGAAATCAGCAGATCCAGGATGGTCGGGTTGATGGTGTCCTCAACCTCCAGGCGGACCGGAGGACCGAAACGACGGCGCAGAAGCTCCTTCTCCAGGGCCTTCAGCAGGTTCTCTGCATCGTCCTCTTCCACCTCAAGATCCTCGTTACGGGTCACGCGGAAGACGTGGTGCTCCACGACCTCCATGCCCGGGAAGAGGGCGTCCAGATGCTCAGCAATGATGTCTTCGAGCGCAATGTAGCGGCTCTCGCGGCCCGCAGTATTAGCGGCGCGGGAACCATCCACAGAGACCATGCGGTCCAGCTGATCGGGCACCTTCACGCGGGCGAACAGCTCCTTGCCGGTCTGCGGGTTACGTACCAGCACCGCAAGGTTCAGCGACAGACCCGAAATGTAGGGGAAGGGGTGCGCCGGGTCAACCGCCAGCGGGGTCAGAATCGGGAAGATGTCCTGCATGAACTCCTGACGCAGGCGCTGCTTAGCGTCCGCATCCAAGTCGTCCCAACCGACAATGCGGATGTTCTGCTCCTCCAGAGCAGGCAGAACCTGGTTGTGGAACACATCGGCGTGGCGCTCCTGCAGCTTATGGGCACGCTCAGCAATCTCTTCCATCTGCTCCTCGGGGCTCAGACCGGCAGCCGAAGGCACCGCCAGACCGGTCGCAATGCGGCGCTTCAGACCCGCCACACGCACCATGAAGAACTCGTCCAGGTTGGACGCCACAATCGACAGGAAGTTCAGACGCTCCAGCAGGAACAGGTTCGGGTCCTCCGCGAGCTCCAACACGCGGGTGTTGAAGTCCAGCCAGCTGCTCTCACGGTCGAAGAAACGCTCCGGGCCGAACTCCTCTTCCAGACTGAAGTAGGAGCGCTTCTCGCCCTTCTCAATGCGGTCGCCGCGGGACTCGGCACGCTCAATCTTCGAAATATCGTGGCCGATATGAATGACACCGGTCATGGGTGCCGGCTCAGACGGCTTAGGCTTAGGCGCCTTATTCAGGCCATTGGGGGCGGGTACCATACTGTACTTGCCTTTCTGCTCGGGGATAAGTCGTGAAGAGGCACGCCAACTGTGGCGCACCAAAACTAGGCGGCAGGCTCAGCCTGCTGGGCGGGGGCGTACATGCGGTCAACCGTCGCCACACCGAAACCCAACGAAGTGTAGAGGGAGTATGCGGCGGTGTTATCGGCATCCACGTACAGGTCGATGGCGCGCAGCGGCTCACCGTTCTCATCCTCCGCACAAGCCAGGTACGCCAGCGCGCGCAGGGTGAGGGTTCGGCCCAGGCCGCCTCCCTGAGCCTGCGGGTTCACACCCACCACATAGATCTCGCCGGAGGGGGACAGCTCGCCCTGCTCCTGACCGGTCGGAATCTTCGTCCAGGTGAATGCCGCAATGGCGGAGTCATCATCCACCTCGGAGGCGATGAAGAAACCCTCAGGACGGAACCAGGGGGAGCCGGTGCGCTCGCGCAAATCGGCAAGGGTGAGCTTGCCCTGCTCCGGGTGATGCGCAAAAGCTGCGGCATTCACGCGCAACCAGGGGAACTCGTCCGCGCCGGTGAAGGTGCGCATCCGCAGGTTCTCCGGCAGAGTGCGCGCGTCAGAGCGTTCCACGAGCTCTTCGCGGGTCTGAGCGTCCAGGGGCAGAACCATCTTGTACAGCACGCGCACCGGCTCGAAGCCGTGCAGGGTAGCGAACGCGTGGGCGGGGCTTTCAATGCCGGTGTCGGTGGCGCTGCCGTGAACCCAGAGTCGGTATCGTACGGCGTCTTCACCCAGCTGACGGACGGCGTGGTCGAAGAATGCGCTGCCGGCGCCTCGTCCGCGGTATTCGGGGGCGACGGCTGCCTCAATTACACCGGTATCTTCGTCGTTTGCCGGGGTGAGCGCCACGAAGACGGCGGCGAGGGTGCCGTTATCCTCGGCGACAAAGAAACGCGGAGGAATGAGGGTGCTTTCGCGCAATGCCTTGCTCAGCTCAACGCGGGTCTGCTCAGAGAACGCCGAGACGCCGTCATGGCGGGCAACCTTCTGCGCAAAGGAATCGAATCGTTCCAACAGCTCTTCGGTGAGCTGCGGTTCCGCGTAGACAAGGGAGCTTTCAGCGGGCAGGGTGGAGGGATTGGGTGTCTGACTGTGTACCATCATCGCCTTCTTTCGTAGCCTTCTGATTCAACTCTACCGGGGATAGTTGCTCTTTGAAGAGTTTGTTCTTCGTCCTGGACGAATATGACAAGAACCGGAACATTTACACATTCTGGTACTCGGCTCAGCGGCGAGGCTACTTCATAACGGGTACACCAAAACAGGGGTTGGAACCCCAAAATTTAGCGGGTGCTGTTGAAGGAATAGCCCACGTTACGCACGGTCGAAATCATCTGCTCGTATTCGGTACCGAGCTTGGAACGCAGACGACGCACGTGCACGTCCACGGTGCGGGTGCCGCCGTAGTAGGAGTCGTAACCCCACACCTCGGAGAGTAGCTGGGCGCGGGAGAAGACGCGGCCGGGGTGCTGAGCCATGAACTTGAGCAGTTCAAACTCTTTGAAGGTCAGATTCAGAGCGGTGCCGGAGAGGTGCGCCGAGTACGCCTGGGTGTCAATGACGAGGTTGCCCGCGCGCACGATGCGCTCTTCGGAGTTCTCTTCTTCTGCGGCTGCGTCGCTCTTGATGGCGAGGCGCAGGCGCGCATCCATTTCGGAGGGGGACGCCTGGTCAGAAACAATATCGTCAACCTGCCAGGAGGCTGCAACCGCCGCCATACCGCCTTCATTCAGAAGTGCGATGAGCGGCAACTGTACGCCGGCGGCGCGCAATAGCTGGGCGCATTGGCGGGCTTTGACGAGTGCGGTGCGGGCGTCGACCATGAGCAGGTCGAAAGCTTCAGATTCGAGGGTGGTGTGGGCAGTGTCGAGGGGGAAGACGTGTACCTTGTGGCTGAGGAGGCTCAGCGAGGGGATCATATCCTGCGCGGCGGTATCGCTCATAAGCGCAATACGGTACACAATCTCTCCTTTCCTGCATATTTCCCGTGTAAAACTTTTGGCTCTTTCTAGTGTACTCGCCCGGCTGTGATGCAGCTGTGGGAGCCGGCGCAGGCGGGGCACAAATATCGTATTCCGGACTGTTCATATAGCCTTTTCAACCGATGACTACAGGGGTTCTGGCATGCTGGTGCGGAACCGGGGTCTTGCCCGGCGCTAGGCAGGTCTTGCATCCGGGAAGCGGCTTGGGTGTCCACTATGTTTCAGCCGTTGATTCTGCGCCCTTTCGGGGTGGGACTGTGGTAGGTTTAAGGCATGGAAAACAATCTTATGGCTCTTGAAGCTCTCTTCATGTCGCTGATGGCTATTATCTCCGTGTGCATCGGTATCGGTGCATTCGCAGTGTTGCGTGGCCTCTTCAGCGGCCAGAAGTAGTCTTCCCGCACAGAGCAGAAGCATCGCCCACACAGGGCTTTAGGCGGTCGTACGGTTCGTACCGCCTCGCCAATGACAGCGTGAACCCCCACCCGGTCCCCTCCGGTTGGGGGTTTTCTTTATGCTGCCTGCCGTACCGTTTACTCTGCAGACGGCGGCGCTACCCCGTGCCGTGAGCGAACGAACAGGCTACCGTTGTACGCACGGGTACTAAAATGGAAGGTATGGCTATTGAAATCCCTACCAACCTAACCCCTGAACTTGTTCCCTTCGCATGGCTGCTCGGCACCTGGGAAGGCACCGGAACCATGTGGTACGAAGGCCAGGAAAACACCCCCTTCGGCCAGATTATTACTTTTGAGCAGGATGGTCTGCCCTTCATCGAATACCGCGCTGAGTCTTTCCTGCTCGATGACGAGGGTCAGAAGCTGCGCCCCATCACCGTTGAAACCGGTTTCTGGCAGATCGACCGCCCCCTGACCGACGCTGACGGCGGCTTCGGTATTGTCCCCAAGGACGTTGTTCCCGCCTTCGCTGACGCGGCAAGCGTAGAGACTCTCCGCAATGCCGACGACGGATTCTCTCTGCTGGCGACCATTGCGCACCCCGGCGGTATTAGCGAAAACTACGTGGGCATGGTCAAGGGCCCGGTCATTCGCATGCAGACCGGCAACCTGCTACGCGATGATATTTCCCACGACTACGCCGGCTCCGTGCGCCTGTGGGGCCTGGTCAACGGCAACCTCATGTGGGACTGGGAGGTCGCAGACGCCGAGGGTAAGCTGCACAAGCACGCCTCCGCTGAACTGCGCAAGACCTCGTCGATGACCGGCGACTCCTTGGGCACCTCGATGTTCGGTTCCCTGGACGGCGAAGAGCCCACCGGCGAGCCCGGCTCCGAGCCCACCGCCTAATAAATTACTTATGTCTGCCCCGCTGAATGGCGGGGCAGACTCTTTGCGTGAAAGGTGCACCTTCCGTGACTGATTCTTCGCTTGAAGCCCCTCAGGCTGAGGCACCCCAGCCCGATGCCGCCCGCCCCGCGAGCCCCCTGCTGGGCCTGCACGGCGCTTTTGCAACCTCCGGTCTGGATGCTGGCGTTGCCGCGCACTACGGCAACCCCATGCTGGAGCAGCGCGCCCTCAGCTTTGACCGCTCCGCCGGTGCGGAGGAACCGCTGGTGCTGGTGGACCGCTCCTCCATGGGCGTGGTGCGTGTTGCGGGTCCGGATCGTCAGACCTGGCTGACCTCCATCGCCTCGCAGATTCTGACCGGCATGACCGCCGGGGAGAGCCGCGAGTTCCTGCTGCTTTCGCCCCAGGGACGCGTGGAGTACGCCCCGGCAGCTATCGAAGACGGCGAGGCGCTCTGGCTGATCGTGGAGGGCGACCAAGCTCAGCCGCTGACCGATTACCTGAACCGCATGAAGTTCATGATGCGCGTTGAGGTGCAGAACCTCAGCGACGAGTACGCCGTGCTGGAGAGCGCCCGCAACCCGATTCTGCAGGACGGTTCGGTGCATCCGGCGCTCGCTGAGTGCAAGCCGCTGGTGTGGGAGGACCCTTGGCACACTCCGGCACCGGGTAGCTACCGCTACGACGAGGCGGGTGACGCCCACCCCGGCGCGGACTACGTGCGTTTCTTGAGCATTGTGCCGCGCTCTGTCCTGCCGGCCCTGGCTGAATCTGCGGATGCGCGTTTTGCGGGCCTGTGGGCTGCGGAGGCTCTGCGTATTGAGGCGTGGCGCCCTCGCTACGGCACTGAAGCTGACGATAAGACCATTCCGCAGGAGCTGGATTACACCCGCACCGCGGTGCATTTCGATAAGGGCTGCTACAAGGGTCAGGAGACGGTGGCTCGCGTGCATAACCTGGGTCGCCCGCCGCGCCGCCTGGTGTTCTTGGATATTGACGGTTCGGAGCACACCCTGCCCGCGGTAGGTAGTGAGTTGTTCGTGGAGGGCAAGTCCCGCCCGGTCGGTCGTATTACCTCGGTGGCGTTGCATTATGAGGCGGGCCCGATTGCGCTGGCTGTGATTAAGCGTGGCGTTGATCCGCAGGCGCCTTTGCGTGCGGTTGATGGCGGCGACTTCCAGCCGGATGGTTCGCCGGCGCCGGCGACCGAGTATGCGGTGGCTCAGACGACGGTGGTTTCGCCGGAGTCCGGTGAGGTGGCGCGTCGTTCTTTGGCTGGTCAGGACTTCCTGAAGCGTTAGGCGCTTCCCAGCCAAAAACCGCCTGAACTAGAAAATACCTCAGATAAGACCGCGGAGGCGGGCACCCGTTACGAGTGCCCGCCTCCGCGGTCTTAGTATGTGTGCTCAGCGGTCTTGCTGAGCCTGCGGGGTTTAGCGGCCGAAGAGGACGGCTGCTTCTTCCCAGCGTTCCTGAGGTACAGACTTCAGACCGTCCAGTGCCTCTTCGAGGGGTACGTACTTGATTTCGGTGCCCTGAACGGAGACCATCTTGCCCCACTGCTTCTGAGCGACCATGTCGACTGCGCCCATGCCCAGGCGGGTTGCGAGCACGCGGTCGTAGCCGGTGGGTGCGCCACCGCGCTGGATGTGGCCCAGGATGGTGTTACGGGTTTCGACGCCGGTCATCTTCTCGATCTCGTGGGTGATGTACTCACCGATGCCACCGAGGCGGGGACGACCGTCCTTTTCGGTACCCTTGTTTGCCATGACGTCGTCGAAGCCTTCGGGGATGAAGCCTTCAGCAACAACAACCAGGGGAGAGCGGCCGCGGTCGTGTACTTCCTTGACCCATTCAGCAACCTGCTCCATGGAGACCTTGACCTCGGGAATCAGGATTGCGTGTGCGCCTGCTGCCATACCGGAGTGCAGTGCGATCCAGCCGACGTGGCGGCCCATGACCTCTGCAACCATGCAGCGGTGGTGCGATTCACCGGTGGTGCGGATGCGGTCCATTGCCTCGGTTGCGATGGACACTGCGGTGTCGAAGCCGAAGGTGTAGTCGGTTGCGCGCAGATCGTTGTCAATGGTCTTGGGGACACCGATGACGGGCAGGCCTGCGTCTGCCAGGCGCTTTGCGCCTGCGAGGGTGCCTTCACCGCCGATAGCAACGATTGCGTCGATGCCGTGGCGTTCCATCATGATTTCGATGTTTTCGGGGCCACCGTTGGGGCCGTCGAAGGGGTTGGTGCGGGAGGTACCGATGATGGTGCCGCCCTGGGCTGCCAGGCCGCGGACCTTCTGACGGGGCAGGTCCATGTAGTCGCCTTCAACGACGCCGCGCCAGCCATCACGGAAGCCGACGAACTCGTAGCCGTACTTCTTGACGCCGTTGAGGACAGCGCCGCGGATGACAGCGTTCAGGCCGGGGCAGTCGCCGCCGGAAGTAAGCAGACCGATCTTCATAGTTGGCTCCTAATGTCTGCGCGTTTTAGGTGTTGTGCGCGCGCGTGTATATAACTATGACCTCCACGAATTCGGCACGCGAATGTTCGCCGGTCGGGAGGTCGTTCTCTTGGTCTCTATTTTAGCGATGTTTGGGTTGTGTGGGTAGTGGTGGAAAGCCGTGGGAACGCCGGTTTTGGTGCTGAAAAGTTCAGGTTTTTGAAACCTGTATGTTTGGGTTTGAAACACAAATAGCCGCCCTTTCCCACCTATGGCACCGAAGAGGCGAATGAGGCTTCCTCACATCTGTAAAGATGCGGGAAGCCTCATTCGTTTTAAAAATATTTTTAAATATTTGTGGGATTCTCCGTTTTTAGGACAAAAAACGGTCAATAGTCCTGTGATTGATCGTTTCGCACCGGTTTATCCCACGTCTGAACCGCTTCCCACGGGGTGAGTTGCAGGTTCAGCAGGCGCGCTCAGAGGGGGCGGAACTAGTCGCGTGCCTGACCGAGGAACTTCTGCAGGCGTGCCAGGCCCTCCGCCAGGTCCTCGTCGCTCAGGGCGTAGGAGAGGCGCAGGTAGCCGCTGGGACCGAATGCCTCGCCGGGAACTACGGCGACCTCAGCCTTTTCGAGGATGAGCTCAGCCAGCTCTGCGGTGGTCTGCGGGCGTACGCCTTCAATTTCCTTGCCGAGCAGTTCGCGTACGTCCGGGTAGGCGTAGAACGCGCCGGTGGGTACGGGGCAGTGCACGCCTTCAATAGCGTTCAGGCCATCTACGATGGTGCGGCGGCGGCGGTCGAAGGCTGCGTGCATGATTTCCACGTCGTCCTGCGGGCCGGTCAGCGCGGCGAGGGCTGCGCGCTGGGCGATGTTGTTGACGTTGGAGGTCATGTGGGACTGCAGGTTGGAGGCTGCGGCGATGACGTCGCGCGGGCCAATCATCCAGCCCACGCGCCAGCCGGTCATGGCGTAGGTCTTTGCCACGCCGTTGAGGATGACGCACAGGTCAGCGAGCTCGGGTACTGCCTTCAGGATAGAGACTGCCTGAACACCGTCATAGGTGAGGTGCTCGTAGATTTCGTCGGTCAGAACGAAGATGCCCTTGGCAAGTGCCCATTCGCCGATGGCGCGGGTTTCTTCTTCGGTGTAGACGGCACCGGTCGGGTTGGAGGGGGAGACGAAGATGAGCGCCTTGGTGGCGGGGGTGTAGGCCGCTTCGAGCTGCTCGACGGTGACCTTGTAGTGCTGGTCGCTACCGGCGAAAACCTCGATAGGGTTACCGCCAGCCAGGCGAATGCACTCGGGGTAGGTGGTCCAGTAGGGTGCGGGCAGCAGGACGTCGTCGCCTTCGTCAATGACGGTTGCGAATGCCTGGTAGACCGCCTGCTTGCCGCCGTTGGTGATGACAACCTGGGAGGGGTCAATCTCTACGCCGGAGTCGCGCAGGGTCTTTTCCGCGATTGCCTTCTTCAGCTCGGGAAGACCGGAGGCGGGGGAGTAGCGGAAGTTCTTGGGGTCGTTGAGCGCTTCGCGTGCGGCGTCCACAATGTGCGCGGGGGTGGGGAAGTCCGGTTCGCCTGCGCCGAAACCGATGACGGGGCGTCCCTGAGCCTTGAGTGCTTTTGCCTTTGCGTCGACGGCAAGGGTTGCGGAGGGTGCGATGGCACCGATGCGGCTTGAAATACGCGCCATGGGGCTCTCTTCTCTTTCTTCTTGTGCGCTGCCGGCGTGAAGTCGACAAGGAAATAGGTGATGGGAATGCACGTGTGGGACCAATCCGCGCGTGATGGGCGCGGGTGTGTGCGGCGTTCCTTGTAATAGGATACGGTCCACTAGTAGCGATACGGAACCCTTCGTCAAGGTATCTCAAGAGGTTTTTCGAAAAATATTACATTTTGAAGTTGCATCAGCCCCGAAAGATGGTTTACAGTTAGTTCTGCACCCGCAAGGGTGTAATTGTTTGCCCCTCTAAAGCCACGGCTTAGGAGGCAGTGGAGGAGTAGACAAGTGAGAAGCAACTCTCACACCTGAAGTTAACGCTTCAAAGGGTGGTGGCTCAATTGGTAGAGCAGCGGTCTCCAAAACCGCAGGTTGCAGGTTCGAGTCCTGTCCGCCCTGCTTTTATTGCCTCAATAAATAATTTGTACGCCCGCACCCCGGGCGTACTTTTTTAGACTCAGAAAGGGGCAGAAGAAATGGCATCGTCTGCTACCGCCGAGAAGGTTGTTAAGCCCGGCGCATCGTCGAAGAACGATAAGAAGCTCGGTTTCTTCGGCCGTATTTTTGCATTCCTCCGTGAAGTTTTTGCGGAGTTGAAGAAGGTTACTACTCCCACCGGACGTGAACTGGTTGGTTACTTCTTCGGAGTTCTGTTCTTCGTCGTGGTGATGCTCCTTCTTATTTCTGGTCTGGATTATCTTTTCGGCCAGGGAGCATTCTGGATTTTCGGTAACGGAACCATTCAGCGTAACTAGTACAGGCTGCATCCTTATTTGGGGTGCCCCATCAGTGATTTCCCTCAGCGCATTGGCGAGTGGAAGTCCTCTCTAGATGATTAACGATAGAAAGTAGGAGCGACGTGTCCGAGCAGGAACTGGTATCCGAGATTGAAGAGGTCGAGGTAGCCGTTGCTGAGGCTACTGAGGAGTCTGCAGCTATTGAGCAGCAGGCTGAGGAAGCTACCGAGGCTGTCGAGGTGGCTGAAGCAGCTGCTGAGGCTGCTGAGGAAGTCGACGCTCTGGAAGAATTCAAGTCCAAGCTGCGCCGTCAGATGGGCGACTGGTATGTGGTTCACACCTACTCCGGCTACGAGAACAAGGTGAAGACCGGTATCGAGACCCGTATCCAGAACCTGGAAGCTGAAGATGAGATCTTCGAGGTTCAGGTTCCCATGGAGACCGTGGTTGAGTTCAAGAACACCGTGAAGAAGACCATCCGCCGCGTGCGTGTTCCCGGTTACGTTCTGGTTCGTATGGAACTGACCGACCACTCGTGGGGCGTTGTCCGCCACACCCCCGGTGTGACTGGCTTCGTGGGTCAGGATGCGTACAACCCGGTCCCGCTGCGCATGGACGAGGTCTTCGACATGCTCCTGCCGGTCTTCGAAGAGCAGCAGCAGAGCCAGGGTCTGCCTGTTTCCAAGCCCGTTATCGAGTCCGACTACACTGTGGGCGAGAATGTCCGCGTGAAGTCCGGTGCTTTCGAGGGCATGGACGCTACCGTTTCGGAGATCAAGGGCGAGTCCCAGCAGATTGTCGTGATGATTTCCGTCTTCGGCCGCGATACCCCGGTGACCTTGAGCTTCACCGAGATCGAAAAGATTTAACGCTTTTAGCGTGTGAATATGAGCCTCGCACTTCGGTGTGGGGCTCATATTTTGTAGCGGCTGTATAGCCGGTGGCGGCTGCGCAGGTGAGGTTTACTCTTTCTGCTAGCTGGCGCTGGATTAAGTCGCTGATTAACGCTAGAATGTTGGTTTGTGTATGCGCATGTCACGCTTTCATGTGGATGCACGGGTGACCGCGCCACGGTCACCGTCTTGCCGGCGTACGCTCCTGTGCGTCGGTTCCCAGCTAAGAAAAGGACCCTACATTGGCTCCCAAGAAGAAGGTCACTGGCCTCATTAAGCTGCAGATCCAGGCAGGCGCCGCTAACCCGGCTCCCCCCGTCGGCCCCGCACTGGGCTCGCACGGTGTGAACATCATGGAGTTCTGCAAGGCATACAACGCTGCAACTGAGTCGCAGCGCGGTAACATCATCCCCGTTGAGATTACCGTCTACGAGGATCGCTCCTTCACCTTCATCACCAAGACCCCTCCGGCTTCCCAGCTGATCAAGAAGGCTGCTGGCGTTGCTAAGGGCTCCGCTGTTCCTCACACCACCAAGGTTGGTTCGCTGACCGAGGCTCAGGTGCGCGAGATTGCTGAGACCAAGATGCCCGACCTGAACGCAAACGACCTGGATGCTGCTTCCAAGATCATCGCAGGTACCGCTCGTTCCATGGGTATCACCGTCGAGTAATTTCGGTTCGCCGAATAGCCGAGTAATCGGCACCGTAGATTTTTCTACACAGAACTTGTAAATGCCCGTCGTATGGACGGGATGTGGCAGAGCCGAGCGCGGCTCACGAGACCACAACTGCATAAGGAGAAAAGCAGATGGCAAAGCGCAGCAAGGCGTACAAGGCAGCTGTAGCCAAGATTGAAGAGGGTAAGCTCTACACCCCCGCTGAGGCAGTTGCCCTGGCGAAGGAAACCTCTTCCACCAAGACCGACGCAACCGTTGAGGTTGCAATGCGTCTGTCCGTTGACCCCCGTAAGGCAGACCAGATGGTTCGCGGTACCGTGAACCTGCCCCACGGCACCGGTAAGACCGCTCGCGTGGTCGTTATCGCAGCAGGCCCCAAGGCTGCTGAGGCTGAGGCAGCTGGCGCTGACTACGTTGGTTCCGACGAGCTGATCGCAAAGATCGCTGGCGGCTGGACTGACTTCGACGCAGCGGTTGCAACCCCCGACATGATGGGCAAGGTCGGCCGCCTGGGTAAGATCCTGGGTCCCCGTAACCTGATGCCGAACCCCAAGACCGGTACCGTGACCATGGATGTTGCAAAGGCTGTTGCAGACATCAAGGGCGGTAAGATCGACTTCCGCGTTGACCGTAACTCCAACCTGCACTTCATCATCGGTAAGGCTTCCTTCACCGCTGAGCAGCTCGAGGAGAACTTCCAGGCAGCTCTGGAAGAGGTTAACCGTCTGAAGCCCTCTTCGGCTAAGGGTCGTTACATCTCCAAGGCAACCGTTGCTACCACCTTCGGCCCCGGCATCCCCGTTGATCCGGCTGCCGTTGCTGCCTAAGGTATGCACCTGTAGCTTCTAGCATTTAGCTAGTAGTCGCCCCCGACGTTTAGGCGTCGGGGGCGATTTTTTTGTGCATGATTTTGTCTGTGCGAAGATTCAAAACACAGCGTGAAGATTCAAGACATTGCGTGACCGGAATCGGTTAAAGTACGTCACGGACTTCCAGCTTGTATAGGCTTAAAAACATAGAATGATTTTCTGGTCCCTGGTTCCTATGGCGTTGCCCATGCTCCGGTACCGTCGAAACACATATTGGGGCTGCGTGCCCCATCCTGCCCTACAACTATGAGAGGTAAAACCTAATGCCTTCTTCCCTTCAGAGCGAGCAGAGCGCCCGTCGCGGTCTCAGCGTGCCGGTCAATTATTTTGCGGTGGCGCTGGGCACCGGTGCTTTGGGTGCTGCCTGGCGTACCGGTGCGTCGAAGGGAATGGCGCCTGAATGGGTGGGGGAGAGCATCCTGGCTTTTAACGCTGTGGTGTGGCTGCTCCTTGTGGGGTTTTTGGTTCATTCGGTGGTGAAGTACCGTGCGTGGGTGCGTAGTTTTTGGGAGCATCCGGCGCGTACCTGCTTCTTTTCGCTGATTCCGGCGACGACGGCGCAGATGGGTGCGGCTCTCTACCCGTATGCTGAGGTTCCGGCTCTGACCCTGGTGGTGCTGGGAGCTGTGGGGCAGCTGTACTTTGCCTCTCACCGCATTGCCGGTACGTGGCGTGGTGGGTATGTGCCTGAGGCCGCTTCGCCGGTGCTGTATCTGCCGACTGTGGCGACGAATTTTGCGACCGCTACGGCGATGGGCTTTGTGGGGTGGCACGATATGGCGATGCTCTTCTTCGGTGCGGGCCTGATTTCGTGGTTCAGTGTCGAGGCCGCGATTCTGAGCCGCCTGCGCACCTTGACTCCGCTACCTCAGGGGGAGCGCGGCATTATTGGTATTCAGATGGCGCCGCCTTTTGTGGGTGGTAACGCGTACCTGGCGGCTAATGGCGGCACGGTGGACTGGTTCTTCCTGGTGCTGACCGGTTATGGCATTCTGCAGCTGTTCTTCTTGATGCGTTTGCTCCCGTGGACTCTTGAGGGTGGTTTCTCGATGAGCATGTGGGGTTTCTCGTTCGGTATGGCTTCCATGGCGGCGAGCGGTATTCGCTTGGCGGCTGCTGGCTCGCTGGGGTTGGTTGGTCCTGCCTTGACGGTGGCGGGTACGGCTTTCCTCATCTTCCTGTGGGTGGGTACGCTGCATCTGGCGTTGAAGGGGCGTTTGCTGGTACGACCGAGCTAGGGCGCTCACATGAGACTTTGGTGCGAGGTTTGCGCGCTGTTTTATGACGGTGCTTATCTTCTGCACCCGTGCCGGGCATAAGTTTCGGCGATAATGGGGGAATGACTTCTGCATCCTACTCTTCTGCCGCGGCGGAGCCTTTTGAAGGCCTGCGTATTCGAGGTGTCGCTAAGACCTTCGGCACCGATACGACGGTTCTGAACGAGATTGACCTGGATGTGCACCCCGGGGAGCTGATTTCTCTGGTTGGTTCTTCGGGTACGGGTAAGTCCACTCTGCTGCGTATTATTGCCGGCCTGGAGGAGCCGAGCGCCGGTCGGGTGACCTACGCCGGTCAGCCTCTGGAGCGCGGCTCGGTGGGTGTGGTGTTTCAGCGCCCTATTCTGTACCCGCACCTGAGCGTGAAGGACAATATTCTGTTTCCAACCCGGCTGGGTGCGTTCGCCGGTCAGGTTGATATGGACTACTACCGTGAGCTGCTGGAGGCTTTGAAGCTTGAGGGGCTGGAGTCCCGTAAGCCTTCGCAACTGTCGGGTGGTCAGGCTCAGCGTGTGGGTATTGCGCGTGCTTTGATTCGTCGTGCCCCGGTGGTTCTTTTTGATGAGCCGCTGGCGAGTGTGGATGAGCAGATGAGTGCGAGTATCCGCGCCGATATTGTGCGCCTGCATGAGCGTTACGGTTTTACGGGCCTGTACGTGACCCATGATCAGAATGAGGCGCTCATGCTGGGTCAGCGGGTGGCGGTGATGGATGCTGGCTACCTGGTTCAGGTGGATACTCCGGAGCGGCTGCTGGCGCATCCGCATACTCTGCAGGTGGCGAAGCTTATGGCGGCGCCCGCGCTGAACCTTTTGGCTCTTGAGGATTCTGAGTCGCTTCCTGCCGGGTGCGAGTTGGCGATTCGTGCGACCGCTCTGTGCCCTGTGGCGGCAGACGCTGCTCATGCTCTGCCGGTGCAGGTGCTCGGCAGCCGCCATCTGGTGGGTGGCATGCTGTACCGTGCGCGTCTGTTGGAGACGGTGTCCCTGCCTCTGGAATCTCGGCGGGCTTCGGCGGATTCTGAGCTGAGTGCCCGAATGTGTGCCCGAGTGCGTGCCGGTCAGGAGCTTGAGTTCTTTATCTCGGATGCGCAGGGCGGCTCCTCCCTAAGTGTTGGGGAGCGGGTGCACCTGGGGGTGGCGGCGGAGCGCTGCTTCTTGTTCTCGGGCGGAAAGCGCTTTTACCTCTAGAACACGGTTTCTGGGCCTTTCAACCGGGCCTTTTCGGCGGGAGAAAGAGCGGTTAATTGGCTTAAAAGGGGTCTTTAAGTGATTAATCCCGCTTAACCACGTTTTTAACTTGCGACTCGGGCTTTAACCTGAGATGATGAATGAACCAAAGACCGCCGGTCTAGAACTATGTCCTTTATCGCCACCTCGATGGAGACGAAGAACAGAGTTCTGATAAGAGCAGATTTCACTAGAAATCGCCGCCCGCGTAGGTAACTCGAAGTGAATAGTCGTTACCCTGATTTAGGGTGCCGTCTATCGTGCCTCGTACGCCTACGCGTCGGGGCATTTTTTATTGCTTGCAATAAATGCTTCGAGGCTCTACCGGCGACCTTACAAGAATCGGAAGAAGGAACTACCATGGCGACTCAGGAAAAGATCGCTGCAGTATCCGAGCTGAAGGAACTCTTCGAAGCTTCGAACGCAGTCATCCTGACCGAATACCGCGGTCTCACTGTTGCACAGCTCAAGGAGCTGCGCCGCGCACTCGGTGCAGAGACCGAATACGCCGTGGTGAAGAACACGCTGGCTGCTATCGCAGCTAAGGAAGCTGGCATCGACGCATTCGAAGGCCACCTCCAGGGTCCCTCCGCACTGGCATTCATCAAGGGCGACCTGATCGATGCTGCTAAGGGCCTGCGTGACTTTGCCAAGGCTAACCCCCAGCTGATTGTGAAGAACGGTTACTACGAAGGTGCCGCTCTGACCGAGGACGACGTCAAGCGCTACGCTGACCTGGAATCCCGCGAGGTTCTGCTGTCCAAGGTTGCAGGTGGTGCAAAGGCTACCATCGCACGCATCGCACAGGTTGTGGACGCACTGCGCGTCAAGCTGGAGGAGCAGGAAGGCGCAGCTCCCGCTGCTGCCGAGGAGGCTTCGGAAGAGGCATAAGCCCCTTTCGTGCTACTGCACCAGCGCTGAGATACTCAGCAGCGTGAACGCGAATAGCGTGTAACGCACCCTAAATTTGACCGACCCTCTCGGGTAGGTACTGAAGATTTACACCGCGGGCGTCAGCCCGCACCAGATAGTGAAGGAGCCAAACAATGGCTAAGCTGTCCATCGAAGAACTCATTGCAGCATTCAAGGAACTGTCCCTCGTTGAGGTTTCCGAGTTCGTCAAGGCATTCGAGGAAGAGTTCGACGTCACCGCAGCTGCTCCCGTTGCAGTTGTAGCAGGCGGCGCAGCAGGCGAGGCTGCTGAAGAGAAGTCCGAGTTCGACGTTATCCTGGAGTCCGCTGGCGACAAGAAGATCGCAGTGATCAAGGAAGTTCGTGCCCTGACCTCCCTCGGCCTGAAGGAAGCAAAGGACCTGGTTGACAGCGCTCCCAAGGCTCTGCTCGAGGGCGTTTCCAAGGAAGACGCTGAGAAGGCTAAGGAGCAGCTCGAGGCTGCTGGCGCAACCATCACCCTCAAGTAATCGACTTCTTCTCGATTCTTACGCGGGCGGTGCATCCATCGGATGTGCCGCCTCGCGGCATTTAACAGCCCCGAACCCGCCCGGTATGAAGACTGGGGAGGTTCGGGGCTTTGCCGTGTCCGCTCTTTTCTCCTGTAGCAAACGGCGGCGCGGTCCCATCTGACCGCGCTCACTCGCAGAAGTCGCTGTGACCGCACTGTGCCCCGGATGAGAGAGGCTGAGAGCACTGTGGTGCCTCTCTCCTAGAGCCCGGCAACGGGTCAGAGGTGCCGTATGATGGGATGAGACAACCCAGACATTCCTTTGCACGAAAGCGGATAGACATGAGCGAGCAGAAGAAAAAGAAGAAGAGCGCAACCGAGCGACCCGCCCGCGACTTGGCGGCTGAAGCACAGCAGGTCCTGGACGCTTTCGGTGCCGGTGTTCGTGAAGACCGCGATTACCCGGCTCTACACCTGGCGCCTCCCGTGGGCCGTCTGAATGACCCGAACGGCCTGGTCTTCGATGGTAAGCGTTATCACGCCTTCTACCAGTACTCGCCCCTGCACCCGGAGCGTATGGTCTACTGGCGTCATGCGGTGAGCGAGGACCTGACCCACTGGACCGATGAGGGTACCGCGCTGGTTCCCGATAGCCGCTACGACTCGCACGGCTGCTACTCCGGCTCCGGTATTAAGGTTCCCGGCGGTTTTGAGTTCTTCTACACCGGTAACGTGAAGGACGAAAAGGGCAACCGCGAAACCTACCAGATTCTCGCAACCGCTGGTGAGGACGCGAAGCCGACCCGTCAGCTGCCCCCGCTGATTTCCGGCCCCGCAAAGGGCTACACTGCACACTACCGCGATCCGCACGTTTTTGAGCGTAACGGCGAATGGTGGATGGTCATTGGTGCTCAGCGTGAGGACCTGACCGGCGCTGTGGTTGTGTACACCTCCAAGGATCGCCGCGAGTGGACCTTCCGCGGCGAGCTGGGCATTAAGGACAAGACCCTCAAGGGCACCTACATGTACGAGTGCCCCTCCCTGCTGAGCATGCGCGATGAGCTGACCGGCGAAATCCGCGACGTGCTGATTTTCAGCCCGCAGGGCATGCAGCCCCTCGGCGAGAAGTACAACAACATTTTCCAGAGCGGCTACATTGTCGGTTCGCTGGATAACGAGACCCTCAAGTTCACCGTGGAGACCCCCTTCACCGAGCTGGATGCAGGTTTCGAGTTCTACGCCCCGCAGACCATCTCCGGTACCGGCCTGACCGCTGACCCGAAGGCACCGCACACCGTGAGCGGCGATGCCCCGGTGATGATCGCGTGGCTGGGCAACGCAGACCAGGACGACCTGCCCTCGTGGAGCCACCGCTGGGTGCACATGTTCACCTACCCGCGTGAGCTGCACCTGCGTAACGGCAAGCTGTTCCAGCGCCCGGTGCCGCAGCTCAACGACGCGATGGAGATGAAGCCGCTGTACCGCGAGGAGGAGAAGGGCAAGCTCGTGGAGCTGAAGAACGCCCTGACCTTCCGCCTGCGCGGTCGTGTGAACGTCTCTGATGAGCGCGTGAAGCTGAAGATTAAGGACACCCACGGCGTGGCACTGAGCATCGTCCTGGATAAGGACTTTGTACAGATGGACCGTGGCGGTACCCGCTACACCGAGGGCGGTAGCCTGCGCCGCCGCACCCTAAAGCGTTCGAAGATTCGCGAGTTTGACCTGCTCGTGGATGGCTCGGCAACCGAACTGTACGTGGGTGGCAAGCTGGTCGCATCCATGGGTGCTGAGGTCATGACCGCTCGCACCTTCTTCAAGGGCGATAAGCGCCGCGTCCGCCTGACCGGTGGCGAGGTGTTGTCCCTGGAGTACGGCCGCCTCTAAGCCGTTTTCTAAGGCGCTGGTTCTAGGTGCTGGGAGCTGCCTGCACGGGTGGTTTTACGGTAATTTCTGAATATGTCTGAGGGCTCACTTTCCGTATGGAGGGTGGGCCCTCGCTTTTAAGAACTTTCCCGTGATACCATGTTTTACATCCGATATGTCAAACGTATGACATATGCATGACATGCACACACAGACATATCTCACCTCATTCACAAAGCATCATACGGTGGTGCTCCAAACAAAGGAGAGCGAGCGTGGACCACAAGTCAGTGGCACAGCGCGTGCTGAAGGACGTCGGTGGCGCCGGCAACATCGTTGCAGCCGCACACTGCGCAACCCGCCTTCGCCTCGTCCTGAAGAACCAGGACAAGGTCGACCAGGCAGCAATCGACAACGACGAGGATCTCAAGGGTAGCTTCCTCAACGCTGGCCAGTTCCAGATCATCGTCGGCCCCGGCGACGTCAACGAGGTACACAAGCACCTCATCGCCGCTGGCGCACCCGAGGCATCCAAGGACGACCTCAAGAGCATCGCCGCGAAGCAGGGCAACCTTGTCTCCCGCTTCATCAAGACCATTGCCGACATCTTCGTGCCGCTCATCCCGGTGCTGGTCGGTGGCGGTATGCTGATGGCGGTCAACAGCGTGCTGACCTCTAAGGGTATCTTCGGCCCGCAGCCCTTCATTGAGATGTACCCCGAGTGGGAGGGCTTCGCGGATATCGTGAACCTGCTCTCCGCAGCGCCCTTCGCCTTCCTGCCCGTGCTGGTTGGTTTCTCCGCCACCAAGGTCTTCGGTGGTAACCCCTACCTGGGCATGACCATGGGTGCCGCAATGGTCTCCCCTGCCCTGATGAACGGCTACAGCGTCGCAAAGTCGCTGGCAGGCGTTGAGGGTGCTGACCCCATGACCTACTGGAACCTCTTCGGCCTGCAGGTTCAGCAGGCGGGCTACCAGGGTACCGTGCTGCCCATCATGCTGGTTGCATTTATCCTGGCGAACATTGAGAAGTTCTTCCACAAGGTCCTCAAGGGCACCATCGACTTCATCTTCACCCCGACCCTCACCATCCTCATCACCGGCTTCCTGACCTTCCTGCTGGTCGGCCCGCCGATGTTCCAGCTGGGTACCTGGCTGGGTGAAGGTATCAACTGGCTCTACACCGTTGCCGGCCCGTTGGGTGGTCTGATCTTCGGTACCTTCTACGCATTCATCGTGATGACCGGTATGCACCAGGCATTCCCGCCCATCGAGATGAGCCTGTGGGCAACCGGCGGTTCCTTCATCTTCGTTGTTGCCTCCATGTCTAACGTGGCTCAGGGTGCTGCCGCAGCCGGTGTCGCGCTGACCACCAAGAACAAGAAGATCAAGGGCATTGCTTCGGCATCCGCACCCTCCGCATTCCTGGGTATTACCGAGCCCGCAATGTTCGGTGTGAACCTGGCTCTGCGCTGGCCCTTCTACATTGCAATCGTTTCCGCTGGTATTGGTGCAATGGTTGCTTCCATCCTGAACGTGAAGGCAATTGCTCTGGGTGCTGCTGGCTACATCGGCTTCCCCTCTATTAGCCCCACCACCGGCGCGGGCTGGGCTGGCTTCTTTGGCAGTCTCATCCTGACCACCGTCATCGCTTTCGTTGCCTCCTTCATCTGGGGCAAGAAGGTCGAGGCTGGCAACACTGAGGAAGCTGAGGCACCTGCTGCTGCTCCTGTTGCCGCCGCAGCTCCCGCCGCTGCCGCTCCTGCTGTAGCAGCTGAGGCTGGCGAGAGCGTCGAGATTGGCTCCCACATGGTCGGTTCCGTGGTTCTGCTGGCAGACGTCAAGGACCCCACCTTCTCCTCCGGCGCACTGGGTGCAGGCACCGCAGTGGAGCCCACCGAAGGTAAGCTCTACGCACCGGCTGACGGTAAGATCACCGTTGCATTCCCCACCGGCCACGCATACGGTCTGCGTACCGAAGATGGCCTGGATCTGCTGATGCACATCGGCATGGACACCGTTGAGCTTGACGGCAAGCACTTCGAGCCCAAGGTTGCTAAGGGCGACACCGTCAAGCGCGGCGACGTCATCGCTGAGTTTGATATCCCCGCCATCAAGGCGGCTGGTTACCCGCTGGCAACCCCCATGGTGATCACCAACGCCAAGAAGGCAGCTACTTCGGTTGAAGATGTCCAGGCTTCGGGCGCTTCTGTGACTAATGCAGATTCGCTCCTGAAGGTTGCACTGAAGGCAAAGGCTAACGCATAGTCTGCACTCTTAGTGAGTAGATAACCTCAACGTGATGTACACCCCGTACCGCTCTTCCTAGAGCTGGTGCGGGGTGTTCAATTTTTCCTGCAATGCTGTGAAAAAAGTGTGTGAATACATATGCATTAAAATTATGCATATTGGTGCAATATTAGCTAGCGCACAATGGTGCATGGTCATGAAAAATGTCTTGATAAGGCACAATCTATTAGCCAGGAGTGAATAATCCAGCTAATATTTATGTATAGTTTCAAGCTTTTGTAAAGGGTGAATATGACCTCAGCTTCCTATACCGTCCGCACCGCCGAGCCTCATGAATATGCCGAAGCGCTCGAAGTACTGATTGCCGCATTCGACGGGGATCCCGCCATGATGGCAGTCATCGCAGGCGGTAGCCGCCGACAGGAACTCGCCAGGCTCCGCGCCATCATGACCCTTCAGGTCTACGGCAACTTTTCCGACCGTGGCCGCATCGATATCGGCATCGAAGAATCCACCGGCAAGATCGTAGGCGTCTGCCTCTGGAGCACCCCCGAATCCCACGAAGGTTCCTTCCTGAACGAACTCAAGCAGATTGGCGCCTACTACAAGGCCCTCGGTTGTAAGAGCCTGCTACGGGCAGTCATGATGGAGCTACACCTGCTCAAGTACCGCCCCGCGTACAAGCACTGGTACCTCTTCAACATTGGTGTTCTCGAAGAGTATCGTGGCCGGGGCATTGGCTCCCAGCTACTCGACTACGGTACCGAACGCATCGGCGACTACCCCGCCTACCTCGAAGCATCGACCTACGACAGTGCCCGCCTCTACGAGCGCCGCGGATTCTTCTCCCTCGGCCCGCTCCACGGAATCTTCTCCAAGGCACACGCCGTCGGCATGGTCTACCCCGGCACCGGTCCCACCGAGATTGTGCAGCGCACCTCCTAAACTTCCGGACGCGCGCAGAACCGATAAATGTATATGAAAAATCCGCCCCACCGTGAGCACTCGCACGGTGGGGCGGATTTTTATTGTCAGAAGAGGAGCCTCTTATTGGAGCTCGTCCGGGGCAGAGGTATCAGGCTGAATCTGATCCAGATTCGGGATAGAACGCACCGTCGCCCCCAAATGCAGCTCAACGGGGAGTACGTCCTCGGGTTGGGTAATTGGGGGAGCGGTCTTCTCTGAAGATTCCTCCTGCTGTAGCTCAATGAGCTCCAGTAGACGCTGCGCGGTACGCTTCGCAATACCCTCAATCGGCTGAACCACGGTCGCCAACTCCGGCATGAGCAGCTGAACGCTCTGCGTGCCGTCGTAGCCAATCACCTGGAAATCCTCAGGAACGCGAATACCGCGTGCGCGCGCCCAGCCCAGCGCCAACGCGGCGTAATTATCGTTGGAGGCGAAGACCGCATCCACCGGCTCCGGGCTATCGGCGCGTTCGTCGAGGTAGCGGTAGAGCACCTCACGCTTAATGCCCAGGGAGGGGCGGAAACCCAGCTCCAGGAACTCCGGCATGAGTCCGGCTTCGAGCATTGCCTCACGGTATCCGCGCTGACGCTCATTGTGCTCACCCAGGGTCGATGTCACGTGCACAATATTCTGCGCACCCGTGGCGATCAGATGCTCCGTGGCGGCGCGAGCGCCTTCGTAGTTATCGGAGCGGACATTCGGGTAAAAGCCGCTTTCGAGGCGGTCCACGGTCACCAGGGGAGCCTGGGCGTGCGGAATATTCACCAATGCGTCGGAGTGAGCGCCGCTGATAATGCCGTCCACCTGATTGGAGAAAAGCATCTCGAGGTAGCGCTTTTCCTGCTCGGGGTGGTCGTCGCTATTGCAGAGAATGACGCGGTAGCCTGCCTCGGCAAGGTAACTTTCGAGGCGGTACACCATCTCCCCGTAGAAGGGGTTAGCGACCGTGGGGAAGATGAGGCCCACCATCTGCGAGCGCTGACCTTGCAGGCTACGGGCGATGGCGTTGGGCCGGTAGCCGAGTTCCCGCATTGCCTCGTGGACCTTGGTGCGGGTGCTTTCGCTCAGGTAGCCGCGGTTGTTGAGCACGCGGGAGACCGTGGTGGGGGAGACTCCCGCCAGGGCCGCAACGTCGCTGAGTTTGGGCTTAGCCACGGAGGCTCCCTTCGGTATGCTAAACGATTGACATATCTCTCTACTATACCCCGACCGCATACCGCATAAACATTCCAACGCCGGAAAATAGCGCCTTACTACAGCACCGGAATAATCGGAACCCGGGCCCCCACCTCATGAGCAGAACCCCGAACCGAAGAATCATCCAACACCGCGCAGTGAGTAGCCGCCGCCAACGACGACAGCATATGCGACGCCGACTTCGGCAGAGGATACGCCACACCATCACGCACCGACACGGGAAGCAGACGAGCCCCCGCCGGCTTACGCAACGTATCAACAGGCTCACCCAGAACCGCAGAATCCAGCTCCGGTAGAGGCATATCCCTCATACCAGCCAAAAGCGGCGGCAAATACGAATACAGGGCAGTGTACGCAGCCAAAGGATTACCCGGCAGACCCAACACAAAACGCTCACGACCCGAATTCGGGCCAGTCTCCGGAACCGGCAGGCGCGCAGCCAATGCAGGGTGCCCCGGACGCACATCCACCGACTCAAACAGATACGTCGCACCCATATCGTTGAGCACCTTACGCACCAAATCAACACCCGAGGTGCTCGACCCACCCGTGAACACCAGCACACGAGCAGTCGACGTGGACAAGAACGTGCGGAACTCAGACTCAACATCCGCCAAGCGAATCGAAGGGCGCGCCTCACAGCCAGCAGAAATAATCGCATGCTCCATAAAGCCGCCAAACGCATCACGCACCTGACCCGGCGCAGGCACACCAAACGTAATGACCTCATTACCCGTAAACGCGCAACGCACCGGAATCGGGGCATACACCGGCAACTCATCAAAACCATTCGTGCCCAAGAACGCCGCCATACGCGCAGAAATACGGTCGCCGTGGCGCGCCAACAGCTCGCCACGCTCCAGCTCAGCACCGGCATGGCGAATATCAGCACCCGGTGCCGGAGGCTCAAAACCCTCCGCCATATCCAGGTAATGAATGCTCGACTGAGTCTCCAAATGAGCGCTCACGCCCGGACGCAAAGAAGCCTCCGCACCCTCATATAGGCGGGAATGCTCCTCACGCACAATCGCCTCAGCACCCTCCGGAATCAAACCACCCGTCAGAATCGGGGTCGCCTCGCCCGGTGCAATCGGCACGGTCAGGCGGTGAATATTCGCGCGAGAATCCTCCGGGTACGCCGGGGTCACCAGACGCCACGGAGGCGCACCCGCCACCGCGTAACCGTCCATCGCCGAAGAGCTGTAGTGGGGCACCGGCATCATCGAATAAACGTCGTCCGCCAAATAGTGGCCAATCGTCGCCAACAGCGGCAAAGACTCCGTCTTCACATGGTGAGCAATCTCCAGACCCTGCTCATGCAGAATCTGGCGGGCCTGCTGCCACGAAACAGAAGGAATATGGTGAGACATCGTACCTCGTAAAAGTGTGTGCGGGACGCGCAACAGCGCGCGAGCTCAAAAACATCGCCCGGTCGGGCGTTAAGAACTGAGACCTACCACTAGGGTACTCGTAGCTTGGCAACTAGCGCTCCTGCGCGCCTCAGATGCTAATAACTCGTGCTAATAACTCGACCAGAGCGAGGTCGTATAGCCGAGAGCCTGCGCCTGCTCCCACGTATCAACATCGGCGGTGTCAGCGGCAGACATCTCCACCGCCGCAGGGTTCAAACGGCGCAAAAAAGAACGAACAGAAGCGTCAGTCGTACCGGTCGAAAAGACCGAACGAATCGCCTCAAAGCGGTAAATACCCACCAGCGGCTGATAGATGCCCTCAGAGACACCCCAGAAGCCCTCAGAAGCTTCAGAGTCACTGGGCGCTTCAGAACCGGTGGTGGAGAAGGTAGTCGCGGTCTGCTCGGCACCCCGCGCAGCGGTAAGCAACTGCTGAACCGCCGGAGCAATACGCGGAGTATCCACACCCAAAATCAGGCACCAGCCCGGCAACGGGGTCTGCGAGCGCTCGCAATCCGCCGCAATACACTCCAACCCGGCATGAATCGCCGCGGCAGGACCCGAAAACGGCGGATCCTCACGAGTACGCAACACCCCGGTAGGCAACGGCAGGCTCTCAGGACCCACCACCACACGCGGGGACGCGCTCGCCACCGCCTCCAGGGCGCAATCCAGTAGGGTGCTCGTGCCATCAGACAGGGACGCCTTCGGCACATGGTTCAGACGGCGAGAAGCGCCTCCGGCAACAACGACCGCGGCGCACGAAAAATCACCCTCAGCGGGGAGCGGAGAAGCGGGCATCTTATCCGCCGGCATTATCCACCCGCAAAGGGAGGCAGAACGTCCACGCGATCGGCATCCTGCAGCGGAGCCTCCGCCTCCGAGCGGGCGCCGTTGACCAGGAAGGAACACTGCTCCATCACCTGGGCAAGAGTCAGACCAGAAGGAGTCGTACCCTCCAGGGTCCGACCCAGGTGCTCAATGAGCGCGCCAAGAGTCGCGGACGGCAGCTCAGCCAGAGGCACCGACAGCTGCGCGGTACCCGCCGCAGAACGCGCGGCAGCGAAAAAATGAACCTGCATCATGCTCCTCAAACCTTGAATAGGGACAGCCGAACGCCAGGGGGGCTGGTGCCAGTAAAAGGCCTTGTCCCACGCATATCTGACTGTATATTCGGCTAATAAATAGGGTAGCCTCTTAGCCACCAATAGCGCTCATCGAGCGGCTCGCCTTCGCGAACTCCTCAATATCGAAGTCAGCGTCTTCCTTACCGTGCGCACGCGGCTTAAACCACATGCCCTCACGCCAGCGCAGAGCCAGCTCCTTATCGTCAGCGCCAGAACGCAGAAGCTGCATCAGATCAGTCTCGGTATCGGAGAACAGGCAGGAGCGAATCTTGCCGTCCGCCGTCAGACGGGTGCGGGTGCACGCATTGCAGAACGACTCCGTCACCGACGCGATAATGCCCACGCGGCCCAGCGACTCGGTGCCGTCGGTCGGGAAGCCTGCCTCATCGAGGGCAGTACCGAGCGGGTACACCTCCCACAGCTGAGCGGGGGAGTCGCCGCGAGCCTCAGTCACCGAACCCAGAACGTACTCAGCCGACAGCTTCTCGCGAATCTCAGCGGCAGTAATGGTGCCCTCACGGGTCCAACGGTTATCTGCATCCAGTGGCATCTGCTCAATGAAACGCAGCTGATAGCCGCCCGCCAACGCCCAGCGCAGAAGCTCCGGAGCCTGATCATCATTCAGGCCCGGCATCAGCACAGCATTAATCTTGATGGGCCACAGACCAGCCTCCGCCGCACCGTCAATACCCTTGAGCACGGCGTCGAGCTTATCGCGGCGGGTCAGCTCGGCAAAGGTCTCACGGCAAATCGTATCCAGAGAAACATTGATGCGGGTCAGACCAGCCTCCGCCAGGGCGGCGGCACGCTTCTCCAAACCAATACCGTTCGTCGTAATCGCCAACGGAATGCTCGGATGCGCCTCATGGATGCGAGAAATAATGTCCACCAAATCAGCGCGGACCAGCGGCTCACCACCGGTAAAGCGGATCTCCTCCACGCCCAGCTCAGTGATCGCAATATCGGCAAGGCGCGCAATCTCCTCGGCGGAGAGCAGATTATCCTTCGGAAGCCACTGCAAACCATCCGCCGGCATGCAATAAATGCAACGAAGATTACATTTATCGGTCAGAGAGATACGCAGATCCGTCGCCACGCGACCCCAACGGTCCAAGAGCGGACCGCTGTTCGTAATATTAGGGAGCTTACGCGCAGGCTTGACGCCGCTCTCAGATTTTTCGGGCGTAACAAAAGCAGCCCCGTTACCCTCCGCAGAAGATAAGGTGCTTAACGTTGGGCCCGCAATGAGTTCAGAAGAGGCCGAATTCGCCGTGTACGCCATGTAAAACCTATGTGGAAAATTTGCATATTTCAGGTGACAATATGATTATTCCATGTTCCGGCGCCCCGTACATAGTGTGTGCAGGGTAAGTTACAACTGCGCCACAGCAGACAACCACGACGAAGCAACGCCGCGTGTACAAGCTAGGGACGTACACGGAACGTCACATAAAGCCCGCACATGGACGCACCTCACCTTCAATAGCAGTACGAACCAACCAAGGAAATACCTCATGAAGAGCCCCCTCGCAGCCCTCAGCGCGCTCGCCGCAGCAACCCTCGCCCTCACCGGATGCGGCGCCACCCAGAGCTCCTCATCGTCCACCGCATCTGCAGCAAGCAGCCAGGCAGCCTCCGGCAAGGTCGAAGTCTTCGCCGCAGCCTCCCTGAACAACGCCGGTGCAGACCTCGAAAAGGCATACGAAGCCGCCAACCCGGGCGTAGACGTCACCTTCGTCTACGAAGGCTCCGCAAAGCTCGTCAACCAGATCGAGCAGGGTGCAACCCCCGACCTGCTCATCACCGCAGACACCAAGAACATGGACAAGGCAAAGAAGCTCGACCAGTTCTCGACTTCCGAAACCAACGTTCTGGTCACCAACAAGCTCGTGCTCGTCACCGCCGAAGGTAACCCCGGCAAGATCAACAGCCTTGACGACCTCAAGACCACCGAAGGCGTCGTCGCTGTCTGCAAGGAAGACGTTCCCTGCGGCACCATCGCCCACCAGGAACTGAAGAAGCACGACATCACCCTCAAGAACGCAACCACCGAAAGCAAGGTCACCGACGTAGCGACCAAGGTCACCACCGGTAACGCGGACGCGGGCTTCATCTACACCACCGACCTCGCCGCCGCCAAGAAGAAGGGCGCCAACCTCGGTTCCGTCGAACTGACCGACGTGGAACGCAACGAATACCCCGCAGCGCTGAGCAAGACCGGCTCCTCCTCCGAAGCCGCAAAGAAGTTCAACGAATGGCTGAAGAACTCCGATGAGGCGAAGAAGATCCTCACCGACTACGGCTTCAGCACCGCCAAGTAACGCTAGCGCCGTTCCGCACCGCTGAAACCCGGAGCGCAGAACGGACACCCGCAGGATGCGGCGGCACGCTCAACGAGCAAGCCGCCGCATCCTGAACGCGTCTCCTGCCGCGCTCTCAAGACCCCGAAGAAATACGCCGAGAAATACCCATGACAGACAGCACCGCAACCACCCGCCGCCGCGCCGGCGCCTCACGCACGCCCGGGAGCAGCCTCTTCGCCTCCGTGCCCGTGCTCTTCCTGGTTCCGGCGTCGCTGGGTATTTTCCTCATCGCGGGTCCGCTTCTCGGGCTCTTCCTCAACATCCCCTGGAGCCAGCTCGGCAGCATCTTCACCCCGCAGGTGCTCGGGGCGGCTAACCTCTCTCTCGGCACCGCCGCCGCATCCACCCTCATCTGTGGTCTTCTCGGCGCACCCCTGGCACTCGTGCTTTCTAAAGTGCTCAACCGCTCGCGGCTGCACCGTTTCGGGTCGGTCCTCTACGCCATCATCTACACCCCGGTGATTCTCTCACCGGTGGTCTCCGGCCTTGGGCTACTCTTCTTCTGGGGACGCAAAGGCATGATCGGTACCTACCTCTACCAGGCAGGAATCTCTATCCCGTTCACCTCGAACGCGGTGATTATCGCCCAGGTCTTCGTCGCCCTGCCCTTCTTTGTCGCCACCGCGGTTACCACCCTGCAAGCCATACCCCGTGAGTATGAGGAAATCGCTCTCGTCGAAGGCGCTAAACCCGCAGAAATCACTTTCAAAGTGTTGTTGCCCCTCGCCGCGCCGGGACTCGCCACCGCCTTTCTCCTCTCCTTCGCTCGTGCACTCGGTGAATACGGTGCAACCGTCACCTTCGCCGGCAACGTGCAAGGAAAAACCCAAACCATACCCCTCGCCATTGACCTAGCCATCAACAGCAGCGACATTTCCAGCGCCCTCGGAAGCGCCCTGATCCTCATCAGCCTCTACCTGGGAATCTTTGGGGTCCTCGGCCTGATTCGCGCCCTCAAAAAACTACGCGAAAGCACCCGATAAGCCACTCCGCCGCCTGCCCCGCATACCACCCGGCATACACCGGTCCTTAGGCAAAACTGCATTTACCAGCCCACAAACACACACCTACACTAGTCATAACCGCCACCGCACGATTGGAACCGCCATGATTTCCCCCGAATTCAATGGAACCCCTAGCACCGAGGAATACCGCGCCTACCTGGCGCTACTGTTGCGCGAAGTATTTATCGGCACCGCAGAAACGGTTCCCCTCTACCACGCGGCAGGACGCATCCTCGCGCAAGACGTCACCGCACGCATGGACGTACCCAGCTTCGACAACTCCCAAATGGACGGCTACGCCCTCACCGCGGCAGCCGTTGACCGCGAAGACCGTATCTTCACCGTCGGCCGCGAAATCCCCGCCGGACGCCCGCTACAGCGCTCCCGCTCCTCCGACGACCTGACCTACCCCATCATGACCGGCGCACCCATCCCCAAGGGCTACGACGCCGTCATCCCCGTCGAACAGTCTGAACGCATCGAATACCCCGACCTGCCCGAATCCTTCGGCCGCCCCAGCGAAAAGGTCAAACTCGCCCCCGGCAAGCCCGGACAGTTCGTCCGCCGCCGCGGTGAAGACGTCGTCACCGGCCAGGTACTCGCACGTGCCGGTGAACGCGTCACCCCCGCCCTGCTCGGTGCGCTCGCCTCCCAGGGTTATGCGCGCCTGACCGTTGCGGCAGGCCCCCGCGTGCTCGTATGCACTGGCGGCGACGAGATTCTTTCCGGTGTTGAAGAAGACGGCACCGCTACCTCGCAAGAGCTGGCTCAGGGGCAGATTTTTGACGCCAACGGCTCCATGCTCACCGCCATGCTCCGCGAAGACGGAGCGGAGGTGCGGCGCATCGCTATTGGTGATGACCCCATCGAGCTGCTGCACCGCCTCACGGCAGAATACGAGAGTTTCGCGCCGGACATCATCATCACCTCCGGAGGCATTAGCCACGGTAAATACGAAGTGGTGCGCAACGCCATCGCCAAGGCACACGAAGCCGACATCCTGGTGCCCGTCTCCTGGTTTGGGCATGTCAGCCAGCAGCCCGGCGGACCGCAGGGCGTAAATGTTCTCGATTTCAAGGGACACCGCGTGCCCATGATTTCCTTCCCCGGCAACCCGGTGAGCACCCTCATCTCGTACGCCCTGATTCTGCGCCCCTATCTGCGTGCCGGCGGCCCCTACGGAGTGCCCTATGCGGTCGCCTCCGAACAGGCAACGCTGAACAACGCACCGCGCGGCGTGCTCGTCACCGACACCCCGCTTACCGCACCGGCGACCAAGCGCCAGTTCCTGCGCGGTACCCTCGCCATGGTCGAGGTCGAGCCCGGAACCTACCGGGTGGAGCTCTACCCCGACGTGCTCTCCGGCTCGCACCTGCTACACCGCGCCGCACAGGCGGATGTGCTCATTGAGCTGGCGCCCGGAACCACCTACACCGGGGGAGAAGCGGTACCCTACCACCGCATCCGCCTCACCGATAACTAGGCGACGCACCCCCGCATTGTTCCCATCCAGAGCGACAGGGAATAATTGAGACTCACACTAACTAACGATTCGCGGCAGAAGAACACCGCGCAGAAGCCAGGAGAAACGATGACCTCTACCTCTCAGCCCAACCAGGAACTGACCCATGTGCGCGCCGACGGCTCGGCACATATGGTGGATGTTACGGAGAAGTCAGTTACCACCCGCACCGCCCTGGCTGAGGCGACTGTACGCACCCGCGAAGACGTTATCGCCATGATTTTTGACGCCGACCTGCCCAAGGGCGACGCACTGCCCGTCGCACGCGTCGCCGGCATTATGGGTGCTAAGCGTACCCCGGAAATCATTCCCCTCTGCCACCCGCTGCCCCTGGGCAAGATTACGGTGGACTTCGAACGCGGCACCGACTTCGTGCGTATTGAGGCTTCCGTGAAGACCCGCGGAGTCACCGGTGTGGAGATGGAGGCGCTCACCGCCGTCTCCTCGGCGGCTCTGACTGTTTTCGACATGATTAAGGCAGTCGATAAGCACGCCGTTATTACCGATATTCGTGTTCTGGAGAAGAGCGGCGGCAAGTCCGGCGACTGGTCCGTCCGCGAGGACTCCTAAGCCCCGGCGGAACACCGCCCCACCGCCATCTGGTAAATACAGAAAAGGAATTCCAATGAGTAGCGAAGAGTACACCATGCCGGAGAACCTGACTGGTCTGGTCATTGTCGCCTCCACCCGCGCAGCCCGCGGCGTGTACGAGGATAAGTCCGGCCCCATCGCCGTGGAGTGGCTGCGCTCGCGCGGTTTCGACACCCCGGACGCTGTGGTCATTGAAGACCGCGATATCGTCGAGTACTTCAACACCCTGGTCACCGAGGGGAAGAAGAACGGCACCTTGCCGACCTTCATTTTGACCAGCGGTGGTACCGGCCTGAACTCTGACGACCAGACCGTGGAGGCTGTACGCCCCCACCTGGACAAGGAAGTTCCCGGCATCATGCACGCTTTCTGGATGAACGGTCTGAAGAACGTTCCTGCAGCCGTGCTTTCGCGCGGTGTGGCGGGCGTGATTGACCGTACCTTCGTGATGACCCTGCCCGGTTCGCGCGGCGGTGTGAAGGACGGCGTGGCAACCCTCGACCCGCTCGTCGAGCACATTTGCCGCCAGATGGAGGACTACCATGACCACTAAGCCGCAGAACGAAGAATCCCTGGACCATTCGGGTGCGCACGGTGCTGAGCCGAGCGGCTCGACCGTGGTGTTCACCGATATTACGGAGGCGCCCCTGGAACCGCTGTACGCGGCGGCTAAGGCTGAGGTTATGACCGATGCTATGGGTGCCCTGGTAATTTTTGACGGCATTGTGCGCAACCACGATCACGGTAGTGCGGTGCGCGGTCTGTCCTATAGCGCGCATCCGCAGGCTCGTGAGTATATTGCCGAGGTTGCCGCCGAGGTCGCTGCTGAGCTGGACGGTGTGCGCCTGTGGGCTGTGCACCGCGTGGGCCCGATCGCTATCGGAGAGTCGGCTCTGACGGTGATGGCGGCGGCTGCTCACCGCGGCCGCGCGTTTGATGCCTGCGAGCTCGTTGCCGACCGTGTGAAGGCTCGTGTGCCGATTTGGAAGGAACAGGAACTGCTCGATGGCAGCATCGAGTGGGTTGGCGTGGATACTTCGCCCGCTTAGCCTTCTGAATATTCTGATATCTCTATATAAGCCTGTCAGGGGGATTTCTCTCGGGCAGGCTTATTCTCCTTGAGGCTTGGCGCCCTGAAAGCTCAAGCCACCCTCTATTACTTGATGTGAGGATTCCCTATGTCTTCTCAGCCTTCAACCGGCGCGAGCGAGCTCTCTGCCGCTGAGCATGCGTTCTACTCTCGCCAGCTGATCCTGCCCGAAATGGGTTATGAGGCTCAGCTGGCGCTCAAGGGTGCGCGCGTAGTGGTACTGGGTTCCGGTGGTTTGGGCGCTCCTGCCCTGCTGTATCTGGCGGGTGCCGGGGTTGGTCAGATTGTGGTGGTGGATGATGACTTCGTGGATACCTCGAATCTGCACCGCCAGGTGATTCATACGCACGCCAGGGTGGGCAATTCTAAGGCTGAGTCCGCAGCTGAGTCCTTGCGCTCGCTGAATCCTTTTATTGAGGTGTTGCCGGTGCGAGAGCGTTTGACGGAGGCGAATGTTGATGAGCTTCTGTCTGGTGCTGACCTGGTGCTGGATGGTAGCGATAATTTCGAGTCGCGTTATGTGGTGTCGGCGGCGGCTGCGCGTGCTGGGATTGCGCATGTATGGGCTGCGATCCTTGGTTTTGATGCGCAGCTGAGTGTGTTTTGGGCTGGTCGCGGTCCGGTGTATGAGGATTTGTACCCTCATGCTCCTGCTGCCGGTAGCGTGCCGTCGTGTAGTACTGCTGGCGTGGTGGGTGCTATGGCTGGCGTGGTGGGTGCTGCGATGGCCATGGAGGCGGTGAAGCTGCTGACCGGGGTGGGGGAGCCGCTCATGGGTGAGGTTGGCCTATATTCGGCATTAAGCGGAAGGTGGGAATATATACCTCTTGTAGCTAGCGTGCAAGCTGTACCTAAGAAAAGCGCTGTTTTGCCCCAAGAAACGAGTCATAAGCCCAAAAATCATGTAACAATTCGTAATATTTCTCAGGATTTTACAAGCTCTTCTGCTGACTCGAAACCCCGCTCGATGAGCGCTCAGGACCTTAAAAAGATGTCATCGGGTGAAAATATTGCCCTTTTGGATGTTCGTGAGCAGGTGGAGTTCAATGCCTTTGCAATTGACGGTGCCATTAACCTACCCCTCACTGAATTGCTTGAAGCGGCTCGAAATGACTCTCTCAAAGCCCTGATTGAGCGTAAAATCCCCGCAAATGCCCAGAAAATCGTTATTTACTGCACCGGATACACCCGAACGGTTGAGGCGGCTCGTGAAATAGCGCCTCTGGAGGAGCGTTCTGTGTACATGCTTGAGGGTGGAATTTCCGCCTGGCTTACGGTCTAAAACACCCTTATTTCGTATGAATTAGGCAAGGTTTTTATCTCGTATTTTCCATGCCAAATTTCCGATATATTGGGCAGTATGGAACAAGCATCACAGATTAAGGGCCCGGACGGCCCCCTTACCGATCAGCTGATCAAGTTCGGTAAGTTCTTCTCCCGCTGGGATGAGACTGAAGACGGCCGCGCCGTCTTCCGTGAAGGCGGCCGCGAAGGTGACGCCTTCTACCGCGACCGTTGGAGCCACGATAAGGAAGTTCGCTCTACCCACGGCGTGAACTGCACCGGCTCCTGCTCCTGGAAGGTGTACGTCAAGGACGGCATTATCACCTGGGAAGCACAGGAAACTGACTACCCCTCGGTTGGTCCCGACCGCCCCGAGTACGAGCCCCGCGGTTGCCCCCGCGGTGCAGCATTCTCGTGGTACACCTACTCTCCCACTCGCGTTAAGTACCCCTACGTTCGCGGTCTCCTGCTGGAGATGTACCGCGAAGCGAAGGCAATCCACAACGATCCCGTGGACGCCTTCCACTCCATCGTGTCCGACCCCGCCAAGCGTGCACGCTACGTGAACGCACGCGGTAAGGGTGGTCTGGTGCGCTCGACCTGGGCTGAGGCTCTCGAGCTGATGGCTGCTGCTCACGTGCACACCATCAAGTACTACGGCCCCGACCGTAACACCGGCTTCACCCCGATTCCGGCAATGTCCATGGCGTCCTTCAGCGCGGGTGTTCGCTACATCCAGCTGGCCGGTGGCGTCATGACCAGCTTCTACGACTGGTACGCTGACCTCCCCGTGGCTTCCCCGCAGGTCTTCGGCGACCAGACCGACGTTCCCGAGTCCGGCGACTGGTGGGACGCTGCATACCTCATCATGTGGGGTGCAAACGTTCCGCTGACCCGTACCCCGGATGCTCACTGGGTCTCCGAGGTCCGCTACCGCGGTACCAAGGTTGTCACCGTGAGCCCCGACTACGCCGACAACACCAAGTTCGCTGACGAGTGGCTACCCGCCCAGGCAGGTACCGACGCGGCACTGGCAATGGCGATGGGCCACGTCATCCTCAAGGAGAACTACGTCGACCAGCGTGTCGAGTTCTTCGAGGACTTCTCCCTGACCTACACCGACCTTCCCTTCCTGGTCACCCTGGAAACCCGTGAAGACGGCATTAAGGTTCCCTCCAAGTTCCTGACTGCAGCTAAGCTCGCTGGCGAGGCTGAGCAGCCGAACGCTGACTTCAAGCCCGTCCTGATGGACCGCGAGACCGGCGAGGTCTTCGTGCCCAACGGCACCATGGGTCACCGTTACGCTCAGGAAGACCAGGGCAAGTGGAACCTGGATTTGCAGGGTCGTAAGCCGATTCTGTCGATTCGCGACCTGCCTCAGGGCCAGACTGCAGCTGCAGAGATCAAGATGCCGACCTTCGACAACCCGAAGGGCCACGGCGACGTCATTACCCGCGGCGTGCCCGTAACCTACGTTGATGGTCACGAAGTTACTACCGTCTTCGACATCATGCTGGCACAGTACGGTGTGGGCCGTGAGGGTCTGCCCGGTACCTGGGCTAAGGACTACGAGGACTGGAACGTTCAGAACACCCCGGCATGGCAGGAGCAGATTACTTCTGTCCCCGCCGAGGCTGTTATTCGCGTTGCCCGCGAGTTCGCCAAGAGCGCCCTGGATTCCGGCGGTCGCTCCATGGTCATCTTCGGTGCAGGTATCTGCCAGTGGTACCACGCTGACACCACCTACCGCGCTATCCTCGCTCTGCTGAACCTGACCGGTTGCCAGGGCCGCAACGGTGGCGGTTGGGCTCACTACGTGGGCCAGGAGAAGGCACGTCCTCTGACCGGTCTGACCAACATTGCGAACGCTCTGGACTGGAGCCGCCCGCCGCGTCACATGATCGGTACCGGCTTCTGGTACATGCACACTGACCAGTTCCGTCAGGACGCGTACTCCACCGACTACCTGCAGTCCCCGCTGGCTAAGGGCGAGCTGCGCGACGTTCACACTGCTGACGTTGTGGCACGTTCTACCCGTATGGGCTGGATGCCGTTCTACCCGCAGTTCCCCGAGAACTCGCTGGATCTGGCAGACAAGGCAGAGCAGGCAGTGGCACGCGGCGAGGCTTCCTCGAACGCGGACTACATTGCACAGCGCCTGAACTCCGGTGACCTGGAGTTCTCCGTTGAGGACGTTGACAACCCCGTCAACTGGCCTCGTACCCTGACCCTGTGGCGTTCGAACCTGTTCGGTTCCTCCGCTAAGGGTGAGAGCTACTTCCTGAAGCACCTGGTCGGTAGCATGGACAACGTCCAGGGCTCCGACTCGGAGAAGCTGCCGAACGAAGTGAAGTGGGTTGAGGACGCGCCTCAGGGCAAGCTGGATCTGCTGGTCACCTCGGACTTCCGTATGACCTCCACGACCCTGCTGTCTGACATCGTTCTGCCGACTGCTACCTGGTACGAGAAGCACGATATCTCCTCGACCGATATGCACCCGTTCCTGCACGCGTTCTCCCCGGCAATTGACCCGCCGTGGGAGGCAAAGACCGACCACGAGACCTTCAAGGCACTGGCGTTTGAGTTCAGCCGCCTGGCTAAGAAGCACCTCGGCGTCCGTAAGGACATCGTTTCGGTCCCGCTGTTGCACGACACCCCCGGCCAGATTGCTCAGCCCGGCGGTCACGCACCCGACTGGAAGAACACCCCCGGTATGGTGGGCGTACCCGGCAAGAACATGCCGAACTTCGTCACCGTCGAGCGCGACTACGGCGCACTGTACGACATGTACACCACCGTTGGCCCGCTGTTCGATAAGCTCGGTGCAACCACCAAGTTCATCACTTACGACCTGAAGGACGAAGTCGCGAAGATGGCTAAGGAATTCGGTGTGATGGACTCCGGTAAGGGCGCAGGCCGTCCGGCACTGGATACCGACGTGAAGATTTCTGAAGCAATCCTCATGATTTCCGGTACCTCCAACGGTGAGGTCGCTGTCAAGGGCTTCAAGGAGCTTGAGAAGCAGACCGGTCTGCACCTGATGGACCTGGCAGAAGGTAACGAGGAACGTCGTATCACCTTCCCCATGACCCAGGCCGCACCGCAGCCCGTGATGACCTCCCCCGAGTGGTCCGGTTCGGAGACCGGTGGTCGCCGTTACGCTCCGTTCACCGTCAACATCGAGAAGAAGAAGCCGTTCCACACCCTGACCGGCCGTATGCACTTCTTCCTCGACCACGACTGGATGCACGAAATGGGCGAGGCTCTGCCGATTTACCGTCCGCCGCTGGATATGACCGGCCTGTACAACGAGCCTGAGCTCGGTACTACCGATGGTGTTTCGGTTGCTGTTCGCTACCTGACCCCGCACAACAAGTGGGCAATTCACTCGCAGTACTTCGATAACCACTACATGCTGAGCATGTTCCGTGGCGGTCCGACTGCATGGATGAGCCCGCAGGACGCTGAGAAGATTGGCGTCAAGGATGGCGAGTGGATTGAGTGTGTGAACACCAATGGTGTCTTCGTCGGCCGTGCGGTTGTTTCGCACCGTATGCCCGAGGGCGTTTGCTACGTCTACCACGCTCAGGAGCGTATGGTTAGCCCGAAGTCTGAAGTCACCGGTAAGCGCGGTGGTATTCACAACTCGGTGACCCGTATTCTTCTGAAGCCCACCCACATGATTGGTGGCTACGCTCACCAGGCGTTCGCCTTCAACTATCTTGGACCGACCGGTAACCAGCGAGACATCGTCTCGTACATCCGTCGCCGTAAGTCCCAGGAGGTAACTTTCTAATGCGCGTTATGGCACAAGTTGCTATGGTGATGGCGCTCGATAAGTGCATCGGCTGCCACACCTGCTCCGTGACCTGTAAGCAGGCATGGACGAACCGAGCCGGTACCGAGTACGTCTGGTTCAACAACGTTGAGACTCGTCCCGGTCAGGGTTACCCCCGCCGTTACGAGGATCAGGAGAAGTGGAAGGGCGGCTGGGTGCTGAACAAGCGCGGTCGTTTGGAGCTCAAGAGCGGTAACCGCTTCCAGAAGCTCTTCACGATCTTCGCTTCCCCGATTCAGCCCGAGCTGAACGACTACTACGAGCCCTGGACCTACGATTACCAGAACCTGACCAGTGCTCCTCTGGGTGATGACTTCCCGGCTGCTAAGCCGGTCTCCCTCATCACCGGTGAGGACACCAAGGTCGAGTGGGGTATGAACTGGGACGACAACCTGGCTGGTGCGACCGAGTACGGTCACCTGGACCCGCTGGTTGAGAAGGTTCGCAAGAAGGCTGAGGACAAGATTAAGTTCGAGTTCGAGCAGACCTTCATGTTCTACCTGCCTCGTATTTGTGAGCACTGCTTGAACCCCTCCTGCATGGCTTCTTGCCCCTCCGGCGCTATCTACAAGCGCGCTGAGGACGGTATCGTTCTGGTTGACCAGGACCGTTGCCGCGGTTGGCGTCAGTGCATCACCGGTTGCCCCTACAAGAAGGTGTACTTCAACCACAAGACGGGTAAGGCTGAGAAGTGTACCTTCTGCTACCCCCGTATTGAGGCTGGTATTCCGACCGTGTGTGCTGAGACCTGTGTTGGTCGTATGCGCTACATCGGTATCTTCCTCTACGATGCAGACCGCGTGACTGAGGCTGCTTCGGTCGAGGATGAGAAGGATCTCTACGAGGCTCAGCTGTCGCTGATGCTTGATCCTTCGGATCCGGCTGTGATTGAGCAGGCTCGTAAGAACGACATCCCCGATGCGTGGATTACTGCAGCTCAGAAGTCGCCCGTGTACAAGCTGGCGAAGGAGTGGAAGGTGGCTCTGCCCCTGCACCCCGAGTACCGCACCATGCCGATGGTTTGGTACGTGCCGCCGCTGTCTCCGATTGTTGACCTGCTCAAGGAGCAGGGCCACGATGCAGAGAACAGCAACAACCTGTTCGGCGCTATTGAGTCTCTCCGTATTCCGGTTGAGTACCTGGCTGAGCTGTTCACCGCTGGTGACACTGAGGTTGTTACTAACGTTCTGCGCCGCCTGGCTGCGATGCGTTCGTACATGCGTGACATCAACCTCGGTGGCGAAGGCAACGAGGAGATTGCTCAGGCAGTTGGCATGACTGGTCAGCAGGTGTACGAGATGTACCGCCTGATGGCTATCGCTAAGTACAACGAGCGTTACGTCATTCCGAAGGCTCACATGGAAGACGCCCACAACCTTGAGGAAATGGGCTGCTCCTTGAGCGTGGATGGCGGACCCGGCATGTACGGCGATGCGTTCAACGACATGGAGGGTCGCCCGACCCCCGTGTCCACCGGTGTCTACGAGGCTAACAACAAGGTCAGCTTGTTCAGCTGGGACGGTTCTTCCCGTCCTGACGGCCTCTTCCCGAATACCACCGGAAAGAAGTAATAAGTGGCTGGATTCTTTTCCAAGCTCATGGGCAAGGCCGGTTCCGAGGCTACTGTCTCGGAGCCGGCTCAGCCGGAGAACCCGTTTGATATCGATTACGGTCCCGGCGAGGATAAGGACTCGGTGATTTACCAGGTGAGCGGTATGCTCCTGGGCTACCCCGATGAGGAGACTCTGAAGGTTCTGCCTGAACTGGTGGAGATTACCGCTTCCACCCAGGATGAGGCTTTCATTGCTGCCGTTGATGCGGTTCAGCAGTGGCTGACTTCTAAGGACCTGGAGGATGTGCAGTCCGAGTACGTGCAGGAGTACGACCTTTCACGTCGTCATTCTCTGCATCTGTCCTACTGGACCGATGGTGATACCCGCCGCCGTGGTGAGACGCTCCTGCGTTTTAAGCAGATGTACCGCGACTCCGGTATGTTGACCGTTTTGAATGGTGAACTTCCGGACTACCTGCCGCTGGTGCTGGAGTTCTGTGCGTTGGTGGATCGCCGTAAGGGACGTTCCGCTTTGCAGGCGTACCGTCCGTCCCTTGAGCTTCTTCGTCTGTCCATGAAGGACGGAAATCTGCCCCACTACGGGTTGTTGCAGAGCATCTGCGATACCCTTCCTGGCGTCTCTCCGCAGACTCAGGAGGAGGTCCAGAAGATGGCTGGCTACGGCCCTCCCGTCGAGACTGTTGGCCTGAATGGCTACGCTGATCATCAGCTGCTCCAGCAGGCTTCGGCTCGTTCTAACTAGTTTTATCCCTTGTGAGGAGACAACACGTGTACGTACTTGCTTCTGAGAACGCAGGACATGCTGCACAGGCTGTAGCCGATCCGGGTATTGTTGACATCCTGCTGTGGGGCGTTCTGCCCTATGTTGCACTGGTCATTCTGATTGGTGGCACCATTTGGCGTTACCGTACTGACCAGTTCGGATGGACTACCCGCTCGTCCCAGGTCTATGAATCGAAGCTGTTGCGCATCGCTTCGCCCCTGTTCCATTACGGTCTTGCGGCCGTTTTCCTTGGCCACGTTGGTGGTCTGCTGGTGCCTAAGGCATTCACCGACCTGGTCATTTCGGAGGACACTTACCACATTGTGGCGCTGGCTGGCGGTTCTGTTGCTGCGGTCGCAACCATTGTTGGTATGTTTGTTCTGATTGGTCGCCGTGTTTCGAACTCTCGTGTGCGTTCGGCTACCACTCGTAATGACGTTTTCATGTATGTCGTTTTGGTTCTGGTGATTCTCGCCGGTACTGCGGCTACTCTAATTTCGGCAGTGAACCCCTCGGGTGGTTTGCCTCCGGTGAATGGTCACGAGGTTCACTTCAACTACCGTGAGACCATTTCTGTGTGGTTCCGTTCGCTGTTCTACTTCCACCCTGAGGTGGCTCTGATGGTGAATATTCCTGTGGCTTTCAAGATTCACATCGTGGTGGCTATGGTTCTGTTCATCATTTGGCCGTTTACCCGCCTGGTGCATGCACTGACTGTGCCCCTGCACTACCTCTTCCGCCCCTACACCGTGTACCGCTCTCGTGGCGGCCAGCGTGTTGGTGCACGTCGAGGTTGGGATCCGGTTGGTACTCTCCCGCGTGAGCGCGCCGACCGCTAATACACATATCCATATTGCAAAAGAGGAAATATGAGCACCCCTGCTGCACCGAGCTACGACCTGAAGAATGGTCAGCTCCGTAACGTTCTGCTTGCAACCTTCGCCTCGACCATTGGTTTCTGGGCGTGGACCGTTGTTGGCCCGCTGGCCAAGATGTACGCAAAGCAGATGCACCTGGACGCTGGTATGACCAGCCTTCTGGTTGCTATGCCGATTTTCATCGGCGCTATCGGCCGTATTCCCGTTGGTGGTCTGACTGACCGCTACGGTGGTCGTATTATGTTCACCGCTGTTCTGGCGATTAGCGCACCCCTGGTCTTCCTGGTTGGTGTTGCTGGTCAGATGAACTCGCTGCCCATGCTGCTTGTTGTGGCGTTCTTCCTGGGTATTGCGGGTACCGTGTTCGCTGTGGGTATTCCCTTCAGTTCCGCATGGTATGACGCTTCCAAGAAGGGTTTTGCGACCGGTGTGTTCGGTGCCGGCATGGTGGGTACTGCAATTTCTGCATTCGCTACCCCCCGCCTGGTGCAGGGTATTGGTTACTTCCAGACTCACGTTCTGATTGCTGTTATCTGTGCTGTAACCGCTGCTATCTCTTTCTTCTTCTTGAAGGATTCCCCGGCAACCATCGGCCGTGAGGTTACTCCGCTGATGCCGAAGATTGTTCAGGCATTCAAGGTGAAGACCACTTGGCAGCTGTGCTTCCTCTACGCTGTTGTGTTCGGTGCGTTCGTGGCATTCTCGAACTACCTGCCTACTTACCTGAGCAACATCTACAACTTCAACGCTAACGACGCTGGTATGCGTGCGGCTGGCTTTGCGGTTGCTGCTGTGATTGCTCGTCCCTTCGGTGGTGTGCTGGCTGATAAGTTCGGTCCGAAGATTATCACCCTCATCTCCCTGGGTGGTGTGGTGATCCTGGCAGTTATTACCGCGTTCCAGCCTGATGCTGAGCACGTGTATGGTGCTGTTTTCATCCTGATGGCTGCTCTTCTGGGTCTGGGCCACGGCTCGGTCTTCGGCTGGGTGGCTCGTGCGGCTGATCCGAAGAACGTTGGTGCGGTGTCCGGTGTGGTTGCTGCTGCTGGCGCTCTGGGTGGTTTCTTCCCGCCGCTGGTGATGGGTGCAACCTACAACCAGGCTGAGAACAACTACTTCATCGGTCTGATGCTGCTGGCTGTGACTGCGGCTCTGGCTTTCCTGTCGGCATTCCTGGTGCCGCACGGTGGCAAGCCCAACCACGCTAAGTAGGTTCTTCTAGTACATCCTTCTGCAGGATGTATGCGAAGTTTGCTTTGACTGAGTCCGGCTCGTTTTCTCTTCGGAGGGAACGAGCCGGACTTTGTGCTTTTCTGCTGTTTTGTCGTCTGACAGGGGTGGGCTTTGGCGAGGCAGAAGAGTTTGATGTTTGGGCATGTCGAATGTTGGTAGAGCTAGCGAAACTTTGTGGAGATGTGGGACACTTTAAAGTGTTCGACTCGTCGCAATAGCGCGACGTGACCCCTCTACGGTTTGCGCCGACCAATAGGAGAATCCTATGTCCTTTATTGATCGTCATCTCGGCCCCCGTTCCGCAGACGCAGAGCAGATGCTCGAAACCCTGGGATACTCTTCCCTGGATGCGCTGATGGACGCTGTCGTCCCCTCCCAGATTCGCCTTGACGGCGAATTGCAGCTGCCTGCTCCGCTGTCGGAGCATGAGGCTCAGGCAAAGATTGCCGGCTATGCTGCGAAGAATAAGGTTCTCGCCCAGATGATTGGTGCCGGATACTACGATGCAGTAACTCCCGCGGTTCTGCGCCGTAACATTCTGGAAAACCCCGGTTTCTACACTTCTTACACCCCGTACCAGGCTGAGATTTCTCAGGGCCGTCTGGAGGCTCTGCTGAACTTCCAGAACACCGTGATGGAGCTGACCGGCCTGGAGATTGCAAACTCCTCCCTGCTGGATGAGGCATCCGCAGTAGCTGAGGCAGCTGTCATGATGCACCGTGCGAACCGCAAGGTGAAGAATGGCTTCTTCGCGATTGACTCCCGTTGCCTGCCTCAGGTTATTTCGGTGACTCGCGGCCGTGCAGAGATGCTCGGCATTCCCTTCGTCATTACTGATTTCTCTGAGGGTCTGCCCGAGGGCGACCTGTACGGTATCGTCCTGGCGTACCCCGGCAATGAAGGCGATATTCGCGATATTGAGCCGCTGATTAAGGCCGCTAAGGAGCGTAACGCCCTGGTCACTGTGGTCGCTGACCTGTTGGCTCTGACCCTGCTGAAGTCTCCGGGTGAGCTGGGTGCTGATATCGCTGTGGGTAACACTCAGCGTTTCGGTCTGCCCTTCTTCTTCGGTGGCCCCCACGCTGCGTACATGGCTGTTCACAAGGGCATGGAGCGTACCATGCCTGGCCGTCTGGTGGGTGTTTCTAAGGATTCGGCTGGTAAGCCTGCTTACCGTCTGGCTCTGCAGACTCGTGAGCAGCACATTCGCCGTGAGAAGGCTACTTCCAATATTTGTACTGCTCAGGCTCTGCTGGCGATTGTTGCTGGCGCTTACGCGATGTACCACGGTCCTGAGGGTCTGCGCGCTATCGCGGACCGCCTGCACACCAATGCTGCTCGTGTTGCTACTGCGCTGAAGGCTGCGGGCTACGGTATCGCTCACGATACTTTCTTCGACACTGTCGTGGTGGAGGCTGCTGGCCGTGCTGACGAGCTGGTTGCGAAGGCTCTGGAAGCTGGCGTGAACATCCGCCGCTTCGACGAGAACCGCATCGGTATTTCCGTGGGTGAGTCTCACGGTGAGGAGCTGCTCAAGGGCCTGGTTGAGGCTCTGGGCGGCACCCTGGGCGAGGCAGATGCACAGTACGATCTGCCCGCTGAGCTGCTGCGTACTGATGAGTACATGCAGCACCCGATTTTCCACAAGTACCGTTCCGAGACCGAGATGATGCGCTACCTGCGTCACCTCGCTGACAAGGATCTGGCACTTGACCGCACCATGATTCCGCTGGGTTCGTGCACTATGAAGCTGAACGCGGCCGCTGAGATGGAGCCCATCTCCTGGCCTGAGTTCGCGAACATCCACCCGCTGGTCCCGGAGGATCAGGCTGAGGGCTGGCACGAGCTGATTAAGGATTTGAGCGAGTGGCTGGTTGCTATTACCGGTTACGATGCTATCTCGCTGCAGCCGAACTCGGGTGCGACCGGTGAGTACGCTGGTCTGCGCGCTATCCGTTCCTTCCATGAGGCTAACGGTGACCACGAGCGCGATACCGTCCTGATTCCGCTGTCTGCTCACGGCACCAACGCGGCATCTGCTGCTCTGGCTGGTCTGAAGGTTGCCGGTGTGGCAACTGCGGCTGACGGTTCGATTGATGTTGACGACCTGAAGGCAAAGATTGAGAAGTACGGCCCCAAGGTTGCCGGCATCATGATTACCTACCCTTCCACTCACGGTGTGTTTGAGGAGCAGGTTGCTGAGGTGTGCCAGCTGGTTCACGAGGCTGGCGGCCAGGTGTACCTGGATGGCGCGAACCTGAACGCTCAGATGGGCTTCGCTCAGCCCGGTAAGTTCGGCGGCGACGTTTCGCACCTGAACCTGCACAAGACCTTCTCCATTCCTCACGGTGGTGGCGGCCCCGGTGTTGGCCCGCTGGCTGTTCGTGAGCACCTGGCGAAGTTCCTGCCCGGTGACGCATACCGCGCTGATGCTGAAGGTAAGCTCCCCAACGATGCCGCACTGCCGATTTCGCAGGCGTTCTTCGGTTCTGCCGGTGTTCTGCCGATTAGCTGGATGTACATTGCGATGACTGGTGCTCAGGGTCTGAAGGACTCTTCGCAGTACGCGGTTCTGAACGCTAACTACATTGCGAAGAAGCTCAACGACAAGTACCCGGTGCTGTACACCGGCCCCGGCGGTCTGGTCGCTCACGAGTGCATCCTGGACCTGCGTCAGCTGACCGATCAGTCTCACGTGACTGCTGAGGATGTCTGCAAGCGTCTGATGGACTTCGGCTTCCACGCTCCGACCCTGGCGTTCCCGGTTCCGGGCACCCTGATGGTTGAGCCGACTGAGTCTGAGTCGAAGGAAGAGCTGGACCGCTTCATTGAGGCAATGGAGACCATCTACGATGAGATTATCGAGGTGGCTGAGGGCAAGGTCGCTGTGGAGGATTCGGTTCTACGCAACGCACCGCACACCGTTGATGTGGTGAGCGCTGATGAGTGGGATCGCCCCTACAGCCGTACTCAGGGAGCTTTCCCTGTCCCGAGCCTGCGCGCTAATAAGTACTTCACTTCGGTGGGTCGTATTGATGGCGCTGGCGGTGACCGTAACTTCGTGTGCGAATGCCCCCCGATGGAGGCTTTCGACCTGGAAGCATAAGGAGCCTGTAACGCTCCTGGGTAGGCTGTAGCGGTCTACCTGCCTCACCCGTCCTCAGGTTCCTGGGGGCGGGTGGGGACCGCCTCCGCAGCGTATCTCGTGTCTGTGGGGGTGAACTAAATCTACGACGATTGAACGATAACAGCACAAGGCTGTGCGTGAGGAGAATCTAATGTCCCCCAAGAAGACCTCTCTGTACTCTGTCCACGAGAAGCTTGGCGCTTCTTTCACCGACTTCGGCGGCTGGGATATGCCCCTGAAGTACGCTAATGACGTTGCTGAGCATGAGGCTGTCCGTACTCGTGCCGGTATTTTCGACCTGTCCCACATGGGTGAGTTCCGTGTGACCGGTCCGGATGCGGGTGCGTTCCTGGATTACGCTCTGGTGTCGAACATGTCCATCCTGAAGGTCGGTAAGGCAAAGTACTCGATCCTGGTCAACGACAAGGGCGGCGTGATTGACGACCTGATTACTTACCGTCTGGGCGATGAGGAGTTCATGGTCGTTCCGAATGCTTCGAATATTGACACTGACTTTGCTGCGATGAGCGAGCGCCTGGGTGATTTCAATGTTGAGTTCGTGAACGAGTCGGAGCAGACTTCCCTGGTGGCTGTTCAGGGTCCTCGTGCTGAGGAGATTCTGCTGGCCGCTGGTGTTTCTGATGAGGAGGCTGTCCGCGAGCTGAAGTACTACGCTTCGGTGCCGCTGACTGTTGCCGGTGTTGATGTTCTGCTGGCTCGTACCGGTTACACCGGTGAGGACGGCTTCGAGCTGTTCGTTCCGAATGAGAACGCTGTTGAGCTGTGGGATAAGCTGGCTGCTGCTGGTGAGCCTTTCGGTATGATTCCTGCCGGCCTGGCTTCTCGTGACTCCCTGCGTCTTGAGGCTGGTATGCCGCTGTACGGTCATGAGCTGGGTCTTGAGATTACTCCGTTTGAGTCCGGTCTGGGCCGTCTGGTTGAGATCGCTCTGGAGAAGAAGGCGGCTGACTTCGTTGGTCGTGAGGCTCTGACTGAGCTGGCTAAGAGCGAGTCGAAGCGCATCCTGGTTGGTTTGAAGGCTCAGGCGAAGCGTCCTGCTCGTGCCGGTTCTAAGCTGGTGGATGCTGAGGGCAATGAGATTGGTGAGGTTACCTCCGGTATTCCTTCCCCGACTCTGGGCTTCCCGATTGCTATGGCGCTGGTGAACCGTGAATTCTCTGAGGTTGGTTCTACTGTGGATGTTGATATCCGCGGTAAGCGTGCTCCGTTTGATGTTGTGGCTCTGCCGTTCTACAAGCGTGAGAAGTAAGAGTTTTTCTGCAGGTAATCTGTAGGGTAGAGGCGTCGTGTCCTGTGTGGGCACGGCGCCTTTTCTGCGCCGTGAGGTGGGCGTTGAGTGGTGGGGGAGTGTATGAGGTGTTCTGAGCCTTAGTTTGTGCTGGTTCTGAAGTGCGTTAGGATTAGAGCGGCCAGTCAAGGGTGATTGTCCGCACTTATAGACCGCAGATTGATGTGTGGTTCCTCCATTGAGGGGCGCGTATCTTTTGGCGCGGTGCACAGACATTATTTATTTGAAGGACAGAACGTGGCTATTAACCAGAGCGCGCCCAGTAGCGCCCAGAAGAAGGCAGAGGCTCTGCCGTATGACATCAGTGTTTTTGAGATGTTCAGCGTTGGTGTGGGCCCTTCGAGTTCGCATACGGTGGGGCCGATGCGCGCTTCGAACCGTTTTGTGGCGGAGCTGATTGATGAGGGTCTGCTGGACCATGTGACGGGTGTGCACATTGACCTGTATGGTTCGTTGGCGGCTACGGGTGCTGGTCACGGCACGATGAGCGCTGCGTTGAAGGGTCTGTGTGGTTTTGTTCCGGAGACGATCAATATCGCTGAATCTGAGGCGATGATTGAGCGTAATAGTGTGGACGGTACCTTGCCGTTGGCGGGTTATCCGTCCTCTGCTTACGGTGTGACTGCGCCCGGTGGTGAGGAGCAGAAGGTGTACGGCCCGGTGGTGAAGTACCGTGAGCTGGATATGACTCTGCGCCCTCTGACGGTTCTTCCGCGCCATACGAATGGTATGAAGATCGCGGCGTTTGCGGGTGAGCAGCTGCTGTTGGAGCGCACCTACTATTCCATTGGTGGCGGCTTCATTGTTGAGGGTGATGAGGAGGCGACCGGTGGCGCGTCGCTGATGAATCCTCCGTATCCGTTTGGTTCGGCCGCTGAGTTGCTGGAGATGGCGAATGAGTCTGGTCTGTCGATTGCGCAGTTGAAGATGGCGAATGAGTGTTCGCTGCGTTCTGAGCAGGAGGTCCGTGACGGCATCTTGCATATCTACCGTGTGATGAAGGAGTGCATTGGCTCTTCTTTGGCGCGTGTGGGTTATTTGCCGGGCCCGCTGAAGGTGCGTTGCCGTGCGGGTGCGTGGCATCGCGATCTGATGGTGGAGGATCCTTCGAAGTCTCCTGAGTTCGCTATTGACTGGGTGAACCTGATTGCTTTGGCGGTCAATGAGGAGAACGCTTTTGGTGGTCGCGTGGTGACTGCTCCGACGAATGGTGCTGCGGGTATTATTCCTGCGGTGCTGCATTACGCGATGAATTACACGCAGGGTATCCGCCATTGCGGTCAGGCTGCTCGTGATCAGGCGGTTGTTGATTTCTTCTTGGCGTCTTCTGCTGTGGGTGTGCTGTATAAGAAGCGCGCGTCGATTTCTGGTGCTGAGGTTGGTTGCCAGGGTGAGGTGGGTAGTGCCTCCTCGATGGCTGCTGCCGGTTTGGCGCAGGTGATGGGTGGTACTCCTGAGCAGGTTGAGAATGCTGCTGAGATTGCGATGGAGCACAACTTGGGTCTGACGTGTGACCCGGTGGGTGGTCTGGTGCAGATTCCGTGTATTGAGCGTAATGCGATGGCTGCGTCGAATGCTGTGACGGCGGCTCGTATGGCGTTGCGTGGCGATGGTACGCACCGTGTGTCGTTGGATCAGGTGATTGAGACGATGCGTCAGACCGGTTTGGATATGTCTCACCGTTATAAGGAGACGTCTATGGGTGGTTTGGCTGTGAATGTGGTGGAATGCTAGGTGCACGCTGTGGCAGGTTTGCACTCCTGATGAGGGTGTGGTAGACAGAAGGGATTTCTTCCTGTATTGTTAGTATTTACGCTTTCCCTAACCTTTGTGCCTTCATATAGCGGTGGGCACGGGCTGAAGGTGACGTTTTTCCGTCCGACTCTATAGCTTCGAGCACCGTTTTATTCGGGGGCTGAGGTTGTCGTGTCGCTGGTAATGTCGCCGGGAGGCTGATTGCTAACAGACATGTCTGTGGAAGGATCCCCATTTTGGTCGCTTCGAGCACCTCTAACCATGACGCCGCTAACGGCGCAGAGAACGTCTCGCGCCGAATTTCATTCGCGAAGATTAACGAACCGCTGAAGGTTCCCAACCTGCTTGCTATCCAGACCGATAGCTTCGACCGCCTCGTGGGTAACGAGCGCTGGGTGGAGCGTCTGGAAAAGGCGCAGGCTGCTGGTGACACTTCTGTCCCCGCTCAGTCCGGTCTGGCTGAGATTTTTGAAGAAATCTCCCCGATTCGTGACTTCCAGGAGACTATGCAGCTCTCCTTCTCTGAGCCTGAGTTTGCTGACCCCAAGTACTCTGTTGAGGAGTGCAAGGACCGCGACGCAACCTACTCGGCTCCGCTGTACATTAAGGCTGAATTCATGAACCTCGCTACCGGCGAGGTCAAGCAGCAGACCCTGTTCATGGGTGACTTCCCCCTGATGACCGAGGCCGGTACCTTCGTTATTAACGGTACTGAGCGTGTGGTCGTTTCTCAGCTGGTGCGTTCCCCCGGTGCTTACTTCGAGAAGGCTCCGGACCGTACCTCCGATAAGGACATTTACTCTGCCCGCGTGATTCCTTCCCGCGGTGCATGGTTTGAGCTTGAGATTGATAAGCGCGACCAGGTTGGCGTGCGTCTGGACCGTAAGCGTAAGCAGTCCGTGACTGTTCTGCTGAAGGCTCTGGGCTGGACCGAGTCCAAGATCCTGGCTGAGTTCGGTCAGTACGACTCCATCCGCGCAACCCTGGAGAAGGACTCCGTCAAGGACCGCGACGAGGCTCTGCTGGACATCTACCGCAAGCTTCGTCCGGGCGAACCCCCGACGGTTGAAGCTGCCCAGGCTCTGCTGGACAACATGTACTTCACCCCGCGCCGCTACGACCTGGCGAAGGTTGGCCGTTACAAGCTGAACCGTAAGCTCGGCGTGGACGTTCCCATGGATTCCCCCGAGGCTTCCGTTCTGAGCCAGGACGACATCGCTCAGATGATTCGTTACCTCTGCGCTCTGCACGCAGGCGAGACCAGCATCCCCGGCGTCCGTGACGGCGAGGAGATCTCCCTCAAGATTGATATCGACGACATCGACCACTTCGGTAACCGTCGTATCCGCACTGTGGGCGAGCTGATTGAGAACCAGATCCGTACCGGTCTGTCCCGTATGGAGCGCGTGGTTCGCGAGCGCATGACCACCCAGGACGTGGACGCTATCACCCCGCAGTCCCTGGTGAACATCCGCCCCGTCGTGGCAGCTATCAAGGAGTTCTTCGGTACTTCTCAGCTGTCCCAGTTCATGGACCAGAACAACCCGCTGGCAGGTCTGACCCACAAGCGTCGTCTGTCCGCACTGGGTCCGGGCGGTCTGTCCCGTGACCGTGCAGGCATGGAAGTTCGAGACGTCCACCCCTCGCACTACGGTCGTATGTGCCCCATTGAAACCCCTGAAGGCCCGAACATTGGTCTGATCGGTTCGCTGGCAACCTACGGTCGCATCAACTCCTTCGGTTTCATTGAGACCCCCTACCGCGTGGTGACTGACGGCCGCGTGACCGATGAGGTCCGCTACCTGACCGCTGACGACGAGAAGTCTGTTGTTATCGCACAGGCAAACGCACCGCTGAACGCTGACCGCACCTTCGCTGAGAACGAGGTTCTCTGCCGCGCGGGCGATGGTTCTGGCGAAGCTGTTCTGGTTGCTCCCGGCGCCGTTCAGTACATGGACGTCTCCCCGCGCCAGATGGTGTCTGTTGCTACCGCTCTGATTCCTTACCTGGAGCACGACGACGCTAACCGAGCACTGATGGGTGCTAACATGCAGCGTCAGGCTGTGCCCCTGCTGGAGTCTGAGGCTCCCGTGGTTGGTACCGGTATGGAGAAGTACGCAGCACTGGACTCCGGTGACTCCGTGCTCGCGAAGAAGCCCGGTGTGGTTTCCTCCGTGGACGCTAAGACCGTTATCGTCCGTAACGACGACGGCTCTGTCTCCACCTACCCGATCATGAAGTTCTCCCGCTCGAACCCGGGTAACTGCTACAACCAGCGCGTTGTGGTGAAGGAAGGCCAGCGCGTCGAGTACCGCGACGTTATTGCTGATGGCCCCTCCACCGACGGTGGCGAGCTGGCACTGGGTAAGAACCTGCTCGTGGCATACATGCCGTGGGAAGGTCTGAACTACGAGGATGCGATCATCCTCTCCCAGCGTATGGTTTCTGAGGACGTGCTGACCTCGATTCACATTGAGGAACACGAGATTGATGCCCGCGACACCAAGCTGGGCCCCGAGGAGATTACCCGCGATATCCCGAACGTGTCCGAGGATGTTCTCTCGGCTCTGGACGAGCGCGGCATCATCCACATCGGTGCTGAGGTTGAGGCTGGCGACATCCTCGTCGGTAAGGTCACCCCCAAGGGTGAGACCGAGCTGACCCCCGAGGAGCGCCTGCTGCGCGCAATCTTCGGTGAGAAGTCTCGCGAGGTTCGCGACACCTCCCTGAAGGTTCCTCACGGCGAGTCCGGTACCGTCATTGGTATCCGCATCTTCGACCGCGAGAACAACGATGAGGACGATCTACCCCCGGGCGTGAACCAGCTGGTCCGCGTGTACGTGGCTCAGAAGCGTAAGATTACCGACGGCGACAAGCTTGCAGGCCGCCACGGTAACAAGGGTGTTATTTCCAAGATCCTGCCGATCGAGGATATGCCCTTCCTGGAAGACGGCACCCCCGTGGACGTTATCCTGAACCCGCTGGGCGTGCCCGGTCGTATGAACATTGGTCAGGTTCTGGAAGTCCACACCGGTTGGCTGGCTAAGCAGGGTTGGAAGATTGAGGGCGAGCCCGAGTGGCTTAAGCACATGCCGAACTTCCCGAAGGAATCCGGCCCGACCCGCCTGGCAACCCCGGTGTTCGACGGTGCCCACGAGGACGAACTGTTCGACCTTATGGACCACTCGAACCCGAACCGCGATGGTGACCGTCTGATCAACCGTTCCGGTAAGGCACGTCTGATTGACGGCCGTTCCGGTGAGCCGTTCCCGGATCCGATTTCGGTTGGTTACCAGTACATCCTGAAGCTGCACCACCTGGTGGATGACAAGATTCACGCTCGTTCCACCGGTCCGTACTCGATGATTACCCAGCAGCCTCTGGGTGGTAAGGCGCAGTTCGGTGGTCAGCGCTTCGGTGAGATGGAAGTGTGGGCGCTGGAAGCATACGGCGCCGCATACACCCTGCAGGAAATCCTGACCGTCAAGTCCGATGACGTGGCGGGCCGTGTGAAGGTTTACGAGGCTATCGTGAAGGGCGAGAACATCCCTGAGCCGGGTATCCCCGAATCCTTCAAGGTTCTTATCAAGGAAATGCAGTCTCTGTGCCTGAACGTCGAGGTGCTCTCCACCGACGGCAAGATTATTGAGATGAGCGACTCGGAGGAAGAAGGCTTCCGGGCAGCAGAAGATATGGGCGTGAGCCTGACCCACGACGAGCCTAGCTCCGTCGACGAGGCATAAGCACCGCCTCCTTCTAGGGTGGGGAGCCCCGCATGCGCTCGCGTGCGTTGTGGGGTTCCCGCCCGCTAACCCAAGTCTTCAGAAACTTACAGAAAGAGATTAGGACCGATATGTCCAACGAATCTTCGCTTGGTTTGATGCGAATTGGCCTCGCCACCGCCGACGACATCCGTCGTTGGTCTTTTGGTGAGGTTAAGAAGCCCGAGACCATCAACTACCGTACCCTGAAGCCCGAGAAGGACGGTCTCTTCGACGAGCGTATCTTCGGCCCCACCAAGGACTGGGAGTGCTACTGCGGTAAGTACAAGCGCGTGCGCTTCAAGGGCATTGTGTGTGAGCGCTGTGGTGTTGAGGTGACCCGCTCTAAGGTACGTCGTGAGCGTATGGGCCACATTGAGCTGGCTGCTCCTGTTACCCACATTTGGTACTTCAAGGGTGTTCCTTCCCGTCTGGGTTACCTGCTGGATCTGGCTCCGAAGGACCTGGAGAAGGTCATTTACTTCGCTGCGTACATGATCACTAAGGTTGATGAGGAAGCTCGTCACGAGGACCTGCCGATGCTGCAGGCTGCTCACGACCGCGAGAAGCAGGAGCTTGAGGCTGCTCTGAACGCTGATGTGAACGCTATCAGCCGTGAGGTTGAGGCTGAGCTGGCTCGTATTGAGGCAGAGGGCGGCAAGGCTGCTGAGAAGCGTAAGCTGCGTGATAACGCTGAGCGTCAGCTCGCGTCGGTGCGTAAGCGTTACGAGCGTGAGGCTGAGCACCTGGATCGTGTGTGGGATCGCTTCAAGAACCTGAAGGTCGCTGACCTTGAGGGTGACGAGGCTCTGTACCGTTCCATGATTGATAAGTACGGCATGTACTTTGAGGGTGCGATGGGCGCAGAGGCTATTAAGAAGCGTCTGGAGTCCTTCGACTTGGAGGCTGAGTCTGAGGCTCTGAAGGAGATTATTCAGACCGGTAAGGGTCAGAAGAAGACCCGTGCTCTGAAGCGTCTGAAGGTTGTTAACGCCTTCTTGACCACTAACAACTCTCCGCTGGGTATGGTCCTGGATGTTGTTCCGGTTATTCCGCCGGAACTGCGCCCGATGGTTCAGCTGGACGGTGGCCGCTTCGCGACTTCCGACCTGAACGACCTGTACCGTCGTGTGATTAACCGTAATAACCGTTTGAAGCGTCTGCTGGAGCTGGGTGCTCCCGAGATTATCGTGAACAACGAGAAGCGTATGCTGCAGGAAGCTGTGGACTCGTTGTTCGATAACGGTCGTCGCGGTCGCCCGGTGACCGGCCCCGGTAACCGCCCCCTGAAGTCTCTGTCTGACATGCTGAAGGGTAAGCAGGGTCGTTTCCGTCAGAACCTGCTCGGTAAGCGTGTTGACTACTCGGGTCGTTCCGTGATTGTGGTTGGTCCTCAGCTGCAGATGCACCAGTGTGGTCTGCCCAAGCAGATGGCGCTGGAGCTGTTCAAGCCCTTCGTTATGAAGCGTCTGGTGGAGCTGAGCCACGCTCAGAACATTAAGAGCGCTAAGCGTATGGTTGAGCGTTTCCGCCCGCAGGTTTGGGACGTTCTGGAAGAGGTTATTGCTGAGCACCCGGTTCTGCTGAACCGTGCACCTACTCTGCACCGCCTCGGTATTCAGGCGTTTGAGCCGAAGCTGGTTGAGGGTAAGGCTATTCAGCTGCACCCGCTGGTTTGCTCCGCGTTCAACGCTGACTTCGATGGTGACCAGATGGCAGTTCATCTGCCGCTGTCTCCTGAGGCTCAGGCTGAGGCTCGTATCCTCATGCTGTCCTCGAACAACATCCTGAAGCCGTCGGATGGCCGCCCTGTGGCTGTTCCTTCGCAGGATATGATCATTGGTCTGTACCACCTGACTACTCCTCGCGATGGTCAGAAGAACGAGGGTCATGCATTCTCCTCGGTGTCTGAGGCTCTGATGGCGATGGATCGTCACGAGATTGAGCTGTACACCAAGGTGAAGATTCGCCTTGATGGTGACCAGTTTGTTGCTCCCGAGGATTGGGAAGCACCGGAGGGTTACCAGCCCGGCGATTCTGTGCTGCTGGACTGCACTGTTGGTCAGGTTCTGTTCAACCAGGCTCTGCCGAAGGATTACCCCTGGTTCTCCGGTGTGGCAGATAAGAAGGGTCTGGGTAGCCTGATTAATGATCTGGCTGAGCGTTACCCGATGGATGTTGTGGCTCGTGCCCTGGATAACCTGAAGAACTCCGGTTTCTACTGGGCTTCTCGTTCGGGCGTGACCGTGGCTGTTTCCGATATTGCTACTCCTTCTGAGAAGCCGGCAATTATGGAGCGCTACGAGAAGCAGGCTGCTGCAATTGAGGACGACTTCGAGATTGGTACCATCGATGACGAAGAGCGTCGTCAGGAGCTGATTAAGGTTTGGACCGAGGCTACCGACGTGGTTGCAGAGGCTATGCGTGAGAACTTGAGCTCTCACGGTGGTCTGAACACCATTTACCGTATGGTGACCTCCGGTGCACGTGGTAACTGGATGCAGGTCCGTCAGATTGCGGGTATCCGTGGTCTGGTGTCGAACCCGAAGGGTGAGATTATGCCTCGCCCGATTAAGTCCTCGTACCGTGAGGGCCTGTCGGTTCTGGAGTACTTCATCGCGACCCACGGTGCACGTAAGGGTCTGGCTGATACCGCGCTGCGTACCGCTAACTCGGGTTACCTGACTCGTCGTCTGGTGGACGTTTCGCAGGACGTTATCGTTCGCGAGCACGACTGTGGCACTCGCCGCGGTTTGGTTCTGCCTCTGATTGATGAGGATGGCGGTCTGCACCAGGATGTTGAGACTTCAATTCACGGTCGTACCCTTGCGGTTGACGTGAAGGATGAGGCTGGCAACGTTCTGGCTGCTGCTGGCTCCGATGTCTCTGATGAGCTCATCGAGAAGCTCTTCAAGGCAGGCGTGAAGGATGTTCGCGTCCGTTCGGTTCTGACCTGTGAGTCCGCTATTGGTGTGTGTGCACTGTGCTACGGTCGTTCGATGGCTTCGAACGTGCTGGTGGACATTGGTGAGGCTGTTGGTATTATTGCGGCTCAGTCGATTGGTGAGCCCGGTACCCAGCTGACCATGCGTACCTTCCACACCGGTGGTGTGGCTTCGGCTGACGATATTACTCAGGGTCTGCCCCGTATTCAGGAGCTGTTCGAGGCTCGTACCCCCAAGGGTGTTGCCCCGATTTCTGAGGTGTCTGGTCGCGTGACCATTGAGGATACCGAGAAGTCCTACAAGATTGTGGTGACCCCGGACGATGGTTCCGAGCCCCAGTCCTACACTGTTCTGCGTCGTGCAGCTTCTAAGCTGCAGAACGGCGATCACGTTCAGGTTGGCGATCAGCTGGCTACCGGTTCTGTTGATCCGAAGGAGGTTCTGCGTATTCGTGGTCCTCGTGAGGCTCAGAAGCACCTGGTGAGCGAGGTTCAGGGCGTGTACAAGTCGCAGGGTGTGGAAATCCACGACAAGCACGTTGAGGTTATTGTTCGCCAGATGCTACGTCGCGTGACCGTGATTGAGTCCGGTGATACCGATCTGCTGCCTGGTGAGCTGGTTGATAACATTGCTTTCCAGACTGCTAACCGCAAGGCACTGGTTGAGGGCAAGAAGCCCGCAGCTGGCCGTCCGGAAATGATGGGTATTACCAAGGCTTCGCTGGCTACCGAGTCCTGGCTGTCGGCGGCCTCCTTCCAGGAGACCACCCGTGTCCTGACTCAGGCTGCTATGGAGGCGAAGACTGACCCGCTGCTCGGCCTGAAGGAGAACGTGATTATCGGTAAGCTGGTTCCCGCCGGTACCGGTCTGGCACGTTACAACGATATTGAGGTTGAGCCCAGCGCCCAGGCTACTGCTGAGCGTATGCAGGCTCTGGACACTTTCGGTGGTTACCAGAGCGCGTTCCAGATGGATAACGAGGTGTACACTTACGGCAACGGCGGCTTTATGGCTGTTTCGCTGGATGAGTACGGTCGTGGTCTGGACTAAGGCTTCTGCCGTGAGGGGTAGGTTGAGGGTTTAGAGCCCCGGCCTGGTCCTTGATAAAGAACGCGGATACTCGAGTTTGTCTCGGGTATCCGCGTTCTTTGTTTAACGAATGGGTGGGGGAGGGGCGTCTTTCTTTTAAGTGGTACTTTAATATTCTTTATCCTTCAGGGGAAGGTTTCATATTTTTTGCCTAGTGGGCGAATTTATTTATAAAAAAATCATTGGAGCGCATTATTTTTCAAACCGGGAAAATTTCTTGGCTGGGCAAGAAATTAGATGATGATCAAATATTGTGAGACCCCTTGTAATTCGCCCTAATAATGCCATATATAGAACACTTACTCGTTTTTCTTTGGGGTATATAAAGAATAAATATTCTATATTTGAACAATGCTAATTCAACTTGGAAAGCCCTTTGACTAGGTTCTATTCTTGAAAGCATGCATATCACTCCATTCACTTCCGGACGGGTGACTACTGGTGGCACCCAACTGTCTTCCGGAACGGTACAGCCTCACGAATCTGAACAGAATCCCTCCTCGACTGCAGGTGGGCAAAAGCGCTCCTCTGTCTTTTCGCGCTTTAAAGCACCCATGCATTCTCTAACTCGCATTGGTGCAGCGTGCCTTATTGCGGCATCCGCAATTCTTCCCGCTGGCCAGATTGCGACGGCAGCTCCTTCCTCTCAGCGCTCCAGTGCTACCCCCTACCTGGTTGGTGCAGGTGCGGCGGATATTACCGGTGAGCCCGGTGAGGTCGGCTTCATGGGTTACGGTGAGACCTCTCAGAAGGGTAGCGGTGTGCATACTCGCCAGTACGCACGCGCTTTCATTGCTGTGGATCGAGCCTCGGGTAAGCGCAACCTCATTGTTGTACTCGATACGTTGACCAGTTGGCAGTCTTTGCGTGATGAGCTGGTGAAGCGTATCCGCGCTGAGTTTGGTTCTGTGTACGATGAATCGAACATTATGATTACTGCAACCCACACTCACGCAACTCCTGGCGGTATCACGCACCAGAGCCTGTACAACATTACAACTCTGGGTTTCCATCAGGACACGTTTAATGCACAGGTAGATGGGTCACTGAAGGCGATTCGCCAGGCGACGAAGGACCTTGCGCCCGGTAACCTGACGATTTCTTCTTCAAAGCTGACTGGTGTCGGTGTTAACCGTTCTCGCGAGGCGTTCAACCTGGACTCTCCTGAGATTCGCTCTAAGCTGCCCGGCGGTACCGATCCGACCAATATGACTCTGCGTCTGGAGCGCAACGGTAAGACTCGTGCGGTGTTGAACTGGTATGCGATTCATCCGACGTCTTTGACCTCGAAGAATACTCTGATTTCGAGTGATAACAAGGGTTATGCGGAGTATCTGCTGGAGACTCAGGATCATGGTGTTGATCGCAATGTTCCCGGTAGCGGTGATGGTTTCGTTGCGGCGTTTGCAAATGCTAATGCTGGTGATGTTTCCCCGAATACTTGGTTGAGGCCTGGTCAGGGTCCCACTAATGACCAGTTCAAGAATGTGAAGATTCAGGGTGAGAAGCAGGCTAATGCTGTGCGTTCTCAGCTCAAGAGCGCGGGTACTCCGGTGGGTAAGGGTCTGGATTCGCGTATTTCGTACTTCAATTTCTCGGGTATGAACGTGGATGCCAAGTACACCGGTAGCGGCCATAATGAGCGCACCTGCCAGGGCTTCCTGGGTACTTCGTTTGGTGCCGGCTCCACTGAGGATGGCGGCGGTGGCTGGGATGCCTATAAGGAAGGCTCTGGTCGCCCCTCTATTCTGGGTACTTTGGTGTTCACTCCGAGCGCCGCGCAGGCGCGTTGCCAGCAGCCGAAGGGTATTCTCTTCTCTGCAAAAAATGGAACGATCATTCAGGAAAAGTATCCGGTGCAGATTATGCGCTTCGGTGACTACTACCTGCTGGGTATGCCCGGTGAGTTCACCGGTGCGGTAGGTGTGCAATACCGCCAGGATGCTGCCAAGCTTTTCGGTGTTCCCGAATCGCATATTATTCTGCAGGGCTACACCAACGCCTACGACCACTACGTGACGACTCCTGAAGAATATGACTCTCAGCAGTATGAAGGTGGCGCGACCCTCTTCGGTCGTTACACCTCCAGCGCGTTCCGCCAGACCATTAATATTGTCGGAACCTCGCTGAAGAACGGTACCCCTCTGAGTATTGGTGACCGTCCGAATGATCGTCGCCCGGTAGCGAGTCTGCAGGGTAAGGTCGTCTACGATACCCCCATGTTCGGTGTGCGTTACGGCCAGGTCACTCAGCAGCCTCAGGACGCTATTGCCGGCCGCGAAGAGGTGACTGCTCGTTTTGCGGGTGCTCACCCGAATAACAATATTCATCACGACGGTAGCTATTTCGTGATTGAGCGTCGTGTGGGTAATACCTGGAAGTACTACACCGCCGATAACAACCCGGATACCTTCTTTGAATGGAAGCGCATTGGCGTTTCGGCGTCTCAGGTGACGGTTCGCTGGAAGGTGCCGGCTAATACTCCTAAGGGGCAGTACCGCATCCGCTACTACGGCAATGCTAAGAAGAATTCGAAGACTATCACCCCGTTTGAGGGGCAGACTCGAGTCTTCCAGGTGGCGTAGTCCAGTAGCTGCTGTGGCGGACCTATAACTGAATATTCTCTTGCGGGAGGCGGGCGCGGTTCTGTGCTCGCCTCCCGCAAGTATTGAAGCCGTCAAGAATCGTGTGTGTGATTCTTGGCGGCTTTCTGCTTTGGATCGCCTCAGAGAGGGTGCAGGGGAGGGGTGAATCCCAACAATGTAATTTAAGTGAGGCAAATCATTAGCTTTTACCCTTGGATGGGGGCTTAAAAGCAAAGAATCTCCGCTCTGGCGCTAGATTAAGCGGGATTTAACCTGTATAGTCTTATCCGAAGTACTTGAGCTCGGTGCACAAGGATCCACCCCCGGTGGGTTTACGCGGGATATTTCCCGAGGGCACGGGCATGATGAATCAATGGCAGTATGGATACCGTCCTTTGGCGTTGCTTTTTGCTGACGCCTAAATGCCATTTTTAAGCGTGCCCAAAAACTTTTTCACCTCTGATGGTGGGGAATTTTAGCCCTGAGAACTCGCCGAGATGTCGAGGAACCTATAGAAACCAACCGGATATGCATCCGAGCGTTTCTGATAACCGAGAGCACCCATCCAACGTGATGGGGGCCAGTAAGTTTATACGGGCTTCTCTAACGAGAAACCTGATCAAGCAACGGAGAAAACGTGCCTACTATTCAGCAGCTGGTCCGCAAGGGCCGGACTCCCAAGGTCGTTAAGACCAAGGCGCCCGCACTGAAGGGCAACCCCATGAAGCGTGGCGTGTGCACCCGTGTGTACACCACCACCCCGAAGAAGCCGAACTCGGCACTGCGTAAGGTCGCTCGTGTCAAGCTCAACGGCGGCGTCGAGGTTACCGCATACATCCCCGGTGAGGGTCACAACCTGCAGGAGCACTCGATTGTGCTCGTTCGCGGTGGTCGTGTGAAGGACCTCCCCGGTGTTCGCTACAAGATCGTTCGTGGCGCTCTGGATACCCAGGGTGTTAAGGGTCGCGGCCAGGCTCGCTCCCGCTACGGCGCTAAGAAGGAGAAGAAGTAATGCCTCGTAAGGGTCCCGCTCCCAAGCGTCCCCTCGTAAACGATCCTGTTTACGGTTCCGCTCTGGTCACCCAGCTGATCAACAAGGTTCTGCTGGACGGCAAGAAGTCCGTCGCAGAGCGCATCGTCTACGGTGCCCTGGAGGGTGTCGAGAAGAAGACCGGTTCTGACCCGGTCGCAACCCTGAAGAAGGCTATGGACAACATTAAGCCTTCTCTCGAGGTTCGCTCCCGCCGCGTTGGCGGTGCAACCTACCAGGTTCCGGTTGAGGTTCGCCCCGGCCGTTCCACCGCTCTGGCTCTTCGCTGGCTCGTTGGCTTCTCCAAGCAGCGCCGCGAGAAGACCATGACTGAGCGTCTGATGAACGAGATCCTGGATGCATCCAATGGTCTCGGTGCCGCTGTGAAGCGTCGCGAGGACACTCACAAGATGGCCGAGTCCAACAAGGCCTTCGCACACTACCGCTGGTAATTCTCCGTTTAGAGCCTGCCGAGTCGATTCGAGTCGGCAGGCTTTCGGAGTATCTCATTTAGGGAGAATAACGTGGCACTTGACGTGTTCACCGACCTTAACAAGGTCCGCAACATCGGTATTATGGCGCACATCGACGCCGGTAAGACCACCACCACTGAGCGCATTCTGTTCTACACCGGTATTAACCACAAGATTGGTGAGACTCACGACGGCGCTTCCACCATGGACTGGATGGCTCAGGAGCAGGAGCGAGGTATTACCATTACCTCCGCAGCAACCACCTGCTTCTGGAAGGACAACCAGATCAACATTATCGACACCCCCGGTCACGTCGACTTCACCGTTGAGGTTGAGCGCTCCCTGCGCGTCCTCGACGGCGCAGTTGCTGTGTTCGACGGCAAGGAAGGTGTTGAGCCCCAGTCTGAGACCGTTTGGCGCCAGGCTGACAAGTACGATGTCCCCCGTATCTGCTTCGTCAACAAGATGGACAAGATGGGTGCTGACTTCTACTTCACCGTTCAGACCATCATCGACCGCCTGGGCGCACGCCCGCTGGTTGTTCAGCTCCCCATCGGCGCTGAGAGCGACTTCCTCGGTGTTGTTGACCTGCTCGAAATGAAGGCATACGTCTGGCCCGGCGACGCCAAGGGTGACGTGACCATGGGCTCCTCTTACGAGGTTCAGGACATTCCTGCTGACCTGGTTGAGAAGGCTGAACAGTACCGCGCTGAGCTGGTTGAGGCTGTTGCTGAGGCTAGCGAAGAGCTCATGGAGAAGTACCTCGAAGAGGGCGAGCTGACCATCCCCGAGATTAAGGCTGGTATCCGTCAGCTGGTTATCTCCGGTGAGGCATTCCCCGTTCTCTGTGGTTCTGCATTCAAGAACCGCGGTGTTCAGCCCATGCTGGACGCTGTGATCGAGTACCTGCCCTCCCCGCTGGACGTTCCGGACGTTGTCGGCTCCAACCCCTCCAACGAGGAAGAGAAGCTGACCCGTAAGGCATCCGCTGAGGAGCCCTTCGCAGCACTGGCGTTCAAGGTTGCAGCTCACCCGTTCTATGGTCAGCTGACCTACACCCGTGTGTACTCCGGTACCGCAGCTCAGGGCCAGCAGGTTCTGAACTCCACCAAGGGTAAGAAGGAGCGCATCGGTAAGCTCTTCCAGATGCACTCCAACAAGGAGAACCCTGTTGAGGAGATCACCGCAGGTCACATTTACGCTGCAATCGGTCTGAAGGACACCACCACCGGTGACACCCTGTGCGACCCCGCACACCCGATTGTTCTCGAGTCGATGACCTTCCCCGATCCCGTGATCTTCGTGGCTATCGAGCCCAAGACCAAGGGTGACCAGGAGAAGATGTCCACCGCTATCCAGAAGCTCTCCGCTGAGGACCCCACCTTCACCGTTTCGCTGAACGAAGAAACCGGTCAGACCGAAATTGGTGGTATGGGTGAGCTGCACCTGGACATCATCGTTGACCGTATGAAGCGTGAGTTCAAGGTTGAGGCTAACGTTGGTAAGCCTCAGGTTGCTTACCGCGAGACCATCAAGAAGGCAGTCGAGAAGGTCGACTACACCCACAAGAAGCAGACCGGTGGTTCCGGTCAATTCGCAAAGGTGCAGGTCTCCTTCGAGCCCCTGCCCCTGGATGGCGAAGAGCTGTACGAGTTCGAGGACAAGGTCACCGGTGGCCGCGTTCCTCGCGAGTACATCCCCTCGGTCGACGCTGGTATCCAGGACGCTATGAAGTTCGGTGTCCTCGCTGGCTACCCGATGGTGGGCGTGAAGGCAACCCTGATCGACGGTGCTTACCACGACGTCGACTCCTCCGAAATGGCGTTCAAGATCGCTGGTTCGATGGTCTTCAAGGAAGGCGCTAAGCGCGCTAACCCGGTCCTGCTCGAGCCGCTGATGGACGTTGAGGTTCGTACCCCCGAGGAGTACATGGGCGACGTTATCGGCGACCTGAACTCCCGCCGTGGCCAGGTTCGTTCCATGGAGGACGCATCCGGCGTTAAGATCATCAAGGCTATCGTGCCCCTGACCGAAATGTTCGGTTACATTGGCGACCTGCGTGGCAAGACCCAGGGTCGTGCAGTGTTCTCGATGGCATTCGATAGCTACGGCGAGGTTCCCAAGAACGTCGCTGACGAGATCATCCAGAAGAGCCGCGGCGAGTAATTTTCGCGTCTCACCCGTGGGCCACGGGCTAAAAACCTGTGGCCCACGTCAAAATTTTCAATTAAATCCATTATTGAGAGCATGAACAGTTTCATCTCTGCGGCGTAATCCGCTATTGTAGACGCTAGACCGTTTTATAACGGGATGCGCCGGAGCGAAGATCCGCGTGCATGTTTTCAATCGTTCTAGGAGGAACACTCTTGGCTAAGGCTAAGTTCGAGCGCTCCAAGCCTCACGTTAACGTCGGTACCATTGGTCACGTTGACCACGGTAAGACCACCCTGACCGCAGCAATCTCCAAGGTTCTGGCTGACAAGTACCCGGACCTGAACGAGAAGCGCGACTTCGGTATGATCGACTCCGCTCCCGAGGAGCGCCAGCGCGGTATTACCATTAACATTGCTCACATCGAGTACCAGACCGAGAAGCGCCACTACGCACACGTTGACGCTCCCGGTCACGCTGACTACGTCAAGAACATGATTACCGGTGCGGCTCAGATGGACGGCGCAATCCTCGTGGTTGCAGCTACCGACGGCCCCATGGCACAGACCCGCGAGCACGTTCTGCTCGCTCGCCAGGTTGGCGTCCCCACCCTGCTGGTTGCACTGAACAAGGCAGACATGGTTGACGACGAAGAGCTCCTCGACCTCGTCGAGATGGAGGTCCGTGACCTCCTCTCCTCGCAGGAGTTCGACGGCGACAACGCTCCCGTTGTTCGCGTTTCCGCACTGAAGGCTCTCGAAGGCGACCCCGAGTGGGTTGCTAAGGTCGAGGAGCTCATGGACGCAGTCGACACCTACATTCCGGACCCCGTGCGTGAGAAGGACAAGCCCTTCCTCATGCCCATCGAGGACGTCTTCACCATCACCGGTCGTGGCACCGTTGTTACCGGTCGTGCAGAGCGCGGTACCCTGAAGATCAACTCCGAGGTCGAGATCGTCGGTATCCGCCCGATCCAGAAGACCACCGTTACCGGTATCGAGATGTTCCACAAGCAGCTCGACGAAGCATGGGCAGGCGAGAACTGTGGTCTGCTGCTGCGTGGTCTGAAGCGTGACGATGTTGAGCGTGGTCAGGTTGTCGTGGAGCCGGGCTCCATCACCCCCCACACCGAGTTCGAGGCAAACGTCTACATCCTCTCCAAGGATGAGGGTGGCCGTCACAACCCCTTCTACTCCAACTACCGTCCTCAGTTCTACTTCCGTACCACTGACGTGACCGGCGTTATCACCCTCCCCGAGGGCACCGAGATGGTTATGCCCGGTGACAACACCGAGATGACCGTTACCCTGATCCAGCCCATCGCAATGGAAGAGGGCCTCGGCTTCGCTATCCGTGAGGGTGGCCGCACCGTTGGTTCGGGTCGCGTTACCAAGATCATCAAGTAATTGCCGTAAGTTTACGACAATTCGCTAAAGATTTGCCGGAGGGGAAACTCTCCACCAGGTAGCGATACTCAAGGACCCCCGCATCTGCGGGGGTCCTTTTGTTATGCCCTTTTGTGGGTTGCTGAAGGCAGCAAAGAGGCAGGTATATCCCTCTCTGCTGGGAGAACCTCGTAACCACGTCCTGGGCGCTATAGACGCCCTTCAACAAGCTCTCAGCGCTATTGTGCGGCAGAAACCCACGCTAAAAGATAGGGGAGAAGATCGGATCCTCAGCGGTGAGGAGCCAATGGTGAGGAATCCTCAGAGCGGTAGCAGTATCGCACACCCGTGCCTCAGACCTGTAGCAGGGCATAGGGGAACAGATGCGCTGTCATTGGCTTACCGTTCTTGAACGCCCACACACTTTCAAGGAGCTGGCAAAAGGACGCGAGATAGACGTTGCAGATGCGAATAGGGTTTGCGGCCAAAGAAAAACGGTTCCCAGCCCGAAGGCTGGGAACCGCAATTCGAATGACTGCCCCTCGGAAGGGACATAGGTAATCCTACTACAGAATGCCGTAGGAATAGAAGCTATACGTGCTGATAGCTAGATGTTTTCCTCGTGGCGAGGCTCGTAGCCTTGCTGAGGAGCCGGGGGCTGCTGCATCTGGACATTGCTCTGAGGGTACATAACCGGCTGATTCTGAGGCGGCGGGAAGTCCTCAAGCTGCTCAGAACCCTGGTGCGGAGCTGCTGCATCCTCCTTGTTCTGTCGAACCAACAGACGCCAGATAACGCCGGCAATGAGCAGAATAGAGATAATCAGCAGAGTCAGCGGGTTCAGACCGTTGAGCAAAATTGCCAGGTCGAGGGTGACTAGCGCAGTTGCGATATAGGTCCAGACTCGGTCGAGCAGCAGAGCGCTCAGGAGAGTCAGGGCAATGCCGAGTACCAGCACCACGATATCCGGACCGTCAGCGGGAACTGCCCACGTTACCAGGGTGAGGAATACCTGCAGGCCCAAAGCCCAGTACAGAGGAGAATCCGATACCTGCGTATCTACAGGCCTCTTTGCGATGAAGTTCTTGAGGACCTTGGCGGCCACAACAGCCAGCATAATCAGGAGAGCAACCTCAAGAATGACGCTCAGAGGATTGGACTTCGAGTAATCAATGACCAGACGGGCAATGAAGAGGCTGAACGCCGTGGTGCAGACGATCGGCAGGTTCTTCGCCTTGGTGACAGACACGAAGGACAGAGCGCCTAGACCCCAGAGAAGTGCGTTGAGCTCCACCTGCCTGGGCTCAAAAACCAGCCCAACGAAAGTGTAGAATCCCAGCGTCGCCAGAGCGGGAATCATCAGCAGCGTATTGACCGGTGCATAGATACCCTGGCTCAGGGGACGACGAGACAGGAAACGCGCGTAGGGGGCACCCAACGGGCCGTGCATCGGCAAATCAACCATCGTATTACCAACCGGGACAGCGATGCGCGGACGAACATTAGCGTTCACACCGAAGACCTCAACCGGGAGCGTGACCTTCAGGACGAACAGGATGATGACGGCAATCAGAGCGTAGTAGCCCAGAAGAGTCATTTCCATTGTGCTTTCCCTCGTGTTGAAGAGATTCCACAGAGCACCGATGCAGAAAGTCGTGATGCTGATGGAGGCACCAATCTGCATGCGGGAGACCCTGAAGATAAGGGCAAGCACCCATACAGCGATGAAGATAGCAGGAGTTGCTACCGCGAACAGAAGATTATCAAAATCGCCAATGAAACGGCCTGCGCTCAGGACAGAACCAAGGGTGAAGAAAATCGCCGCCGCGTATGCTTCGTAGTTTCGCTTGGAGTACGCATAGAGTAGCACGCTGCACAGCGCCTGAACCGCCAGCAGTGCAAGTACGAGGAAGTCTACGAGCGATTCCTTCATATTGCCGGTGATTGCGAGCAGAATGACCGACCAGCAGATGGGGAATCGCGCAACGGTGAGTAGCTCCGAACGAATCGAAGAGCCAACCGGCATAAAGAAACCAAGCGCACCATAAACGACGGTTAGGAGCGCTGGCAGTGCTACAGCAATGTACTCCTTCTGCAAGTCGTACAGCAGGTAGTGTCGCGAGCCAATCGTCGCGATAAGCAGAGTCGCGTAGAACGCGATACGGACAAACATGACAAGCGTGGAGCGGAAGGAACCAACATCCGAAAGTCGTAGCGCGCGGGCCAGAATAAGAGCGCTCAGGACGCTCAAGAAGAGGACGGCACCCGAGAAGAGCGGGAAACCAACCCAGAATCGGCCATGTGCTCCGCCATCAGCATGGTTAGCTACGTACCCAACGAAGAGAGCAAAAACGCCCAAGAAGAGGTAGACCGACATCTCTACAAGACGGTAGCTTGCGTTCTGTACTGCAACGCCCTGAGAGAGGACAAAAGTCAGCAGCGCAATAGCGGCGCAGACCAACGCAAACATCAAAAGCGACTCAGAAGTCTGCATCTCAGGAATGAGAGCGAGGAAGAGCTGAATCATACCAATGGCATAACCGATGTTGCTCAGTACCGCTCCAGCGGTACGTGCCTCGGGAGCCTTAGCAGTGACCAGATAGATGACTACAGCCGCGGCAAAGAAGAGGTAGAACGTTCCCTGGTTGCCAGGGGAAGCATACATGCCAATGACCGGGATGAGCGCTACAAAACTCATGAGCACCAGAGGCTGAATTGCCTTGCGGTACAGCAAGAAACTGACAATGCAGAGGACACCAATAACCCAGGGCGCGGGGAAGACACCTTGATTACCCTCTGCATAGGGAAGGAAAGTGCTCCAGCGCGTTGCGTAGGTAACGCTATCAGCGACGTGAGCAGTGTAGAAGGCATCAAGGAGAGCAAAGAAGGAGAAGAATACGCCGACGCATGCGTCAATTGCCGGCAACCACTCTATCTTGCGAGCGGGTTGGTGAAGAGCTTCCTTCGCCCAGGGGATAGCCGGGGTGCTTTGCACCTGCTCGGACTGTTCAGCGGCAGCAGGAGCGGAACCAGCAATAGTCTTCTGCAGACGAGGAATAAATACGTAGGCAGAAATCAGGTTAACAACCAGAACAGAGACGAAGAAGATACTGGGGAACCACGGGCCGTGATCCGAGTCCATGATGAAGGAGAGAATGGATGCAATCGGGTAGATGCGTGCCTGGGCGTAGTAATCCGCCGTGCCGTTCAGCCAGGTGAACAGAATGGCGTGCACAGACATGACCGCAAAGGCAATACCTGCATCCGTGTAGCTCAGATCGTTGGTAAAGAAGAAAATGGCGACGGCAGTAGCCGGGACGAAAATACGGGAAGAATCAACAAGACCTTCGCGGATACCCTTCGGGGCAGCATTCGGGGCAAAGTGCAGAATCAAACCCAGAACAGTGGCAACGGCAGTCAGAGAAACGAAATACCAAACGAAAGGCAGAGCCGCCACCTTCGTAGCTGCCAACGAGTCCGAAACGATGAACGAAATCAGCAGGTACGCCATCACACGGTTACGCATGAGGGCGCAGGCTCCAACAATAGCTGCAGTGCCAACCAGAGACGTGAGGAGCCAGATGTAGCGTCCTTCAGTCCAAATCTTGAGGACATAGATAGCAACGCCGGTCAGAGGAATAAACGCAAGACCCGTTGCTGCAAAAGAGTAGGAGGCAATACGCAGGCGCTCTACGAAACGGTAGGTGAGCAGACCGGCTCCGTAGAAGACAATTGCTCCAAGCGCCATTGCGAGGACACGGAAGATAGCCGTTTCATCCTGAGAAGAAGTCACCGAGGTGACAAAAAGACCTGCAGCGCCGATGAGCAGGAGCGAGCCGATGTACAGAACAATATTGAGGAAGATATCCTCATTGACCCGGCGTCGATACGCAGGAGGCTGAGGATACGGACTCGATAGGGACGGGGGAACGTACAAGCCGAGACCTTGCGGCTGAGCATACTGAGGGCTCTGAGACGAAGAGTGAGAGCTAGAGGATGCCTGATGAGGTTGTGTCGGCTGAGACATGGTTTCTCCTTAGGCTGTAGTGATACTTCTACGATACGAGAGTCTTTAGACCTAAAAGCTTTATTAAGAGCAATAAAGCGCATGGAACTTACTGAAAGTAGATTGAAAGCTCCCTGAGAGTTACATTCAGGGAAGTGCCTCAAATTGACAAAGACAGTTAAGTGTTCTTAAGCACTTAACTCGTGTTTGTATTGCTTAAGCGCTCTATCTCTGAGAGAATTGACGACGTTGTCAAAGCGTCTACCTGCACTAAAGGTAGGCCCACGTATGACCCGGTCCGAAGGATGACGGGACGAGTATGTCTAGAAAATAGGCGACACGCCCGAGTTCGGGGGTCGGTACTCAGGCGGGGTGAGGAACCCGGCAAAGCCGGATTCAGTCCGTTCTGAGTGGCGCACGTGATGAATATATCGCGTTCCTTAAGCGCTATAACAAAGGGGCAAAAGCTCCGATACAGGGAATACATCAAGAAAGAGAGTCCGACAGATGGCGGGACAGAAAATCCGCATCCGTCTGAAGTCCTATGACCACGAGGTCATCGATTCTTCGGCACGGAAAATCGTCGAAACGGTAAAGGGCGCAGGCGCAACTGTAGTTGGCCCCGTGCCGCTGCCGACCGAGAAGAACGTTTACTGTGTTATCCGTTCTCCCCACAAGTACAAGGACAGCCGCGAGCACTTCGAGATGCGTACGCACAAGCGTCTGATCGACGTTGTTGATCCGACCCCCAAGGCTGTTGATGCCCTCATGCGTCTCGACCTGCCGGCAGACGTAAACATCGAGATCAAGCTGTAGAGGATCGCATCTAATGACTAACAAATTCGAGCGCCAGGTGAAGGGCCTGCTGGGCACCAAGCTCGGCATGACCCAGGTCTGGGACGAGGACGGCAAGTTCGTGCCCGTCACCGTCGTCAAGGCTGATTCTAACGTTGTTACCCAGATCCGTAACCAGGAAACTGACGGCTACGAAGCTGTTCAGATCGGTTTCGGTGCAATCGACTCTCGCAAGGTTACCAAGCCCCTGGCTGGTCACTTCGAGAAGGCCGGTGTTACCCCCCGTCGCCACATCGTCGAGCTGCGTACCGCAGATGCTTCTGAGTATTCCCTCGGTCAGGAACTGACCGTTGAGCTCTTCGAAGCAGGCCAGAAGGTCGACGTCGTTGGTAAGACCAAGGGTAAGGGCTTCGCAGGTGTTATGAAGCGTCACGGCTTCAAGGGTGTTGGCGCGTCTCACGGTCAGCACAAGAACCACCGTAAGCCCGGTTCCATCGGTGGCGCATCCTACCCCGCACGCGTGTTCAAGGGTATGCGCATGGCTGGCCGTATGGGCGCAGCACGTCACACTACCTTGAACCTGACTATCCAGGGTGTGGACGCAGAGAACAATGTCCTGCTGATCAAGGGCGCAATCCCCGGTCCCAAGGGCGGCGTTGTTCTGGTTCGTACCGCTGTGAAGGGAGCCTAATACATCATGGCTGTTAAGACCCTTAAGGTAGACCTGCCCGCAGAGATTTTCGACGCGCAGGCATCCGTGCCCCTGCTGCACCAGGTTGTCGTTGCACAGCTCGCTGCTGCACGCCAGGGCACCCACAAGACCAAGAACCGCGGCGAGGTTTCCGGTGCAGGCCGTAAGCCCTTCAAGCAGAAGGGTACCGGTAACGCACGTCAGGGCTCCATCCGTGCACCGCACATGACCGGCGGTGGCGTTGTTCACGGTCCGACCCCGCGTAACTACGCACAGCGCACCCCCAAGAAGATGATCGCCGCTGCACTGCGCGGTGCTCTCTCCGACCGCGCTCGTCACGACCGCGTCCACGTTGTCGAGAACTTCATCTCCGGTGAAACCCCCTCGACCAAGGCTGCAAAGGCTGCATTCGCAGCTATCACCGAGCGCAAGAACATCCTTCTTGTGATTGCTCGTGCAGAGGACGTTGTGGCTCTGTCCGCACGTAACCTGGAGAACGTCCACGTTCTGTACGCAGATCAGCTCAACACCTACGATGTGCTGGTTTCTGACGACGTGGTCTTCACCAAGGCAGCATTCGACGCATTCGTTGCTGCAGCTCAGAAGAAGGAGGGCGCTAAGTAATGAGCGTTTCCACCAAGTCTGTATACGACGTGATTATCGCTCCCGTCGTTTCCGAGAAGAGCTACGGTCAGCTCGACGAAGGTAAGTACACCTTCGAGGTCGCTACCGATTCCAACAAGCTGGAAATCAAGCAGGCCATCGAGAAGATCTTTGACGTCAAGGTTGCTTCCGTCAACACCATCAACCGTCAGGGCAAGCGCAAGCGCACCCGTTTCGGTTGGGGCGCTCGCAAGAACACCAAGCGTGCGATTGTGACCCTCAAGGAAGGCACCATCGACATCTTCGGCGGTCCGCAGGCATAAGCCCCGCGGAGACCACTTTAACGAAGGAAGAAATATCTAAATGGGTATTCGTAAGTACAAGCCGACGACCCCGGGTCGCCGCGGTTCGAGCGTTGCTGATTTCTCCGAGATCACCCGCTCCACCCCGGAAAAGTCCCTGCTTCGTCCGCTTCACAAGACCGGCGGCCGTAACAACACCGGCCGCATCACCACCCGTCACAAGGGTGGCGGCCACAAGCGCCAGTACCGTCTGATCGACTTCCGTCGTCACGACAAGGACGGCGTTAACGCACGCGTTGCACACATCGAGTACGATCCCAACCGTACCGCTCGCATCGCGCTGCTGCACTACTTCGATGGTTCCAAGCGCTACATCATCGCTCCGAACAAGCTCGCTCAGGGCGACATCGTCGAGTCCGGCCCCGCAGCTGACATCAAGCCCGGTAACAACCTGCCCCTGCGCAACATCCCCGTTGGTACCGTGATTCACTGTGTCGAGCTCCGCCCCGGCGGCGGCGCAAAGCTGGCTCGCTCCGCAGGTGCTTCTGTACAGCTGGTTGCTAAGGAAGGCAAGTACGGTCAGCTCCGTCTGCCCTCCGGCGAAATCCGCAACGTGGATGTTCGCTGCCGCGCAACCGTTGGTGAAGTTGGCAACGCTGAGCAGTCCAACATCAACTGGGGTAAGGCAGGCCGTAACCGCTGGAAGGGCATCCGCCCGACCGTCCGTGGTGTGGTCATGAACCCGGTTGACCACCCGCACGGTGGTGGTGAAGGTAAGACCTCCGGTGGTCGTCACCCGGTTAACCCCAACGGTAAGCCCGAGGGTCGTACCCGCCGTCCCAACAAGGAAAGCGACAAGCTCATCGTTCGTCGCCGTCGTACTGGCAAGAAGCGCTAAGGAGCCTGAAACATGCCTCGTAGTTTGAAGAAGGGCCCTTTCGTTGATCAGCACCTCTACCTGAAGGTTGCAGCTCAGAACGAGAAGGGCACCAAGAACGTAATCAAGACTTGGTCGCGTCGCTCGATGATTATCCCCGACATGCTCGGTCACACCATCGCAGTGTACGACGGTCGCAAGCACGTGCCGGTGTTCATCACCGAGTCGATGGTTGGTCACAAGCTCGGTGAGTTTGCTCCGACCCGCACTTTCCGCAGCCACGTGAAGGACGACCGTAAGGGCAAGCGTCGCTAATCGGTTCACACCGATAAGCTAACGTTTCCCTTTCGGCAATAGACGAAAGAGAGATAGGCAATGGAAGCCAAGGCATCAGCGCGTTTCGTTCGCGTTACGCCTATGAAGGCCCGCCGTGTCGTCAACCTGATCCGTGGTAAGCAGGCGGAAGAGGCTCTGGCGATTCTGAAGTTCGCCCCCCAGGCAGCTTCGGAACCGGTATACAAGATCGTTGCTTCGGCAGTAGCTAACGCTCGTCAGAAGGCAACCCAGCAGGGTCTGCCCTTCCGCGAGGAAGAGCTGTTCATCAGCGAAGCATTCGTGAACGAGGGCCCGACCATGAAGCGCATTCAGCCCCGCGCTCAGGGTCGCGCATACCGAATCAACAAGCGCACCAGCCACATCACCGTGGTAGTTGCTACCCCGGAGAAGGAGGAGGACCGCTAAATGGGTCAGAAAATTCACCCGAACGGTTTCCGACTGGGCATCACCACTGACCACGTCTCCAAGTGGTTCGCTGATTCCAACAAGCCCGGCGAGCGTTACGCTGACTTCGTCCGCGAGGACGTAAAGATCCGCGAGCTGCTGGCTAAGAACCTGGATCGCGCAGGCGTTGCAAAGGTCGAGATCGAGCGTACCCGTGACCGCGTGCGTGTGGACATTCACACCGCTCGTCCCGGTATCGTGATTGGCCGCCGTGGCGCAGAAGCAGACCGCATCCGCGGCGAGCTCGAGAAGCTCACCAACAAGCAGATTCAGCTGAACATCCTCGAGGTTGCTAACCCCGACCTCTCCGCTCAGCTGGTTGCACAGAGCATCGCAGAGCAGCTCGCATCGCGTGTTGCATTCCGCCGTGCAATGAAGAAGGCAATCCAGTCCGCACAGCGTGCAGGTGCAAAGGGTATCCGTATCCAGTGCTCCGGCCGTCTGGGTGGCGCTGAAATGTCCCGTTCCGAGTTCTACCGCGAAGGCCGTGTGCCCCTGCACACCCTGCGTGCGAACATCGACTACGGCTTCTTCGAGGCTAAGACCACCTTCGGTCGCATCGGCGTGAAGGTCTGGATCTACAAGGGCGACCTGACCGACAAGGAGCTGGCAGCTCAGCAGGCAGCAAACAACCGCCGTGGCAACCGCCGCGATGGTGACCGCCGCCGCCAGGGCAACCGTGGTCCTCGTCGCGAGCGCCGCAACGAGAACGCTTCGGCAAAGGTCGAGGCCAAGACTGCAGAGAACGGTGAGGCATAAATGCTTATTCCCCGTCGAGTAAAGTACCGCAAGCAGCACCACCCCAAGCGTAGTGGTCTCGCAAAGGGCGGCACCGAGGTTAGCTTCGGTGAGTGGGGCATTCAGGCCCTGTCGCCCGCATACGTGACCAACCGCCAGATTGAGGCTGCACGTATCGCAATGACCCGTCACATCAAGCGTGGCGGTAAGGTCTGGATCAACATTTATCCCGACCGTCCGCTGACCAAGAAGCCTGCTGAAACCCGTATGGGTTCCGGTAAGGGTTCGCCCGAGTGGTGGGTCGCAAATGTCAAGCCGGGTCGAGTCATGTTTGAACTCTCCGGTGTGTCCGAAGAAGTGGCTCGCGAGGCAATGCGCCTGGCAATCCACAAGCTCCCGATGAAGGCACGTGTTGTGCGTCGCCGCGAAGGTGGTGAATAAGCGAGATGGCAGTAGGATCCAAGGACCTGAGCATCGATAAGCTCGCAGAGCTCTCCAACGAAGAGCTGGCTGCAAAGCTGAGCGAAGCGAAGAAGGAACTCTTCAACATCCGCTTCCAGGAAGTCACCGGTCAGGCTAACGCAGGTCGTCGCCGCACTATCAAGCGCGACATCGCACGTATCTACACCGTGCTGCGTGAGCGCGAGCTCGGTATTCGTCCCGCAACTGAAGGTGAGTCCAAGTGAGTGAAGTAAAGAACGAAGAGCGCGGCTACCGCAAGACCCGCCGCGGCTACGTTGTCTCCGACAAGATGGACAAGACCGTTGTCGTCGAGGTCGAGGACCACGTGAAGCACGCACTGTACGGCAAGGTCGTTCGCCGTAGCTCCAAGATCAAGGCACACGATGAGCAGAACGCTGCTGGCATCGGTGACCTCGTTCTGATTGCAGAGACCCGTCCGCTGTCCGCTTCCAAGCGCTGGCGTATCGTGGAGATCATCGAGAAGGCTAAGTAAGCTCTCTTCATGACTCTCTGCTAGAGCAGTAAAAGAGCCCCTCTCCTACTTCGGTAGGAGAGGGGCTCTTTGCTTTTAACCTTTGTACGGGAAAAACCGGGGCAGGCGCCCTATGGCACGGGCTAATAACAGGCGCTAAGACAACATTTGTCATAAATGTCTTGATATGTCATACGAGAAAGCAATATTTTTCTCTCGCGTTGATGGCGCAATCCATGAGTAGACGCTGCTAGAGAAGAAAACGCATGTGGAGGCGGAATTAGGGCGAAAAAATGAAAAGTAATACGTGAGTAAGGCGCCTGGGGACTGCGGAATCCGATGAGCAACACTTGAAAACAACCTGATTAGGGACTTATTATCAACTTTATAGTTGCTTAGCGTAACCTTGCCTAATAATCAGTCGGGTGGCTTTGCACCTTCCGGAGGTTGCACGACCTTTGGAGAAGTACCACTACACATCATCGAGGATCATCATGACTTCTTCGCCCAAGCCCTCACGTAAGCTGCTCGCCATTGCTGGCGCACTTTCCGTTGTTGCAGGCTCTTTCGCTGCCGTTCCTGCTACCTTTGCGGCAAACGTCTCCGCATCCGTTCCCGGCGGGAACTCCCAGAACTCCACTGAGGAATGCCGCCACATTGCAGTGAGCGCTACCCAGTACCAGGGCCTGCCCGGCCAGTACCAGCTGGCATACTCGGCAGCAACCTCCTCCCTCTACACTTCCTTCTCCTCCGGACGCCCGCCGATTCTGACCGGTGGCGTCGGCACCTGGAACGTTGCATCCACCCCGAGCCTTGCCACTGTCTACCAGTTCCCGACCACCGACTTCACCGCACGTGGTGCTACCGCACCGACCGGTAAGCAGATTGAATCTCCCTACGGTATCGCTTACGACGAAGCAACCGGATATGTATGGGTGACCCAGACCCGCGTCAACAAGGTATCTGTCTTCGATCCCGCGACCAACAGGATTATCTGGAGCAGCGCAGAAGGCGACGTCAACCACCCCCGCGAGGTACGTATCGACCCCTCCAGCGGCAAGGTCTTTGTATCTGGCTCCGGCGGCATTAGTGTCTTCGACACCACTCGGCACGCCCTGGTCAAGAAGATTGAATTTACTGACGCCAAGGGCGAATCTGACATTGCAATGAACATGCACGTAGATTCCGCAGACGGCAAGCTTTACGTGCCTTCCCTGAGTGCCGGCACCGTGAAGGTGATCGACACCAAGAGCTACGAAGTCGAGAAGACCATTCAGCTGCACAAGGAAAATGCTGAAGCTGCTCTGAACCCCTCGGACGTCACTATCGACAAGTCCCTGAAGGAAATCTACGTCAGCACCCAGGGTGACCGTAAGGGCAGTAACTCCGGTATCACCGTCTACGACCTGGAAACTGGTGCCTACAAGAAGACCATTCCTTTCGGCAACCAGGCCCTCGCTCTCGCCTCCGACGAAGCCCGTGACCTGCTGTACGTGACCGATTACGGCACCGGCAACGTCGGTGTTGTTGATGCACGAACCGGCACCGTTGTTTCTCAGGTGTCTACCGGTGCGACCAGCGGCGCAAATGATGTTCTGGTCGCTGCAGACGGCAGCGTATACGCTGTAGCACGCAGCATCGAAGGCGCTTCCGCTATCGAAACCGACTACACCATCGATAAGACCACCGGCGAATACCGCACCTCTAGCACCGAGCCCAAGGGCAAGGACAACGCAGACTCCCCGATTACTCCCGGCGTCATGGTGAAGATCAACACCACCGTTGAAACCACCGCGAAGCCTGCTGCACAGACTTCTTCTGAAGAACTGGTGAAGACCTACGCGGACGGCGCTAAGCTCTACGCCGTGAAGGACTGGACCACCGGTGAAACCCTGAAGCTGCGCGGTGAAGGTTTCAAGACTCAGGACGGTTCAAAGGGCTCCGTACTCGCAGTCAAGCTGAACAAGGGCCGCATCTCCGCGAAGGAAGAGCCGAAGTTCAACGGTGCTGAGGGCAACAGCGCAGGTGTTTGGGCGTACATCCAGGCAGATGAGAACGGTAATTTCACCGCTGAACTGCCGTACCCGACCACCGAAAACTCTAACCTGACGGAAAACCTGAAGAGCGGCGATAAGGTTTCGGTCTTCCTGCTCTCCGGCTCCATTGTTGAAGGTGACACTCCTCGCGGTGGTGAAGCGCTCTCCGCAACTGTTGCAGAGAAGAAGGCAGACACCGCTGAGACCTGCGCACCGGCAGAAACCACCCAGGTCTCTGCTGCTCCCTCTGGCGTGACTACCACTTACCCCGCGGGCACTAAGCTGAGCCTGCCTGATAGTGATGCGCCCACTCCTGCTCCGAGCGAGTCTGCTAAGCCTGAGCCGACCACCCCGGCTCCGAGCGAGTCCGCAAAGCCCGAACCCAGCACCCCGGCACCCTCCGAAAGCGCAAATTCCAATGAGGTTGTGCACGAGTACAAGGACGGCGCTAAGGTCTACTTCCCCAAGACCTGGGACGGCCAGAAGCTGACCTTCCGCGGTGAAGGCTTCAAGACTCTGGACGGTAAGGGCTCCGTTATCGCCGTCAAGCTGAACAAGGGCGCTATTTCCGCGAAGGAAGAGCCCAAGCTCGAAGGCGTTGAAGGCAATAGCGCAGGCATCTGGGCATACATCAAGGCGGACGAAAACGGTAACTTCACCGCAACCATCGACCGCCCCACCGTGGCAAACTCTAACCTGACTGAAGAACTGAAGACCGGCGATAGCGTTGCTATCTACCTGCTCTCCGGTTCCTTGGCAGAGAACGATAACGTACGTGGTGGCGTTGCCGTAGAGTACACCTTCAGCGTTGAAAACCAGGCACCTGCGCCGAAGGTTTCGGAGCCGAAGGCATCCGAGTCGGCTAACGCACCTGTAACTAACCCCTCTGCAGCGCCTTCCGCACCGGCAGAATCCAAGGAACAGGTAAAGGAAAACGCTAAGGACCAGTCCAAGGCTCCCGTGGATTCTTTGAACTCCGAGACCCAGAAGAAGGACAACGCTGCTCCGAAGACCTCCGGATCTTCGTCGCAGAACGTCACCTCTTCCAGCAACGGCTCTACCTCTTCGAACTCCTCGAAGTCTTCACTGGCTAACACCGGTGCTTCGGGCGTCGTCATTGCAGCCGGAATTGGCGTTCTTGCCCTGGTCGTTGGCGCAACCGTGCTGGTAGCACGTCGCCGCAAGGCATAGTCCGTACCCCACGGCAGCCCACGATACTACCGCTCGGTAGTAGCTAAAGAGGCAGAGCGGGATCTACTAGATATTCAAGAACCCGATTGACTTTCTGAAACTGCCGATACACATTGAAAGGGGCGGTACCCATCGAAGCGATGGGTACCGCCCCTTTCAGTTTGCATATATGCCTGTTATATAGGCGGAAGGCCTAGACCAGGGGCAGAAGTAGTAGCGGGGGCACCCTATCTGCACTTGCTCGCCCATATTTGACGATTTAACAGCCCCAAAGAATGAAATGTAGGGTTCTAGCGCCTCAGATATAAAGAAAACCCGCACCGAAGTGCGGGTTTAGTGTCAAAGCGAGGTTCGGTCCCTAGACAAACGGATTAGCGAGGAAAAAGGGACCCAAGAAATCTGTCCGATAAGGACCGAACCTCTTATTTGACGCATGCGTCTCTTCTATTATGGTACATCTCGCTGATTTTCGCACCTTGAAGCGTGTTTATTACCAAAAAACTTGATTTTTGAAAAAACAACCCTTAATTTCTAAATTTTTAAGCAGATTTTTTCAGAGCACTGCTTTGGGGGGGGGGCAGGGGTGACAAAATATAGCGTCATTGCTATGGACAAGGTCGGGGACTATACCCTGCCGTTAAGGTTCCCCGCGTGCTGGATGCACGCTCTGGCGAATACTATGAGGCTGCGGAAGAAAGAAGAAAGCCGTCCGGAAGAAGCACCTCGTCCTATCGTTCGTGATGGTATTGCGAAAGTATATATGTCATAGCTGCAGAGCGAAGAGCAGTTGGCATATCCAAAATAGTCACTGCCGCTCTCTAACCTTGTGCGCGCACTAGCGGGGTGGGGGAGTAGGACTGGGATGATCCTATCGCTAGGCTGCGGCAAGTCTGTCGTGGAGAAGCATTAAAGCGTAGTAAAATATGAATATCTACCATCCTTGTTTGACACATTGTTTGGTAGATTTCTCGAGGCCCCTTCAGTTTCTTATGCGTCAGGAACTACACGAAGGGGCCTCCTGCTTTAAGTGTCAAATAAGCCGCCTTCTCGCTCGGTGTTGATGTGGGGGATGAGGTTTTTGGCATCCGATACATGCATTGTCTTGGTGAATAGGGTGGTAGAGACCGAAATCATAGTTAACAAGCCCTTGCGCTAGATACCTGCTTCCTGTACAGTGTTAAGACTGTGTGGCTGTATCCAAATGGCCACGCAACCACGGGCTTCTCGTGCCAGTGCATAATGCCGCTACTTACGGGTGGATACGCCCGCTTCACGCGGGTCCAAATGCTTCTGGCATGGGTTTGCCCCAGGCGTTTCCGCTAACCCCTTCCACAGAGATGGGGCCCGGGGCGTCAACCAATCCCGTAAAAATGTTCCGCAAGGCTGGCTCGCGCCTAAAGCGAGTCGGAACCGGCGAGACGACAGGAGAAATATGATTCAGCAGGAGTCGCGACTGAAGGTCGCCGACAACACTGGTGCGAAGGAAATCCTGACCATCCGTGTTCTCGGTGGTTCCTCGCGTCGCTACGCAGGCATTGGCGACATCATTGTCGCAACCGTCAAGGATGCAATCCCCGGCGGTACCGTAAAGAAGGGTGACGTTGTCAAGGCAGTCGTCGTCCGCACCAAGAAGGAAACCCGTCGTCCCGACGGCTCCTACATCAAGTTCGACGAGAACTCCGCAGTGATCCTGAAGAACACTGATGGTGATCCCCGTGGTACCCGTATCTTCGGCCCCGTGGGTCGTGAGCTTCGCGACAAGAAGTTCATGAAGATCGTTTCGCTGGCTCCGGAGGTGCTCTAACTCATGGCTAAGATCAAGTCCGGCGACCTGGTTCAGGTTATTTCCGGTGCAGATAAGGGCAAGCAGGGCAAGGTTCTGAAGGTTCTCCCCAAGGAAAACCGCGTGATTGTTGAGGGCGTCAAGGTCGTCACCAAGCACACCAAGGCTAACCCCCTGACCGGCGCAGCAGGCGGCATTCAGAAGGTTGAGGCACCGATCCACGTTTCTAACGTTGCGATTGTTGACCCCGAGACCAAGAAGCCGACCCGTGTTGGTTTCCGCCTCGAGACTGTAGAGCGTGACGGCAAGGAGCGCACCGTTCGCGTGCGCGTTGCTAAGCGTTCGGGTAAGGACATCTAATGACCGAAACCAAGATCACCCCCCGCTTCAAGACCAAGTACGCTGAGGTCGTCGTTCCCGCTCTGCAGGAAGAGTTCAAGTACGAGAACGTCATGCAGACCCCGAAGATCGTTAAGGTCGTCGTAAACATGGGTGTTGGCGAGGCAGCTCGCGACGCAAAGCTCATGGACGGCGCAATCCGCGATCTCACCGCAATCACCGGTCAGAAGCCGATTGTTACCCGCGCTAAGAAGTCCATCGCACAGTTCAAGCTGCGCGAAGGTATGCCCATTGGTGCACACGTCACCCTGCGTGGCGACCGCATGTGGGAATTCCTGGACCGCCTCGTCACCCTGGCACTGCCCCGAATCCGCGACTTCCGCGGCCTCTCGGACCGCCAGTTCGACGGTAACGGTAACTACACCTTCGGTCTGACCGAGCAGTCCATGTTCCACGAAATCGATCAGGACTCGATCGACCGCGTGCGTGGTATGGACATCACCGTGGTGACCTCCGCGAAGACCGACGACGAAGGCCGTGCAATCCTGAAGGCACTGGGCTTCCCGTTCAAGACCAACTAACGACTACGTTGTAGGTCCAGACCCCGTTACCGCGGGGTAGGGAAACCACAACGAGGAAGGGCTAAAGCCCACAATGACTATGACTGATCCGGTCGCAGATATGCTGACCCGTTTGCGTAACGCAAACTCCGCATACCACGACACCGTATCCATGCCCTACTCCAAGCTGAAGTCTCGCATTGCTGAGATCCTGAAGGCTGAGGGCTACATCGCCGACGTGAAGGTTGAGGATGCAAAGGTCGGCAAGACCCTGACCCTCGTCCTCAAGTACGGTCCGTCCCGCGAGCGTTCCATCGCTGGCGTGCGTCGTATTTCCAAGCCGGGCCTGCGTACCTACGCAAAGTCCACCAACCTGCCCCAGGTTCTGGGTGGCCTCGGCATCGCAATCCTGTCCACCTCTTCGGGTCTGCTCACTGACAAGCAGGCTGCGAAGAAGGGCGTGGGCGGCGAAGTCATCGCTTACATCTGGTAGTCGGTTAGAAGAGAAAGGAAGAGAATAATGTCACGTATTGGACGTCTCCCCATCTCGGTTCCCGCCGGCGTTGAGGTTAAGGTCGATGGCAACCTGGTCACCGTTAAGGGCCCCAAGGGCGAGCTCTCCCACAAGGTAGCTTCCCCCATCACCGTGGCTCTGAACGAAAACGAGATCGTTGTATCTCGTCCGAACGACGAGCGCCTGTCTCGCTCGCTGCACGGTCTGACTCGTACTCTGATTCAGAACCTGATTATCGGCGTTACCTCCGGCTACGAGAAGAAGCTGGAAATCGTTGGTACCGGTTACCGTGTGACCCCGAAGGGTAACGACCTGGAGTTCGCTCTGGGCTACTCCCACCCGATCAACATCACCGCTCCCGAGGGTATTACCTTCGCAGTGGAGGGTGCTAACAAGCTGACCGTGTCGGGTATCGACAAGCAGCTCGTTGGTCAGGTTGCAGCAAACATTCGTGGTCTGCGTAAGCCCGATCCCTACAAGGGTAAGGGTGTTCGCTACGCAGGTGAGCACATCCGCCGCAAGGTCGGAAAGGCTGGTAAGTAAACATGGCTATCAAGTCGAAGGCAGCGCAGCGTGCACGTCGTCACGCTCGCATCCGCAAGTACGTTTCGGGTACCGCTGCGCGTCCGCGCCTGTGCGTCACCCGTTCGACCCGTCACATGTTCGTTCAGGTTATCGACGATGTCAAGGGCGTAACCCTGGCATCCGCTTCCACCATGGAAGCAGAGCTGCGTGTAGCTGACCTGGACAAGACCGCTAAGGCAAAGCGCGTTGGTGAGCTCGTTGCAGAGCGTGCCAAGGCAGCTGGTGTTGAGGCAGTCGTGTTCGACCGCGGTGGTAACAAGTACCACGGCCGTGTTGCAGCCGTTGCTGACGGTGCACGCGAGGGAGGTCTTGCACTCTAATGAGCGAGCAGAACGTAAAGGAAACTCAGGTGAGCGAAGCAGTAGTAGCTGAAACCGCTGAGACCTCCAACCAGCGCGAGGAGCGCCGCAACAACCGCGGCGAGCGTCGTGGCCGTGGTGAGCGCCGTAACAACCGCGCTCGCGAGGAGGAGAAGGACAAGTACATCGAGCGCGTTGTGACCATCAACCGCGTTTCCAAGGTCGTCAAGGGTGGTCGTCGCTTCAGCTTCACCGCACTGGTCGTCGTTGGTGACGGTAACGGCCTGGTCGGCGTTGGCTACGGTAAGGCTAAGGAAGTTCCCGCAGCAATCTCCAAGGGTGTCGAGGAAGCAAAGAAGAACTTCTTCCGCGTTCCCCGCATCGAAGGCCGCACCATCCCGCACCGCGTGCAGGGTGAGGCAGCTGCAGGCGTTGTGATGCTCCGCCCGGCAACCGCTGGTACCGGTGTTATCGCAGGTGGCCCCGTGCGTGCAGTACTCGAGTGCGCAGGCATTCACGACGTGCTGTCCAAGTCGCTCGGTTCCTCGAACCAGATCAACATCGTTCACGCAACTGTTGCAGCACTCAAGGAGCTCGAGGAGCCCCTGGCAGTGGCAGCCCGCCGTGGCCTGCCCACCGATGAGGTTATCCCCAGCTACCTGCGCAACACCAAGTCTGAAAAGGCAGGTGCGTAGTAATGGCCAAGCGTATTCAGCCCAGCGACGCAAAGCTGGAAATCACCCAGGTCAAGTCCTATGTTGGTCAGAAGCAGAACATGCGCGACACCCTGCGTTCCCTGGGCCTCAAGCGCCCCGGCAACAAGGTAGTCCGCACTGCTGACCCCGTCACCGTTGGCATGGTTAACACCGTTGCTCACCTGGTGAAGGTTGAGGAGGTCAAGTAAAGATGGCAGAAGCTATCAAGATTCACGATCTGCGCCCGGCTCCGGGTGCCCACAAGGCAAAGACCCGCGTTGGCCGCGGTGAAGGCTCCAAGGGTAAGACCGCAGGTCGCGGTACCAAGGGTACCAAGGCACGTTACCAGGTTCGTGCAGGCTTCGAAGGCGGCCAGCTGCCGCTGCACATGCGCCTGCCGAAGCTGCGCGGCTTCAAGAACCCCTTCCGCACCGAGTACCAGGTTGTTAACCTGGACCGCATCCAGGAACTGTTCCCCAACGGTGGCGACGTCACCGTCGAGGCACTGGTTGCTAAGGGTGCCGTTCGTAAGAACGAGCTCGTGAAGGTTCTGGGCAACGGCGAAATCTCCGTCAAGGTGAACGTTGTTGTCGACAAGGCATCGGCTTCCGCTATCGAGAAGATCGAGGCCGCTGGCGGTTCTGTAACCGTTAAGTAGTCTTCAAGACGAGAAAGCCCCTGTCCGTACGCTGTACGGCAGGGGCTTTTTGCTGCTTGAAAAGATTCACAACAGGACTATATTCCTGTATTCGCATATTTGAACGCTTGGTGTGCGCCACATTTTGTGTTCAAAAATCACGCTAAGAGAATATAAAAGCTACATAATCTGCTAGGGAGTTATCGTTACCCGCTCCAAACACGATAGACTGGAAGATGTGTTTACTGCGCCCTAAAACTCTTTGAGAGGGATGGGCGCCCCATAGACTTACAGGAGGACATGTGCTGAGCGCATTCGGGCGAGTCGTTAAGACCGCCGATTTGCGGCGTAAGCTGCTGTTTACCCTGGCAATGATTGTGCTGTACCGCGTGGGCACTTTCATCCCCGCGCCAGGCGTTTCCTACGGAAATGTACAGCAGTGTCTGAACGCCAATGTTACAAGCGGTGGCGTCTACGATATCGTCAACCTTTTCAGTGGTGGCGCACTGCTGCAGCTTTCGATCTTTGCCCTCGGCGTGATGCCGTACATTACCGCGTCCATTATCATCCAGCTGCTACGCGTGGTCATCCCGCGATTCCAGGAGCTGCACGATGAGGGCGCGCAGGGTCAGGCAAAGCTCACCCAGTACACCCGCTACCTGACCATCGCTCTTGCTCTGCTGAATGCAACCACCATCGTCTCGATGGCACGCTCTGGCGTTCTGCTGGGTAACTGCCCGGGCATCATCCCCCAGGACGACGTACTGCACATCCTGCTGATTATCGTCACCCTGTGTGCGGGTACCACCGTCATCATGTGGATGGGCGAGCAGATTACCGAGCGTGGCGTCGGCAACGGCATGTCCCTGCTGATCTTCACCTCCATTGCGTCCTCCTTCCCGAGCGCTCTGGGCTCCATCCAGCGCACCCACGGTTGGGGTATCTTCGCGGCTGTCTGCGGTATTGGCCTGCTGGTCATGCTCGCCGTGGTCTACGTGGAACAGTCCGTTCGCCGTATTCCCGTGCAGTACGCAAAGCGCATGATTGGTCGACGCACCATTGGTGGCACCAGCACCTACATCCCGCTGAAGGTCAACATGGCCGGCGTGATTCCGCTGATCTTCGCCTCCTCCCTGCTGACCCTGCCCGGTCTGATTGCCCAGTTCAACACCCCCACCAACGGCTCCACCCCGCCGGACTGGGTTAACTGGATTAACGCATACCTGGTGCGTGGCGACCACCCGCTGTACATTGCTCTCTACTTCTTCATGATTATTGGCTTCGCCTACTTCTACGTGGCGGTCACCTTCGACCCGGTGGAAGTAGCGGACAATATGAAGAAGTACGGTGGCTTCATCCCCGGTATTCGTGCCGGTAAGCCGACCGAGCGTTACCTCAGCTACGTACTCAACCGAATTACGTTGCCTGGCGCACTTTACCTGGGTGTAATTTCCATGATTCCCCTGGTAGCGCTTATCCTATTCAACGCAAACCAGAATTTCCCGTTCGGCGGCGCCTCGCTGCTGATCGTGGTGGGTGTTGGTCTTGATACTCTCAAGCAGATCAACGCTCAGCTCCAACAACGAAACTACGAAGGACTGCTCCGATGAACCGTCTGCTCATCGTCGGCCCTCCCGGTGCAGGTAAGGGCACCCAGGCCGTCAAGATCGCTGAAGCGCTGAAGATTCCCGCAATTTCTACCGGCGATATCTTCCGTAAGAACATCAAGGAAGAGACCGAACTCGGTAAGGAAGCGAAGTCGTACATCGACTCCGGTAACCTGGTTCCCGACTCTGTCACCAACAACATGGTGCGTGCACGCCTGGACGAAGGCGACGTCGTCAACGGCTTCCTGCTCGACGGCTACCCCCGCAACACTGCACAGGTGCACGAGCTGGACTCCATCCTTGAAGCTAAGGGCGAGAAGATCGACCGCGTTCTGCTGCTCGTTGCAGATAACGACGAACTCGTCGAGCGTCTGCTCAACCGTGCAGCTGAGCAGGGTCGTACCGATGACAACGAAGAAGTCATCCGTCACCGCCTGAAGGTCTACGAAGAGGAGACCGCGCCGCTGATCGCAATCTACCGCGAACGCGGCATCGTCAAGGAAGTTAACGGCCTCGGCGAGATTGCTGAAGTCACCGAGCGCATCCTCGACGCTCTGAAGTAATCTTCTGCTGTACCCCCGCAATTTGAGGTGCATGATGCATCACAAAAACTTGCGGGGGTACAGTGCTGTCTGTAGAGTTCTAAGCTTGGGCATACCGCCCCATACACCTAAGGAGCCAGAATGGCACGAGTCGAAATCAAAACCAATGCACAGCTTCAGCAGATGGCTCGTGCAGGTGTTATCACCAGCCGCGCACTTGACGCGGCCGTAGCGGCAGCCCGCCCCGGCGTAACTACCGCAGAGGTGAATGCCGCCTTTGAACGCACCCTGCTGGAACTGGGCGGTACCTCCAACTTCTACGGCTACTACGACTACCCGGCAACCGTATGCACCTCCGTCAACCACGAGGTCGTTCACGGTATCCCCGGCGACTACGTTCTCAAGGACGGCGATATCCTCTCCATCGACGGTGGTGCATACGTGATTGACCCCGCCACCAACCGCCAGTGGCACGGCGACTCGGCACGTACCGTTCTGGTCGGTGACAACGTAAGCGAAGCGCGCGCGGAGCTCTCTGCCGTGACCCGCGAGGCGATGTGGCACGGTATCGCGGCTCTCGCGACCGCAAAGAAGGTCGGTGAAATCGGTCTGGCTATCGAAGCATACGTGACCGAAGAATACGGCGATAAGTACGGCATCATTGAAGACTATGTGGGCCATGGCATCGGCTCGCAGATGCACATGGCTCCGGATGTGCTGAACTACGCTGTGCGTGACATGGGCCCGAAGATTAAGCCCGGTATGGCTTTCGCTATCGAACCGATGCTCGTCACCGGTTCCATCGAGACCAAGGTGCTCTCCGATGACTGGACCGTTGTGACCGTTGACGGCTCCGATGCATGCCAGTGGGAGCACTCCGTTGCTGTGCACAGCGACGGCATCTGGGTTCTGACCGCAGAAGACGGCGGCGCCAGCGAACTTGCTCGCTTCGGCGTAACCCCGGTTCCGATTCCCGCCTAAGCCCCACCACTGGGGGAGGGGAACACCTTTAGTTGCCCCACCTCCACCCGAAGAAACCGGCGAATCCGGTCCGGTGCGTGATAGCGCATCCGAAAGCATCCACATCACAAGGAAGAAGCTCCATGAGCGAAACTCTCAATAGCGGCGAGGCAACCGCGCCCGCTGCGACCAAGGTGCCGGTTGAAATCTCGAACGTTCGCCCCGCACCCGGCCAGATTGCCCTGAAAGCACCGCGCCGTGCGAAGCCGCCCAAGCACATCGCTGACTTCGATATGGCTGGCCGCCGCGAATTTCTGAAGGAACTGGGCTACCAGTCGTTCCGTGCGTCCCAGCTGTCCAAGCACTATTTTGAGCGTCTGGTCACTGATCCCGCCGAGATGACTGACCTGCCGGCTAAGGATCGCGAGCAGATGGTTGCTCAGGCGATGCCCCAGCTTCTGACTCCGGTCCGTACCCTCGAGGCTGACGGTGGCGACACCCTGAAGGTTGTGCACCGCCTCTTTGATGGTGCGCTCATTGAGTCCGTCATCATGCGCTATGACAACCGCGTGACCATGTGCATTTCTTCGCAGGCTGGCTGCGGTATGAACTGCCCCTTCTGTGCAACCGGTCAGCAGGGTTTGACCCGTAACCTCTCTACTGCAGAAATTGTGGAGCAGGTCGTAGCTGGTGCCCGCTACCTGAAGCAGATGAAGGGTTTGGAAGAAGCAGAAGGCGGTTCTGAGGATACTCGTCCTCTGCGTGTTTCCAATATTGTCTTCATGGGTATGGGTGAGGCGCTCGCTAACTACAAGGCAACTATGGGTGCTGTGCACCGCCTGATTGACCCTTCGCCCGAGGGCCTCGGTATTTCTGCTCGTGGTCTGACCATGTCGACCGTGGGTCTGGTACCCGGTATTCGTAAGTTTGAGCTGGAGAAGCTGCCCATTACTTTGGCGCTGTCTCTGCATGCTCCGGATGATGAGCTGCGTGATGAGCTAATCCCGATTAACCAGCGTTGGAAGGTTGACGAGACTCTGGACGCTGCGTACGACTACTACCGTACGACCGGCCGCCGCGTCTCCATTGAGTACGCGCTGATTCGCGATATTAACGATCAGGGCTGGCGTGCGGATCTGCTCGGTAAGAAGCTGGCGCAGCGCGGCCGTGGTTGGGTGCACGTGAACCCGATTCCGCTGAACCCGACCCCGGGTTCGAAGTGGACGGCATCCCGTAAGGGCGTTGAGCAGAACTTTGTGGAGCGTCTGCGTGCCCACGGTATTCCGACGACTATTCGTGATACTCGCGGTTCCGATATTGATGGAGCATGCGGTCAGCTTGCCGCTAAGGAAGACTAAGCAGTTGAGCTGTGACCGGTGAACGGTGCCCCTTTCCTGCGGAGGGAAGTCAATAAGACTTTCAGGAACGTGGGGGAGGGGCTTCTTCCTTTTAAACATTAAGTGCCTGATGTCATAAAAATCACGGTTGTTTTTCCACGGCCTTTGCCGTAGAGTTAACAGTTGGTTGTTTGTGCCAGTGTTAAGTGCGCCTTAAAACGCCCTATCGCCTCACCGAGGTGAGCTCACAAACAGAAGATACAATTGCCCGCCGCACCTGCGACGGGCACCGACGTTAGCGGAGGATATGGCTAAGAAAGACGGCGTCATCGAGATTGAAGGCTCTGTGGTTGAAGCTCTGCCCAACGCGATGTTCCGTGTTGAGCTGGATAACGGCCACAAGGTTCTCGCACACATCTCGGGCAAGATGCGTCAGCACTACATTCGCATCCTGCCTGAGGACCGAGTAGTAGTGGAACTGAGCCCCTACGACCTTTCCCGAGGTCGTATCGTCTACCGTTACAAGTAAACCCGAGATAAACGTCGCCCCTGGCGGCGTTTAAATCGTGTTCAAAGGGATAACGCAGTTCCCCAACGTAAGTGAGGGAACCTCTTATCTCGCCAGTAATCAAGTTGCAATCAAAAGGAATGCGATGAAGGTCAAGCCGAGCGTTAAGCCGATCTGCGATAAGTGCAAGGTGATCCGCCGTCACGGTGTGGTCATGGTGATCTGCGAAAACCCGCGCCACAAGCAGCGCCAGGGCTAATCCCTAGCAGCTGACTTCATAACCGCCCCAACAGGGGGCGGAATTGTCATAGGCACCGCTCCGAAGCAACGCCCACGAGGCGACTTCGGATACCTCCGGACTCAGAGGCCGGGGACCGGGTCAGAACAACCCGGGCAGTGATGCTATAGACCTCTGGAAAACAACAAGGAGAAGCCAGTATGGCACGTCTCGCTGGAGTTGATATTCCCCGCGAAAAGCGCGTGGAAGTTGCTCTCACTTACATCTACGGCGTGGGCAAGACCCGTGCACACGAAACCCTCGCTGCTACCGGCGTCAACCCTGACACCCGCGTCAAGGACCTGACCGACCAGGAGCTCGTGGCACTTCGTGACTTCATCGAAGGCAACTACAAGGTTGAAGGTGATCTTCGCCGCGAGGTTGCAGCTGACATCCGCCGTAAGGTTGAAATCGGTTCCTACCAGGGCCTGCGCCACCGCCGCGGCCTGCCGGTTCACGGTCAGCGCACCAAGACTAACGCACGTACCCGCAAGGGCCCGAAGCGTACCGTCGCAGGTAAGAAGAAGTAAGCAACGTTGCTCTGTTGGATATCTCTATCCGACCAACGTATTAGAAAACCTTTGTAGGAGAATCAAAAATGCCTCCCAAGACTCGCGCTGCGGCAGCTCGTAAGACCAACCGCCGCAAGGTTAGCAAGAACATCGTTGCTGGTCAGGCTCACATCAAGTCGACCTTCAACAACACCATCGTCTCCATCACCGATCCCACCGGTGCAGTGATCTCCTGGTCCTCCGCTGGCGACATGGGCTTCAAGGGCTCCCGTAAGTCCACCCCCTACGCCGCACAGCTGGCTGCTGAGGCTGCTGCAAACCGCGCCAAGGAGCACGGCGTCCGCAAGGTTGACGTGTTCGTCAAGGGCCCCGGTTCCGGTCGCGAAACCGCAATCCGCTCCCTGCAGGCTGCAGGCCTCGAGGTCGGTTCGATTCAGGACGTTACCCCCGTTGCACACAACGGTTGCCGTCCCCCGAAGCGCCGCCGCGTCTAATTAGGTCCCTGACCTAATCCCTCGACGGGTACGCTCCACGGAGCTGTACCCGGAGAGTACAGACACCCGTCTGCTTCCTAAGATATGTTTTCCCCAACCTGTGGGCTCATATAGCGGAGCTCACCGAAAGGAAACAAAGTGCTTATTGCACAGCGCCCCACTCTGACTGAAGAGGTCGTAGCGCCCAACCGCTCGCGCTTCACCATCGAGCCTCTGGAGCCCGGTTTCGGCTACACCATGGGTAACTCCCTCCGCCGTACTCTGCTGTCCTCCATCCCCGGCGCCGCTGTTACCAGCGTCCGCATTGATGGTGTACTGCACGAGTTCAGCACCGTTCCCGGCGTGACCGAGGACGTCACTGAGATCATCTTGAACATCAAGAAGCTCTCCATCTCTTCTGAGAACGACGAGCCCGTCGTGGCCTACCTGCGCAAGCAGGGCGAAGGTGAACTGACCGCAGGCGACATCGAGGTTCCCGCTGGCGTGGAGATCCACAACCCGGAACTGCACCTAGCAACCCTGAACGCCTCGGCAAACTTCAACGCTGAGCTGGTTATCGAGCGCGGTCGCGGCTACGTGACTGCAGCTCAGAACAAGGTCGGCGATGGCGAGATTGGCCGTATCCCGGTTGACTCCATCTACTCCCCGGTTCTGAAGGTTACCTTCAGCGTGAACGCGACCCGTGTTGAGCAGCGCACCGACTTCGACAGCCTGACCCTGGACGTCGAAACCAAGGAAGCCATCGCACCGCGTGACGCCGTTGCTTCTGCAGGCAGCACCCTGGTCGAGCTCTTCGGCCTGGCACGTGAGCTGAACATTGCAGCTGAGGGTATCGAAGTTGGCCCGTCGCCCGCCGACGAGTCCATGGCCGCTGATCTGGCACTGCCGATCGAGGACCTGAACATGTCCGTCCGCTCCTACAACTGCCTCAAGCGCGAGGGCATCCACACCGTGGGTGAGCTCGTGACCCGCAGTGAAGCTGACCTGATGGACATCCGTAACTTCGGTGCTAAGTCCATTGACGAGGTCAAGGCAAAGCTCATTGAGCTCGGCCTGGCTCTGAAGGACTCCCCTCCCGGTTTCGAGCCTGCTGCACGCCCGCTTGATGACGAAGACGGTTCCGGCGAATAATTTCGACCGAATAGTTCACCCGGTTCCACCGGGATCAGTCAAACTTGATTCCCTAAGAGGCTCCGCTGCTGGGGCGTTAGGGAACGCAACTATGGAGATTTAACTATGCCTACTCCCACTAAGGGTCCCCGCCTCGGCGGTTCCCCGACCCACGAGCGCCACATGCTCAACAACCTGTCGGCGCAGCTGTTCCAGCACAAGCGCATCACCACCACCCTGACCAAGGCAAAGCGCCTGCGTCCGGTGGCAGAGCGCTTCATCACCTTCGGTAAGAAGGGCGACCTGGCTGCTCGCCGTCGCGTGCTGCGTTCCATCACCGACAAGTCCGTCGTGCACGAGCTCTTCACCGTTATTGCTCCGGCAATGGCAGAGCGCCCCGGTGGTTACACCCGCATCATCAAGATCGGTAACCGCAAGGGTGACAACGCTCCCATGGCAGTCATCGAGCTCGTCATGGAGCCCGTTGCAACCCAGGGTGCAGTTGCTGAGGCAACCAAGGTTGCTGAGAAGGCAGCTGAGGCTCCCAAGGCTGAAGCAGCTGAGGGCCTGCCCGCAGGTTCCCACGCACCCCTGGAGTCCGGCGAGGCTCCCGAGGGCTTCGAGGTTAAGGGTAACGCCGATTCCATGAAGTACCACGTGCCCGGTTCCCGCTGGTACACCAGCACCAAGGCTGAAATCTGGTTCGACTCCGCTGAGTCGGCAGAGGCTGCAGGTTACGCCCCCGCAGGTGGCGCAGCAGCACAGAAGGTTTCCGAGTAATACGGATCCCAGCTGATTTAGGCTAAGCCTAAAATATGTCAATCCGCCGTCCACTATTGTGGGCGGCGGATTGGCGTATCTGCATACTTAAGAGGACACGGTTCTTTGCGCATTCGCTATCCAAGAGCCGGCCCGTAGTCTTCAATCGTCCTTTACCGCTGAAAGGCACACCAATGCATAACGCTACTTCTTTAGAGAATTACGAAGAGCAGCCCTTCACCGCTACGCACCGCGTGCGAATTGATTGTGCTTACGACGGTTCTCTTTTCAGCGGGTGGGCAGCCCAGCCGAACCTGGTCACCGTGCAGGGAGTCATTGAGAACGCCCTTGAACTGATTTTGCGTGTACCTCACCGCGTGGTGGTCGCGGGTCGAACCGATGCCGGTGTGCATGCGGAAGCCCAGACCCTACATTGCGATCTGAGTGATGAGGACTGGACTCGCCTGCAGGGGCGAACCGGGGAAGATGACCCGACGGCTGCACTGGGGCGCCGCCTCACCGGTGCTCTTCAGCGATGCCTTTACGATGCGGAAGAACAACTCAACCTGCCGAAGAACGTTCGCGGTATTTTGCAGGGGGCTATTCAGATTCACCGCGTGAGCGAAGTGCCCTTCGATTTTGATGCGCGCTTCTCAGCTACCGGCCGCCGCTATGTTTACCGCATTGCAGATGGTGCAGCGGACGGTCTTAACCCCCTGCACCGTACCTACACCTGGGCGGTACCCGAGCACCTGGATTGTGTTGATCTGAACGAATCGGCACAGCAACTACTCGGCCTGCGCGATTTTCTCTCCTTCTGCAAACCCCGTGAAGGCGCGACCACCATTCGTGAACTGCGGGAACTCAGCTTTACCCGCACTGAAAACGGGCTGATTGAGGTACGCGTAGTGGCTGACGCCTTCTGCCATCACATGGTGCGTTCACTTGTCGGCGCGCTGGTTCTCTACGGTACGGGCAAACGCGACGCCGCCTGGCTGCGAGAGCGGATCGAGAACCCGGGACGCGAGGCTTCGCTGACTCTGGCGCCTCCGCATGCGCTCGCTCTGGCTGAGATTTACTACCCTGTTCCTGAGCTCTACGGTGTGCAGGCGGAGCGTGCTCGAGCAAAGCGCGAGGACCACGAAGCACAGAGCGCTTAACGCCCTGTGCATATTGAACCTCGTCACTTTGCTCATGCTCCACGAAGCACCGCGGGGGAGCGCAACTACCGCGGGGGAATTACACGGATGGAATTTAAAATGTGTTTAAGGCAAAAAAGCCCTATTTTTAAGGCTTTGGCGGTGGATTAAGCACTCGACGTCCTGTATAGTCTTGATATGTTGTGCGTGTTCTACCCGAGCGCGCTCTAAATCGCTGTCTAGTTGCAGGACGTTAAGGCGGTATAGAGTACGGGCAGAACGGGCGGCAGCTCGGTCCTCACCCGGGTGTTCGTCATGCACGTAAGTAAAAGGCGCGATACCCAACTAAGCGCCGTATGTACATTTCGAGACAAAGGCCAATATTTTGCGCACTTATACTCCCAAGCCCGGCGAAGTCGAGCGCCAGTGGCACGTCATTGACGCCACCGACGTTGTTCTCGGCCGCCTCGCAAGCCAGACCGCTATCCTGCTGCGCGGTAAGCACAAGCCGACTTTTGCTCCCCACGTTGACACCGGTGACTTCGTTATCATCGTGAACGCTGAGAAGGTCGCCCTGACCGGTGCAAAGCTCGAGCAGAAGCGTGCATACCGCCACTCGGGTTACCCCGGCGGTCTGAAGTCCGTGAACTACGCAGAGCTGCTTGAGACCAACCCCGTTCGCGCGGTTGAGAAGGCTGTCAAGGGCATGCTGCCCAAGAACAAGCTTGCTGCACAGCAGCTCAAGAAGCTGAAGGTCTACGCTGGCCCCGAGCACCCGCACGCGGCACAGCAGCCCAAGACCTACGAATTCAACCAGGTCGCCCAGTAATTCGGGCCTACGAAGAAACAATAGGAGAAATCGTGGCTCAGAACGAAGAGCAGATCGTAGTCGAGGAAGAGCTGACCAGCTACACCTCGGAGTCCGCTGCCCCCGCAGCGGCTAAGGCAGCACGTCCGGCCCTGACCGTTGCAGGCGCAGCAGTTGGTCGCCGCAAGGAAGCAGTGGCACGCGTTCGCGTTGTGCCCGGTTCCGGCAACTGGACCATCAACGGCCGTAGCCTGGAAGACTACTTCCCCAACAAGCTGCACCAGCAGGACGTCAACCAGCCCTTCAAGCTCCTGGAGCTCGAGGGTGCATACGACGTCATCGCACGCATCAACGGTGGTGGCCCCTCCGGTCAGGCAGGTGCTCTGCGCCTGGGTATCGCTCGTGCACTGAACGAGATCGACCGCGAGAACAACCGCCCCGCACTGAAGAAGGCTGGCTACCTGACCCGTGACGCACGCGTCATCGAGCGTAAGAAGGCTGGTCTTAAGAAGGCACGCAAGGCTTCGCAGTTCTCCAAGCGTTAATCGCTGGTTTTCACGAAGCGTTACGCCCCGCTTCTCCTTCGGGAGAGTCGGGGCGTTTTGCGTATCTGCTCACCGTGAGCGTTACAAGGTTATAGGGTGCATATAACTGTTACGTTTGTTCATCGAAGAGCACACCGGTAGAGTTAAAGAGTCAAAGCAGACAGGAAGAAAAGAGTACTCATGGCAGAGCAGAATCCCTCCACCCAGCCCGAAGAGAAGGCAGTGGAGGCTCCTCAGACTGAAGCCCACCAGCACGCCGCTGGAGGCGCACACGCACACACCGGTTCTGAGAAGAAACAAGCCATCAAGGAAGCCCTGAAGCCCCAGGCACGCCGCACCTCCGTTGTCGAAGACTACTCGGCAGAGCTGGACGAAATGGCTTCCCTCACCCGCGCCCTCGGCAAGGACAAGAAGGACGACGAAACCTCGCAGGCATGGAAGAAGGGTTATCCCTACGACACCAAGCTCAGCCGTAAGGCATACGAGAAGGAAAAGCGTGCCCTGCAGATTGAGCTGCTGAAGCTGCAGCTCTGGGCTAAGTCCACCGGTCAGAAGATCCTCATCATCTTCGAAGGCCGTGACGCAGCAGGTAAGGGTGGCTCCATCAAGCGCTTCACCGAGCACCTGAACCCCCGTGGCGCTCGCGTTGTGGCACTGGAGAAGCCGACCGATATCGAGCAGACCCAGTGGTACTTCCAGCGTTACATCAAGCACCTGCCCTCCGGCGGCGAAATCGTCCTGATGGACCGCTCCTGGTACAACCGTGCCGGCGTTGAGCGCGTTATGGGCTACTGCACCCAGGCACAGTACTTCGAGTTCATGCGCGAAGTTCCGGACCTGGAGCGCATGCTGGTGAACTCCGGTATCCATATCATCAAGTTCTGGTTCTCCGTCACCCGCGAAGAGCAGCTCGCACGCTTCACCTCCCGCCGTACCGACCCGGTTCGCCAGTGGAAGCTTTCCCCCACCGACCTGGCATCCCTGGACAAGTGGGACGACTACACCGCGGCGAAGGAAGCAATGTTCTTCTACACCCACACCGGTGACGCCCCCTGGACCGTTATCAAGTCCAACGACAAGAAGCGCGCACGTCTGGAAGCAATGCGTTACGTGCTCTCCCAGTTCGACTACCCCTCCAAGGATGAGGCAGTCGTGGGCGAGCTCGACTCGCTAATCGTCCGCTCTGCATCGGACGTTTTCGAGGATGAGTCCGGTGACTCTCCCGACGGCTTCCCGGTCGTCAAGTAAGCGTTGATAGATAGGGGAGAGCAACAACTCAACCCTGCGGCGATATAACCGACAAACAGCTTGCGCTGTGAAGGTGCCTGCCTCTCTTTTCCCTCTCTGGGAACTGAGAGCAGGCACCTTTGCGTGTCTATAGAAACATTGGCTATGAAGCAGATATGTAGCCGCTGAAAATCACTTTCTGATTCTGAAGAAAATGCGGTGTATACGCCTGAGGAGAGTTATGCGCATCGTAAAATGAAAGGGTGACTGAACGACTTTTTGGAACCGACGGCGTACGCGGTCTGGCAAACGATGTAATTACTCCCGCCCTGGCTATGGAGCTCGCGCAGGCGGCCTCTATTGTGCTGGGCTTTGACACGGTAGAAGAGGGCGTACGCCCCCGTGCCGTGATCGCAAATGACTCCCGATCCTCTGCAGACTTTATTGTCTCTGCGATGAAGGCTGGCTTCGCTAGCGCAGGTGTTGACGTGCTGGACGCCGGCATTGTCCCCACCCCCGCAGCAGCTTACCTGGTGGCACACACCGGTGCTGACTTCGGCGTGATGATTTCTGCATCGCACAACCCGGCAGCGGACAACGGCATTAAGTTCCTGGCCCGAGGCGGCCAGAAGCTGGAAGACTCCGTTGAGGACGCCATTGAACGCGTTTATCGCGAGAAGTCCTTCCGCTACCCGACCGGTGGTGCTGTGGGTACCGTCAAGCCCCTGGAGAACGGTACCGAGGCTTACGTGAAGCACCTGGTCTCCACCCTGCCCGAAGGCAAGCCCCTTGCCGGCATGAAGATTGTTCTGGACTGCGCAAACGGTGCGGCATACGCAGCATCTCCCGCAGCTTTCGAAGCGTTGGGTGCAGAGGTTATCGCACTGGCTGTAGAGCCCAACGGCACCAACATCAACGACGGCGTGGGCTCCACCCACCCCGAGAAGCTGCAGGCAGCAGTCGTTGAGCACGGCGCGGACCTCGGCATCGCCCACGACGGCGACTCCGACCGTTGCCAGGCAGTTGACGAAAAGGGCAACCTGGTAGACGGCGACCAGATTATGGCTATCCTTGCTGTTGCTGCTAAGCGCGAAGGCAAGCTCGCAAAGGACACCCTCGTCGCAACCGTGATGAGCAGCCTGGGCCTGGAGCTGTACCTGCGCGAGCACGGCATTACCCTCGGCCGCACCGCTGTGGGTGACCGCTACGTCCTCGAGTCTATGCGCGAGCACGGCTACAACCTCGGCGGCGAGCAGTCCGGCCACGTTATCATGAGCGACTACGCAACCACCGGTGACGGCGTTCTGACCGGCATCCAGCTGGCTGCAGAGGTGGCTCGTAGCGGTCAGACCCTCTCGGAGCTGGCATCCCGCATGCAGCCCACCCCGCAGCGCCTGATCAACGTCAAGGGCGTTGACCGTGCGGCGGTCAAGACCAACGAGGCGCTCGCTACCGCTGTGAGCGAGGCTGAAGGCGTACTGGGTGAGAGCGGCCGCGTGCTGTTGCGTGCATCCGGTACTGAGCCTCTGGTTCGCGTGATGGTTGAGGCTGCAACCCAGGAGCAGGCTGATGAGGTTGCTCAGCAGCTGGCTGACGTCGTGGCTAAGGAATTGGCACTCTAAACGTATTCTTCCGGTGCGAAGACCGGAATGGAGGATAGAGAAAGGGCTGGGAAGGTGTTACCTTCCCAGCCCTTCTTCGTTATCTTAGGCGGGCGTAGGGGATAAGGATGCGGAAAACCCCCGTATCCACGGGGGATACGGGGGTTTGAAAAATTAGTGGTAGAGAGCAGAGAAATTACTTCTTTGCCAGAGCGTCGCGGATCTCCTTCAGGAGGTCAAGCTCGGTCTCTTCCTTTTCAATAGCCTCGTCTTCAGCCTTCTTCTTAGCCAGCGCGAGTTCAGTCAGCTTCTGAGTGGGCACAACAACTGCGAAGTACACAGCAACTGCAATCAGGATGAAGTTGACAATAGCGGTCAGGAACACGCCAACCTTGATCTGGCCGAAGACCAGGAAGTTGTCGAAGTTGGGGGAGCCAACCAGCATGGAGATAGCCGGCATCAGGACGGCCTGGACAAGCGAGGTCACCACAGCGGTGAAGGCGGTACCCATAATCAGACCAACTGCGAGGTCGATGACGTTACCGCGGATTACAAAATCTTTAAAACCCTTAAGCATGAGATATAGAATAGCGCCTTTCAGGTGTTCAAAATGCCATATTCTGAGAAAATTTTCACCGTAAAGCATGTGTTTTTCTTCACAATGGTTCTATGGTGCCCAATACTTAAGGTCTATGTCACATGAAGTTGAGTAAAAATCTCTGTAGACCCTGTAAAACCGCGGATTTACGGGTGATATACGCAAGAAAATATGCATATGCTGTGCCTATTTATTTCTGACATGGAAGCTAGAAATACGATACACATCACCGCTCAACGCGCCTGGCGGTACCGCGCGGTTAGCTCAGAGGCTAGTTTGCACTTGCATAATCGGGTGCCGCGCCCGTACCGATAAACTCCTCAAAAGTCTTCGCGCCCGAAGACACATATTCTTGAGCAGTCTGCACACCCACATACCGGTAATGCCACGGCTCAAAACGATAGCCAGTCACTGACTGACGGCCATCAGGGAAACGCAAAATATATCCGTAACGCGGAGCATTCTTCGCCAACCACTGGCCAGCCAGCGTATCGCGGTAACACTCCTCCAGCCGGCACCCCTCAGGAGAAGCGAAATCAATCGCCAAACCTGTCTGATGCTCCGAATATCCGGGACGCGCCGACAACTGATCTGCCACCTGCTGACCGTTCACTGAAACCCAATACTGATAGGTCTGCTGCTGCACCGCATATGAACGATACGCGCTAGAAACAAGCAGGGTCACACCATCAGCAGCAGCCGCATCAATCATCGTGTCCGCTGCCTTAGCCGCCTCGGCACGCAACTGCTGACCATAGAAATCCACCAGGTCACTCGGCTCCCAATCCAGCTGCGCAAAGGGACGCATCTTATTCACAAGACAACGCAGCGAATCCGGCTGAGACTCGACACTCGGCTGAGCGGGAGCAATCGTTGCCGGCCCCGAGGTGCTAGCGGATACTGAAGCGCTCGCGGAAGCGGTGGGGGAGGGGGTAGTCGAAGAGGCAGCTCCGGTGGGAGAAGGGATGCCAGAAGCCGAAGCGCTTGCCGCCGAGGGCGAAGATGCAGTAGAGGAAGAGGCTGCAGAAGAAGCTGACGGAGACGAAGAAGCGCCCCGGCTCTGAGAGCCGCAAGCCGCCAATAGTGCGGTGCTACCAACGCCCAAAGCCGCGCCCAAAAGAGTGCGACGGTTCATCACAGAACTTTCAAAAGACGCCTGAGAATCGGATGTGCGGCGCGGGGAATTCACAATAACTCCTAATCATGGTGCGTAACGGTGCATACAAAAAGCGCCGGAAGCCTAAACCCACCCCGCGAGGGAGTGGAGCCTCCGGCGCCTTCTACTAGAATGCACCACAAACGCGCTACACGGGCAACTAAAAACCGCACACGAACAATAAAAACCTAAAGAACCTCTAGTTCTTACGCAGAAGAACCTGCTCCACGTTATGCTCGGCGCCCTTCTGAAGAATCAAATGCGCACGAGCACGAGTCGGCAAAACATTCTGTAGCAGATTCGGCTCATTCACGCTCTTCCAAATGCCGGTCGCAACCTCAACCGCCTGCTCATCGCTCAGCTCCGCATAACGCTTGAAATACGACTCCGGATTCGCAAAAGCCGAAGAACGCAGTGTCAAGAAACGATTCACATACCAGCGCTCAATATCCTCAGTGCGGGCATCCACATAAATAGAGAAATCAAAGAAATCACTCAGCGTCAGATCGGAAGTCTCCGGCCCCTCAGCCTGAGAAGGCGCCAAAACATTCAAGCCTTCAAGAATCAGCACATCCGGTGCGGTGACCTCAATATGCTCATCCGGCATGATGTCGTAATACAGGTGCGAATACTTCGGCGCCACCACACGCTCGGCACCGGACTTCACCTGCGACACAAAGTTCAACAGAGCACGGCGATCATAAGACTCCGGGAAACCCTTGCGGTGCATAATACCGCGACGCTGAAGCTCAGCATTCGGGTACAAGAAACCATCCGTAGTCACCAACTGAACCTTCGGAGTCGAAGGCCAACGGCTCAAAAGAGCCTGCAAAATACGCGCCGTCGTCGACTTACCCACAGCAACAGAACCCGCCACACCAATAATGAATGGGACGCGGCGCTGAGACACATGCAGAAAATCATTCGTCATATGGTTCAGCGAGGATGCGGCAGTTACATACAGATTAAGAAGGCGAGAAACCGGCAGATAAATACGCTGCACCTCTTCAAGGTCGACAGTTTCACCCAGACCACGAAGAGACTCAATTTCCTCAGCACTGAGGGGGACAGAAATCTCATCGGCTAGGTGCGACCAACGGGAACGGTCAAGATGCATGAAGCGGTCATCGCCAGAAAAATACGGTGCGGTGCTCATTTATCTAAGTGTACGAACTTTCAGCCCGCGGGGAAAATATCTACTCTCATGGTTTGTGCGAAGAAATAAATTGATGGAAAGAAAAGGGTAAAACCTGAAAAGCTAGGAAAGCCACATTAAACGTGACGCATAACGGTATTTCACCGTGCACATATTCGGATACTTGTGGGATAAACTTATAGCATGTGTGGAATCGTAGGATATGTAGGTCTGGACACTGCTCCGGACGGTAACAAGTTTGACCACAACGCATACGATGTGGTCCTCGAAGGTCTGCGCCGTCAGGAATACCGCGGCTATGACTCTGCTGGCGTGGCACTCGTGTGCCCCGACGGCATCGTATTCCGTAAGAAGGCTGGTAAGCTCCTGAACCTTGAGAACGAGGTCAAGGAACACCCCCTGCCGGACTCCCAGATTGGTATCGGTCACACCCGTTGGGCAACCCACGGTGGACCCACTGACAACAACGCTCACCCCCACGTTGTCGACAACGGCCGCCTCGCCGTCGTACACAACGGTATTATCGAAAACTTTGCAGAACTGCGCGCCGAGCTGCTCGCCGAAGGTGTAGAGTTCGCATCTCAGACCGACACCGAGGTAGCTGCAGCAACCATTGCAAGCATCTACAACAAGCTCGGTACCGGTGACCTCACCGAGGCAGTACGCGTAGCATCCAACCGCCTCGAAGGTGCATTCACCATCCTGGCTATCCACGCCGACCACCCGGACCGCGTTGTGGCAACCCGCCGCAACTCCCCGCTGGTTATCGGCCTGGGCGAGAACGAGAACTTCCTCGGCTCTGACGTCTCCGCGTTCATTGACTACACCAAGGAAGCCGTCGAAATGGGTCAGGACCAGATCGTGACCATCACCGGCACTGACTACTCCATCATCGACTTCGAAGGTAACCCCGCAGAGGGCAAGCCGTTCCACATCGAATGGGACGCAGCAGCAGCCGAAAAGGGCGGCTACAACTCCTTCATGGAGAAGGAAATCCACGAGCAGCCCGCAGCCGTTGAGCAGACCCTCATGGGCCGCCTTGACGAGAACGGCAACCTCACCCTCGACGAGCTGAACATCGACGACTCGGTGCTGCGCTCGATTGACAAGATCATCGTTGTTGCATGTGGTACCGCAGCATACGCAGGCCAGGTGGCACGCTACGCCATCGAGCACTGGTGCCGCATCCCCACCGAGGTCGAGCTCGCACACGAGTTCCGCTACCGCGACCCCATCGTGAACGAGAAGACCCTCATCGTGGCACTCTCGCAGTCCGGCGAAACCATGGACACCCTGATGGCAGTGCGCCACGCACGCGAACAGGGCGCAAAGGTTATCTCCATCTGCAACACCCACGGCTCGACCCTGCCCCGTGAATCCGACGCTGCCCTGTACACCCACGCGGGCCCCGAAATCGCAGTGGCATCCACCAAGGCATTCCTGGCACAGATCACCGCAGCATACCTGCTCGGCCTGTACCTGGCACAGCTGCGCGGCAACAAGTACAAGGACGAAATCGCTTCGATCCTCGCCGAGCTGCAGAACATGCCCGCAAAGATTCAGAAGGTCATCGACAACGACACCCAGGTCAAGGAACTGGGCGTCGAAATGAAGGATGCCTCCTCCGTGATCTTCCTCGGCCGCCATGTGGGCTTCCCCGTCGCAATGGAAGGCGCACTCAAGCTCAAGGAAATCACCTACATCCACGCTGAAGGCTTCGCAGCAGGCGAGCTCAAGCACGGCCCCATCGCGCTGATCGATGAAGGCCAGCCGGTCATCGTAGTGGTTCCCTCCGCAAACGGTCGCGACTCCCTGCACGGCAAGGTCGTCTCCAACATCCAGGAAGTGCGCGCTCGCGGCGCCTTCACCATCGTCATCGCCGAGGAAGGCGACGAGGCCGTCAAGCCCTACGCAGACCGCCTCATCACCGTCCCGGCATGCCCCTCGCTGTTGCAGCCCCTGCTGGCAACTGTGCCCTTGCAGATCTTCGCATGCGCACTGGCAGAAGCTAAGGGCCTGGACGTTGACCAGCCGCGTAACCTCGCAAAGTCCGTGACCGTGGAGTAATCCTTAGGAGTAATCCTCGGAAATCGCCTCAGCGATAACGAAAGGGCGGTGGTTGAGTTCTTAGAGAACTCGACCACCGCCCTTGTCGTTTAACCACTCGGTTATTCATGGATGGTCCAACAAAAATAGGACACTGTGAAACAGGCATCAACCGGGCGTCATATTTGACGGTAAACCGCCCAAAAGAAACGAATCTCGCTAGACTTAAAACAAGAGAAACCGCAAACAGGACGCGGCACCACCCCTAGCGCAGAAGGTGAAGCTCATGATCATGGGAATCGGCGTAGATACCGTCAACATCGAACGATTCGAACGAATCGTCACCGAAACACCAGCCTTCGTTCGCCGCGTCTTTACCCCCAACGAACGCACCCGGAACGTGCGCTCCCAAGCCGTACGATTTGCTGCCAAAGAAGCCGTCGCAAAAGTACTCGGAGCACCCGCCGGACTCAACTGGCAAGACTGCGAAGTCGCCACCGCCGAAAGCGGTCAGCCCTACCTCATCATTCAGGGCACCATCGCCCGCCGAGCCAAAGAACTTGGCATCAACCGCATTCACCTCTCGCTGACCCACGACGAACCCATGGCCATCGCCATTGCAACCGCCGAATACCTCAGCGATGCAGAACTGGCGCACCTGCAAAAGTTCAACCCCGAAAGCTACCGACTCAGCGTCATCGCCGGTGACGACACCGAGGACTAACGCAGAGCCACACCAACACCACACCAGGTGACCCCTAAGGCCCGCACGGTGCCACCCAAGGAGACAGCAATGAAGCTCATCTACACTGCTTCCCAGGTACGCGAAGCAGAAAAGCCCTACATCGAAGCCGCCGACTACGACGGCTACCTCATGCAACGTGCCGCAGATGCCGTCGCGGCCGAAGCACAGGACCTGCTCCGCGGCAAGGACAATGCCAAAATCCTGTTGCTCATCGGTCCGGGCAACAACGGCGCAGACACCATCTACGCCGGCGCCCGCCTCAGCGCCAAAGGCCACCGCGTTGATGCCGTCATCTTTGACCCCAGCGAAAAGAACCTCGAACTCATCGCCCGAGAAGGCGGCGAAGGCACCCGCGTACTCGACCCCGAACACACCCTCGAACACCTTACCGGCTACGACCTGACCATTGACGGCATCCTCGGTACCGGCTCCAGCGGTGCCGTACGCGGTAGCGCCGGCGAATACCTGGGCGTACTCCGTGCAGCGCAGCTCGACGGTAAGCTCGGCGCAGTCCTTGCCGTAGACACCCCCTCCGGAGTCGACAACAACCGCGGAACCGTGCACGAACCCTCCCTGCGCGCCGATCGCACCGTCACCTTCATCGGCCACAAGCTACCGGCAGGCACCTGCCACAGCGTCCACTCCGGAGACATCAAACTCTACGACCTGGGCGTTCCCGAAGCCCTCAACTCCCACAAGCCTGCCCTGCGCGTCCTCGAGCGCGAAGACTACCGCGAGCTTATCGAAGTACCCGACGAACACTCCCACAAGTACACCCGCGGCGTACTCGGCATGCTCACCGGAAGCCTCGAATACCCCGGCGCAGCCCTCATGAGCGTGCGTGCCGCTCTCAACACCGGCGTGGGTATGGTTCGCTTCAACGCCAACTCCCACGAGCTGCGCCAGCTCATGATCGCCCACAACCCCGAAACCGTCTACTTCAGCGGCGCACCCGCCCTGCAGAGGGTCACCGTCTGGGCAGGCGGCTCAGGATCCAGCCACGACTCGCTGGATAAGAACCGCTACCTGCTCCACTCGCCCGAACCCGCCATCCTCGACGCGGGCGCCTGCGACCTGGCGGCAGAATACATGGCAACCGGCAAGCACCTCGGCTCCCATAAGATTCTCACCCCGCACGCGGCAGAACTCGAACGCTTCCTGCGCATCGTGCACGAGCTCGCCCCCGAAACCTGGACAAAGCACCTGGGCGACGCCATCGTACCCAGCCGCAAGGACATCGACGCAGAGCCCTTCCGATGGGCCCGCGCCGCCTCCGAACTCTCCGGCGCCACCGTCATGCTCAAGGGCGGCTACACGCTCATCGCGGCGCCCAACGGCGCCACCTACAGCGTTGCTGGCGGAAGCCCCTGGCTCGCCACCGCAGGCAGCGGAGACACCCTCACCGGCATCTACGGAGCACTGCTCGCCCAGACCGTAGCAGCCTTCGATGCTCGCGGAGAAGCGCTGGAAGGCTGCACCTTCGCCTCCATCGGTGCGCTCGCCGTCTACCTGCACGGCGAAGCCGCACGCGCCAGCGCCACCGGAAGCGTCAAGGACGCCCGGCCCGGCCCGGCACCCGCAACCCGCGTCGCGGAGATGCTCCCCGAAGTTATCGCCCGACTCATCGCAGAATAGGGGAGCGGGAACAAAGCTAGCACACTGAAGCTCTGACACTCGTCTCAAGACGAAGAGAAAAGCCCCCAGACACCCTGGGTATGCAGAAGGGGCGTGAATCCATCGGAAATGGATTCACGCCCCTTCAACGCGTTTACATCAATGCACGATACCGAGCTGCCTGTGCCGGGACAGCATCACTAAAAACCGGCATACGCATCGGCGGGAGAAACTCCCACCATCTTTCTTAGTACGCGCCTTCCTTAGCGAAAACCGCACGGACAGTACGCAGAAGAATAATGAAGTCACCGGTAAGCGACCAGTTCTCAACATAGTAGAGATCCAGACGAACCGACTCCTCCCAAGAGAGGTCACTACGACCCGAAACCTGCCACAGGCCGGTAATACCCGGCTTCACCAGAAGGCGGCGGTACGCAATATCTTCGTACTGCTCAACTTCCTCAACCAGCGGAGGACGCGGACCCACCAGCGACATATCGCCAATGAACACGTTCCACAGCTGAGGCAGCTCATCAATCGAGTACTTACGGATGAACTTACCGATGGGGGTAATACGCGGGTCGTCCTTCATCTTGAAGAGCACGCCGTTACCCTCGTTCTGCTCCATGAGGCGCTTCTTAACCTCTTCAGCATCAGTACGCATCGAACGGAACTTCACCATCTTGAAAAGCTCACCGTTCAGACCCACACGGTTCTGAAGGAAGAAGACCGGGCCGCCATCACGCTTAACCAGCAGAGCAACCACCAGGAACAGCGGAGAGAGCAGAATCAAACCCAGACCCGAGGACACAACGTCCACGGCGCGCTTGAAGAACGCCGACAGACCGGTAATACGCGGAGTCGACACGTGCACCAGCGGCAGACCGTTCAGCGGCTGCATGTGCATACGCGGACCAGCAATATCGGTCGTAGCCGGAGCCATAATCAGCGAAATATGCGCATCCGCCAGCTTCCAACCCAGCAGACGAACCTGGTCCGGGCTCAAATGGTGGCCATTCGTAACAGCGACCATGTGAATATCGTTCTCGCGGATAGCTTCCATAATGTCAGCCGGAGAAGTGCTGTAACCAAGCACCGGAATCGGCGCACCAGCAACAGTAGTACCGGGAGTGAAACCGGGCAGGTAGAACGCAGCGGGGGACAGACCGGAAGCAACCACATCCTTCAAATTCTTGTACAGGTGCTGACCGGTCGTCACATCAGAAATAATCATGACGCGAGTCAGCGCGCGACCGCGAGTACGCGAACGCACCAGGCCCTGACGAATAACCCAACGCTCCATCAGCAGGAAGAACAGGCCCAGCGGATAAGCAATCAGCAGGTACATGCGGGTGACGTCAACCTTGAGGAAGAACGCCACAATAATCAGCAGACAGAAGAAATAAGTACTGCCGCGAGTAATGAGGCGGTACTCCTCAGTACCGAAACCCATAATGCGCAGGCTACGGGAGCCATTCACCTGGAGAATAAACCACCAGCCAATGGTCAGGCCAATACCCAAGAAGATATAGTCCATCGCGGGTACGCGGCCATCGAGAACATTAATAGGCCAAACGTTCACATAGGGCAGGTCAGCATTTTCCCACCCGAAACGAATCAGATGCGCAGCGACAACCGCAACAGCAATGGCGAAAAAATCGCCAAAGTAAAGGGCGCGCTGAACCTTGGGATGCCAGCTTCGCTTGATAACGAAGTCTGAACCCCACATTTTTTTAAGACGATCTTGTACTTTCAACGGTGTAATCTTCCCCGGAAATTTGTCCTGTATTGCGGACTGAGAGCGGCGAATAGGCACATTTACCCCTAATTATCGGTGTAAGGGAGACGTGTCCTAGTCTTTGTCCTGATGAATGAGTGAACCCTTAATCTTGCTGAGTGAATAATGGCAGAGACTACGGCAAAGGCGCTGGTAAGACGCCTAGTGGAGCGTTATATGAGCCCGCTGAGCGCATAAACGTGTTCCGTAAACTATTCTACGGGGTCGGGGGTCTTCCGTCTCGAAGAATGAAGAGGCAAAGTCGCTCCGGTGTGATGAAATCAATCACAGAAAAATAAGAGAATAAGAGCCTCCGGGAAGAATGCCTAGTGGAGCTAAGAAACTCCCAAAATTACCGGTATGTTTCACGCATCTGCAGAAAAACAATAACCGGCATATAAAAAGACAAATCCCGGAGTCTCAATAACAAGCCCTACGCACACGGCGTAAAAGGGACATTAAGGGCGCTCAAGCCCCGCACGATCCAAAATGAAATCAATCATCGGTTCATAACGGCGCGGCGGAACGTTATCGTCCATCGGCACACACACCGGCAAATCTCCCTGCTCAGCCGCAACAAACAGACCGGGATCATTACAATCCGCAATGCCAATCGTCAGCAGCTTACGAGTAGACGCCGCATAACCACCCATACCGTGATCCGAAACCACCAGATCCGGGGTCACGCCACGCGCCTCCAGCTGATCCAAAGCGATGCGCATCGGGCCGGGGAAATGTGTATGCTGCAGGTTGCCGTACTGCTCAAACATCACGACATCCATAATCTGGCGGACGTCGCCGTCGAGGAAACGCTCGCCCTCCTCAATCTGAAGAACCTCAGCACCCGCAGCCTTCGCCGCTGCAGCCATTACCGCGTAAATGGGGAACAGGCCCGCCGGGTGACCGGTCGCAAACAGGATGCGGGAACCGGCACGCACCGCCTCGCCGAAGATACGGGCGTACTCCTCCAGGGCGCTGATGCACTGCTCGGCACCAATCGTGTCCTGACCGTGAGTATGCGAACGGTCCGGGTTCAGACCCGCACGGCGGACCATCACCTCAAACACCGAATCGTAATCCCACTCGCGGGTCCACTGAACACCAAACTCAAGGTGCTCATTGCCATCCAGGAAACCCTGAATATGGTCCAGATTATTCTCGCGCGGGGTCGCCACCTCGCCGGTAATACGCACCGAATCCAGGTATGCGGCGAACTCATCGCGGCTCATGGAGAAAGACATTAAAACTCCTCATGACGTGAAAAATACATTACTGCGAGATACCTTCACGTACCTCGGCATAAGCTTCTAGGGTCTTACGCGCCGTCTGGTCCCAACCCATCGTGCGGGCACGCGCCGCAGCGTTCGCGCCCAACGAGTGGCGCAGATACGGGGCACGCACCAGACGCTCAATAGCCGCAGCCCAACGCTGCGGAGTACGAGGAGCCACCAGCAGGCCCGTACGGTGGTTCTCCACCGCAAAGCGCAGACCGTCAGCATCCGTAGCGAGCACCGCCGCGCCGCACGCCTGCGCCTCCAGAGCCACCAACCCGAACGTCTCAGACGACGACGGGGACGCCACGATATCGGCAGCACGGAAAATATTCGCCAACTCAGATGCCGGAACCGGATCCTTCAAATGCACCCGATCTGCCACACCCAGCTCAGCTGCACGCTGCAACAGGCGGCGCTCATAATCCGAATCGGAACGACCAATAATGTCCACATCCACCTGCAGATCGGAGGGGAGCAGCGCGAGCGCCTCCACCAGCAGATGCGGGCCCTTCAACGGCTGAGGCCTACCGGCAAACACAATGCGGCAACGAGTCTCCGAGGTGTCATTGAGCGGATGCACGCCAGGAATCGTATGGAAAATCGAGGTGTCAACACCCGGCGGGATAGTGGCAAGCTTCTGCGCGTCCGTACCGTAATACTCGCCCATCTGCTGCGCCTCCAGGGGAGTATTCACAATCACCCGGCTCGCGGAGCTACTCATCAGGCGCTCGGCGGCATAGCGCTCCTCGGGTTCGGGCGCCTCACCTTCGCCGCGGCGCGCATCCTTGGCAGCAGCCGTCGTATGTGGAGTAAAAAGAACAGGAACCGGGAAGCCAACGCCCTGAGCCGACCACAGGTCGGATGCACGAGCCGCAGCCTGACCCGACAGCCAATAGTGGGCGTGAATAATATCCGGGGTGTACAGTGCCTGCTCGACGCACGCCTGCGCAAAATCATCGGTGACCGCAGCCAGCTCATTCTTCGAAAGACCACGGGCGGAGGGCAGATCAAGACTGTGGCGCACAAGGCGCTCGCCGGGCTGAGGAGGCTGACGGAACGGCGAATCAGCCGGAAGCGCCTCACCGCGATCCAGGGTGAAAACCTCAACCCGCAGCTCCGGATCCAGTTCCAGCATGGCATGCACCGACCGGGCAATATAGACGTTCATGCCGCCTGCATCTCCGCTACCGGGCTGCGCAAAAGGGTCGGTGTGCATGGAATACACGTGAACCGTCCGAACCGGCGGCAGAGTGCTCATCGATGCTTTCCTCTCTAAAGGGGTACCTGACCTAGTGTAGCGCGACAGGACTTTCGCACAGCGGGAGGTCTAGAATTTAGTAGAAGAGAGGCTGCTCAAGCACAGCCTGTAGTACCCGCCCGTCAGAAACGAAGGACCATGACTCACCCTCAGCAGCCTGCCGAACCGCTTTACTGCCCGCCCTGCACTCCCGGCCAGGTGGAACGTAGCGCCACGATTGACCTTGACGCGCTGGAACATAACGTGCGCCGCCTCAAGGAACTCATTGGTGACCGCATGCTCATTGCCGTGATTAAGGCGGATGCGTACGGTCACGGCGCATACCCGGTGGCACGTTCAGCTATTGCTGCCGGTGCCGACCTGCTGGGCGTGGTGCACGTGAACGAGGCCCTGGAACTGCGTGCTGACGGTATTGACGCGCCGCTCATGGCGTGGCTGCACACCCCCTCCACCGACTTTGATGCGGCACTGCAGGAGAAGATTCGTCTGGGCGTTTCCGGCTGGGACCTGGAGGCGGTAGCCGCCGCCGCTGAACGCACCGGCGAGCGCGCTATCGTGCATCTGAAGGCTGATACCGGTCTGGGTCGTAACGGCGCCACCGCGGCGGATTGGCCTGCGCTGGTCGCTCGTGCCGCTTCTCTCGAGGAGTCCGGTCTGATTACGGTTGAAGGTATTTTTAGCCACCTGGCGGTTGCTGATGAGCCGACCCGCGCCGAGACTGCGCAGCAGCTCGACACCCTGGATACTTTTGTGGCTCAGGCTCGTGAGGCTGGCCTGGCCCCGAAGATCGTGCATTTGGCGAACTCGCCTGCGACCCTGACCGCCTCGCTGGAGGGCTGGGACACGGAGGAGCGTCTGCTCGGTGACGGCGTGCGTTGCGGTTTGGCTCTCTACGGTCTTTCCCCGCTGCCGGAGGTGACCGCTGAGGACCTGGGGTTGAGGCCCGTCATGACGGTGAGCAGCTACATTGCCGCCGTGAAGGAAGTTCCTGCAGGTCAGGGCGTTTCCTACGGTCTGCGCTACCACACTCCCAAAGCAACCACCCTGGCGCTGGTGCCGCTCGGCTACGCTGACGGCGTGCCGCGCATTGCGGAGAACGCGCCGGTGCGCATCTACCCGGGCGCGCAGAACGCGGAGAACGGCTCCGTGCCTAACAGTGCGGAAGGTAAGACCTACCGCGTGGTCGGCCGCATCGCCATGGACCAGATGGTCGTTGACCTGGGCGAACCCGGTCTGAGTGACCCCGCCCTGGGCTACCTGGGGGCGCCCGCCATCCTTTTTGGTGCCGGTGAGAACCCGCCCGTGGAAGAGTGGGCGGATGCCGCGCAGACCATTAACTACGAAATCGTGACCCGCATTTCGTCCCGCGTGGAGCGCCTCTATGTTGGCGGCTCCTGGGTTGAAGCTGAGCTGAACGAGCTGTGGGGTACCGGGCAGGAGCAGGAGGACTAATGAGCGCTGAGTACATTTCTGCCGCACTCGACCTGGATGTGACCGGCCCCGACCATACCCGCCGCCTGGCGCTCACCCTGGCGCAGCACCTGAACGCCGGGGACGTACTGTTGCTCTCGGGCGAGCTCGGTGCGGGCAAGACCACGTTCACCCGCTCCCTGGGTGAAGGCCTGGGCGTGCGCGAAGGCGTTATCTCACCGACCTTCGTGCTCTCGCGCGTGCACCCGAACCTGCCGGACGGCCCCCGCCCCGGCGGCCCCGACCTGGTGCACGTGGACGCCTACCGCCTCTCCAGCGCCGAAGAGCTCGACGACCTGGATCTGGAGTTCTCCTTGCCGCGCTCTGTGACCGTCATCGAGTGGGGCCGCGATAAGGCTGAACATCTGAGTGATTCGCGCCTGGAGCTGGACTTCACCCGCCTGACCGGCGCGGATGCACGCTTCGCCTACTCGGCTGTCGAAGAGTTCAGCTGGGACGACGAAGACGAGGACGAAAGCGACGAGGACGCGGACACCCCCGAACCTCGCCTGCTGCGGGTGCGCGCCTTCGGCCCCCGCTGGGAGCACGCTTTTGACGCCCTGAAAGAGGCCCTGCAGAGCGCCTAGAGCCCGCGCGTTAGAATGATAGGGTGCTAGTACTTGCCCTTGATTCATCCGCCACCGCATCTGTGGCGCTCGCCCGTGTGCACGGCTCCGAAGCCGGTGCGTCCTTCGAAATCCTCGCCCGCTACGAGAGTGAAGATACCCGCTCCCACGCCGAGGTGATGGGCCCCTACGCGCAGGCGGCCCTGCAGGACGCTGGCGTGCGCGGCGAAGATTTGGATGCGATTCTGACCGGTATCGGTCCGGGACCTTTTACGGGTCTTCGCGCCGGTATCGTTACTGCGCGCGCTCTGGGTTTTGCCTGGTCGGTGCCGGTGTACGGCATGATGAGCCTGACCGCCCTGGCTGAACGTGCTGTGTCTGGCGTGGTTGCCAGTGAAGCTGCCGGGGGCGCAGCTGGAGATACAGCCGGGGAAGAGAACGTAGAACGAGCGTTCGCCTCTGCTGAAAGTGCTGAGCTTGTAGAAGGTGCTGAGCTGCTCGTACTCTCCGACGCGCGCCGCCGCGAAGTCTACTCCGCCCGCTACCGCGTGAATGCCGAAGGCTACAGCCTGGTGGACGGCCCGAACGTATGCCCCGCCTCCGAAATTCTGCCCGGTGGGGCTCCCTCCTATGCCTACGGTTACGGTGCTGGCCTGTACGCCGAGGCCCTCGAAGAGCACGGCTGGACCATCGTTGATTCTGCCCGCGAGGTTCACCCCCACGCCGAGTACCTGGTTGCCGCCGCGGCACGCCTGGGCGTAGAGAACCTGAGCGAGGACACCTCCGCCCAGTACCTGCGCGACTCGGACGCAAAGGTCCCCGCCGCAATGCTCGCCCGCCAGCAGAAGCAGGCCGCGCAGTCCGCCGCACAGGCTGCGCAGACTGCCGCGCAGAAGGAGAGCTAAATGAGCGCTGCTGAAAACTCTGAAAATATCGTGCGAGACGACCTAGCTCTGGGCGCTCGCCTGCGCGTTGCCGAACTCGCGGACGTGCAGGCTATGCACCGCATGGAAACCACCCTGTTCCCCGCCGACGCCTGGCACATCGACATGTTCCTTGAGGAACTGACCCACCCGACCCGCACCTACTACATGCTGGAACTGCCCGCAGAAGGTTCGGAAGATAACGAAGGCGGCTGGCGCGCTATCGGCTACTGCGGAACCATGGTCGTAGCCGACACCGCCGACGTTCAAACCATCGGCGTGCTCCCCGAGTACGAGGGCCACGGCTTCGGTCGCGCCATGCTTGAGCAGATGCACGAGCGTGCCCGTGAGCTGGGTGCCGAGCGCATCCTGCTGGAGGTGCGTGCCGACAACCCGCGCGCCCAGCGTCTCTACGAACGCAACGGCTACCGTGCGATTCACGTACGCCGCGGCTACTACGATGACGGAACCGACGCCATCATTATGGAATGCACGTTCTAAATAATCCGTTGAACTAAACGGCAATCCCCGCGATAGAGGCGAGTATCCGCCACCCTCTACGCCGCTGCATCCCTATATCACTGCATCCTTCCATTACTGCAACTAGAAGCACTACGCGCAGACAGCGCAACAGAAAGATAGACTATGAGCACTCGCGAACCCCTCGTTCTGGGCATCGAATCCTCCTGCGATGAGACCGGTATCGGCATTGTGCGCGGTGCACAGCTGCTCAGCAACACCATCTCCTCCTCCATGGAAGAGCACGTGCGCTTTGGCGGCGTGATCCCCGAAATCGCCTCCCGCGCCCACCTGGACGCCATGATCCCCGCCCTCAAAGCGGCACTCGCCGAAGCGGACATCACCCTCGATCAGGTGGATGCTATTGCCGTCACCGCCGGCCCCGGCCTGGCGGGCGCACTCATGGTGGGTGTCTCCGCGGCGAAGGCGCTCGCTATTGCCACCGGCAAGCCCCTCTACGGCATTAACCACCTGGTCGCCCACGTTGGCGTTGGCCTGCTGGAGGATAACGGCACCGAGGACGGCTCCGACCTGCTGGCGAATGCCGGCTCGGGTGGCCTGGGTGCACTGTTGGTTTCTGGCGGTCACACCGAAATCCTGCAGGTGCGCGACATTACCTCCGATGTGCGTCTGCTCGGCGCGACCCTCGACGATGCCGCAGGCGAGGCTTACGACAAGGTCGCCCGACTGCTCGGCCTGGACTACCCGGGCGGCCCCGCGATTGACCGCGCCGCCGCTGAGGGTAACCGCAACGCCTTCGTGTTCCCGCGCGGCCTGTCGAACCGCAAGTTCATGGGCACCGTCGAGGAGCCCGGCGCGCACCGCTATGACTTCTCCTTCTCCGGTTTGAAGACCGCCGTGGCGCGCGTGATTGAAAGCTTTGAGGCCGCCGGTGAAGAGGTTCCGGTCGCCGATATTGCCGCGTCCTTCCAGGAGGCTGTCGTAGACGTTATCACCAAGAAGGCGATGCTCGCCTGCCGCGAGCAGGGCATGAAGACCCTGCTGCTCGGCGGTGGTGTGGCGGCTAATTCGCGTCTGCGTGAGCTGCTTGCCGCCCGGTGCGCCTCCGAGGGGGTACGCCTGATCATTCCGAAGTTCACCCTGTGCACCGACAACGGCGCGATGGTTGCGGCGCTGGGCGCCCGTCTGGTCGCCGCCGGTCGTGAACCCTCGGGCGTAGACTTTACGACGGACTCCTCGCTGCCGGTGACCACTGTCTGTTTCTAAGCGGGCTGCTTCTAAACGGGCTGTTCTAAACGGTCTGTTTCAGAAAGGCAGCGCGAGCGCGTTCCTGTGGCTCGCCTCGAAAATACTCATAGAAATGCCTCGGCACAGTCTCCCAAAGGACTGCGCCGAGGCATCTCTGTATTCAAACTTTAGCCGCGGGGGAACGGCGCTAACGCAGTGCCCGTGCGCGGGACTGCGCGGCAACATCCAGCGCCACCTCACGCAGAGAGCCGGTCTTCTCAAAGACCGCACGCTGACGATCCGCACCCGTACCCTCGGCGAGGATGCGGCGCACCTGAGCCAGCTCCACCTCGCAGTCAAGGTCGCGTGCCACCGGCTCCAGCTTGGGCAGAAGCAGTTCGAAATCTTCGCGCAGGGTGCGCTGTACCGGCTCGTTGGAGACTACGATCTTAGCCTCCAGGCCGTAGCGGGCTACGCGCCACTTATTCTCCTGCGCGTGCCAGGGGGCGAGCACTTCAATGCTTTCGCCCGCCTCAATGCGGCGGGAGAAGTACTCCACCAGGCACTGCGTGAACGCCACGATCGCGGCAACATCCGGCAGGGAGGCGAGGCCATCGCAGTAGCGCATCTCAATGGTGCCGTAGCGCGGAACCGGGCGCACATCCCAACGGTCCTCGCTGGGGTCGTTAATCACGTCGGTTGCCACGAGCGAATCGAGGTACTCGCTGTACTGCTCCCAAGTATCAAAGTGGAAGGGCAGGCCGTTCGTCGGCAGCTGCTGGTAGAGCTGGGTGCGGTGTGATGCGTACCCGGTGTCCACGCCATCCCAGTAGGGGGAAGAGCAGGAAAGCGCCAGCAGGTGCGGGCCGTAGTTGGTGAGCGCGTCAATAAGCGGCAGAACCTTATCGCGGGAGTCAACGCCCACGTGCACGTGCACGCCGTAAATGACCATGTGGCGGCCCCAGTACTGGGCACGCTCGACCACACGCTGGTAGCGTTCCTTCGCCACGACCGGCTGGTCAGCCCAGTGGGAGAAGGGGTGCGTGCCGGCGGGGTAGAACTCAATGCCCAGGTCATCGGTGATTTCACGGATGATGTCGGTCAGTTCCTGCAGCTGGCGGCATGCCTCGGCGACGGTGTGGCAGATGCCGGTCACCACTTCGATGGTGTTCTCCAGGAATTCGCCGGTCACGTGCGCGCGGTCGGAGGCGGGCTCGAGCAGTTCGGGGCGGCGCTCGCGCAGGATGGTTAGCACCTCGCCGGCGCGCTGGGTCAGTTCGCCGCTTTCACGGTCGATAAGTGCAATCTCCCATTCCACGCCGAGAGTGGACTGCGGGGAGGAAGCAAAGTCGATCATATGGCCTTTCCTGCGTCTGGAAATAGTGTCGTGCACAGTGCCGACTACGGAAGTTTGCTATCGGTGGGTTCGGCCCGGCAGGGTACTAGCTGGTGAGAGCCGGCTCCGCGGGGGAGTACCTCTACTGGGCCCCGTATCTTTATTAGGCCCGTATCTTCTCATTAGGCACTGTATCTAGTGTACGGTCTAGCGGTGCTCAGCGCCCTGTCGAGTGCAGAATCCGAAAACGGTACCGTAACGAATCGTCACGAACGGTAATCCAAACGTGCAGCCGGATGTGCGGGTTGGATGCGGGGCCTGAAAGCTAGAGCGGGCGCACGTGCCAGCCGATACGGCGCGAGTCCCTGCCCGAACCGATGCGGGTAAAGACCAGCGTTGCCGGACGGTAGGTAGGCTCCTGTGCACCCGAAGAAGAATTAGCATTCTTTTTCTGTTTTTTCTTAGAGGTCTTAGAACCTGCAGAACCCAGCAGGCGTGCACGCAACTGCTCCGGAACAATATCCACGCCACGCTTTTTAATCGTCAGCGCCGTAAAGCCCTGCTCACGCACCCAACGCTTCAGCTGCTTCTCCTGCAGGGGAATCTCCTCCAGCACCTCGTAGCAAGCAACCAGTGGATGCTCCACCGGCTTGGCAGAACACAGGTACGCCAGGTGCTCATCCAGCAGATGCGCACCAATACTCTGCGCAAACTCAGCGACCAGATGCGAGCGCACAATCGCCGGGGCAGGCTCCAGAAGGTATTCGCCCGGCTGCGGCAGGGATACCGGAACCTCCACGCTCTGCTGAGCCTCTGCTGCCGTGAGGGGGCTACGGAAGCTGACCGCCTCGTAGGGCGGTAGTAGGGCGCTGGTTTTCTTGGAGTCTTCGTTAGAGCTTTCGTTGGGGATTTCCTCGGGGCTTTCATCGAGGTCGGCTTCTTCAACGGGCAGCTCACGCACCGAAGTTGCGGTGCGAGCCACACCCTCCTGCGCCAGCGCGTTAAACCAGAGGACCAGTTCGGCGAGGGACCCCTCCGATTGAATCCACTCCGCCTCAACGCGCGGGTTGGGGTTTGCCTCCGACGCAATATATTCGGGCAAGGGGATGCCCTCATGCGGAAAACCGGGGCCCAACTTCACACCCATCGGCACACCCGTGCGCGCCAGATTCAGCACGAACGAGAACGGGGGAGAGAACGCCTCCGGATCAAAAAGACGCTCCGTCTGAGCCTTCTTGGTACCGCGTAGCTCGCGGCGTGCCGGGTCCATCCACACAATGCCCACCGGCTCACCGGCAGCATCCAGAAGCTCACCGTACACATAGTCGGTCACATCGCCCGAATACACGCGCGCCTGCGGGCAGAACTCAAGGTTCTTCGCCGCAAAAGAAGCCGTCAGCGGGTCCAACTCCACCGCAACCACGGCACCGCGATCCGCCGCATATACGGCAGAATCCGAGGCGATACCGCACCCCAAATCAGCCACCGTGCCGGCAACAGGGCGCAGACGCTGAGCGCGATAATGCGCAATCACCGGGCGGGTCGCCTGCTCCGCAGCCTCCTGAGTCAGCATGAGCGTGCGGGCGCGCTCGCCGAACTTGGCGCGCGCACGGGTACGAGCCTGCGCCAGCGAAATAATCTGTGCAGACTCCTCGGGGCTGAAACCGCGCGAACGCAAAGAGGTAACGGCGCTGAGCGTATCCGAGCCCAGCGGGTAGAGCTCGTCGGCTGCCGCGAGCGCTTCGGCGCTGAACGGAAGCTCAGCGGCGGGAGTAAAAGGGGATGTAGGCATGCTCCTCATTTTACGGGGTGCCGGTTTTGAGAGGTGAGGAGCCCGATTTGCCCAGCTTTTTGCTCGGCGTTCGCCTTGCGGTGAAACACCCCGGCAGAGCGCCGCTATTCTTGACCGAAAGCGCAGGTGAAATTAGAGTTGAGGTAGCACTCGAGACAGTACATTAGGCGCGCCACTGCGCCGCTGTCTCGCATCAAACGTCAATCCACAATCCGGAGGAACCGATTATGGCCATCAAGCCGCTGGAAGACCGCGTCGTTATCAAGATCGAACAGGCTGAGCAGACCACCGCATCCGGTCTGGTCATCCCCGAGACTGCGAAGGAAAAGCCGCAGGAAGCACGCGTCGTCGCCGTTGGCCCCGGCCGCGTGGATGAGAAGGGCAACCGCATCCCCGTTGACATCAAGGAAGGCGACGTTGTCGTGTTCTCCCGCTACGGTGGCACCGAGGTCAAGTACCAGGGCGAAGAGTACCTGATTCTCTCCGCACGCGACGTTCTGGCAATCGTCGACTAATACTTTCAGATGCTCATGCGCCGTACCGTTCACCCGGTGCGGCGCATGAGCTGTCATCTGCCCCTCATTTTCTTTCTGTGACGCACTAGGAGTAGCGAACACATGGCTAAGCAGCTTGAATTCAACGATGCCGCCCGCAAGTCCCTGCAGGCTGGCGTCGATAAGCTGGCAAACGCGGTCAAGGTAACCCTTGGCCCGCGCGGGCGCAATGTTGTGCTCGACAAGCAGTGGGGTGCACCCGTCATCACCAACGACGGCGTGTCCATCGCCCGCGAAATTGAACTGGACGACCCGTACGAGAACCTGGGCGCCCAGCTGGCGAAGGAAGTCGCCACCAAGACCAACGACGTAGCCGGTGACGGTACCACCACCGCAACCGTGCTCGCACAGGCACTGGTCAACGAGGGCCTGCGCAACGTCACCAGCGGTGCAGCACCCGCCGACGTCAAGCGCGGCATTGAGGCTGCTGTGGAGGCTGTCTCCGCACGCCTGCTCGAGAACGCACGCCCCGTGCAAGGCCCCGAGGTGGCGCACGTTGCCGCTATCTCCGCGCAGTCCGAGCAGATTGGTGAGCTGCTGGCTCGCGCCTTCGAGAAGGTCGGCCAGGACGGCGTCATCACCATCGAAGACGGCTCCTCCACCGAGATTGAGCTGGACATCACCGAAGGTATGCAGTTCGACAAGGGCTACCTCTCGCCCTCCTTCGTGACCGACGCTGAGCGCGGCGAAGCAGTGCTGGAGAACAGCCTCGTGCTGCTCTACCAGGGCAAGATTTCCACCATCGCAGAGATCATGCCCGTGCTCGAGAAGATCGTTCAGGCGAAGAAGCCGCTGACCATCATCGCTGAAGACGTTGACGGCGAGGCGCTCTCCGCACTGGTCGTGAACAAGCTGCGCGGCACCATCAACGTGGTGGCTCTGAAGGCTCCCGGTTTCGGTGACCGCCGCAAGGCAATCATGCAGGACCTGGCAATCCTGACCGGCGGTACCGTCGTGACTGGCGAGCTCGGCATTGACCTGCCGCAGGTCACCCTGGAGCACCTGGGTTCGGCACGCCGCGTGACCGTCACCAAGTCCCACACCACTATTGTGGACGGCGGCGGCGACCCCGAGGCAATCGAGGACCGCGTGCAGCAGCTTCGCCGCGAAATTGAGCGCGTGGATTCCGAATGGGACCGCGAGAAGCTCAAGGAGCGCCTGGCTAAGCTTGCCGGCGGCGTGGGCGTTATCAAGGTCGGTGCCGCAACCGAGGTTGAGGCCAAGGAGCGCAAGCACCGCATCGAGGATGCTGTGTCCTCCACCCGTGCAGCTCTGGAAGAGGGCATCGTCTCCGGCGGCGGTTCCGCACTGGTTCACGCGCTGAAGGCACTGGACGGTATGGACCTGGGTAACCACGACGCAAACGTGGGTGTGCAGATTGTCCGCCGCGCCCTGGTTCAGCCGCTGCGCTGGATCGCTGAGAATGCTGGCGAGGACGGCTACGTCATCGTCTCCAAGGTCTCCGAGCTGCCCGTGGGTCACGGCTTCAACGCCAAGACCGGCGAGTACGTGGACCTCATCGAAGCCGGCGTGATCGACCCGGTGAAGGTGACCCGTTCGGCTCTGCAGAACGCTTCCTCCATCGCGGCTCTGGTGCTGACCACCGAGACCCTGGTGGTTGAGAAGCCCGAAGAAACTGAAGAAGACTAAATAGTGTGTGTGCCCGGTGCCGCCCCTCCACTATGGAGGCGGTACCGGGCACTCGCTGTCGGTAGGCTCGGATGCGCTCGCGTTCGTGGGGTGCTAGAACCTGCCGGCTGCCTCCCGCTGAGGGGTGCTTGCTATGAGTGCTTCTCAGCAAAGAAACCTTTAGCGGTTTACTATAGAAGGTAAGCTGTTCCCGTTTGCGCTCGAATCACCTTGTGGGGTGCGAGCAGACGGGTCGTATCGCATCTTGACATACGCAACGTATAGGCTGAGCTTCTCACCGATGAAGCCAGCATCCGAAAGGTAGACAATGACCATTCCCACCGCTCTGTCCGAGGATCCCTTCGGCTTCACCGGCCTGACCTACGATGACGTGCTGCTGCTGCCCGGCAACACCGACGTCATCCCCTCCGATGCGGACACCTCCACCCGCCTGTCCAAGCGCATCACCCTGAACACCCCCATTATTTCCGCGGCAATGGACACCGTGACCGACTCCGCTATGGCAATCGCTATGGCACGTCTGGGCGGTATGGGCGTTATCCACCGCAACCTCTCCATCGAGGACCAGGCTGCACACGTGGACCGCGTGAAGCGCTCCGAGTCCGGCATGATTATCAACCCCGTCACCATCGGTGCTGACGCAACCATCGCCGAATACGACGAGGTCTGCGGCTACTACAAGGTCTCCGGTCTGCCCGTCGTCAGCGAAGAGGGCGTGCTGGAAGGTATCATCACCAACCGCGATATCCGCTACATCTCCCGCTCCGACTACGAGGGCATTCGCGTCCGCGACATCATGACCCCCATGCCGCTGGTCACCGCGCACCCCGGCGTCACCAAGGACGAAGCATTCGCGCTGCTGTCCCACAACAAGATTGAGCGTCTGCCCCTGGTCGACGACGCAGGTAAGCTCGCCGGTCTGATTACCCTGAAGGACTTCGTCAAGACCGAGCAGTACCCCCGCGCCACCAAGGACGAGGACGGCCGTCTGCGTGCCGGCGCTGCTATCGGCTTCTTCGGTGACGGCTACGAGCGTGCAATGACCCTGGTCGAGGCAGGCGTCGACGCACTGTTCGTGGACACCGCAAACGGCCACTCCCAGGGCGTGCTCGACATGATTGCCCGCCTGAAGAAGGACCCCGCCGCAGCACACGTGGACGTCATCGGTGGCCAAGCTGCAACCCGCCTGGGCGCACAGGCAATCATTGACGCTGGCGCTGACGGCGTGAAGGTCGGCGTTGGTCCCGGCTCCATCTGCACCACCCGCATTATCGCCGGTGTTGGTGTTCCCCAGGTGACCGCTATCAACGAGTCCGCTAAGGCAGCAATCCCGGCAGGCGTGCCGCTGATTGCTGACGGCGGTATGCAGCACTCCGGCGAGATTGGTAAGGCACTGGTTGCTGGCGCTGACTCCGTGATGCTCGGCTCCCTGCTGGCCGGTACCACCGAGTCTCCCGGTGAGCTGATCTTCATGAACGGTAAGCAGTACAAGGCATACCGCGGCATGGGTTCGCTCGGCGCAATGCAGACCCGCGGCCGTCACAAGTCCTTCTCCAAGGACCGTTACTTCCAGGCTGACGTCTCCAGCGAAGAGAAGCTGATTCCCGAGGGTATTGAGGGTCAGGTTCCCTTCCGCGGCCCGCTCTCCGCAGTGATTCACCAGCTCGAAGGCGGCCTGCGCCAGACCATGTTCTACGTCGGTTCCCGCACCATCGAGGAGCTCAAGTACAAGGGTCAGTTCGTGCGCATCACCCCCGCAGGTCTGAAGGAATCGCACCCGCACGACATCATGATGACCGTTGAGGCACCGAACTACCGCCGCTAAAACGCATCACTAACGATGATTCGCCGCATGGCGTGCACACCATGCGCCGTTGAGCCCGCCCCATACCCGCTCGGGTATCGGGGCGGGCATCGGCGCGAATAACGCCCAGCGGCACCCCTCAAACCGAATTCGAAAGGATTCACCCCATGTCTGAAATTCAGATTGGCCTCTCCAAGAACGCCCGCCCCACCTACTCCCTGGACGACGTGGCGCTGGTGCCCACCCGCCGTACCCGCGACCGCCGCGACGTCGACACCTCCTGGCAGATTGATGCCTTCAAGTTTGACACCCCCATCATTGGTGCGCCCATGGACTCGGTCATGTCCCCGGCGACCGCCATCGCACTGGGCAAGCTGGGCGGCCTGGGCGTGCTGAACCTCGAGGGCCTGTGGACCCGCTACGAGGATCCGCAGCCGCTGCTCGACGAGATTGTTGAGCTGCCCGAGGCGGACCCCGCCTCCGCAACCACCCGCATGCAGCAGATTTACTCCGAGCCGATTAAGCCGGAACTGATCACTGCACGCTTGGAAGAGATCCGTGACTCCGGCGTGGTCGTTGCAGGCTCCCTGAGCCCGCAGAACACCCAGGAGCACTACGAGACCGTAGTGAAGGCGGGCGTTGAGCTGTTCGTCATCCGCGGTGCGTCCGTCTCTGCTGAGCACATTTCCACCTCGCACGAGCCGCTGAACCTGAAGAAGTTCATCTACGAGCTCGACGTTCCGGTCATCGTTGGTGGCGTTGCTGGCTACTCGCAGGCTAAGCACCTGATGCGTACCGGCGCAGCCGGCGTGCTGGTGGGCTTCGGCGGCGGCTCCGCGCAGACCACCCGCCAGGGCCTGGGCATCTCCGCACCGATGGCAACCGCTATCGCCGACGTCGCCGCTGCACGTTCGGACTACCTGGACGAGTCCGGTGGCCGCTACGTACACGTGATTGCTGACGGCTCCCTGGGCCGCTCCGGCGACATGGTGAAGGCGCTCGCACTGGGTGCTGACGCCGTGATGCTGGGTGCTCCGCTGGCTCGCGCCTCCGAGGCACCGGGCCAGGGCCTGTACTGGGGTAACGAGGCGCACTCGCTGGACTTCCCGCGCGGCGTGCGCACTCCGCTGGGTGTTGTTGGATCCCTGGAGGAAGTCCTGTACGGTCCTTCGCACCACGTGGACGGCACCAGCAACATTGTCGGTGCGCTCAAGCGCGCAATGGCTAACTGCGGTTACCTGGACCTGAAGAAGTTCCAGAAGGCTGACCTGACCGTGGTTCCTGCGTACCGCGGCTAATGTAGCTTCATGAATCACCGCCCGGTGGTTGGTGGGTTTATCCCTCCGACTACCGGGCGGTATTGTTTTGACGTGCTCTTTTAGGTAGGGGTTGAGTCACTGTCTTTGGGAGAATGGAATTTATGCCATGTTGTGAAACTTTCTCATTTTATAGTGACTGGGATTATATTTTCACTGTAGTGTATCTAATAAGGATATGGCTAAGGTCTATATTCTTTGAAAGAACTTCTGCAAAACTGCAAGTTCAATACCATATGGATATACCTATCGAAGGAGATTAGAAATGGGTATCTTCGCTCCCCCTGTTAAGAAGGTTCTTGCTGCTGCCGCGTTGAGCGTGACGGCCCTGACTGCCGTTCCTGCCGCAACTGTCCCGGCTGCGGCGACTGTTGTTGAGGTGCATGGTGGTACTTGGGACTATGGTTCGTCTATCTGGGGTGTGTGGTCTCGTTATTACCACAAAGAAGCACGGCATAGTGCAACCGTTTGGGGAAGTAACTGGGTTTACTCCGGATGTAAGAAGCCCTTTACCACTGCTAGGGCTTCGTCTGGTCATTCTTGGGACCACACTAACGAGGCTTACTATAACAACCATTGTTAGAGATGAGCGCGTTGGATGTTCTATAGCGTATTAGCAATATGGCCCTGCAAATGATGCAGGAAGCTAATATACAAAATATTTGGCGGGCCGTCTGAGTGAATCTATCAGGCGGTCCGCCCATATGACAGAAATGAATCCCCATGCTTAAGTGCCGATTCCGATTTGGCCGGTATGTATCGGCCCTCACCTCAGTTTATCTATGGGCGGCCCTCGCCTCCATTGTGTTCCCTTTCTTCATGCTTCTGAGTATCAACTCGGAGATGTCTCTTGGGCATACCCGTAACCTCCAGATTCCTTCAATCAGCGAAGGCGTAGATACTCGCAAATTTCTAGAGGATATGTGTCAGGAAGCGGAGAAGAACAGTATCGCTATAGCTCGTCGCACCCTTGATGTGTCAGATACTCGGCACGGTATCGTACTCGAATTCTGTGGTGCCGAAAATACTGTACGTGGGTGGGAACAAACAGGATACCCTTCCTATACCCCTGAAGACCGCGTTGAGGTCAAAAGGCTTAATCCGGGCAAGGTTGCAGAAGCGCGAGGTCTCTACAACCTTTATGGCGGTAGTGAGCAACAACGCGCCCAGCTACTCGCTACCCTGCGTGAAAATGGTGCGCATACAACGGAATACGATGTTCTCAATCTCCGAAGTATTGCAGGGTACTACATGGGAACCTCAGGCGGGTATGCCTTTATTGCAACATGCCTAGCCCTTAGTACGGCTCTGATTGGTGCCATATTCCGGCAGACGAAAAAAAGCGCGCGCCTGCGTCTGCATGGGGCATCCTTAAACCGTGTCTACGGTGCACAGCTGCTAGAGTCGGGGCCTGCTATTCTTTGTGGAATTCTGGGCCTCTATGCCCTTTTCTATACATTCCTCGCCCTGTACAATTCGTGGGCTTTTGCAGCTTTGACGCTGAAAGTTCAGCTTATCCTGTTGTGCTGGATGTTGGGCCTTATGCTTCTGCTGCATTATGTGGCTTGTGCACTTACTGTAGCTATACCTATTGGACAAGCCCTTAAAGGAAAGGTACCTACGCGTATTACCTATGCGGCTAGCTGGGCGTGCCGCTCTTTGGCGCTCATTCTTGTTGTTGCTACTCTAATCACTTTGGCTTACACGACTCAGCAAGTTCATGCACTCAATCAAGCCCGCCCCGCGGTGCTTCAGGGTAACGGATATAGTGTGTCCTTTAATGGTTTCCGGTATAAGACTAGTGACATCCAGAACCTTCAGGGCTGGAGTAAAGAACAAGTAGAATCTGATAACGTCATCCTCGCTAGTGCGGAGAACCCTGTCTATACATCCCCTGAATCGATTGAAGCTTATAGAGCCGGAAAGGATGAATCAGCCTCTCTGAAATCTGATCAGAGCTTGGGTCGTACCTTTCTGTACGTGAATCGTGAATACCTGGATAGTAATCCTGAATCCCTGCCAGCAGGTTTACCTCCTCTTGAAGACCTGGAAGGTCGTAGTGGTCTTAGCGTCTACTATCCCCAGGAATTGGAAAAGCACACTGATGATATAAGGCGCCTTGCTTCTAGTACTTTTGACTCGGCTGATAGCTCTTCTTCCTCGAATAATTTAGAAGCTTCACGTGCTGAGCTTTCGGAGTTGAGGGCATATGAGTCTGTAACGAGGTCCTATACATATGGTGACGGTACTAAAGCGAACTACTTTGTGCAGAACCCCATCATTGTGTATGTCCCGAAAACTGTGCTGACTGACAGAATGGAGATGCTCGTTGCCGCCTTCAGTCAGAACGGGGCATTTATTAAGGACCGGCAGAAAGCTCTTGAATCTCTGAAGGGTAGTGCAGCTCGAAGCTACGTAGGTGAAATTCTGCCGGTGAGCGAAAAATATTTTAGTCTCACAAGCAGGATGCAGAGCGAACAACGCATTAGCTTGTATGCGCTCATCATCCTTTCCGTTTTGTGTCTTGTGACCCTTCTGGAGTACGCACGTGTGTACTGCGCAGAACATCAGCAGCGTATCGCTCGTTCCTTTACCTACGGTATGCATCCGACCCGGACTTTCCGTGGGGTTCTCATTGGGGAGGCGGTTTTGACGATTCTTGTCATTAGCTATGGGGTCCTCCAACTAACGAGTTTGGCCCACGAGCAGTATCTCAATGCTGGGGCTGAGACTGCATCTGTTATTGCAGTACTGGCAACGGTACTCTTCACATCCACTGTTATTGTGTCGATTGGTATGAGTTTATGGGCCTTTGGCAGAGGCTACCGAGTTACTGTTGCCAATCATGCGCGAAAGGAAATGTACTGATGACGTCCATCTTAAAAACAGAAAATCTGCTGGCCGTAAGCGGGGGGTCTGTGCGTATTGCAGGACATCCTATTTTTGCTGATGTCCATATTGCCGTAGCTCCAGGACAGATGCTAGCCCTAACTGGTGCCTCAGGAAGTGGCAAGACCACTCTCCTTAACTGTCTAGGGACCCTGACCGACTTTACTGAAGGGGAATATACCTTCCAAGGAACAATGTTGAGCGGCTCATCATCGCGAACCCGCCGTCATTTCCGCCGTGATAGTCTAGGATATCTCTTCCAGAACTATGCCCTGGTAGAAGGGGAGAGTGTTGAAAAGAACGTCCTCGGACCGCTCGCGGTTATGCCGCGTTCGCAGCGTCCGAGCCGCAAAGAGCTAGAGTCCGTCCTCGCCCGGGTCGGTTTGTCTGGGCGAGAGAAGTCTCTTATCTACCAACTCTCGGGTGGTGAGCAGCAGCGCGTGGCGCTTGCTGGGCTTATGTTGAAGCAGCCATCCCTGATTCTGGCAGATGAGCCGACCGGCGCGCTGGACGCCGAGAACGAGGCGCAGGTACTTGATATTCTGCGGGAGCTGGTGAACGCCGGGGCCTGTGCCATTATTGCTACGCACAGCGATGCGGTGGCTGACTTCTGCGACCGGCGTATTGATATGTCTCAGTTCAAGGGATAAACGAAGAGAATTGTTTTTATAATGTACCGCCTGGCTATGGAGACGTTAACTCCGTTGCCGGGCGGTGCTTTCTTATATCGCTGTCTTGATGCGGTGGAATGACCGGCAAAGTGCGGAATAGTTCCCGCGCCGCGGGCATTCAACCCCACAACGCGATAGCGTAAAATAGATATATCCCCGCGCAAGTGCGCGGATTAGTACCAACACGTTGAGGTAATTTTCGTGACCAACTCTGTGAACCTGGACCAGCTCGAAGAGCGTCCCGTCCTGGTGGTAGATTACGGTGCACAGTACGCGCAGCTCATTGCTCGTCGCGTGCGTGAAGCCGGCATCTACTCCGAAATCGTCCCCCACTCCATGAGCACCGAGAAGATGCTCGCCAAGAACCCGGCAGCTATTGTGCTCTCCGGTGGCCCCTCCTCGGTCTACGCCGATGGCGCACCCAAGGGCGACAAAGCCCTGTTCGAAGCTGGCGTGCCGATCTTCGGTATCTGCTACGGCTTCCAGGTGATGGCTCAGACCCTCGGCGGCACCGTCGCCCAGACCGGTCTGCGCGAATACGGCGCAACCGACGCTGTGGTCTGCGCTGAGAACTCCTCCTTCCTCACCGGCACCCCCACCACCCAGAACGTGTGGATGTCTCACGGCGACTCCGTGACCGAAGCCCCCGAAGGCTTCGAGGTGCTGGCAAAGACCCCCGGCGCATCCGTGGCAGCATTCGTGGACGAGTCCCGCAAGCTCGGCGGCGTGCAGTGGCACCCCGAGGTGAAGCACTCCGACTATGGCCAGGTCGCTCTGGAGAACTTCCTCTACAATGTGGCAGGCCTGAAGCCTACCTGGTCTACCAACAACATCATCGAAGAGCAGGTCGCAAAGATCCGCGAGCAGGTCGGTAACGACCGCGTTATCTGCGCGCTCTCCGGCGGCGTTGACTCATCCGTGGCAGCAGCACTTGTGCACAAGGCTGTTGGCGACCAGCTCACCTGCTTCTTCATCGACCACGGTCTGCTCCGTGAAGGCGAGCGTGAACAGGTTGAGCAGGACTACGCAGCATCCATGGGCATTAAGGTCATCACCATTGACGAGTCGGAGCGTTTCCTCTCCGCACTCGAGGGTATCACCGAGCCCGAGGCGAAGCGTAAGGCTATCGGCCGCGAGTTCATCCGCTCCTTCGAAGAGGCACAGCGCAAGCTGATTGCCGAAGCAGGCGAAGAGGGCGCAGACATCAAGTTCCTGGTCCAGGGCACCCTGTACCCGGACGTTGTCGAGTCCGGCGGCGGCGACGGCACCGCAAACATTAAGAGCCACCACAACGTGGGCGGCCTCCCCGACGACCTGACCTTCGAACTGGTGGAGCCGCTGCGCACCCTGTTCAAGGACGAGGTTCGCGCTATCGGTCGTGAGCTCGGCGTTCCCGAGAAAATCGTGGCACGTCAGCCGTTCCCCGGCCCCGGCCTGGGCATCCGCATTGTCGGCGAGGTTACCCGCGAGAACCTGGAGACCCTGCGTGCCGCTGATGCTATCGTGCGTGAAGAGCTGACCGCAGCAGGTCAGGACGAGCACATCTGGCAGTGCCCCGTGGTTCTGCTGGCTGGCGTTCGTTCCGTGGGTGTTCAGGGTGACGGCCGTACTTACGGCCACCCGATTGTTCTGCGCCCGGTCTCTTCGGAAGACGCAATGACCGCTGACTGGTCGCGCCTGCCGTACGACCTGCTGGCTAAGATCTCGAACCGTATTACGAACGAGGTCAAGGACGTTAACCGAGTGGTGCTGGATGTTACCTCCAAGCCCCCGGGAACCATTGAGTGGGAGTAATCCCGCTGTGGGCTACCTAGCTTTGTAGCTGGGAGCCTGTGAAGGAGCCGCCCGGTGCATCCTGCTGTGATGCGCCGGGCGGCTTCTTGCGTAAGAACATGTAGAAAATTTCTGGGCGGATATTTTTGAATTTATAAAAAATCGTCTATTTATTTAAACTGCGAGTCTAAATAAAAACGCACTCCAAATAAATACCCTAAAAAACTACACCAAGAAATAAACCTATTAGTGCGGGTGATGCGGGTGACGAATCGAATCACGCCAATGAGCGCTCGACCCCAACCCAAAATGCAGAGCAAAAAACGTGCCAAAACAGCAGAACCCAAACGCGCACGCCATATACACGCCGTAGGTCAGCATCATAAACTCGGAATCGTGACTCACGCCCGAAGCGACATTCAACGCCAACGAGACGCCCAGAATCACAAGCCATGCGACGCTTGCCACCGCAATCAACCAGGACAGTAGGCTCAGTACCGGGTGCGGGACCCTAAACGTGCGCTCCTCGACAAGGGCTTCTGAGGGGGTAACACGGGATGCGGGGGTAGCCGCTGAGGCGCTCGTAGCGGCGGACGCGGAACGCCGCGGGATACGCACCCCGGTGTGGGGATGGGCGGCGCGGCGCGGGGTTTTCTGACGCGCTACCTTGGGGGAGGGGACACCCCCGGAGTCGGAAGGGCTGGAGAGGTAAGGCTGCTGCATTGCGTGCTCCCGGCGAGATCTTGAAGGGAACTAATCCTGCTGAGTTCGCTTCGTGAGGGTATGGACGGCAGACGAGTTCATACGGTAGGAAATGCAATCTCTGCGTATTTCTAGAGTAAATTTGATGTATAAAAAATACGAGGGTTTCGGCAAATATGATGCAATATGACGCGAAAATTTCGAAATGGCATCCCGTGAAATGCTCAACCTTAATCTGAATGTATAGGCGGGCGATATTAGACAGGCTCACATTCTCGAGAATATTCCTCGCCAACCCGTCCTCGGTGCCCGAACGTGAGACCATGGAAAGGCGGCCTAGCGCAACGGCGCGGTGCGCATCCAAAATAAGGGCCAACGCGGTGACCGAAGGAGCGTCTTGTGGGAATCATCCTGCCCCTCATCTACCTGGTTGCAGGGCTGACGCTGGCCCTCACCCTGCCCGAGCACCGGGGCAGACAGCTCAAGGAATGGGCCTCGGCCCTGCTGACCCGCTGGATTATTCCCGCCGTCATCATCTACACGGTCGCCACCAGCCGCCCCGAGCTGTTCTTTGTTGCCGCGTCCACCATGGTTATGATGCTCCTCGGTGTGCTCGGTGCCGGGCGGATTACCCGAGATCCCGTGCAGAAGCTCGCCTTCGTCTATCTGAACGCCGGGCTCTTCGGCATCCCCGTGGTCGCGGGCATCTGGGGCGATGAGGCCGTGCGCGTCTACATCGGCGCGTATATCGGCAACTCCATCATGGGCAATATTCTGGGTACCTCGCTGCTACGGGGCGACTCGAGGGCCGAATCGGGTGAAGGTTCCCCACCCCGTACGGCCACCGCCGCGAGCCACGACGCAACCATCCGCAGGGTACTGCGAGGGCTGCGCACGAGCCCGCCCGTTATCGCCGTGGTAATCGGCCTGCTCTGCCTGCCCGCAGGGCACTTCCTAAGCGTTCACGGGGCCGGGTTCTACCGGGTGCTGACCTGGGTCTTCAGCTTTATCGGAATGATCGTTCTGGGCATGTGGCTCGGTGCCGCCAAGCTGCACCGCGCAGACCTGACCCGGGCCGCCGGATGGGGGGTGCTCCGCGCCGCGCTCGTGAGCGTCTACAGCCTCGGCGTGCTGGCGCTCGCCCGTTGGGCGCACGACGCGGCGGGCATGCACTTCGACCAGCTACTGGCCTACCCGCAGGCGCTCTTCATCCTGGGAGTCCTGCCGCCTGCCGCCAATATCGTGATCCTTGAGACCCACTACCGGCACGAGGGCACCGCAGCCCCCGTCATCGCCGCAGGGGCGGTCGTCAGCGTCGGTCTTATCGCGCTGGCGGTGCCGATTCTTCAGCTTGCGTTCTCCGGTTAGCCGGAGCCGAAACGAGCACACAACGAGTGGGTACAGCAAAAGGAGGGCGGGGATCGTACAATCCCCGCCCTCCCGCGGTTCTACGCCGACCTAGAGGTCAGCAGCCGTCAGACAGCTTTCGTCTATCGAACGATGTGGTAGACCTTCGCCTCGTAGGGGCGCAGGGTCGAACCCGCATCGTCCTTGTAGTTGGAGCTCACCAGCTCAACACGAGCACCAGCCTCGCGTGCCTCGTTCAGCACGGCGAAGTCGCGCTCCTGCTCCTCGGCGGTGAAGTTCGAAATCACCAGCAGAGACTCGTTCGCGGGGGAACCATCCGCGCCACCGGTACGGGTGTAGGCGTACACGGCCTCGTCCTCATCGTGCGGAACCTGAACCGAATCCACCGGAGCGAAGGAGGCGTAAACCATCAGATCCTTCAGCTCACCGCGGCGCAGAGCCACCAGCTGCTGGTAGTGGTAGAAGATCGAATCCTCATCCGCCAGAACAGCCTCGGCGTTGATTTCGGGGTAGTTCGGGTTCACGTTAATCCAGGTGGTCACGCCCTCGGGGCTGAAGCCGGCGTTTGCCGAAGCATCCCACTGAACCGGGGTACGAGCGTTATCGCGGCCCTTGATGTAGATCGCCTGCATTGCCTCTTCGTGGCTCAGACGCTTGTGGTCAACGTGCATGTCCTCGTAGAAACGGATCGAGTCACCATCGCGGTAATCCTCAATCGAATCGAACTTCACGTTGGTCATGCCAATTTCTTCACCCTGGTAAATGTACGGGGTGCCCTGCATGAAGTGCAGAGTGGTCGCCAGCTGCTTAGCGGACAGGGTGCGGAACTCATCCGAATCGTTACCGAAACGGGAGACCACACGCGGCTGGTCGTGGTTGTTCCAGTACAGCGAACCCCAGGCGTTACCCTCCAGGGTGGTCTGCCAGTCGTTCAGGATGCGCTTGAGCTCGGTCAGCTTGTACGGCGCGTAGGACCACTTGCCGCCCAGAGAGCCGTTCGGGTCGTTATCCACGCCCATGTGATCGAAGTGGAAGATCATGTTCAGCTCACCGGTGTGGTAGCCAGCCCACAGCTTAGCGTCCTCGGGGCTGGTTGCGCTGGTCTCGCCCACGGTCATCACGTCGTAGCGGCTGAAGGTCTCGCGGGTCAGTTCCTTCATCCACGGGTGCACCATGGTGCCGTTAGAGATGACGAACGGAATCGAGGAGGTGTGCTTCTCGAAGTCGGTGGAGGGGTCATCCGGGAAGCCCTCGGGCTTGGAGATGATGTTGATAGCGTCCAGACGGAAGCCGTCAACGCCCTTGTCCAGCCACCAGCGGACCATGGAGTATAGATTCTCGCGAACCTTCTCGTTCTCCCAGTTCAGGTCGGGCTGTTCCTTGAAGAAGATGTGCAGGTAGAACTGGCCGGTTGCCTCGTCCCACTCCCACGCCGGGCCACCGAACTCGGATGCCCAGTTGTTCGGAGGAATCGGGTTGCCGTCCTCGTCGAAGCCCTTCGGATCCTTCCAAATGTAGTAGTCGCGGTAGGGGTTGTCCTTAGACGAGCGGGACTCCTTAAACCAGGGGTGCTCATCGGAGGTGTGGTTCGCGACCAGGTCCATCAGAATCTTGATGCCGTGCTTGTGGGCGGTTTCAAGCATCTCGTCAAAGTCTTCCATGGTGCCGAAGTCACTCATGATGGCGAAGTAGTCAGAGATGTCATAGCCGTTGTCCACGTTCGGCGAGTCGAACACGGGGGAGAGCCAAATGACGTTGATGCCCAGCTTAGCCAGGTAGGGCAGCTTCTCGGTGATGCCCTTCAGGTCGCCAATACCGTCGCCGTTTGCGTCGTTGAAGGAACGGGGGTACACCTGGTACACCACGGCTTCCTTCCACCACTGGCGGCCTTCGTAGGAGGGAACCTGGTATGCCTCGGAATTGCTCATAATTGCCTTTCTGTACCGGCGGGTTACGCCGAAGAGGGAAAAGGTGTCTGTGATTAAAGTATAGGGCGAGGGGGACCGGAACGTCCGTGTCTGGTCCCCCTCGCGCACCATTATTTTGGGGCGTGCCTACTCGGCGTTACCGAAGAGGTAGACCTTAGCCTCGTAGGGGCGCAGCAGGGTGCCCTCGTCGGTGAACTCGCGGTTCTCATCGCGGTAGTTCGAGCTAATCAGCTTCGGGGCGTTCTCGATAGCCTTCAGCTCGTTCGGGGAGAGAGCCTGCGAGTTGGTCAGAACCACCGAATCCAGGTTGCCGCCCGCGTAGTTCAGCTGAACGGTGTCATCGGTGAAGTTAGCTACGACCAGCAGGGCGCGCTCGCCGGTTGCAGCGGCGTCCTCATCGGAGTTCACGCGCAGGTAGGCGTAGACCTGCTCGTCCTCTTCATCCAGGAGGCGGTACTCACCGGTCAGGACGATTGGGTGCTCGCGGCGCAGGCTAATCAGGTCGCGGTAGTGGTAGAACACGGAATCCGGGTCTGCGAGCTCTGCTTCTGCGTTGATTTCGGTGTAGCGCGGGTTCAGCTTCAGCCACGGGGTGCCGGTGGTGAAGCCTGCGTTCTCGCCGGCGGTCCACTGCATGGGGGTGCGTGCGTTGTCGCGGCCGGAGGCGCTGATGTAGCGCAGCATGTCCTCGGCGGAGACGCGGCCCGACTCTTCAACATACTTGCGCCAGGAGTCGTGAATTTCCAGGTCGTTGTAGTCCTTGACGTCGTCGAAGAAGACGTTGGTCATGCCCAGCTCTTCACCCTGGTAGATGTAGGGGGTGCCCTGCATCAGGTGCAGTACGGTGCCCAGCATCTTGGCGCTGACGGTGCGGTACTCGGGGGAGTCGTTACCGAAGCGGGAGACGGTGCGGGGCTGGTCGTGGTTGTTCCAGTACAGAGAGTTCCAACCGCGGCCGTGCAGACCCTCCTGCCAGTGGGTGAGGACCTTCTTCAGGTCAACCAGGTTGAAGCGGCGGTCGGACCACTTGCCCGTCACGCCGCCCTCGGAGGCGTCCACATCCATGTGCTCGAACTGGAAGACCATCTGCAGCTCGTTGCGGTCGAAGCCGGTGTAGAGAGCGGCGTCGTCCACGGTCACGCAGGGGGTTTCGCCCACGGTCATGACCGGGTACTTGCTCAAGACCTCGCGGTTCATCTCCTGCAGGAATTCGTGCACGCGCGGGCCGTTCGCTGCGACAGCCAGGGAATTGTCGAGGCCGCCAGCGAGGACTGCCGGGTCCTCGGGGAAGGAGAGGTCCTTAGAAATCAGGTTGATGACGTCCATGCGGAAGCCGTCCACGCCCTTGTCCAGCCAGAAGCGCATGATGTCGTAGACCTCTTCGCGGACCTTCGGGTTCTCCCAGTTCAGGTCGGGCTGCTTGACGGAGAAGTAGTGCAGGTAGAACTGGCCGGTCGCCTCGTCCCATTCCCACACGGAGGGGCTGAAGCAGGAAATCCAGTTGTTCGGCGGAATCGGCTTGCCGTCCTCGTCGAAGCCCTTGGGGTCGCGCCAGATGTAGTAGTCGCGGTAGGGGTTGTCCTTGGAGGAGCGTGCCTGCTTGAACCATTCGTGCTCGTCGGAGCTGTGGTTGACGACCAGGTCCATCATGAGCTTGATGCCGTGCTTGTGCGCGGTTTCGAGCAGCTCATCGAAGTCTTCCATGGTGCCGAACTCGGCCATGATGGCGCGGTAGTCGGAGATGTCGTAGCCGTTGTCATCGTTCGGGGAAGCGTAGATGGGGGAGAGCCACAGCACCTGAATACCGAGCTTGGCGAGGTACGGAATCTTCTCGGTAATGCCGGGCAGATCGCCGATGCCGTCGCCGTTGGAGTCGTTGAAGGAGCGGGGGTAAATCTGATAGACCACCGGTTCCTGCCACCACTGGGTCTGGTTCGTCATTGTTCTTCCTTCCCTTGGTATGGATGAGTGTTGTGTGGGGCCGCTCTGTGGGCGGCTAAAGTCTGATGCCCTTTTAGGACTGGGTGGTGAGGGGCGTCAGGAGGCTCTCCGGTGCCCAGCTTTCAGGGTCAATCTCCAGGAGCAGACCGCTGTGGTCGGAGATTGCCTCGGGGGAGTTGTCGCGGAAGACCACCGCGTGCGAGTTGACCGTGAGCAGGCGATCGGCGAAAACGAAGTCGATGCGCTTGGCATCCGTGCTACCTTCCCAGCCGGCAATTTCGCGGTGGACGGTGTTCTCGCCGTTAGTGTGCTCAGCCAAGGAGCGGGTGTCAATCATGCCGCTGGAGGTGACGAACGCGTAGCCTTCGTCGCTCAGGTGTGCTGCGGAGTTGAAGTCGCCGCCGAGCAGTACCGGGGCGGTGCGGGCGCACTCGGCAAGCTCCTGCGAGAGGTGTGCGTATTCCTGGGCGAAGAGGGGCTCGCCGTCGAAGTCCCACCAGGACATGTGGGTGGTGGCGCACCAGAAGGTGCCCGTCTCAGTTTCGATGAGTGCTGCCTGGGCGGCGCGGCGCTGTACCTGGTGGTAGCCGTAGCCGGGGGACATATTGATGGGCTTGATGCCGCGAATCGGCAGGCGCGAGAGGATAGCTACGCATTCGTCGTAACGGTCCCAACCGAGGTGGGTTTCGGTGAGGGTCCATTCGTAGCGGGCGCCCATTTCGTTGAGTGCCTGCACGAGCAGCAGGGCGTAGTTGTCTTCGCGGACTGGAATACCCGCGCCGCCGCGGTAGTTGAGGGGCTCCTTCACCACGGGGGTGGAGGTGAGCTGGTTGACTTCCTGCAACGCAATGACGTCCACCTGCTGTTCAATAATGAACTTGGCGAGGGTACGGATCTTGGCAATCTGGTGGATTTCGCACCAGCTGTGCGTATTGAGGGTGAGGAAGCGCATGTATCTAAGTCCGGGGTATGTGTGAGGTTGAAGAATGATATGCGCACCGCGTATTGAGGTGGTGAGTGTTTATGCACTCTGACCTATGGGTGCACTGTTTATGCTATCGATTCTGTGGGCTGAGTAATAGGGGAAAAGTCGCATCCGCCCTCAGTATTTTTAACCAGTGCCGGGAGATGTTTCAGGTTCTGAAAAACTCTTTCAAAACTCACAGTTTTGGTACCTGCGGGTAGGTAATACCTGGCATTATTGTTTCTGTCTAAAACACATTCGGCATTTAGCGCACGCAGGATATGTGGCACCCGTCTCATATACTTTCGTTTGGAGGTATAAAGATGCAGCGTGACCATCGCAGGCTGGCAATGATCGCCAACCCCTGCGTCCGCTCACTCGACAACCCGAAAGGGCGTATAGCCTCATGATGGAAAAAGTACAGAGGTTCGGCTCTGCCATGCTGGCACCCGTTCTTCTCTTCGCATTCGCTGGCCTCGCGGTCGGTATTGCGATCATTGCACAGAACGGCGACCTGATCCCCCTCGCTGCTGACAAGGAAAGCGCGTGGAACCACTTCTGGTCCGTTTGGGAGTCCGGCGCATGGACCGTCTTCAACCAGATGGAACTGCTCTTCGTGATTGGTCTACCCATTGCACTGGCAAAGACCGCTAACGCACGTGCAGTGATGGAAGCTGCAATGGTCTACCTGACCTTCAACTACTTCGTCGGCACCATGCTCAAGGTATGGGGCAAGGGCGGCACCGGTTTCTTCGACCTGGACTACACCACCGACATCTCTAAGAGCGCGGCAGGTACCGGTCTGAAGATGATCGCCGGTATCAAGACCATGGACACCGGTATCTTCGGTGCAATCATCATCTCCGCAATCGTGGTGTGGGCACACAACCGCTGGTTCGACAAGAAGCTGCCCGACTTCCTCGGTATCTTCCAGGGTTCCCAGTACGTCTACGGCGTCTGCTTCTTCCTGATGATGCCCGTGGCATTCCTGTTCTCCTGGCTGTGGCCCTACGCTCAGCACGGCATCTCCTCCCTGCAGGGCTTCTTCATCGCATCCGGCGCACTCGGCGTGTGGGTTTACACTTTCCTCGAGCGCTTCCTGATTCCGACCGGTCTGCACCACTTCATCTACTCCCCGTTCGTCTTCGGTAACGTTGTTACCCCGAACGGTATTGCTAAGGACTGGCCGACCCACCTGACCGAGTTCGCAAAGAGCGACAAGCCCCTGAAGGAACTGTTCCCCGGCGGCGGCTTCGCACTGCACGGTAACTCCAAGGTCTTTGCACCCATCGGTATCGCAGCGGCGTTCTACACCACTGCTCGTCCCGAGAAGCGCAAGGAAGTTCTCGCTCTGATGATCCCCGTCTGCCTTACCGCAATCCTGATCGGTATCACCGAGCCCCTCGAGTTCACCTTCCTGTTCCTGGCACCCCCGCTGTTCCTGGTCCACGCAATCCTGGCAGCATCCATGGCAGCAATCATGTACCAGCTGGGTCTGGTTGGTTACATGGGTGGCGGTCTGCTTGACTTCCTGTTCCAGAACTGGATTCCGCTGTGGGCAAACCACTCCGGCACCTACCTCATGCAGATTGGTGTGGGCCTGTGCTTCACCGTCCTGTACTTCCTGATCTTCCGCTTCATGATTCTGAAGTTCGACTTCAAGACCCCCGGTCGTGAAGAAGACGGCGGCGAGACCAAGCTCTACAGCAAGGCAGAGTACAAGGCAGCTAAGGCTGCTGAGAAGAACGGCGGCGCAGCTGCTGAGTCCGCTGACGGCGACCTCTACGCACCCCGTGCAGCTGGCTTCCTCGAACTGCTCGGTGGCGCAGAGAACATCACCACCGTGAACAACTGCGCAACCCGCCTGCGTGTCTCCGTTGCTGATGAGTCCCTCGTCAGCCCCTCGGATGCAGACTTCAAGAATGCAGGCGCTTTGGGTCTGGTCCGCAAGGGCAAGGCATTCCAGGTGATCGTCGGCATGGACGTTCCCCAGGTTCGCGAGCGTTTCGAGACCATGGTGAACGAAGCTAAGACCCTCTCCTAAGAGACTTCAGCTTTCAACCGCCTGACGGTATGATGCCTCATAAGGTATAGACTTCGCCGGCGGTATCGGATAACACCGATGCCGCCGGCGAAGCTGTACCCGGGCGCGTGCCTGGACACATGCCCAGCTCAAATCTGTACGAGACCCCACTCAAAGTGAGGGATGACCATCCCCACCCACCCTGGCCGATGACCCTAGAGCGTGTACTATTTATATATTGCTCACCATCGGATTCAGGAGCTTTGAGTGGATTTACAAGACGTCGTGAATGCGAACCAGCACCGGTTCAGTGAAACTGAACGGGAAATTTTGGCATTCATGCTAGAAAATGAAGAGTTCGTTGCGGAGTCAACGATCAACTCTTTGGCACATAAAACGTATACTTCGACCAGCTCAATTATTCGCCTGACGAAGAAGCTGAACTTCTCCGGATTTGCTGAGTTGAAGTACTTCATTAAGTCCTCTCTGAACCGCAGCGAACCCTTCAACCCGCGGTTCATCGAGAGTGGCCGCGAAGACATTCAGCGCACCTACGACTACCTCGAGCACATGGAACTGAGCGGACTGCTCAAGCGCATCCATGAGGCTCGCACTGTGTACTGCTTCGGTACCGGCTACGCGCAGCGCAATGCCGTGCAGGAATTTACCAAGTCCATGCAGGTATGCGGTAAGTTCTGCCAGGTCATCCCGGCACGTAATGAGTTCGAAAGCGCCATGAACAATATGACCCAGGACGACGTGGTCATCATTGTGTCCTTCTCCGGTCAGACCGAGAACATGCGCGAACACATTAAGATGCTGGCGCTACGCCGCATCCCCATGATTGCGGTGACCGCCATTGGTGTGAACTACATGTCCTCGCACGCCGAGTACTCCCTGCACTACCAGACCACCCCCACCCAGATCAGCACCCAGCGTAAGCCCTACTACTCCTTCGTTGCGCTGTCGGTGCTGCTGGACTACATCGTGCGCCGCTACATTGAATTCGTTGAGAATGAGCGCCGCGAGTCCCTGCAGGACCAGGTGGACGACGCCCTCAACGCTGGGGACGAAACCGACGCCTGACAAGGCATTACTGTGCCCGCCTGTGCCCACCTGCTTCTTCACTCACTCCTCCTGAATCCGACCGAATCCGCCTGAGACCATCTGAAAGAGACACCCTGTGACCGCAATTTTCGCGCTCATCGAAAACACCGAGAAGATGCGTAAGTACCTGTTCTGGTACCTCATGATTATCCCCGCGCTGCTACTGCTGTGGATTGCTCTGGGCGCAGCGAACTCCCAGATGGACTTCCAAGCAGCCCTGAAGATTCCCTTCTTCACCGTGGCATTCCTGAACGCCTGCCTCAGCCTGCTGCTGGGCGGCACCCTCAAGTTCGCGGGCGCGGAGAATGAACGCACCGAACGAGCCTACGCCCTGTACCTGACCATTCTGCTGGTCATCATCGGTAACCTGCCCGGCGCGATTCTGAGCTTCTTCCTCTTCCGCTCCCTGCGCTTCGGCAACCTGGAAGGCGAGCTGGCGCCCAAGTACCGTTGGGCGCTTCTGCCCGCCCTGGTCTTCTACGTATTGGTGACCGTAGTGCTGCTCGTCGCCAACATCGCAATGTGGTCGAAGTAAGCACGTAGGAAAAGACAGCAAGCACGCAGGCGCGCACTGACACCCGCCCCGCTTAAGGCACAGCATGAGGCACACCGGGCAGAGGACCCCGGAAGAACCACCATCTTCGGTGTGTACGCGCAAACGTACACCGCACTGACCCACAAGGACACTCACGACGTGAACCAGATTCCCGAGCCTACCGACGCGCAGCACGCACCCGGCACCCCGGCTGATACCGCTCAGCCCGCCGCCGCCGCGACCTCAGCAGAGGAAACCCCCGAAGTAGCCGACGAAATCAACATCGCCGAGCTGCCCGCACACCTGAACCCCGCCCACGAGGACTTCGACCCCTCGGCGGGGCTTGAGCGCTGGGCGGAACAGATGGACGTCTACACCGGCCCCGACGCGATGCTCGACTTTAATCAGGTCGACTACGTGCACATCGACCTGTCCGAGGCGAACCCCTCCGGTCTGGCACAGCTGCTCGCCGGACGTAAGACCCGCCTCTCCACGATTCTGCGCGACAAGTCGCAGCTGGAGGCGGGCATGCGCTCCGCACGCACCCTGCGCACCAAGATTTACGAGCTTGCCACCGACCACGGCCTGGACTCCGGCTACTTCGTGGCGGGTACCGCCTCCTGGCTGTCGCACGACACCCGCGAGGACGCCGCCGCCTACGAGAAGCGCTTCATCGCGCCGATCCTCATGGCGCCGCTGAGCATCACCCCGCACCCGAAGGATGACGACTTCGAGCTGCGCCTTGCCGGTTCCGCGCGTCTGAACCCTGCGATGGTTCGCCAGATCAAGCAGGAGTACGGCATCGACCTGGGCACCATGGACGTGGCGCAGCTGGCGAACTCCATGTCCCGCTTGGACCCCGAGCCGGTTATTGAGCGTATGCGCGCCTCCGCCGGTCGTATTCCGGGTATGACCATCGAGTCGAAGTACTTCATCTCGACCTTCGCTGACCTGAAGGAAAGCTTGGGCGAGCTGCCGCATACCGCCATCACTCCGCTGGTTCGTGACCTGGCGGCGTTGAAGGTTCCCGGCGTGAAGCCGCGTGAGCTCAACGCACACAATCTGCAGCAGCCTCTGGATCAGCGCGACCCGGCAGAGGAAATGCTCCTGCTGGACGCTGATGCGAACGCCCAGGAGATTATCGACACCGCGGTCAGCGGCTTCTCCTTCACTATCACTGCGGCACCCGGCACTGAGCCGCTGCGCACCGCCGTGAACATTGCTTCTGCACTGATGGGGCGCGGTAAGTCCGTGCTCGTCGTGGGCGAGAAGCGCTCTACCCTGGCTGAATTCTCTGCACTGCTCAAGCGTACCGGTATAGACGGCCTGCGCTACGACCTGCTTGCCGAGCACGATTCTGAGGCTCAGCGCGCCGAATTCATTCGCGCGATTGTGCGCAACGAGAGTGCCGAAGAACCGAACTCTGAGGACCTGAACGAAGAGCTCGTAGCGACCCGCGCCGCCCTGCTCGACCACACCCGCGCTCTGCTGAACAAGGACTCGAACTGGCAGATTTCCGTCTACTCGGCGCTACAGCGTCTGGCTGAGCTGACCGCCTCCGAGGACGGCCCGGCAACCCGCGTGCGTTTTGACCGCCCCATGCTCGACTCGCTCATGGAGCGTGAGCAGGTGCGCGCCGACCTGGTGCGCCTGGGCGAGATTGACGGTTTTGCGTCGGCTTCGCGTACCTCCCCGTGGTACCGTGCCCGCCTGGTCAATGACGAGGAAGCCGCCGAGGCGTACGCCCTGGTCATTACCCTCAAGTCCTCCCTGCTGAACCTGCGTGAAGCGATGAACCAGACCAGCGCCATGCTGGGCCTGCGCCGCGGCCGCACCATCTCTGAGTGGGAGTCGCAGCTGGCGATTCTGATGCGCATCCGCGAGACGCTCAAGCGTTTCCGTGCGGACGTGTATGACCGCCCGGTGACCGACCTGATCGCTGCGACCGCTTCGGGCGCGTGGCGCCGTGAGAACGGCATCGAGATGAGCAGTATGCAGCGTTCCCGCCTGCGCCGCGCGGCTAAGGAGTACATCCTGCCCGGCGTGAATATCGGTGACCTGCACGAGCAGCTGAAGATTGTTCAGGCGGAGCGTGCCGAGTGGATTCGCCACATTGAGGCGCCCCGCACCCCGCAGATTCCGGAGAACCTGGATCAGCTGGCTGCAGCCCTGAACTCCCTGGTGTCTGAGCTGGCGGGTCTGGGCATTGTTCTGACGGACACCATCGAGGGCACCGACTTCGTGCGCACCGACCTGGATGCTCTGGATGCGCGCCTGGACGCCCTCATGGCGGACCGTGTGCTGCTCATGACCCTGCCTGAGCGTGACGCCCTGACCCAGAAGCTGCGTGAACGCGGCCTGTCGGAGCTGCTCGATGACCTGTACGCGCGTCAGGTTCCGACCGAGGTTGTTTCCGCTGAGCTGGAGCTTGCCTGGTGGCAGTCTGCCCTGGAGTTCTTGCTGCAGCATCACGAGGGTAAGCTGCTGGATGGCGACCGCCTGCGCGATACGGAGTCCCGTTTCCGCCGTGCCGACTACGCCCACATGACCAGCGCCCCGGCGCGTCTGCTGGCGAAGATTGCGCGCGTATGGACCGAGCGTATTGAATCCGAGCACGACCAGGCGGCGTACCTGAAGAGCCAGCTGCGCGGCTACGAGTTCGTGCTCGAGGAACTGCTGACTCACGCCCCGGTCATGGCGCGTACCCTGCTACCGCTGTGGACTGCGAGCCCCTTCGCCCTGGCGCGTAAGGTTCCCGCCTCCATGCGTTTTGATACGGTGCTGCTACTGGATTCTGAATCGACCCCGCTGGCAGCGAACCTGCCGGCGATTACCCGCGCCGACCAGGTGATTGCGCTGGGCGACCCGCACTCGGGTTACCCCTCACCGTTCATCGTGTCCGCGCCGACTTTCGGTGCGCCCGAGCCGACCGACGAGCAGCTGGACAGCACCTTCGACGTGCTCGCTACCGTACTGCCCAACCGCACCCTGGCGATGCTGCACCGCAGCATGGACCCGGTGATTCTGGACTACCTGAACCGTGAATTCTACGGTTCGCAGCTGCATGCGGCTCCGGTGAGCCGCGCCTCCTCTCAGCCTGCCGGCTCTCTGACCGTTGAGTACATTGATACTCGCGGCAAGGTCAGCGATAACGCGAACCTGGATTCGCCCGGTGTTGAGGTGGAGCGCGTCACGAACCTGGTGCTCGAGCATGCGTACCGCACCCCGGACCGTTCGCTGGCGGTTGTGACGGCTAGCCCGAAGCACGCTCAGCGTGTGGCTGAGTCGGTGCGTCACGCCCTGAGCCTGTACCCGCAGCTGGCGCCGTTCTTTGCCGCCGGTGAGGAGTCGTTCCGCGTGGTCGACCTGACCCGTGCCGAGACCCTCGAGCGCGATACCGTGATTTTCTCCTTGGGTGTGGGCCGTGCCCGCCTGGGCCAGGCGTCGTACGATTTGGGGCAGCTGTCTGCTGAGCATGGTCGTCAGGGCTTTGTGGTGGCGTTGACTCGTGCCCGCCGTGCCCTGCGTATCGTTTCGTGCATTGACCCGTCGGAGCTGGATCCGCAGAAGCTGCATCATGGCGCGGTAGATTTCTACCACCTGTTGCGTGAGCATGCGGAACGTCAGGCGCGTGAAGAGGTGGAGGCGAAGGCACAGCGCGTACCCGAGACCCTGCCGCGTAACGCGTTCTTGGCGGCTGACGATGCGGACACCCCGGATCTGGGCGACTGGCTGCTCAACGATTTGGTGGCGCGCCTGCAGGCTCACGGTGTGCGTGTGACCCGCGGTGAGGGCGACATCGCTCTGATCGCGCACGCCCCGGAGAAGCTGGCTGCTGAGCCGGTGCCCGCGCTGGGTGTGGCTCCCGTGGTCTCTTCGAACCCGAGCGTTCCGGCGGCTATGCCGCTGGTGGCGTGCTCCGATGGCGAGCCGAACTATGCGCGCGCTTCGGTGCGTGAGCGTACCCGCCTGCTGCCGGAGCGTCTGAGCCGCACGGGCTGGAACTACATCACCCTGGGCACCCTGGAGGTGTTCGCCGATCCGGATGCTGTGGTGGCGCGCGTGCTGCACTACCTGGATATGGATGAGGGCGCTGAGGTTCGTGGCTAGTTATTCGTCAACGCCGAAGCCTCGCCGCGGGCACCGCCGTGTGAGCGGCGGCGGCTCGGTGAGCGGGGCTGAGCCTCTGCTGGTGGGTGTGACTACGCCTCCGGTTGTGGCTTCGGGTACCTCGTCTGCCGTGGGTGCTTCCGTGCAGAAGGCTGGTACCAAGAAAGCGGCTACTTCCGCGCAGCCTCTAACCCCGGAGGAGCGTGAGCGTCTGGAATGGATGCGTCAGCAGCGTCCTCCGCACTGGGGTAACAATATCGTGTAGTGTCTTCCCGCGGGGGAGTGCTTCTTAAACGCCGAGGGGCGGGGCAACCTGTGTTGCCCCGCCCCTCGTTTTGGCTGGTGTGGAACCCCGTTTAGGAGTTGCCCTTGTCGGTGCTGTAGAAGCCGGAACCCTTGAAGGTCACGCCGACGGTGTTGTAGCGCTTGCGCAGGGTTTCTTCGCCGCACTGCGGGCAGACGCGCAGTGCATCGTCGCTAAAGGACTGGCGCTGCTCAAAGACGTGGTTGCAATTCTTGCACTGGTAAACGTAGACCGGCATTTTGTCCTTCTGTATCCGTTTTCGCTGGGATGGTTTATTAACGTGGTTTGAGTGTACCGCTTTTGAAACGTTGGGAGCTATTTGCGTTTTCTTCTCAAAAAGCTATTTCTGGTTTCTTTTTGCCTTTTTCCTGGGTGATTTTGTGGGTGTGTCCCGCATATCTTTGTGCTTTTGCATAAAGATTCGGGGTGTCAATCAGGGGTGAAGCGGGTACGAGAGAATTGGGTACTTTTAGACCTGCTAACGGGTGCGGTAGATACCCTGCTCGGTGAGGATGACCGGCAGAATAGCATCCCACTGGTCGTAGGGGACAGCCTCGTAGATTTCGTCGCTGAAGACAATGCCGATGCTCCGGCCGGTGAGCTGCTGGTCGCTGAGCAGGGGGATAATCCGGTCGTAGTAGCCGCCTCCCTGACCGAGGCGGTGCCCGCCTGCATCAAAAGCAAGGGCGGGGATGAGACGCAGGTCGGCGTCAATGAATGCTTGCGTGTCTTGTTCTTCGCCTTCGGGTTCGGGGATGCCCATGGGGCTGAGCGGATGCTCAACGGTGGGGTCCCAGTGCACCCAGGCGAGTTTGCGACCGGGGCGTACGACGGGCACGAGGATGCGGTGTCCCTGCTCATGGAGAGCGTTTAGTGCTTGGACAATGGGCGGCTCAGATTTGGTGGGCAGATACGCCGCAATGGTACCGGGGGAGTGGACCCGCTGCGCAACCGCCTCGAGAATGTGGTGGGTGAAAAGGTCAGTCAGATGTTGCTGTCCGTGTTCGCCGCGGTGGCTGCGTGCGGTGAGGCGGCGCGGGCGGATTTGGGAGCGGAGAATGTCTTTGTCTAGGGAGATATCGTCTGCGCTGGCACCGGCGTCGGAGTTGCTGGTGGCGGGGGTTGTGTTGAGGTGCATGGTGTGTCCCATCGTCGTTGCGGGTCTTGTGTGAAGGGTTGGGGAGTGGCGCGTCCCGTAGGAAGTAAGGTGCGTTCACTCTATGCTGAGAGGTATCCGTGCGCAGGGTAAAACTGCCCTGGTGGGTGGTGAAAATTGACCTATATCTGCGGGGACGTGGATTCCACTTTTTAGTATAGGGTTTGAGAAAAATAGTGCTGAGTTCTGTGGGGTGCATTTTCTTTGCACACCGAAGAATGGGCCGCTGTGGATATGTAGTTAGTCACGTTGAAGATTTTTTCATGTCATAGTGTCTATAAATCGCCTTAAGTACTTTACAACTTAGGGTATTCTTGTGGCATGGCTACTGAAATTAAGTCTGTTACTAAGGCAGTTATTCCTGCTGCTGGTCTGGGCACCCGATTCCTGCCCGCAACGAAGGCAACCCCCAAGGAAATGCTCCCCGTCGTTGATCGCCCCGCGATTCAGTACGTGGTGGAGGAAGCAATCCGTGCCGGTCTGAACGACGTTCTGATGATTACCGGCCGTAACAAGCGCGCTCTCGAGGATCACTTCGACCGCGTTCCCGTTCTGGAGCAGCAGCTCGCTGAGCAGGGTAAGGACGCCCTACTCGCATCCGTGGTAGCTACCAATGAGATGGGTGGCGACCTGCACTACGTGCGTCAGGGCGACCCCAAGGGTCTGGGCCACGCTGTTCTGCGCGCAAAGCGCCACGTTGGTGACGAAGCATTCGCTGTTCTGCTCGGCGATGACCTGATTGACGAGAAGGAAGACCTGCTCGCTCGTATGGTGGAGGTCCAGGAGCGCACCGGCGGTTCTGTCGTTGCTCTGATGGAGGTTCCCCGCGAGGCTATTTCTGCTTACGGCGCAGCTGCTATTGAGGCTGTTGAGGGCGAAGACGGTTTCGTTAAGATTACCGGTCTGGTTGAGAAGCCTGCGGCTGATGAGGCTCCCTCGAACTACGCTGTGATCGGCCGTTACGTTCTGAGCCCGAAGGTCTTCGAAGTTCTGGAGAACACCGCTCCGGGCCGCGGCGGCGAGATTCAGCTGACCGACGCTCTGCAGACCCTGGCTCAGGGTGAGGGCGAAGGCGAAGGCGTCTACGGCGTGGTCTTCTCCGGCCGCCGTTTCGACACCGGTGACAAGCTGTCCTACCTGAAGGCAAACGTTATTCTTGCTGCTGAGCGCCCCGAGTTCGGTGACGACCTGCGCGCATGGCTGAAGGACTTTGTCGCAGAGAACTGCTAATTACTCTGCATCCGCTCTCTAAAGAGGGCAACCGATAAATACCAACCACGCTGAGGAAGGCGTTCTTTCCGGTGGGGCGTTTTAGCCCCAAGGGAGGGCGCCTTCCTTTGCGTCGTATGTGTCTATTATGTGCTTGGGGTGCTACTTGGGTGAGGGCCCAAGGCGTGCCTTGTGCAGGGACGCGACGACGTTGTAGTGTGCATATTCCTTCTGGGGTATATGTGCATATCCAGCCCGATTCTTGCCGCTTATGGAAAGCATTGGGAATATAAGGGTATGATTAAAGTCTAGGGATAAAGGGACGATAGAGGGCGACCTGAATATGACGCTTTTGAACACCTCCGGCGTGTTGGTAATTCTGACCGTGATTTTGCTGCTGTGGTTTGTGCCCAGGAGCCTGCGTCGCGCGCCCGCTGGCCCTGTCATGGAGCCTGAACGTCCCCTGATTAGTGCTGAGCGTACCGCGGAGGATATTCTCGCCTCCGCCGGTGTGCTGCTGAACGAGTCGGAGGCATACCAGTCCTCCGATCACGCGGTGGCACCGGGTACTTCTCTGCCGTCTTCTGCTCTTCCGCAGGTTTCTTCCCGTTCCTCCCACACGGTGGAGGAATCCGCCCAGCCTGCGCCCGATACGGCTTCTATTTCGCAGATTCGCGAATCTTCCCCGACTGCCCCGTACACGGACGAGATTCCGGTGGTGGAGGAGTCGAAGTCCTCGCCGCTGTCCTACTTTGATACTTCGAGCCCGAGCGGTATTGCCCTGCTGGTTGCTGCCGGTTTGGGCGTGCTTGCCCTGGTCACCGGCCTGTTGGCGCTCTTTGGTGTGCTGGCGTGGGGCTGGGCTGTTCTCTTGCTGATTCTTGCCGGCGGTGCATGGGCTGTGAGCCGTTTTGGTCTGCTGGAGTCTGTTGCTAACCAGGTCAAGGCGAGCCGCGATGCACGCCAAGCTAAGGCAGAAGATGATGAGGATGACGAAGCTGAGGACGAAGCCTACGAAGAGTCCGATGAACATGAAGAAGCCGGCGATGATGCTTCTGAGCCTGTAGAGGACTCGGCGGCTGAGGGTGTGGAGCCTGAAGTTGCTGAAGAGCCTGCACATCATGCTCGCCCCGCCACCCGTGAGGCTACTACCCGCAAGTCTATACACGGTGTGAACCGCGAGGCGGCACGTCCGAGCCGCGCGCACATCGCGGTGGAGTCCTCCGATGAGGCTCCCGAGGCGGCTCCTCGTGCGGAAGCGCCTGCTGCGGCACCTGCTCATTCTTCTCGTGCCGTACCTGCCCGTTCTGCCCGCGCGGCGGAGGCGCCCGTCGCACACCGTCAGGAGCGTCGCCAGCAGCAGCGTCCGAGCCGTTTCCAGCCGATTCGCCGTGGTAGCGTGCTCTTCGATCAGGAGAGCGGTTCCGCTACTTCCTCCGGTGCACCGCGTACTGCGGCACAGCCTCAGCGGGTAGCGCAGGCTCCGGTTGCTCCGAGCCAGCCTGTCCAGCCTCAGCCCGCACAGCCCGCTCAGGCACCCGTACAGGCTCCCGCCAAGCCGGTAGCAGCTCAGCCTGCACCAGCCACCCAGGCACCTGCACAGCCGGTAGTAGCTCCCGCACAGCAGCCGGCAATTCACCCGGATCAGCCGGTGGCTCGCCAGGCTCTGCGTGACGGTTCGCCCGTCCGCCAGGCACCTGCGGCACCTGCTACTCAGGCTCCCGCTCAGCCGATTCCCGAAGAGATTCCTCTGCCGGATGTCCTGGACGATTCCGAGTTCGATGCGCTGGATATCGCCTCGCTGAACGATTCGGTTCTTTCGACCGGTGCTACTGCGACCGGCGGTGTTCGTTCGACGAACCGTCACCCCGGTGCCGGCTCCTCCTTTGAGGCGGTTAGCAACACCTGGAACCCGGTTCAGCTGCCTAAGCCGCTGAGTGCACTGCACCGCCAGGACAAGAACCAGGGTAAGAAGTAGACTTTGCTCCAGACACGCATAAAACCCCGACAGTTCACACTGTCGGGGTTTTTGTATGCCTGGGGATGATTGGGAAGAAGTTAAAAAGAAAAGGAACCCCGTCCATGGGGTTCCTTTTCTAGCATCACACACAGGAAGAAAGTCTTCTAGACCGATTAGGAAGGCCTTCCCACAAGGCCTGCCCTATTCGGTAATAAAAATATATCCTAATTCCCGTGCGGGTGACAAGCTGAAAATAGCGACACCCTGTCAATAAACTAAGGTTGCCCTAAGTAAAATCCGCGCCATTGCAGGCGACAAGGGGCAATAACCCCCGGCTGAAAAAATTTAAAAAAATTTTCTGACCCCTCCAAAAGTCGAATAAGAAGCCTCAAAGAACCTTCAATCAGGTTAATATCGCCCACTCATGAGAGAATAGCCGGGTGAAAGATTGGTTTGACGCACTCCCGATTGAGGTTGCCCTAGCTTTCATGTGGGTGGTCGGAATCGTCCGCACCAGCATCGTGTACGCTCTTGGCGCGCTTGCTGCTGAAGGCGGTGCCCGCCTCGACCGCATCCGCAAAGCCATGGACAGCCCGCTCTACCGTAAAGCGCGCCGCTTGATTAATCGGTGGGGCGTTATTGCTGTGCCCCTCTGCTTTCTCACCGTGGGTCTGCAAACCGCGGTCATCATCACGACCGGCTTCACGAAAATGCCTCTGCGTCGCTGGGTTCCCGCGATGCTGGTTGGAACCTTCATGTGGGCGTGTATTTACACCACCATCGGCTTCGCAATTCTTGCGGCCCTCGGCCTGGAGCCGTGGATGTTCCCGCTCGCCCTTGCCATTGTTATCACGGTGCTGGTCATTGTGACTCAGCTGCGCGAACGCCGCATTAACCGCGAAACCGTTGAGAACACTGCGGATAACATCGCCGAGAACTAGTCCTACCTTCAGCGGGGGATAGGTGCACTATCTCGCCGGGTTGAGGCCACTCACCTACCCTCAATGCCCCCGCCCAAGATGTGCTAGCGTGGAGGGATGAGTTCATCCGCATCCTCCACCGCAGGCACCCCCGAAGAGCAGCCCGTCAACGACTCTGCCCTCACCGCAATCGACCCCGAGCAGAACGCGCCCGAAAACGCTACCGACCAGGTAGAAAGCGAAGCTCCCACCCGCGTGTACCTGCATCCCGAGCAGCTGGCGATGATCCAGACCCCGGAGGCTCTGCCCGTCCCCGTGCTGCAGCGCTCTGTGCTGCGCATTAGCTACGTGCCCGCGATTATGCCCGGCAAGTGGTTCAACCGCTGGCACGAGCGTTTCGGCGACCGTGTGCAGCTGGCGGAGGTACCCGTGCGTGAGGCGCGCGGCCTGGACTCCCTGCATCAGGACCTGTGCCTGATTGACCCTGCCCTCAACTCTGCGGAAGAAACTGCCCCCGAGGCGCCCGCCGAGGTTAGCGCTGAGGCTACCGAGCACGCCCCCATTGAGCGTAAGGACGTACCCGAGAACCCCTTCGCACACATGAGCATTGTGCGCCCCGACCGCGAACCGGCAAGCACCGACGGCGAAAAGTACCATAGCATCCGCCTCTACGAGGAGCTACCCGTGGTCATTCTGCCGGTGGACCATGTGCTCACCGTGCTTGATGAGGTGCCCGTGGAGGAGCTTGCTGAAGAGTTCCTGCTGCAGCCCGCCTCCGATATTCCCGCTTATGAGGAAGTCTCCCGCGCATGGCGTGAGAGTGCCGGTCGCATCGTGCCCGAGGGCCTGACCGATAAGGAAACCATCGAGCTGGTTGCCGCTGGTGTGGGTCTGTACATTGTGCCCATGTCCATTGCGCGTTTCTACCACCGCAAGGACCTCACCTACCGCCCCGTTGCGGGCCTGGACACCTACCCGGTGCACCTGGTCTGGCCGCGTGCCCCCAAGGGCGAGCCGCGCAGCGAAGAGCTCGAAGCGCTCCTGCAGGACTTCATCGGTATTGTGCGTGGCCGCACCGCAACCAGTGAGCGCGGTAGCGAAACCCGGCAGGCACGCGCCGAACGCATCGCCGCTGAAAAAGCAAAGGAAAAAGCGAAGGCACGAGCCGCCAACGCCCGCCGCGAAGCACGCGATAAAAAGCGCGCCAACGCCAAGAAAAACGGTAACGCGCGCCAGCACGCTCGACAGTCCGCCAAAGCCGCCAGCGCACGCCGCGGCAAGAAACGCTAACGAACGATAGACGGTAAAATCAAACCATGGCATTAGCAATGGAAACCCGACCCGCAGCCTACGCAGTGATCATTGAGCAGGGCAAGCTGCTCATGACCCGCTGGGTGCCCGAAGACCGCGCGCTCAGCCCCCTCTGGTCCCTGCCCGGCGGCGGCATGGAACCCGGCGAACAGGCCGACGAAACCGCGCTACGAGAGACCCTCGAAGAGACCGGTTACAGCGTCGCCATTGAAGACATTCTGGGCGTGCACGCCGGACACTTCCCCGTGCGCTCCACCCAGAAAGACCCGCAAGCGCTACCCTTCTGCGCCCTGCGGGTGGTTTTCCGTGCCCACATTGTCACCGGCGAACTGCGCCACGAAATCAACGGCTCCTCCGACACTGCACGCTGGGTACCCATCGCTGAGCTGGACACCATCCGCTACGGCACCCTCATCGACGAGGTAGCCTCCATGATGGGCTACTCCAACGCCGCTAGCTGGGCACGCGAATACCGCGAATTTCTTGCCGATGAAAACGCACGGAAGCTTCCCTAATGAACCGACTGACCCTCACCCGCCGTGCGGCTCTCACCTCCCTGGCGCTCATGCCGCTGCTCGCCGCCTGCGGCAACAATGACACGACCCCGCATGTGGACCCTTCCGCCTCCAGCTACGGTACCCTGCGTATCGGCTACGGCGCCCTGCGTGAGATGCGCGCCGTAGCGCACGTGTACGCACGCGCCCTGCGACAGGTCGGCTACACCGTCGAACTTGTTGACACCGACAACAGCCGCGCCGCCGCCCTGCGCGGGCTCATGGTTCCTTCGGCTAATTCTGCCACCCCTACCGCTACTCTGCCCGACGACGAGGCAACCGGTAGCACCACTGCCGCGGCCCTTGAATCGTTGGACCTTGTCATCGACTACAGTGGAGACCTGCTGCTCTACCTGACCGACGACGGCAAAATCAGCCCCGCCGCCGCACAGAACGAACGTATTGCCGCCTCCGTGACCGCCTCCGCTCAAGCGGCAGGCGTGACCCTGCCCCCGGCGGCCACCCCCACCACGGAGGAGAGCACCACCTCCGCACATGCTACGGACGGTACCGCAAGCCCCTCGGCAAGCTCCACCCGCTCCGCAGACCCCATCAACCTGCGCGCCATGAGCACCACCGACATGACCAACGCCATCTCGCGCATCCTGCCCGAAGAGCTCATGCTCCTCAACGGCGCTAACGCCACCAACAAGGATGTACTGGTCACCACCCGCGCCGTGAGCGCCCGCCACAAGCTCAACTCCCTCGCAAACCTGCGCGATGTGCAGTCTTCTTTGGCGTTCTCCATTCCGACCGGGTACTCCAGCGGCACCTACGGCGTGGATTCCCTGCGTAGCCTCTACCACTACCGCGTGCACGACCCGAAGATTCAGGACGACCCCGCCGAGCGCGTCAACGCCCTCACCGCAGACACCGTGCAGGTGACCCTGCTGCACAGCTGCGACTCGGCAATTGACGATAACCGCCTGGTCACCCTGGAAGACCCCTCGACGGCACTTTTGCAGCAGCAGCTGGTGCCCATTATCCGTCGTACCCTGCCAGATAGCGCCCGGACGGCAATTAACCGCGTATCATCTACATTAGACACGGGTAACCTCTCGTTCCTGTTGCGTCTGACTAGCGGTTCCAACCCCATCGCAGATGATGACGCAGCACAATTCATTTTGGATCACCCTAGAAAGTAAATCATCATGACGAAGTACCGTCAGTCCTCAAAGTTGAGCAACGTCCTGTACGACATCCGCGGCCCCATTCTGGATGAAGCCAATCGCATGGAGGCGATGGGCCACCGCATCCTCAAACTGAACATTGGTAACCCCGCCCCCTTCGGCTTTGAGGCGCCGGATGCCATCATGATGGACATCATTCGTCACCTGCCTGAAACCCAGGGCTACTCCGATTCCCGCGGCCTCTACTCGGCACGTACCGCCATTGTGCAGCACTACCAGAACCGCGGCATCATGAACCTCGACACCGACTCCATCTACCTGGGTAACGGTGTGTCTGAGCTGATCCCGATGACCCTGCAGGCACTCTGCGAGACCGGCGACGAAATCCTGGTCCCCATGCCCGACTACCCGCTGTGGACCGCATCCACCGCGCTGGTGGGCGGCAAGCCCGTGCACTACCTGTGCGACGAGGAAAACAACTGGTACCCGGACATCGAAGACATTAAGTCGAAGATTACCGAGCGCACCAAGGGCATTGTGGTCATTAACCCGAACAACCCGACCGGTGCCGTCTACCCGCGCTCGATTTTGAAGCAGATCGTGGACCTGGCACGCGAGCACGGTCTGGTTGTGTTCTCCGACGAAATCTACGAAAAGATTACCTACGATGGCGCAGAAGCCATCAACATGGCAACCCTCACCGGCGACGACGTGCTCTGCTTGACCTTCTCCGGCCTGTCCAAGGCATACCGCGTCTGCGGTTACCGCGCAGGCTGGGTCGCTATTACCGGCCCCAAGAAGGACGCAACGAGCTACCTGGAAGGCATCCACCTGCTTGCATCCATGCGCCTGTGCTCCAACGTTCCGGCACAGCACGCAATCCAGACTGCACTGGGCGGCTACCAGTCCATTAACGAGCTGATTGTCCCCGGCGGCCGCCTGTACGAGCAGCGCACCCTGGCGCACAAGATGCTCAACGAGATTGACGGCATCAGCTGCACCAGCGCGGACGGCGCTCTGTACCTGTTCCCGAAGATTGATGTTGAGCGCTTCGACATTACCGACGACGAGCAGTTCGCCCTGGATCTGCTGAAGAGCCAGAAGATTCTCTTCAGCCACGGCCGCGCGTTTAACTGGAAGGACCCGGACCACTTCCGTCTGGTGTTCCTGCCCGATACGCAGACCCTCACCAGCGCCCTGGAGCGCCTGGGTAACTTCATGGCTGACTACAAGCAGAAGCACTAGCGAGCTTTACGGCCGCCTCTGCTTTGCGAGAGACAGAAATAGCCTGCCCCGCAGTTCTGATGAGCTGCGGGGCAGGCTATTTTTCCGATTGGCAGATGCGCCGGGGCGTGAATGCGCCAGGAAGGAGGCGACGTAACGCGCCAGCAGGGGCGTGCTAGTTCGCCGCAGGCTCCTGACCGCCCTGTGCACCTGCCTGTGCGCCGCGTGCCGCGTTCAGGCGCTCTTGCGCGCCCTGCAGCCACGCCTCGCAGCGGGCGGCAAGCGCCTCGCCACGCTCCCACAGTGCGATGGAGGTTTCCAGGTCGCTGGCGCCGGACTCCAGCTGGCGCACGACCTGCTCCAGCTCGGCGCGTGCCTGCTCGTAGCCGAGGGTTTCGACGGGGGCGCCCAGCTCGGCGCTGTTGAAGCTAATGTTCTCGCTCATTGAGGAACCTTTCAGAGGTAAAAACTTGGGGTAAAACTTTAGGGGTATTGAGGTTTAGGAGATGTTCGAGGGATCCGTGGAGGTCACGGTCGCCTGCGCCGAACCGGTCGCCGCGCGCACCGTAATCTGCTCGCTCTCGCTCAGCGCCGAAGCGTCACGCACAATAGCGCCCGCGGCATCCTGAACGATGGAGTAGCCGCGGTTCAGCGTCTGCGCAGGAGAGAGCGAACGCACCCGCGCCAACGTGTGCGACAGGGTCGCCGACTCACGCTCCAGGCGGTGCTGCACCGAACGGTGGGCGCGCTCGCGCAGCTGGCTCAGCTCCTCCACACGCATGAGCAGGGAGGACTCCGGGTGGGTGAGCACCGGGCGGCTGCGTAGCTGGGCAATGTAGTTCATCTGCATGCCCACGTAGCCGAGCACCGCACGGTCCAGGCGGGCGCGCGCCTCGGTGATGCGGGCGGTTTCCTCCGAAATATCGGGCACGATGCGCTTACCCGCATCGGTGGGGGTGGAGGCGCGCAGATCGGCGACCGCATCGAGGATGGGGGAGTCCGCCTCGTGACCGATTGCCGAGACCACCGGGGTGGTGGCCGCCGCGACGGCGCGGATGAGCGCCTCCTCAGAGAAAGGCAGCAGATCTTCGAAGGAGCCGCCGCCTCGGGCGATGACGATGACGTCCACCTCCGGGTGGGCGTCCAGTTCGGCGAGCGCGGCAATGACCTCAGCCGCCGCGCCCTCACCCTGAACGCGGGTATTGCGCACCTCGAAAACCACGCCGGGCCAACGCAGGGAGGCGTTGCGGATAACGTCCTTCTCCGCGTCAGAATCGCGACCGGTAATCAGACCCACGCGATTCGGCAGCATGGGTAGCGGCTTCTTCCGCGCGTCAGAGAACAGCCCCTCGGCGGCGAGAGCTTCACGCAGACGCTGCAGCTGCTCGTGCAGGTTGCCGGTGCCGACCGCGTACACTTCCTTGCCGATGAGGGAGAGCTTGCCGTTCTTCCACAGGCTCGGCTTGGCGCGGGTGACGATGCGAGCGCCTACGGTCACATCAGCCGCCAGGCCGCTACCGGCACGCCCGAAGAGCGCGAGGGTGAAGGAGAAGTCTTCGTTGAGGTCTTTGAGCTCCATGAAGACGTTGCCGCCGCGGCCGTTGAGGGAGGCGACCTGCGCCTCCACCCAGAGCTCGGGAACCTTGTCTACATAGTTTTTGAGGTTCTGCGCGAGCAGGGCGAGGGGCCAGGGGTTGGTGGCGGTGGTTTCCTGAGACTTCCCGGGAAGCTGCCGCTCGTGCACGGGCGGCACCACCAGCGCGGGTGCCGGCTGCGCTGCGGAGGGGTTGTAGAAGTTCATACCTTCTATTGTCCCTGATTGGTTGGTTATGCGCCTGCGCACAGGTCAGCCTGGCGACTCGGGTAGCTTGCACGGAGTGCAGGCAGAACTTAGCTTCTGGCGCATTCTGCGGGTCTGAATCGGCTTTGAACACTGTGAGCGGGTACCCTAGGCTCATGCGCTCACCCGATCAGTCAGCACATCAGAACAACGCCCTCAACACCGCCGCGGCTTCGTCAGCGGCGGGTACTGGCGCGCAAAACTACCCGGCGGACGCGACCCGAGTCGTCGACACCCGGATTACCCGCACGGACGGCTACTATACGGCGGACGAAGACACCACCCTGCTACAGCCCACGCGCACGCTCGGCCACGCTGCAGCCCCCACCAAGGCTGAACTGCAGGCCGCCCCGGAGCCTCCCTTCGCGGCAGGTTTGCGGAGGTTCCTGACCGTTGTGCTGTGCGCCCTGGCCCTGGTGACCGCTCTGGGTGCAACCACGGGTGCCTGGGTGAACTCTAAGCTCATGTCAGAGCGCGGTTTCTCGCAGATTTCCTCCAACCTGGCGGAGGATTCGCAGCTCGCCTCGCGCATCGCGGACGGCGCAGTCGAAGACCTCATGAAGTCGGAGGCTATGACAACCTTCCTCGACGGCACCAAACAAAGCGGCTTATACTCCATTCTTGTAAAGCCGACACAAGACGGCATACGTTCCATGCTCAACCGTTCCGCGGCTGAGCTGTCAAAAACTGAAGAATATCGAAGCCTCTGGAAGGAAATAGCCGAGGAAACTCGCCGCTACAACCTTGAACACCAGGACGGCCCCGCCGTCATTGTGCTCACCCCCTTCTACCGTGCGCTGGACGCGAAGGTCGGCTCTATCGGCTCCTTCGACCCTGACCTGACCAAGCTCGGCCCTGAAACCCTCAACATTGACCGGGTGAAGGACGGCAACAGTCAGCAGGGGCAACAGGAGCAGCAGGAGTGGTTCCTGCACGCAGGCATTAACCGTGCCGCCGCGCTGGGCAAGTCCACCATGCCGCTGACCATCATTTCGGTGCTGAGCCTGCTGCTGGCTACGCTGCTGGCACCCAGGCACCGCATCCTGGTGCCGGTGTTCACGGCTCTGCTCTACGCCCTGCTGGGCTGGGGCGCGGCAGCCTGGTTCGGCGGCCAAACCCCTGAATCCCTGGGAATTACCAGCCACAGCACCGCCGGAACGGCGCTGATTACCGGGGTATGGAACCAGCTTGCACCGTCACTGACCGGGCACTTGCAGGCGGCGGCAAGCTACGGGCTGGTCATGGCGATTCTCGCCCTGCTGATCGGTATTCTGATTCGCCTCATCGCCCTGGGACGTAGCTCTGCGAGCGGTGCCACAGTCATCACACACTAAAAGTCCGAACAACGTAGGATAGTAACCATGTCCACTGAAACTATTGCCCTGGGCCTGCCGCCCGTACCCCGCGAGCGCCGCAGCCGCGCCGACGTTGAAGCCGCCGCACCCGTCAACGGCGAGAAGAAGGTCCTGCTCGCCACCCCGCGCGGTTACTGCGCCGGCGTTGACCGTGCCGTGATTGCTGTCGAGAAGGCGCTGGAACACTACGGCGCGCCCGTCTACGTGCGCAAGCAGATTGTTCACAACCGCCACGTGGTGGAGACCCTGGAGAAGCAGGGCGCTATCTTCGTTGATGAAGTGGATGAAGTTCCCGAAGGTTCCGTGACCGTGTTCTCGGCGCACGGCGTGTCCCCGGCGGTGGTTTCCGCAGCTGGCGACCGCTCCCTGAACACTATTGACGCGACCTGCCCGCTGGTGAACAAGGTGCACCGCGAGGCTGTGCGCTTCGCTAAGCAGGACTACGACATCCTGCTCATCGGTCACACCGGCCACGAAGAGGTCGAGGGTACCGCCGGTGAGGCGCCCGAGCACATCCAGATCGTGAACTCGCCCGACGAAGTGGACCAGGTGACCGTTCGCAACCCGGAGAAGGTCGTCTGGATTTCTCAGACCACCCTGTCCGTGGATGAGACCCTGGAAACCGTGGCGCGTCTGCGTGAGCGTTTCCCCTCCCTGCAGGATCCGCCCTCGGACGACATCTGCTACGCAACCTCCAACCGCCAGGGCGCCATCAAGGAGATTGCTCCGCGCGCTGACCTGGTCATCGTGGTTGGTTCGGCAAACTCCTCGAACTCCGTGCGCCTGAAGGAAGTGGCACTCGAATACGGCGCTAAGCGTGCCGAGCGTGTGGACTTCGCACACCAGGTGGACGAGTCCTGGTTCGAGGGTGTGGCGACCGTGGGCCTGACCTCCGGCGCGTCCGTGCCCGAGGTTCTGGTTCAGGAGGTACTGGCCCTGCTCGCCGAGTACGGCTACAGCACCATCGAAGAGGTCGAGACCGCGAAGGAAGATATTCTCTTCTCCCTGCCGAAGGAACTGCGTTCCGCTCTGAAGAACGACGAGAACGTAGGCCGCCAGCTCGGTGGCCGCGGCGCTAAGCCCACTCGCTAAGCCTTTTAGCTGATGACCCCGTGTCCTTTTCCCCGTGTGGGGAGAAGACACGGGGTTTTTCGTGCTTGAGGATGCATGGGTAGGGATGGCGGTACGCGCCGGTTTCCGCTCGCGGGGGAGTGCCCCCTCTGCGGCGCTGGGGCGCCTTGAGGACGGAGCCCCCGCTTCACGCGACCGCCTCCGCTGCTGGGGGTGTGCCCTCTCTGCGGCGCCCCAACAACGATTGATACAGGCGCCTTGAGGACGGAGCCCCCGCTTTGCGTAACCGGCCGCGACGCTCGCATATCCTCAACTCATGACATTTGTCATGTGCAGGTCATGACACTCTGTACCGCAGCGGCGCGAAAACCGGAGGTGTAATAGAAACATGAACACCGCAGCACTTCAGAACAGCAAGCACAACACCGCAGAAACCGTTATTTCTGCCCGCTCCCTCCGCCAGGTTTTCTCCACCCGCGCGGCAGGCACCGTGGTCGCCGTCGACTCGATTGACCTGACCGTCAAGCGCGGCGAAATCATCGCCCTGCTCGGCCCCAACGGCGCAGGTAAGACCACCCTCATCGACATGATTCTTGGCCTGACCCAGCCCAGCGGCGGAGAGTTGAGCGTCTTCGGTCGCAACGCTTCCGAGGCGGCACGTGCCGGTCTGCTCGGTGCGGTTCAGCAGACCGGCGGCCTGCTCAAGGACCTGACGATCCGCGCCACGGTCGAGATGATTGCGGCGCTGTACCCCAAGCCCATTGACGTGGATGAGGTACTCGCCGGCGCCGACCTGACCGATATTGCTAAGCGTAAGGTCGGCAAGTGCTCGGGTGGTCAGCAGCAGCGTCTGCGTTACGCCCTGGCGACCATGCACTCGCCGGAACTGCTGATCCTGGACGAGCCGACCGCCGGTATGGACGTGAATGCGCGCCGCACCTTCTGGGAACGTATGGAAGCCATCGCAGAACGTGGAACGACCATTCTTTTTGCGACGCACTACCTGGAAGAAGCACAGAACTTCGCCCAGCGCATCGTGCTCATGGAATCCGGCTCCATCATCGCTGACGGCTCCTCCGACGAGATTCGTGCCCTGACCGGCCACCGCCACCTTTCCTTCCTCGCACCCGCACCCATCACCGACCTGGATGTGCCGGTCGAGGTGACCGAAGAGTCCGGCGGGTACCGCCACCGCATCTCCGTGCTGGAGATTGAGCAGGTACTGCGCACTCTGCTGAACAACTACAGCATCAGCGACCTGGAGGTTATCAAGCCCTCCCTGGACGAGTCCTTCACCCTGCTGACCGAGCAGGCCGCCGCCTCCAAGGCATCCGACGCCTAAACATTCAGACTGCCTAAAAACCACACCATCTAAACGTTACGCCGCCGCTACACACCTCAAGGAAAACATCATGCTCCGCTACGCACTCTACGACATCCGCGCTTCTATCCTCTCGACCGACCGTTTCTTCTTCGGCGTGGCACTGCCCATCGTCTTCTTCCTGCTCTTCGGCGCGATGCAGGATTACTCCTCCCAGCCGATGGGTGACGGCAACGTAGCGGCGTACGTCATGATTGGCATGGCGCTCTACGGTGCGGTTCAGAACACTGTGGCGATTAGCGGCAGCACCGTCGCTGAGCTTTCCAGCGGCTGGAACCGCCAGCTGGCGCTGACCCCGCTGACCACCGGCAAGTACCTGGGCGCGAAGTCGCTGACCGCCCTGGTGATTTCTGCGGTGCCGGTGATTGCGGTGAACATTGTGGGCATGTTTACCGGCGTTGAGATCCCGGTGAACCAGCAGCTTGCCGCTGGCGCGCTGACGGTGCTGTGCGGTCTGGTGTTCGCCTTCTACGGCATCATGATGGGCCTGCTGATTCGTAACGAGAACGCCGTGTCCATTGCGAACGGTCTGCTGGTGATTATGAGCTTCTTCGGTACCGTGTTCTCCCCGCTGAGCACCGACCTGCTGAAGTACGCCCGCTTCACCCCGCTGTACGGTGCCGCTGAGATTGCCCGCTACCCCTTCAGCGCAGGTCAGACCATTATCTCGGGTGGTGCGGACTGGCTCGTGACCGAGCCGCTCTGGTACGCCGTGGTGAGCCTGGTCGTGTGGGCGGCTATCTTCCTGGGTGTTTCTGCCCTGCTGATGCGCCGCGCAACCCGCCGCTAAATGCTTCTTCCCGCCGCAGTCTCAAGGGTTCCGTAGTATCAGGGGCTTCCGAGGCTGCGGCGGAAGCCGTATCCACTCACGCTGCTCCTACTAACACAGCCCCTACTGACACCGCTGCTACTAACAATGCCGCACCGGTGGTATCTGCACCCGCGGCACCCGCACGTTAGGCTAGAACCATGACCGAAACCCACACCCATTCCTACGAGAACGAACACCCCCACACGGAGAACGAGGCGGCACCCTCCGCCGCGAAGCGCACCCTGGGCAAGCACCGCTTCCGCTTCCTCCACCGGGAACGCAGCGGCAACGTGAACTGGCTGGCGCTGGGCTTTAGCGCCCCGTGGCTGGTGTTTCTGCTCATGCCGCTGGACAGCTTCCTCACCACCCCGGAGCTGGCGCCGGTGCGCTGGACCGGTGTGGCACTGGTGGTGCTGTTTGCGGTGGTGAACTGCTCGGCGTACGCGGTGCCGTGGCTGGTGCCGGTCACCTCCACGGTGCGTCGAAGCGTCATCTGGACGGTGCTGATGGCACTGCCTGTGGTTGGCCTGACGGCGCTGCGGTTGGAATCGGCGTATATGGTGTTCTTGTCGTTCAGCATGTACTTTGTGGCGTTCTGGATTTTTGGCACAATCGCCCCGTACCGCCTGCGCTTGGGTGTAGCGGCGACGATTGCCCTGGCCTGCTGGCTAATTTTTATGGCGAGCATCGGCTTTGATGTCACCGCGCGCGGTGGTATGGCCCTCTTTATTGGTGCACCGATGGTGGGCATGCTGGGCTTCTCCTACCTGATTGAGCTGGGCGAACGCGCGGACGTGGCGCGTGCCTCCCTGGCGCTCTCCGAGGAGCGTGAGGAGATTGCCCGCGACGTGCACGACGTGCTGGGCCACTCCCTGACCGTCATCACCCTCAAGGCTGAGCTGGCGCAGCGTCTGCTGGAGATTGACCCCGCCCGCGCCGGTGCCGAGATGGAGGCGATCGCGCAGCTGTCCCGCGCGTCCCTGGCGGAGGTCCGCTCGACCGTCACCCGCCTGCGAGTGCCCGACTTCTCGGGTGAGATTGAGGGTGCGGGCCGCGCCCTGCAGACCGCTGGTATTCGCGCCGAGCTGCCGGAGGCTCAGAGCGCGCTCGCGGTGGCTGGTGTGAACGCGAAGCTGTTCTCCTGGGTTCTGCGTGAGGCGGTTACGAACATGGTGCGCCATTCGGGTGCGAACGCGGCGCGGGTGCGTCTGAGCGCAACCGGTCTGGACATCCTCGATAACGGCGTGGGTGTGGGCGATGCGCGCGGTAACGGTCTGACGGGTATGGCTCAGCGTGTGGCGGCGTCCGGCGGTAGCGTGGTGATTGAGGCGGCGCCCGAGCAGTGGCTGGCGGAGAACCCTGGCGGTGGGGTGGGTACGCGCATCCGTGTGAGCATGGACGGTGACACCTCACTGCTGTAGGTAGGTTCTGCAGATTGTGGAACTTGGCGCCGCGCCCTGGACGGGGGAGCTACCCGCCCCTGTATGGTGGTGGTAGACAACCTCACGCGGTTGTTCCGCCCGCCGTTATCACCCCGTATTCACCCCTGGGAGGCTTCCATGATTCGTGTTCTGCTCGCTGACGATCAGCAGCTCATCCGTGAGGCTCTTGCCGCCCTGCTGGGCCTGGAGGTTGACCTGCAGATTGTGGGTCAGGTCGGTAGTGGTGATGAGGTGTTGGGTGCTGTCGCCCTGTTGAAGCCGGACGTGGTGCTGCTGGATGTGCAGATGCCCGGTACTTTGCTGGCTGATGGTATTGAGGCGGCTGCGGCGCTGCGTGATGCGGGTGCTTTGAGTGAGTCGGGTGAGCCGGTGCGTACGCTGATTGTGACGACGTTTGGCCGCCCGGGTTATGTGCGCCGTGCGTTGGAGGCTGGTGCGAGTGGTTTTGTGGTGAAGGATACGGGTGCTCGCCAGTTGGCGGAGGCGATTCGTCGTGTGCATGCGGGGTTGCGTGTGGTGGATCCGTCGTTGGCGGCGGATTCTTTGGTGACGGGTGCTTCTCCGTTGACGGAGCGTGAGGCGCAGGTGCTGCGTGAGGCGGCGTCGGGTGGTACGGCTCAGCAGATTGCGTCGGCGTTGTTTTTGTCGGCGGGTACGGTGCGTAATTATTTGTCGGCGGCGATGGCGAAGACGGGTGCGTCGACTCGTCAGGATGCGGTGCGTATCGCCACGGAGAACGGCTGGCTCTAGCCCGCTGCTCTCATCAACACGGGCGGCTCCTGCGCGAACACGGTAGAATGGTAGTGTCTATGCCCGCAGGCGCCCCGCACCCGTTTCTTCTTGAGACTGGCGGTGTCGCGCTTGGAAGCGGGCACCATTTTCGCCCTGTGCCCGCCCGCACCCGCCGCATCACGTACGCGGCGCATCCTGAGTGTTTGGCGGGGTACATGAATCGAAGGAAAACTTGTGGCTCTAACTATCGGCATTGTTGGCCTGCCTAACGTGGGCAAGTCCACCCTGTTCAACGCGCTGACCGGCAACACTGTGCTGGCAGCTAACTACCCGTTCGCGACCATTGACCCGAACGTGGGCGTGGTGAACCTGCCGGATGCGCGTCTGAACCGTCTGGCTGAGATTTTTGGTTCGGAGCGTATTCTGCCTGCGACTGTTTCGTTCGTTGATATTGCGGGTATTGTGAAGGGCGCTTCTGAGGGTGAGGGCCTGGGTAACAAGTTCCTCGCGAACATTCGTGAGGCGCACGCTATCGCCCAGGTGGTGCGTGCGTTTGATGACCCGGACGTCATTCACGTGGACGGCAAGGTTGACCCCGCCTCCGATATGGAGACCATTAACACTGAGCTGATTCTGGCTGACCTGCAGACTCTGGAGAACGCTATTCCGCGTCTGGAGAAGGCTGTGAAGATTAAGAAGGGTGACGCCGCTCAGCTGGAGACCTACAAGGCTGCGCAGAAGATCCTGGAGGATGGTGACACCATCATTTCTCGTGCGAAGGACGCGAAGCTGGAGCTGACCCATTTGAAGGAGCTGAACCTGCTGACTGCTAAGCCGTTCATTTACGTGTTCAACGCGGATGAGGGCATTCTGGCATCTGAGGAGAAGCAGCAGGAGCTGCGTGACATGGTGGCGCCGGCTGAGGCTGTGTTCTTGGACGCGAAGCTGGAGGCTGATCTGGTGGAGCTGTCTGAGGAGGAGGCTCGCGAGATGCTGGAGATGAACGGTCAGGATGAGTCCGGCCTGGACCAGCTGGCTCGTGTGGGCTTCTCGACCCTGGGCCTGCAGACTTATCTGACTGCTGGCCCGAAGGAGGCTCGCGCCTGGACGATTTATAAGGGTGATACTGCGCCGCAGGCTGCTGGCGTGATTCACTCTGATTTTGAGCGCGGCTTCATTAAGGCTGAGGTTGTGTCTTTCAAGGATCTGGATGAGGCTGGCTCCATGGCGGAGGCGAAGGCCCGCGGTAAGGTTCGTATGGAGGGCAAGGACTACATCATGCAGGACGGCGACGTGGTCGAGTTCCGCTTCAACGTCTAAGCTTGGAATAATTAAATAAATTAATATCTGAGTAACAGTGAAGTTATAAGATCCCCTTGAGACAGTTGTATCTTTGATGAACTGATGCTCAAGGGGATTTTATTATATCTATTCAATGTAGGAAATCTATTGGTTCTAGGAGGAACACATGGTTGATGCAACAAAAGTATCATCAATAAAGATTGACACAGGATATGATGGTGTAAAAGAATATCCATTTTTTACTCGAGAGAGTAAAAATGGTCAGGCTCTTCCTGATGCTCGATGTGCTATTGTTTTGGGTAAAAACGGCTCGGGAAAATCAACAATTGCGCGGTCTATGAGTTTAGAAACTCGGGGTACGGAGTTTTTTGATGTAGACGGAAAATCACTTGGGAGAAATTGTTCAAATGTGCATGTTTTTAATGAGATGTATGTCATTGAGAACTTTCGTATATATGATTCAAGCCACCTTGAGCCAGTTATCTTACTAGGGGAAAATGCAACAATAATTAACGAAATAGACGTTCTTAAAAAAGAAATATCAGAAATTGAGAAAAATATATCACAGACAGCTAGAGGGGCAGTAAATCAGGTTTGGTCTAAATATGATTTTGCATCCTGGGATGGATTTCTATCACATTTATGTAAAATGTTTGTGGATGCATGTCTTGAGAATGAGTTGGATATTGGTAGCTCTGAGGAAAGTGGATACATGCATTTGGGGGAAACTCTCTTGGAGAAGGCATTTAGAAGTTCTGATATTGATGATGTCTATTTTAACAGGTGGCTCTCTTTGGAGTTTAGTCAAGGTGGGAATCGAAGTAAATATGTTGATGATTCTGAATTGATTTTATCTGAGGGGGACCTTGTAAATCTAGAGAATGAGATAGAGGATATTTACAATGAAATATGCTTTGCGGCTAGTAAGAAAGTTAATGGGCAGGGTGATTCACACGAGCGCGTTGCTGGTGATATAAGGTTATTTTCTCTTCGTCGAAATTATGTTAAGAGTATCATGCGAGTTTTACGTGTTAAGGACTACTCTTTATATACTGATTTATCTAAGTCACGTGTATTTATACCTGGTGTAGATAGAATGAGGCAAGAAAAAGAACTACGCCTTTCTAAGAGCGAAACCTTAAAGAATATGGAAAAGCGATTGGAAAGGAAGAGACATGAGGACTCCACTGCTCTGGTTGTTAAAAATATGAATCAGTGGTTACGTGTAATTTTTGGTGAAGATGTATTGCAGATAGAAGCTGATGGTGAATATGGATATAGGGTGAAGAAGAGGGGTCGAGAAGTTTTGCCTAATCGGCTATCTCTTGGGGAGCAGAATATTTTGGCGTTGTGCTATTTCTTTGTTGATATATCGGACGGGGAGAGAACATTGAATATTGCACATAAAAATCAGATTATTATTCTAGATGATCCACTGTCTAGTTTTGACTATGACAATAAGTATGGTGTTATTCAAATTTTAGATTATGTTTCCGAGATTGTGGCTGGAAATAGTTCTAAAGCAAAAATAGTTATTATGACGCATGATCCCGCTGCAGCCCTCGAGATTTCAAAGTCTATTATATATAGGATAAATGGTTCTGTTGTGAAATGTTGTGAAATTATAGAGTCTCAAGGTGAATGTATCAGGGAGGTGAATTTTGGTAATATTGATGAATATCGAAACATTCTAAAGAAGATGTTTGACATTGCTGTTAGAAATGGGGGAGATATAGAATTGCTCTCTCCTAATGAAGTTAGGCGCGTATGGGAAGCATTTTTGAGGTTTGAATTGGGGGAATCTAAAATTTCAGGTAGAAGTGCGTTGGACCGGGTTGCCTGTTTTTATGATAACCAGAGTGCAGAATATGAATTCTTGAAATCATTTATTTCTTATGTTTATATAAATCAAGATTCACATTCGAGCGATCAAATGCTTTTTGGTAATTTTGAATTAATGCCCATCCTGGGTCGTCACGATTTTGAAAAGCATATCCGTCAGATTATCCTTTTTATGAGGCTTGTGGCTCCCCATCATATACCATCTCGGTTGACGGATAAGTTGCGAGAAATCGTTGACTATAGAGATAGTCTTGAGGCGCTATATAGGGTAGAGGTCTTAGGGCAGTCCTAAAAGACTATATAAATCATGATGACGTGGTGGAGTTCCGCTTCAACGTCTAAGCGATACAAACATAAAAGCGGAGCCCCGCACTGTGAATGCACAGTGCGGGGCTCCGCTCTATTAACCCTCGCGCGCCACAAGAGGCAGCCGCCCGGGTATAAGTCTTATCGACCGGGATTAGTGGTCAGCACCAACCATCACGTTGGACGCCTTAATCACTGCGTATGCAGTCTCGCCAACCTTCAGGCCCAGCTCCTTAATGGACTCATTGGTGATGGAAGCGGAGATAACAACCTCCGGAGCGATCTCAATCTTAACGATGCCGTTGGTTGCACCCTCGGTGATCTCAACAACCTTGCCAGCGAACTGGTTACGTGCAGAAAGCTTCATGAAGCCGTGCCTTTCACTACTCAAAACGTACAAATGCTCTAGATACTTTACACGCCTTATCTTCTGCGTAATGAGCAAAAACCCGAATTTTCGTAAATATTACGCACAAACCAGGCAAATTTTATTTTCGGCTTCACCCACGCCCCGAACCCACCCCAAAAGACCGGCAAAAACCAGCCCCACACATGCGGTTCACACCCGCCAAATGGTATAGTCAGCACGAACGCGAGAATCCTCGCACCCTCCACCGTCGCACCCCGCCCTCGCTGACGCGCGCCCACACGCCGCAGCACCACCGCAGTAACACCGCGGAAACAGGGGAGCGGCCCATCCGCACAGACAGAAGAAGGAACCATGAGCGAAAACCTCAACGAAATCGAAGCACCCGCCTGCCCCGAATGCAACGAAAACTACACCTACGAAATGGGCGAACTCTGGGCATGCCCCATGTGCGGCCACGAATGGGAACGCACCGCAGCAGGCGAAACCGAAGAAGAAGCAGGCACCAAGGTTCTCGACTCCGTCGGTAACGAGCTCGTCGACGGCGACTCCGTTACCATCGTCAAGGGTCTGAAGGTCAAGGGCGGCGCAGACATCAAGGCAGGCACCAAGGTGCGCGGCATCCGCCTGCTCGAATCCCCCGTCAACGGCCACGACATTGAGGCGAAGGTCCCCGGCGCAGGCCAGATGTACCTGAAGTCCTCCGTCGTGAAGAAGGCATAACCCAAGGCGATATAAGCCAAGAAGATATAAAACGCCTCCTGCAAGGCGCAGAAAAGGCGGCACCTCCCGCACTAGCTCACGCTAGGGGAGGTGCCGCCTTTGCATATGAGGGACTCCGTGAGCCCTCAATGGGTCGGATTGCTACTTCCTGCCGGTAAGGCCCAGGTAGACGGAAATAGTCAGCATTGCTGCGAAAATTGAAATAATCCAGCGGATCCAATCAATGCCGCTGGTGTCCGCTACACCCAGCTGGGTCGCTGCCCAGGTACCGATAGCCGCGCCGACAGCACCGCAGATAATGGTCCAAAGAATCGAAATGTTCTGACGACCTCGCATGAAGAAACGTGCGATCGCGCCAATAATTGCGCCGGTAATAATGGTGCCAATAATAGTGCCCATTGTTCTCTCCAAAGGTTGTACACCTGCCGCTGTGACAGGTGGTGTGTTAGTTCTAGTGTAGGCAATGCTGGTTACGGAAAGCTTAATAACGGGTATGTTAAGGTAAACGGCACCTCAATGTTTTACGTGTAAAACACTGAGGTGCCGTTCCTAATGAACGAAGCGACTACTTCGACTTACGCCAAATCTTCAGAGCGCTACAAATCAGCGGCAGCTGCAGGGGCAGGCGACCGTACGCAATAGCCTTACGCTGAGTGGACTGGTTACGCGCATCCAGAGCCATCTGAATGTTCGCGGGGAACACCGCAACAAACAGCAGAGCTGCCAGCAGGCCACCGGCGCGGCGGGTCTTATCATTAGCCAGCAGGGCGGCGGTGCCCAGCTCAGCTACACCCGAACCGTGAGTGTACGCGTGGGCAGGACCCGGCAGATACTTCGGCACAATCGAGTCGAAGGGATCCGGGATGATGAAGTGCAGCGCACCCATCACAGCGAGGGCACGAGCCATGCGAGTAGCCGAGCGCTCAGCGCTGTACTCTTTCTTCTTAAAAATACTCATGCTCCCATTATGCGCCCGTCAGAGGCATATTCTCCGCCTCAACGATGCGCTGAACCGCTGCGTGTTTGACTGTCTAAAATGCGGACTAGGCACGTCAAACAGAAAACATTGTTCAAAAGCAGGTAAGATAGGGAGCAACGGCACCACGTGCGGATGACGCCCCGCCTGCCCTCACCTTTAGGTGAGTCGCCAGACGGAGTAAAACACCGGGTGCCTACCGGAACAATCAAAGGAGTTATACCGTGAAGAAGATTCTGTGCATCGCTATCCTGGCAGGCGCCGCATACTTCGGTTACAAGAAGTTCGTTGCCTAAATAGCTAGCCCTCGGGCACTCTACATATCCTTAAGCAACGGAAAACCCGCCGTCTCACATATACACCATATGCGAGACGGCGGGTTTCTCGTATGCCCAACCTCCTGGGCTTCAAACACGTAGCCTATAAGGTGAACCGGCTATTCGCTCGGCGGAACCTCACCGGTCATCACAACCTTGTTCTGCGAAGAGCTCCAGCTGAACTCAGCAGTCGTGCGACCGCTCGCGTTGTGTACCTTCTCGTCTTCCTTCATGTAACGGTAGGTCACGCTAATCGAGCTGTCCGAGGTGCGAGTAATCACCGGAGAGAACGAGTACGGCTCATAGGTTGCGGTACCAATGAACTTGCCGCGGTGGAACAGCAGAATGTGGTGCGCCATCGAGGAGATGCAGCAATCAGACGGGGAAGAACCCGGAATCGCGTCAATCCACGACAGCTCAGCACAGGGGTCGTAACCCTCGTACGTGCGCGAAACGTTCGTCCACTGATCCCACTTGCTCTTATTCTTCAGCTCGCGCAGAGCCTTAGACACCACGGTCGATGCAGAATCAGACGCGCAGGTGGAGTCCTTCTTCGACTCAGACTTAGCTTCAGACTTGGAATCCGACTTCGACTCGGATGCCGTCGGCTCAGCATGAACCGTAATCGTCACCACCGACGGCACTGGAGCAGGCGATGAAGCACTCGGGGTAGCGCTCGCGGATGCACTCGGGCTCGCCGACGGGGTCGGGAACAGTGCCTGAGTGGAGGTCGCGCTCGCGGAGGCAGAAGCGCTGCCAGAAGAAGACACTACGGTACCCGAAACAGCAGAATCAGTGCTTGCCGAGCAGGAAGTGACAACAAGAGCTAGAGCGGCGCCCAACGCGGGTAGAGCCAAAGCGGTACGGCCGGTGAAACGGCGGCGATTAGAAGACATGGATACTCCTGAAGATGCGCGGCAGCGCGCATCGGTGCTGGTCAAGAAGTGAATAGTGAACTCGTCCAGTATAGGGAAAAAGAGACGGGCACGTGGTGCGCGCGGTCAATGCCGTTCGTTACCAGTGCCGTTCGTTACCAGCACCGTTCGTTACCGTGACATGGGCGAGTAGCTGCCCGGCCCAAACCCCCGGCCCAAACACCCAGCACCAAAAACCGGCTAGCAGACCTTATCGTCCGTCAGATAATGCACCAGCCAGGCGCGCCTCGCGGTCGCAATACGCGCCGTAATCCGCGGAAAAACCCACAGACTAATCGCCCCCTGAGCCCACAAAATCAGCGAAAACAGTAGCGGCCGGAACGCAACATCGCGCGGATCCACGCCGGGGTTGAGAAGGCGCGCGAGCGCATCCGATAAGAAAATCGACGGGAACATCAGCGACATCAGCACCGTACCCAGCACCCAGCCCGGGCCGAAACAGAGCAGAACCCAGCGGGCACTCATCCGCAGGTTCTTGCGGTGCGCCCAGCGGAACTGCCAGCCGCGCAGACGGTACGGATAAATCACGCCCAGAATCGAGCCCAGGGACACCACAATAGCCGGCACCACAAAGAACGACAGGGACATCATGAGCGTGGGGGTCAGGTTCTTGTCCTGACTGTGCAGAACCAGCGCCAGCAGGGTGCCAGAAACACCCGTGATCAGACCGATTGCAATAGCCTTCGTGCGCACGAACAGGTGCAGGGCGTGCGGGTCGCTACTGCGCAACGCACGCAGCGCATGCTCCTCATCGTGGCCCATCAGGTTCGTTGAGGTGACGTCCGCAACCATCCAGCCGACCATCACCAGCGCAAAACCGGCCGGGCCCTTAAACTCGCTAAACAGCCACGAACGCCAGACGTCCGGGAGTAGGTACCAGCAGATTGCCGCCAGCAGAGCGTTACACACAAGGGTCTGCGTTTCCACCGGGAGCGGGCGCGTGAACATGCGGCGCAGCTCAGCGCGCACACTCGGACGGTACGTATTCTGCGGATCAATGAGGGCACGGCCCTCCACCCGCTGACGGCGCAGGTCCTGACGGAGTGCCCTGAAATTCGTCACGGGGTGCGCCAGCGGCGCAAGGCGGGAAGATACGTGCCTCAATATGCTCACCTGCCCATTGTAGAGGTGCCGCTAAGGCGAAGCGGCACCGCAGAAAATCAGCTATGCGGAAACTCCGCCCGCTAGTGCCTGTGTCCCCTTGCACACCCGCCGCATCCAAGGGACAATGAAAGCATGGCTGAAGTAACTCTACATAACGAACTCGTAATCCACACCAACGGTGACCTGCCCGCAGTCGGCGCAAAGCTGCCCGAATTCTCGGTTCTCGCGGCTGATCTCTCCGAGATTTCCTCCGCAGATTTCGCAGGTAAGAACCTGGTGCTGAACATCTTCCCCTCCGTCGACACCGGTGTCTGCGCAAACAGCGTCCGCACCTTCAACAAGCAGGCTGCAGGCCTGGAGAACACCGTCGTGCTGTGCGTCTCCAACGACCTGCCCTTCGCAATCGGCCGCTTCTGCGCAGCCGAGGGCATTGAGAACGTTGTGACCTCCTCCGCTTTCCGTTCCTCCTTCGGTGAGGACTTCGGCGTGAAGCTCGTGGATGGCCCCCTGGCTGGTCTGCTGGCACGCTCCGTGGTTGTCGTGAACCCCGCCGGTGAGGTTGTCTACACCGAGCTGGTTCCCGAAACCACCAACGAGCCCAACTACGAAGCAGCCCTGGCGGCTATCAAGTAAGCTTAGTACGGGAGCCGGACAAGGTGCCGGCACCCGCATAGTACTTCCGTCAGGGACACCTGGCGGTACACAGCACAGCAGATACTGAACGTCTACAGTGCATGATCTGGGGTTCACCCACACATGCGGCTGGCGACAGCATAACGCCCCGCCCACCCGGTATTTCGGGTGGGCGGGGCGCTTTACTATATCCAGACTTAGTGTGCAGAGGCGCCGGGATTGCCGGGAGCGTCGGCTTCGGCGGGCTCCTCATCCGCGACCAGCATATGCTCCGGCAGGGTGCCGCGGCGCTTAGCCACCACAAAACGCGACACCAGCAGCAGAATGTACACCACCATCGAAATCAGCAGCATCGACTGCGGCGCCAACACCAAGCCAACCGCCGCAGACACACCCGCAATAGCAGCAGTCGTGCGGTCCTTAGAACTGCGATACGCATCGATAGCGAGCACCGCAAAGAGTGCCGTCATCACAAAATCGACGCCCTTGAGCTCACTCAAGAAGCTTGCACCCAGTACATAACCGAGCGTAGCGCTCGCTAGAACGCTCAGGTGCAGGCCCGCGTGAATCCACAGGATGCGGGAGGCACGAAGCTTATGGCGGTCCGGTCCGGTGTTCAGCGCGTACGCCTCATCAATGAGGGTGTACACGGTGTAGAACTTCGCCAACCAACCACGCACCCGCTCAATCGGGTACGACAGACCGTACATGAGGTGGCGCGAATTAATGAGCAGAGTCATCACGGCGATAGAGAACAGCGACGCATGATTCGACACCATATCAATCAGCACAAACTCGACCGAACCGGCAAAAACCAGCATCGGCAGCAGGGGAGCCACCCAGAACGGCAGGCCGTAACTGTGCACCAGCACGCCCAGGCCAATGCCGACAAAGAACAGGCCCAGCATAATCACGCCGGCAACACGCATCGCCTCGGCGAAGCCGCTCTCGCGCGGCTGCTGAGGCCCCTGTGCATCGGGGGAGGCGGGAGCCTCCACCACGGGAATCATGCCGGTTAGCGGAAGCGCAGAAGCAATGACCTGCTCCACCTGCTCGGGAGAAGCCTGATGGGGCGCGGGTTGGCTCGCCTGCTGAGGTGCGGGCTGAGAAGAAACAGCAGGGGAAGAAACAGAGTTCTTAGAAATGCTCATCATGACCCCCTAGAAAACCCAGTTAGCCAGCACAACGCAGGTGACGGTACCCGCCACCATGCTCAGCACCATATTCTTACGCCACAGGTGCGCCCCCACGGTCACCACCAGACCCGCCAGGTACGGTGCCGCTGTAGCGAATGAAGAATAATTAATCTTCGCCACCGCATAGATGGCAAGCAGTGCGACTGCGCCGAGCGGAATCCAATGGCTGAGCGCATCCAAAAGTTCGGAGCCAGCCAGAGCCTTCTTCAGGCCGAAGGGAAGCAAACGAAGCAGGAACGTAATACCTGCAGCCACAAGAATTGCGGCAAGAATATAGCCGGTGGTCACTTCACTGTTCATGAAGATTTTCTCTTTCTGCACCACATAAAAAACCCGGAGGCGGTGTGGGGCAAGCCATGAAAGCGCCCGCGAAAAGGGTAGGGGAGAGCCCATCCGAAGAGGGGTACTAAGTGGTGCGGTAGGTACGTGAGTTGATGAAAGCCGCGAATAGTGAGGCGGAGGGTCGTTCCTCCTACACGAGTTTTCTGCGTGGATAGTTCTGTGCAGATAGTTCTGGGCGGGTAGTTGCGCGCGCCAGTAGTTCTCGTGCGTGACCTCGGGTGATGCCGCTCCCGGTGCGGTGTTACTCCGGGGCGGCACAGCGTTCTGCGTCGCTAGTTTCCTTAGCGGTGTCTTTCATCTGAGTCATGGTCTACCTTCACCTCTGGGAGCCTCCGTGCGGGTCCGCACGGGAGGCATCTTAGTAATCCTAGAAATAGAAAGAGGGGAGAGCGAAGCTCCACTCATCTATCCTAACCGGTTTCGAACGCTGATGTAACGTCCTTACCGCTGTGTGGAAGCGGGCGCATCAGCGATAGCGGCGCTTTCAGCCTCAGCCGCTACCTCATACACAGTACGATGCGGCAGGGTGCCGCGGCGCTTCGCTACCGGGAAGCGCACCAACAGTAGCACCACATACGAACCCAACGCCACCACCAGGAAAGAGGACGGCGCAAAAATTAGGGCTACCGTGGCAGAAATTGCCATAAATAGTACTGCCACACGATCCGGGTTGGCGCGGTAGCCGTCCATCGCAAGAACCGTGAAGATGGCTACCATCACGAAGTCCACGCCCTTCAGGCTGCTGAGGAAGCTTGCGCCCAGCACATACCCGAGGACTACGCTCAGAACCCACGACACGTAAATCAGCGCGTTCACCCACAGAATGCGCACCCCCGAACGCTCATTACGATCGGGACCGGAGTTAAGAGCAAACGCCTCATCGCAAAGAGTGTGAATCGTCAGAGCCTTAGCCCAGAAACCCTTCACATTGTGCAACGGGTATGAAAGACCGTACACCAGATGGCGCGCATTCACCAGGAACACCGTCAACGCAACCGACGCTAGGGGCGCGCCACCGCTGACCATACCCACCATCAAAAACTCCACCGAACCGGCAAAAACTAGGGCAGATAGCAGCGGCGCAGTCCAGATCGGCAGGCCGTGCGCGTTGAGGATAATACCCAAACCCAAACCCAGCACAGCAATACCGAGCATCACCACGGAAGAATCGGCAACAGCCAAGCGGAAATCACTCTGCGTGCTCGTACGCCCAGTGTCGGGACGCTCAGCGCCGGGGGTCTGTGCCATAAAAGAGTTCCTTGTGTATGTTGTGCTCTTCAAAAAATCTACTGTGTGCGTGAGGGACTTCGAAGCTCCGCCGCGGTTTTCCAGTGTATAGGAGCAAGCGGTTGACCGACGAGAAAAAGAGTCCGGGAATAAAATATGAGAAACACGCTTATAGTGAGTGACACTAAACAAAGAGCCACCCGAAAGGGTACCCCTGAAAGGAACCTCAATGGCTGATCAGAACGCCTCCCAGAACACCGCAGAAGAGCAGAAGAAGGTGTACTCGCGCCAGCAGGAACGCCGCGAACTCGACAACTACCGCCAGACCAAGATCGAGCGCATCGACCGCCTGCGCTACCGTGCCTACGGTGCTAACGGCGCAACCCTCGACTTCGGTGTGGGCGAGGGCCTGCTGACCCCGGTCGAGCTGCTGCTCGCCGCGATTGCCGGCTGCTCCTCCGTGGACGTGGACGCGGGCACCTCCCGCCGCTCCACCCCCGAGGTGTTCGAGGTTCTCGCCTCGGCGCTGAAGCAGACCGAAGACGGCGCGGTGCGCCTCGACGACGTTGAGGTGGACTTTGATGTGCGATTCCCCGAGGATGAGCAGGGCGCCAAGGCGCAGAAGATGGTGGACCGTCTGATTCAGCTCAGCGAGCAGAAGGACTGCACCGTTTCTCGTACCGTGGAGCACCCCACGAACGTTTCGTTCCACAACCTGGCTGACTAAAGCCGGGTGAGCTGAATAGATTGGGTGAATTAGCCTGATGTGGAGCCCTCCCGTACTGCTTATACATGAGCGGTACGGGAGGGTTTTTCTGTGTTTTTGTGGTTTTGGGTGGAAAAGAGCCTCAAAAGCGAGTAGGATTGACCCTCAGATTAGGAAAACTTACGGTACGTAAGAAATCCTTAAGATTAAAGAATTTCTTGACCCAGGCACAAACCTTCGGCGGCACCACCCGCAGCAGGACTAGACTGGACACCAGACTAGACCGCTAGCAAACGCACGAAGCAATAGCCTCAGAAAGAAGACCTGACATGGCACAGCCTACAGAGACTTCCGGCGCTGCATCGGAAGCCACCCCCGCAGAGGGTGAACTGAAGCGAGGCCTCTCCGCCCGCCACATGCAGATGATCGCAATCGGCGGCGCAATCGGCACCGGCCTCTTCGTCGCCTCCGGTAAGACCATCTCCACCGCAGGCCCCGGCGGCGCAATCCTCGCCTACGCCCTCATCGGCATCATGGTGCTCTTCCTCATGCAGTCCCTCGGCGAGATGGCTGCGCACCTGCCCGTCCCCGGCGCATTCCAGACCTACGCGGCACGCTACGTGTCCCCGTCCTTCGGCTTCGCCATGGGTTGGAACTACTGGTTCAACTGGGCGATTACCGTCGCCGCCGAACTCGTCGCCGTCGGCGAGGTGATGAGGTACTGGTTCCCGGACATCCCATCCTGGGTGTGGGCGGCAGGATTCCTCGTGCTGCTGACCGGCATCAACGCCCTCTCGGCACGCTCCTACGGTGAAAGCGAATTCTGGCTCGCCACCATCAAGGTCGTCACCGTGGTCGTCTTCCTCATCGCAGGTATCGCCATGATTTTCGGCATCCTGGGCGGTAGCTCCCCGGGCGTCTCCAACTGGACCGTCGGTGAGGCACCCTTCGTCGGCGGCGCACCCGCCGTACTCGCCATCTTCATGGTGGCAGGCTTCTCCTTCCAGGGCACCGAAATGATCGGTGTGGCTGCCGGCGAATCTGAGAACCCCCGCCGCGACGTGCCCCGCGCACTGACCAGCGTGTTCTGGCGCATCATGCTCTTCTACATCGGTGCGATGGTCGTCATCGGCTTCCTGATTCCTTACTCCGACCCGAACCTGCTCACCGCAGCGGACGGCAACATCAACATCTCCCCGTTCACCCTCATCTTCGAGCGTGCAGGTATTGCCTTCGCGGCAGCCATCATGAACGCCGTGATCCTCTCCGCAGTGCTCTCTGCAGGTAACTCGGGCCTGTACGTTTCGGCTCGTATGCTCTTCGCACTCGCCCAGGAGGGTAAGGCACCGAAGATGTTTACCCACATCAACTCCGGCGGCGTGCCCATGAACGCGCTGCTGGCAACCGCAGCTATTGGCGCGGTCGGCTTCATCGCCGCACTACTCTCGCCGGATGGGGCGTACCTGTGGCTGGTGAACGTGTCCGGTCTGGCTGGCTTCATCACCTGGGTGGGTATCGCCGTGGCTCACTACCGTTTCCGCCGCGCGTACCTGAAGCAAGGCAACAGCCTGAAGGACCTGCCCTACGTGGCGCCGTTCTTCCCCGCAGGCCCGATTATCGCCTTCCTCATGTGCCTGGTCGTTATTGGCGGCCAGAACTACGAAGCGTTCCTGAGCGGCGACTGGGCTGGCGTGCTCAGCTCCTACATTGGTCTGCCCGTGATTATCGCGGTCTGGCTGGTGCACCGCGTGGTCACTCGTGACCGCCTGATTCCGCTGGAGCAGATTGACGTGAGCGGCATCGAGGTTAAGGCTTCGAAGTAACACGAACACTTGCGCCAGCTGATTGAATGAGCTGATACGTGAAGAGCCGCCGGTTCCCCAGACTGAGGGGAGCCGGCGGCTCTTTGCTATGCGCGGTTTATTCCGCACGGGAGAGCTAGGCTGTATGCCCAGCAGCTCTTAGGAGCGGCGGCGCGAGCGCAGAACGCTCAGACCAAGACCCGCACCGATCGCGGCAACGCCAATGCCAACAATCACGCCAACGCTGGATGCACCGGTGTTCGCCAGGGTAGCCTTCTTGGGGCTGCTCTCCTTAGCGAGGCTGTCCTTTGCCCCAGTGTCCTTAGCCAGAGTGTCCTTAGCCGAGCGGGCGGCGGTCACCGGAGCCTCCTGAGAGGGCTTGCTCTGAGCTGGCTTACTCTTGGGATGCGTCACGGTTGCGTCCTCCAGCTTGTCAGCGTTGGGGGTCTTATCGGCAACCGGTGCTTCCGGCAGTGCCGGGACGGTGGGTGCGTCGGTCGGGTTTACGCCCACGGTTGCCTCGGGCAGAGGTGCCACGGTGGGCGCATCAGTGGGATTCACGCCAACGGTTGCTTCCGGCAGAGCGGGAACCGTCGGTGCGTCAGTGGGATTCACTCCAACGGTTGCTTCCGGCAGGGGCGCTACGGTGGGCGCGTCAGTGGGGTTAACGCCTACGGTTGCCTCAGGCAGAGGCGCCACGGTG
>NZ_KV831978.1:629586-662935 GCF_001837295.1 Rothia sp. HMSC065C03
TGCCTCAGGCAGAGGCGCCACGGTGGGCGCGTCCGTCGGGTTTACACCAATGGTTGCTTCCGGCAGGGGTGCTACGGTGGGTGCGTCGGTCGGGTTCACGCCGATGGTTGCCTCGGGCAGGGGCGCCACGGTCGGTGCGTCAGTGGGGTTCACGCCCACGGTTGCCTCCGGCAGGGGCGCTACGGTCGGTGCGTCGGTCGGGTTCACGCCAACGGTTGCCTCCGGCAGAGGTGCCACGGTGGGAGCGTCGGTGGGGTTTACACCAATGGTTGCCTCAGGCAGAGGAGCCACCGTCGGAGCATAGGTCGGAACCGCAGAAACCACGGGCTCCTGCGCGAAAAGCTCAAGAGGCTTCTGAGCATCAAACGAACCGTACTCGGCACCCTCAACGCCGGCAGCCATGGTGCCCGCAATGTACTTGTGAGAGGTATTCAGCGTCGTCGCAACATCCGCCGGGACCTTCACCTCCGTCTCAAAAGCACCGTTGTGAATCTGCGAAGCAGGTACGGTCACCTCAGCCACGAAGCGCATACCCGTCTGGGGAAAACGACCGGGAACCCACACATTCGTATCAGACACCACCACGCGCACACCGTGCGGGGTCGCCTCACCGGTGTAGCCGGTACCGCGCACCTTCAACACAGTCTCACCCTTGGTGTTCAGACGCGGCGAATCCACGTGCAGAACCGGTGCGGCGCTATCCTTCACAACGTCCATGCGCAGAACCTGACCGCCACCGTAACCATCAACGATGATATTGGCGACGAAGCTGTAGTTCTTCGCCGGGTCAATCAGGCTACCCGGAACGTAATGGGTCGCAGTCGCCGTGCCGTCCTTGAACGGGCCCTCAACGCGCACCGTCTGAATCGGGTTCAGAAACGGGAAACCCCTATGGTTTGCCTCGTGCAATGCCGGGGCGAAAGCAGTAGTTTTCGCGGGCAGTTTCGATGCCTTGAACGTAATCTTGTTCAGACGCAGGGCGGTCTTCAGCTGACGGGTATTGGTCTCAACCTTGTAGTTGTAGACCGTAATAACCGGCGGGTTATCCGGATTCGGGGTATTAGCCGCTGCAACAGAAGGCAGAGCGCCCAGGCTCAAGGATGCGGCAAGAAGAACAGAAGCGCTGGCGCTACCGTAGCGGCGGGCACGAGAAGAGTTAGCCATCATGAAGTTCCTTCTACATGGGTGATTGAGCGATTCGCACTCTTCCTGTATCGCGCCAAGTCGAGTGCGTATACGGTACCGCGACATCGCGGTTAATTACACCGTAACACGCACCTAAACGCATGAACCGGACATAAGATAACTCGCCGAAATATTACGTAAAACCACTACCCGCAGGGCACACAATAGGGCGGATGAATAAGACAAACACGCACAGCGCCGGGTGGAGGATACAGAAATGCTAGGGTAGAAAGATGCCCACGCAGAAGAACCCGCAGAACCGAGTAGAAGTAGCCCCGCCCGCCCCGCCCGCCGAACCCAACGCTACTGAGTACAGCGCTACTGAACACAGCGCCATCGACAGCGCGCACCGCGTCGTGAACGTGTGCGCTGTAGCAATCCGCAACCGGGACGGACTCGTACTCACCGTGCGCAAGCAGGGCAGCGACGGGTTCATGATGCCCGGCGGCAAACCCGAACCGGGGGAGACCCCGCTACAGACCGCCTGCCGCGAAGTGAACGAAGAAATCGGGCTCACCCCCGACCCCACCCGGATGCACCACCGCGGACTCCTGGAGGCGGCGGCACTGAACGAGGCAGGCTTTACGGTACGCGCCGAAACCTACGAATACGCACCCACCGACGAACAACACGAGCTATTGGCTTCTCTGGTGCCGCAAGCCGAAATCGCTGAACTGCGCTGGGTTGACCCCGCCATGAGCTGCCCCTCCGATTCTGCATCGCAGGCACCGCTGAATACCGAGCAGATCTTCCCGCTACTGGCACGCACCCCGCTACTGTAACCACCGCCCCTGACGCGCCCCCTGAACCGGCGGGCGGCACACATGAGGTACACAGGTGCATCCGGTACCCTCAACACAGCAACATTTATCGCGGGTAGAACGCATAGAGGCGCTCCACCCCGGAAACCCCCATACACCCCAAGGAGAACCATGAAGAAGACTGACTACAACCTCGCCGTCTACTGCGGTGCACGCTCCGGCAACGACCCGCTCTTCACCACCCGCGCCCAGGAGCTCGGCACCCTCTGCGCCCAGAACAATATTGGCGTGGTGTACGGAGGTGGCCGCACCGGCCTCATGGGCACCGTCGCGGGCGCAACCCTGGACGCCGGCGGCGTGGTCTACGGCGTGGTCACCCACAAGCTGGTCGGCCTGGAGGGCGTGTACCCCGGCCAGACCACCCTCGACATTGTGGACACCATGCACCAGCGCAAAATCGCCATGATCGACAAGGCTGACGCGTTCGTCGCCATGCCCGGCGGCCCCGGCACTCTCGAAGAGTTCTTTGAAGTTTTCAGCTGGCAGTTCCTCGATATTCACTCCAAACCGGTCGCCCTGCTGAACGTCAACGGCTACTGGGACAAGCTCATCGACGCGATGCACTACATGGCGTCCACCGGCCTGCTCAACGAACGCTACCTGGACGAGCTCATCATCGCCACCACCCCCGAAGAGCTACTGGAGGCGCTCGCCAAGGACCTGGAGCGCCGCGCCGCCGAAAAGAACGGTGCTGAAAAGAACGCTGCTGAATAAAACTAACGCAGAAAGCTAGATTGACTATGACCACCGACCCTACGCAGGCACGCACTCTGCTGCTGACCTTCTTCGGCCCGTTCCCCGGCGTACCCGTGAACCCCACCGTAGCGCTCGCCGAAGGCGCTCAGCGTCTGCTGACCCGGATGCGCCCGGATTTGAATGTCATCACCCGCGAGCTGCCCGTTAGCTACGACGGTTCCAGCACCGCCCTGCGCACCGCACTGCAGGATGTGCAGCCCGATGCGCTCATCAGCCTGGGCGTGGCGGTTGGCCGCGACGTGGTCAGCCTCGAACAGGTCGCTATCAACCTGGACTCCGCCGGTATTGAAGATAACGACGGCGACCAGCGCTGCGATGAGCCGATCGCCCCTGGCGGTCAGGAGGCGTACTTCTCCTCCCTGCCGGTGCGCGCCAGCTTTGAGCGTCTGCGTGCGGCGGGGGAGCCGGTCGAGATTTCGTACACCGCCGGAACCTACGTGTGCAACCACGTGTTCTACGAGGGCCAGCGCATCAGCCGTGAACTGGGGTTGAGCATCCCCGCCGGATTCGTGCACGTGCCTGCAACCTGCGCCGATGGCGAAGAGGCCACCGAAGGCACCGGCATGACCGCCCACCGTGACGCCGGTGGCGTGGTGCGTGACGAGCAGGGCATCCCGCAGCTGCCCGAATCCACCGTGGTGCGCATTATCGCTGAGGTTGCCTCCGACACCCTGCCCGCCGTGAACTAGCAACACTGGGCGTAGCTAGAACCCATATAACAAAACCGCCGGATAGCCTCCCTAACTGGGAGCCTATCCGGCGGTTTGTGCATCCTATACCCGCAGGTCATAAAACCCTCGGGGCTATGTTTGAGCTACTACTTGGTGCGGTTCTTCAGGTAGTAGTCAATCAGCGAAGCGGTCGAAGAATCCTGACGAGCCAGAACCTCACGGTCACCCTCAATAGCGGGAACCAGGTCCAGAGCCAGCTTCTTGCCGAGCTCAACGCCCCACTGGTCGAAGGAGTCAATGCCCCAAACAACACCCTGAACGAAGGTGATGTGCTCGTACAGGGCAATCAGGGAGCCCAGAACGCGCGGGGTCAGGCGCGGCGCCATGATGGAGGTGGAGGGGCGGTTACCGCTGAAGATACGTGCGTTGACCACGTGCTCTGCGGTGCCCTCTGCGCGAACCTCTTCCTCGGTCTTACCGAAAGCGAGAGCCTGAGACTGTGCGAAGAAGTTAGCCAGGAACAGCTCGTGAACGTCCTGCTCGCCGTCCTTGGTCGGGTGGACCGGGTTAGCGAATGCCAGGAAGTCCGCGGGAATCAGGCGGGTACCCTGGTGGATCAGCTGGTAGAAAGCGTGCTGGCCGTTGGTGCCGGGCTCACCCCAGAAGACCTCACCGGTGTCGTAGGTGACGAAGGAGCCGTCCGCGCGAACGGACTTGCCGTTGGACTCCATGGTCAGCTGCTGCAGGTATGCGGGGAAGCGGTGCAGGTACTGGTCGTAGGGCAGAACCGCGTGGGTCTCTGCGCCGAGGAAGTTCACGTTCCAGATGTTCAGCAGACCCATCAGAACGGGCACGTTCTGAGCCAGGGGAGCGGTGCGGAAGTGCTCATCCATTGCGTGGAAGCCGGCGAGGAATTCAGCGAAAACCTTCGGGCCGAACACGATAGCCAGGGAGGTGCCGATAGCGGAGTCTACGGAGTAGCGGCCGCCAACCCAGTCCCAGAAGCCGAAAGCGTTCTCGGGGTCAATGCCGAATGCTGCAACCTTGTCCAGTGCGGTGGAGACAGCCACGAAGTGCTTAGCCACAGCCTCGGATGCTTCCTTGCCTTCCAGAGCGCCAGCCTCAGCCAGTGCGGACAGCAGCCACTCGCGTGCCACGCGTGCGTTGGTGAGGGTTTCGAGGGTGCCGAAAGTCTTGGATGCGACGATGAACAGGGTGGTCTCGGGGTCCAGGCCGGAGACCTTCTCAGCCACGTCGGTGGGGTCAATGTTGGAGATGAAGCGTGCGGTGATGCCTGCATCAGCGTAGGGCTTGAGAGCCTCGTACACCATGACCGGGCCAAGGTCGGAGCCACCGATACCGATGTTCACAACGGTCTCGATGCGCTTGCCGGTGATGCCGGTCCACTCGCCGTTGCGCACGCGCTCAGCGAAAGCGTAGATCTTCTTCAGCACGGCGTGAACGTCTGCGTCTACGTCCTGGCCGTCAACGGTCAGCGCGGGGGTGTAGCCCTCGGGGCGGCGCAGTGCGGTGTGCAGTACGGCGCGGTCCTCGGTGACGTTAATATGCTCGCCAGAGAACATTGCCTCGCGAGCCTGCTCCAGCTTGACCTCTTCAGCGAGCTTGAGCAGCAGCTCAACGGTTTCGGAGGTAATCAGGTTCTTGGACAGGTCGACGTGCAGTTCGTCGGCGGTGAAGCTGAACTTCTGCGCGCGTTCCGGGTCAGCGGCAAACCATTCGCGCAGGTTCGGGGTGAGGGATTTGTGATGAGCGGACAGAGCGGACCACGCGGAGGTGGTCGTGGGGTCAATAGAAGTAGTCATGTTTCCATTCTCTTATTTTCGGGTGCCTATGTCACCTCTTTCTGGGGTGATATGGAACGATACGGCGAAAAAATCGAAACCCGGCACTGCTGTGCGCAGCGCAGAACCGGGGCGGGTAAATCGAAGAAAACGAAGAGGGTAACGTGCCTTGTCGGGCGTGCATCCCTCGAGAGAGTGAATGAATCGCACAGGGAATAGGATAAATCCCGCAAACCTTGAAGTTCAGCTTTAAAAAACGTTAGACTAGTCGGAATACTGTCTGGAGTGCAGAAACACCTCGAGGACTGCCACCTCACCCCGCGCCCAGACATCCCTATGAGATTCTTCCGCCCGGTACGACCTTTGGGGCTGAAGACTCATACCAATCTCTCAAGCACACAACACTCAGGACAACTAAACATGGCTTTTAACCTCTTCCAGGGGATTCGTGTGCCTAAAAACAATACGAATCCTCCCTACGAGTCTTTCCTGGAAACCCGCGGCTTCCGCCCCGAAATCCAGGGTCTACGCGCATTCGCAGTGCTGCTCGTCGTGATCTACCACGTGTGGGTGGGCAAGGTCTCCGGCGGTGTGGACGTCTTCCTGTTCATCTCCGCATTCCTGCTCTCGCTCTCCTTCATGCGGAAAATCAATGAGGGTAAGCCCCTCAAGCTCCTGAACTACTGGACCCACGTGTTCACCCGTCTGCTGCCCGCAGCGTCGGTCGTGATTCTGCTGACCCTCGCCGGTAGCTTCCTGGTGCTCTCGCCGACCATCTGGAGCGCACGTGCCGTGGACGCGCAGGCGTCCCTGTTCTACTGGCAGAACTGGAACCTGGCGAATAACTCGGTGAACTACTTCGCCTCTAACACCGGCGGCAAGTCGCCCTTCCTGCACTTCTGGTCCCTGTCCATTCAGGGCCAGATTTTCCTGCTCTGGCCGGTACTCTTTGCCATTACCGCACTGCTGGTGAAGAAGGTCCGCATCAAGCCGGTACCCGCCGCCGTGCTGGTCTTCGGCCTAGTCTTCTGCGCATCCTTCGCGTTCTCCGTCTGGGAAACCAAGAACTTCGCGGCATACGCATACTTTGACACCCGCACCCGCCTCTGGGAGTTCGCGGTCGGCACCCTGCTCGCCATCATGACCCTCAAGTGGAAACCCGCGCACGTGGGCATCCGCGTGGTCATGGGCTGGATCGGTACCATCGGCCTGATTACCTGCGGCGCCGTGCTGCCTGTTGAGAAGGCGTTCCCCGGCTTCCTCGCACTGTGGCCGATTCTCTCCGGCGCACTGGTCATTATTGCCGGCCGCACCGACCACAAGTTCGCGATTGACCGCCTGCTGGTGTCCAAGCCGCTGCTGAACCTGGGCAACATTTCCTACGCCCTGTACCTGGTGCACTGGCCCATGCTCGTGCTGTACAGCGCCGCCGTGGGTAAGCCGCGCGTCTCCTTCCTCGAAGGCACCGTACTGATCGCTGCATCGATTGGCCTGGCGTGGGTTCTGAACCGCTTCGTGGAGAAGCCCCTGCGCTCGGCATCCGATAACTTCCTACCGGCACTCGCCTCCAAGCTGAAGTTCAAGCGCCCCGTGACCTCCTACGCGGCGTGGGCAGGTAACATCGCGTTCGTTGCGGCAATCCTGGCGCTGGTTGCACCGACCGTGCTCGGTACCCGCGCGCTGGCTGAGCAGCGTGACGCGCAGGTTATTAACAATGCCATGGTCAGCGTTCAGAACGACGCTGACACCTACCCCGGTGCCCGTGCACTCTCGCCCGATAAGGAGCTCGTTGAAGCTGACCCCATCCCGAAGAACGCTACTATTGCTAGTCTATTCGTCCCCTGGGATACCGGTTGTAAGGGTTCCTATGCTCTGACTCATGAACAGCTGGATATCAGTTGCGGCTACACGAAGAACGCCTCCGACGATGCGCCTCTCTTTGCGGTCGTGGGTAGCTCCCACGCTCTGCAGAAGACTGAGGCTCTGAAAGGTATTTCTAAGCAGGCGGGCGCTAACCAGCTCAACCTGCTGCTAACCGGTTGCCCGTATCCTTTCACCCAGCCTGAGAATACGGTGAATGGGTTCATGAAGCGTTGCATCCCGTTCACTGAGAACGCGACCGCTGAAATTCTGACGGCCAAGCCGACCACCGTGTTTATTATTTCGACCACCACCGCAACAACTGCTGAGGGCGAAACCGTAGACCCCGGTCTGGACGAGACCTTGCGCAAGCTTACTGACGCAGGTATTCAGGTCATTGGCATTCGCGATAACCCGCGTTTTGCCTCCGACATGTACATGTGCGCAATGAAGGCGAAGAACATCGATGACTGTGCAGAGCCCATCGAAGCAAAGTACGGTGAGGACCCTGCCGCCCCGATTTTCGCCAAGTACGCTGACCGCGGTGCCTACCAGATCGATCTGAAGGATGTGTATTGCCCCGACGGCAAGTGCTCGGTCCTGCAGGGCAACGTGTACATGTACGCCGACTCGAACCACCTGACGAATGTCTACGAGGCAACCCTGACCGATATTATCTACGAGCGTGCCCTTGCCGCTGGTTGGGACCCGAAGGGAACCACCGCAAAGTAACGCACCTGATAAGATTGTGAAGAGTGCAGTGCCCCCTTCCACCGTGTGTGGGAGGGGGCTTTGCTGTGCCCTGAGGTCTTTCTGGAACGTGGGTCGGGAAAGGAACGCTGGTCGGGAAGGAAACGCTGGTTTTTGCTTTTTGTCATGCGAACGTGAGCTACAGCCGCGCAACGAAGGAGCACGAGCGGAGTAGAGTAAAACCTATGACTTCTTCACCTGAACACGCACCCGCTGATGCTCACACGCCCACTGGCACTCGCGCGTTGCGCTACCTGCTCATCTCCCGCGCGGGAGAGACCCTCCTCAACGACGACGGAACCCTGCACTACCTGACCGGTAGCAATGCTGCCGAGCCGCTGGCCGAGGACGCTATCCTGGCGCGCAGCGTGATTCGCCCCGCCGCCTATGGCGCAGATGCGGAGAAGAACAGTGAGGCAGAGAAGAACGGGGCGCAGGTGCACGTGCTCTATTGCGAGGACAAAACCCTCGCGCAAGTCGCCGCCGACCTGAACAACTCTCGGGTGCGCGCCTCCGCCAGTGGTTTCCGCTACTACCCGGTCCACGACGACCCGGAAGGCCGCGCCCACTACGCCACCGCCCTGGCACGCCGCGACTACCTCATCGACATGCGCTACTCCGCATACAGCGGTGAGGAGGCGCCCCTCGGCTCGAAGGGCATCCGCCGCACCGCCTCCGGCGAGATGGTGTTCCCCCGCATTGAACCCGCCGTGATGGCGCTGGTGACCAGCCGCGACGGCGAGCGCGTGCTGCTGGCGAATAACCGCCAGTGGCACCCCAACCGTTTTGCCCTCATCGCCGGATTCGTTGATCCGGGTGAAAACCTCGAAGAGGCGATTACCCGCGAAGTCTACGAAGAGACCGGCCTGCACACCCTCAGCACCGAGTACCGTATGAGTGATGTGTGGCCTTTCCCGCGCTCGCTCATGATTTGCTACCGGGCGCGCGTGGATGAGAACGAACCTATCATCCACCACGACGGTGAGATTCGTGCGGCGCGCTGGTTCACCGCCGCGGAGCTGCGTGAGGCGATTGCCATTTCGGAGGAGCGCGGCAACAGCGCCGAGGATGACCCCGCCAAGCTGGAGCTGCCCGGCACGAATGCTGTCGCCCGCCGCATGCTTGATGAGTGGCTCGCAGAAAAGCCCTAGTGATACACTGGTAGCTAAGCCCAACGGAGGGGGGTCCGTTTTGGCGTGCCCGGAAACGCTCTCATTGCAGAGCGGCTCCAGGAGCAAACGTTCGAACCGGCAAATACCTGAAAAATAAGGTACGGCCCCGTGACCCCCGCGCCTCTAGAGCGCACCCGCTGGCAAGACTATCCCCTAGATTTAAGCGAGAAACTTAACGCATGTCTGAAAACACCGCTTCGCGCCCCGACCTTCGCAATGTGGCCATCGTGGCACACGTTGACCACGGCAAGACCACCATCGTCGACGCGATGCTGCAGCAGACCCACGCCTTCTCTGCCCACGCAGATGTTGAAGACCGAGTCATGGACTCCGGCGACCTCGAAAAGGAAAAGGGCATCACCATTCTGGCGAAGAACACCACCGTGTTCTACAACGGCCCTTCCGCCAACGGTGAGACCATCACCATTAACGTTATTGACACCCCCGGCCACGCCGACTTCGGTGGCGAGGTGGAGCGCGGCCTGTCCATGGTTGACGGCGTTGTGCTGCTCGTGGACGCATCCGAAGGCCCGCTGCCCCAGACCCGCTTCGTGCTGCGTAAGGCACTGGCTGCTAAGCTGCCCGTGATCCTCGTGGTCAACAAGGTGGACCGCCCCGACTCCCGCATCGACGAGGTCGTTGGCGAGTCCATGGACCTGCTGCTGGGCCTGGCATCCGACCTGGCGGACGAGGTCCCGGACCTGGACCTGGATGCTGTGCTGAACGTTCCGGTGGTGTACGCATCCGGTAAGGCTGGCGCTGCGTCCCTGAACCAGCCCGCAGACGGCCAGCTGCCCGACAACGACGACCTTGAGCCGCTGTTCAAGACCATCATCGAGCACGTGCCCGCTCCCACCTACGACCCCAACGAGGTTCTGCAGGCACACGTGACCAACCTGGACTCCTCCCCGTTCCTGGGTCGTCTGGCACTGGTCCGTATCTTCAACGGCACCCTGAAGAAGGGCCAGACCGTTGCGTGGGCACGCCACGACGGTGAGATCAAGAATGTCCGTATCTCCGAGCTGCTGGCTACCAAGGCTCTCGAGCGCGTTCCCGCAGAGTCCGCTGGCCCCGGCGAAATCGTCGCAGTGGCTGGTATCGAGGACATCACCATTGGTGAAACCCTGACCGACGCTGAGAACCCCAAGCCCCTGCCGCTGATCAAGGTGGACGACCCCGCGATCTCCATGACCATCGGTATTAACACCTCCCCGCTGGCTGGCCGCGTCAAGGGCGCAAAGGTCACCGCACGTCAGGTGAAGGACCGCCTGGACCGCGAGCTCATCGGTAACGTGTCCATCAAGGTTCTGCCCACCCAGCGTCCGGACGCATGGGAAGTTCAGGGCCGTGGCGAGCTCGCCCTGGCTATCCTCGTGGAGCAGATGCGCCGTGAGGGCTTCGAGCTGACCGTGGGTAAGCCCCAGGTGGTTACCAAGACCATCGACGGCAAGGTCTACGAGCCCATGGAGCACATGATCATTGACGTGCCCGAGGAGTACCTGGGTGCTGTTACCCAGCTGATGGCTGCACGTAAGGGCCGCATGGAGAACATGGCGAACCACGGTACCGGTTGGGTCCGCATGGAGTTCGCTGTTCCCGCACGTGGTCTGATTGGTTTCCGTACCCAGTTCCTGACTGAGACCCGCGGTGCCGGTATTTCTTCCTCCTACTCGATTGAGCACGAGCCCTGGGCTGGCGACATTGAGTACCGCACCAACGGTTCGCTGATTGCTGACCGTGCCGGCGTGGTGACCCCCTACGCGATGATTAACCTGCAGGAGCGCGGCACCTTCTTCGTGGAGCCCACCTCCGAGGTGTACGAGGGCATGATCGTTGGTATGAACTCCCGTGCAGACGACATGGAAGTTAACATCACCAAGGAAAAGAAGCTGACCAACATGCGTTCTTCGACCGCGGACAACTTCGAAAACCTGACCCCGCCGAAGAAGCTGACCCTGGAAGAGTGCCTCGAGTTCGCTCGTGAAGACGAGTGCGTTGAGGTGACCCCCGAGGCGATTCGTATCCGTAAGGTCATCCTGGATTCCAACGAGCGTGTCCGCGAGTTCCGCCGCCGCGCACGTGCGAACGACTAATACTGCCGAAGTTACTTCCTAGTGGTTGTAACTGTCGCATAGAGCCGCCGCTACCTTCTGTATGGAAGGTGGCGGCGGTTCTATTTAACCCTCGAACGTCTTCGGGAAATATCGGTGGGGTAGGGGAGGGAGTGTGCTTTTGCTTTCTGCCTAAAACCGCCTCCGAAAAGCCTGAACGCCCCGCACCGTGCGGGTGAGTGTGTAAGATAAAATAATGCGCCCGAGGCGGTGGCACCTACCCGCCACCCCGCACGGCGCTGTTGACTGTCCGAAAAGCCCGACCCTGCGTATGAGAGGGAAAGCCTGTGTCTGATTCCGAGAACACTCAGCCTGATTCTGCGACCCCCAGCTACCCCACGCAGGGTGAGCGCATCGCCCCCGGCTCGCGCCGTGACCTGCTGCCGAATAATTACGATGCGAAGAAGGCGCGCATCCTGTTTGTGCATGCACACCCGGATGATGAGACCTCCTCAACCGGCGCAACCATGGCGTACTACGCGCAGAAGGGCGCGGAGGTGTACCTGCTGACCGCTACCCGCGGTGAGCTGGGCGAGGTCATCCCCGAGGAACTGCACCACCTGGAGGTTGGTAAGCCCGGTTGCCGCGATAACGGTGAGGCGCTGGGCGAGTACCGTACCGGTGAGCTTGCCGGCGCTATCAAAGCGCTGGGCGTGAAGAAGCAGTTCTTCCTGGGGCAGGAACCCGCCGTTGCGGAGGGCGCGCTGCCGCTGTACCGTGACTCCGGCATGGCGTGGGGCCCGGAGGGTAAGCCCGTCGCTAACCCGGTGGCGGCGGAGGATTCGTTGACCGCGCAGCCGCTGGAACCGCAGGCTCAGGCGCTGGTCGCCGCTATCCGCGCCCTCACCCCGGATGTTCTGGTCACCTACGATTCGGACGGCGGTTACGGCCACCCCGACCACGTGCGCGTGTACGAGATCGTGCACCGTGCCCTGCAGATCCTTGAAGATGACGAGGACCGCCCGATTCTTACCTGGGGTATTGAGGGCGAATTCGACGCGGCGGATCAGCGTCTGCAGGCTGCTATTTATGGTGACGGCACCGCCAAGCGCAAGGCAATGGAGGCGCACCGCACCCAGATTACGGTGGTGGACGAGAAGACTTTTGAGTACTCGAATAAGGTGCCGCAGAAGATTTCTGCCGTGGAGACTTTCCGTGTGCTTGACGGTGACCCGACCGCGACCGTACACCCGAAGCCGCAAGAGGCGGGCCTGGTTGCCGGTGTTCTGACTGGCTCAATTCTGGGTATTTTTGCCGGTATTGCCGGGTCGATTTACCACGCCTGGGTCGTGTATGCGGGTGATACCGCCCTGCCCCTCGGCTTGCTGGTGGCGTACCTGACGGTTTTCTTTACCGCCCTGTGGTGCGCCCTGTCGCTGCGTCGCGGCTACGCGGCGGCGGTCGTGGCTGTTGCAGTGTTCGTGACCGTGTACGTGCTCGGTTACGGTCGCCCCGATTCGCCGTTTGTTTTGGTGAACCCGGGCCATTCGGCGATTGGCTTCTACGGTGCCCTGTGGTGGTTTGGTGCCCCGGTTGCGGCGATGCTGGGCATGCTCGTGTACACGCGCGCTCGTGTGAAGGACGCGCAGTATTTCTCGCCGCGTGCGGCGCATCAGCGTGCGCGCGCTAAGAAGTAGTCTGAAGGTTACTGCTCAGTTATAACGTGGGGGAGGGGCGTTCCGGTTAGCCGGGGCGCCCCTCCTGCTGATTTGGTGCTGCACCGCTGCTATCTTCTGTACCCGCCGGATAGCGGAAAATAGGGAAGAAAATTTATGCGTTATTCGATGAATTTCATGCGTGGGAAAAAGTATTGACTTCATCAAAAATTTAATGTGATGAAGATTTCATTTTTTGCTCAAGGTATTTTTAAAAGCGTACCGACTAGCTATAACGCAAAAAAATACCAGGGCAGGCTAGCCTAAAAAATACCCCCGCAAAGCCAAACGTTCGCTGTATGCTACGCCACGAAAATACTGTTAAACAGTCAGCGCGCGATAGACTATACACAGACTTCCCCGCCGGGTACCAACCACTCGGCGGTTTACTCTGTAGATTTTGCCCTGCAGCAGACGACCCGCAGAACGGCGGGCACGGGGCGAACAGCTTCTAGAAAGGCACACCAATGACCTACGTAATCGCGCTTCCCTGCGTGGATGTCAAAGACCGCGCATGCGTTGAAGAATGCCCCGTCGACTGCATCTACGAAGGCGAACGCACCCTGTACATCCACCCGGATGAGTGCGTGGACTGCGGCGCCTGCGAGCCCGTCTGCCCCGTAGAAGCAATCTACTACGAAGACGACGTCCCCGAAGAGTGGACCGAATACGTCAGCGCCAACGCAGACTTCTTCGACGACCTGGGTTCCCCCGGTGGCGCAGCAAAGCTCGGCCCCACCGGCAAGGACGTGCCCTTCATCGCGGCGCTGCCCCCTCGTGGCGAGTAATCCCTGCGGCGAATAATAGCGACAACCGCATAGACTGACCGCACCCGCTAACGGGTGCCAAGAGCCTCCATCACAGCACTCGGTGCCCACGCACCGTCTAGGCGCTGGAATGGAGGCTCTTGCTGTAGGCACGCCAGCGCACGGACGCTAGACTAAAATGACAAAAACTATTCCCAAGCAACCAGGTGACACAATGACTTACGGCCTGAACCTGCCCGAATACCCCTGGGAGGCGCTCGCCCCCTACCGCGCAACCGCGGCCGCCCACCCGGACGGTCCGGTGGACCTGTCCATCGGCACCCCGGTCGACCCGACCCCGCAGAACATTCGTGAGGCGCTGGCGGCTGCCTCCGACGCACCCGGCTACCCGACCACCCACGGCACCCCCGCCCTGCGTGAGGCTATTGCCGAGTGGTTTGCGCGCCGCCGCGGTGTGACTGGTCTGAGTCCGGAGGCGATCATGCCCACGGTCGGTTCGAAGGAGCTCGTGGCGTGGCTGCCGTTCCTGCTGGGTCTGGGCCCGGGCGATGTGGTCGTGTACCCGCGCGTTGCGTACCCCACCTACGATATGGGTGCCCGCTTTGCCCGCGCCGAGTCCGTGCCTGCCGACAGCCTGGACGAGCTGGACGCTGATACCCGTAGCCGCGTGAAGCTGATTTGGGTGAACTCCCCGGCGAACCCGAACGGTGTGGTGCGTACCGTGGAGCAGCTGCGTGAGGTTGTGGCGCAGGCGCGTGAAATCGGTGCCGTGGTGGCATCTGACGAGTGCTACGCGGAGCTCGGTTGGGGCGCCTGGGATGAGGCGCGCGGCGGCCAGCCGGTGCCGTCCATCCTGGATCCTCGCGTGTGTGACGGCGACTTCACCGGCCTGTTTGCCGTGTATTCGCTGTCGAAGCAGTCGAACCTCGCCGGTTACCGTGCCGCGTTCATTGCCGGCGCCCCCGAGCTGATGCCGAACCTGATTAATAGCCGTAAGCACGCCGGCATGATTGTGCCCGCCCCGGTGCAGGCCGCCATGATGGTGGCGCTGGCTGATGAGGCGCACGTGGCGGCGCAGAAGGACCTGTACCGTGCCCGCCGCGAGGTACTGCAGGAGGCGATTGCCGCCGCCGGTGGCCGCATCGAGAATTCTGAGGCTGGCCTGTACCTGTGGACCACTTTCGGTGAGTCCACCTGGGATTCCATTGGTCGCCTGGCGGAGCTGGGTATTATTGCTGGCCCCGGCGTGTTCTACGGCGAGGACGGCGAAGGCTACGTGCGTATTGCCCTGACCGCCTCCGATGAGGCGGTGGCGAAGGCTGCTGAGCGTCTGAAGGCATCTGCATCTAAGTAACGTTGCCGCTAAGTAGTCCCGACAGGCATGTAGCCCCGACGGGTCTAACTAGCCCGCATAGCAGAAAGCCCCCGCACCCTCCCGAAAGGGGAGTGCTGGGGCTTTGCCGTATCTGCTGATAATCGTTGGCTGAGGAGCCCGAACGAGAAGGGTTACTTGCGGTCGCCGGGCAGAACGAACATCTGAACGGTCGGCGGGTTCGGGTTATCCAGAGCGTCCGGAATCAGGTTTCGGGTCACCTTTGCGGAGGTGCGCGACGCCAGCCTGTCCGTAATGCCGGTTGCTACAGCCGTCAGCACGAAGTTCACCGTCACGAAGAGTGCCGCCGCCAGAATCAGGGTCTGCAGCACGTTGCCGTCACCGGAACCGATGCGGCGCGCCGAGGCGAGCAGCTCCGGGTAGGAGATGATGTAACCGAGTGCGGTGTCCTTCAGAATCACTACGAACTGGCTGAGCATTGAGGGCATCATCGCGGTGAACGCCTGCGGAAGCAGGATCCGAATCAGCGTCTGGGTCGGGGTCAGACCAATCGCAAGACCCGCCTCGCCCTGGCCGCGCGGAAGCTGCTTCACGCCCGAACGCAGCAGCTCAGCAATCACCGAACCGTTGTACAGGGTCAGACCAATGACCACGGCGATGAAGGGCAGCTGAGCAGGCGGAAGACCGCTGTACTTGCCCAAAAAGAGCCAGAAGAAGATCATCATGATCAGCACCGGCACGGCGCGGAAGAACTCCACCACCACGGTGCCGAACCAGCGGATAACGCGGTACTGGGAGAGTCGAGCAATACCGAAGACCACACCGAACGCAACCGAGGTAACCACCGAAACCGCTGCCGCAGACAGGGTCGAGGCAAGGCCCGGCAGGTAGTAGGAGCTCCAAGCGCGGGCAGTGAACAGATCAGTCCACTTTTCTGCCTCCAGCTGACCCTTCTGACCCATCACGGTCAGCACATACACCGCAAATAGCGCGAAAAGGACTACCGCAGCAATGTTGAAGATGCGGATACGACGCTGCGCAATAGGACCCGGCTCGTCGAAAAGCACCGAAGAAGCGGCGCGGGTGTCATTACTGATAAAAGGGTTTTTCATCGCTTCACCGCCAGCTTACGGGATGACCAGGTGGTCAACGCACCAATGGGAACAACAATGATGACGAAGCCCATCGCAAACATGATGAAGATAGCGAGCACCATGTTCGCGTCGAACTCAATCATAGATTTCATCAGCCCGGAGGCCTCCGCCACCGACGCGACCGAGGCGACAGTGCTGTTCTTCGTCAACGCAATCAGAGTATTGCCGAGCGGGGTAATGGCACCGCGTAGAGCCTGAGGGAAAATCACCAGGCGGGCGGTGTCGAAGAAACCCAGACCGATAGCGCGTGCCGCCTCAGCCTGACCCTTAGGCACGGTGTTCACACCCGAACGGATCGCCTCGCAGATAAACGCCGAATGGTAAATCGACAGGGCAATGACCGCGTACACAAAGAAATTCGTGTCGAAATCGTGCGAGAAGGAGAGCTGGAACTGCGTCCACACACCCAAAATGGCGAAAGTCATCATGATGGTGAGCGGAGTATTACGGACAGTGTGCACATAGGCGGTGCCCACCCAGCGCAGGGACGGGACGGGGCTGATGCGCATGAGCGCCAGCACGGTACCGAGAACGAACGAGCCAATAGCCGCCCAGAAGGTCAGCTGAATATTGGTCATGAAGGCGCCAACCACATCGTACTTGGACAGGAGGGTGCCGAGTTGGTCAAAGAATGACATTCGTGAACCTCTCTAGAGGCCTAGGCGCAGGAGGTGCCCAGGTGCGGCGGGTTGGTTTCGGTGTTGTAGTGGTAGCCGGTGCCTTCGGTGTACTTGGTGATGAGCTTCTCCCAGGTACCGTCGGCAACCATCTCGTTGATGGCGTTGTTCACGGCTTCGCACTTGTCGGTGCCCTTGGGCAGACCCACGCCGTAGCGTTCGGTCGTGAAGGGGGAGCCGACCACTTTCAGCTTGCCCTTGTTCGCTTTGGTGGCTGCCAGACCGGCGAGGGTAATGTCGTCGGTGGTGACGGCGTCCACCACGCCGCCGTTGAGGGCGACCACGCAGTCGGAGTAGCTGTTCTGCTTGACCAGGTTCACGTTCTTGGCGAACTTGTCCTGCACCTTCTGGGCGCTGGTGGAGCCGGTGACGGAGCAGAGGTTCTTGCCGTTGAGGTCGTCCGGTCCCTTGATATCGGTGTTGTCGGCACGCACGAGCAGGTCCTGACCTGCGGTGTAGTAGGGGCCGGCGAAGTCCACGGTCTTCTTGCGGCTTTCAGAGATGGAGTAGGTCGCAAAAATCATGTCTACCTGGCCGGTGTTGAGCATGTTTTCGCGGTTAGCGGCGGGGGATTCTACGAACTCAATCTGCTCTTCGGAGTATCCGAGCTTGCCGGCGACGTAGCGTGCCACCTCCACGTCGAAACCGGTGTAGGTGTTGCCGTCCTGGTAACCGAGGCCGGGCTGGTCTACTTTGATGCCGATGCGGATCTTGTGGTCGCTGTCTGCGCTGGAGCATCCGGCGAGGACGCCGGTCAGAGCGAGGGATACTGCTGCGGCGAGTGCCGCGAGCCTACGTGAATATTTTTGCATGTCGGTCCCTCTGCTTTAGTGGTTGATGATCTTGGAGAGGAAGTCCTTGGCGCGCTCGCTCTTCGGGTTGGTGAAGAACTCGTCCGGGTGCGCCTCTTCGATGATCTCGCCGTCGGCAAGGAAGACGATGCGGTCTGCCGCCTTGCGGGCAAAACCCATCTCGTGGGTCACCACAATCATGGTCATGCCTTCCCTCGCGAGGGAGACCATGGTGTCGAGCACCTCGTTGACCATTTCGGGGTCGAGCGCGCTGGTGGGTTCGTCGAAGAGCATGACCTTAGGTCTCATGGCGAGTGCACGGGCGATGGCGACGCGCTGCTGCTGACCGCCGGAAAGCTCTGCGGGCATCTTGTGCACCTGGGAATCCACACCGACCTTCGCGAGCAGGTTCATGGCTTCTGCTTCTGCCTCTGACTTGGACATTTTGCGGATTCGGCGGGGCCCAAGGGTTACGTTATCGAGGATGTTCTTGTGTGCGAAGAGGTTGTATGACTGGAAGACCATGCCGACTTCGGCTCGGAGCTTGGCGAGGGCACGGCCTTCTTCGGGTAGTTCTTGTCCGTCAATGGTGATGGATCCGCTGGTGATGGTTTCGAGGCGGTTGATGGTTCGGCAGAGGGTGGATTTGCCGGAACCGGAGGGGCCGAGGAGGACGACGACCTCACCTTTTCCCACGGAAAGATTGATGTTCTTCAGAACGTGGTTGGTGCCGTAGTACTTGTTGACGTTGGCGATTTCGATGAGGTTTTTTTGCGCTTCGGGAGCTGCCTGTGCGGACATTTTGAACCCTTTCACGTGAGGTGCGTCTATGATGCGGGTTGTCTGTATGCTGAGCTTTCAGCTTACGCCTCAGGCGGTTTCCTGTCTGCAAAATATTCACTTTACTGGGTAAGCAATGTGAATTTTTAAGCACGAATGCATAGTTATAGTATTTTTGACGTAAAAATATGGGTAAAAAACACCCCATCTTCACAAAAGGCTTTGACTAGGGAATATATCCTTCTCCTTCTCAACGCACTCACGAGGTGTCAAACGCCTTTGGGGAGGTAGTCACGACTTGGTAAAAATTTCGAAAAAAGCGCAAAAAAGTGCCCGATAGGTGAGATAACACCTATCGGGCACTCTTCAACACCCCTCACAAGGGGCTAAAACAGCTTAGGCTTCGTAACCGTTGGGGTTGTTCTTCTGCCAGTTCCAGTGGTCGCGAACCATGGTCTTAATGTCGCGGCTAGCGCTCCAACCCAGATCCGCCAGAGCAGAGGAAGGATCAGCGTAAGAGACCGCAACGTCACCGGGGCGACGATCCACAATCTTGTACGGCAGCTCCTTACCGCACGCCTCCTCGAACGCGTGCAGAACCTGCAGAACCGAGTAGCCGTTACCGGTACCCAGGTTCCAGGTGTGCAGGCCGCCGTGCTCAGCAATGTAGTTCAGCGCCTTCAGGTGGCCATCAGCCAGGTCAACCACGTGGATGTAGTCGCGCACGCCGGTACCGTCAACGGTCGGGTAGTCGTTACCGAAGACGTTCAGGTGATCGCGGCGACCCACAGCAACCTGCGCGATGAAGGGCACCAGGTTGTTCGGGATACCCGCCGGGTCCTCACCGATACGGCCGGACTCGTGCGCACCAACGGGGTTGAAGTAACGCAGCAGAGCAATGTTCCACTTGGGATCGGAAGCAGCCAGGTCAACCAGCATGTCCTCAATGTGCTCCTTGGTGCGGCCGTAGCAGGACTGTGCGTCCATGTTCATCTTCTCGATCAGAGGCATGGACTCGGGCTCACCGTACACGGTAGCGGAGGAGGAGAACACGATGGAGTGGCAGTCAGCCTCGTCCATTGCGTACAGCAGGTTCAGGGTGCCAGCCACGTTGGTCTGGTAGTACCACAGCGGCTTCTCAGCGGACTCGCCCACAGCCTTCAGGCCCGCAAAGTGAATCACAGCGTCGGGGCGAACCTGCTTGAAGAGAGCCTTCATACCTTCGAGGTCGAGCAGGTCAACCTTGTGGAACTCGGGGGCGCGGCCAGCGAGTTCAGCGACGCGCTTGAGGGACTCCTCGGAAGAGTTCGCGAGGTTATCCATGACGACGACGTCGTGGCCTGCCTTGAGCAGTTCAAGTACAGTGTGGGAACCGATGTAGCCGGCGCCGCCGGTAACGAGTACCTTCATGATGTCCTTTCGGGCTTTATATATCCGGAAAAAGTGCTCCGGATGGGGGACAAAAGCTGTTGAGCTGTATCTAATGGTACAGCTGTGCATGGGGTGTAAGTACTGCGGGACACTGTGCGCTTGTGCACTCTGGTGTGAGCATGTGGGAAGCGTTCTTTAGGTGTGTCGCCACTCGCCCCCACCTCGCTGTATAGCTTGCGTCTAATCCCACCAGAAATACCACTGGCGGCTCTGGTGAATAAACTCCGTCAGCTGCTCAAAATCCTCAAACACCTGGAACGGAAGATCGGAACAGAATGCGAATTGCTCGACCGCCACCTTCTTCGCCTCGACCGGGTCTGCTACGGGGCGTTCCACCAGAAACTCCAGGCAGTCAGCACCGTCAAGAGCCGCCGGGATGGCACCGTACTTTTCACGCCAATAGTGGGTGAATGCCAGCTGCGTTTGAGCGTCCGGGCAGTCATTCCAGCCGCCGAAGGGCAGGTACGCGGGAATATCGGCGGGGTCATCGGTCGGAATCTGTAGCAGGAGCATCTCGCCTTTCTCTTCTTCATCCAGGAGCTCATAGCAGAGTAGGGCGGAAAGAGTCGGGGCGTCATCTTCGGGCTCCTCATCGGGCAGAAAATCGGAGCTCATAAACTCGTCGACAAGCTCGTTGAGGTTGAAGTCGTCCGGGTCGTCCTCGTGAGTCTCTTCGCCATCGTCCATAACCTGGCGCAACTGCTGAGCAATGGCGGCGCTACCGTACTCTTCGGCGGAGGCGCCACCACGGGCGGTACGGTAACGCTGCAGGACAGCACGAGTGTAGGCGCTCACCTGCTCGGGGGTTAGAGTCTCAACATCGTCGATAATGTCGTGCTCAAGGGATACCGCAATGACCATGCTTTCAAGCACCGTATCGTTTAGGTTCAGGAAGAAGGGGACGAACCCCTCTGCGCGCCCGCGCTCCGCCAGCTCATCGTAACGAGCCATGGCATCAGTAGCAGGAGCGCCCACCGTAATACGCTCGTGCGGGTAGGGGAAGAGGCGCGTAAAGTGCCGGTAGGTTTCGCTCATCGTCGACTCTGACTTAGTTGATTCAGGCATCTGAGTTCCTCTCTGAACTGTACAAGTGGTCAGTCATGGCGGGTACGCTGTACCCGGTACTACCAGCCTAGCGAAAGCCCGAGCCGTACGCCCTGAAAACGGTCATCGTAGCCGCCGCGGATTCGCGCCCAGCCTGTAAGAGCGGCGGACGAGGGAACACCGGGCGCAGAAAAGGGGCCGGGATGCTTCACACATCCCGACCCCTAAAGTTCACGGGCCGACCCCCAACGTTCGCAAGGGCAACCAGCGCTAGTCCAGGTACAGACTAGTTCAGGTGCAGCGCCTCGTTCAGCTCCACGGTGTTCTTCGCACGCGGCAGAACCTCAATCGCGCCGCTGATTGAATTGCGGCGGAACAGCAGATTCGACACACCGGACAGCTCCGCAGCCTTCACCACGCGCGCCTCCTGACCGGGCAGCAGAACACTCACGCGCGAACCGGCGGTCACGTACAGGCCCGCCTCAACCACGCAGTCATCACCCAGGGCAATACCGATACCGGACTCCGCACCCAGCAGGGAACGCTCACCAATAGAGACGCGCTGAGTGCCGCCACCGGAGAGGGTACCCATTGTGGAGGCGCCGCCACCCACATCCGAGCCGTCGCCCACCACAACGCCCTGAGAAATACGGCCCTCAACCATGGAAGTGCCCAGGGTACCGGCGTTGAAGTTCACGAAGCCCTCGTGCATCACGGTCGTGCCGGACGCCAAGTGCGCACCCAGGCGCAGACGGTCGCCGTCACCAATACGCACGCCGGCGGGAACCACGTAATCCACCAGGCGCGGGAACTTATCAATGTGGCTCACGCTCAGGTGGCCCAGCTTGCGCAGACCAATCGCCAGCTTCTGGAACTCGGTGGCAAGCACCGGGCCGTGGTTGGTCCACGCAACATTCGCCAGGGTGCCGAACAGACCGTCCAGGTTCAGCTCGTTGGGGCGAACCAGAGTGTGCGAGAGCAGGTGCAGACGCAGGTACGCGTCGACCGCATCTTCGGGTGCCTCATCCAGGTTGATGGAGGCGGTGCGCACCTCGGTGCGGGCGTTACGCGCCGGGTGCTCAGCGACCAGGTCTTCCAGCTCGTCCGCGATGGACAGGTCGGGGGTCTGGGTGAGGGAGGGGGCGGGGAACCAAGCATCCAGGACGGTGCCGGCATGCTCGCCGGAGACAACAACATTGACCAGTGCGACGCCGGAGGCGTAACGGGGAGTGTTTTCAGACATGCCTTCCATTATAGGTTTGGGGCTTGGCGCCCCTTCAAGACCGTCTCATATGCTCGATATGGGTGTTGTGTGCGCGGGTGTGTGTACCGGGGAACCTGTAAGGTGGAAGGATGAGCGTTTCCCCGAATATTTCTGAGCGTCACCCTGTACCGCAGCCGCCCCTGAACCTGGACGTGTCCATGCCCGAGCTGACCCGTGCCCTGCTGGATCTTGAGTCGGTTTCTGGTAACGAACGAACGATTGCTGACGCCGTGCACACGGCGCTGTCGTTCTGCCCGCACCTGCACCTGACCCGTGACGGGGACGCCATTATCGCCCGCACCGAGTTCCCGCCGCTGCCTGGAGCTGAGGGGGAGAGTGCTGAGGGGGAGCGTACCCGCATTATCCTCGCCGGTCACCTGGATACCGTGCCCCTGCCTACCGTCGAGGGTTCCCTGGGTACTGTGCCCTCTACGGTGCGTGAAGAAGAGGACGGGTACGTGCTCTACGGCCGCGGCGCCACCGATATGAAGGGCGGCGTGGCCGTCCAGCTGAAGCTTGCCGCCGAGCTGACCGCGCAGGACACCGACTACAACCTGACCTACATCTTCTACGACCACGAGGAGGTCGCGAGCGAGCTCTCCGGCCTGGCGCGCCTGATTCGTAACCACGGCGAGCTCATCACCGACGCCGACTTCGGCGTGCTGCTCGAGCCGACCAACGGCACGATTGAGGGCGGCTGCAACGGCACCATGCGTTTCTTCGTGCGCACCCGCGGCCTGGCCGCCCACTCGGGCCGGGCCTGGCGCGGCGAGAACGCGATCCACGCTCTGGCGCCCGCGCTGGCGGCGCTCGCCTCCTACGAACCGAAGACCATCGCGGTGGAGGGCCTGGACTACCGCGAGGGCCTGAACGCGGTGCAGATTTCTGGCGGCGTGGCCGGCAACGTGATTCCCGACGCGGCGGCGATGCACGTGAACTATCGTTTCGCCCCCGATAAGACCCTGGACGAGGCCGTTGCCCACGTGCGCGAGGTGTTCGCCGGGTACGAGCTGGACTTCGTAGACCTCTCCCCGGCGGCCCGACCCGGCCTAGACACCCCGCTGGCCGCCTCCCTGATTGAGGCGGTGGGGCAGGAACCCCAGCCGAAGTACGGTTGGACGGACGTGGCGCGCCTGAGCGAAATCGGAATCCCGGCCGTGAACTTCGGCCCCGGTGATGCCCTGCTGGCTCACACCGATAACGAGCACGTGAGCTTTTGCCAGCTGACCCGCTGTCACGCGGATTTGCGTGCCTGGTTGCTCAGCGACCGCGACGAGGACTAGCCGCGACGCTGATTCTGCCAGTGCTGGCGCTACTATTTGAATTTAGGTGACCGTCAGGGGTTGACGGTCCTGCATGATATGAGATTGACATGAACTTTCTTCTGATTCTGCTTGCCCTGCTGATTTCGGGCATTGCGGTGCTCTCCGTTGTGGCGCTCTCCGGTGAGCGTGCCGTGCCCGGTGCCGCGTTCTTCAGCGGCGTGGGCCGTGACGGTTTGGGCACCTTCGACCGTGTGGAGGATTTCGGCTTTATCGCTCCTGTCGTCGGTGCACCCGAAGATAACAAGGCACTCGAGAACGCACCCGCCGCGGAGGCTGCCGATGCAACCGCAGAATCTGCTGATGCTAACGTCGCTGCCGCTGAGCCGGTTCGCCGCGGTGCGGTTCCCCTGTCTGATGATGCGGAGAGCACCTTGAGCGCACATGACTTTGTGGAGAAGCGAAAGAACCCGCAGGCTGAGGGGAACTAACGCCCGTGAGTGTTTCGCCTGAACGTAATAGTGATTCCCCCGCGTATTCTCCTGTGCAGGGTGCCGCCACCCCCGCCTCCACGAAGGAGCAGGGCGAGTCTTTTGACGAGCTGCTGACCTGGGCGTACACCGCCGCCGGTGAGCGCCTGCACCGCGTGGGGGAGCGTCTGCGTGCCCTGCCCGCATGGCTGTCGGTACTGCTGATTTACGGCCTGTCCCGCGTGTGGGGCTTCATCGTGTTTGCCGTGGTCGGTCAGCAGCAGTTGCGCAGCCCGTGGGGTCAGCACCTGGATTATTTGTCGTTCATTAGCATCTGGGATGCCGGCTGGTATGAGCAGATTGCGGTACAGGGTTACCCGAGTGAGCTGCCGGTGAACGCGGCGGGCGTGGTTCAGCAGAATCAGTGGGCTTTTTACCCGATTTTCCCGCAGCTTTCCGGCGCTATCAGCCATGCGACGGGCATCGGGTACTACCCGGTGGCGGCGACAGTTGCTCTGCTTGCCGGTTTTGCGGCGGCATGGGTGATTTACCTGCTGTTTGAGGCGTCGTTGAAGGCGACCGGTTTCAAGAGCGAGGAGTCGCCTTCTGCCCTGTCCATGTGGGCTGTGGCGTTGGTGTCGTTCTTGCCGGTGGCACCGGTGCTTCAGGTTCCGTATGCGGAGTCGCTGAACCTGGTGTTCCTTGCCGGTGCGCTGCTGTACCTGGTTCAAGGACGCTACGGCCTGCTGGTTCCTGTGGCGGCGTTGGCATGCCTGTCCCGCCCGGTGGGTGTGCCCCTGGGTGCGGCTGCTGGCTTGTGGTGGTTTGCGTGCTGGGTGCGTTCGAGCCGCCAGTCCGGTATTGGCGCGGCGTTTGTGCGCCATTTGGGGCAGCTGGTGAGCGCCCTGGTGGTGTGTGCGTGTGCGCTGGTGTGGCCTGCGATTGCGTGGTGGGCTACGGGGCGTGTGGATGCGTACACCGCCACGGAGACGGCGTGGCGCGGTACGCATTTGGCGCCGATTCAGCCGTGGCTGTCGCAGGGTTACCTGTACTTTGGGTATGCGGCTCCGGTGCTGCTGACTCTGCTGATTCTGGGCTTTATTGCTCTGTGTTTGAGCCCGCTGGCGCGTAGGGTTTTGGCGGCTCCGCTGAACCTGTGGTGTCTGAGCTATTTTGCGTATTTGATTCTGTTTTTGAATCCGCAGTCGTCGACGTTCCGCCTGCTGTTGCCGTTGTTCCCGCTGGTGATTGTGGTGGCGGCGGCGAGCCGTTCGCGGGCGTATCGTTGGGCGCTGTTGGCGGCGGGTGCGTGTGCGCAGTGGGGCTGGGTTGGTTGGCTGTGGCATTGGAAGCAGCTCCCCGGCGGTGGAGATTACCCGCCGTAAACCGCTGAATCTACATAAACGGGTGCTTGAGACCGCCGGTGTGCTGCCGGCGGTCTTGTGCGTTCGGGAGGCGGGCGTGCCTGCGGTTGGAGCCGCTGGTGTGGCGTTCTTAGCCGTGGGCGCAATGCCCCTCCGCAGCGCGGTAGCGCATGCCTTCTGCTTGTCCAGAGCTTAAAGACACGTCCAGAAAGCGCCGCGGGTTCGGCGGTGCTGGCTCGGAACTGATAATCTATATTCTGTGTTTGGTATTAGTGGCACCGAGTTTATTATTTTGGCCGTTATCACGTTCTTTGTGATCGGTCCCGAACGCATGCCCGAATACGCCCGACAGATCCGTGAATTCGTCAAGACTGTGCGCCGCATGGCGTTCGACGCGAAGGACGACTTCAAGGAGGCCCTGGGCGAGACGGGTCTGGAAGATATTAACTGGCGCCAGTACGACCCCCGCCAGTACGATCCGCGCGTGATTGTGAAGCAGGCGTTCGCAGAGGATGACGCCGAGCGTGAGCGTGAGGCGAAGGAACGTGAAGAGGCGCTGCTGAAGGAGAAGGAGAAGGCTGAGAGCCGTGCTCTTCCGCGAGGCGCATACGCCCCCTTCGACGTGGACGCCACCTAAGGTTTTGAAATGAAAGAACCCCGCACCGTGATGGTGCGGGGTTCTTTCTACATCAGCTTGTAGAGGCTTAAACCTAGACGAAGAGCGGCAGGCTCTGGCCCGCCCTCGACTCGCCGGACTGTAGCAGCTGCGAGGCGATGGACTGGATTTCTTCGGCGGTGGGGGAGTCCGGGTGACCCCAGACGACGGGCATACCTTCGTCGCCGCCGGTACGCAGGTTCACATCCAGCGGGACCGAGCCGAGCAACGGTACCGGGTAGGAGAGCGCCTCCGAAAGACGCTCAGCGAGCACCTGACCGCCGCCAGAACCGAACATGTCGAGCACGGTGCCGTCCGGCAGGGTCATTGCCGCCATGTTCTCGACCACGCCCACGACCTTCTGACCGGTCTGCAGGCTCAGGGTTCCGGCACGCTCCGCCACATCCACGGCGGCATGCTGCGGGGTGGAAATGAGCACGAGCTCCGCAATTGGCAGCAGCTGAGCCATGGAGATGGCAATATCGCCGGTGCCGGGAGGCAAATCGAGCAGCAGCACATCCAGGGCGCCAAAGTGCACGTCCATAATGAACTGCTCCAGGGCGCGGTGCAGCATGGGGCCGCGCCATGCCACCGGCTCGTTGCCCTTGAGGAACATGCCGATAGAAATCACGCGAATAAAGCCGCCGCTGACCTTCTGCTCACCCCAACGCTGGGCGGGGGTGGGAACGTCCACGGTCGGCGGAAGAATCAGGTCATCCAGGCGGGTCGGGGCGTCGGTAATACCCAGCAGACCCGGAATGGAGAAGCCGTGCACATCCGCGTCAATAATTCCCACCGCAAGCCCGCGCGAAGCGAACGCGGCGGCAAGATTCGCGGTCATGGAGGACTTACCCACACCGCCCTTACCGGACACCACACCGAACACGCGGGTCAGCGAACCGGGCGCGGTAAACGGGTTGGAACGCTCCGGCTTGAGCATCGAACGCAGAGCGGAACGCTGCTGCGGGTTCATCGCACCCACCTGCAGCTGCACACGCTCAATACCCTCAACGGTGGCGGCGGCGTCACGAACCTGCTGCTCGATGGTGTTCTTCAGCGGGCAACCCTCAATGGTGAGTAGCACCGTGACCTCAGCCCAGTGGCGGCCGGGAATCGGCTCACCGTGCTCATCCAGTTCAGGATGCACGAGCGCAGTCTCCACCATACCCAGCTCCGTAATGGGGCGGCGCAGTTCGGGATCCTCGACGCGGGCGAGCGCCGCGTAGAGCGCATCCTGCAGGGGCGAATTAGCGGTCACGGGCGTCTCCCTCACGGGTGCGCTCTGCCTGCTGCTGTGCCTGCTGGGATTCGCGGCTCTGAGGCTGGCTCAAATCGCCTCGGTGGGGATCCTGCGCGGAGTCCTTCGCGGGGCGTTCAGCCTTGTCAGGTGCCTGCTCGGTACCGTTCTCGGTGCCCTCAGCGTCCTGCTCCTCAGCGTCCTTTTCCTCGCCCTCGGAGGTATCGATATCGTCGATTGCCTCCTCCAGGTCCTCAATGTCCTCACTGATGTCCTGCAGCTGCTCGGCGTGACGCTCCTGCTCCTGCGCAATGTTCTGCAGTTCCTCAAGAATGTCACGCAGCTCGCTACGAACGAAGTCACGGGTCGCAACCTCACGCAGAGCAATACGCAGCGAAGCAATCTCGCGGGTCAGGTACTGGGTCTCCTCCAGGTTCTGCTGGTCACGCTTACGGTCCTCAGAGGCTACCACGCGGTCGCGGTCATCCTGACGGTTCTGCGCCAACAGCAGCAGGGGAGCGGCGTAAGAAGCCTGCAGGGACAGCATCAGGGTCAGCAGGGTGAAGTTCAGGCTACGCGGGTCGAACTGCATCTCCTCCGGCGCCAGGGAGTTCCACGCCAGCCACACGCCACAGAAAATGGTCATCCACATCAGGAACTGCGGGGTACCCATGTAGCGTGCGAAACCCTCGGTCATGCGGCCGAAAGCGTCCGGGTTGGGGCTCGAGAACAGCTTCGGCTTGCGGGTGCCGGGGGTGCTCAGCTGCGAGTCGCTACGCTGCGGGCGGGAGTCGCCGCGCTCGCGGTTGCGTTCAGCGTACTTTTTCTCCAGGCGGTCCTTGAGGATGCGCGCCTTATCGATGCGGGGGTTCTCTTCGGTACGGTTTGCGTCGCGGCGGTTCGATTCAGGCAAAGCGTCGTCCTACCTTTCGTACGGGAGTTCCATCATCGTAAGTGCGCCAGTCTTCGGGCAGGAGCGCATCGAGCACGTCGTCGATGGTCACTGCGCCTACCAGGCGGTGCGATTCGTTCACAATGGGAACGATGGTTAGGTCATAGGTCGCCAGCACGCGTGCCAGCTCTTCCAAACTTGCCTGGTCAGAGACAGGCTCAGTGTCGGTATCGAGGATGTGACCAATCGGCTCACTCGGCGGCACACGCAGCAGCTTCTGCATGTGCACCAGACCCAGGTACTTGCCGGTCGGCGTTTCCAGGGGCGGGCGGGTCACCATGACGGCAGCCGCCATCGCCGGAGGGATCTCCTCGGCGCGGATGTGCGCGAGCGCCTCCGCAACGGTCGCCTCCGGGGAGAGGATGATCGGCACGGGGTTCATGAGCGAACCGGCGGTACCTTCGTCGTATTCGAGCAGTCGACGCACGTCGTCTGCTTCGTCGGGTTCCATGAGCTCGAGCAGCTTTTCACGCTGGGCGTCGTCCAGTTCGATGAGCAGGTCGGCGGCGTCGTCCGGTTCCATCTCTTCGAGGACCTGCGCGGCACGCTCGTCGTCCAGGTGCGACAGAATCTGCACCTGGTCCTCGGCGGGCAGCTCCTGCAGAACGTCCGCGAGGCGTTCATCCTGCAGTTCGGCTGCGATTTCGACCATGCGCTTATCGCTCATCTCGTGGATGGCGTCCGCAAGGTCGGCGGGCTTGGAGTTCTCATGGTTCGCGACGAACGCGGTTGCCGCCTGCGGTTCCACGTCGGTGGAGAGCACCGCCTCGTCCCAGTCGACGATGAGGGTCTCCTTGGAGCGGCGGCGCCACGTGCTGGAGGAGGAGCTGACGCGGGAAACGAACAGCTCGGTCACGCCCCAGTCGCCGTTGCGGCGCTGCTCAATGGCGACGTCCTCAATGACGGCGTCGCCGCTGCCGTCGAGCAGGCGCACGCGGCGGTCAAAGAGCTCACCGACGATGAGAGTCTCAGAGTTGCGCTGTTCAAAGCGGCGCAGGTTCACCAGGCCGGTCGAAATGATCTGTGAAGCGTCGATACTTCGCACACGGGTCATGGGCATGAACACGCGCTTCTTGCCGAGCACCTCAACGATGATGCCGACAACAATGGGTTCGCTGCCCTTGGCGGGGCGGGCGCCTGCAATGGATGCGCCCAGGCCGCGTTTGAGCACGACGACATCTCGGAGACGGCCGAGGCGGTCACCGAAAGGGTCAAAAACGTCGAGGCCCAAAAGGCGGGCAATGTAAATCTTGCTGGGGGTGCTGAACTTCGAATTGCTCACCTCTCTAGGGTACGCCCCGCCGCGGGGATTCGCACTTTGAGAAGCCTAATTGAACAGGTGTTCGCTACGCCTGTAGAGGAGCTGACTGCCCACCGGGTCCAGGGTTAGGGCGGGCGGTAGAATAGGAGCCATGACTTCTAACCTGCCGAATATTCCCTCGACCCCGCCTTCTTCATATCTGGCCTCGCGCCTGGCGCAGGCTCAGGGCAAGCCCCTGCCCGCCGGTGAAGCGATCGCCTCCTTCGTTCGTCACGATGATGCGCTCGCCGCTTTTGACGTGCTCAGCGAGCAGGATTATCCGGTGACGGCGCTGTACCTGGTCAATGATGGTATCCGCCAGGTGGAGTACCCGGTACAGCCCGGTTACGGTCGTGCCCTGATTTCTGCGGCGATTCAGGGTGCGTCGATGGGCCTGGTGTTTTCGGTGCTGTTGACTCTGACCGGTGACTCTTTTACGTCGGTGGCGCTAAGGTACGTGCCGCTGTCGGTGGCTGTATTTGTGCTGTGGCAGATGTATATTCTTCGTCGTAATCGCGGTGTTCGCTACCCGATGCGTACCGAGGCGATTCCCTCGCGTACCGTGATGTACGCTCTGCCGGAGTACGCTCAGGATGCGCGCCGCGTGCTGGGTGCGCATCCTCGCTTCTCGGCGGCGGTTGCGGCTGCGCGGGCGGCGGCGGCCCCGGAGGCTTCGCAGGCGCGGGCGGCTCAGAGTACCGTTTCGATGAATGGTGCACCGGTTCCGACCGGTGCGCCGAAGGCACCCTCGTACCGTGCGCAGGCGGGTAGCCAGCCAGCGCCGAACCAGAACCTGCCCGAGCGTGATACTACTGCGCAGAACGCGATGGCTCAGAGCGCGGCGCAGAACATGCCCGCACAGCCCACTCAGCCCACTCAGTCTGCTCAGCCTTCCGAACAGGAACAGACAGGTACTGACCAGGCAACCGCTCAGAAGTCAGATACGCAGAAGCGCCCGGCACAGCGGTACGGTCTGCGAGTGGACGACCCGGAAGAATACGCGAAGCTGATTCAGCCCAAGCCGCAGCGTCCGACCCCGCGCCCACAGGGCCTGCACGATAAGCCCTCGCAGGACTCCGAATAACCGAACCTGCAACGGCGGTAGCCGCCCGTAGCAGCAGAAAATAAGCTAGGAAACAGGCATAGAAGAGCATATAGAAGACATGCGAAAGCCCCTCACCGAACGAATCGGTGAGGGGCTTTCGCTACGCATTGTCGTCAGACCGTACTAGCCGGTACATCCCGGCGGGAATGGTTACGCCTCCTTGGAGAGCTTCGCCATCCACTCCTCAATGCCCTCAACGGTGCGGGGCAGGGCAGCGGACATGTTCACGTTGCCGTCCTCGGTGCAGAGCACGTCGTCCTCCAGGCGGATACCGATACCGCGGTACTCCTCGGGAATGGACATGTCCTCTTCCTTGAAGTACAGCGCCGGCTCAATGGTGAAGACCATGCCCGGCTCCAGCTCAGCCCACATGTACAGTTCAGCCTTAGCCTGCGCGCAGTCGTGCACGTCCAGGCCCAGGTGGTGGCTGGTGCCGTGCGGCATCCAGCGGCGGTGCTGACCGCCCTCAATGGTGAGGGAAACCTCGGCAGAAACCGGCAGCAGGCCCCACTCTTCCAGACGGTGAGCCAGAACCTCCATCGCGGCGTCGTGAATCTCGTGGAACTTACGGCCCGGCTTAGCCACCTCGAACGCGGCGTCAGCTGCGTCCAGCACAGCGTTGTAGACCTTCGCCTGAACCTCGGTGAACTTACCGTTCACGGGGAAGGTGCGGGTCACGTCTGCGGTGTACAGGGTGTCGTCCTCAACGCCTGCGTCCAGCAGCAGCAGCTTGCCGTCATCGACGGTGCCGTTGTTACGGATCCAGTGCAGGATGGTTGCGTTGTTACCGCACGCTGCGATGGTGTCGTAGCCCAGGTCGTTACCGTCGGTACGTGCCACGGAGAAGAACGCGGTCTCAACGACGCGCTCGCCGCGGTGGTGCGCAACAGCCTTAGGCAGCTCGCGCACGACCTCTTCGAAGCCCTTGACGGTCAGGTCAACGGAACGCTGCAGGTTCTCAACCTCGATAGCGTCCTTGATCAGGCGAGCCTCGGAGAGAGCCACGGCAAGCTCGGAGTCCAGCTTGTCAGCCTGCTCCAGCTCCACGCCGGTGTTGTAGCGGGAGGTGTCAACCAGCGCGTCAACAGCCGGGTCAACGTTGCGGACCAGGCGGATGTTCACGCCGCCCAGGCCCTGGTTGCCGGCGTTCTTGGTGATAGCAACCTCAAGCTCGGACAGGTCGCGGGTACGCAGACCGTAACGCTCGGAGAACTCCTTCAGGGTGGGGCGGGGGCCAACCCAGAACTCGCCGTAACGTGCATCCGCGTAGAACTCTGCGGTGTCGCGGCCAGCCAGCGGGCGGAAGTACAGGGTTACTTCGTGGTTGGAACCGTTGTCGCCGGTGCCCTCTTCGACGGGCTCGAAGACCAGCACGGCGTCGGGCTCGTGGTCGATGCCCAGACCGGTCTGGTGCGCAAACGCCGAGTGGGGGCGGAAGCGGTAGTCGCAGTCGTTGGAGCGGACCTTCAGCGGGCCTGCGGGCAGGACGAGGCGCTCGCCGGGGAATGCCTTGGAGATCTTGGCGCGGCGCTCAGCTGCGTAGTCTGCTACGGGCTCGCGGGTGTAGCCGTCATCTTCGGCAGGTGCCCAGTTTGCGGCAATGAATTCGGTGAACGCAGACGCCTTGGGGGTGCTGCGGTGGTCAGTCTTCTGAGCTTCGGTGCTCTTCTCGTTGTTCTCAGTCATGGGTTAATCATATCGCCTTCACCACAGGTGGGCAGGTGTTTTAGCGCTTTTGACCATAAGAGAGGGTGCGGTGGGTCAGAATATATCTTTGACCTGCGACCGGGTGCCCGATATTGCGCCGCCGATATTGGTAGGGTTGAATCAGAAGAGTAGATGACATGCCTTAAAACCCCGCTGAGGTGGCGACGAACTAGCAGGGGCGGGGAAGGAGAGAATATGACGCACACAGAACACCGGAACAGTGCACCTCATGCGAAGCAGGCACCGCAGCCCGCTGAATTGGGCGCGCCTGAAAACCAGAACCCTGCCGGGCGCTACGACCTGCATATTCACTCCGCTATTTCTGACGGCACGCAGAGCCTGACTGAGCTGGTGCCGCTGATTGCTCGCACCGGGTTGGCGGGATTCGCGCTGACTGATCACGATACGACGGCTGGGTGGGCACAGGCGGCTCAGCTGGCGGATGAGCACGGTCTGGATTTTCTGCCGGGTGCCGAGTTCTCCTGCCGTTACCGTTACACCGACGGTGAGGGTCGCTCACGCACGAAGACCATTCACCTGCTCGCTTATGGTTTTGACCCGGTGGGTTCAGAGTTGGCGCGCCGTGTGGAGGCGATTCGCGCCAGCCGTAAGGGCCGCGCGCAGGCTATTGTGCAGCGTCTTGCCGCCGACTACCCGCTAACCTGGGACGACGTGTTGGCGCAGGTGGGGGAGGGGAACACGGCGGTGGGCCGCCCCCATATTGCCGATGCGCTGGTTGCCGCTGGCGTGGTTGCTGACCGTTCTGAGGCTTTCGCGAAGCTGCTGTACACGGGCAGCCCCTACTATGTGCCGCAGGACGCGCTGGACCCGCTGGAGGCGGTGCGTCTGGTGCGTGAGGCTGGGGGCGTGCCGGTGATTGCGCATCCGATGAGTACGATGCGTGGGCCTGCGTTGAGCCTGGAGTACCTGGGTTTGATGGTGGAGGCTGGTCTAGCGGGTGTGGAGGTGCACCACCGCGAGAACTCCGCGGAAGACCGGGCGCGCCTGCTGGAGTTTATTGAGCGTCAGCGTGCTGCGGGCCGTGAGGTGCTGGTGACGGGTTCGAGTGATTATCACGGCGCGGGTAAGCCGAATCTGCTGGGTGAGAATACGACGGATGCGGCGACGGTGGCGCGTATCCGCGAGCAGCTGGCGGCACAGCACTAAGACGCAAGTGTGGGGCGGGTTCCTAATCAAAGGAACCCGCCCCCCATTCTTTTGCTTTCACCTCATTGCATATTCCCTAAATCTCTACCTGAAGGTTAGGATTTTT
>NZ_KV831978.1:663035-664367 GCF_001837295.1 Rothia sp. HMSC065C03
TAAATCTCTACCTGAAGGTTAGGATTTTTGGTACGCTGAGAACGTTCTACTCATTGGGGCGCACAAAGATTGTGCCTCCCCTCTGTTCATGAAGGAGCTATGATGCTTCGACAATTATTCACCCGCCCCACAAAGCGGGCCATCCAGGCCGGTGGCACGGTACTGCTGGCAGGTGCCATGGTGTGCGGTAGTGTTCCGGCGTATGCCACCGGGCATTTGAAGCCTCACGAGGTGACCCCCATTGTACAGCCGGACGAACCGGCAGTGACCTGCAACGACCGCGCAGAATATGAGTACTATCGGCAAGATGGTGAATTGGGGCGTCGCGTTATCTTTAATTGGGCGCAGTGCATTGGTCTGATTTCTGAGTATCAGAAGCACCAAATGGTCAAGAAAGATAGTGTTATCTCTCGTGGCCAGTTTGTGGAGTATTTGTACCGTCTGTCGGGTTCTCCTGAGGTGAAGAATCTTCCAGCTCAGTCACCGTACGGTGATATTAAGACTGATGATCCGCGTTTTCCTGTGGTGATGTGGGCTCGTGAGCGGGGCATTACCTGGGGTTGGAGTGATGGGAATTTCCATTATGATACCCCTGCTAGTGAGTCTTCTACTGCCTTGATGGTGTATCGGTTGGCGGGCAGTCCAAAAGTAACGGTAGCTGCATATGACCCTGAGAAGTATTTCCCCCCTACTCCTTGGAAGGAAAAATGGCCGAATATGCCATATAATTCGGAGCTTCATAAGGCATACACCTGGTTACACTATGGTCTTCAGAATCCAAATAATGAAGATTCTATTGAGAACGTATCGTATCGACGGTATGGTATCGTATCGCCTAACGATGAATTTGAATGGTTGGCTTACGCTACTTATGAGCAGGCTATCGAAGTGATTCGTCTAGCAGATAAATCTTTCAAATTTAAATAAACTATGTGCGCCTCACCTAATGTTAGGTGAGGCGCACATTTTAGTAATTTTTATTCAGTGATTGGAAAATCTTTTTTATTAGAAATATCTGCTGAATCCTCAGTAGATTTATAGACATACTGATTAATTTCAATCTTGTAGGGTGGGTTCAGGGAATTTTTAATAGAAAACTTCCATTTATCGTTCAGAACCTTGGGTTTAGGTTTGTTATTGTCTTCGTAGTCCATGTGGCATTCGTCGTATGCGTTTGCTCCAATAATATTCAAACGCCTAACACTACCTTCAAGATAGAAGCCCCACAGTGAAGCGAGGATTCTTTCTAGGGGTACTTCTTGGCTTGGCCCGTAGGGGTTGTCTGAGCGTACTCCCGTGAAAGTGCAGTCGCTAGCCCACGAGCTGATATAC
>NZ_KV831978.1:664467-713277 GCF_001837295.1 Rothia sp. HMSC065C03
ATAGTTATTCCTCGGCATGAGGGCAAACCATCCGTGACCACCGTTCTCTTGAGCCGTGCATCCTTGAAAGAGGTTACGCGTTCCGGCGACATACCATCCAGCACCGGTCTTGGCAGTATATTGATCGTCGGACTGGTCCTTTTTCCGCGTTACGTAGATAGAATTTTGTAGCACGGATCGGCGGTTGTACCAGCTGGTTGACCCAAAAAATTTGCATTGGGAGGCGTAGATTTCAATTCCGGCGTAGTTTTTCCCTGAAAGGTTGGCATCAGAAATATCTACTGTAAGGAACTTATTATCTGCGCCACCAGGATTATTGCCATCTTTGCGGCGTAACGGATGACCGACAGGTTTGCCAACCAGCAAGCCTTGGCGCAAAGACTTGCGGACACGGATTTTATCGACTTTCATACCTCGGTCATGAAGCCCCAAAATCGCAACACCCATATCTACATCCCAAATTTCTAGGTTAGAGAGGGAAGGGACAGCTTCAGGGTCATTAGGCTTACCCGTAAACTCAGTGTGTAGAATAATGCCTGCAACATGGGCTAGAGGTGCCCTAGTATGCATATTATCCGTAAGCTGCTGTACGTTGATATGCCCTTTTTGGGGGCTCGTGCGAATCCACATATCACGCACTCCGAAACGCATCGGACGGTTATCTGTCGCATTAGATGTCGGGTTTTGATAAGTTCCCGTATGAAAAACACCGAAACATTCATCAGAGGTACCCGCTGCCTTGGTAAGCGCATCTGTGGACGTCGCAATAATTCGGGTAGACATTCCATGCCCGAAAAACTCCACCTTATCGAGCAAGTGAATGAAGGGGTGCGACACCTTGTAAATACCGGCAGGTAGCTCAATTGACCCTCCACCGAGCCAATACAGGCGCTCTGCCAGCTTGTTCAGCTGATCGGTGCAGTCCACTCCGCCCGTGGGGTCTACGCAGTAATCCAGAACATTAACATGAAGGCCGTTCTTCGCAAGATTATGGGCTGTGTACTCCCTCGCAGTATCAGTGTACGTGAGATATTGCAGACGCTTATTGAACTCGTCTAGCCGCTTCTGGGTATTTTTTACCCATTCTGGGGCGCGAGTCATGAACTCTTCAGTCTTGTTTGCTTGCTCCGCATGGGCTGGGGAGAAAGCTGAGACTCCTGCAGTGGTTGCGGCAAGAGCTCCTCCTGCCAAAAGGGCGCGCCGCGATGGCGCATGATATTCAGACATCGATGTCTCCTAGAGGTGAGTGAATTATTCGCCCTTCATCACGACGAAGTGATGTTAGTGGGCGAATACTTTCTGCACGTAGCACCGTGCTGCGCTGCAGAAGGTATCTCTAGTGTGTATCGCTTTTTCTTCTCTTTGCAAGAAAATTTATGATTTTTACATAAATTCGTTTCAAGTTTTACGTAAATATTTTAATTTTCCTCAACATATTAATGAGGTATATAAAATCTATTGCTTTAAATATTTTTAACATTGCACTGAAGCTGAAGGAGAGAATGAAACTGTGTCGGTTTGCTCTGTATCTTGGCGATAGAAAGGGGGTGTGCGGCTCAAGAGAACGGCGGCCACGGGTGGTTTGCCCTAATGCCGAGGAATAACTATGTGGGTTGTATCGGTGAATCCTCCAGCTGGCATGACGCAGTCTCAGATAAAGCACATAACCACGAGGCAGCGAACTGGTATATCAGCTCGTGGGCTAGCGACTGCACCTTTACAGGAGTGCGCTCTGATAATCCTTACGAAGATAGTGACAAGCCAGAGGATAAATTTCCACTAGATAAGGCTCTCGCAGCACAATGGGGGTTCTATCTTGAAGGTGGCGCAAAGCGTCTTAGTATTATTGGCGCAAATGCTTTCGATGCTTGTCAGATGAGTGATAAGACCAGAACTGCGGCCCAAAAGAAAATTATGGGGGATAAATGGGTTCTTAAAATCAACTCTGAGCTTTATGAGCTATTAAGGATCGAAATTAATAATTTTAAATTTGAGGGAAAGCTTGTAGCGCCGAGAATCCCTAAAGCCGAGAATGAGTCCACAGAAAACTAGAAAATAGTTTGGTCCCCTGCATAGAAGAGCAGGGGACCAAACTATTTTTATAATCTCTTAAAATACGCCTCGAGTATCTGCCATGCGCAATACTTCAAAAGCCTGTTCATATGTTGCCTGGAAAGTCCATTGGCTCACTCGTCGACCTTCAGAGTCCATGCTCGCGACGTCATGGTACCTAACCGATTCGTGGAAGCCAGTGTACTTCTTATCAAAGCCGGCTCCAGTGTATTTCAACCAAACATAGGCCCGATGCAACTCTGAGCCGTAAGGAAGGTTGGGGTTCCGCTTGGTCCAGGGCTCTTCCTCATTCGGAGGATTCATATCGGGTAGCTTGACCGCCGGACTACCAGCTAGGCGGTATGCCATGATTACTGTCGTCGTTTCATTCGCGGGGGCATCGTAATGGAAATTCCCATCACTCCAACCCCAGGTAATGCCCCGCTCACGAGCCCACATCACCACAGGAAAACGCGGATCATCCGTCTTGATATCGCCATACGGAGACTGAGCCGGAAGATTCTTCACCTCAGGAGAACCCGACAGACGATACAAATACTCCACAAACTGGCCACGGGAAATTACGGTGTTTTCTTCGATTAGCTGATACTTCTGGTATTCAGAAATTAGACCAACGCACTCAGCCCAGTCGTAGATAATCTTGCGACTGTAAGTCACATAAGCATTCGGAAGGTACTTATATTCGTAGATTGCGCGGTCGTTACAGGTCACCGCCGGTTCATTGGGCTGCACAATAGGGGTCACTTGGCGAGGTTTCAGAACACCAAGAGAATATGCCGGCACGCTACCGCACACCATGGCACCTGCCAGCAGTACCGTGCCGCCAACCTGGATGGTCCGCTTCGTGGGGCGGGCGAATAATTGTCGAAGCATCATAGCTCCTTCACGAACAGAGGGGAGGCACAATCTTTGTACACCCCAATGAGTAGAATGTTCTCAGCGTATCAAAAATCCTAACCTTCAGGTAGAGATTTAGAGAATATGCAATGAGGTGAAAACAAAAGAGTGTGGGGCGGGTTCCTTATCGGGAACCCGCCCCACACTCTTAACACGTGCTCTCACGAACGCGCAGACAAGACAGCCTAGACGCTCTCACGCGAGGCATGATGCTGCAACACTGCACCCGCAGCAACCGCATCCCGCTGAGCCCGCGCCGCACGAGCCTTAGCCCGCGCCTGATGCTGACGCTGACGACGCAACTCATCACGCCCATCAATACGCATCTTCTTATCCACCGCATCCATCGACCAGTGACGCACAAACCGGCACGACGCACCCTCAACCGGCTGCGTAGTCTCCGTGAGCGTATCCAACACAGCCTTCAGCGCATGACGGCTCGCCGCCGTCAACGCATCACGACTTGTGCCGCCACGAACACCCACCGTACGCTTCGGCGTGAACAACACACTCGCCCCACGCGGAACACCGCGATACTCAGCGAACGACACCGGATCCACGCCCAGACGCTTAGCCATCACCTCAATAGCCGGCGGATTCTGATCCACGCACACGAACTTACGACCCAGCTGAGCTGCCGCCGCACCCGTAGAACCAGAACCAGCGAAGAAATCCAACACCCAATCACCCGGGCGGGAACTCGCCGCAATCATACGACGCAACAAACCCGTAGGCTTCTGCGTAGGATACCCCGTCTTCTCCTTACCCGTCGGCGACACAATAGTATGCCACCACACATCAGTAGGGAGCTTACCGCGAGAAGCCTTCTCCTCAGTCACCAAACCGGGAGCCATATACGGTTCACGATCAACCTCCGCAGTATTGAAGTAATAGCTACGGTGATCCTTCGCGTACACCAAAATATTGTCGTGCTTCGTCGGCCAGCGGCGCGTAGACTTCGCACCGTAGTCATAAGCCCAAATCAGCTCATTAATGAAGTTCTCACGACCAAAAATCATGTCGCACATAATCTTCACATAATGAACCTCACGCCAATCCAGGTGCAGGTACAGGGTGCCGTCCTGCGCAAGCAGACGATGCGCCTGCTCAATACGCGGCGCTAGGAACGCCCAATAATCCTCGAACGAGTCGTTATAGCTCGCCAGAGTCTGCAGGGTGCTCGAATAGCTCTTGCCCTTAAAACCGGTGCGGTCACCCTTCTCAGAAGCCTCCGCGCTCAACGTGCGGCGCGTCTGCTTCTTGCCCGTATTGAACGGCGGGTCAATATATATCACGGTGAACGCACCATCGGGTAGCTCACGCAGATACTCCAGGTTATCTGCCTGCACCAGCAGCGACGGGCCCTGCGGATCGAAAACCGTCGAATCCGTGCGGTTCGCCTCAGCAGCAGGGGAGGGCGCGGCGGGCGCCGGGGATGCTGAAATACCCAACCCCGGCCCTAGCCTTCAGAACCAGCACGGTCAGCGCCACGGCCCTTACCGCGAGAACCCTCAGAACGAGAACCCTCAGCACGCGAGCCTTCAGAACGGCGGCGGGTACGGCGGCGGCCCTCACTCTCCACGGGCTGGCCCTCAACACGGCGGGTACGGCGACGCTGACGAGGCGCACGCTCGGATGCGCCCTGCTCGTTACGCTCCGCACGCTCAGAAGAACGCTCAGTGCGCTTGCGGCCCTCGGAACGGCTACGGCGCTCGCCGCGGCCCTCACCGGAACGACCGTCGCGGCCACCGTCACGGCCACCGCGAGAACGGCGCGAACCCTTCTCACCGTCACGACCGCCAGAACGGCCACCCTCACGGGAACCGTCGCGGCCACCGCGAGAACGAGCCGGACGGCCATCACGCGAGTCGCGGGCGCTCTCAAAGAACTCATCGCCCATGCCCTCAGCCACGCGCTCCTCGCGCGGCAGGCGGCCCTTAGTGCCAGCCGGAATGTTCAGGTCGTAGAACAGGTGCTCAGAGGAAGAGTAGGTCTCAACCGGCTCCGGAACGCCCAGCTCCAGGGCATCGTTAATGACCTTCCAACGCGGCAGGTCATCCCAGTCAACCAGGGTCACAGCGGTACCCTCATTGCCCGCACGACCGGTACGGCCGGTACGGTGCAGGTAAGTCTTCTCATCCTCGGGCACGCGGTGGTTAATCACGTGGGTCACGTCTTCAACGTCAATACCGCGAGCCGCCACGTCGGTCGCAACCAGAATGTCGACCTTGCCGGTACGGAACGCCTTCAGCGCCTGCTCACGCGCAACCTGGTTCAGGTCACCGTGCAGGGGAGCGGCAGCGAAGCCACGGTTCACCAGCTCCTCCGCCACGCGGGCAGCGTCACGCTTGGTCTTGGTGAAGATGACGGTGCGGCCGCGGCCGGTAGCGCGCAGAATGCGGCCAATCATCTCGTCCTTGTCCAGGTGGTGTGCACGGTAGACGACCTGGCGGATCGACGCTTTAGTCTTCGAGGCGTCCTCGGGGTCAGCGGCGCTAATGCGCATGGGCTTGGTCATATACTGGCGTGCCATTGCAATGACCGGGCCGGGCATGGTTGCGGAGAACAGCATGCTCTGACGGTCCTCCGGCAGGTAGCTGAGGATCTTCTCAACCGACGGCTGGAAACCCAAATCCAGCATCTCGTCTGCCTCATCGAGGACCACAATCTTAACCTGCTTCAGGTTCAGGAAGCCCTGCTGGTACAGGTCGATAATGCGGCCGGGGGTGCCCACCGCAACCTCCAGGCCGCGGCGCAGCAGCTCAGCCTGAGGCTCAATCGGCACACCACCGTACAGGGTGGCGACGCGGGCGTTGCGCAGCTTCGCGGCAATCGCCAGGTCCTCACCCACCTGAATAGCAAGCTCACGGGTCGGAACCAGAATCAGTGCCTGAGGTGCACCGGGGTACTCCAAATCAGCCCAACCCTCATCGTCGCGGCCGACCACACGCTGAATGGTGGGCAGACCGAAGCCGAGGGTCTTGCCGGTACCGGTCTTTGCCTGACCAATGATGTCCTGGCCAGACAGAGCCACGGGAAGAGTCAGCTCCTGGATGGGGAAGGGGGAGGTAATGCCAACCGCCGCGAGGGCGTCGCTAATATCCTGGCGAACGCCAAAGTCGGCGAAGGACTTTGCAGTCTGAGTGGTTTCCTGCGTGTTCGTTTCAGTCACTGGACCGTATCTTTCTACCCCTGCTCGGGGTGTGTTTCTCCCCGAAAAGGGGTGTACCAGCCAGCGCCTCAATGGTGGAGGCGGTGACGGGCGGGCGTCGAAAGCCGGCCGCGGGAAATTCTTACACGGGAAATTCTTACCGAGACGCCGCCTGCACGCATGGTTATTACTCAAGGTTCATTCATGATGAGAAGGCGGTGCAGCCTCGGGGTCTTGAAAGGGGTACGACCGGTCATTCACTTAACCCCTCAATATTAACCTGGATTTGCTTTCGGCGCACCCCCGACCGGTTGTGGTGTGCGCCCGTGATGGGCGATATACCGCCTCAAAACCGGGTACTGCGAGGTTTTTGTGTAGGCGGTTTAAAACGCAAAACCCCGCATTCGGCACGGCGTAACCACGTGGCGCATAAAGCGCGGTTACGCATCGTGACGGATGCGGGGGAAAGCTCAAGCTAAAGGGTAAACAGCTACCGAACTAATTAGGCGCCGATACCGAAACCAACGTGACGCTTAGCGTCGGAACCCAGCTCGACGTAGCCAATCTGAGCGCCAGAAATCAGGGTGGTGTTGCCCTTATCATCCATAATCTGCAGCAGCGAGCCGTCTTCAATAGCCTTCGAGACCTTCTCCATGAGGATTTCCTTAGCCTCACTAGTCTCAACAATAATTTCACGAGCAATGTGGCGAATGCCAATCTTGATTTCCATGAGTCTCCTCGCAGAATAGTCCGGCACAGCCAAACGTGCGCCGGGTATGGGAACTGTCTTATCTAGCATCTACTCTAGCGTGAATACGCCCATCGGCACCGTGAACAGGCGGTACTTCGCCGGGGGCTAATAAAATACTCGCCGCCGGATGCGTGAAAATGCGCGTGAAAAATGCCGGGAAGAGGGGAGGGGAGACTCCTAAGACTCCTCCACCTGAATGCCGTAGAGGGTCTCCAGCGCCTGCACGTAATCCTCTGCGCGGCCCTCCGACGCCAGCTTCTTGGCGCGCACCGTCGGGGTGTGCAGCAGGGACTTCACCATGCGGCGCATCGCCAGCTCGAACTGCTCCGTCGCCGCACCGCAACCAAACTGGTTACGTACCTTCTCCAGCTCAGAATCCAGCACATCCATAGTGTGCGAACGCAGCGCAACAATCGCGGAGTCAATCGTGCGGGAACGCTGACGAGACACAAACGCCGCCAGCTCAGACTCCACAATGCGCGTAGCCGTCGCCACGGATTCCTCGGTCTCCTCGGGGGCGGCAAGGCGCACCGACTCGAGGGTAATCAGCTCAACATTCGGCAGGTCAGCGACCGAGGGGTCAAAGTCACGCGAAAGCGCCAGGTCGAGGATCGTGTGGTGGCCGCCCGGAATCTGCTCGGGAAGCAGCGGGTCGGATCCGCCGGAGCAGCCAATAATGACATCGGCAGAAGCCATGGCCTGCTCCATGCCGTCCACCGGCACCGCAGAAACCTCGCGCTTTGCCGCGAACTCGGCGGCACGACCCGAACGGGAATTGACCCAAATATCGGTGCAACCGCGCTCGCGCAGCGCCGCAATGGTTGCACCCGCGTAAGCGCCCGTACCAAAAATCAGGGCGCGTCGGGTCGACCAGTCCTTCTCGGCAACCTCATCCGCAAGATCCAGGGCAACAGACACAATCGAGCGGCCCTGGGCGCCAAGCGCCGTGTGCTGACCTACCTGACGAGCCGTATGCGCCGCATGCTCAAACAGCTGCACCAGCTCACCGGGAAGAGCCACGCCCTCCTCCTGAGCCTTCGCCTGCGCGGCAGCCAGGGCGCGGCGTACCTGACCGGCGATTTCACGCTCGCCAACCACGGCAGACTCCAGGCCGGAGGCGACCGTCAGCAGGTGGCGCGCCGCCTCCTCGTCTGCGTACACATCGAAGCTGGAATTGACCAGTTCCTTGTCCAGGCCGGAGGTTTGCGCAATCGAATTAACAATCAGCTCACGAACCATGTGCACATGCGCAGAGACGTGCAGCTGAACATACATTTCAAGACGGTTACAGGTGGCAAGAACTACTGCACCCTTAACACCGAGTTGACGTGCGATATCCGCCGCCAGAACATCGGGTACGCCAGAGGCACCGGCGCTCAACGCAGCGACGGTGGTCAAATCAACGGTGTGGTGCGATGCCACAAATGCATAAGTACTCACTAGAGACTAATCATAACCACGCCGACTAAGCCCCTGTAAAGCTCATAGAACCTAAGTTCCATCATCGTAGGGGGCAAGAAAATCTGCGCGGTGGGGGATGCGGGCACGAAGAGTAGGCACGAACTAAGGCGTCCCTCACTGCTAAGAAAGCCATCATTAGGTAAGAGTCACCATGACATAGTGTCGCAAAAACGCCCACATAAACCTGTCACACTAGAGACTATGAGCGAAAACCAGCACACCACCCCCGCGTCGGCACAGGGCACCGCACAGGCACCCTCCCTGCCCGCACACCCCACTGACACCCAGCGACCCCTGCTCACCGACGAACAGCTCGCACACCTACCCGCCAACCACCCCCTGCGCGCAGGCGCCGCCGCCGACTCGCCCATGCTCCGCGCCCTCACCGGCCGCCCCTCCAGCCACCGACCCGTCTGGTTCATGCGCCAGGCAGGCCGCTCCCTGCCCGAATACCGCCAGGTACGCGAAGGCATCCCCATGCTGGACGCATGCCTCACCCCCGAGCTCGCCGCAGAAATCACCGTGCAGCCCGTCCGCCGCCACAAGGTCGACGCCGGCATCTTCTTCTCCGACATCGTCATCCCCATGAAGCTCGCGGGCGTCAACGTCGACATCGTGCCCGGTAGGGGCCCGGTCCTCGACCAGCCCGTACGCACCCTCGACGAGGTGCGCGCCCTGCCCGAACTCAAAGACAGCGACCTCGACCCCATCCGCGAAGCCGTCGCCGCAACCGTCGAAATGCTCGGCGACACCCCGCTCATCGGCTTCGCTGGAGCCCCCTTCACCGTCGCCGCATACATGGTCGAAGGCGGCCCCTCCCGCGACCACCTGCGCCCGCGCACCATGATGCACGCCGACCCCGCCGCCTGGCACGAACTCGCCGAATGGGCAGCCCGCACCGCAGGCCAGTTCCTCCGCGCGCAGATCGAGGCGGGCGCATCCGCCGTGCAGCTCTTCGACTCCTGGGCAGGATCCCTCGGCGAAAGCGACTACCGCCGCTACGTGCAGGCACACTCCGCAACTGCCCTCGATATGGTGCGCGAATACGGCGTGCCGCGTATCCACTTCGGCACCGGCACCACCGCCCTGCTACCCGCCATGCACGAAGCCGGCGCAGACGTCATCGGCGTGGACTACCGCCTGCCGCTCTCGGCAGCGAACACCCTGCTCAATGGCGCCGTACCCCTGCAGGGCAACATCGACCCGGCACTGCTCGCCGCAGGCAGCGAAAACCTCTACGCACACGTAGACGAGGTCCTCGCAGAAGGTAACGCCGCCCCCTCGCACGTGGTCAACCTCGGCCACGGCGTACCCCCGACCACCGACCCGCAGGTGCTCACCGACCTCGTGGCATATATCCACGAACGCACCGCGCAGGCATAGGATAAATAACGATAAATAGACAGCGCAGATGCCGGGCACCCTCCGGCATCTGCACCGAACACCTACCCCCCCCGAACCAACCACCACACCCGTTACCGCAATGGGCAACTCCACCGCAGACAGACCGAAGGAGAACCACCATGGGCCACACCAACCAGGCACCGCACCGCACCGCACAGGTCAGTTCCTCCGCCGCGCCCCAGAACGCACGAGCTTTCACCCGCAACGAGAAGGCACCCACCGCCATCGTTATCGGTGGCGGCCCCTCCGGCCTGATCTCCGCACGCCGCCTCGCCGCAGCCGGTATGCGCGTCACCCTGCTCGAACAGCGTCACCACCTCGGCGGTGCCGTTGGTGCCCACGAAGTTGGCGGCCTTCTGCTGGACTCCGGCGCAGAATCCTTCGCAACCCGCAGCCCCATTGTCAGCGACCTCGTCAAGGAACTCGGCCTGGGCGACCAGATCGTCACCCCCAACTCCTACGGCTCCTGGCTGTACCTGCCGCAGGGCGCCCGTCGCACCCCCAGCACCGGCATCATGGGCATCCCCGGCAATGTGAACGATAAGTCGCTGATCCCCGTCATCGGTAAGAACGGTCTGCGCCGCGCCCAGGTGGACAAGTTCCTGCCCGTCTCCGCAGGCGAGAACGCGAAGACCCTCGGTGAGCTCGTGCGCATCCGCATGGGCCAGAAAGTGCTCGACAACCTCGTCGCACCCGTCGTCTCCGGCGTGTACTCCACCCACCCCGACAAGCTCGACGTCGATGCGACCATCCCCGGTCTGCGCGAAGCCTTCCGCAAGCACCGCTCCCTCGCCGCCGCAGCGCACGCTTTCCGTTCGGCAGCCCCCGCAGGCTCACAGGTCGCCGGTATTGTGGGCGGCATGAACCAGCTGTCCGAACGTCTCGTCGAAGACCTGTACGCCGCTGGCGTTCGCATCGTCACCGGATTCGACGTCATCGCCGTTGACCGCGACGAATCCACCGGCCAGTGGTTCATCATCCAGCGCCACACCACCGACGGCGAAAACACCCCCCTCTACGCCGACTACCTGGTGCTCGCCACCGACGGCCCGACCGTGGCACGACTCATCGGACCGCACGTCTCCACCGCACTACCCGCCCTGGAGCCCGGCCCTGAAGTCGCCCTCGTCACCCTCGTCGTTGATGCCCCCGCCCTGGACAAGCACCCCCGCGGCACCGGCCTGCTCGTCTCCGAAGAAGCCACCGCCGTACGCGCCAAGGCACTCACCCACGCCACCGCCAAATGGCAGTGGGTCGCCGAGGCAGCAGGCCCCGGACGCCACGTCGTGCGCCTCTCCTACGGCCGCGGCGGCGAAGACGCCCGCTTCTCAGAAGTGGCACTCGCCGACGAACAGCTCATCACCCTCGCCCTGCGCGACGCAAGCCGCATGATGGATGTAGCCCTCACCCGCAGCAACCTCGTTGACGCGGACGTGGTGCGTTGGCGCGGCGTACTGCCCGCCTCCACCCCCGGCCACCGCGACCGAGTCAAGGAATTCCGCGAACGCGCCAGCGAACTCGGAACCCTCAGCACCGTCGGCTCCTGGGCGGCAGGCTCCGGCCTGGTCTTAACCGTCAAAGACACCTACGAGCAGATGGACCGCCTCATCTACCACGCGGCACAGGACTGGGAAGGCGTCACCTCCCCGAAAGTCGCAACCGCCAAGTAGACGGCGCAGCGGCGGCAGAAGCTCAGCCAATAACTCAGCTCAGCCAGTAACTAGACCAAAAAATTGAGAAAACGCGCAGCTACGGAAGCCGCGCCTCCAGCACAGCGAACCCTCGCTGAAGAAAGGAACACACAATGTCTCACGATCACGCAGCACACGGCCACGGCGGCGCACACGGCGCAGGCCAGGGCGGCTACACCCACGCAGGCCACGGCTACGGCGGCGCACCCAAGGGCTACGCAGTCCAGCACTCCGCAGCTGACGAGAACCGCCGCGGCCGCGAAGAAGGCGAAACCCTGCACTACGCCCTGTACACCGTGTTCGCACGCTCTGGCGCACGCCCCGCAGAGTCCAACACCGACGAGGCACGCGCCGAGTTCGAGAAGGTCGCAGAACAGCTCGCAGCAGACGGCGTGACCCTGCGCGGCATCTACGACGTCTCCGCAATGCGCGACAACGCAGACGTCATGATTTGGACCCACGGCCAGAACCCCGAAAAGCTGCAGGCAGCAGTCCGCAAGATTCGCCGCACCGCACTGTTCGCAGGCACCACCATCGTCTGGTCCACCATGGGCGTACACCGCGAAGCAGAGTTCACCCGCAACCACGCCCCCGCATACGCACGCGGCAAGGCACCTGAAACCTGGGTCTGCGTCTACCCCTTCGTACGCTCCTACGACTGGTACTACATGAACCCCGAACGACGTGCAGAAATGCTCAAGAACCACGGTATGAAGGCCATCGACTTCCCGCAGGTTCTGGCAAACACCGTCGCATCGTTCGGCCTGAACGACTACGAATGGGTCCTCGCCCTCGAAGCACCCGAACTCGTGGACCTCGTCGACCTGATGCGTCACTTCCGCAACACTGAAGCACGCCTGCACGTTCGCGAAGACACCCCCTTCTACACCGGCCGCCGCATCGGCGCAGACGAAGTAGCAGAGGTTCTGGCGTGAGCCATCAGCCGAACAACGGCGTAACCCTCAACGGCACGCTCCTGCCGGACGACGTGGTACCCAACCGCACCGACCCGGCGAACACCGCCTCCAACGGCCCCGCCACGCTCAACGAGCAGACCCTCGGTGACTACCGAAGCGAACGCAGCATCACCCGTGACCGTGCCGAAGAGGCACGCCCCTACGACCTGGTGATTCTCTCCTCCTTCGGTGGCCCCGAGGGGCAGGAGGACGTCATCCCGTTCCTGCGCAACGTAACCGCTGGCCGCGGCATCCCGGATGAGCGCCTCGAAGAGGTCGCCACCCACTACCGCGCCAACGGCGGCATCTCGCCCATTAACGAGCAGAACCGTGCCCTGCTCGCCGCACTGCAGCAGGCGCTCGCCGAGCGCGGCCCGCACATCCCGATCACCTGGGCGAACCGCAACTGGAAGCCCTACGTGAAGGACGTGCTCGCCGAAGCCTACGAGAACGGCCACCGCAACGTGCTCGTGCTGGCGACCAGCGCCTACCCCGGCTACTCGAGCTGCCGCCAGTACCGTGAGGACTACGGTATGGCGATCGAGCAGCTCGGCCTGGAAGGTCGCGTGCACGTGGGTAAGATCCGTCAGTTCTTTGACGTGCCCGGCTTCTCCCGCGCTTTCGCTGACGGGCTGAAGGACGGCCTCGCCACGGTGCGTGAGCAGCTTGCCGCGCGCGATAGCGGTTCGCTGAACCCGCGCCTGCGCATCATGTTCTGCACCCACTCGGTGCCGACCTCCGCGGCGAATGAGGCAGGTCCGCGCGGCGTGAACTACGAGGGCGGCTCCGCCTACGTGGAGAAGCACCTGCAGGTCGCTCGCGCCGTGCTTTCGCTGGTTCGCGATGAGGCCCCGCAGCTTCTGCAGAACGTCGAATGGGAGCTGGTGTATCAGTCCCGTTCCGGCCCGCCGTCCATGCCGTGGCTGGAACCGGACGTCAACGACGCCCTGGAGGCGCTACCCACCCCCGCCAACCCGGCGGAGGACGGCGAAGCCCCCGTGGAAGGCGTCGTGCTGGTGCCTCTCGGCTTTGTCTCCGACCACATGGAAGTCAAGTGGGACCTGGACACCGAGGCGCTGGACACCTGCGAACGCCTGGGCGTGGTTGCCGTGCGCACCCCCACCCCAGGCACGCATCCGGCGTACGTGGAGTCGCTGCGCCGCCTCATTGAGGAGCGCGTGGAGAACGGCGTTTCAGCTGACCTGCGCCCCGAACGTGAGAGCGTCCTCGCCCCGAGCGCGAGCGGTCAGTACGGCTGGTTCGACGAGTGCGAACCCGACTGCTGCAAGCCCGGCCGAGGTGCCCCGAAGCCGGTCATCGCCGAGTACGCAGCCGATGCTGACGGCGCTGAGGACAGCGCTTCTGAGAACGCACCCGCCAGCCGCTCCGGTGGATGCGGCTCCGGCGGATGCTGCTCCCACTAACGCCACCCCTGTAGCTCCGGCTCGCCCCAATACCCCATCACCGGGGTGTGCGGGCGGGTCGGAGCGCACGTGCCTACAGGCTACCCCCAGAATTTAGACAAACACACAGCGTCGCAAACACACAGCCTCTGGGGGAAACGCACACGCCTACGGGCTATCACACACATCACCGACAAGGAGAGATATGAGCCATCACGAGTACATCTTGGGCACCCGCGGGTCTGCTCTCGCCCTGACCCAAAGCCGTATTGCCGCTGAAACCGTCACCTCCCTCTACACCGAACACCAGGCACACCACGGCGCCGCAGATGCCGAGGTCGTGGACTTCACCCTGCGCACCGTCAAAACCGAAGGCGACGTGCTCACCGGCCCCCTGGCAACCCTCGGCGGCACCGGCGTATTCGCCGCGGCACTGCGCCAGCGCCTGCTCGACGGCGAGAACGCCTCCGAAGAAAACCGCGTGGACATGGCAGTACACTCCCTCAAGGACCTGCCCTCCGCACCCTGCCCCGGCCTGGTGGTCGCCGCAACCCTCAAGCGTGAAGACCCCCGCGACGCCCTCGTGGCACGCGACGGCCTGACCGTCGACACCCTGCCCGAAGGCTCCCGCGTGGGCACTGGCTCACCCCGCCGCGCCGCCCAGCTGCGCGCCCTGCGCCCCGACCTCGAAATCGTGGACATTCGCGGTAACGTGGGCACCCGCATCGGCCGCGTGAAGGGTCTGGAAGAGCACGCCGGCAAGCAGGTCGTACTCCGCCAGAACGCTGAAACCTCCGAACGCGCCGACCACGGTGTAGGCACCGAACGCAGTGGCGACTGTGACGCCGTGGTGCTCGCCGTCTCCGGACTGAAGCGCCTGGGCAAGGAAGAACTCATCACCGAGTACCTTGACCCCACCCGCATGCTGCCCGCCCCCGGCCAGGGCGCGCTCGCCCTGGAAGTGCGCGAAAGCGAATTCGAGAACCCGGACCCCGCAGTGCTCGCCGACCCCGAGGTGGCGCGCCCGGTGCGTGCCCTCGGCCGTGCCCTGCTTGCCGCAAACCACCATGAAACCCGCCTCGCCGTCAGCGCCGAACGTGCCCTGCTGCGCCGCCTCGAAGCCGGATGCGCCGCGCCCATCGGCGCGTACGCGCACGTGGTTGAAGGCGACTTGGTGCTTAACGTTGTGGTGGCGTCCCCCGACGGCACCGACATGTTGCGCCACACCTCGGCAACCGCCGAACTGGATGTGCCCGGCGCCGAACGCCTGGGCGTGCGCGTGGCAGAAGACCTGCTGCAGATGGGTGCCGCCGCACTGGCCGGATTGGATCTGAAGTAGGCGCCATGTCTGCCGCTAGTCCGCAAGCTGAACCCGCGCGCACGGTTCTGCTGACCCGCTCCGCCGCCCAGGGCGCCGCCTTCGCACGAGCCCTCGCCGAAGAATGCACACAGAACGGGTTGGGGGAGTGCCGGGTACTCTTCGCACCGCTACAGCAGGTACGCACCGTCAAACCGGGCGCAGAACACGCCGCCGCGCTGGAGGCGCTCGCTTCCGGCCACTATGCGTGGGTGAGCTTCACGAGCGCTAACACGGTTCGCGCCTGCGCCGAGCTGTGGGGTGCGGAGTTTACCCGCGCCTGCACGAGCGGGGGAGTGCGTATCGCCTGCGTGGGTGCAGCAACCGCCCGCGCCGTACACGCCCAGCTGGGGCTGGGCACAGATTTTCAGCCGCAGGTGCAGAGTGCCGTGGGTATGCTCGCGGAGTTTGAAAAGCCTGCAACCGAGCCCGCCGCCGTGCTGGTTCTGGAAGGCTCCAACGCCCGCCCGACCCTGCGCGAAGGCCTCAAAAACCTGGGCTGGGACAGCCGCCGCTGCGTGCTCTACGACATGGTGCCCGCCGAGCAGGTGGCGCCCGGCGAGCTGAGCCTTGCCGCCGCCCGCGCGCTTGTGCAGGGGAGTATCCCGGAAACCCCCGCGCCGGATGTGCTGGTGGTGACCGCCCCCTCCCGCCTGAACGCCCTGCTGGACGGCACCCCCGCGCTATCGCCTGAATCTGTGCCGCCCGAATCGGTGCCGCCGGTGGTGGCGATTGGGGCGAGTACCGCCTCCGCATGCCGCGCCCTGAACCTGCGCTACGTGCAGGCCGATTCGCCGTCACCGCAGGATTTGGCGCGCGCCGCTGTATCCCTCATGTAGGCGCATCCCTCATCTACTAAGACCACATATTTTTATCGAGTTTTCAGGAGAGATCATGAACCTCACCCGCCGCCCGCGCCGCCTGCGCACCACCGCAGCCATGCGCTCCCTCGTCGCTGAGACCACCCTGCGCCCCGCGCAGCTGATTCAGGTGTTCTTCGTTCGCGACGGCATCGACGAGCCGCAGCCGATTCGTTCGATGCCCGGTCAGTACCAGCACACCCTGGAGAGCATCATCCCCGCCGTGCGTGAGGCGTACGAGGCGGGCATCCGCTGCATTGACCTGTTCGGTATTCCCCGCGATGAGGATAAGGACGAGGTCGGCTCGACTGCGTGGGATCCGCAGGGCATTCTGAACCGTGCCATTGCGGTGTGCCGTGAGGAGTTCGGCGATGACCTGGTGGTTATGGCTGATACCTGCCTGGATGAGTTCACGAGCCACGGTCACTGCGGCGTGCTGGTTGATAACGGTCACGGCACCCTCGTAGTGGATAACGATCAGACCGTGGAGCTGTACTGCAAGATGGCGGTTTCGCAGGCTCGCGCGGGTGCGCACACGGTGTCCCCGTCGGGCATGATGGACGGCCAGATCGCGGCGATGCGTGCTGCCCTGGACGAGGCCGGCTTTGAGGATGTGTCGATTCTGGCGTATTCGGCGAAGTACGCTTCTGCGTTCTTCGGCCCGTTCCGTGACGCGGTAGAGTCGACCTTCAAGGGCGACCGTAAGACCTACCAGCAGGATCCGGCGAACCGCCGCGAGTCGCTGCTGGAGGTGCGTGCTGACCTGGAGGAGGGCGCGGATATGGTGATGGTGAAGCCTGCCGGTAGCTACCTGGATATTGTGCGTGAGGTGGCGGAGTTTTCGCCGGTGCCGGTGGCGGCGTATCAGGTGTCGGGTGAGTACGCGATGATTGAGGCTGCTGCGGCGAACGGCTGGATTGACCGTAAGGCTGTGGCGCTGGAGTCGCTGCGCTCGATTCATCGTGCCGGTGCGGATGTCATCTTGACCTACTACGGTACGGAGGCGGCACGCTGGCTCCGCGAGCAGGACGCCTAACCCCTCCCTGTTAGACGCTGAGAAGCCACATGTGTTTCGAAAAGCCACTTCTTTGGTGGCTTCTCGAAACACATGTGGCTTCTCGCCGTTTATGATTGTTCTTCGCTGACTGGCTTGTACCCGAGGGAGGTACACACAACGTTGCCGTTGGTGAAGTATTCCGCGAGCTTTTCGCGGTCGGCGGGGGAGCGCAGGTCCGCCCAGCGTTCCTGCTCCAGGTAGAACGCAACCTGGGAGGTCAGGCAGACGACCCGCTCATCGTGTACCGCCACAATGTGCCTGCGCAGCCACGGCATACGCTTGGCAAGGTTCGGCGGGATTCTGGACGGCACCTTGATTTCTATCTGCCACTGCGAGGGCTCGTAGAAGGTCGGCTTGATCTGTTCGGGGTTCTTCGGGAAGACGCAGAACTCCTCAATATCGGTGTATCTGTACTTCTTCGCGGGTAGGAAAAGCCGCCCGACGTAGAACGAGTCGGGGTTGAACAGCAGGTACCGCCTCATATAAACCCACCGAGTTACTGCAGTTACGGTGGTAACAATTGCCAGCGTTATGGAAGCTCCACCAATGGGCATTGGCTGAACACCTAGAACTGTCCAACCGACAAGCGAATAGAAGAAGACGATGAGAGCCACAACCAACACAAAGTGGGTTTCAACGTAGAAATCATTCTTTGCCCGAACCGGTTTAGCTTGAGGATGAGCCCCATTCGGCACAGCAAAAAGGTTGAGACGCATCAATGCTGCGCTATAGATTTGAGGCAACCCGGCTGTCATGTCATCCGTATCGATGCTTCGGGCTTTGCGCCAGGTGCGGCGACCTGAACGTGCACCCACGAACACCATGTAGAACGGCAACAGCAGAGCCGGTAGCAGAATGCCATTATGGGCAATATCTGTGTACAGACGAAAGATGGACCGTGCGACAAGGCATGCCCACACATACATGAGCACGTGGAACCAAGCCTCAATCGAGGAGATACCGTATACGCTATCGATTTCTTTGCGGGCACGGGTGAGGTTAGAGCGCAGTTTATGTTTTGGTAGCGGGTTACCCTCCAGGGAACGACGTTCGGCATACCTCATTGCATTGTTGATGGGGGAGCCGTAACGGGCGATGTAGAGCTCCTTCGCCTTTTCCCTGCTGATAGTTGCCGGATGGGTGATAGCGGGTACTATGCATAACCCTATGTAAACGATAAAGGCGATGAGCCATATGTAGCGTACTGGCTCTAGGGGTATCCCCAAAGCGCTTAGCTCCATGAGTTGTCCTCTCTACGGGTATCGGTGATGGTGTGTCTGTGATGCTCAGAAGCCACATGAGTTTCGAAAAGCAACATAAAACGTGGCTTCTCGAAACACATGTGGCTTCTCGCGGTATAAGAACGGTATAAGAGCAGTCCGCCTACTTGTACTGCGCCTTCTGGAAGGATGCGCGGCGTGCCGCCTCCTCCGCATGCTTACCGGCAGGCTTATACCCCATGGTCGTGCAGATCACGCGGCCGTCCACGAAGTACTTCGCCAACATTTCACGGTCCGCCGGCGAATCCAGCTGCGCCCAGCGTCCCTGCTCAATATTGAACGCAATCTGCGCCACCAAACAATCAATCTGGTGCTCATTCAGCGAATAGTCGTGCTTGCGGCCGCCGGGGAGCAGAATCTCCAGCGTCCACTGGCTCGCGTCCTTCGGGTTCAGCTTGATAGCGTCCGGGTTCTTCGGGTACACACGGAATGCGCGAACCTCAGAGTAGGGGCGGGACTTCGCCGGAAGGAGCAGACGCCCAGCCTGGAACGAATCCGGGTTGTACAGCACGTAATCGCGGCTACGCATCAGCAATATGATAATCAGCAGAACGCCCGCCGCCAGCAAGAACCAGGATGCGTGACCGATATAGATCGCTTCCCAATCCTCGTCAATGCTCCAGCCCGCCAACGAAACCAGGAAGACCGAGGCGAGCAGGAACGCAATACCGCCGAGGATCCAGTAGGCGGTGCGGTCGTCACGGATCGGCTCTACACCCGGCACCGTGCCGCGCACACGGAACGGTGCGCTCAGCTTACCCAGCGTCGCCGAGTAGATGCGCGGCATGCCCAGCACACGGTCGTCCTTGCTGTATCCGCGAACTGCACGCCACTGACGGCGGCCAATACGCGCACCCAGGTACACCATGAGGAACGGCAGAATCAGCGCCGGTAGTACAACACCGTCGTACACGATATCCCAGTACAGGGTGAAGATAGAGACCGCCACAATCCAGCCCCACAGGTACATGACCACGTGGAACCAGCCGCTAAACACGCCGGCGCCCTCAATAGAATCCAGCTTCTTCTTCGCCTTCTTCGTGGCGCTACCCTTGCGGGAGGAGCTCAGCGGCGCACCCATCGCGGTGCGTTCCGCGGTGGCGCGGCGCGCCTCATCAACGGGCGAGCCGGACACCTCAAGGTACAGTTCGGCTGCCTTCTCCTTCTTGATGGGCACCGGGTAGGCGATATCCACCAGCAGGCACAAGCCCAGGTACACCATGAAGGCGATCAGCCACACGTCGCGTAGCTGCTCCATAGGCAGTCCCAGAGCGCTCAGATCCATGAGCGGCTCACCTCCTTACGTCTCTCAAACCCCTAAGCGGATGCGGCAGCAGCTGCGGCAGCCGGAAGAGCCGAGATGATACGGTCCATCGCCTCATCGTCGTGGGCGGCAGAAACGAACCACGCCTCGAACGCGCTCGGCGGCAGGTACACGCCGGATTCGAGCATGGAGTGGAAGAACGCGTTGTAGCGGCTGGTTGCCGAGGCCTTGATGTCGGCGTAGTTGTGCACGCCCGCCTCGGAGGTGCCGAACGCGACCGAGAAGAGGTTACCGGCGCTCTGGATGGAGTGATCCACACCGGCGGCGTTGAACGCCTCGGTCAGAGCCTGCTGCAGCTGGGCGCTGCGCGAATCCAGGTGCGCGTAGACGGCGGAGTCAGCCAGGGTCAGGGTCGTAATGCCCGCCGCAACCGACAGCGGGTTACCCGAGAGAGTACCAGCCTGGTAGACCGGGCCGACCGGCGCCAGGTACTCCATGACCTCACGCTTACCAGCCAGCGCCGCGATGGGCATACCGCCACCAATGACCTTGCCGAACGTGAAAATATCGGGAACCCAGCCGCCATCCTCGGGAGCCGCGTAACCCCAGTAACCAGCCGAAGACACACGGAAACCGGTCAGCACCTCATCAAAAATGACGAGCGCACCGTTCGCGTGAGCAATCTCGTGCAGGCCACGGTTGAAACCGGGTTCGGGGGTCACCACACCCATGTTGCAGGGCGCCGCCTCAGTAATAATTGCGGCAATCTGACCCTCATGGTTCGCGAACGCCTCACGCACAGCGTCCAGGTCGTTATAGGGCAGAACGATGGTCTCCGCGGCGGTTGCAGCGGTCACGCCAGCCGAACCCGGCAACGCCAAAGTAGCCACACCCGAACCAGCCTCGGAAAGCAGCGCATCCACGTGACCGTGGTAGCAGCCCGCGAACTTAATAATCTTGTCGCGACCGGTCACACCACGCGCCAGACGAATCGCAGTCATGGTCGCCTCAGTACCGGTCGACACCATACGCACCTGATCAATAGCGCCGGGAATCGCCGCGTTAATACGGTTGACCACCAGCTCAGCCAGCTCAGCCTCCGGCGCGCTCGCCGCACCAAAGGACAGGCCGCGCTCAGCCGCCTGCTGAACCGCCTCAACTACCTGCGGATGCGCGTGACCCAGAATCGACGGACCCCACGAGCAGACCAGGTCAACGTACTCGTTGCCGTCCGCATCGTACAGGTACGCGCCCTTAGCCTTCGCCGCAAACGCAGGAGTGCCGCCCACAGAATTGAATGCGCGCACCGGGGAATTCACACCACCGGGAATCACCGCGCGAGAACGCTCAAAAAGCTTCTCACTGGTTTCATGATGCAGCGGGTGGGTAGAGGAAGAAGTCATCGTATCGGTGCCTTTCAAACGAGACGGCGAACTAAAGAATTACAAGGGACGACGCACGGCAGGCGACAGAGCCCGCACGTTACTAACGTCCCGTACCCTAACCATCATAGGCGCTACAGATGAACCGCAGGTGACAAGCACCTGAACGTACCGAAAGGTGACGATAAAACACAACAAACAAGTTAGGGAACAGAGAGGATGCGCAACGCGCTAACGCAGGTGCCGGTCAGTGTCCAGACGGTTGAGCACCTGAGTGTCCTGATCGAACAGCCAGTTCTTATCAAAGAGCAGACGCACAAACGCCAGGCCCATACCCAACGCCATGAAAATCAGCAGGGACTGCACGAAACCGCTCGCCGCCGAGTACATGTCACCGCTAGCAAAATGCGACATCGAACGGTAGAACGGAACACCCGGAACCATCGTCACCACCGCCGGAACCGACAGGGAAATACGCGTGTACTTACGCTGATGCAGCGGCGCCACAATCTCAGCCAAAATACCCACACCAAACACGGCAATCGTCGCTGCCATATGCGCGGGCATACCCGCCTCCACCATATGAATACGGATGGGGTTCGCCACCGCCGCAATCACGCCGCCCCACACACACGCCACCGGGGAAGCGGCAAAAAGCATCGCGAAGCCAGCCGCCGCAACACCCGAGGAAAGCACCTGCAACACCAAATACAGGGTCGGGTCAAGGTTAAGAGGCGCAGGAGCCGCCAACGGCAGGTGGAAGAGCGAACCCAAAACCCACACCGCAAACGACGCACTCAGCAACAACAAACCCACATAGGTTAGACGCGAAATACCCGCCAAAAAGTCCATGCGGGAAATATCGAGCATACCCGTCACCATCGGGAAACCGGGCACCAAGAACAGTACCGACGAAATAAAACCAATCATATGGTTCGGGCTAATCCAACCCGCCGCGACCAGCACATTAACAAGCGCAATGTACAGGCCCGCCGCCAGGAAGCCGCACGCCATCCACGTTGCCAAATGGCTCACCCCGCGCTTGAGCAGAGTCGAACGCAAAAACTGGCCGGCACCCGCCGCGAAGAACACCACCGTGCACTCCACCAGACCGCCACGGTTCAGGAACGCGAACCCGGCACACGCCACCGCCGACGCCAGCGCCAACATCCAGCGGGTGTACAGAGGCTTCGCCGAATCAATAAGGTCCAGCTCGGCGTTCGCCTCCGCAGGGGTGATCTTTTCAGGAAGCTCAGAAATGAACTTACCCAACTGATCCAGCTTATGAGCGTTAATGCCCATCGTGCGCTGCTCAGCGACCTCGGTACGGAAATTACCGTCAGTGTACGAAGAAGTCGAAATCTCGGTGAAGGTCACCTGCGCGTGATGCTCCTTCAACCCCACAGCCTTCGCCAAACGCGCCATCGACGCCTTAATACGGTATGCGCTCGCACCCGACTTCATCAGGATGCGGCCCAGGCGGAGCACCACCTGCGACTGCGCCACCAGGTGCTCATGAGCCAGACGGGTAGACCCCAGATAAATACTGCGCGTATTAGTGTCAGGGTACGGCTCGGTAGTGCGGGGCTGATCATCCATGAGAGGCCTTCCGGGTCGTGCTATTCACGTGCTATTCGTGTAGGTGCGGTTACCTTCTAGCATAGGGGAGAAGCCCCTGCGGGGATAGTGTCAGCCCGTCAGTAAAGGAGAGGTGTTTGGGGATGCTGCCTAGGTTTTTAGCGGCGCAGTTTTATCGGCGCACCGGCCAGCGGCCGTCAATGACCTCAGATTCCTTACCCGGCTGCGTTCGCAACCACGCCTGGAAGCTCGCCGCCTGCTCCGCCGCCCACTGAATCTGCTGCTCGTGCAGCTGGCGCGCATCCACGTTGAGAACCTCGGGGAACTGCTCGGTCAGCTTCACCAGCAGACGCTCCGCCGCCAGGGCATCATCAGCGGACGTGTGCGCATTCTCCAGGGAGACACCGTACTCGGCGGCAAGAACCTCAAGGGTGCGCTTGCCGCGCTTACGCGGAATCACGTGCTTATGCAGAACATACGGGTCGAGCACCACACCCGGCGGCAGCTCGCCGTTGGCAATATTGTGGCGCAGCATCTCGTGGTGCAGCACCGAAAAATCGTAGGCGGCATTGAACGCAATAATCGGCACACCATCAATATTGAGCGCACCAATCGCGCCGGCAAGCTCCCACACGACCTCACGGGCGGGACGGCCATGCTCACGCGCGTACTCGGTCGTAATACCGTGCACGGCGGCGGCACCGGCAGGAATCTCAACGCCGGGGTCGGCAAGCCACTCGCCACGGCGCACCACATTACCCTGAGGGTCCAGCAGGATTAGGGAAGCAGTCACGATGCGGGCGGTGGTGACGTCCACACCGGTGGTTTCAAGGTCAAAAGTGGCGCGCAGGCCGTTCATCCAGGTCATGCTATAAGACTAACCCAGCGGCGGTGCAGGCGCGCGCCCGGTCGTCATTGGCTCCCTGACTGGTGAGCTGGAAGCTAGATATAGATATGGGACATCCAACAAGGGCATGTAAGTTGGGCGCTCATTGGAACGAAAGGGGGAAGCTATACATGTGGTTGCTTGTGCGTTCGAATACTAAGAGGATGGTGAGAATATGATTTTTGATTCAATTAAATATATTTTTAGATACTTTAATATTTTCAATATTCGAAAATATGTGCAGCTCGTGGTTATATTTTCGAATATATTAGGGTATAGTTGTGGGCATGGAATTTAAGCTAGGTGAACTTTTTTGTGGCCCCGGTGGCCTTGCTATTGGCGCAACCCGCGCTTCTATCTCTGACCCCGACTGGAAGATTGTTCACCAGTGGGCGACTGACTACGACGAAGATACGTGCAATACTTACCGCCAAAATATCTGCCCGGATCGCCCTGAATCTGTAGTGCATGCTGATATTCGAGAGCTTGACTACTCCGTGCTGAAAGAGCTGGGCGATATTGATGGTCTAGCTTTCGGCTTCCCCTGCAATGACTTCTCTACTGTGGGCGAACAGAAGGGCCTGGACGGTACTTACGGTCCGCTTTATACCTATGGTGCTAAGGCCTTGGAAATGTTCCAGCCTCTGTGGTTCCTTGCTGAGAATGTCGGCGGCCTTCGTAGCGCTAATGAGGGTAAAGCCTTTAACCAGATTCTTGAGACCTTTGAGAAGGCTGGTTACAAGCTCGTGACCAATCTCTATAAGTTTGAAGAATACGGTGTTCCTCAGGCACGCCACCGCATTATTATCGTGGGCATTCGTAATGACCAGGATGTAGAGTTCAAGGTTCCCTCTACTGAGCCTTATCGCAATCATGACGTGTCGGCTCGTACCGCATTGGAGCAGCCTCCTATCACTGCTGAGATGACTGGTACCGAATTGACTAAGCAGTCGCAGGTCGTTCAGGAACGCTTGTCATACATCAAACCGGGACAGAATGCTTTTACTGCGGATATTCCTGAACATCTTCAGCTGAAGGTTAAGGGTGCAAAGATTTCCCAGATTTACAAGCGTCTCCACCCTGAAAAGCCCGCTTATACCGTAACCGGTTCTGGCGGTGGCGGTACCCATATGTACCACTGGGAAGAGAACCGAGCGCTCACTAACCGTGAGCGTGCGCGTTTGCAGACGTTCCCCGATGACTACAATTTTGCAGGTAGTAAAGAGTCTGTTCGTAAGCAGATAGGCATGGCGGTTCCTGCTGAGGGAGCCCGTGTTATATTTGAAGCGATTTTGAGGACGTTTAAGGGCGAAGAATACCCTAGTCAAGAAGCCTCCTACTAATTAAAGAAACTGCAAGGGAGTAGTTTGTATGGCTCGTAATACGTGGTGGGTTACCCGCCCCAAGCGTAGTCTGCCGCCCGTTCCCCGCTGTCTGATGGCAATTGCTCTTGAAGCAGAGGGCAAGGTCTGGAAAACGACTGATAAGACAACGGAACTGACCATCGAAAAGAACCTGGAGCTTGCCGGTCTTAAAGCGAAGGGAAAACGTCGAGATCAGACTGGTGGCGGGGCCCGCACGTATCGAGCCTGGCTGAAAAGTCTCGGCCTTGTCTTTATGGATGAGGACGGGAAGTTCTGGCTAACGGACGCTGGAGAAGCACTGGTAAAGCAGGAAATGCCTCCTCTTACGGTGCTCAAGAAGCAGGTTTTGGATTATCAGTTCCCCAGCGCCTTTACCTATAAGGGGCAGTCCGCTGTCGATTCACGGTTCAAAGTTCGCCCTTTCGTCTTCCTTCTGCAGCTTCTTCTGGACGAGCGTCTTGAAGGCTACCTGAATGAGAAGGAAGAAATCGGGAAAATTGTCATCGCACATGGCGTATCGAATAAGCAGTCGTGTGTGGATGACGTCGTATCTCGTATCCTTGAACACCGTCGTATCGGTGACGAATCTTTGGAAGAGAACTATGTAGAGCTCTATACCACTCCTAGGGCGGCTCCTCTCCTTGAGAAGATTTTTGCGAATCACGGAGACATTGCGAATACCTGCGGTAACTGGCTGGGGTACACCCAGCTTATTGAACGTTATAAGGGCACCTGGACGATTGCTTCGGGCGCTGAGGACGAAGCACGTAAGCTAGTCGAAGAATACTCATCGAAAGCGCTGGTCGCTAAGCCTAACGATGAGGAATACTTCCAGCGTAAGTATGGTTTGCGCCCTGGTAAGTTCAAAGACACTCGACGTCTTGAGGGGGCCGGCAGCGTTTCTTCGAAGAAGATTGAGGAGAAGAATGTCCTCCTAGTGGCTGAAAAGTACGTGGCTGAGCGTCTTATCAACCGCGTGGATACCCAGCTTGTTGCTGATATTGCAGCGGAGACGGGTGTTTCTGCGGTGGAAACCGAACGTATTCTCTCCGCTAAGTATCCGAACGGCCTTGTCGATTCCTTCCTTTCTGAGTATGTACAGATGGCCTTTGAATCACGTGATAAGGCTACTGAATTTGAGAAGGCAACAACCTCAATTTTTGCCGACATCTTTGGGCTCTACGCAGAGCATATCGGTCAGAAGGGCATTGTCCCGGACGTGGTTGTCGCCTCTCGCGAAGAAGGCTGGTCTGGCATCTTGGACAGTAAAGCATATGCCAAGGGATACAGTATCGGACATGACCACCGTAACCGTATGGTCGAGTACATCGAACGGTACCCGAAGTATGGTCCTGAATTTGCGACGCTCGCGTTCTTCTCGTATGTGGTTTCAGACTACAAGAATTCGGTGACGCCTCAGATTCGTACTATCTCTGAGAAATCCGGTGTTCCCGGATCTGTGATTACCGCGCGAGATATTGTGCGTATGGTGGAACGTCATCAGAAGAAACCGTACACCCACTCGGAGATTCGCGAAATTTTCTCGCTGAATCGCGCAATTACGTTTGAAGATATTGAGTAGAAGATTAATTTCTTCTTTTGAAGATTTTATGTGAAAGGGAATATTTTATGAGTCATAATATGTGGTGGTTTACCCGTCCCAAGCGTAGTTTGCTATCTACCCCTCAAGCTTTGAGGGAATTCGCTCTTCTGTATGAGGGACGCACTTGGAGTTCTAATGGGCGGGAGGTTGAACTTTCCTTTGAAGAAAATCTTGAACGCGCAGGAATTAAGGGAGAAGGGCCTCGGTTTGACCGAACGGGTGGAGGGGCTCGTACATACCGCGCTTGGTTTAGAAGCCTTGGGCTTTTTTATCAAGATAAAGACAAAGTGTGTTATCTGACGGATGCTGGGGAGGCACTAGTTAAAAATGATATGCCTCCTTTTGAGATTATTAAAAAGCAGGTTTTGGAAAATCAATTCCCCAGTACTTTCTCCTGCAAATGGCCTTCTTCGGTTGATGGCCGTTTTGCGGTGCGTCCTTTTATTTTTATTCTTCAGCTTCTATTGGATGAGCGGATTAAGAAATATCTTAATGAAAAAGATGAAATTGCAAAGGTTGTCATTGAGCATGGAATCTCTAATGAACAAACTTGTGTAGATAATGTTGTGTCGCGTATTCTTGAATACCGACGTATTGGTGATGAATCACTAGAGGATGACTTCATTTATCTATATAAGCCTCCTAGAACTAAAAAAGAAATTAATATGACAAATGTTGTTGCAGGGCTTAGGGATATTGTTAATACTTGCGGTAACTGGTTGGAATATACCCAGCTTATTGAACGGAAAAACGGTAACTGGTCTATTGCTGCTGGTATGGAGGAAGAAGCTCGAGAACTGGTAGAGAAATATAAGGATAAGCCGCTACTGGACCGGCCTGATAACGAGGAGTATTTTCAGGGGCGATATGGTTTGCGCCCTGGAAAGACCAGGTATACCTCTCGTCGTGGCAAGAATGGTCGTGTATCCCCAGAGGATATTAGAGAACGACTTGTACTCTTGTATGTTGAGGAATATGCAAAGACACATTATATCGAGAGGGTAGATGAGCAACTCATTACCACGATTTCAAATAAATCTGGAGTACCCTTCAAGGATGCTGAGCGGATTCTTTCACGAATTCTTTCAGGAAAGTATCCGCATGGATTTAAGGACCGATTTCTCCAGGAGTATATTGAGTTATCACGCGGTGGGCGTGATAAGGCTACCGAATTTGAGAAGGCAACTTCTTCAATTTTTGCCGATGTTTTTGGGCTCCGTGCTGAGCATATCGGGCAGAAGGGTATCGTGCCTGACATCGTTGTAGCTTCCCGTGATGAAAAATGGGCGGGAATTTTGGATACCAAATCCTACAAGAAAAAATATAGTATTAGCAATGATCATAAAAATCGCATGCTTGAATATATTGAACGTTATTCGGAATATGGGTTGGAATTTGCCAATCTTTCATTTTTTGCATACGTAGTCTCGGACTATGGAAAAAATATAAATTCTCAACTAGAGAATATTTCGAATAGATCTGGTCTTTTGGGGTCTGTTATTACGGCTCGGTATTTAGCTCGTATGGTGGAACGACATCAGAAGAACCCATACATGCATGAAGAAATTCGCAAAATTTTCTCTGTGAACCGCGCTATTACTTTAAAAGACATTGACTAGTTAGGTCTGAGGCTCACCCACAAGTTTTGATATTTGACTTGTGGGTGAGCTTAGCATAATATTCAACACCTTCAACCTCAGAGATGATTGGGGACGTTTTTCTGTAGTCGATGTTGACAGGGAACCGAGGTACAACCTCCGCCCACCCGATAGACTGAAACCATGACAACCCAACTTCTCACCGGCATCCCCGGAACCGGTAAAACCCACCACCTCACCGAACGCGCCCTGCGCTACCTCGCCGACGGGAACGACCCCGCCCGCCTGCTCATCCTCGCACCCACCCGCACCGCCGCGACCCGCATGCGAGACACCATCGCCGCATCCAGCGACCGAAGCCTCTCCGTAGCACCCACCCGTGCCTGGGCAGCATACGCCTTCGACCTGCTCAAACGAGCCCAAACCCGCGGGCTACTCAGTGGCGTAGAAGGCAACCTCAAACTCCTCTCCGGCCCCGAACAAGACGTCATCATCGGCGAACTACTCGCCAACCACGCCGAAGGCATCGCACCCGGACCCGCCTGGCCCGACGTACTCCGCGACGCCCTCGCAACCCGCGGCTTCCGCCACGAAATCCGCGACTTCTTCGACCGCATGGCAGAATACGACCTCACCGCCGAAGACGTACACGCCCTCGCCACCGAACACAACCAGCCCGCCTGGCACGCCCTCGCCCAACTGCACACCGAATACCGTGCCGTGCGAGCCCTCCGCGCCAAAAACGCCTACGACCCGGCAGTACTCATCAACGACGCCTGCCGGCTACTGTTGCGCGCCCCCGAATTCCTCGCCGAAGAACGCCGCCGCTACGACCTGATCCTCATCGACGACGTGCAGGAACTCAGCCCCTCCATCTACCGGCTGCTGCGCCTCATCGCCGCAGAAGTCGCCCCCGCAGACGCCGCGCACTTGACCGAAACCCACCCCGACCTCTTCGCTGAAGGCCCCCAGGTTGTCATGACCTACAGCGATGAAGCCGTCGTCCAGGGCTTCCGAGGTGCCCGCCCCGACCTCGTCACCACCCTGCAGGCAAGCTTCCCGAGCATGCGCACCCGCACGCTCACCACCTCGTACCGCCTGCCCGCACTCATGATGCCGCTCGTGGCAGACATCCGCCGCCGCCTGCCGCGCTACACCCGGTTCGTGCCGCTCACCGCTGAGCAGGAGGGGGCGAAGAATGGTGTGCAGGAGGGCACTAAGGACAGCGCAAAGAACAGTGCACCCGCAACCTTTGGACGCATCAACACCACCCCCGCCGACGAAGCCCTCACATGGGGCGCCGCAGACGAACCGCTGCTGCACCTGGGCGCCGACGGCAAAATCCTCGACCCCGCACACTACCGCACCGCACCCGCCGGCGTGTATAAGTATGCGCTCTCCAGCTCTCAGGACGAAGCGAACCTCATCGCCCAAATGCTGCTCGAAGAACGCATCTACGGCAACCACCCCTACCGCGAGTCCGCCATCATCGTGCGCAGCAGCGCGGACGTGGCGCGCATCCGCCGCGTGCTCTCCTCGAACGGTATTCCCTCGCGTACCTCCGCGGCGCTCGTGCCGGTGCGCGACGAGCCCGCCGTGCGCCCCTTCCTCGACGCGCTCAGCCTGCTCGTCTACGCCCGCAAGCGCGGCGAGAAGGCGCTCAACCCCGCCGTGCACATGCCCGCCACAGAAGGTGCGGAGGCGGCGGAGCGTGGCGGCTACGAAACCCTCAGCGCCACCGAAGCTGAAGAGCTCATGCGCCGAAGCCTCGATGACGTCATCGCCGAAGAAAGCCGCGCCAACCCCCTCGGCGGCGCGCAGAGCGCCATCACCCTGCTCACCTCCCGGCTCGGTGGCGCATCCAGCATGGACGTGCGACGACTCCGCCAGCAACTACGATCCATCGAACTGCAAAGCGGTGGCCACCGCCCCAGCGACGACCTGCTCCTCGGCGCCCTGCTACACCCCGAAACCCTCCCCGAAGAGGGCGTAGGACGCGCCGTGCACCGCATCGCAGCCGTGCTCTCCGCCGGACGTAAAGCACTCGCCCGGCCCGAATCCACCAGCACCGAAGTACTCTGGGCGCTCTGGGAAGCCAGCGGCCTCGAAAAAACCTGGGTCGCCCAGTCGCGCGGCGCAGGCCCCGACGCCGACGCAGCCCACCGCAACCTCGACGCCATGATTGGCCTCTTCGAAGCCGCCGACCGATTCGACGAGCAGATGCGCGGCGCCGGTGCCGAGCAGTTCCTCGACTTCATCGACGCGCAGGACCTACCCATGGACACCCTCGCCGCCCGCGGCGTACGCCAAGACGCGGTCGAGATTCTCACCCCCGCACTCGCCGCAGGTCAGTCCTGGCGCACCGTATATGTATGCGGTCTGCAGGAAGGCACCTGGCCCAACACCACCGTGCGCGGCTCCCTGCTGAGCACCGGCGACCTTACGGACCTGTGCGATGGGCGCCTCCGCCAGCGCGCCCAGCAGGCAGAACAGCAGGCGGGGGAGGGCGAGCAGCCGGTGCCGCCCGCGCGCATCCGCAGCTACCCCGAACGCGTGCGCGACACCCGCCACGACGAGCTGCGCATGTTCGCCGTCGCCGCCACCCGAGCCAGCACCCGCCTCGTGCTCACCGCCGTACGCAACGACGATCAGGCACCCGGTGAGTTCTTCGACTTCGTGCTACCCACCGACGCGGTCGGCGACTCCACAGACGTGCCCATCACCCGTGTGCGCCGCCCCGCCACCCTGCGTTCCCTCGTGGCGGAGCTTCGCCGCACCCTCGTTGAGGAATCGATGAACGCGATGCGTGCCGAAGACGCCCAGCAGAAGGACACACAGCAGAACGGCGCACCGATGCACAGCGCACCGGAGGAAGAGGCGCTCACCCCGGAGGCTTCCGCGTACCGACTCGATGCCGCCTCCCGCACTCTGGCGCGCCTGGCGAACGCCCAGGCGCCCGGCGCCGCACCCGACGAGTGGTGGGGCCTGCTGCCGCTTTCTAGCACGGAGCTGCTTTTTGCGCATCGCCCGGCAGACCACGCTGAGCAGGACGAAAACCACGGTGAAGACGGCGAGGAACACGGCGAGGAACAGGCTGAAAACCCCGGCCGCCGCACGATTACGCTTTCGCCCTCGCGCCTGGAAACCATCCACAGCTCCCCGCTGGACTGGCTGGTTTCCGCCGCCCGCGCGGAAGCCCAAACCGACCTGTCCCGCTCGCTCGGAACGCTCGTTCACGCCATCGCCGAGGAGTACCCGACCGGCACCCTCGAAGAGCTCCAAACCGCCCTCGACGAGCGCATTAGCTCCCTCGGCGTGCCCGCCCGCAAGGACGATGAGACCGATGAAGAGTACCGCGAGCGCGTGCCCTGGGAATCCTACGCCCTCTACGAGCGCGCCAAGCGCATGATTCTGCGCCTGAGCTACTACTACCGTCAGCACATGGGCGACGCCGGCTGGCAGAACCTCGGTGTTGAAGGTTCCTTCGCGGTGCGTGTGCCCGTGCCCTTCGACCCCGCCGGTGCGGTTGGCGAGCTGGATGCGTTGCTCACCGGTCGTGTGGACCGCCTCGAGGGTACCGCCCCGGCGGAGGACGGCACCCGCCGCTACGCCATTGTTGACCTGAAAACCGGTAAGTCTAAGCCGACAGGCTCGGAGATGGAGACGCATCCGCAGCTTGCCGCCTACCAGATTGCGGTGGAGGCTGGCGCGGGTGAGCAGCTGGAGGAGCGTTACCGTGCCGAAGCCGCCGCCTTGGAGGCGGGCGAACCGCTACCGGATGCCCGCCCCCAGGAGCTGGAGTACACCGGCTATACGGGTCGTTCCGGCGGCGCGGCGCTCGTGCAGTTGGGCGCCTCGGGCGTGAATGACGAGAGTAAGACTCGCCTGCAGGTCCAGCCGGCCCTGACGGAGCACGATTCGTGGGCGGCTGAGCTGGTGCAGCACGCCGCGGAGCTGATTGCTGGCTCGCAGGTGCAGGCTCGTCACCGTGAGGGTGGCTATGGGTGCCGTCTGCCGGAGATCTGCCCGATTTGTACGCGCGGCCGTCAGGTGACGCAGCCCTAGCAGCCGCGTACCCTACGTTTACTTTCGATATCACTCACCCCGAACCTCCCATGAGAATGATCCATGAGGAAGAGGAATCATGACTGACTCTGGCGCATATAGCGCTGATATGCAGGGCGCTACTAACCCCGGCGCTACTAACCCCGGCGCTCACCCCGGTTCTGGCACCGGCATGCTCACCCCCGCCCAGTGGTGCGAGCACAATAGCTGGCAGCTGCCCAACGGCACGCTCTTCTCTGCTGAAGCCGCCGGGAATGACCCCGCGCTGAAGCCTGCCGACTACCGCAGTGCCCTTGACATTGCCGAGATGCTCAACGGCGCCGACGGTAAGAAGCCGACCCCCGAGCAGGTCCGCATGATTGAGGCGGGCCCCGCCCCGACCCTCGTCATTGCGGGCGCCGGTTCGGGTAAAACCGCGACCATGGTTGACCGCGTGATTTGGCTGGTCGATAACGGTTTTGTGCGCCCTGAAGAGGTGCTTGGCGTGACCTTCACCCGCAAGGCGGCAACCGAGCTGCGCAGCCGTATGCGTGCTGGCCTGAACACGCTACGCCGTAGCCGCCGCGTCGCCCCGAGCGATGAGGAGCTACGCGAAGGCATCGCTGACCCGACCGTGCTCACCTACCACTCTTACGCGAATAACCTCGTCAAGGAGTACGGTCTGCGCCTGGGCGTGGAGCAGGACGCGCAGATGCTTGGCGATGCGCAGAAGTGGCAGCTTGCCGCGCAGATTGTGCAGTACTGGGAGGGGGAGCTTCCCCTCGATAAGGACGGCGTGCCGGTGTCTGCGGCGACCATGATTAACCAGATGCTGCAGCTTTCTGACGAGTGCGCGGAGCACCTGGTGGAGCCGCAACAGGTTATTGACTTCTGTACCGAGCAGTTGGCGGCGTATGCGGCGGTGCCCGAGCCTCGCCGTGAGACGAAGACTGAGAGAGACATTCAGAAGGTTCAGCGTCTGCTGCGTAACCGCCGAGTGTACGCGCGCATGGCGATGAGCTACGCCCGCGTGAAGGCGCGCATGCAGGTGCTGGATTTTGGTGACCTGATGCGTTTTGCCGCCCGTATTGCGGAGGCTGACCCGGCGATTCGCGAGGGTGAGCGTGCCCGCTTCAAGGTGGTTCTGCTGGACGAGTTCCAGGACACTTCGCACGCGCAGATGAGCTTGTTCTCCTCGATTTACGGTGCCGATGAGGCGGCGGGTATTCCGGCGCATCCGGTGATGGCTGTGGGTGACCCGAAGCAGTCAATTTACGGTTTCCGTGGTGCCTCGGACGGTCAGATGTTCAGCTTCTACCGTCATTTCCCGACTAAGCATGTGCAGCCGCTGTTCCTGTCCATCGCGTGGCGTAACGACATTTCGGTGCTGAACGCGGCGAACCACGTGGCAGAGAAGCTGAAGGAGGTTCCCGAGTGGGTGCGTGCCGCCGACGGCGATATTACCGCCGCTCAGGTTCCTGACCTGCGCCCGCGCTGCGCCCTGGTGGGGGAGCCTGGTTCACCCGCTTTTGAGCAGGCTGCCGCGGGCATGGTGGGGCGTGTTGATTTGACGTACCACGACTCTGACCGCGAGGAGGCTGTGGCTATTGCCGAGCGTATTGCGGCGATGCGTGCGCAGGCGGTGCGCGAGTATGAGCGCGCCTACGCGGCGCATCGTTCCGGTGATGGTTCTGTGCGTCCGCGCTTGAAGATGCCTGAGATTGCGGTGTTGGCGCGTGTGCACGGTCAGCTGGACCCGATTCGTGTGGAGTGCGAGCGTCTGGGTATTCCGGTGCAGCAGGTGGGTTTGGGCGGTTTGCTCTCCCAGCCGGAGGTTGTGGATTTGGTGTCGGCGCTACGTGTGCTGGCTGATCCGAACCGTTCGGATGCCCTGGCGCGCCTGCTGACGGGTGCGCGTTGGCGTTTGGGCGCGGCGGATATGTTGGCGCTGGGCGATTGGGCGCAGTCGCTGGTGCGCGAGCGTGAGCGTGCCCTGCGTGAGCAGCTGGCGTTGCGTATGCTCGCCGAGGCTGAAGACGCCGACGACGCTGCTGCTATCAACCTGCAGGCGGAGCACCTGCGTGCCGCCCAGGAACGCCTGGACGAAACCCTCAAGGGTGCGGTGGAGGATTCTTCCGGCTACGCCTCCCTGATTGAGGCGGTGGAGAACCTGCCGCAGGACGGCGCGGACGGCGAACCTCTCTACGGTGAGCAGTACCGCGGCCGCCGTTTCTCCCCGGCTGCGCTGGAGCGTCTGCGTGCTTTTGCTGAGCAGATGCGCGTGTTGCGTGCCGGTTTGAGCGAGGACTTGGGCACGCTGCTGTACGAGATTGAGCGGACCATGCTGCTGGATATTGAGCTGGCGGTCCGCCCGGGTACCGACCCGCTGGGTTCACGCGCGAACCTGGACGCTTTCCACGAGGTGGCCGCCGCCTACGGCATGTCGGCGCCGCGTATTAACGCGATGATTTACGCCGGTTCTGACGGCGTGAGCGCGGAGGAGGGCGACCCGGGTGCGCGCCGCTTCCTGCTGTCTTCGGGCGGCGTGAGCTACGTGATGGGCTTCCTCGCGTGGCTTGAGCGTGCCGATGATGAGGAGAAGGGCCTGGCGTTGGGCGCTGTGGAGCCTGACCCGAACGCGGTGCAGCTGATGACCATGCACGCGGCGAAGGGCCTGGAGTGGGATTATGTGCTTCTGCCGGGTCTGTGCGGTAGTGCGACCGGCGGGCAGACCCCGAACCTGTGGCAGGTGTCGGCTAATACGGCTCTGCCCTGGCCGCTGCGTGGCGACCGCGAGTACCTTCCCTCGATCCTTGAGACCCCGGAGGAGATTACCGCCTTCGAGAAGGCGAAGGACCTGGAAGACTACCTGGCCGACCATAAGGATGATGCCGCCGAGCATGCCGGCATGGAGGACCGCCGCCTCATGTACGTGGCGATGACCCGTGCCCGTAACCTGCTGGCGATGAGCGCCTACCGCTGGAAGAGCGCCGCTATGCTCCCCCTGCCGGTGCAGCCCTTCTGGGAGGAGCTGATGGAGATGCTTTTCAAGTCGCTCTTTGACATGGGCACCCCCACGGTAGATGCGCCCTCTGTACGTTTCGAAGAGACAATGGATACCCCCTGGGCAGCGCCGCAGTTGGTGGGCATGGGCCTGTCGTACACGATGCCGAACCCCGCCGATAAGCGCAAGAAGGTGCACCTGAACCATGTGCGCCGCTGGGCTGAGCAGCTGGCTGAGTCGAAGTACCGCCTGGCGGAGCCGGTGACCCTGGTGCACGGTACGGTCGTGGACCCCTCGAACCTGCCGCCCGCCCCCGATGAGGCGGCGCTGCTGGAAGAGCTGGAACTCTACCCCGTAGACGCTGACGAGCTCACTCCCGTACAGGCGGAGGCGCGTGCGAACGCTCAGGCACAATACGCCGAGCAGGTGCAACGCTACGCGTGGGCGCTGGTTGAGGTCATGGCCCCCGCCCTCGCGCAGGATTGGCAGCTGGCGGCTCCTTCCGTACGAGCACGCACGGTGGCGGAGAACTGTACCCGCCTGAACCTGCCGGTGCCCGAATGGATTATCGAAGCCACCGAGCGGGAGAAATGGCGTGAGGCGCAACCGCCTCAGCCCGGTTTCTCGCCGACGGTGGCGGCGGCGCTGCCGATTGAGGTGCGCGGCCAGTTCGCCCAGAAGAACTACGAGGACAGGAACCCGAACCTGGGTGCGGTGCTGACCGCCATGTGGCCTTTTGACCCGCTGGAGCGACCCGTGATTTGGCGTTGGGCTTCTGATGATGCCCTCAATCGGGGCACGGAGGCGGTGCTTCGCCGCGGCCAGCATGAGCAGCTGGAACGTGAGATTGCGATTAACTCCTCGAGCCGTCGCGAGGCGGTGGAGCGTGCCGCCCTGGCGGTGGAGCTCGCTGTCGGCGCGGGGGAGGATGACCTGCACCAGAGCGGGGATGTAGCGGGGGAGAGCGCAAACCACCCTGCACCCGCCGTACTCGCTGTACACGGCGAGTCCGCCATTCCTGAATCCCTGCGCCAGCAGGCGGTGGACTGGGAACGCGAAGCCGACCTGCTGCTGCTCATGATGGGGCAGACCGACCCGGTGCTGAGCGATCAGCTGCCGGGGCACCTGTCCGCATCCACGTTCATTCGCCTGAGCGAGGACCCGCAGGGCACGGTGCATCAGCTGATGCGCCCGGTGCCTCAGCGTCCCTCACGCGCGGCAACGATTGGTACGGCGGTGCACGCGCTGATTGAGGAGCACTTCGGGGTGGCGTCGAGCGCCGACCCGCTGGAGGCACCCGACGCGGAAGACACGGTGGGCGTTGACCTGCCTGGTTCTACTGCCGCCTCAGCCACCTCCACCTCCACCTCGCCCGCTGATTCTGCAGACCCCTCTGACCTGCAGGAACAGGACGAGTTCACCTTCGAGGACGACTTCGAGGAGGCCGAGAGCGAACTGGACGTCTCCGTTCAGCGCCTCTGGGAGCGCTTTGCCACCAGCGAGTGGGGTAGCAACGAGTGGAAGGACCGCATCTGGGCGGTCGAATACCCGGTCGAAACCCACATCGAGGGCGTAAGCCTGCGCGGCCGTATCGACGCGGTGTTCCGTACCGAGGACGAGGACGGCGAACGCTGGGTCCTGGTGGATTGGAAGAGCGGTTCCCGCCCGAAGATGGCGACCATGCAGTCTCGACGCTTCCAGCTGGGCCTGTACCGCATCGCGTTCTCCCGCATTATGGGCGTGGACCCGGAGCGTATCAGCACCGTGTTCGTGTACCTGGGCGGCAAGGGCGTTGCGGAGGTGTGGGATCACCAGATCCGCGGCGGCCTGCCCACGGAGGCGCAGCTGGCGAAGGTGATTCGTGAGGCACGCAAGGGCTAGGCAGCAAGGCTAAGCGGCAAGGCTAGGCGGCGGAGACATGCGCTCGCGCGTTAGCTTGAGCCAATAACCGAATACAGAAAAGCAGCTCACGTAGGCTTTGCGCCTCGTGAGCTGCTTTTCTGTGTGGACTTCTGCGGTTAATGGCAGAGAACGCCTCTTCACCCCACTGCATTAGGGTGATGAGGCGTCCTCAGCCGCTGAAGAACTATAGAGGTACTTCGTGCCCTCGCACGCTCCGGGAAAGAATCGCGCCGAACGACTGCCGCTCTCGCGGCCTCACTCGCGCCGTCGGCGCCCCGTGGGGTTTGCGTGCGTCTTTACTCTCAAACACAACCTCGAAAGTAACTCTATAGATTTCTGCCATCGGTGATTGGTTGCGCGGTGCATGAATCCGGCTCGGGTCTGACATGACCGGTCAGGGTCCCGTCCAATCTGTCTCCCCAATTTATCGCTGCCACGATATCAGCGCTGGTCAGTGCGCTATGGGGAGTGTGTCCGCTGGTATTCTCGCGGCACAGCAAAAGTATTCCAGGAGTTTTTGAAAAAATCTACAGGGTAAGTTTTTACCCTAAAATGCACTATTTTGAGCATAGTTCAAGGTGAAGTTGAGGCTCTGTGGACTCTAGGGGTTAAAAGTTGGTTTATGTGGGTTTGTGGCGTATTAGCACCTGGGAAATATTGTGAATAATACCTTTAGCACACCTTCAAGTCTCAGCCTTAATCTGAGTCATTCATGCACAAAAATGCAAAACTGGTGCTCAAAAGGTGAGGGGAAACACTTAAAGAAATTTCGGTAAAAAGCCCACTAAAGCCCCTCCACTAGCCCTTATAGGCATCATCCCGTCGGTTTGGCAGACAGTCAGTGACAGACAGTCAGGAGAGCTGGTTTCACCGGGCGCGAGTCAGCGGATATACAACCCAGCGGATATACAACCCAGTAGATACAGCTCAGCCCCGCAGTGCAGTACTGCGGGGCTGAACTGAAAAACCTATGCGGTAACCTGGCGGGCAACAACCTGGCGGCTATTTACCCTATGAGCTACTCGGCGAGGCCGACCAATATCTATTCGGCGGGGCCGACCAGCGGGCCGACCTCCTCCTGTCCGAGCAGTTCGCCGGAGGCACGCAGGTCGTCCTGAATGTCCAGGAGCATGGACACCGCGTGGGTTGCGCCGTCGCGGTCGCCAACCTCCACGGTGTGGGTGAGCCATTGGGCGATCGCGAACTCTGCGTAGAAGTTCGCGCGCTGCGCCAGGTAGGCGTCGGGCAGCTGAGGCATCTGCTGGCGGTACACCTCGATTGCCTCGTCGGTGAAGTCGATGTCCTGGCAGGAGTACAGCCACGCGAAGTCCTGCGCGGGGTCGCCCACGTGCACATCGGACCAGCCGGTGACCTCCACGATGCGCGCCGTCGAGGGCGTTACGTGCAGTACGAGGTTCTCGGCGCCCATGTCACCGTGGACCACGCGCGGGCGGAACTGCCACATGGGGCCGGGGGAGAGCACGGTACGCCAGTGCGCGAGCAGGTCGGCGGGCACCTTGCCGGTTGCGGCGGCACGCTCGAGCTCGGCGTTCTTGCGCAGACGAATCTGCTCCGAAGAGTAGGAGGGCAGATCGGCTTCGTAAATGATGTCTTCGGGCATCACGTGCAGGGTCGCAATGTCCTTGGCGATGATGGACGCCAGGGAGGGGCGGTTCGCCGCAACTTCGCGGCGGCTCAGCTCGGCGAGCTGGTCCACGTCGTAGATGGTGCCGGGGATGTGCGTGTACACGAACACGTTGCCGCCCGCGTAGGGTACGGTGCCGGCGACGGTGGGTACGGCGAAGGGCAGTCGGGCGCGCAGGCCGGGGCTGAACGACTGCAGGATGAGGTGTTCAGCTTCCAGACGCATGCTGGCGTCGGGGCGGCGCGGGGCGCGCACTCGCCAGCGGCGACCGGTGGAATCGGCGATGATTGCCGAGTCGAAGTCGTCGCTGTCTTCGCGGACCGGTTCGGCGCCGACGGGGTAGATCCCGGGCACTCCGGCGGAGACGATGGCTGCTAGCTGAAGGGGAGATAAAGTCACGGGTTAAGGTTACCAAACCAATGTGTGCCGTTTAGTAGTTTTTAGGATCTTTATGCCAAGTGGTGAAGATACATGTGGACAAGCCTAAACGCGCTCGCCTGCGCTGCCTGTTGAGCTTCTACTTGCCCACTCCAAAAGAGGCTGGTTCCTCACGCCCTGAATGAAAGCAACAGCTAAGAAGCCGCGGCGGGTCTGGAGAACACAGCCTGGGAGAATACAATGGAAGACCGGCTATTACCGCCTCACGCACCCGCATACACGCACGTCCGTATGCCCGCGCGAGCGCATGCCGCCTGCCCGTACCGCCCGCCTTACTGATGGAGCATTATGACCGCCACACCTCAGCAGCCTCAGCATATGATCTCCGCAGACGATATCCTCGCCGGGCTTGACCCTGATCAGCGTGCGGTCGCCACCGAGCTGGACGGCCCCATGCGCGTGCTGGCGGGTGCCGGTACCGGTAAGACCCGCGCGATTACGCACCGCATCGCCTACGGTATTGCGATCGGTCGCTACCAGGGCCCGCGCGTACTCGCCCTGACCTTCACCCTGCGCGCGGCGGAGGAGATGCGTACCCGCCTGCACCAGCTGGGTGCGCACGGCGTGCAGGCGCGTACCTTCCACTCGGCGGCGCTGCGTCAGCTGGCGTATTTCTGGCCGCAGGTGGTGGGCGGTACGTTCCCGTCCATCGTGCAGAATAAGGCAGCGCTCATTACGGAGGCGGCGAACCGTCTGCGCATCAGCACGGACCGTTCCCTGTTGCGTGATTTGGCGTCGCTGATTGAGTGGGCGAAGGTTCAGCTGCTCACCCCGGATACCATCATGCAGCGTCTGAGCGAGAAGCAGCTGCCTTCGGCGGTTACCCCGCAGAATATGCAGCGTATTTTCCAGGCGTATGAGGATTTGAAGGATGAGCGTAACCTCATCGATTTTGAGGACGTGCTGCTGCTGACCATCGCCATGCTGGAGGAGGACGAGAAGCTCGCCGCGACCGTCCGCAACCAGTACCGCCATTTTGTGGTGGACGAGTACCAGGACGTGTCCCCGCTACAGCAGCGTCTGCTGGATGTGTGGCTGGGTGGCCGCGACGATATTTGCGTGGTGGGCGACGCCTCCCAGACGATTTACTCTTTTACCGGCGCGACCAGCCGTTACCTGCTGGATTTTGCGCGCCGGTACCGTGGCGCGCACACGGTGAAGCTGACCCGCGACTACCGCTCCCATTCGCAGGTGGTGGAGTTGGCGAACCGCCTGTTGGCGGCGCGCCGTCCGCATCCGGATTCGAGCCCGCATTCGTGGGCGCCGCCGCTGGAGCTGATGTCTCAGCGCGGCCCCGGCGTGGATGTGGAGTGGTTCGGCTACGCGGATGATGAGCAGGAGGCCGCCGGCATTGCCGAGGATATCCGCGACCTAATTGAGAAGGACGGCGTGCCGCCTTCGGAGATTGCGGTGCTGTTCCGCACGAACGCACAGTCGGCGGCCATTGAGTCTGCGCTGGCTGCCGCCCACATTCCGTACCAGCTGCGTGGCGCGGAGCGTTTCTTTGAGCGTCCCGAGGTCAAGCAGGCGATGCTTGCCCTGCGCGGTTCGGCGAAGTCCACGGACGGTACCGAGGACGTCACCCGCTACACCCGCGATGTGCTCGGCGGCCTCGGCTATAAGGAGGAGGGCCCCCTTTCGGGAGGCGCCACCCGCCAGAAGTGGGAGTCTCTCGCCGCCCTGGTGCACATGGTGGACATGATGGCGCAGCACCGCCAAGAGCAGCTTCAGGAGCACCGCGCGAACCCGCGCCCGGGCGTGCCCGAGCCGCTACCTTTGACCATGCACGAGGTCGTGGCGACCCTGAACCACCGCAGCGAATTCAACGACGCACCGCAGGTCAACGGCGTCACCCTCGCCTCCCTGCACGCGGCTAAGGGCCTGGAGTGGGACGCCGTGTTCCTGTGCGGCCTGAACGAGGGCCTCATGCCCATTACTTTTGCGACCACCCCGGACGAGGTGGATGAGGAGCGCCGCCTGCTGTACGTGGGCATTACGCGCGCCCGCAAGTACCTGTGGCTGACCTGGACGATGACCCGCACCGTGGGCGGTCGCGGTCAGCGTAAGCGTTCGCGTTTCCTGGACGATATCGATCCGGCGAAGCGCCGCCGCAGGGCTGAGAGCGCCGGCTCCTCGTATAGCCAGGCTCGCTCGGCTCAGCCTCGTTCGGCTCAGCCTCGCCGTTCGTCGAAGGGAAGAGGAGATTATGGCTCAGCGTTTTAAGCGTGAGATTCTGCCCGCCACCGAGGACCGCCCGCAGATTGAGCTGGTCCGCTCGGCGCGCCGCACCCGCACCATCAGCATGCAGCGTGACGGTGTGGATGAGCACGGCAACCCCGCCTACCGCCTGCTCATTCCCGCCGCGAGTACGAGCGAAGAGATTGACGAGCATATTGCCCGCCTGCTGCCGCGCATTCAGCGTCGTGCCGCGCGCCGTGAGCGTGCCACGCAGCTGACGGTCACGGACGAGTACCTGCGTTCCCGCGCTCTGCACCTGGCGCAGAAGAACCTGCCGGAGCTGGTTGCCTCGGGCAGGCTCGAGAAGCTGTCGATTCGCTGGGTGAGCAACCAGCGTCAGCGCTGGGGCTCGGCAACCTACGCGAACACACAGATCCGCATCTCCTCGGAGCTGCAGGGCGTGCCCGAGTACGTGCTGGATTCGGTGATTCACCACGAGCTCTGCCACCTGCAGCAGCCGAATCATTCGGCGGCGTTCCGTGCCCTGGAGGCGCGTTACCCGCAGCTGCTGCGGGCGCAGGCCTACCTGGAGGGGTACGCGCTGGGGCGCTCGCGGGCTGAGGGCGAACGGGGCGAGCACGGCGAAAACAGCGCCGGCTAAAAATCTCTCCGGCTAAAATCCAGCTGGCTAAAGCGCTTCCCGAAAATCAAAGAAGCAAAAACCAAACGAAACACTCGAGCGGGGGTAGCTTGTGAATACACAAGCCACCCCCGCTCGAGGTGTCAGCTATTTACTTTTGCCGCTCAGCGTTACTTCGCTCAGCTTTACTTTTCTTCGGGCGCATCGCCGAAGCCGCCGTCCAGCAGCTTCTGCAGCTCCGAGTCGAAGTCCACGTCGTCCAGGCTGATTTCGTTCATACGCGCATCGTATGCGGTGAAGTCTTCCAGCTCGGCGGGGGTGGGTAGGGTCTCCGGGGTGTCCCAGAGGCCGTCGCGTGCCTCAATGCCGTGGGCGTTTTCGTACCAGCGCCAGAACTGCTGTGCTTCACGCACCAGGCGCGGGCGCAGTTCCAAGCCGACCAGGTTCTCGAAGACCTGCTCGCTGGGGCCGCCGTCGATGCGGCGGCGCGCCATGATTTCGGTCAGCTGCGGTGCCTTGGGCAGGTTGCGGGTCGCGTCCTCGGTTACGACGGATACCCAGCCTTCGATGAGGGCGAGCAGACCCTCCAGACGCTGTACCGCCAGTTCCTGGTCTTCGGTGCGCTGGGGGCTGAACATGCCGCCTTCGAATGCTTCCTGCACGGCGTCGGGGTTGCTCATGTCCACCTGGGATGCGGCGTCCTGCATACGGTTCATGTCCACGCGGATGCCGCGGGCGTAGCGCGCCACGAGCTGGACCAGGTCTTCGCGCAGCCAGGGGTTTGCCTTGTGCAGGCGGATCAGCGCGGATTCACGCACGGCAAGGTAGAGCAGGACCTCCTGCGGGGGAACCTCGATACTGTCGGCGAGCTGCTGGTAGCCGTTGGGCAACAGCGCGGAGGAGCCGGGTGCGAGGGGGAAGCCCACGTCGGTGGATGAGTACACTTCACCGGCGAGCTGCGCGAGCGCCTGAGCCATCTGCGCACCAAAAATTACGGAACCAATGTTGTTCAAGAAGCCGCTGTTGAGGATCTGAGAAATCTCTTCGGGCACGTCTTCGGGTGCGCCGGGCATGACCATGGACTGGGTGACTTCGGCTGCGACCGGCTCGACCATTTCGCGCCAGGAGTCGAAGGAATGCTCAACCCATTCCGCCTTGGACCATGCCTGCACCGGGTGGTTGTGGCGCTCAATGGTGGTTACGGCATCCAGCCAGAGGTCTGCGAGGTTCGCCGCGTCTTCTACGGCACGCTTGAGGTTTTCGGGTACGGAGGGGTCTTCACCCTTGGCGGCGAGCATCTGGCGGGTCTGGTTCTTCACGCTGTCCCAGTTCACGCCGCTGGGGCTGTCGGATGCACCCGCGCCGGAGAACATTGCCTGTACCTGCGCGAACATGCTCTGCATCATGGCGGGGTCGAAGCTCATGCCCATGTTCTTCAGGTCTTCGGGGTCGATGCTGATGCCGAAGGGGTTCTGGCCGCCTTCGCCGAAGAGCGCGCCGAAGGGGTTCTGCGCGTTGGAGGAGGCGCCCTTACCGCCCTGGCCGGTTGCCCCTGCGGAGGGGTCGAAGCCCTGCTCCTGCATCTTCTTAATGAATTCTTCGAGGGGGTCGCGCTCGTTGGAGGCGCCGCCGGTGGGGTTCTCAGACATGTGAAGCCTTTCGTAATCCGGGGGTGGGCGCAGCTGGCCCGCTCGCTGTCCAGCCTACCGATTTTTGCTGAGAATTTCCCGTGCCATTGCTGTGGAGGCGGCTTAATCAGCTAAGGGCACACAAGCTTGTCTTTGGGATCGGGTTTTGGGAGCTTTTTCGTGCCGCTGTCACCGTCGGGTGCTGACAAAGCGCGGCGGGGGCAAGAGCGGGGGCAAGAGAGTAAACGCCTCCTGGGGCTCTATTTTTAGCGGGGTAACGGTGCCCGCCCGCGTGTTGAAAAGCAGGTTTATCCGGTACTGTAGAAACCATGACTAAGTCCACCCCTGATGCTGAGCAACAGTCGAACGCCGCCTCCGCGAGCGTGAAGAGTAATGAGAAGGCGGCTAAGCGCCGTTCGCGTTTTGCGCCGCGCCGCGTGAACTTGCGTTCGGTGAGCGCTGTGGCGACGTGCGCCCTGCTGGCTGGTGCTTTTGTTCTGCCCAGTTCCTATGTGAAGGAGGGCCCCGGCCCGCTCTTTGATGTGCTCGGAACGTACCAGGAGAAGGACGTCATTGAGGTTTCTGGCGCGCCGAGCTATAAGACGTTCGGCAAGATGAACATGACCACGGTGTCGGTTTCGGGTGGCCCATACACTGAGCTGTCGGGTGCGGAGGCGTTCTACGGCTGGTTGGCGTTTGACGGTAACCGCAGCCTCGTGGTGCCGACCGACGCCCTGTACCCGCATGTGAGCCACGAGCAGGCGACGGCTGCGACCGGCGCGCAGATGGCTGATTCGCAGACTCAGGCGAAGGTCGCGGCGATGCGTCAGCTGAAGATGCCCGTGACTGAGAAGGTTCAGGTGCTGACCACGGTGGAGGGTTCCCCCGCGGCGAGCGTGCTGAAGGGTGACGACCGCATCGTGAAGGTGGGGGAGAAGCAGATTGAGACCCTCACCGATGTTCCGAAGGCGGTGAACGCGTCGAACGGTTCGCCGATTGACGTGACTGTGGAACGTGACGGCAAGCAGCAGACGTTTAAGCTGACCCCGGTCCGTTCGAGCGACGATAGCCGCTGGATTCTGGGTGCTGGCCTGAAGCAGAGCTATGACCTGCCGGCGCACGTGCAGTACAACCTGGATGGCGTGGGCGGTCCCAGCGCGGGTCTGATGCTGGCTCTGGGCACGGTCGATAAGCTGAGCGAGGGTACTCTGCTCGCTGATGAGGACGCCGGAGGCGACCCGTACCGCAGCTACATTTCGGGTACCGGCACGATTGATGCGAACGGTAAGGTCGGCGCAATTGGCGGTATCAAGTACAAGATTCTTGCGACGGGCCGTTACGGTGCGCGTTATTTCTTGGCGCCGAGGGAGAACTGCGATTCGATTGTGAAGATGCAGGCGCAGGATCCCGACCTGTTCAACTACTATCACGCCGGTCAGGTGCGCGGCACGATGGTGGTTGTGCCGGTGTCGACCCTGGATGAGGCGGTGAAGACGGTCGAGGCAATTAAGTCTGGCACCCCGGATGATTCCCTGCCCCGCTGCGGTTCCTAACATAACGTTTTTCTCCGCAAGGTTCTCACCCGTATAGCGTAGAAGTCAGCCCCGGTACTTTACGGTACCGGGGCTGTTCTGTGCCCTATTCTCTGTCCTCGTCTGCGTCTCCGTAATCCTCGCCAGCACCTCTCATCTCAGCATTTCGCGCCCCAAAACCTCTCAACCGGTCATATTTCGCCCCGAGCTTCTACGAGGTTCTGCCCTTCTGCGTTACCTCTGAGATACTTAAAGGCAGTTATTTTCTCTGAACGTATGATGAGCGAGGAATTGTGTCTGAGTCGACCAATAACACCGCGCATCCCAAGCCGAAGAAGTCAACGCCTAAGCGTCGTAGCCCCCTGAGGGCGACGATTGCTGTGGTGGCGGTGCTCATTGCTGCTTTTGTGGGTGCGTCCCAGGTGTACACGGACTGGCTGTGGTTTGATCAGCTGGGTTATAGCACCGTGTTCACTACCCAGATTTTGTTGAAGGCAGCCGTGTTTGTGGTGGCTGCCGTGGTGATTGCTGTGCCGCTGTGGGCTTCGATGTCCTACGCGGTCCGTCATGCTGATGTGGCGCCGGCGTCCGAGAAGAAGCCGCAGGAGGCGCCGAACCCGAATCAGAGCGTGCCGACGAGCGGCACGGATGCTGCCGAGCAGATGCTGCGTGACGTATTTGGTCAGCAGCGTGCTGAGGAGAGTATGCGCCGCTACCACGAGAGCGTGGATAAGGCGCGTAAGGTTCTGCTGATTGCGGTTCCGCTGCTGTTGGGTCTGTTCATTGCTTCGGCGACGATGACTCAGTGGAGCACCGTCGCGCTGTTCTTCAATCAGCAGTCCTTCGGTAAGACGGACCCCGAGTTTGGTCTGGATTACGGTTTCTTCCTGTTTGCGTTGCCGTTCTTCCGCATGGTGGTGACTCTGGTGACCTCCGCTGTGGTGCTGTCGGCGCTCGCGGGTCTGTTTATGCACTACTTCTACGGCGGCATTAAGGTGCAGCCGGGTGGTGTGAGCACTACCGCGGCGTTCCGTCGTCATGCGGCGGTCGTGGCGGCTGCGTTCTTGCTGACTCGTGCGGTGAGCTTCTGGCTGGATCGCTATTCGTCGACTCAGCAGCAGGTGGGCCGTTGGGCTGGCGCAATGTATACGGACGTGAACTCGTCGATCCCGGTGAACGCTATTTTGGCGATTTCTGCTCTGCTGGTGGCGATCATGTTTATGGTGGCTGCTTCGATGAATCGTTGGCGTCTGCCGCTGATTAGCACCGCGATGCTGGTGATTGTTGCCGTGGTTGCTGGCGGCCTGTACCCGTGGATTGTCCAGCGTTTCCAGGTGGTTCCGAATGAGCAGGGTGCTCAGTCGAAGTTCATTCAGCGCAATATTGATGCGACCCGTTACGCGTACGGTCTGGACAAGATTGAGACCACTCCGTATGACGCGACGATTGATACCCGCGCCGGTGCGTTGAGCTCTTCGAGCGCGACCATTGCGAATATCCGTCTGTTGGATCCGAATGTTGTGTCCTCGGCGTTTGCTCAGATGCAGCAGTTCCGCCCGTACTACCGTTTTGATTCGCAGCTGTCGGTGGACCGCTATTCGGTGGGTAACACCACGCAGGATACGGTGTTGGCGGCTCGTGAGCTGAACCCGGCGCAGACGAGCGGCGATTCTTGGTATAACCGCCACGTGGTGTACACCCACGGTTACGGTGTGATTGCCGCGTACGGTAACCAGGTGGATTCTGCGGGTAACCCGAAGTTCTTGCAGTCCGGTATTAAAGCGACCGGTACCCTGAGCGAGGATTATGAGCCGCGTATTTACTTTGGCATGAGCTCGCCGGAGTACTCGATTGTGGGCGGTAAGGGCGACACCCTGGAGCTGGACCGTCCGCTTTCCGCTGAGGAAACCAACGCCTCCGATGCGAAGTACACTTTCGCCGGTTACGGTGGTCCTCGCGTTGATTCGCTGCTGGCTCGCCTGTCCTACGCGATTAAGTTCCAGTCCTCTGACATTCTGCTTTCGGACGCGGTGCGTGAGGGTTCGCAGATTCTGTACGAACGCAACCCGCTCGATCGTGTGCGTAAGGTGGCGCCGTACCTGAGCGTGGATTCTAAGCCGTACCCGGCGATTGTGAATAACCGCGTGCAGTGGATTGTGGATGCTTACACTACGAGCGATCAGTTCCCCTACGCGCAGGGTAGCTCCCAGGATGCGGCAACCGCTGCGGGTGCTCAGCGTTCTAACTCGGTGAACTACATCCGTAACTCGGTGAAGGCTACTGTGGATGCGTATGACGGTTCGGTGACCCTGTACGCGTGGGATGAGGAGGATCCGGTGCTGAAGGCGTGGCAGGGTGTTTTCCCTGGCACGGTGAAGAGCTACCGTGAGATGAACGCTTCGCTGATGAGTCACGTGCGTTACCCGACTGACATGTTCAATATTCAGCGCACCATGCTGAATAAGTATCACGTGACGAACGCGAATAGCTTCTACGCCGGTGACGATGTCTGGTCGATTCCGAACGACCCGACCAATGATCGTAACCAGCCGATTTCGCCCTACTACCTGTCCCTGCAGATGCCCGGCGATTCTCGCGCGCACTTCTCGTTGACGACTACGTTCATTCCTCAGCAGAGCGATTCGAACTCTCGTAACGTGATGTATGGCTTCCTTGCGGCTAATGGTGATGCCGGTACCGGTAAGGACGGCGAGCGTAGCCCCGATTACGGCAAGTTGCGTCTGCTGGAGTTGCCGCGTTCTTCGGTGGTTCCTGGTCCGGGTCAGGCTCAGAACATTTTCAACTCTGATGCTGAGGTGTCGAACCAGCTGAACCTGCTGCGCCGCGGTTCGTCTGAGGTTATTAACGGCAATATGCTGACTCTGCCGGTGGGCGGCGGCATGCTGTACGTTCAGCCGGTGTACGTGCAGTCGAGCGGTGACGCTAAGTACCCGCGTCTGCAGCGTGTGTTGGTGAGCTTCGGCGATAAGGTCGGTTTCGCTCCGACTCTGGAGGAGGCGCTGAACCAGGTGTTCGGTGGCTCTTCGGGTGCGAAGCTGGACGGTTCGGCGGCTAGCCCCTCGGCTTCTGCCTCTGGCTCCTCTGGTACTTCTGGTTCTTCGGGCGCTTCGACCGGCGGTTCGTCGGCTTCGCAGTCTTCGGAGCTGAAGCAGGCTCTGACGGATGCCTCGAAGGCGATGACCGATGCTGATGCGGCAATGAAGAAGGGCGACTGGGCTGCCTACGGTGAGGCTCAGAAGCGTCTGGAAGCAGCCGTGAAGAAGGCTCTGGAGGCTGAGGAGGCGCAGAGCGCGGCTTCCGCTAAGGCTTCGGCAGCGCCCAGTGCCTCTGCGGCTCCGAGCGCCTCTGCAGCTCCCAGTGCCGCGGCTTCTGCAAGCGCCCCCGCAAGCGCGAAGCCCAGCGCCAGCGCCTCGGCTTCTCGCTAAGACTAAGAGGCTAAGCCTAAGAGACAGCGGGGGAGTAGCCCATACCGGATGCTCACGGGTCTAGCGTCCTCGCTCTAGATCCGGGGCCTGCACTGGATACGGCTCCTACCGACTAGCTCTAGCGGTCTCTGCGGGAACGGGGTGGAAGTGATTCACTTCCACCCCGTTCCTGTATGTTCTACCCCTGGCACTGCCCCGTAGCCCCTATTCCTACCCAACTGCTTTCTACCCAACTGCTTTCTACCCAACAGCCCCTATTTTTGTGTGCTTGGTTACAAATCGCGTTTTTGGCTTGCATGCCCGGTTTGGGGTCTGTATAGTTGTATGAGTCGCCGCG
>NZ_KV831978.1:713377-714491 GCF_001837295.1 Rothia sp. HMSC065C03
GGGTCTGTATAGTTGTATGAGTCGCCGCGGGGTGGAGCAGTTCGGTAGCTCGCCGGGCTCATAACCCGGAGGTCGCAGGTTCAAATCCTGTCCCCGCAACCAGAAAAACCCGGTATCTCAACGAAAAGTCGCTGAGATACCGGGTTTTGTTTTGCCCTGACGAGACCGAATCCCTATGTTATTCCCTACCTTTCAGCCAAACTCAGGCCCGTCGTCGAGGTGGGGGGAGGGGGGACTATCACCCAACATCGAGGACTATCATCCAACGCCCCTTCGGGGCGTATGACTATCTTCGCTCGTGCATGATCTCGTGGGAGGGAGGTTGCAGAGGAGGATTTTCACCGCCTAATCGGCGTTGATACCGGCTGTTTACCGCCTGAAAATGCAAAAGCGGTATAGCATTTTCCCTCGTATCTCAACCGAATCCCAACCCTTTACCGCCTTCACCGCCTAAAACCGAAAACTTTTATATATACACACGCATATGTAGGAAGATGAACACTCGCGTGTACACTTTTTAGAAATTAGGCGGTAGAGGCGGCAACACACCATGTTTTGACTGATATACCAACGTTTTCGATATACCGCTTAGCCTCAAACAGGCGGTAACTAAGCGGTGAAAGAGTAGCGTCCCGCATAGTGGTGTAACCGTGGGTGGTCGGCCCGTTGCTTGTGATGGGTGCGGTCACCGTGTGATCCTTCGAGAAAGCTCTCTACTTCTGACTCGAAACGATTTGGAGGCACAACGATGACCGCTCCTCATATTATCGACCCTGCTGGCCTGCTTGTCGAGGCGTTATCCCAGGCACCCCCAGATTTGATGCGTTCCCTGCTCCAGCACGTGATCAACGCGTTGCTCTCAGCGGACGCTGACACCGTGTGCGGGGCCCAGTGGGGCCAACAAGACCCGCAGCGTCACACCAGGCGCAACGGGTATCGCTACCGGCCCCTGGATACCAGGGTCGGCACCATCGACGTGGCGATCCCCAAGCTGCGCTCAGGCACCTACTTCCCAGAATGGTTACTGCAACGGCGCAAACGCTGTGAAACCGCGTTGATCACAGTGGTCGCTGACTGCTACCTGGCAGGAGTATCCACACGCCGCATGGACAAG
>NZ_KV831979.1:0-811 GCF_001837295.1 Rothia sp. HMSC065C03
CAGTCGAAGAGCATGCGCGGGTCGGTGAAGAAACGACGAACCCTCTTGCCCTCATATTTGTAGTCATCCACCGTGGTGGGAAGGTCCTTGGGCATGCCGTAACGGCGCCATTTGCGGGGGTGGACGGTCAGGTCCTTCTCCCAGGGGGTTTCACCGGTGACGCCGGGGGCACGACTCTGCATGAACTCGGCGGAGAGGTTCTTGCCCTTGACAGTGACGCGGTGTGCCTTTTCGAGCTTCTCGTAGGAGTAGCGGGCGCGGGCGTTGCGTTCGGCGTGGTACTTCTTCTGGTATGCCTTGTAGCGGGCTTCGGCTTCGGGGCTGCGACGTGCCATGGTGGTGGTCCTTTCTCTCAGGATGCGCTGGGAAGCTGCGGTGCTCTCGGCGCGGGGGCTTCGGTGCTTCTGGTTTCAGGATAGGGAGGACCCCTGACACGATAAGCAGGAGGGGGTGGCTGCTCCTAGGTTGGGGCCGCCACCCCCTCTTGTTGTGGGTGTTGTTAGTGCTGTCCGGTTTTCTACAGCGTGTGCTTCACCATTTCGGGAACCAGACGGGGAACTTCCACCTGCTGCGCTGCATCCGCTACTGCATTAGTGTTCAGAACCCACCAGTCATCAGGCAGCGAATCAATCCACGCTTCCCAATCCTTCGTACGCCAATCGTATGCGCGTTCCTCATATTCCTTCCAGCTATCGCCGCCAAGCGCCTCAATAAACAGAGACTTATCCTCTGACGGGTCCGGCTCATAGCCTTCCGGGCGGTCTGCATCCCAGAACTTGATGAACTGACGCCAGTTCTTCTTCGTCACGAT
>NZ_KV831980.1:0-286 GCF_001837295.1 Rothia sp. HMSC065C03
ATAGGGAGTGACGATATTGAGCTTACGCAGTTCCTCTTCACCGGCTGATGGTGCAGGCGGGTACATATCTTCCTTGATGAAGAGGAGCTTTTCCTCAAGGGGCATAACCGGAACTTGTTCGCTGAGGACTTTGGCGTAGTGGACAGCAGAAACATTATCCGGATCTTCTTCTGCTGCCTCGAGTGCCCACTGCAAATGCTGGTTAACGTAGTCATCGATGTTGTAGCGTTCCTTCCAGAAGCGTTCGAGAGCTTCGCAACGCTTCTGATTAATCTGCCAGCGTTCT
>NZ_KV831981.1:0-1292 GCF_001837295.1 Rothia sp. HMSC065C03
TGGGCTGGTGGCACCAGCATTAGCGAGCGCCATGGCCCTTAGAAAACCAGTCAGACAGGCAAGACAAACAAGGATCGGGGCTACTGGATACAAGGAAGCCAGGAAAAGCAGGTAAGAGGCAAAGCCTTAAACGAGTACCCCTAAGGAGAGGCAGTCGCCAGACAAGACAGCCAAGACAAGCACAGAAGCAGGCACAAGCGAGCGCAGGTTCAGGTATTGGCGGGGTTTTGGGTAGTGGATAATCCTGACCAGCAGACAAAGACAGGCAGACAGACAGGCAGGATGAAAGAAGCAGAGTGAACCGAGCCTAAAAGTTTCTACGCCGCGTTGGAGCTACCGGGACGATGGCTTAGCAGACTATTAGGGATTGCCGTACTGCAGGTAAGCTAGTGAGCTCTCAGAGATTCCAGAAACCAGAGTGGGTGCAGGTCCGCGCTCGCAGACACGGGCAAGGCAAAGAAGCTGCCAATAGCTACCCAGGATGAGGCACGGAGAGTTTGAGTGCATCCCATGGGTTCCAGCACGTTCAGGATGAGCAAGATGAGATGGACTGCTAGAAGACAGGTTGTTGGGGTTAGCGAGCGCAAGTTCATGTGCTACTTGAAAGTTCTGGAGGGTTCCGAAGGGGACGCCAGGGGCTGTCAGGTGTAACAGGCAAACGCTGCGGAAGACAATGCGGCAGACAAACAAGCACCATGCCGGTGACACTGGCAAAGACGTGCAGGGCTCAAGGGCAGGACCCAGATAGCGCAGGTACCCAAGTACTGGTGTGGAAACCATTCACGAGACGACCACGCGAAGAGTGGTTTCTGGTCTGACAGGTATGACGGCAGGTATGCGAGGGATTGAAAGGGGGTGATCGAGGCTTTGGCGGAAACCTGCTAGCGAGCGCCGCCCTGTCTTTCTGGAACTCTCTTTCTGGGAAGGACTCAGCAGAAAGCACCATACCGGAGGAAGACTCAGTGATGAGACGCGAGACTACCAGGGTAGGCAGCACAGCACAGAAGCAACCGGGGTTGGCAGGTGTTAGAGGATTTGCGGGAAGAACCAGGCCGGAAGGTTCCAGAGGACACGAACACAAGGCAAGGTTCGATAGCAGGCACTCCCCCATATCGGAGGAAGAGGCAGCAGAAGCTTTAGAAAAGCGGCAGGTTGCTGGGGCTCCAAAAGAGCAGGCAAACGCTGAGGAAGACAAGTTGCTGGAAACGGAAGGGGGCTCTAGAAAAGCGGCAGACAAAAGACAGGGCACTGGGTTTTAGATGATTTCTTGGGGTATTTCTTGGGGTATTTCT
>NZ_KV831982.1:0-204 GCF_001837295.1 Rothia sp. HMSC065C03
CGGGGGCGTGGCGCAATTGGTAGCGCATCTGCTTTGCAAGCAGAGGGTTAGGGGTTCGAGTCCCCTCGCCTCCACTTTCCGGTGATTATAGCAAGAGGGAAACGCCTGGTTCCATTCCGAACCCAGAAGCTAAGACTCTTCGCGCCGATGGTACTGCACTTTTGTGGGTGTGGGAGAGTAGGTCATCGCCGGTTTATTTTTGAA
>NZ_KV831983.1:0-292 GCF_001837295.1 Rothia sp. HMSC065C03
GCTGAAGATGGCTCAGTACCGTGTGGATGACGCGCCTGATTCTGAATCTGCTAATGACTGGCTCAATACTCTGCGTGAAGAGATTCCGACCATGTCGCTGGATCAGAAGCTCGACTTGCTTGAGGAAGAAATGTACAGGGAGGATCCCAGCGGGTGTGAAGAGACGCTGCGCACTCTGAACCTTGTCACCCCGTACGAGACGATGACCCGTTTGGTGGATATTATGCCGCTGAGCCAGAAGATGATTGAAGCTGCTGTGGCAGTGCACAAGAGCCGCCTGAAGCTTGGTATC
>NZ_KV831984.1:0-5266 GCF_001837295.1 Rothia sp. HMSC065C03
TAGTACCGGGCTTGAGGCTTTTACCGCTTATTTGTCACTGTTTTTGCTCTTTGGCATTTTCAAGCTTTCAATCAGCTTGGCGATGCCGGTCAGGGTGGCACCGAGACCGCCGAGTGCGGCTCCTGCAGGGGTGAGCAATGCGGTAATTTCCGTAACATTTATGAGAATGTACCTTTCTCTATTGAGTTATCGATACCCGGATAGTCGGTGTGATTGCCGGGCTTGGGTGTTGAAGCTGTTCTCTTCAACACCACGAATATAACAGTAGTTATATTCGCAAAGCAAGTCATTCCGGGTATTTTTGAAAAATGTCCCCTGAATTTTTTCAGGGGACATTTTTTCATCCTCGATAACTCACATATTCACTTTGAGAGATTAAACATTTCTTAGGTCTATACCGGTTTGAGAGCGAATAAACATAATGCTATTCAAAATAGAACGGTAATCGGAACTGGTTGAGGGGACAGTAATACTTCTCCCGGTGTAGGGTTCTCCAGAAAGCCATATACGCAGGTGCCCAGAGCCTCCCCTAGTAATGGGAAACCCGATTTTCTTGCACCGTTTCAGCAGCTCTTTTGAACTGCTGGGCACCGATCCTTTGGTGCGATGACTGCAGCGTGTTGTTTTGGCCATGGTTGCATCTCCTTCGGTTATCAGTGCTCTCGTGCACCTTAGGTGGTACACGTTCATTATCTGTAGCCTCATGGGCTACTTACTGAGTTTCAACTAGTTTTGTCCCTTTGCTAAAGGGGGTGGGGCTGCTGCGTAGTTGCTGCGTTCTTGGTGTGGTACTTTTCTGCTGTCGGTTAGGTGGTTCAGGTGGTGGCGTGCAGGAAGGCCGTTCAGCCGGTTCAGCCGGGTCAGCCATTGTTTACCGGCGCTCTTTGCGGGGCTTTGGTGGGTGGGCTTGTAGTCATTGTTGCGTTGGCTAAGGTGCTTATATGGGGGAAATTACTGGTTTGTCCCAACCCTAAATATCCGGCGTTTACCCCCCCCCCCCTTAGGGGGGTAAACCCCTCTCTCATCTGCTATTGGCTCTTGTGGAAAGCCATAGCGCCGCTGAGGATTGTGCACGCCGTTTCAATGACGTTCACCGTGGTTCGTTCCAGCATTGAAGCGTCTTTCTCAGACCATGAGGCGACATAGGAAACACTGCTAGAAGCACTCTTGAGGCCCCAACAGTAAGCGACCACATAGGCGACTGATTCCGCCTCAGTCTCAGCTATGGAGCGGCAACCGTTTACGTTGGTACGGTATGCGTCCATGTCCATATCTGAGTGCATGAGAGCATGGGCAATCTCATGCGCTAGCGTGATAGCTTTGAGGCTTAGGGGGCGTAGTGCGTTGATGGTGATTACCCCGCTGTTATGGTCGGTGTATCCGCCTAGGCTAGCCCTCAGGGGCGTCTGTACGACCTTCCAGCCGCTAGCGGTGATATACGCTTCCAACAGCTCATAGAGCCCGTAATCAGCCGTTACAGCCTGAATCTGGCTATCGAGAGAATCCAGCTGAGAAACGTCATAATTTGCGTTGGAGGGCTCCATAATATAGCGCCAATCCCCGGTGATGTGCATTTCCCTCACCCTTTCATGAAATGCCTCCAGAATGTCAAACATGTTTTCTACGCGGGCGTTTTCCTGAACCATTTTTAATCTCCTTAATTTTTGTGGTTATATGCATATCTTCCAAAATTTTTTTTGCATATTTTCCCCAAAAATAGGGTTTGTCCCGCCGCTAAATTTACATTCTTTAGGGCATAAAAATCAGGGGGTACCTCATATATGAGGTGCCCCCCTGATTTGGTGATTTCTTTAGCGCTGAAGCTCTTGACGGTATGCCTTTAGAGCAGCATCAAGCTTCTGGCCAGTAGTATCGATGAGCTGATCGAGCAGCCCTCCATCACGGTAGAAATCAGTACACGCACGTTCGACGTGGGCATATTCTTCCTCGAGCGTTTCAGGGTTCCCACTGAAAGGAGCGTGATCGAAGGTGGGGCGGTACTGGGTTCGAGCATGGGAGTAGTACATGCTGCTCACACTGGGGTGAGTGTATTTCTCGATAGATGTCTGCAGGTAATCCGTGAAGGCCTGCAGACGGGTATCGTGAGCATGCTTGTGCTCAGCTTCTTCCAACGTCGCCCCAGCAATCGGCAAGATCGGCACTTCAAGGCTTTGACCGTCACAGCCCAGTAGAGCCGTATCGGTACGCCCAAGCGGCTGGAGAGTGAAGAGCTCCCCGTCAGAGGTTCGTACAGTGGCATAGCCTTCAGCCAGGTTCACAGCTTCCACCTGGCCAACCACAAACTTCACGATACGGGCTTGGGCCAGATCATTGGGGCGAATCCAGAAGCAGGCCGACGACTGTAGGATGCTACCGGCTTGTACCTGAAGGGTGCTGGTCAGCTGCAGGATCTCACCGGTGAGGGTGGGGGCGCCGTAGTGCGGGAGCGGGTCAATCAGGCGATCTTTATGAGCGTATGCCTGCTCCTTCAGAGCCTTGAGGACAATCTTAGTGGCGGCTAGATTGTGCTTGCGCAGCTTCTTGGCGTAGCGGTTATAGGTAGCTAGCAAGGACCTAGCTCGACTGAGGTTCTCACTAGCATCATCCCCGAAAGCATAGGCCTCATCGTAGTTGTTGGGGTTGTGGGGTTCATGATTCAAGACCAGGGTTTCACGCAAGAACGGATCTGCTGCTAGCAGATGGTTCAAGGTATCCCGTGCGGTTATTTGCGGCTCCATGGCTCTCACTTTCTTTAGATGGATCGGTTAGTAGTTTATGGTGGGCAGGTCTGTTCATCATGCTACTGCTGTCGTCCTGGGCCCCTGGGTTTTCTCTATTATGTCCCGCTTGTAAAGAACGGGCTGCTAGCCTCTGACACTACCCCTCTTTGAAGGTAGTGCCAGACGCCTTCAGCTAGGCGTTTGGCTAGTCTATGGAGCCTGTGCCTTCAGCGTCCTCTATGGACTCTATGCCTTCCTCAGCGGCTTTCTCAGCGGTTCCCTGAAGGGTGATGAGGTGAGCCGCCTCAGCCTCTCTCTGTTGCTCTCTGAAGGCTCTGAGAAGGGCTATGTTACAGAAGCCCAAAACCAACAAGAAAGGACTCAGAACCAGAAGGCTCAGAAGGAACTCAAGAATTGCCAAAAGATGCATGATGATGCCTCCAAAAATTAGGTAGTTGTGACAGGGTCATCATGCTGTTTTATAGGGGGCAATTTCTGAGTTTTCCCTCGTATGTCCCAAACCCAAATCAAGAGCGGTCGGGTACCTATCACCTCTTTAGGGGTGATAGGTACCCGGGCGCCTTACCGGATAACGGGACGGGGCGGGTTAGCCTTTAGCGGCGCTGGAAAAGGCGGCGGAACAGAGCACGCCAGCGGTATGTGAAGGTGCGACGGCGGGCGTCCTCTTCTATGACAGCGCTCATGTCGAAGGCACCGCCGTGCTCAAGTCGAGTCGTACAGCAAACGCCGCCGTTTTCCGGGTGTGCTTTTGAGAAGACCGTGAAATGTTCGACGGGGATTACGGGACAGGTGCAGTATTCGACGTAGTAGGTCATTTTTTCCTCCAATTAGGATTTGAATTTAATGTGTTATCCGATATGACCATCTTCCTATTTTTTCCCGCAGCCAATTCTAGAAATTCCCTATTTGTCCCTTTGGTAAATTAGGTATTTATTTGAAAATATTCAGACAAAAAATAAAAGGGTGTAAAGAATGAATATATGCATTCTTCACACCCTTTGGGAAATAGGATTTTATGCAGACTCATTAGGCAATGAGGGTATCTAGGCGGCGGCAACCTAATCGATTCAAGGCGGCGGTAAGTTCGGCGGTGATGGCCGGATACTGGCCTGCGGTACGCGGGATATTGACGGTGGTGTCTTCACCGTAGCGCGGGTAGTTCCGCAGCAGGATGCTCATGTACCCCTCAACCGGATCAGGGGGTAATGACGTGGTAGGTGGGCGAGCTGAAGAAATAGCCATCTGCACAAGCGGGCTTGAGCTCAACGGCGATGGTGGGGCGCCACAGCAGCACCCCCACCCCCTCTGATAGAGAGCAACCCAGAGGCACGGGGGCACACCACCACGCCCCTAATCTACAGCTCTAGCACCTAGTAACGCACAGGCCAACCAGGAGGACACTGAATCGAAACATCACCACGAGATACCCGCAAATACGCCTGCAAATCTTCCATCTGAGCGGCATACCAACCCTGTTGCGCCATGTGCAGACTCAAAGCATCCACCTCAAACAACTCAGGACTCTCAGCAGTAAGCTTCACGCACAGCTCAGCAGCCGCCCGCGCATCAGCAGTAGCATTATGCGCCGCCGCACCAAGCTCCACACCATACGCCTGACACAAAGCACCAAGATTACGACGACCACGCCATTTCAGATGTGCCTTACGGTGCATAGTCAACCCATCAATCAACCTCATATTGCCACCGCCGTAAATATCCGCAAAGTCATCACCCAAAGCCAAGCAATGGCGGCGGCTCTCATGAAGAAGCACCGTCATATCAAACGACCCATTGAACGCAACAATAGGCATACGGTGCCGGACACACTGCGCCAAAGCCGCCAGAATCTCAGCAATACCATCACGGGCAACCATACCCATATCACGCACATATGCAGTACTCAAACCATTAACAGCAGTAGCGGCAGCGGGCACCTCAATACCGGGATCAATAAGCCAGGTACGACGCTTAACCAAAACATGGTCGGCACTGTAATACAACAAAGAAGCACTGATAATGCGGTCGACCTTTTCCTGCACGCCAGTAGTTTCAGTATCAAAAGCAACATAGCCATTCTCAAACCAGGTCTGCGCCATTTTTAAAATCCTTTCCTCCACATATCATGACATAACATGCAATGCATTTCCGAAACGAATCAGAATATGACAATTATTAATTTCCACATTCCGTTTCCCGTGCCTTCATTATGCATTTTTTAAATACTTAGAAATTAATATTTTGAAGGTTTGTCCCTTTTCTAAATCAACCTCTCCACCCCCAGCGCCGCAGCACATCATCAGCGCTCGCAGTGCTGATCTACTAGGGCTTCACCAGCGACATGCATGCATCTATATGGGCCTTTCGACACGAGCCTAAGGAACCAGGGCGTCTTCGCCACTGAGGTCTCGATAGGTACAGGACTCTAACCCCTAGTGCAGGAGTTGCTGTCCGACCACTCACTGCAGGTTCCTGCCCCCCCCTAAAGAGGCACCGGCAGGCGGAGGTAAAACCCTCCACCTTGCCGG
>NZ_KV831985.1:0-219 GCF_001837295.1 Rothia sp. HMSC065C03
CGAGAAGCTGGGTTTCCGCCGCAAGGGTGGTCAGTACCATCTGAATGAGGCGCAGGAGAAGTATGTTCGTGCTGGTCTGGTGGATTATTACACCCGTGAGGGCGAGAACGGTTCTGCTCTGCTGATGCGGTACCTGCATGACAGCGATTGGTACCGTTCTCTGGACCCGAGCCAGTATGAAGAGGTCAACGGCTTCTCGTGGGAGACCATCAATATGGA
>NZ_KV831986.1:0-13596 GCF_001837295.1 Rothia sp. HMSC065C03
AACATCAACCTGGATTCCAGCAAAGAAAAGACAGATTTCGATAATTTCTTTTCAGATAACCCAATAATATACTGGATACTATTTTCACTCGCCTCAGCATCCTTAATATTCACAGTAAATTATCTATTTGCTATTGTCGAAATTTCCTATAATCACCTGGAAGAGAGTCGAAAACTACCCTCCAATTTTAGTGAATACTCTGATAATGACTTGGCAAAAATTGCTAATCTACGAACCACTGCCCAGTCAACCACCTTCCACCTAATAATTTCCCTATACATTTTCACCCTCTGTTTCTTCAATCGAATTTGCGCAATTTTCAAAAATAACACAAAAAAACCACTTGCAACAATATCTATATTAGTTATTACAATATCAATCATCACGCCATTCATTCTATATTATTTTAAATATATTGGAAACATTACTGTTCTTAGTTTTTTCATTGCATTCGTTACGATTTTCACTTTTTTCGTTGCAGCCGATATGGTTTTTAAAATAATCGAAATAATTTTTATCTTTTTGCGCAAAATTTTTATCTTTTTGCGCAAAGTAGCCAGCGGCCGAAAAGGTAAGACCTACACTGGAGCAGAAAAGTCCTTACACTATATAATGTTTACACTTATTCCTACCTTTGCCATCTTTGCGGTAGCACTCTTTGTCCTCGGAGTCGACACATTTTCCACTACCCTATACGATCGACATGCCTACAGGACAACCCCAACACTCCTCAAAGAATTTTTCAACGACCCTGACATCGGATTTGTACTACTTATTTTCCTTGTCCTTTCTATCGCAGCCAACCTCAGTAGCACAACTTCAATCATCATTATCATCGAAGAAATTTTAAAAAACAAACGACGCCAAAAAGCCAAGAGAATAATATTAGACCCAGAGGAAAAGTCCACTCGGTCAACTATCATCTCCCACATAAAGCTAGTACTTCCGCTTCTACCTTTAACAGCATCTATAGTATTTATGCTTGCGCTAATCCACAACACACAGGTAACAAAAGGTAATCTAAGTACTGCAATTCAAATTACAGCAATTCAATTTACGGACAGTAAATATATTTGGCTGACAATGGCCTTCTCCCTGCTACTAATAGGATACATATCATTTATCCCCTATTTCCTCCTCCCCCAATGTGTCAACGGTGCTGAAAAAATAATCCTCAGAGGTAGAAAAGAAAATATAAAAAGGGAAGTGGAATGTATCTACTTTATGATAATCTCTATTTCATCAGCCCTCACCTTCTTCTGCGCTCTTATAAACTATCAAATATTAAAAATTCTTTCGCATAAAGAAATAATTATATTTTTATTAACGGCAATATTTATTTCGTTTACCCTTTGCAACGTCTCCTTAAGAAATATTTTAGACAAGAAATATGAACTCAAAAGCACAACAGAAATACGTTCAAGGACTCGTGAAGAAAATGGAACGGCCTTAATAATGACTACACTCTCTGTAATTTTAATATCATCGATTAGCTCTTGGCTTATCCCAAATATAACAAAAGGTTTTAGCGATATAGTAACAAGCCCCGGGGACACTCTGGGGTCGGTTGAGACAGACTATTCCTGCGTTTTCTCCAACGACATCAAAGAAAAAAAATCTATTGCCTTCGGTGTAATCGCAGAATCAAAACCTGAATCAGTTCATATATTCACCCCTGAATACAACCAAGAGAGAAATAGCTATGGGGAAGAAGTGGAGAATGGGAAAGTGATTCCAAATAAATTAGCAGAATCTCAAGTTAAAATTCCAGGAGGTTATCGCATCGAAAAATTTGATGGTTCCAAGCATGGATACAATCTCCACACGGGAAAATGTGAATATGTTCAAACTAGGTATTCACTTAAAGAGATATTCTATGCAGAATATATAGAGAATTCTAAAAAGCCGCCACATAAATAAAAAGTTTATGTGTATTCCCCGCCTGCATATACCGTGCAGGCGGGGCTTTTCTTTTGCCCACCGCGAGCGCAAAGGGGCGGGGTCCTCCCCTATGCTGGATATAAGCCAGCACCGGAGCAGGAAGGGCACACCGCCATGAACCTCAACAAACTCTTAACTGCGCTACGGCAACGCAAAAACACCCCGGCACTCAACCAGCAGGCCGGGCGGCGCGAACGCTACACGCACGCCCTCGAACAATTCCTCGACGGGCAGCCCGCCACACGCCTCGGCGCGGTATTCACGCTCGTAAACCTCGCGGACGGATGGCTCACCGACGCCTCCCTCCCCACGCAAGTACGCCGTGAAGAAGCCCAGACCATTATCGACGCGCTGACCGGGTGCATCCGCACGCCCTACCCCCTCGCACAGAAACGCCAGGTCCTAGAATCAGGCGGGGCCCCCGAAGGGTACGAAGGCAACTTCGCGCGCGATCAGGTGGCGCTACGCGAAGAGCAGTTGGTGCGCCGCACAGTCTTCACGGAGTTCAGCCGCCGCTTCGCCGCGGTCACCGAGCGCAACGAAAAAGGTAACGGGGAAAGCCAGCATACGGTGCCGTCGCTATCGCCGACATGGTCTGATTTGCGCTTCGACTTTGGCGGCGCGCCCATCTTCTACCCGCTACGGCAGCTGCACTTTCAGAACGCCGATTTTGCCTCCGCGACCTTCTACGGTCCGGCGGATTTTTCCGGCGCAACCTTCCACGGTGACACCAGCTTTTCCGCGGCACAGTTCACGGCTGACGCATCCTTCCACGGCGCGAACTTCAACGACTGGGTGGGGTTCAGCGCCGCGCACTTCGCAGGCGCGGCAGAGTTCAGCGGGGCACGCTTTGCAGACGCGGCAAGCTTCGCAACCGTAACCTTCACCGGCGAGGCTGACTTCTCAGATGCGGTCTTTTCGGCTGCGGCTGACTTCGCGGTATCCGCCTTCAAATCCGATGCCAACTTCTCACGTTTGAACACCTCGGGCATAGCCAGCTTCGCGGCGGTCACCTTTGACGGCAAGGCAGTATTCACCGCCTCCACGTTCCACGATGAAGCACACTTCGCCGCGTCGGTCTTCAACCGTCCGGCGGTGTTCTCCAAGTCGCTGTTCGGCGGGGCCGCGCGCTTTGCCGGTATAGCCACCAAGCAGTCCGCAATGTTCAGCAACGTACGCTTTGTGAGCGCGGCGGACTTTAGCGGGGCGTCCTTCACGCAGTACGAGGATTTTGGTGGGGCGCGGTTCGACGGCGACGCCACGTTCAGCCGGGCGTCTTTTATTGCGCTTCCGAGGACGCGCTATGAGATGGACTTCCCGCAGCAAGCGAACTTCGGTAACGCGACCTTCGCGCAGGATGCCGACTTTAGTAAGGCGACGTTCACGGCGCATGTCGGTTTCTACAAGGCGACGTTCGCGCGGGCGGTGAGCTTCAACGGGGCGAGGTTTGAGGGTGCTTACTTCGAGGATGTGACGTTCGGTCAGGACGCAGACTTTACCTGCTCGACGTTCAACCATAGTGCGAGCTTCGACCATGCAACCTTCAACGCTAATGCGGAATTCCACGAGGCTTCTTTTAGAGGGCACGCGGACTTCCGCGATGCTGCGTTTGCGGCGGATGTTCGGTTTAGTGGCGCAGCCTTTGGCGGAAATGCGGGGTTCTGCGGGGCGTCTTTCGGCGGTAATGCGAGCTTCTTCAGAACGGATTTTGCGGGGACTACAGAGTTCCGTGAGGCTGTCTTTGAGGGGTATGCCGGGTTCAGCACGGCGGCTTTCAGCGCTGATGCCAACTTCAGCGGAGTTGCGTTTGAGCAGCTCTCTTGGTTCGCTGATGCGACCTTCGAAGCAGGTGCGGAGTTTGCCGGGGCAACCTTTATGGGCGTTGCAGATTTCTGCGATGCGTCTTTTGTGAAGAGCCCGCCGCTCTTTGCCGCGAAGAATGTTGAGTCGGGTGAAGTGTACCGGGCGCTATTCGCTACTCTGCCTACTGGTTCGGATTCTGCCGGTCAGGAGGCGCATAACTTCACGGTATATGAGGGCAGCCAGCCTATTCCGCTGGGCACGGCGGAGCTTCTTAATAGAACGTTCGTTCTCCCTCTCGGCGCTGTGCTGTACGACCCAGGCTCCTGGGACGAAGAACAGCAGGAGTACACCCGCGTTAGTGAGCCTGCACAGTAAAACCTAGCTCTCCCCCGCCGTCGGGGAAGCTCCCACAAACCCCGCCCGCGCATCCAGCGTTGGCGGGGCTCTTGCTTTTGACCAGCAACTGCCCAAGCCCAGCAGCTTTACCTTATGCTGAGTATGACCCGCCCCTTTCAACGATGACAGGAGAACCACATGCATCTCTCCCCCAGCACCGCGTGGGCTTGGCTGATAGCTTGCGCAGTCGTTATTCTGCTTTTCCCATTCGCCGCGCAGTTCGGCAATCTCAAGGGGAAGCTGTCTAGCTTCCGCACCTGGGTTTGGGCTATCGCGCTCTTGGGCATTGTCGCGGCGGGTTTTATGCCTTTCGCCTTTGACCCTGGCATCGCCAATTTTGAGGTTCAGCCGTTCATTTTCTTCATCACCGGCACCCTGCTGGGCGTTCTCTTTCTTGGGGAGTTCCACCGCATGAACGCCCAGAAAAAGCTGGAACATCCCCAGCGAGTACATGCCAAGCGCCATACCCGTTACAGCAAGGCAGTTGAGCATCTGGCGTATCCGAACCCGGCAGTCCGTGCGAGCGCCATCAGCACGCTTGCGGGTCTGGTTGATGAGTGGCTCGCTGACGAGCAGCTCAGCGTTGAGGCGCGGCAGAAGGAGGGGCAGGTCATCGTCAATGCCCTCTGTGCTTATGTGCGTTCGCCGTTCGCGCGGGCGTTCAAGGCTGAAGCTTTTGAACCTGATACGCCGCCCGCTAACTATGCGGGTGATTTTGCTACGGATCTGGCGGCTTTCCGTGGTGAGCAGGATGTTCGCCGCAGCGTCTTCGTTGAGATGAGCAAGCGCAGCAGCACCCTTGCTGAAAACGAGAAGGGCGAGGTGGCTGTCGGCGCGTGGAGCGGCTTTGAGTTCGATTTCAGCCGGGCGGTCGTCTTCTACCCTCTCGACAATCTGACTATTGAGAACGCCGACTTCTCTGCGGCGAAGTTCTGCAATGGTTCAGATTTCAGCGGGGCAGCTTTTGTGGGAACCGTGGATTTCAGTCGCGCAACCTTCGGAAAAATCACGGGATTCGGTGACGCGACCTTTACTGGCGACGCAAATTTCAGCCGGGCGACCTTCACTCATAACGCTGACTTCGGCGGAGCATCCTTCGTTCAGAATGCGTATTTCGACAGGGTGAAGTTCATGCAGAACGCGCATTTTAGCGGGGTGGAATTCGCTCAGGAGGCGAACTTCACCGGGGCGGCTTTTATCCAGAACGCTAGTTTTGGCGGGGTAAATTTTGCCCGGAACGCAGACTTCAGCTGGGCTGTGTTCGCTCAAAACGCGCACTTCATCGGGGCTGTTTTCGGTCAGGTCGCAGACTTTAGCGGAGCGACTTTTACCCAAAACGCCCGCTTCAGTGAGACGGCTTTCGCGCAGGTCGCACGCTTCAAATGGACGACTTTCACGCAAACCGCGGACTTTAGCGAGGCAGCTTTTGACCAAGGCGCTGATTTCACTGAGGCTACTTTTGAGGCAGGCGCAGAGTTCTATGGCGCGTCCTTTGTACAGACTGCAGATTTCTGCGATGTGTCTTTCGTGAAGAGCCCGCCGCTCTTTGTGGCGAAGAATGTTGAGTCGGGTGAGGTGTACCGGGCTCGGTTCGCTGCGTTGTCTGCTGGTTCGGAGTCTGCGGGGCAGGAGGCGCATAACTTCGCGGTGTACGAGGATAGCCAGCCTATTCTGCTGGGTACAGCCGGGTTGAGCGGCGTGGGCTACCGTATCCCAGTTGGGGCGGTGCTCTTCGATCCGACTTCTTGGGATGAACGGCAGAAGGAATACACGCGCATGAGTGAGCCCGCGCAGTGATATCCCGAAGGCCCCGCCACATTGAATGTGTGGCGGGGTCTTTGCGTATGACCGCTAGAAGCACAGGCTAGACAGTTTTGCACTATGCTGAAGAGTGACCGTTCCTCTCAAAGTAGCTAGGAGAGATTTCCAGTGCTATCAAAAATTCCTTTAAGAAAAACACTCAGCAACTTTCTACAGATTCCTATCATAAATAAAACAATAGATAAAATTAACAACCCTAGAATAATATTTCCATCCATTTCCGTAATCCTCCCTTTTTTAACATGGATCATACTATCCTCTCCAGAAATCCTATTCAATGAAAAAAATTTCTTTAGGTGCATCCAATTTCTATTCCTTGCAATTTTTCCAATCCTCATAATAACAAGCAAACCATCAATTCAATTGGACAACAAAAAGAATCCAGAAGATATTCCAAACCATAAATCAAACAACTTCCTCATAGAGCAATTCAAAACCGTCCTATCACTATCGCCTATAGCGCTAATCATAACCTTCATGCTCACCCTTTACTATTACAACTGGGTGACTCAAGGAAACATTAATTTAGCGTTTAGGATAACCTCTCTTCAGCTTACACAGGATAGGTATCAACTAATATCTTCAACCGTCATCTCACTATTCATAATATATTTAATACTCATCCCAAGTAAAACATTAGATATTACAGCATTAAATATGGATACCACATCAGATTCGAAAGGCCCTCAAAAAAACCTAGATTTAGATGTATACATTAGAGCAACCTGGCATATCGCAATATTTACCCTCTTTGCAGGATTTCCAGCGTGGGCAATATATAGCCTGATGGCCCCCCAGAGTTACATTGACGACCTAGCATTATTTGTATTTTTTGCATTCGTTTTTGGTCAAATAAAATTGCTAAGCTCATCTCCACTAGAGACAATCGACGCTCTTAAATCAATCGCTAAATCCGCACCAAAATTTAAAGGACTAAAGTCAATACTATTCACCCTCTTGGTCGTATTAATATTACTTAAATTTCCAACATCATCATTAGTTATAAATGCCGGGAAGGGCGTAGTGGATATTGGCTCCACATCAAATAACCCAATGCATGCATACTCTTGTATATTTACCCTGCAAAACCCCCAATCAGAATCCATATCCTTCGGAATAGTCGTCGAATCCAAAGATAAATATCTACACATTTTTACACCAACTTACAACCAGGAGAAAAATAGCTATACACAATTTGATTTTATTGGCAATACATTTCCACTAAATCCGACAGAAAGTTACATATCAATAAAAGAAGATTACAGAATTGAACAGTACAACGAGTCAATACATGAATATAACAGCAATACTGGGAAATGTAAGCATAAATAATTAAAGATTATTTTCATAATTACAAGCCCCGCCGAACCACATCGGCGGGGCTTTCATTTATATGGCCGTTAGACGCCCCTGTCAGGTAGCTTGTGCACTATGCTGAGAGGTAACCATTCCTCTCATCGTAGATAGGAGAACTAGACATAATGTCTTTAGAACCGTCAACGGGGGCTTGGCTGTTGCTTGGCGTATGCACAGTTTTAGTTTCCGGTCTCTTGCTCTATGCACATCTCCGCAATCTCAAGCAGAAAGCGCCTCTGTTCTACTGCTGGCTTGGTGCAATCGCGGTCTTGGGCGGAGCCGCAGCTTTCTTCTTACCTATCGCAATTAACTCGGGTTTTGGTAAAAATGATGATGGCTCAGCTCTTCGCCAGGCTCTTCTCTACACCACCGGTGGTGTTCTGGGTGTCATCACTCTTGGTGAGACTCACCGAAAGAATAACCAGGAAAAAGAGAAAAACGAGAACGACCATACCCGCCAGGTGTATGCGGAACGACGTAGCCGGTACACCACTGCGGTAGAACAGTTGGCCAACGAAAAAGCAGCCGTCCGTCTGGGCGGTATCTATACCCTTGTTGGTCTAGTCGATGAATGGATTGCTGATGATTCTCTCGAACCAGACGAGCAACAAGAAGAGGGGCAGATTATTATTAATAACCTTTGCGCCTATATTCGTTCCCCTTTCCCCTTGGCAGAGAAAATTGAAGAATATGAAGCCCGCGAAGAACTAGAAAAGCTCCAGAAATCAGAATCCGAGAAGCTCAGTGAAGAAGAGTCTTCACTGCTCCAGGTTCTACTTAAGCGTTTCGAAGATTCTGATGAATACAAAAAGCCTAAAGATATCACCGCAGACTATGCAAAGTTCCACGCAGAACAGGACGTACGCCGCGCCATTTTTGAGGAAATGAGCAAACGTAGCAGCACTGTCAGTGTGGATGAGAGCAAGAAGGTAACTGTTAAATCCGGCGCGTGGAGCGGCTTCAAGTTCGACTTTAGCCGAGCACCCATTTTCTATCCCCTGAACAACCTCACCATTGAACAAGGTCAATTCAGCTCTGCCCGATTCTACAGAAACACGAACTTCATATTCGCAAAGTTCACCGGAAACGCAGACTTCACGGGCGCAATCTTTACAGGAAACACAGATTTTAGATATACGATCTTCAACGAACGTGCATACTTCGTAGACGTAGCCTTCAGCAGAACGGCAGATTTCTCGTACGCGGTCTTCAACAGATTCGCAGACTTCTTGAACGCGGATTTCGGCGGAGACGCGAACTTCTGGACGGCAACCTTCACCGGAGAGGCACGTTTCCGGGACGCGACCTTCGACAGAAATGCATATTTTACGCGCGCGACCTTCAACAGAGACTCATACGTATACTTTGCGCGCGCGACCTTCACCGGAGATGCATACTTTATAGGCACGACCTTCAACGGAGGTACACGCTTCGAGGGGACAAATTTCAGCAGATACATATACTTCCAGGATGCAACCTTCAACGGAGAAATGACCTTCCGAAGCACCTACTTCGAAAAGTATGCACCCACATTTGCAGAGGGTTCTGACTCAGCCCGATTCTCTGACCAAGTCAATTGGGAAGACAGCAACTTCTCTGTTCGTTCCGATAGCCAGCCTATTGAACTTGGTAGCGCAACGCTCGGGGATAAAACCTTCAGCGTCCCCTTCGGGACCGTAGTTTTTGACCCTGGTTCATGGGATGAAAAAACTAAGGAGTACACCCATATGAGTGTCACATGCTGCAGAATTCAACGCTCTCCCCAGCACCAGGAGTAGCCCACCAGCACAGCCCCGCCTGTATCCTCTGATGCAGCGGGGCTGTGCCGCACCCTCTACCCCACCGATACACTAGAACCATGTACCGAATCATGACTGTCTGCACCGGCAACATCTGCCGCTCCCCCGTCGGCGAATACCTCATCCGCCAGCACGCCCAAGAAGCCGGCGTGCCCGTCACCGTCACCTCCAGCGGCATCAGCAACGAAGAAGAAGGCAACCGCATCGACCCGCGCGCCGCCGCGCAGCTCACCGCCCGCGGTATCGACCCGTCCGCGCACCGCGCCAGCGTCTTCACCGTCGAGGACTTCGACCGCAACGACCTCATCCTCGCCATGGACGCACCCCACTACCTGCGCCTCAAAGCTCTCGCCCGCAACGAGGCCGACAAGGCAAAAATCCGCATGATGCGCAGCTTCGACCCGAAGGTCACCACCACCCACCTGGACCAGCTCGGCATCTACGACCCCTGGTACGGTAGCGAACGCGACTTCGTGTACACCACCGGCCTCATTGACGCCGCCGCACGCGGCCTCATCAACCACCTCAAGCAGGAAGGCGACGCGCAGTGAGTCAGCGTATTCCCCTGAACCAGAACCGCCGCGTCACCGGCACCACCGAAATCCTGGAGCTCTGCAAAGACATGCTGCGTCTGGAGCACGGCATCGGCAACGACTTCGACATGGACACCGCCGAATTCACCGAATTCCGTGCGCAGTTCCTCGCCGACTTCGCGCAGATCCCGCTGATCATCGGCATTGACGGCCGCAGCGGCACCGGCAAAACCAGCCTCGCCGCGCAGCTTGAGCAGGAGCTCACCGCCGCCGGGCACAGCGTGCACGTGCTGCACCTGGACGACTTCTACCCCGGCTGGGACGGCCTCTTCGACGGCGTGGAGGCGTGGGACGCGCTATCCGTGCAGCTGACCGAAGGCATTGCCGGGACCTACACCCCGTGGGATTGGGAGGCGGGCGCCCCCGGTGAGGTACGCACCGTCGACCCGGCGGCTACGCAGGTCATCATCTGTGAGGGTGTCGGCGCGATTGCGGGCGCCTGCGAGGTGCGTATCCTCGCGACCGCCCCGGACGAGGTGCGTTACGAACGCGCCATGGCTCGTGACGGTGACACGTTCCGCCCGCACTGGGAACGCTGGGCGGCGCAGGAGGAGGCGCTGCTCGCCGAAATCCCGGAGGACTACGCGACCGTGGACTTCATCTACGACAGCGCGGCGCAGTAGCAGCCGCCTACAAGACAGTAGGGCCCAATGCTTTGTGTATCTCGAAGCATTGGGCCCTACGGCTATTCAGAGCCAGTTTTACTGAGGCCCTGTTTTATTGAGGCATGGGAGCCGGGCTAGCGGATTCCATGCGGTCTTTATCCCAGTAGGTTGAGGTATTGCTCGGCGCGTGCGTGGAGGCAGTGCCGTCTTTTTCGTTACCCGGGTTGTTGTTAGAAAGCACGGCAAAGACTACGAGCAAGACGCAAGCTATGAGCAGCAGGATGCATAGCAAATATTTGTAATAGTGATTGCGCATCTGAGGTTGCCTCTCCGGTCGTATCGCGTGGTATGACCAACGTAGATTATGCGGTCGCCCCGAGCAATGCTTCTCAAGAATATTTCTCAAATATTTCTTCAGTGCCAGGGGCTGAGCAGCAGGCTAAGCCAAGCCGCTCAAGGGGCGGTGCTATCCGTAAGCGACATCAGGGTGCCCGAAGCGAAGCGAGGACGGGTGCCCCTGTAGGAGCGTGGATAACACCGTCCCTTCTGCGTACCCTCTGCAATCCTGTCTCTCCCAGCTCAAAAAAAATATCAAACATTTAACTTACGAAGCCACGCCCAATTCTGCTACCGTGAACAAGTTGTGCTTCCAGCCTGCGCAAGCTCACCCCCGGATCCGGTACCGCCGCATCCACGTCTTGTAGAGCCGCAGGCGCCGTTGCACGCGCATCACATAGAAAGAAAAACTAAGACATATGTCTTCGAAGTCGACTAAGACCTCATTCGGGCTATCGCCCATTTTTATCGTAGTTCTAGCGCTACTGACCGCTATCGCGCCGCTTGCCACGGACATGTACCTGGCGGCGCTGCCCGCAGTCGCTGAGAACCTGAACACCACCAGCACGAACGCCTCCCTGACTTTGAGCGCGTTCATGGTGGGTATGGCGCTCGGTCAGCTGGTCGTGGGTCCCCTGTCGGATAAGACGGGCCGCCGCAAGCCGCTGCTGATCGGTGCGGTCATCTGCTTTATTGCGACCGTGGCGTGTGGTTTCGCGCCGAATATTGAGCTACTGATTTTTGCGCGTTTCATGATGGGCTTCACCGGTTCGATTGGTGCAGTGCTGGCGCGTTCCATGGTGGCTGATACGACTCAGGGCCTGGCGACCGCTAAGCTCATGGGCGTCATGATGATGATTAACGGCTTCGCGCCGGTGCTTGCGCCGCTGTTTGGTGGCTGGGTGCTGTCGTGGGGTAGCTGGCGCGATATTTTCCATGTGCTCGGCGTGATTACCGCGATCATGATGCTCGGCGTGATCTTCGTGATTAAGGAGACCCTGCCGGTGGAGGAACGCTACCAGGGCACTGCCCTAAGCGTGTACTCGGAGCTGCCGAAGGTCTTCAAGATTCGCCGCTACCTGGGTTTCATGCTGACGATGTGCTTCGCGTTTGGTGCGCTGTTCTCGTATATTTCCGGTTCGACGTTTGTGCTACAGAAGATTCTGGGCCTGTCCGAAACCCAGTTCACGATTGTGTTCGGTGTGAACTCGATTGGTATTGTGCTGTTCAGCGCGATTGCGACCAAGCTGGTTGGACGCGTGGCGCAGCGCCGCATCGTGAACACCGGTGTGGTGAGCCTGCTCGTGGTGTCTTCGCTGCTGTTGGTTAGCTTCCTTGTCGGTATTTCGCTGGTGCCGACGCTGATTCTGCTGTTCCTGCTGACCAGCTCGTGCGGCCTGATTTTCGGTAATGCTTCGGCGTTGGCGTTGAACGAGGCACGCCACATGGCGGGTAGTGCTTCGGCGGTGATGGGTACGGTTCAGGCGATGCTGGGTGCGTTGGCGGCGCCGCTGGTGTCGTTTGCCGGTGAGCATGAGTACCTGCCGATGGGCTTCTCCATTCTGGGTTTCGCGGTCCTGACGGCGCTGGTGCTGTGGACTACGCCGCGTAAGGATTCGGACTACTCGGCGGACGGTAAGAGCCATGAGGCCCCGGCGGCGGGTCACTAGCCGTTCATAAGTACATATCTGTGCGTATGCCCAGGAGGGGCGGTGTTATCCGTAAGCGACATCAGGGTGTCCGAAGCGAAGCGAGGACGGGTGCCCCTGTAGGAGCGTGGATAGCACCGCCCTTCTGCATGTCTCGTCCATCTGCCCCTGTAGGAACGAGGGCGAGTACCGTTATCCCGCGCTGGTTCTGGATGCGAACGTACAATAAGACTATGTCTAGTACCGTAATTCTTCTGAACGAGCAGAACCCACAGGGCATCTTCGTTGACCCGTCCGTGCCCCTCATCAGCGTTGATGATCAGGGCTTCACCCGCGGCGACGGCGTCTTCGAGACTATGCTGTCCGTCAACCGCCGCGTGCGTAAGCTCGGCATGCATCTGTCCCGCCTCGAGTCGTCGGCGCGCATGCTGGATTTGCCCGACCCGGAACCCGAGATTCTGCGTTCGGCGGTGGAGCGCCTCATGCGTGAGGCGACCGCCGGTGCCGAGACTGCGCTGGGTGAAGAGCACATCGTGAAGATTATTATTTCGCGCGGCCCCACCCAGGCGGTAACCTCCATGCAGCCGGGCCCGTACACGCTGATTATGGCGTCGCCGGTGCCCGCCTCCATCGTGAAGCGCCGTACCGAGGGCGTGAAGGCGATGCTGCTGCCGCGCGGCCACGAGCCGATGGACAACAGCGCCTACCCGTGGCTGCTGGCGGGCGCGAAGACCCTCTCCTACGCGGTGAACATGGCGGTTCTGCGGTACGTGCAGGAGCGCGGCGCGGACGACGCTATCTTCATCACCGATGAGCGTCGCGTGCTTGAGGGCGCCACCTCTTCGGTGCTGGTGGCCAAGATTGAGGACGGCAAGAAGGTGCTGTACACGCCCGAGCCGAGCCACGGCATCCTGCCCGGCACTACGCAGGGCGCGGTGTTCGAGGCGGCACGCCAGGCCGGTTGGGAGCTGGGCTTCGGACCGCTCTACCCGCAGGATTTATTCGAGTCGGACGGCGTGTGGTTGGCGTCGTCGGTGCGTCTGATTGCACCGGTGACTCACCTGAACGGCACGGCGCTGGCGCATGACCCGGAGCTGACCGCCACGCTGTTGAACTACCTGGCGCAGCAGAGCTAACCGCGTACACAAAGGGACGGCGTCATCCGTAGCGAGGATGGTGCCGTCCCTTTGTGCTGTCTATGGTCAAGGGCAGGAGGTGCCTGTACCTTCCTGTTCGGTAGTAGCGGGTGTAGCCGCGTTTTCCGGAAGCGCCCTCAGGGTGTCAGCCCGGACGCTCT
>NZ_KV831986.1:13696-47920 GCF_001837295.1 Rothia sp. HMSC065C03
CCCTGCGTAGGCGCGGAGGAAACATGCGGCACCCCGCCTCCCCCTGCAGAAGCGAAGGAAGAGTGCGGGCGCCTCCCTATCCGTGTCCCAGCGCGGGAAGACGGTATCGCCCGTAGTGACATCAGGGTGCCCGAAGCGAAGCGAGGGCGGGTTCCCTGTAGGAACGAGGGCGAATACCATCTCCCAAGCGGAGCCACGAAAGCGGAACCGCAAGCTACTGCCGGAAAGAACTAGGCCCAGAGGAACTGGATCGTACCCGCCGCAATAGATGCACCGTACGCAACAGCGATAATGACGGCGGCAGCAATGCTCACGTGCACGTCACGCGGCGAATAGGACGGCACACGAGCCCAGGTGCGTTCACCTGCACCGAAGCCGCGCGCCTCCATGGTGATAGCCAGGCGGGAGCCGCGGCGAATAGCCTGCACGAGCAGGGCGAAGCTCTGACCGCCAAAAGTTTGTGCGCGTCCGGCGAGGGATTGGCCTGCACCTAGTCCGCGGGCGCGTCGTGCCTGGCCGAGGGCGTTCCATTCGGCGAAGAGAATGCCGACGAGGCGCAGGGCGGCGACGGTGGCGAGCACGAACCGGGAGGGTAGTTTGAAGGTTTGTGCGAGGGAGTCGCCGAGGTCGGTCGGGTCGGTGGTGAGTACGAATGCGAGGGTGGGTAGGACCATGGCGAGGGAGCGGATCATCATGGCTGCGCCGACGGCGGCGGAGTCGGTGGTGATGGTGTTGAAGCCGAGGTCGAGGATGGTGGTGCCGCTTTTGGCGCTGAGCATGGCGACGGACCAGCCGGTGGTGATGACGGCGATGAGGATGGGCCAGAAGCGGGCGAGGACGTTGACGGGTCGGAATCCGACGAGGATGAATCCGAGCAGTTCGAGGGCGAAGAGGATTCCGGAGGTGAGGGGGTCGCGCACGATGAGTGCGGCGATGATGAGGGCGAAGGAGACGATGAGTTTTACGCCGGCGTTGAGGTTGCTGAAGTAGCTGGTTCGGTCGATGGTGCCGAAGAAGTCGGTGTTCATGCGTTCTCCTTTCCGGGGGTTGCGGTGGCTTCGAGGGTGATGTGGTTGCCGCCGAGTGCGGCGGTGTAGTCTTCGTCGTGGGTGATGGAGATGACGGCGGTGCCGTCTGCGAGGAGTTCGCGGATGAGGTCGACGAGTTCTGCCCAGGTTCGTGCGTCTTGGCCGAAAGTGGGTTCGTCGAGGATGAGGATTTTGGGTGCGGTGGCGAGTGCGGAGGCGACGGAGAGCCTGCGTTTTTCGCCGCCGGAGAGGGTGAAGGGGTTGGCGTCGAGTAGGTGGGTGAGGCGTAGGCGGGTTGCGAGTTCGTTGGTGCGGGCGGTGAGGTCGTCTTCGTTGAGGGGGTTGCGGGTGAGTGCGGCGAGTCGGCGGGGGCCGAGTTCGAGTTCTTCGCGTACGGTTCCGCGGATGAATTGGTATTCGGGTTCTTGGAAGACGTAGCCGATGCGGCTGAGCATTTGGGCGGGGGTCCAGGTGGGCACGTCCCAGTGGGCGCGCTCGTTGTCGTGGTTGCTGCCGCGCTCGCCGCCGTGGTTACCGTCGTAATTACGCAGCGCGTCGGTGGCGGTGAGGGTGCCATCGGGTGCGGTGAGGAGCCCTGCGAGGGTGAGGGCTAGGGTTGATTTGCCGGCGCCGTTGGGTCCGAGCACGCTGAGGTGTTCGCCGGCGTGCAGGGTGAGGTTGATGCCGCTGCGCAGTACGGGCAGGTCGGTGGGTACGGGTGCGGGGGTGTCGCCGAGGCGTTTGATGGTGCGTCGGCGTGCGCGTCGTTGTTTGGGGGTGGGTTGTGCGCGGGTGATGCTGAGGTTTTCGGCGCGAAGTAGCGCCTCGCCGTGCTCGCCGCCCTGGTTATCGCTGTCGCTCTGCGGTGCACGCGGCACGTAGTTGGGTACCCACACGCCCGCGTCGATGAGGTCTTGGCGGGCTTCGGTGAGTACGGTGTCGGGTACGCCGTCGTGGGTGATGGTGCCGCCTTCGCCGAGCACGATAATGCGGTCCATGTGCGGTGCCCAGATGCTCACGCGGTGTTCTACGACGAGCAGGGTCGCTCCGGTGGCTTGCGCGGCGGCAAGGATGCTGTCGCGTACTTCCTGCACGCCGGAGGGGTCGAGGTTGGCGGTGGGTTCGTCAAGGATCATGGCGCCGGGGTGCATCGAGAGGATGCCCGCCAGGCCGAGGCGCTGCTTCTGTCCGCCGGACAGTGCGCTGCTGGGGTGGTCGAGGGGCAGGTGGTTGAGTCCTACTGCGGTGAGGGCTTCGGTGACGCGGCCCCAGATTTCTTCGCGGGGTACGCGCAGGTTTTCGGGGCCGAAGGCGACGTCGTTGCCGACGGTTGCCATGACGATGGAGGATTCGGGGTCCTGCTGCATCATGCCTGCGGTGCCGCGTGCTTCGGCGGGTGCTTGCCCGTTGATGGTGATGGTGCCGCCAGCGGATTCGCCGTCGTCATCGTGGAGCACACCGGCGATGGCGTGCAGGAGCGTCGATTTGCCGGCACCGGAGGTGCCCAGCAGCAGGACTTTTTCACCGGGGTTGATGGTGAGGTTGAGTCCGCTGATGACGGGTTCTGGGCGTCCGGGGTGGTGCCAGCTGAAGTTGTTGAGCTCGATGCGCGCCCCGCGCGGTGTTGCTTCCATGATGGTTCCTTAGCCTTTTGTGTGGCTGCTGTTGTGTGCCGAGTGGTGACTCGTGGTGAGTGACTAGTTGGTGGCTAGTTGCTGGTGGTTAGCGGCGGGTCTTGCCGGATGCCAGCGAGGAGAGCACACCGGTCTTGGCGAGGTTCTGCACGAGAATCCACGCGAGGAAGCCTGCGATGACTGCGCCGGAGATGACGGCGCACGCTACGTAGATGATTGCCTTGACCGGTTCCATGTCGGGGTAGTAGATGAAGATTTCGTTAACGCCCATGAACAGGCCGCTGAGCGCACCAGCGAAGATGGCGACGGTTGCGTTCCAGCGGCGGTAGCGGAAGATCGCGAAGGCGATTTCAGCGCCGACGCCCTGGAAGAAGCCTGCGATCAGGATTTCACCACTCCACGCGCCGCCGGTGAAGAGCACGGAGATGAATGCTGCGACGATTTCACCGAAGAGTGCCGCACCGGGCTTGCGGATGAGCAGGCCGCTGAGGGTGCCGCCAAGCAGCCATGCGCCGGCGACGATGGGGCGGAATTCGGGTGCTGCTACGAGTGCAGTTTTGGCGGCGGGGCCGACTGCGATGTCCCAGATCCAGAAGATGACGGCGCAGGCTACTGCGATAACTGCGGCGATAACGATTTCGTTGACTCGCCAGCGCAGGTTCGGCTTCTTCGTTTCTGCCTGGGTAGATGCCTGGCTAGATGCCTTGGAGGCGGGGGTTACGTTCTGCGACATTGGTGGTCCTTCCTTCGTTGGAAGGGGAATGTCCTCGCCCTCTGAATGGACGAGGGCATTGAGAAGAAATTCGACTCCCTACGCCGGTACTAACCGGATCAGGTTCGAGGGTCTGCTTAGCACTCTCAGCGCCTCGGTGGCGCTCCCCTGTCGTTTGGGGTTCCTTGTCCGTACCGTTGTGGTGCGGGTGGGAACCCAGGTTCGATTGTAGGCGTGTCTGGCTGTTCGCGCCAATTTGCCGCTTTTTGTTTTCTTCTTCTGCCCGCATTACAGAATTGCACGGTGTACAATTTTGGGACGGAGCGGCTCCAAGGCGGCACGAACGTCTTAAACCCTATACGCTAGGGAGTGGCGCTCTTTTCTCACCCAACCCCGAAGGGGTTCACGGGCAGGACGCCGCATCGTATACAGCTAAGGAGATACACATGAACCCCGTCGCTAAGCTTGCTATTGCGGGTATCAACATGGGCGCTGCTGCCCTGGTTGGTAAGGGCCTGGGCGCAGCCTGGACCAAGGCTACCGGCAACCAGCCTCCCGCCATTTCCCACGACTCTGAAGACACCCTGCGTCAGGTCATCCTCTGGACCGTTCTGACCTCCGTCGTGGGTGCTGTGGTGAGCTTCGGTATTGCTCGCCTGCAGCGTCGTTTCTTCAACTAAGGCTTTGCGCTTTCCGCGCGAAAGTTCATGAACTAGGCGGTACGTATCTCCACTCGGTACGTACCGCCTGGTGTTCCATCTTCAGCACGCCCGCCCTACTTCAGCCGGTTTCATGCCGCCGCTACGCTGAAGCGCCACCTCGGCATCCGAAAGCACAACTATGACTATTTCTTCTCCCCGCCGTAAGACGAAGGCTCAGCGTAGGGTCGTTGACCACGCGAATAGCCGCCGCTCGATCGCGTCCTGGGTCATGTGGGATGTTGGCTCGTCGAGCTTCGACTCGATTATGACGACCTTCATCTTCACCGTGTACCTGACCAGCAGCTACTTCGGCACTCCCGAAGAGACTTCTTCGGCGCTGTCTTTGGGTCTGACCATCGCCGGTTTCCTGATTGCTATCCTGGCGCCGGTCACCGGTCAGCGTAACGACAAGTCCGGCAGAGGCATCTTCTGGCTCGGTGTGAACACCATGCTGCTGGTCGGTTCGATGGCGGCGTGCTTCTTCGTGGGCCCCACCCCGCAGTACCTGTGGCTGGGTGTCACCCTGATTTCTGCGGCGAGCGTGTTCAGCGAGTTCGCGTACGTGAACTATAACGCCGTGCTGCCGCGTATCTCCCACCCGGAGAATATCGGTAAGATTTCGGGCGCCGGATGGGCTGCCGGCTACATTGGCGGCATCCTGGCGCTGGCTGTGGTGCTGTGGGGTTTTGTGCTTACCCCCGAAGTGCTCGGCCTGACCACCGATAACGCCCTGAACATCCGTGCGGTCGCGCTGTTCGCCGCCGCATGGTGCCTCATCTTCTGTGTGCCCCTGCTGGTGCGTATGCGCACCCGCGAGCGCTTCCTGCCGGAGGTGCTACCCACCCGCGAGCTACGTTTCCTGGAGCTGGGTCTGGAGCGTTTCTCCCCTGCTCGTCAGGGCGGTCTGCTCGCCTCCTACAAGGCGCTGTGGCGCACCATTAAGCGGCTGAAGATGACGTCCCCGCAGACCCTGTGGTTCCTGATTGCTTCGGCGGTGTTCCGTGATGGTCTGTCCGGTATTTTTACGTTCGGCGGTATTCTTGCGGCGGGCACGTTCGGTTTCAGCACTTCCGAGGTGATTCTGTTCGGTATTGCCGGTAGCGCTGTCGCGGCGGTTGGCGCGATTCTGGGCGGCTACCTGGATGACTACCTGGGCCCGAAGACGATTATTGTTATCTCGCTGGTCGGCATTATTTTGGCGGCTACCCCGCTGCTGTTCTTCCCTCAGCCTGGCGTGTTCTGGGTGTGCGCCCTGCTGCTGTGCCTGTTCGTGGGCCCGGCGCAGTCGGCGTCCCGCACCTTCCTGGCTCGCCTGGCGGATCCCGGTACTGAGGGTGAGCTGTTCGGTCTGTACTCGACCACCGGTCGTGCCACCAGCTTCCTGGCGCCGATGCTGTTCGGTCTGTGCGTGAGCATCATGGGCGCGCAGATTTGGGGTGTGCTCGGTATTCTGATTGTTGTGGTGGCGGGTCTGCTCCTGCTGCTGCCGGTGAAGGCGCCCGGTCCGCTGCGTATGCGTGCGGCTCGCCGCGAGCAGAAGCGTGAACAGAAGCGCCGCGACAAGGCAGCCCAGTAAGGCTGCCCGGTAAGGCGTCGCGGGGCTAAGCGTCCTGCAAACCCCCGCAAATACAAGCCCGCAAACACACAGGGAGGGGCGGGTAGAAGATCATTCTTCTACCCGCCCCTCCCTTGTGCTTAAGCAGTGCCTATCGAGGAGCGCCTACCAAGCAGCGCCTATCAAACGGAGCTCAGTAAGCCGCGCCAGAGAGCTGTGTCAGTAAGCCGCGGTGGCTAGTCCTCCACCACGTCATCCTCATCATCAGAGACAGCATCCTCAGAAGAGTCCAGCGCAATCTGCTGCTCCTCCTCATCCAGAACCTCATCGCTCGTCATCTGAGCCCAGGTCGCGTCATCAATCAGCGGATCATCAATCACACGAACCCACAGCATCGAACCAGCCGCCAAAGCGCTTAGGTTCTCGTCATACGCCTCCGCAGGCAGACCCTCAAAGATCTCAGCCAAACGCGCATACAGGTCATCGTACGAAATGTCGCCCTCAGCCTGCAGCCAGCACTCCGCCGCAAAATCAGACAGCTCATTCAGCTCAGTGTCACACAGCAGCAAGAACGGGCCGTCCTCACCCACACGCACACCCGAAGTACCCGGCATACGAGACACCGCAATCGTACCGTTCAAGAACACACCCGGCAGGTGATCCTCAACCGTGTACTTCTCCAGCTTCTCAACCTCATCAGCATTCGGCAGCTCACCACCATTCAGCAGATCCTGAACCAGCGGCAAAGTATCCTCAACCTCTGAGTACACCAGGCGCCACACGCCACCGCAACGCTCCACCAGCTTAGCCAGCGACACAACACCCTCAGGGTGACGCGCCAGACCCGAGCTCTGCTCACTCAAGAACACCAGAGCCTCATGCAGCGGAACACGCTCAAAATACGGCTCAGAAGCCGACTCATCACGAGAAATGAACACAATACGCGACAGCTCATAGCTGAGGTCATCACGATCAACCACGTTCAGGCCCAGATCCACCGGGTTCTGCTGATCCTTCGGCGCATTCGGGTCAACAATCACAGACAGCGGCTTCGGATACGGCGACACAACACCCTCATCCGAAATAATCGCAGTCTCATCCGTCAGATACGCAAACTTCGAACCCAAGAAACGCGACGCAGTCGTCTTACCACTACCAGAAACACCCACCAGCGCCACAGCACGCTTCGACTCAGGATCACCAATAACAGCCGCATGCAACATCACACCGCGACCAACCAGCTGCTCAATCATCGCCAACGTAATACGGCTCGTCAGATCCTGCATACCTAAATCATCATCAGCCACACGCAGCGTCGAAACCTTATCAAACGAACCCATCAACGGATTCGCCAAATCCATCACCGACTCATCAGTCGGCGCATGAACCAGCATCACCTGATCAAAACGAGACAACGAAGCATACGCCTCATCAGGAGTATCAAAAAACTCCGGAGCAAGAGGCTCCCACGCCTTCTTAAAACGCTCCACAAAAGAGTCCGACATATCAATCAGATACACAGAAACTTCCGCGCCAGCAACACGCAGAACAACAGGCTTCAGATTCATCAAAAAATCCTTAGAGAGTGAGAGATAAAAACCCGCACGCGAGTGAACGCACGAGCACAAACAGGCGAAAAACCGCCCAACGCGGGCGCACAAACACACAGCCTGCACGCCCGCACCCCAAAGCGGGAAAGACTAAGACTCCGCAGAACCATCCGCAGGAATCATCGTCTGATGAAAATTCAAATAACTACGCGAAGCAGTCGGGCCACGCTGACCCTGGTAACGGTTACCATACGCACCAGAACCATACGGATGCTCAGTCGGGCTACTCAAACGGAAGAAACACAACTGACCAACCTTAGAACCCGGCCACAACATAATCGGCAAAGTCGCCATATTCGACAACTCAAGCGTCACATGCCCAGAAAAACCAGGATCAATAAAACCAGCCGTAGAGTGAGTCAGAAGACCCAAACGACCCAACGACGACTTACCCTCCAGACGGGCAGCCACATCATCAGGCAACGTCACCTTCTCATACGTAGAACCCAACACAAACTCACCCGGATGCAAAATAAACGGCTCATCAGGAGCCACCTCAACCAGGCGCGTCAAATCCTCCTGCGGCTGAGCAGGATCAATATGCGGGTACTTATGGTTATCAAACAGACGGAAGAAACGATCAATCCTCACGTCCACACTTGCAGGCTGAATCATCGACTCATCGAACGGTTCAAGAACGATGCGCCCATCAGCAATCTCTTGACGAATATCGCGATCTGAAATAAGCACGCTTAAAGGATACCTGGCAAACACCACCCACGTGCAGGCATCCACCAGCCCCAGCACACAGTCCTACATCACATTTCAACCCCGGCCACGCCACCAACAAGCGACGCAACATATTTCACCCCCAGCAAGCAGGCGCGATACACTGAAAAAGATGCGGCTGTAGCTCAATGGTAGAGCGCACGCTTCCCAAGCCTGATACGCGGGTTCGATTCCCGTCAGCCGCTCCAAAAGCCCCGGACTTCGTCGCGGGGCTTTTTCCGCGTCTGAAGCGGGAATCGCTTCCAGGCGGAAATACATTCCCTCGCGCGCTCGGGATTTCCGCCTTCCAGCCCGTCAGCCGCTCCACAAGCCCCGGACCTTATGGTTTGGGGCTTTATTTTTTGGCGGGTCGAGGCGGTATGTTCCTTACTCCTGCAGGGAACCCGTCCTCGCTCCGCTTCGGACACCCTGATGTCGCGACGGAACATACCGACTTCTCCCCTTCTCCGGGCAGGTGGAGTAGTGGGTGCGGCTGCGCGGTGTGGAACGAACCGCGGGCGCTCGGTTTGGGAAGAGTGTGCGGGAACGGGGAGGGGGAATACTGGGGTGAGGTACCGCAGACAGCTCGCCGGGAGACGAAGGTTGGTAGCCGGGTATGGTGGTGGTTCCGTAGGGACGTCAGTGCGCCTTCCGAGGGCTCATCGAGACAGGGCTTGTTGTAGCCCCATGCGAGCGCGCAGCACAGCTATACCTTCCTGAAGCGACATCAGGGTGCCCGAGCTCTGCGAGGGCGGGTGCCCCTGTAGGAGCGAAGGAAGTGTATAGCGGGCCAAGCGCACACACCTCAAAACGCTTGAAGGATGTTCAACTCACCACACAGTTGTGCTAACCTAACCACAGAAATTCAATGAGAGAATTTCTAAAAAACATCTACTCGACGAGGAATCGTAGACCCGCATGACCCGCGAAACGCACCCCTACACCACCCCCGCACGCCCCCTCGACCTGAACCTCTACCTCGTCACAGGCAACAACCCCCTCGAAACCGTCCGGGCAGCCAAACACGCCACCTGCATCCAGGTCAGGTCCAAACCCATCAGTGCGCGCGAACTCTACCAGCTCACCGAGGCAATCGCCAGCATCATCCAGCCGCACCAGACCCTCCTCATCGACGACCGTGTCGATGTCGCCCTCGCGTTGCGTGCCCGCGGCGTGCGCGTTGACGGCGTGCACATCGGTCAAGACGACCTGCCCGTAGCCGACGCCCGCGCCCTCCTCGGTGCCGACGCAATCATCGGGCTCACCACCGGCACCCGGCAGCTCGTCGAAGAATCCAACAAAATCGCGCACCTCATCGACTACATTGGCACCGGCCCGTTCCGACCCAGCCCTACCAAGCAGTCCAACCGCCCGCCCCTGGGCATTGACGGGCTCCGCGAACTTGCCGAACTGTCCGCCGTACCGACCGTGGCTATCGGCGACATCACCCCCGAAGACTGCCCCGCCATCCGCACCACCGGAGTTGCCGGAATCGCCATGGTCCGCGCCTTCGTCGACAACCCCGCATTGAAGGCATAACCATGACCATCACCATTATTGGCGGCGGAATCATCGGCCTCACCACCGCGTTTGAGCTCACCGAACGCGGCGAAAGCGTGCACCTCATCGATGCCGAAACCGGCGACTACGGTACCGCCGAGGACGGCAAGGCACTATACCCCGCCGCAAGCCACTACGCCGGCGGCATGCTCGCACCCATCGCAGAAGTGCAATTCCAGCAGGACGAGCTCTTCCCCCTCATGACCGCCAGCGCTGACGCCTACCCCTCCCTCATGGAGCGGCTCAGCTGCGCCACCGACCTGCCCACCGGCTACGACACCACCGGCACGCTCATCGTCGCCGCCGACCGTGCCGACGCCGAGCACCTGCAGCGCACCCGCGCCTACTACCGGGATTTGAACCGCCCCGCGGACCCCGTCACCCCCACGCAGGCGCGCGCCCTCGAACCGCTCCTGGCGCCGCGCATTGCCGGTGCCGTGAGCATCCCCAGCGACCATCAGCTACACCCGCGGCTCATGAGGCGCGCCCTCAAAGACGCGCTCACCCGCCGCGGTGTCACCTTCAGTACCGAACGGGTCACCGACCCGGAGGCGGGCGACATTATCTGCACCGGACTAGGGGCAACACTGCACGGGGACTACCCGCTACGCCCTGTCTACGGGGACATTCTGCGTCTGCGTGCCCCGCGGCCCATCCTCAAGCACGTGGTGCGCGGCTACGTGAACTCCCGCCCCGTCTATCTCATTCCCCGCCCCGACGGGGAGCTGTGCATCGGCGCGACCAGCCGCGAAGACCACCGCACGCTACCTGCCATTGACGGCGTACACCAGCTGCTGCGTGACGCGATCCGCCTGGTGCCCGCTGTTGAAGAGTGCGAGCTGCTGGAGGCGAACGTCGGCGCCCGCCCCGGAACCCCGGACGACCTGCCCATCTTCGGGCACCGTACCCGCGCTGATGGCACCCGTCAGCTCGTGTCCACGGGCTATTTCCGCCACGGTATTCTGCTTGCCGCGCTCGCCGGCAAGGTGGGCGCGGAGGTCGCCTGCGGGGCTGAGATTCCGCCCATCATGCAGGCGTGCGACCCGGCACGATTCACCCACTAAACACCCCAGCCGGGTGCACCCGGCGCACTCACGAAAGGATTCCGCATGATCATCACCTACAACGGCGAGCCGCTAACCACCAACGCCCGCACCGTATTTGACCTTGTCATGGACCAGTTCGGTACCGAAAATGGTGTGGCTGTGGCGCTCAACCGCAGTATCGTGCCGCGTTCCACGTGGCTGGATGTACCGCTGAACGAGGGCGACAGGGTGGATGCCCTCACCGCCGTGCAGGGTGGCTAATTCTCCAGCTTGTACGGGCAAACCACCGGCGAATACCTACCGACAAATACCTGCCGGAGAAAAAGAACAGCCATTCTCGGTTTTCTTTCTACACCGGGCGCACCGTAGCGCCCCGCACCAACCAGCCGCACCAACCAGCAAACCCCGTTATTTAGACGTTCCCACAGAGGAGAACACCATGAGCCTCACACCGCTCACCATCGGCGACCGCACCTTCACATCCCGCCTCATCATGGGTTCCGGAGGCGCAACCAGCATGGACCTGCTCGAGCAGGCGCTCATCGCCTCCGGCACCGAAATGACGACCGTTGCCATGCGCCGTCACGCCGCAGGCACCCCCATTTTTCCGCTTCTGCAGAAGCTCAATATTGCGCCGCTGCCCAATACCGCAGGGTGCCGCACCGCAGCCGATGCGGTGATGACCGCGATGCTCGCCCGCGAGGCGCTGGGCACTTCCTGGGTGAAGGTCGAGATCATCCACGACGAAGACACCCTACTGCCGGACACCGTGGAGCTGTTGAATGCTTGCGAGCAGCTGGTCGCTGAGGATTTCACGGTGCTCGCGTACACCTCTGACGATCCGGTGGCTGCCGCTCGCCTGGAGGATGCGGGCGTTGCGGCGGTTATGCCGTTGGGCGCGCCGATTGGTACCGGTCTGGGCATTTTGAACCCGCACAATATTGAGCTGATTGCTTCTCGCGCGCAGGTTCCGGTGGTTCTGGATGCTGGCGTGGGTACCGCATCCGACGCGGCGCTGGCGATGGAGCTGGGTTGTGATGCGGTGCTTCTGGCGTCGGCGGTGAATCGTGCTGAGGATCCGGTGGCGATGGCTCAGGCGATGAAGTTTGCGGTGCAGGCGGGTGCGTTGGCGCGTGAGGCTGGCCGTATTCCGGTGCGTGAGCACGCGAAGGCATCGTCGCCGTCGGAGGGTTTCGTCTCGTGGATGTAAATCTCACCCCTACCCCGGTGAATCCGGAGCATGCGCGTCTGGATCGCGAGCGCACGGACCGTCAGCGTCGCCTGCCGGGCTTTGATCAGGATGCGGTCGCGGCGGCTCGCGTGTTGGTGATTGGTGCTGGCGGTTTGGGCTGTCCGGTGGTGCAGGCGTTGGCGGCGGCTGGTGTAGGGTATCTGCATATTGTGGATTCTGATTCGGTGGAGTTGTCGAATATTCAGCGTCAGCCGCTGTTTGGGGTGTCTGATGTGGGTGAGCCGAAGGCGGAGGTTGCGGCGCGCCGTGCGCTGGAGCTGTGCCCGTCGTTGACGGTTGAGACGACAATCCGGCATGTGGATGCGTCCTGGATTTTGGATCTTTTTGCCGCGTCGGCACCGGATTGTGTGGTGGATTGTACGGATACGTTTGCGTCGAAGTATCTGATTGCGGATGCTGCGCAGGTTGCGGGTCTGCCGCTGGTGTGGGGCACGGTGCTGCGTTTTGGCGGGTCGGTGAGTCTTTTTGAGCCGGATGGCGCGCATTTGCGTGATATTTTTCCGACGATTCCGCAGACTGTGGAGTCGTGCGCGCTTGCCGGTGTCTTGGGGGCAACAACAGCGGTGGTTGGTTCGCTGATGGCGACGGAGGTGCTCAAGCATGTGAGTGGCCTACCGACGGCGGCGGGCACTCTGCTGACTTATGATGCCCTGTCGGGTACGTGTACGTCGTTTGGGGCGGTGCCGGATCCGGCGCGTGTGGTGCCGGTGGATTTGTCGGCGCATGAGGTTCCACAGGTGCTGTTGGATGTGCGTGAGGTACCTGAGCGTGAGGAGTCGGTGAAGCATGAGGGCTCGCGGCATTTCCCGCTGTCGCAGCTGACTGACGCTGACGGCTCGCTGCTGCCGGCAACCGATGTGCCCGCGGAGCTGCTGAGCCTGTTTGAGTCGGTGCGCGACCAGCGTGTGGGCGTTTTCTGTGCCTCGGGTGCGCGTGCGCAGCGCTTTGTGCAGGCGTATGAGCAGCTGGCGGGCGAGTACGGGGTGCGCCTCACGGCACTGTAGAGACGGTTTCCCCATGTGCAGGGCGTAAAATCGTGTATAACACGGCGGCACATCGCGCGGTTTATTCTGCCTAAAAACTGCCCTGCCGCCTCCTGTTTTCGCACACTCACTCTAGGAGTTTTATGCTCACCGTCCCTACTGTGCCGCTTGTTTTGTGCACGGCTCTCATCACCCTAACCCTGCTCGTTAGCGGTATCGCTAAGGCGAAGGACCCGCAGAGTACCGTGACTGGTATTCAGAATCTTGGTTTGGAGAAGATCGCGCCGACCCGCCTGGTGTCGTTTGTCCTGCCGTGGTTCGAGATTGCCCTAGCCGCCGTCCTGCTGCTGTCGCCGGTGCGTTTGCCTGCGGTGATTGCTTCGGGTTTGGCGTTGATTCTGATGCTGTTCTATACGGTGGTGATTGCGCGGGCGCTGGCGACGGGTCGTACTGCGGGTTGTAATTGTTTCGGTTCTGAGTCGAATGCGCCGGTGAGCCGTTACACGCTGGTCCGTAATATTGCGCTGCTGTTGGCGGCGGCTGGCGCGCATGCGAGTGCGTTGAAGGGCGGCACGGGTGTTGTGCCGACTCTGCTGGGTCTGGGTAATAGCGGCTGGACTTGGGTTTTTGGTGCGGCGCTGATTGCGTTGACGTTGGAGGCTGTTCGCCGCGGTGATGCTCTGGGGCAGTCGGAGCCGCAGGCTGAAGTGATTTTGCCGGAGCCGGTGTATGACGAGAACGGCGAGGAGCAGTATGTTCGTATGCCGATTCCTCATGCGGCGCTGTACCTGGAGAATGGCCGCCACACGAATATGCGTGCGTTGGCTAAGAATCAGGCGCGTGTGCTGGTGTTTGTGTCGGCGACGTGTGCTGGTTGTGTGAAGTTTTTGAAGACGATGTCTTCGTGGCAGGAGCGTCTGCCGCAGGTGGCGTTGCATCCGGTGTATTCGAGCTTGGAGTCGTTGCAGACCTCGCGTAATGCGGGTACGTTGCCTGAAGGGTTGACTCCGCTGATTGACCGTGATGCTGGTGCGCGCGCGAATTTTGGTAATGGTGTGCCGTTGGCGGTGGTTTTGGGTGCTGATGGCCTGATTGCTGGCGGCCCGGTGGCTGGTAAGGAGGAGGTTGAGGCGCTGCTGGCCGATATTGAGGCGCAGTTCGCTGAGGCTGCTCGTCTGGCTGAGGAGGAGCGCCAGGAGCAGATGCGTAAGGCGATTGCTGAGGGTACGTCGAATACTGAGGGCGACCACCTCTAAACGCGCCCCTATCGTCCAGCCCCTGTAGCGCCTCTGTAGCGCTTCCGATAGCCCCGTCCGGCTCTTACTGCCCTTACCGGCAGACGCCGGGTGGGGCTATGCTAGTACGTAGCGCACACACCGCTTATACGCCGCGGTCACCTCGCCGGGTGGCTGGCGCGTCCTCAACCCTGTCTAAGGAGTTTTTATGGCAATGATGAGTTTCAACGCTCCGGGCGAGCGTGAGAAGTCCTTGTGGCTGGTCCGCAAGGAGAGCAACCCGAATCATTCGCAGTGGTACATTGACCGTTTTAAGGCGATGGAGGCTGAGGGTAATGATATGGCGGGTGAGTCTCGTCTGGTGAATGCGTTGGCTTCTCGTGGCGCGAAGATTCTTGATGCGGGTTCGGGTCCTGGCCGTGTGGGTAAGCAGCTGCACGCGCTGGGTCACCGTGTGACGGGTGTTGATATTGATCCTGAGCTGATTGAGGAAGCGCGCCGCGTCTGCCCGGATGCTACGTGGATTACGGCTGATCTGGTGGATTTGCCGGAGGTTCTGGGCATTGAGGGTGATGCTACGGCGGAGAATGGTTTTGAGCTGCTGGTGTGTGCGGGTAATGTGATGGGTTTCTTGGCTCGTTCGACTCGTAAGCCTGTGGTGGAGAATTTCCGCCGCGTGTTGGCGCCGGGTGGCCGCGCTGTCGTGGGTTACGGTTCGGGTCCGGGCCGTGATTATGCGTTTGAGCAGTTTTTGGCGGATGCCCGCGAGGCTGGTTTGAACGTGGATAACACGTATTCGTCGTGGCAGATGCACCCGTTTGTTGAGGGTTCTTCAGAGTTTTTGGTGGCGGTGCTGTCCCGCCCGGCGGAATAGATTCACCTGTACAACGAGCGCGCTAAGCGCATTTAGCTAGGCATACAAATGGCCCGGCGCCTCCCCTGTGTGGGGTGGGTGCCGGGCCTTTTGTGTGTCCGGAAGAAGCGCATCCAGAAGAGGCACTAAAGAAGAATGGTTGTTCTAGTGGATCATGTAGATGTTGCGGGCGACTTCTTCGGGCAGGAAGGACGCTGCGAAGAGGATTGCCACGATGATGACGGCAAGCGCGGTCATGAGGCTGGAGCGCCAGCCGGGGTGCAGTTCGTTGAAGGTGATGAGTCCCTTGTGTTCTTTGTCCATGTTGACCACGTTGATCTGTTTGTAGATGGTGGTCTGGGCGGAGAGTTTGGAGGAGACTTCTCGCATGGTTTTGCCGTCCCAGACGCGGCCGTCGATGCGCATGAGCTGTTTGCCGTCTTTGTCGACGGCCCACATGGCGGGGAAGCTGCGGTAGCGTAGGCGGCCGGCGACGGTTTTGAGTTTCTGGCCGTAGGCTTTTTTGGGGTAGAGCTTTTCGACGAAGATGGTGTGGTCGATGTTCTCGAGGGGTACGGCGAACCAGCCGAAGGTGCGTGCGCGGAGCACGTGGGTTTTGGTGATGACGATGATGGTGGGTTTGAGGACTGAGTAGAGGTTTACGCCTGCGATGGTGCCGATGAGCAGTACGAGGAGGGTGTACGGCAGGGCGGGTCGCTTGTAGAGGATGAAGGCGAGCGCGGCGAGGAGCACGATGGTGCCGGGGAGTGCCGCTTCGATGCGCCTGCCGTAGGAGCGCATGCGGGGGTGGAATAGTTCGTTGACTTCGCCGTATTTGGCGGGGACTTCGTGAGCGCGTTCTGCCATATACACAACTTTAGTGTGTGCGGTGCGTGAAACCTAGCGGACTACCTGCGTTACTCTGGTTCTATGCGTAATTTTTCTCCCGTGGAGCGGGTTCTGGCAATGTGGATGGTCGGTGTTGTGGTGGCGGTTTCTGTGGCTGCTGCGGCGCTGGTTATGACGAACAAGCTGGTGTATGGTCCGACGGGTCAGGTGCGGGAGTATTTTCATGCGTTGCGTACGGGTAATGGTTCGTATGCGCGTGGTTTGTTGGGTGCGCAGATTCCTGAGGGTGACGCGTCTTTGCTGGATGGGGATGCTTTGAGGCGTTCGGTGTCTTCGTTGGGTGAGGTGTCGTATGAGGTGGTGGAGACTAGCGCGGATGGTGAGCATGCGACGGTGCGTGCTTCTTATACGTTGGAGGGTTCGCGGCAGCATACGGATTTTCGTTTGCATCGTTCGGGTACGCATTGGGGCTTTTTTGATAAGTGGGCTATTGATGAGGCGTCTTTGCCGTCGGTGAAGGTGAATATTCAGGGTGTGGAGGCTGCAACGATTAATAACCGTAAGGTTGCGGTGGATCGTGGTTCTGCGTCGTTCCCGGTGTTTTACCCTGGCGTGTATGCGGTGTCGTATGATTCGACGGTTTATACGGCGCAGAAGGTGAATGAGGTGGTGACTGCGCAGGATGCGAATCATTCGGTGCGTATGGAGTTGAAGCCGAGTGATAATGCGTTGGCGTCGGTGAAGGAGCAGGTGCAGGATCATTTGAAGAAGTGCACGCAGCAGAGCACTCTTTATCCTGGTGGGTGCCCTTTTGAGTATGCGTTTACGGGCCGTGTGGATTCTGAGGTGAAGTGGTCTGTTGAGAAGGTGGCGGATCCGCAGGTGAGTGTGAGTTCGGCGGGTGTGTGGTCGTTGAAGCCGATGTCGGGTACGGCGAAGGTGTCGTTTACTCAGTTGGATTTGTATACGGGTGCGCGTTCGCAGGTGCAGAAGGAGATTCCGTTTACGTTGAAGGCGTCGGTGGAGGCGGATGCGAAGGCCGTCCGAGTCTCCTTCTAGGAACGAACAACGAGAGCCAGTATGCTCTGAACGCGACATCAGGGCGGCACAACAGAAAAGGGCCGGTGTTATCCGTAGCGACATCAGGGTGTCCGAGCGAAGCGAGGACGGGTGCCCCTGTAGGAGCGAGGATGACCCGGTCCTTTCGCGTCCCACCATCCTCAAAGGACAAAGGGAACCGGTACTATCCGCAGCGGTATCAGGGCGGCACAACAGAAATAGGGTCAGTATTATCCGTAGCGACATCAGGGTGTCCGAGCGAAGCGAGGACGGGTGCCCCTGTAGGAGCGAGGATAATACTGACCCTTAATTTTTTCTGTTATAGACCCCTAGTTGATACCGCGCAGGTCCAGGACAAGTTCACTTTCGTCTGCCTCATCACCGGTCACGACGACGGGAATACCCCAGTCCTGCTGGTAGAGGTGGCAAGCCGCGTGCTCGGGGATGTCACCGCCGGGGGTGCCGTCGCAGGCGGCGGCGCGGGCGGTGATGTGCAGGACTGCCTCGGTCACATCGGGGTTGAGCACGAGGGTTCGGGTCAGTCCGGTGGAGGTGCCGGCGCCTTCCAGGATGAAGTTCTCGGGGGTGGATGAGATCTTCAGCTGGGTGGGGTCGCCCCAGCGGGTGTCGAGCTTCTGGCCGGTGGGCACGGTGAATCGTGAGGTGAATTCGAGGGTGCCGCCGGTGAGCTTGGTGGAGGGGCGTGCGGTGGTGATGGCGCCTTCGTCGACGTGCTGTGCCTTGGCGGGGATGGAGGCGCGTACGAGCTGGTGGGCGTTGGTTTCGACGATGATGAGGCGCGGTTCTTCGCCGGGTACTTCTTCGACGAGCAGGTCGGAGGGTTCGTCGAGGCCGCGTTCGAGGGTGCCGAGGGTGCCGGTTGCGGGGTCCCAGCGGCGGATGGCGCCGTTGTAGGTGTCGGCGACTGCGATAGATCCGTCGGGCAGTTCGGTCAGGCCGAGGGGGTGCTGCATGCGGGCGGTGTCGGAGTCGCCGTCGACGAAGCCGAAGTCGAACAGGCCCTTGCCGACGGCGGAGGTGACCTGTACGCCGTCTTCGGTGAAGGTGATGTGGCGCAGGCCGCTGGTTTCGGAGCATGCGACCCAGAGGCTACCGTCGCGTGCTTCGATGATGCCGGAGGGCTGGGCGAACCATGCGTCGGCGGCAGGGCCGTCGGCGAGGCCTTCGACGCCGGAGCCTGCGAAGATGCTGACGGTGCCGGTGACGGGTTCGTAGCCGAAGAGCTGGTGGGTGCCTGCCATGGCGATGATGAACTGGCCGGCTTCGCGGGAGTAGACGGCATCCCAGGGCGAGGAGAGCGCAATCTCGGTGGCGGGTACACCGGCGGGGATGTGGTTGGGGTCGCCGGTGATGGCGTTGTCGCCATCGATGACGCGCTGCACGCCGTTGCCTGCGAGGGTGCGTACTTCGCCGGTGCTCAGGTTGAGGGAGCGCAGGCGGTGGTTGACGGTGTCGGCGACGAGCACGTCGTAGCCGAGCTGTTCGCGCAGGTTTTCGGGTACGAGGGCGAGGCCGGCGGGCTCGTTGAAGCGTGCTTCGGTGCCGGTGCCGTCGACGTGGCCCTTGACGGGGTGGTTGATGGGGTCGTTGCCGCCGCCGTAGGTGTTGATGACGGTGTTGAGGTCGGCTGCTACCTGCAGGATGCGGTGGCGTGCGCTGTCTGCGACGAGGTAGGTGCGTTCGCGGTTGCCGAAGAGGTTTGCGGGGCCGAATTCGGCGGGCAGTTCGATGGCCTTGCCGGGGAAGGCGTAGGTGCCGGCTGCCTTGGGGCGGGGCACGTAGGGGCCGTCACCGCGGTGTAGGGTGCCCTTCGCCTCGTGCTCGGCGACGAGTTCGCGTACGAGGGAGGTGAGGCCCTGCACGTGGCCTTCGCCGGAGAGGTGGGCGACGATGTAGCCTTCGGGGTCGACGACGACGAGGGTGGGCCATGCGCGGGCGGTGTAGGCCTGCCAGGTGGTCAGTTCGGGGTCGTCAAGTACGGGGTGGGTGATGTGGTAGCGGTCGACGGCTGCGGCGAGCGCTACGGGGTCTGCTTCGTGTTCGAATTTGGGGCTGTGTACGCCGACGGTGACGAGCACGTCGGAGAATTCTTCTTCGAGAGGGCGTAGTTCGTCGAGGACGTGCAGGCAGTTGATGCAGCAGAGGGTCCAGAAGTCGAGAATAACGATTTTGCCGCGAAGGTCCTGCAGGGTGAGGTTCTTGTCGCCGGTGTTGAGCCAGGCGCGGCCTTCGAGTTCGCTGGCGCGCACGCGTACGCTGCGGGTGGTGTTCTCACTCATGGGTTCTCTCTCCTGTTGGGTGCGCCGTGTGTGGGCGCGTCGGTTTGCTGTCCCCATTATGCCAGCGTGGTGGGGGTGGTTCGCTGGGAGTTGAGCATTGTGAACGCGGGAGGTAACGGCTCGTCATATTACGTCATATTTGCGTGAGTTGAGGAGTGCGAAAGTGGTATGCACGGGTTTGGAAATCATTGCATCTCATTCATTCGCCATGCCCTCCGGTACCGATACGCCGGGGCACCCCCGAAATATTTAACTTAATAAGTTAAGCCTTACCTAACTATTGATTAATCTAACCCTTAATTTTTAGACTGGGAGGGTGCGATTTTTCGCACACCCTTCTGCGGGACTCGCCGACGACCCCGCCCCCACCCAAGGCCCGCCCTGCAGGCGGCGCCCCCCCCAAGAGAAAGGCCTCCCATGGTGCAACGTCAGCTCCCCAAGCCCAGCGAACTACTTGAATTTATGCAATTCAAGAAGCCCAGCCTCGACTTTGCAGGCAACCGCCTACAGAGCGCACTGACCATCTACGATTTGCGCCGCATCGCAAAGCGCCGCACACCAGCCGCCGCTTTCGACTACACGGACGGCGCCGCGGAAGGTGAACTGTCAATGACCCGCGCCCGCCAGGCCTTCGAGGATGTCGAGTTCCACCCGGGTATCCTGACGGATGTTTCCACCGTAGACACCACCACGAAGGTACTGGGTGGCACCTCCGCTCTACCCTTCGGTATCGCCCCCACGGGCTTTACACGCCTCATGCAGACCGAAGGCGAGATTGCCGGATCCGGCGCGGCGGGGGCAGCGGGCATCCCCTTCACCCTCTCAACCCTGGGTACAACCAGCATTGAGGATGTGCGCCGAGTCAACCCAAATGGCCGCCTGTGGTTCCAGCTGTACGTGATGCGTCAGCGTGAGATTTCCTACGGCTTGGTCGAGCGCGCCGCAAAGGCTGGCTACGATACGCTCTTCTTCACTGTAGATACGCCCATTGCGGGGGCGCGCCTGCGCGATAAGCGCAACGGCTTTTCCATTCCGCCCCAGCTTTCGCTGAAGACAGTGGCGAACGCGATTCCGCGCCCGTGGTGGTGGTATGACTTCCTCACCACGCCCAAATTGGAGTTCGCTTCACTCTCCTCGACAGGCGGCACGGTGGGCGAATTGCTGGACGCTGCCATGGATCCGTCCATCAATTACGAGGATCTTAAGGAAATCCGTGAGTTGTGGCCCGGCAAGATTGTCATTAAGGGCGTGCAAAACGTGGAGGATTCCAAGAAGCTGGCTGATTTAGGCGTGGACGGCATCCTACTGTCGAACCACGGCGGCCGCCAGTTGGACCGCGCTCCGGTTCCCTTCCACCTGCTCCCGGAAGTGGTTCGCGAGGTCGGCAAGGACACCGAAGTTATGGTGGATACCGGCATTATGAACGGCGCGGATGTGGTGGCCTCGCTGGCCTTGGGCGCCAAGTTCACGCTGATTGGCCGCGCCTACCTATACGGACTCATGGCGGGTGGCCGCCGCGGTGTGGATCGCACGATTGAGATCCTCTCGGAAGAGGTGCGCCGCACAATGCGCCTGCTACAGGTCAGTTGCGTTGAGGAACTCGAACCCAAGCATGTGACGCAATTGCGCCGCCTGCAACCCATTCCGAAGATTTAAACCTCTCCATCCCCGAGTGAGAAATAATTAAAGACGCCCCGCACGCATCACGTATAGATGCGCGCGGGGCGTTGGTATCCCTAGTGTGGTGGGCTGTTCTGCCCAGTGGGCAGGAGCTAGTTTTTACTTGGCGCCTGCAACCTCGGAGAGGTCACCAATCTTGGTGGGCTTGACCGGGGTCTTAGCGGTGCCGCTGAAGCCGTCGATACGGCCGGGTGCCTTCGGGGTTTCGATGGTGGAGACGTCAGTCGCCTGCTCAAAGGTCTTGGTGTTCAGCACGGATGCGGTGCCATCTGCATTGACAACGGTGTAGAGGTTGTCCTTGGGGTTGGTCTTGATCCAGGAGCCGTCCTCTTTCACGACGATGGTTGTACCGTTGGAGTCCATGCTGGTCCACACACCGTTATTCTGGATGCTGATGATAGCGCCGTCCTTGGATTCGAATGCAGCGAGTTCATCGGTGTAGTAGACGGTGCCATCGCTGGTCTGCACCTTCTTCACGCCGGACTGCTCCTTGAGCTGTTCCAGGGCTTTCTTGCTGGCGGTGTAGCCTGCGGAGGCTACCTGATTGGCGGATTCCTGACCCTTCTTGAGTGCTTCGGTTGCTTCGCTGGGCAGGTCGGTGGGAGTGCTGATGGTGCCCTGGGTGGTCTTAGTTTCTGCCTTGGTGGTTTCAGCTGCTGCGGAGGCGGTGCTCTTGGTGGTTGCTGCTGCGGAGGTGCTTGCGGGTGCCGAGGCAGTTGCGGAAGCGGTTGCAGAAGCGGACGCGCTTGCCGATGCGGAGGAGTTGGAGTTGGCGCCGGAGTTGCCGCCGCAGGCTGCGAGGCCGAGGGCACCGGCAATGGTCAGGGACAGAACAGCAATAGACTTCTTCACTGTATTTTCTCTTTCTGTATGCGCCGCTCTGCAACGGCGCAGTGCGTAGTGTGGTTGACCTGTACTCCGGTATGCCCGGTGTACGCCACCATGCTAGCACCGCGACCTGAAAGCTCCCTGAGATGGTGCGGTGCCCCCTCCCCCGCTTACGGGTCATCTCAGCTCTACTGGTCTTCTCAGCGCGGCTTGAAGACGCAAAAACGCCCCGCACGCATCACGTTCGGATGCGCACGGGGCGAACGGGTCTAGCTAGTCACCAGCTATGTAGTGGATACGTTTAGTTCGTAGCCAGGCTGGTCGGCTTAACGGGATTCTTCGGGGCAGGCAGGTCTCCCACAGGAGCCGGGGGCTTGGGCAGCTCCAGGGACTGGTAGTCGCCCGAAACCTCCGAGGTCTTAACGTTCATAATGGAAGCCGCACCGTTCTCATCAACGCTAATTACTTCACCGTTAGGCTTGACGGCAACCCAGCCGCCCTTATCAGTCACGGCGGCAACCTCACCTTCAGGGGTCACACGTACCCAGCTACCGTCTTTCTCAATGCTGATGTAGTTACCGTTCTTAGCTTCGACAACAGCGATGCTTCCGTCAGGGGCAGTGTACACGTTGCCTTCAGTGTTCGTAGTCTTCTTGGCGGAGCGGTCTTTCTTAGCCTCTTCGACGGCTTCCTTGTAATGCGCGTATAGCTGCGGACCGTAGTTGCTATCGGTGGGGTCCGTGGGCATGGAGGAAGCACCCGACAGTCCACTCTTCTGGCTTTCGGATTCCTTAGCGGAGGCGCTCGAGCTACCTGCGTTTGCGGAAGCGGTAGCCGATGCGCTCGCCGAGGCAGACGCGCTGGAGGAGGCACTCGAGCTACCTGCGGTTGCAGAAGCAGATGCGCTTGCCGATGCGGAGGAGTTAGAGTTGGTGCCGGAGTTGCCGCCGCAGGCTGCAAGACCGAAGGTTGCGGCGAGGCTCAGGGACAGAACAGCCATAGACTTCTTCACTGTGTTCTCTTTTCTGGTAGATCCCCGTGCTATGCCGGGGAGACCTATAGTGTGGTTGTTTGTTGAGTGAGAGTTGAGTGAGAGCTAGATTCTGAGCGCCTCCCTAATCCTAACAACAGTTATGCGAAGCTTCCTATTTTCCCTAGGAGTTCAGCGCAACTTGAAGACGCAAAACGGCCCCGCACGCATCACTATCGGATGCGCACGGGGCGTCTTCATAAGTCACGGACTGTCACGCTCTACGAGCGCCACAAGCCGCTGTTAGCTCTTTACAGCTTACTTGGGCTGTGCGGGCTTGACGGGGGCGACCTTAGCCTGTGCGGGCTTTGCGGGAACCTTCGGAGCCTTCAGGTCTGCCTTCTCGCCGCCAACGATGGAGGTTACTTCACCGGATGCGTCCACGGTTGCCTGCAGGCCGCTGTTAGCCTGGATGCTCCAGGAGCCATCAGCCTTGACTGCGACCTGGCCGTTTGCGTCCTGGCGGCTCCAGGAACCGTCAGCCTGTACAGCTACCTGACCTTCGTCACCCTGAATGGTCCAGCCGCCGTCCTCAGAGACAACGACGTCGCCCTCTACGGTTGCGGAGGAGGAGTTACCCTCGGAGTCCTTGGACTCAGCCTTGGTGCCCTTTTCGTCGGACTCTACCTTGGAGGAGTTGCCCTCGGAATCCTTAGCGTCAACGGAAGCCTTGCCGTCTGCGCCGACCTTCACGTCTGCGGAGTTGCCCGCACCGTCGTTAGCCTTGACGGTGACGTTGCCGTCCTTGTCAACCTTCACATCTGCAGTAGCGGAAGCGGAAGCTGCAGAGGTGGTTGCCGCAGAGGATGCCTTAGCCGATGCGCTTGCGGACGCAGTTGCCGAAGCGGATGCGGATGCAGTCGCGGTAGTGGTGGTGGAAGAGGACTGGGAGCCACATGCGCTCAGGCCCAGTGCGCCTGCGAAAGCGATGGACAGAACCGCGGTGGTCTTCTTCATTGCGGGGGCGATTGCCATTGTTTCTCCTTGTGGTTGTTAGTATGGTGCGGCTAGTTGACGACGTATTCGCGTCGTGCGCAGGATCCTTGTGGGATTCCATAACGATTATCGGTGTAACCAACCGCGTTAATTCTATCGAGTTTGGGTGTGATTATCCGGGCGTGTGGGCGTTTATCCGCATTCTAGCGAGTGGGATAGCCTACGTTTTCACCCAGCTTGTCAGCCAGCTTCTTAGCGGCGGGGAGTGACGGGCTTGACGGGGTTAGCGACAGCACCGGCGGGCTTGAGGGGGACGCTGGGTACCTTAACCGCGCCTTTGCCGCCGGTCTGTTCCCAGGTGCCGTTAGCTTCTACCTCGATTACGCCGTTCTCGCCGGTCTGTTCCCAGGAGCCGTCAGCATCAACCTCAACGACGCCTCCATCGCCAACGCGCTCCCAGGAGCCGTCAGCTCGTACCTCGATGATGTCGCCGTTGGGGGCGTGGTAGGACCAGCCGCCGTCGGTCTTGATTTCGATGAGGGTGTAGCCGTTGGCTGCGCTGACGGTTCCGCTGTCGACGGTCACGGTGCCGTTACCGGAGCTGTTACCTGCGCCGTTGGAGCCGTTCTTGGCGGTGGTTTCACCGGCCTTTTCGTCGACCTTTGCGGAGGAGCCCGAGTTGTTCGATGCCGAGCTGCCATTGACGGTTGCGTTGCCGCTAACATCGGCGGTCACGCCGGTTCCGTTCGCGCCGTTGACGGTCACATTACCGTTGGCGTCTGCGGTGACCCCGGTACCATCAGCACCGCTGACGGTTACGCCGTTTTCGCTGACGGTGACGGTGCCCTGGGAGCTGCTTGCGGTGGCGCTCGGGGAGGCTGCGTCGCTTGCCTTGACGGTGACCTTACCGTTACCCGCGTTGACTGCTGCGTCAGCGGTGGAGGATGCCTTAGCGGTTGCAGTGGCGGTGGGTGCCGGGTTGGAGGTGTTCTGGGCACCGCAGGCGCTCAGGCCGAGTGCTGCGATTGCTGCCAGGGACAGTGCTGCCGCGCCGGTGCGGAAACGACGGTTGGTAGCCTGTGCGGAAGTATGCTGAGCATGGCGTGCCATGAGGGGTTCTCCTTGTGAGTCCCGGGGGGGCGGTCGTCCGGGGTTTGTATGGTTGATTTTCCGGTTGGAGGTGGAGCCGTTTGTATGGTGTGTGGCTTTTCCTTCGCCAGTGATTCCAGCTTAGGGTGTGAATCTAAGATTGAGCTTTAGTTTGCTGTGTTTAAGCTGTGTCCAGACGGCGATGTATAAGTATTTTTCCCAGCGGGGTTTGATAATCCCGGTTTTTCGCTCAGCTTATGCATAGCTTTCTGTTTAAATGTATAAATTTTCTTTATTTTTTCTGTAGCCTACCCTAGCTTCTTCCGTGAAGTAGGGATAGTTTCTGTGTTTTTAGCTCAACCACAACATTAAGGTCACAAAGACACAACTACTCAGCGGCTCTAGGGCTCCACCTCACCTGTCTAGGGGCGCTTCCGCTGCTTGGGCTTTCTTCAGCCGGGTTTTCTCCACTGTTTCCCCTTGGGCAGGCATAATAAAAGACCCCCACCGTGAGGGTGGGGGTCTTTTATCAGATTCAAAGTCTCAAGAATTACTTCTTCTTAGCGACTGCTGCCTTCAGCTTGGAGCCTGCGGTCAGCTTCACGCCGTGACCGGCGGGAATCTGGATAGTTTCGCCGGTCTGCGGGTTACGGCCGGTACGAGCTGCACGGTCGGTGCGCTCGATTGCCATCCAACCGGGGATGGTGATCTTCTCGCCCTTGGAGACGGAAGACTCGAAAACCTGGAACACTGCGTCGAGGACTGCATTCACGGTTGCCTGGCTCTTGCCAGACTTCTCTGCAACCTCTGCAACGAGTTCGGTACGGTTCTTAGCCATTAGGGTGCCCCTTCCAGAGACTTAAGGTTTGAGTCTAAAGCGAGTGACCGTCGGTAACGACGGAAAACCGTTTAGGAACTAAAATACCAGATTTACCAGCTGGACTTGGTGATACCGGGCAGCTCGCCACGGTGTGCCATCTCGCGGAAGCGCACGCGGGAGATACCGAACTTCTGGAAGGTACCGCGGGGGCGGCCGTCGATCTGGTCGCGGTTACGCACGCGAACGGGGGAAGCGTTGCGGGGCAGCTTCTGCAGTGCCACGCGTGCTGCTTCGCGCTCCTCGGGGGTAGCGTTCTCGTCGATCAGGGTCTTCTTCAGCGCGATACGCTTCTCGTTGTAGCGAGCGACGATGACCTTGCGCTGCTCGTTGCGAGCGATCTTGGACTTCTTAGCCATTCTTAGCGCTCCTCTCGGAAGTCAACGTGCTTGCGAACGACGGGGTCGTACTTCTTCAGCACCATACGGTCGGGGTTGTTGCGGCGGTTCTTACGGGTCACGTAGGTGTAACCGGTGCCAGCAGTGGACTTGAGCTTGATGATAGGACGGAGGTCCTTAGCCTTGGATGCCATTTACTAGATCTTCTCCCCGCGTGCGATGATTTCTGCAACAACGGCATCGATGCCACGAGCATCGATAACCTTGATGCCCTTAGCGGACACGTTCAGGGTTACCTTACGACGCAGCGAAGGAACCCAGTAGGTCTTCTTCTGAACGTTCGGGTCGAATCGACGCTTGTTGCGGCGATGCGAGTGCGAAATGCTGTGTCCAAAGCCGGGAACAGCTCCGGTCACCTGGCAGACTGCTGCCATGTTTCACTCCTTTATTGATTGACTTTTATGACGGTACGCAGTCGATGTTACTCGTGAGCGTCCCGCCACCAATGTAGAAGCACCGGGTTATTCGCCGGGCTAGAGTGTTTGAGATCGTCACGTGGGTGAGAGGCCACGCATCGATCCCCGCCGCGGGAAAAACGGTGAAGCTTATTAGTGTCGAGAGGCGTTTCCACCACTACGAACAGCGTTAAATTCTAGGTAAATACGGGGGTTCGTGCAAGCCTGCACGCCGGATTTTGCCTTAAAAATCCGCGGAATCTCGGTGTTCTGAGCCGATTGCACCTCGTTTAAGCGAAGAGCTCGATTCACGGATGCACGCCTGCCTTCGAGCGGCAAACATACCCATCCATTCTACCAAAAATGGGTGTTTTTGCAAGTCCAGATGTTTTTAAGGAATTCTTTAACACCCCTAGTCAGGCGTTAATGCACCTTTTTAAGAACGGATGTTCTCTATGTGACCGGGGATAAATTACACCGGTGAAATTCATGTTGTGAGATTAACAGCTTAAGCCAGATTTAAGCCGTAAACAGCCCCGCACCACCGATTCTGACGGTGTGCACAGGGCTGTTAAACGGGCTTAAATACGCGTTTAAAGAGCTTTTAACTCTCGTTTTAACGCTTCCGCCCCGGTTTTAAAGGGCAGTTTAAGGGCTCGTCGCGGTGCGGATACGGCCGCTTTGCCCCGCTCCGTTACGGTGTAGATACGACACAAGTATGGGGCAGATACGGCGCAGAGCACTCCCCTACCGATACAGTTCTAGCTAGGGTTCTACGCCGTATCGTGAGCCCCCGCGAGCCTAGTTCTTCAGCCTAATTATTCAGGCTTGCCGCGGGCACCCACTCCGGGTACTTGGGGCTCACGCCGTCACCGGAGCTCGTACCCTTCAGGCGGCGACCAATCCACGGCAGGGCGAACTCGCGAACCCAGCGCGCCTCCTGCTCGATCTTCTCGCGAGCAGTCAGCTGCACCTCCGGGGGCAGTACCGATTCGGTGACCACACCGGGCAGGCCAAGCTGCGCCAGCACACGAGATGCGAAGCGTTCATGGCCGAGGCCGTTCATGTGCAGACGATCGTCAGCCCACAGACGCCAGTCAAGGAAGTCGTTCCAGCGCCAGTAGTCGATAATGTGTGCGCCGTGGTCCTCAGCAATGCCGCGCAGCAGCTCATTGTAGGTGGCGGTGCGGCCACGGGTGCGGGAGAAGGGGCCCTGGCCCTGCACATCCAAGCCCGTAATGGTCAGAATCGTGATGTCCTGGGCGCGCATGGCGGCGAAGGCTTCGTCGACGCGGGTCATGAGCTGGTCAATATCCACGTTGGGTCGCATGATGTCGTTGCCGCCACCGTAGAACGTAACAATGTTGGGGCAGAGGTCGAGGGCTCGAGGCAACTGTTCATCCAGGATGGGGCCGAGCAGGCGTCCGCGGATAGCAAGGTTTGCGTACTGTGCCTGCGGGTCTACTGCACCGAGGCCTTCAGCAACGCGGTCTGCCCACCCGCGCAAGCTGTTGGGGCGGCGGCGGTCAACGTCGCCCACGCCTTCGGTGAAGGAGTCACCGATTGCCACGTAGCGTACTGATTCGCCGTTGAGTTTGCCGTTGGAGTCTAGGAGCGGGGTCGTCATTGTGTTCTTCTTTCTGGGCCTCTATAGAGAATGGCCCTTCTATGGAAGGAGCCGGTACACCCGCGCGGTGTACCGGCTCCTTCGCTTAGCTTTCGGTGCCTCCTGCTTTCCAGTATCCCACTGTTGCGGGCGCTTCATCAGATATGAGCGGGGGTTTCTTAGGATGCGACAGCTGACCCGGTAGCTGCGGATGCCCTCCGCGGATGGGGAACAACCACCACACTGCCGTCGTTAAACGGATCGGCAACCTCTGCTTTCAGGCCGAAGATGGTGTCGAGGTTCTCACGGGTGAGCACGTCGTGTGCTTCGCCTTGAGCGACGATGGAGCCGTCCTTCATCGCGACGAGGTAATCAGCGACTCGGGCGGCGAGGTTCAACTCGTGCAGCACCATGATCATGGTGGTGCCGCGTTGCTCGTTGAGGTCCGAGAGTAGGTCGAGTAGCTCCACCTGGTGTGCCAGGTCGAGGTACGTGGTCGGCTCGTCCAGCAGTAGGATGTCGGTTTCTTGGGCGAGCGCCATGGCAATCCAGACGCGCTGACGCTGACCGCCGGAGAGTTCGGTGACCTGTCGTTCGGCGAGGGACATGGTATCGGTGGCTTCGAGAGCCCAAGCAACCGCCTCGTCGTCTTCGGCGCTATTGCGTTTGAAGAGGCCATGGTAGGGGTAGCGTCCTCGGGAGACGAGGTCGGCTACGGTAATTCCTTCGGGGGCGATGGGGTGCTGGGGCATGAGCCCAACCATGCGGGCAAAGCCCTTCATGGAGTATTCGTGGGTAGATTTGCCGTCAAGGGTGAAGTCGCCGTTGAGCGGCTTGAGCAGTCGGGAGACACCACGTAGCAGGGTGGATTTGCCGCAACCGTTGGGACCGATGATGGCGGTAATTTTGCCTTTGGGGAATTCGAGGGAGAGGTCTTTGACGATGGTGGTTTCGCCGTAGCCGAGGCTGACGTTCTCTACTTTAAGGGTGCGTTCGGTGATTTCTTTCATGGCGTCCTTTCTTCTCCTCTGACTTCTCCCGGGAGTCTCCTAACTTAGCCTATCCTAATTTTGGGTAGGAAAATAGCGGATCCCCCGAACCGTTCATACTTCTGTAGAACAGTGCGGGGGACCCGCTGTATTGGCGACCTTTAGAAGTTCACTTTTCCGTTGACGAGCCAGCCGCCTTCTGCTGCACGCTGGAAGACTTCCTGCGCCATGGTGCGTCCGTAGGTCTTGGAAACGTGGTTGTCGTCGAAGTAGACGTAGATGTTTCCGACTACGGGGCTGCAGGTGCCATCCGGGCAGTACACGTCTGCCAGGTCGACCATGACGGCGCCCTGTCCGCGGTACTTGTCGAAGACTTCCTTTGCGGGGTTTTCTGCGGCGTACTTTTCGCTTGCCGGTCGTGCGCAGGAGCTCTTGTCGGCACCGGCTTTCTGAGCGCATTCGTAGATGTTGTACTCAAAGCGCGGGTTATCGCGCAGGCCGATGACCTGGATCCCTGCTTCGGTGAGACGGCGTACCGTCTCGTCGAGGCTCGGGTCGACTCGTTCGTCGTTCGATCGTGCCTGGGCAACGGTGGCGATGAGCACCACGGTCTGCGGCTTACGCTTGAGAATTTCCTCGGTCATTTTGGTGTTGAATTCCGAGCATTCGTTGCTGGCGTTGACGGCGCGGACCGGGTACTGGCAGCCACCGAGCAGGTAGGCCTGCAGGTTGGTTTTGGTCTGCTCCGCGATGGGCTTGAAGGAGCTCAGTGCCTGTTCGGCGTGGGAGTTGCCGATGACCATGGTCAGCGGAACGTCGTCACCGCCGTTCTTCTGCAGGCTGCAGTACTTGGCGAGTGCCGGGTCGGAGGGGGCGAAGGCTCCGGTGCAAGTGTCGCTCAGACCTTCGTACTGGGCTTTGACGTCACCGCCGGAGGGGATGGGGTTGTCAATGAGCCCCTGCTGGGCACCGCCGATAGCGCGGGCGCCGGGGTAGTTTTCGTTGCCTTCCTGCACCTTAATTTCGGCGATTTGCTCGGACTGGGCGTTGCGGTAACCGATCCATGCCTGTGCGGCGGCAAGGGGCACGCCGGCAACCAGGAAGATTGCGAGGATGAAGGCGAGCTGGTCGGCCCAGGTCTTGACGGAGAAGACGGTTTTGAAGCGCATCTTCATCATGAGCCAGGGTACGAAGGGGTCCTTGCGGTAGCGCAGCGGCTTCTCGACGAAGCGGATGAGTAGCCATGCCAAGCCGATGGAGGCCAGGATGATGATGGTGCCTTCGATGACGTTCACACGGGAGGTGCCGACGGCGCTGCTGTAGAGGATGAGGATGGGCCAGTGCACCAGGTACAGGGCATAGGAGATGTTACCCAGGTTCTGCAGGGGTGCGGAGACCAATAGTCGATCGATGCCCCAGCGGCTGTTGGTGCGGCCTGCCATGATGACGAGCGCGCCGGAGAGCACGGGCCACAGGGCGAGGTAGCCGGGGAATGCGCGTTCGACGGGCAGAATCGCGCCGCAGGTGACCAGGCCGATGATGCCGACCCAGCCCATGACGACTCGCGCCTTTTCGGGCGCCTTCCACTTGAGGGTAAGCATCGCCAGCAGGGTGCCGATGGCGAACTCCCACAGGCGGGTGCGGGTGTCGAAGTAGGCGAATCCCTGGTTGGTGTCGGTTTCGACGATGGAGAAGGTCAGGGATGCGACGAACACCGTGTTGAAGATGAACACCGCGGTGGTGAAGAGGTTCCCGCGGAATCGGTGTACGAAGTAGGCTACTGCGGCGAAGAGCAGGGGCCAGATGATGAAGATTTGTCCCTGGATGGAGAGCGACCAGAAGTGCTGGAAGGGCGACTTCACGGAGGCGTTTTGGGCGTAGTAGTCCACGGAGCTAAACGCGAGGTTCCAGTTCTGGAAGTAGAACAGGGAGCTCGTTGCGTCGGTAACGGTTTGCGACCAGCGGCTGGGCGCGAGCACGAAGAAGGACGCAATGGTGGTACCCGCGATAACCACGGTGGCTACAGGTAGCAGTCGCTGGAAGACGTGCAGCCAGTAGTTGAAGAGTTTGAGGGGTTTGCCTTCGTTGATCTTGCGCATGAAGGAGAGCGAGAGCAGGAAGGCGGAGATGAAGAGGAAGACATCCACACCGCCGGAGACTTTGCCGACCCAGACGTGGTAGAGCACCACGAGGAGCACGGCGAAGGCGCGCAGGCCCTGGATTTCGGGGCGGAATCCTCGCGATTCGATGAATTCTTCGAGGGGGTAGTCGTTGGTTTCGCGTGCTTTGACGGTGCGCAGCGCCGCGGTACGAGCGCCCTGCGAGGCGGTGGCCTGCGGGGTTCCGGAGGTTTCAGACATACTTGGTTCCTCAGGGCGGGTAGACGGTGTGTTGGTGCGGGTCCCTTAGACACTCGAGGACACTCGCTACAATAAAATCCTGATCCGCACCTCTGCTATGAGGCTGGTGCGAACCAGGATTTTTCTGAGCCCCCTACCGGATTCGAACCGGTGACCCTCTGTTTACAAGACAGATGCTCTGGCCAACTGAGCTAAGGAGGCAACCTGTCCAGTGTACCTTATTCTCTTGGTTGAGTCTGCTTAGTTATTCTTTTAGGGTTTGGTTGAGAATACTTCTAAATTATGGGGTAATGGTATGTTCGTTTCCTTCGTTTTACCCCTTATGAGCACCACCTCTGTATGGTGCTCACCCATCCCTCGTACTTATCACCGTGTATGGAAAAACCCGGTAGCCTCACGCCGAGGTTACCGGGTTTTCGTATCGAAGCGGTTACTTCTTCTTAGCTTCGATCTTTTCCTTCAGGAAGGTGCTGAAGTCGTTGCTGGTGTACTGGTCACCATCAACGAAGACGGTGGGGGTACCCTTAATACCGTTCTTTGCGGATTCAGCGTTGACCACGTCCACGAAGGGGCGCCACTTGCCATCGTTCATATCGGAGCCGATGGAAGCGTGGTACTTCGAAGCGATGTCGGCGATCTGCTGGTTGTTCATGTCGCCGCGGCCCTGGTGGGTAAAGATCTCGCGCTGGTAGTTCAGGAAGTCGCTGGTGCTGACCTGGTTTGCCACGGAGTATGCTGCTGCCGCGTTACGTGCGGAGTAAGCGGTGGGCGAGGAGCGGTCCAGGAAGGTCAGGTTGCGGATTTCCAGGGTGATGGTGCCGTCCTCGACGAGCTTCTGGATTTCTTCACCGTACTTCTTCTCGAACTCTGCACAGTGCACGCAGTTGTAGTCCTGGAAGATGGTCACGCGAACGGGCTGGCCGTTCTTAGATGCCTCTTCAGCGGTCTGCACGCCCGGGGGCAGGGTGTTGACTGCTGCTGCGGTTCCGTTGACCATGGGGGTCACGGAGGAGGTCGAGGTTGCGAGTTGCTTGAAGTCGCGGGTCTCCTGGGTGGAGGAGTTCTGGACGATGCCGTCCTTGGTCAGCACAATGCCACCGTATTCGTTGGCGCTGGAGGGCACCGGGCCGCTTTCTGCTACCTTGGTGTTCTTGTTGCCGTTGACTACGACGAAGCCGATGATACCTACGATGATGAGGACCACGGCGAGTACGCCGAACTGGAGCCAGCGGCGGCTTGCCTGGCTGGGGCTCTTCTTGGCCTGCTGGGCCGCAATCTGGCGGGCTTTTTCGCGAGCGTCGGTCGACATGCCTGCTCCTTTGGTTGGGAATATGGGTGGCGGTTCGTCCACTTCTTCTAGCCTACCCCTTATAGAGTAAGCACCCGTCAGGGTATAGCTCCAGAGGTCTAGCTTCCTGCCGTTTGAAACAGCTGAAAGTCATGTCGAGCAGGTGCCACCGTGAAGGCTGGCTCTACTCACGCTCTGTCGTGGGGTCTATCTCGTGGATGTACCGCGCTACCCGTCTAGCCTACCGAATGGGTGCCTTATCGGCTAGTTAATACCCTGGCTGAGATGCTGTGATGTCGATTCTCACGCTCTCAGCTTATTTTCCTTGTAAACTTCTGTAGCATTAGGAGGCTCCTCTCCCCTGCCACAAGTAGCGCACAAGTATAGCGCCGAGGCACCCATCCGGTTCAGCTCACCAGCTGCTAGGGAATGTTGTAGATTTCTACTCCCCCAATGAACGGGCGGGTGTCGAAGTTCCCCTTCCACTCCACGTTCAGGCCGTGCTTCTCCAGTACGGGGATAATAGTGTCCTTCATGAGCTCCACGGAAAGCTTCTTGTGAAGAGCACTAATCTCTTCCTTCTGCGCATCGCTCAGCGCGTTCCATTCATTTTCGTCCCTGGGGTAGGCGAGGAAGGAGCCGAACCCAACGTAGGTACCGCCGCTCTCAGCGAGGCTTTCGGTGTCCTGCTGGTGGAAGTAGATGTATCCCTTCCATTCACGGCTATCGTCGATCTCGTCCCAGATTTCTGCGGAGGCGCAGGTACCGCAGCAGGTGAAGTTCTGTCGTGCGATAACTCCTTCTTCTTCGAGCGCTGCGAAGGCACGGTTGAGGTTGGAGTTCTTCTGCATTTCGGGGGTAATGCCCAGCTCAGCGGCGAATGCACGACGACGCTTGATGAGCTCTTCCACGTAGTCCTCTACGCGCTTCTCCCAGAGCTTGCTGTCTTCATTCTCCCCATCGTATTCCAGACCGAGTACGTCCATCACATAATCGGTGATGGTTTCTACGTACTGCTCAGTATCAGATTCCCCCATGAACAGCAGGGGCCAGATAGGCCAGAGCAGCTCGGCTTCATCTTCTTCATCCAGCCCCCATTCTTTGGGGAAGGGCGGGTCGAGGCGTTCTTCGCTCCAGCGCTCGTAGATGCTCTTCTCATCGGCCATGATGATGCTCCTTTGCGTGTTCTCTACTCGTTCGGGTAGAGATGTGGATTGCTCTTGTTGTTAAGGTACCAAGAGTTTCTCCACCGTGCCCTCTGCTTCGTCATTCAGGCGGATCTGTGAACTCCCCATCTCGTTACCTCTGCAGTAGGCTGGCACGCTGTCGGGCTGGCTCTGCAACCATGTTCCCCTGCTTCTCTGCTGCGTCTCTGTACCTCTGCTGAGTTATGGGGCTTTCGGTTCAAAAGTTTTTGGGTACACAAAAAGAGGGGAAGACCTATAAGGTCTTCCCCTCTTGAATAAAAAACCCGCGGTGACCTACTCTCCCACACCCACAAAAGTGCAGTACCATCGGCGCGAAGAGTCTTAGCTTCTGGGTTCGGAATGGAACCAGGCGTTTCCCTCTTGCTATAACCACGGAAAATCTTCCGAATAAAAAGCCTCAGCCTCCCGAAGGAAGCCCAGGGTTATTATCCAAAAACCATACAGTGAACGCAAAC
>NZ_KV831987.1:0-467 GCF_001837295.1 Rothia sp. HMSC065C03
AGCCATTAGAAGCTTATTTCCGGAGGCGCTGCCGGTGGTGGATTAGTGTGCACACCAGACGGCGTTCCGGACATATAAAAGCGGGACTACTAACAGTGTTGGCGCACTGCCAGTAGCCCCGCGTGTGAGTGCCTAGAGCTTAGTCACAAACTCGACGATCTGGACCATTGCCGCAAGCGTGACAATGATCCCTGAGACTAGCTTCAGCAGGATAGCGTATCGCTTATCCACGGTTCTCACCTCCCTTCGTTATGAGGGGGTTTGAAGTGGCCTCGCAGCTGTGCTGTGGGGCCATTTTTCCATTCTAAGGAAGTGGTATAGGGTGTGCCACCGCCTTGCGTCCCATCTGGCTCAGGAATAAGTCACATTTAAGGTGCTGAACCCCGCTTTTGAGGGGTTGAATGGGTGGAGGCGGCGTTTGCGTGTTCGCACCAAGCGTTTGCTTCACCGGCAAGGTGGAGGGTTTT
>NZ_KV831988.1:0-77236 GCF_001837295.1 Rothia sp. HMSC065C03
ACACCACAATGTTTCTTTCCTAAACTCTTCAATCATCGCCAACAGGCAACCTGAGATTCTTCTAAGCAAGAAACCAAAACACTATACAATTGAAAGTCATTCAACCGCTTCTGACTAGGAGAAACACCGAAGAAGTTCTTCGTTTTTTCCTCCTCGCCGCGGCGACTCATACAACTATACAGATGCCGAAATGGGTCCGCAACCCGAAAACAGGTGAAGTAGACCACAAATAAGGGGGTTTAGGTTCATTCTGACTTGAACAGAGCACTAAAACCCCTAGTCAACGCAGGATAAGCCTCCCTAAAGTTCTTTGAAAAAAGTTTAAAAACCTTCAAAAGAGCTCAGAAAGCCTCCAGGAGCACATCCAAAGGACACCTTATAGAGGGAGCAGAAGATAGGAAGAGATAGAAAAGGAGGGCACCCCCTCACGGGGGCGCCCTCCTTATTCAAGCTACAGGGTTCAAGCTACAGAGCTACAGGCTGTAGCTCGCCAACTTCAAAACTCTAGTTCGCGGAAGCGCGACGACGAGAAACATCGTACAGAGTAATGCCCACAGCCATCGCCGCGTTCAAAGACTCCATCGCAGAATCAATCGGAATCGACACAATCTGATCGCAGTTCTCAGTCACCAGGCGGGACAGACCCTTACCCTCAGAACCAACCACCACGCACAGCGGCTCATTCGCAAGCTCCAGAGCCGGCAGCTCAATATCGCCGCCGCCATCCAGACCAATCACGAAAATACCCTGCTCCTTAGCCTGCTGAATCACGCGAGTCAGATTAGTCGCCATCGCAACAGGAATACGAGCAGCCGCACCAGCACTAGTCTTCCACGCACCAGCAGTCACAGCAGCCGAACGACGCTCAGGAATAATCACGCCATCACCGCTAAACGCGGACACGCTACGAATAATCGCACCCAAGTTACGCGGATCAGTAATACCGTCCAAAGCAACAAACAGCGGCGGAGTCGACAGCTTACCCGAGTGCCAACGCTCCATAGTATCCAGCACCAGGTCAGTAGCGTCCGGGTACTTGTACGGCGGAATCTGCATCGCAACACCCTGATGCACAGAACCATCAGTCAAACGATCCAGCTCGCTACGCGGAATCTCCAGCATCGGAATATTGCGCTTATTCGCAATAGTCATAATCTCGCGAACGCGGTCATCAACCTCAACACGGCTCATGATGTACAAGTGCTTCGAGGGAATCTCAGTACGCAGAGCCTCAAGCACCGCATTACGACCAGTCACCAGCTCATCGCTAGCACGCTTACCGCCCAGACGAGTCTGGAACTTACGGTTCGTACCGGTAGCAGCACGACGCTCAGCCGCACGCTTCATCTTATGCGCCTTGTGATAAACGCGGTCCTCAGCCTTCGGAGTAGGGCCCTTACCCTCAAGCGCCTTACGACCGTGACCGCCAGTGCCCTTAGTAGCACCCTTCTTCTTGGTGGTAGCGCCCGGGCGCGAACCTGCCTTAGCCATTCTTCTCTTCCTTCGTCAAAGTAATGAATACGAGTCTACGCGAGAGAAACCCGCACGACCTAAGCCTTACGCACAAACGCGGGGCACATCACCCTCTAGCCAACGCTCCAGCTCGAACCATTCGCGCCATCCTTCACCTGCACACCAGCAGACGCCAACAAATCACGCATCGCATCAGCCTTCGCCCAATCCTTCTGAGCACGAGCATCAGCACGCTCCGCCAACACAGCCTGAATCAGCGCATCCAAAGCCTCATGCTCAGCACCCGAAGTGCCCTCAGCATTAAAGCTCATCAGCTGCGCCAGACCCAGAACCTCAGCCATAGCCATCACAGCATTCGCCGCCTCCGAAGCATCCTCACCGGCAGCAAGCGCCGCATTACCGGCACGAGTCTGCTCATGCAGAACCGCCAGAGCACGCGGAATATTCACGTCATCATCCATAGCCTCTGCAAAAGCCTCCGGAACCTCACGACCCGGCTTCAGCACATCCTGAGTTGCAGCAAGGAACGCCTCAACACGCTCAATAGCGGTTGCCGCCTCCTGCAGAGACGACGGACGGTAATCAAGAATCGAACGATAATGCGCACTACCCAGGTAATAACGAACCACCAGCGGACGGGCCATCTGCAGCATCTGCGCCGGCGAAATCGTATTACCGATAGACTTCGACATCTTCTCACCCTCATAGGTGACCATGCCGTTATGCATCCAGAAATTCGCGAAATCATCGCCAGCTGCAGTCGACTGCGCCAGCTCATTCTCATGGTGCGGGAAACGCAAATCCAAACCGCCACCGTGAATATCGAAACGCGAACCCAAATACTTACCAGCCATCGCCGAGCACTCCAGGTGCCAGCCCGGACGGCCGCGACCCCACGGAGACTCCCACGAAGCAGTCAGCGGCTCACCCTCCTTATAGCCCTTCCACAGGGCAAAATCGCGAGGGTCACGCTTACCGCGCGGATCAGCATCCGCAGAATCCTGCATATCCTCAACGCTCTGATTCGTCAGCGCACCATACTTATCCCACGAACGCACATCAAAATACACGTCACCAGAATCATCCAGTGCAGGATACGCGTGGCCACGATCAATCAGACGCTGAATCAGAGCAAACATCTCCGGAATATGACCGGTCGCGCGCGGCTCATACGTCGGCGGATCAATACCCAACGCCGCATACGCCTGAGCAAAAACCTTCTCAAAACGATACGCGAGCGCCCACCACTGCTCATTCGGGAACTCACCCTCAAAACCGGGCTCCATAGAATCAGCAGACTTCGCCAAAATCTTGTCATCAATATCAGTGACATTGCGGACCGTCGTCACCTTCAAACCACGGTAACGCATCCAACGGCTCAACTGGTCAAAAACCAACGCCGAACGGATGTGGCCCAGATGCGGTTCACCCTGCACCGTAGCACCACAATAATAGATACGCGCCTCACCGGGCACGACGGGCTCAAACTCGCGAATAGTCGCGGAAGCTGAATCATAAAAACGCATAGTCACACTCTCATTCTACGGGGTCGGTTCAGACGCCGGGGCGGTAAATCAGCGATAGGTTACAGAATGGCTCGAAGCAGCCAAACACCTACGAACGCGGATACACCAGCGCCGTCGCAATAGCAGCCACACCCTCGCCGCGGCCCGTCAAACCCAGACCGTCAGTAGTCGTCGCAATCACCGTCACCGGAGCACCCGCCGCCTCGCTCAGCACACGGTTCGCCTCATCACGGCGCGGAGAGAACTTCGGGCGGTTACCCACCAGCTGAACGCTCACATTACCAATCTCAAAACCAGCAGCACGCACAATCGCCGCAGCCTCAGAAAGAATACGAACACCCGAAGCGCCCTTCATATCCGGGCGGTCCACACCAAAATTAGAGCCCAAATCCCCCGTGCCGGAGGCGGCAAAAAGAGCATCCGCGGCAGCATGAGCCACCACATCACCATCAGAATGGCCGCTCAAACCACGCTCACCCGGCCAATGCAGACCAGCAATATACAGGGGAGTGCCCTCTTCGCCAAAAGCGTGGACATCAACACCGGTACCAACACGAGGAATAACAGTCATCACAGGACCCTTCAATCGATCAAACATCTTCTCAGCAGCAATGCCTCGGCAAAAGAGGCATTAGGCGGCAAGGTTAGGCAGCAGAATCACCAAACAGCGCGCGAGCAACCCGCAAATCCATCGGAGTCGTCACCTTAAACGCATCCGCAGCACCGGCAACCGTCAATACCGGCTCGCCCGCAGCCTCCATCGCCATCGCATCATCAGTGAGCAGCTCAGCCTCCTCAGCAGGCAGGGAACGGCTACGCTCATGTGCCGCCAACAGGGCAGCCACCTCAAAACCCTGAGGAGTCTGCACCGCACGCATCTGCGCACGCGAAGGAGTACCCGTCACCAAACCAGCAGAATCCACAGTCTTCACCGTATCCACCACCGGCAACACAGGAATCACCGCACGCACAACACCCTGCGGGCTCTCAGCACCCAAACCCTCAAGCACACGGTGATACACCTGCGGCGGAGTAAAAGCACGAGCGCAATCATGAATCAGCACATAATCCACCGGAACCTGCGCATCCTTCAAAGCATCCAACGCCGCAACCACCGAAGCAGTACGCGTATCACCACCGGCAGTAATCAACGCACCGGCACGGCGGGCGTCCTCCAAAAGCTCCGGGCAACTCGCCGAACAATCAGCAGGAACAGTCACCACCACATGCTCCGCAACACCCGAAGCGAGCGCACCCTCCAACGCATAATCCAGCAAAGTACGACCATGCACACGCACAGCAGCCTTCGGGATCGGCTCACCCAGGCGAGTACCCGAACCAGCCGCCAAAACAATCACAGCAGTATTCGCCGCAGAAGCAGAACTCATCAGTCTCAAGCCCGCCTACGCCTCGAACTTATAGCCCAAGCCGCGAACCGTCACCACATACTGCGGGGCAGAAGAATCCGGCTCAATCTTCGAACGCAGACGCTTAATGTGCACGTCCAGGGTCTTCGTATCACCCACATAGTCGGCGCCCCACACGCGCTCAATCAACTGGCCACGAGTCATCACACGACCCACATTGCGCAGCAGAATCTCCAGGAGCTCAAACTCCTTCAGCGGCATAGAAATCTCTTCACCATTAACCGTCACCACATGGCGGTCAATATCCATACGCACCGGGCCGCCCTGCAGCACCGACTCAGTAGCAGAATCAGTCTCCGCCGAACGACGACGCAACACCGCGCGGATACGAGCAATCAGCTCACGCGCAGAATACGGCTTCGTCACATAGTCATCAGCGCCCAGCTCCAGACCGAGCACCTTATCCAGCTCAGAATCCTTAGCGGTCAGCATGATAATCGGGACCGAAGACACCTCACGCAGCTTGCGGCACACCTCCATGCCGGACATGCCCGGAAGCATCACATCCAGCAGCACCAAATCTGCGCCCTCGCGGTCAAACACCGGCAGAGCATCCAGACCGTTGTCCACAACAATCGTCTGGAAACCCTCACGACCCAGCAAAAATGCAAGGGGATCCGAGAGGGCCTCTTCGTCCTCAACAATCAGAATTTTAGACATCAATAACTTCCTTCGATTCCATAAAACCTATACCGCTAACACTACACTGCGGCCGGAGGCTCATTCAGCGGCAACGCCAACGTAAACGTCGAGCCCTCCTGCGGCATCGACCGAACCGTCACGCTACCACCGTGCTGAGTCATCACATGCTTCACAATGCTCAAGCCCAAACCAGTGCCGCCCGTCTGACGCGAACGAGCCGGATCAACCCGGTAAAAACGCTCAAAAATACGCTTCTGCTCGTCCTCCGGAATACCCACGCCCTGATCAGCAACCTCAACCAACAGCTGATCAGCCACACGGTGCACCCAAATATCCACCTTCGTATGCTCCGGCGAATAACGCACCGCGTTCTCCACCAGGTTCTGCACAGCAATACCGAGCAGCTCGGCGTCACCGTACACCTCGGGGACCTCCTCGATGCGGGTAGAAATCTGAATGTCCTTCTCCTCCGCCACAATATGCGAACGGTCCACCGCATCAGCCACCAAAGAAGGCACCGACACCGGACCACCACGCGCAATCACATCAGTCGACTGCAGACGCGAAAGCTCAATAATGTCACGCACCAGCGCAGACAGGCGACGAGTCTCCTTATGCAGACGACCCACAAAATACTCAATCGCCTCCGGGTCATCACTCGCCTGCTCAATAGCCTCAGCCAGCAGACTCACCGCACCCACCGGAGTCTTCAACTCATGCGACACATTCGCCACAAAATCATTACGCATACGCTGAACACGAGAAATCTCAGTGCGGTCATCAGCGAGCACCAAAATGTACTCATCCCCCAGCGAAGCAACACGCACGTCCAAGACCAGCGCCTCACCCTCACCGCGGTCAATCTCAAAAGTACGCTCCGCAAAAATACCGCGATGACGCACCGTGCGAATCATATCCGCCAACTCATCAGAGGCCACCGTATGACCACGCACCAGACCCATCGCATACGCACCAGGAGAAGCCTGAACCACGCCGCCCACCTCATCAATCACCAGATAGGCACGACCAATCACAGCAAGCACCTGAGCGGCACCATCACGCAGCGCCGGCGCCGACACCAAGCTACGCTCCTGCTCCCGCTCACTACGCGCCACCGCGTTCATGCTCAGGACGCCCACCAGCAGACCTATCATGCCCGCAATAAAGGCGATCAGACCGGCATCCATGTACTTCCCTTCCATTCGGGTACCCCATAAGTATAAATGTGGCGGATACCCAGCACTTGAGCGAACGCCCGTCTTCTCAGGCAGGCTCACCGTACAGAAACCCTGCAGAGAACGCAATGAGCCGCCCACCTCAACGGTGGACGGCTCATCACAATGACAGGGGTGAAACCCTGCCGGAGGTATTACTTACCCTGGTTTGCTACGGCAGCAATAGCGTCCTTAGCAGCCTCGGGGTCCAGGTACTCGCCGGCCTTGACGGGCTGGAAGTTCTCATCCAGCTCGTAGTACAGCGGAATACCGGTGGGGATGTTCAGGCCAGCAATGTCCTCATCGGAAATACCCTCGAGGTGCTTGACCAGCGAACGCAGGGAGTTACCGTGTGCAGCAACCAGAACGGTCTTGCCTGCTGCGAGGTCGGGCTTGATGTCCGACTCCCAGTAGGGAAGCATACGGCCCAGGACGTCCTTCAGGCACTCGGTGCGAGGAGCGTTCTCAACATCCGCGTAGCGGGGGTCGTGTGCCTGCGAGTAGGGGTCGTTGTCATCCAGTGGGGGCGGCGGAACGTCGTAGGAACGACGCCAGGTCATGAACTTCTCGTCGCCGTATTCCTCGCGGATCTCGGACTTGTTCTTACCCTGCAGAGCACCGTAGTGACGCTCGTTCAGGCGCCAGGTGCGCTTGACGGGAATCCACAGGCGGTCTGCTGCATCCAGTGCAAGGTTTGCGGTGTTGATTGCGCGACGCTGCAGGGAGGTGTGAACAACATCGGGGAGGATGTTGCGCTCTGCCAGCAGCTCGCCGCCGCGCTTAGCCTCAGCGCGGCCCTTATCGGTCAGGTTAACGTCCACCCAGCCGGTGAACAGGTTCTTCTCGTTCCACTCGGACTGGCCGTGGCGCAGGAGTACTAGTTTGTAAGTCATACCTCTATTTTTTCATTTACCCGCCGGTTTGTCATGCCTTAGAGCCTAGAAAATATGCATTCTCCCAAAAATTTATAAGGGTCTTTTCTACCAGAACGAAAGGCTCAAAAACCCCGCCAGAAAAGGGAAAAGCCCCGCACACCATCCGACCGGGACAAACCCGTCAGACAGCGCACGAGGCCTCACACTCTATCGCACAAAGCGAGCGCAAAAGCTAACGCTAGAAACGGCGGCGACCAACCGAAGGCCACACACCAGCCAGGAACACGCAGCTAATCACAGCAGCAACCAGCTGAAGAATCAGCACAGTATTACCGCCGCCAGTCACCGCAGCAAAAACGCTAAACAGCGACACCGCAGCAGAACCACCGGTCAAAGCCAGCCACGTGTTCTTCGGGCGCTTACCGGCAAAATCGTACGCGTTCGCCGGAGACATCCACGCACGCACAAAAGCCAGCACACCAACCGCAGCACCAGCGATAGCCAGCAGCGTATCAACAAAAGTGGTCACATACCAGACCAACAGAATAGGAGACATAGTATTCCTTAGAATCAGCAGCTTCTCTAGACAACCCTAGCAAAGCGCTTAGCGGACGACCTTAAAGGCCTCAACCAAGTCATTGTAAAGGTCATCCACGTTCTCGATACCCACCGACAGGCGCAGCAGAGACTCAGGAATCGAATCCGGCTCATTACCGTGGCGACGACGACGCTCCACCAGGGACTCCACGCCGCCCAGGGAGGTTGCCGGGGTCCACAGCTTCAACGCCTCCACAACGTTACGGGCGCCCTGAGCATCGGTATCCAGGGTGACGCACAAAATCGCACCGAAACCGTCCATCTGCTTCTTCGCAACCTCATGACCGCGGTCGCTCTCCAGACCCGGGTAACGCACCTCAGTCACGAAGGGGTGCTCGCTCAGACGCTCTGCGAGAACCTGCGCGTTCTCTACAGCACGCTCCACACGCAACGCCAGGGTGCGCAGACCGCGCAGACCAAGCCACGCCTCCACCGGACCGGGGATTGCGCCGTTGGTGATGCGGTGGTGCAGCATCGCCTTGTACAGTTCCTCATTCGAGGTGAGGGTCATACCCAACAGCACATCCGAGTGGCCTGCAAGGAACTTCGTTGCGGAGTGAACCACGACGTCAGCACCCAAATCCAGGGGACGCTGCAGAATCGGGGTCGCGAAGGTGTTGTCCACCGCGGTCACAATGCCCAGGCGGCGAGCGGTAGACAGCAGGGCGGGCAGGTCAGCGACCTCAAGCATCGGGTTGGTGGGGCTCTCCAGCCACGCCAGGACCTTCGGTGCCGAGTAGTTCACGTTCTCGGGGGTCACGCCGGCGCGGGATGCGGCATCCTCCATTGCGGCGATAACGCTCTCGGTATCTTCAATGTCCACGCGAATGAGCTCGATAATGCCGCGGCGTTCCAAATCCTTGCACAGGGTCACCGACGCCATGTACGCGTGCTTCGGAATCAGCACAATGGAACCAACCGGAACCAGGTCAATCACGGCGGCGACAGCAGCCATGCCGGAGGGGAACAGCAGACCCGGCTGGGATGCGTTCTCCAGCTTCGCCACAACCTCTTCCATACCCTCCCAGGTGGGGTTCGAGAAGCGGGCGTACACGCGGTCCTGCTCAATGTTGACAGCGTCCACGCCGCGGTAGGTGGAAGAAAGAACGATCGGGGGGTTCACCGGCGCGTCATGCTCGTGTGCCGGGCGGCCGCCGGAGACGACGAAGGTCTCGGCGGAGTAATTCATGTCGTGGTTATCTGCACTCATGCCTTTAAGCCTGGCACACCCACGCCCAGAACGCACGCCCACGCAGGTGACGGTACACAGTATTTACATGTTTTTTACCTGTAAGCGCACTCAATGCTGTTCGGAACCGTCGCCGAAGCCACACCGAGGATTTGGGCAGACCCGGTACTCTTAAGAAGTGATGGATACTCTCAGCTACACCCCCGATGCGCAGAATCTTCCCGCCGACCCGACCGGTCGCCGCGGGCTTTTTATCGTGGTTGAAGGAGGCGACGGCGCCGGCAAAACCACCCAGCTCGCACTGCTGAATAAAGCACTACGCGACCGCGGATACCGTGTCATCACCACCCGCGAACCCGGCGGCACCGAGATTGGCGAAAAGCTACGCGCACTCGTCCTTGAGGCAGGTCAGGGCACTATTGACGACCGCGCCGAGGCGCTGATTTTCGCGGCGTCCCGCGCGGCGCACGCCTCCCAGCTGATTCGCCCCGCGCTCGCTGAGGGCGCCATCGTGCTGAGCGACCGCTATATTGATTCCTCCGCCGCGTACCAGGGCGTAGGCCGTGATCTGGGCGTTGAGACCATTGTCGATTTGAGCCGCTGGGCCACCGCCGATCTGGTTCCCGACGCAACCCTGCTGTTGAGCGTACCGCTGAGCGCCGAGCAGGAACGCATGGACCAGCGCGGCACCGTTGATCGTATTGAGGCTGAAGGCGCGGCGTTCAAGGCACGTATTCACGGTGCCTTCGAGCAGATTGCCCGTGAGGACGCTAACGGTTCGCACCGCATCATTGACGGCGTGGGCACGATTGAGCAGGTACACGCGCGCGTGCTTGAGGTGGTTGAGCCGCTACTTGCCGCCCGTGAGCTGGTCCGCACCCCGCAGGAGGACGCATGAGTCTCTGGGATACCCTGCTGATTCCCGCTGATAAGCTCCAGCAGCTACGCGCAGACGCCGCAGCTGACCGTCCCACGCACGCTTGGCTGTTTACCGGGGCGACCGGCGCGCCTCACCGTGAGGCGGCAAAGGTCTTCGCGGCGGCTCTGCTGTGCGAGCAGCCCGACCCACAGAACCGCGGATGCGGCCAGTGCAAGGCCTGCGTGACCGTCATGAACGGTTCACACGCGGATTTCACGCACTTTAGTACCGAGGCGACGCAGATCAGCATTGATGAGGCACGCGAGCTGGTCATGAAGGCTCAGGACCGCCCAACCGTGGGTCGTTGGCGCGTGATTCTGGTCGAGGACACCGAACGCATGCCGGAGCGTACCTCCAATGTGTTGTTGAAGGCAATTGAGGAGCCGCCGCCGCATACGATTTGGCTGTTGACGGCGCCCTCCCCCACTGACGTGCTGGTGACGATTCGTTCGCGTTGCCGTCCGGTACAGTTGCCGGTTCCGACGGATGCGCAGGTGCACGAGTATCTGCTGGCGCACGGCGTGGCTGACCCGCTGGCGCAGCGTGCGGCGCGCCTGGCTCTGGGCGATGCGCAGGAGGGGTACCGTTTGGCGACCGATGAGCAGGCGATGGCTCGTCGGGAGTTGATTACCTCCCTGATTCTGAATGTTCGTTCTATTTCTTCGGCTTTCAACGCCGCAGAAAAGCTCACCGACCTTGCCGATCAGGACGCACAGGCTGTCTCCGCTCTCAGGGATGAGCAGGAACGCCAGGAGCTACTGGCGCTACTGGGTATCCGCGAGGGTGAGCGGGTTTCGCCGTCCCTGCGTGCGCAGGTTCGCCGCCTAGAGGAGCAGCAGAAGCGCCGCGCTAAGCGCGTTTCCTCCGATACGTTGCTACGTTCTGTGGCTCAGGTTCAGACGGTTCTGCGTGATGCGTTGACGGTGGCTCTGTCTGCGCAGGCTCCGCTGGTCAATGAGCATTTGCGGGAGCCTCTGGATGCGTTCTGCACCCGCCGTTCCGCCCAACAACTGCTGGAGGATGTGCAGGCGGTCGAACTGACTCTGCGTCGCCTGCGGACGAACGCGAATGCGCGTCTGGCGCTGGAGGCGTTGATGAGCCGTTTCGTGTATTAGTAACTTCTTGGTAGCTCATACAGCACCAGGGGAGGCACCGAAGAGATATTCTTCGGTGCCTCCCCTTTTTCTATTGGTTCTCAGCGCACCTAGGGCTTAGTTGCGGAATCAAACTTAGTTGCGGAAACCGTGAACCGGCGACGGAATACGACCGCAGCGGGCGATGAACGCCTCCGCGCTGGGGGTGTGGGTGGGCATGACGGGTGCTCGACCGAGCAGGCCGCCAAACTCAACCATGTCGCCTACGCCCAGACCAACCGCCGGGATGACGCGGACCGCGGTGGTCTTGTGGTTCATCACGCCGATTGCTGCTTCGTCGGCAATCATTGCGGCGAGGGTGGCGGCGGGAGTGTCTCCGGGAACCGCGACCATGTCCAGACCGACGGAGCAGATGGCGGTCATTGCTTCGAGCTTGTCCAGGGTGATGTGTCCGGCGGCTGCGGATTCAATCATGCCGATGTCCTCAGAGATTGGGATGAAGGAGCCGGAGAGGCCGCCGACGTTCGAGCACGCCATGAGGCCGCCCTTCTTCACCGCATCGTTGAGCAGCGCAAGTGCCGCAACGGTGCCGTGGGTACCGACGGTTTCCAGACCCATCTCTTCGAGGATGTGCGCGACCGAGTCGCCAATCTCTGCGGTGGGTGCCAGGGAGAGGTCAATAATGTTGAAGGGTACGCCCAGACGCTCAGAGGCGAGGGTGCCGACCAGCTGGCCGACGCGGGTAATCTTGAAGGCTGCTTTCTTGATTTCTTCGGCGCAGGTGTCGAAGGATTCGCCGCGGACCTTCTGCAGGGCGCGGTGTGCCACGCCGGGGCCGGAGACACCTACGGAGATAGTGGTGTCTGCTTCCTGCACGCCGTGGAATGCGCCCGCCATGAAGGGGTTGTCGCTGACGGCGTTCGCGAAGACGACAAGCTTGGCGCAGCCGAAGCCGTGTGCGTCCGCGGTCAGGTCTGCGGTGGCGCGGATGGTTTCGCCCATGAGTTTGACGGCGCTCATGTTGATGCCGGCGCGGGAGGATCCGATATCCACGGAGGAGCAGACAACGTCGGTTTCTGCGAGCGCTCGCGGGATGGAGCGAATCAGCTTTTCGTCGGCAGGGGTCATGCCCTTGTCGACGAGGGCGCTGAAGCCACCGACGAAGTTCACGCCGACTGCCTTGGCTGCCGTGTCGAGGGTGCGAGCAAACTCTACGTAGTCCTCATCGTTGGAGGCGCCTGCCACCAGTGCGATGGGGGTGACGGCGATGCGCTTGTTGACAATCGGGATGCCGAGCTCAGCTTCGATACCTTCGCAGACGCTGACGAGGTTTGCCGCGCGGCTGGTGATCTTGTCGTAAATCTTGCGGCGGGCCACTTCGCCGTCGGAGTCGGCGCAGTCGAGCAGGGAGATGCCCATGGTGACGGTGCGAATGTCGAGCTTCTGCTCCTCGATCATTCGGATGGTTTCAAGAATATTGTCATTCATCATGGTGGCTACCTAGATGGTGTGCATTGCCTTGAAGATGGATTCTGCCTGGATGCGAATCTGGACCTTCTGTTCGTGCTCGACACCAACCATGGCTTCCTGCAGGTCGATAAGGTTCTGCTGCTCTTCGTCGAAGGAGCAGTGCATGATCATGGTGAAGAATTCGCCCATGATGGTCTGGGAAACGTCGAGGACGTTGACCTTGCGCTCGGCGAGGGTTGCGGTCACGGCGGCGATGATGCCTTCGTGGTCGATGCCTGTGACGGTGAGGATAATCTTCACGGTGTTCTCCTAGTGGTTTGGGGTTGCGTACTCAAGGAATGCGCGCATAAAGGCACAGACATACGCATATTTATAAGAGCAATTATAGGTTACCCAGAACACATTCTGCAGGGGGAACACAAAAAGCCGCCGCTACTCACGCTGACGGGGCATAAAAAATCCACGCCTCCCCCACCTTTTAAAATGCGGAGAAGAACGTGAATCTTTATTAATTTCCGTATTTAATTCTTCAGTACTGGAGCACCTTTTTCGGCGCTCCTTTAATACGTAGAAGTTTTTAGACGTAAGAAGCGATGTACAGTTCGCCGCTGCCGCTCAGGGTTGCCGCGGAGGGCTCACCAACGTGCAGTACCGACTCGGTGGCACCCAGGACAAACTCTTCGGTACCGTTGCCGTCTGCTGCGTGAATGGTGATTTCGCCGGATACGCTCAGTGCGGCGCTAATACCCTCGAAGGTGTATTCCTGCGGCTTGCCCTCTTCAATGCGGATGCGGGTCACGCTCATGCGCTCATCCCACATGGCGTAGGTGCCGACAGGTGCGTTATCGGGGGTGGGGCGCTGGATTACGGGGGCGTCCTGGCTTTCGCCGAGAACCTTGATGAGCTCCTCGGTGTCGATGTGCTTTGCAGTCAGGCCCGCGCGCATCACGTTATCGGAGGGGTTCATCAGCTCAATGGCGGTGCCGGAGACGTAGGCGTGCACCTGGCCGTCGGGGGTGAATGCGGATTCGCCGGGTGCCAGGTGTACCAGGTTCATGACGAAGGCAACCAGCAGGCCGCGGTCGCCGGGGTACTTGCCGGCAACAATCTGTACGAGCTCGGCCGCGTCAGCAATGAGCGCGTTTTCGGAGCCGGTCAGCTGTGCTGCCGCCTCAACGAGCTGCTCAACAGCCGCAGTGGCGGTCTCTTCGGGCATGCGAATAATCTCGGTCAGCAGCTGCTTGGGGGTAAGCTCCACGCGCTCTGCCAGCCAGTCAGCCTTGAACGCCTTCGCCAGTTCTGCCAGCTGCTCGGAGGTACGCACACCGGTCAGCACGCGCATCTGGGTCAGGGCGATGACGGTTTCGGGCTTGGAGTAGCGGTCCTTGTAGTTGCGGTGCGGCGCGTCAATCGCGATACCGCGCGCCTGCTCGTCCTCGAAACCGGCGACAGCCTGCTCGGGGGTGGGGTGCACCTGGATAGACAGGGGTGCATCAATCGCAAGGATTTTAAAGAGGAAGGGGAACCAGTCGGAGGTACGGTCCGGGCGCAGGAAGCGGGAGGGCTCAGCCTGAATCAGCTCGTTAAGCGGGGATTCGGTGCCGTCAACGGTGGCACGGGAGGGCGCAGCCGGATGCGCGCCAACCCACACCTCAGCCTCAGGCTGTTCGGTGGGGACAGGCACGCCACGCATGCGTCCGAGAATTTCGCGGGATCCCCACGCATAATTCTGAATCTGGTTTTTTAGGGAAAAAATCTCACCCATGGGGGAAAATACCTCTCGACGTGAGTTGTTTGAAGTAAGTGAAGTGATAAAAAACCCATACATTCAGCGGAATTTATAAGGTTTTACCTGCCCATTATAGAGGCTAGTTGCACTTCTTTACCGCTAAAATAAAAGGCGTGACTACTATTAATCTACATGACTCATTCAAAGCGTACGACGTGCGTGGCATCGTCGGCGAGACCATTACCGCAGAGACTGTTCGCGCTACTGGTGCGGCTTTCGTAGACGTTCTGGGCCTGGAGGGCCAGACCATTCTGGTCGGTGGCGACATGCGCCCCTCCTCCCCCGAATTCATGGATGCATTCGCCCAGGGTGCAACCGCTCGCGGTGCAAATGTTGAGAAGATCGGCCTGATCTCCACTGACGTTCTGTACTTCGCATGTGGCGTTGAGAACGCTGCCGGTGTTACCTTCACCGCTAGCCACAACCCCGCAGAGTACAACGGCATGAAGATGGCTAAGGCAGGCGCTGTTCCTCTGTCTTCCGAGTCCGGCCTGTTCGATATTCGCGACCTGGCTCAGAAGTACCTGGATGCGGGCGAGATTCCTTCTGTGGAGAAGGTCGGCACCGTTTCTGAGAAGGACATCCTCAAGCCTTACGCAGAGTACCTGCGCAAGCTGGTTGACCTGTCTTCCATCCGCCCCCTGAAGGTTGTTGTTGACGCTGGTAACGGCATGGGTGGTATGACCACTCCCGCTGTTCTGGGCGACACCATCCTGCCGGGACTGCCCCTGGAAATCGTTCCCCTGTACTTCGAGCTGGACGGTACCTTCCCGAACCACCCGGCTAACCCGCTGGAGCCGGCTAACCTGGTTGACCTGCAGAAGGCTGTTGTTGAGCACGGTGCTGACATTGGTCTGGCATTCGACGGCGACGCTGACCGCTGCTTCGTCATCGATGAGAAGGGTGAGCCCGTCACTCCTTCGGCTGTGACCGCTCTGGTTGCTGAGCGCGAGATTGCTCGTGCAAAGGCTGAGGGTAACGAAGAGCCCGTCATCATCTACAACCTGATTACCTCGAAGGCTGTTCCTGAGCTGGTTGAGAAGCTGGGCGGCCGCGCAGTGAAGACCCGCGTGGGCCACTCCTTCATCAAGGCTGTTATGGCTGAGGAGAATGGCGTTTTCGGTGGCGAGCACTCCGCTCACTACTACTTCAAGGACTTCTTCAACGCAGACACCGGCATGCTCGCTGCAATGCACGTGCTGGCTGCTCTGGGTGGCGGCGAGGAGCCCCTCTCCGAGATCAGCGCGAAGTACTCCCCGTACGTTGCTTCCGGCGAGATCAACTCCGAGATCGAAGACAAGGCTGCCGCTGTGGACCGCGTGCGTGCACACTACGCTGACGCTCCCGTGGTTGTTGAGGACTCCGACGGCACCACCTTCACCAACACTGAAGAGGGCTGGTGGGTTAACCTGCGTCCTTCGAACACCGAGCCTTTCCTGCGCCTGAACCTTGAGGCACCGGATGTTGCGACTATGGAGCGCGTCCGCGACGAGGTTCTGGCTCTGGTTCGCCAGGGCTAAGCACTAGCTAGCTACTAAAAATCCCGCCTCGCAGATTCGTCTGCGGGGCGGGATTTTTATTTTGAGTTCTAAAAACCCGGCTAGGTTCTTCTGCCTAAGAGGAAGAACCTAGCCGGGTTTAAGAAACCTAGCGGACGAACCGGTTTACGGGGTTTTTACGCCTCGCGTGCCTGGTCGTGGAGCATCCACTGGTCGGGGCCGAAGATCTCGTAGTTGATGTTCTTGCCGGGAACGCCTGCCTCCACCAGTGCGGAGCGTACGCCCTGCATGAAGGGCAGCGGGCCACAGAGGTAAACGTTAGCGTTGGAGGGAACGTCCAGCTTGGAGACATCGACGCGGCCGGTGTAGTCGCCGCCCTCACCTTCGATGAAGGAGACGAGGCGTGCGTTGGGCAGCTTGCCGACGAGCTCGGTGAGCTCTTCGCGCAGGGGCCAGGTGTCCAGGCGGCGATCTGCGTGGACCACGGTCACGGGGCGGGTCGAGCCCTTCTCAACCAGCTCGGAGAGGAAGCTGAGCATGGGGGTGGTGCCGATACCTGCGGAGAAGAGGTACAGGGGTGCCTCGGGGTCGCCGAAGCCTTCCAGGGTCAGGTCACCGTAGGGGTTGGAGATCTCGACGACTGCGCCGACTTCCAGCTCGTGCAGGATGGAGGTCATCTCGCCGTTGGGGTCGAGCTTCACACCGATGCGGCGCTGGTTCTTTTCGCTGGGCAGCAGGGTGTACTGGCGTGCCTGGCGCAGACCGTCGCGTGCGGGAACGATGATGGAGATGTACTGGCCGCCCTTGGACTCGGTCATGGGGGTCTCGTCGGCGGGCTCGAAGGTCAGCACGACGACGTTTTCGCCGGTCTCCTTGCGCTCAACGAGCTTGAAGGGTGCGAACATGACGTCGTTTGCCTGGGAAGCGTACAGGCCCTTCTCCAGCTTGATGAGGGCGTTGCCCATGAGCCAGTAGACCTCGGTCCATGCCTCAACGATTTCGGGGGTAGCCAGGTCGCCCAGGTTAGCGGCGATTGCCTCGAAGAGGTACTTGTAGACGGTGGGGTACTCTTCTTCCTTCAGGCCCAGGGATGCGTGCTTGTGTGCAACGCGGGAGAGGACCTCGTCGGGGTAGGAGTTCGGGTTCTGAACGATGTAGGAGGCGAACACGGCGATGGAGCCTGCCAGCGCCTTGGGCTGGGTACCTTCGAGCTGGGAGGAGCGGGAGAACATGCCGTCCATCAGGTCGGGGCGAGCGGCGAACATTCGACGGTAGAAGTCGGGGGTGATGTCGTTGATGCGCTCGGCAATGATGGGCAGCGTTGCCTCAATAATGGGGCGGGACTTCTCAGAGAGCATGTCATGCCTTCTTCCTGTGCGGTCACCTCGGTCGTTGTGGTGACGCCCTTAATGTGGGTGATGCGGGGGCGTTCACTCGGACAGCTCAGTTGGTGACAGAGTGTTTACAAAGCACCCTTACCGTAGCATTTTGCGGGGTGTTTGCGCTGAGTGCAGGTCATGCCCCGGGGGTTATTTGGTGCTGCAGATGCTACTTATGGTTCACCCTGACTCAAAGAGAGAGCCGAGCGTCACACTATATATTTTCAGCACTGCTTTTGAGTTCGCCGGGTGACTAGCCCCGAAGTATGCATAAAAATTCTGGACCGAAAATATATTTACTAGGGAAAGTATGCAGTGTAGTGCAAAAATGAATATGGTCACATTTTCTGCATTTGAAAAGCAAGTTTGCAATTTTCTGCATTTCCTGCACAAATTCAGGAATCACACAGGTTCCAGCAGTCACGCAGGCAGCGGCAAAATACTCCCCACTCCCCTCGAAAACCCTGCAAGAAACCCCTACAAGAAAGCCGAGAGACCCCCGCGTGAACCGCCCAGCAGCCCCCGCATCAACCGCAGAAACGCCCTAAACTTCGTCTTAAAAACTCTATGGAGCCTCCCATCGGAAAGCTCCACAGGTATCACATATTTCTTGCAGCGTGCCAGCCTAGAGCGCAGGCAACGCATTCTCCGGAGGCGCAAAGCCCAGCTCAACAAACACCGGACCAACGGGGCGCGCACCGGCAGTCAGCTCGCTAATGACCACCGAATCAACCGAAGCATAGAACGCCTCGCGAGCCCTCGCCAGCACATTGCGCAGGCGGCAGAACTTATCCAGCGGGCAGTGGCCGTTCTCATCCTCGCACTCAATCATGGGAATATCACCCTCAGTAGCGCGAAGAATAGTGCCGACGGTCGCAGAACGACCCGCATCCGAAAGCATAACGCCACCGGAACGACCGCGAGTCGAGTCCAGGTAACCCATGTTCACGAGGAAAGCCACAGCCTTCGCCACGTGGTTGTAGGGGGTGTCCACTCCCTCAGCAATCTTCTGAGTGGAAAGCTTCTGACCGGGCTCCAGAGCAGACAGGAGCATCAGAACGCGGAGCGAGACATCCGAAAATGCTGTCAAACGCATGGATACTCCTTCTATCCTTCTCGTGCTGCCGCACCTTCACGGAGGCGGCAACTATTGCTCTAAACCTGCCTAGTCTCAGACATAGGCCCAAGACATAGGCTCAGAGCGCTCAAAATCTTACATTGGCATTGTATAGGGGTAGCAAGAGGGCAAGAAATCAGGACCAGCCATAATCATGCTCTCGTAGCCCTCCCAATGTCTTTAGAGTATTTCTCAAGAGCAGGTGGATTGCATAGCCTTACACTCGCACCTTTGCGCGAAAACCCATTATTCCCCATCTGATAGGGGTTTAAATTTTCCCCACAGACAGAAGGAAGGAGCGGAATCTCACCGGGAGATTCCGCCCCTTCAAGGCGCTAAACCTTTGGTATTAGCCGGAGTGTCTTAGTCCTCCAGAGCCTTTGCCAGAGCGTCGCGCTGCTCGCGAACCTCGGCGGGCAGCTTGTCGCCAAACTTAGCCAGCCACTCGTCGATGCCGGGCAGCTCAGCAGCCCACTCATCCTTCGAGACAGCCAGAGCAGCCTTCAGCTCGTCCTCGGAGATTTCCAGACCGGTCAGGTCCAGGTCTTCCTTGGTGGGAACGGTGCCCAGGAAGGTCTCCTGGCCGCCTGCCTTGCCGTCCAGGCGGTCGAAGATCCACTTCACAACGCGAGAGTTCTCGCCGAAGCCGGGCCATGCGAAGCCGCCATCGGGGGTGCGGCGGAACCAGTTGACGTAGTAGACCTTCGGCATGTTCTCAGCGCCGTGCTTCTTGCCCAGGTCAATCCAGTGCTTGAAGTAGTCACCAGCGTTGTAACCGATGAAGGGCAGCATAGCCATCGGGTCGCGGCGAATCACGCCGACAGCGCCCTTAGCAGCCGCGGTGGTCTCGGAGGACAGGGTGACAGCGCGGAACACGCCCTGCTCCCAGCTCTCAGACTCAGAAACCAGCGGAACGGTGGTCTTGCGGCGACCACCCAGAACGATAGCGCTCAGCGGCACACCCTCGGGGTCGTAGTACTCGGGAGCGAGCATGTCGACCTGGGATGCGGGGGTGCAGAAGCGGGAGTTCGGGTGAGCTGCCGGGCGGCCGGACTCGGGGGTCCAGTCCTTGCCGGTCCAGTCAATCAGGTGAGCGGGAGCCTCGTCGGTCTTGCCCTCCCACCAGACGGAGCCGTCGTCGGTCAGTGCAACGTTGGTGAAGATGGTGTTGCCCTTGGCGATAGCCTTCATAGCGTTCGGGTTGGTGGAGTAACCGGTACCCGGTGCCACGCCGAACAGGCCAGCCTCGGGGTTGACCACGCGTGCCTGGTGGTTCTCGTCGAACTCAATCCATGCGATGTCGTCGCCGACCATCTCAGCCTTCCAGCCGTCAATGGTGGGCTCCATCATTGCGAAGTTGGTCTTACCGCAAGCCGAGGGGAACGCTGCGGAGATGTAGCGAACCTTGCCCTCGGGGTTGGTCATCTTCAGGATGAGCATGTGCTCTGCCATCCAGCCCTCGTCGCGACCGATAACGGATGCGATACGCAGTGCGTAGCACTTCTTGCCGAGCAGTGCGTTACCGCCGTAGCCGGAACCGAAGGACCAAATCTCGCGGGTCTCGGGGAACTGGACGATGTACTTCTCGGGGTTGCAGGGCCAGGGAACGTCTTCCTGACCGGGCTCCAGGGGTGCACCGACAGAGTGCAGAGCCTTGACGAAGAAGCCGTTGGTCTCGTTCAGCTTGGCAAGAACGTCCTTACCAATGGTTGCCATGATACGCATGGAGCAGACAACGTATGCGGAGTCGCTCAGCTCAACAGCGATCTTGGGGTTCTTAGCCTTCAGGGAGCCCATGACGAAGGGAATGACGTACATGGTGCGGCCGCGCATGGAGCCCTCGAACAGACCGGAGAGGGTCTGCTTCATTTCGACGGGGTCGCGCCAGTTGTTGGTCGGGCCTGCACCTTCTTCGGTCTCGGAGCAGATGAAGGTGCGCTCCTCGACACGTGCCACGTCATCGGGATCGGAGAAAGCTGCGTAAGAGTTCGGGAATTCGTGATCGCTGAGGCGAACAAAGGTGCCAGCGTCGACCAGTTCCTGTGCCAGGCGGTCGTATTCTTCCTGGGTACCGTCGACCCAGTAGATGTGTGCGGGCTGGGTCAGGGCCGCAACTTCGCGAACCCAATCCAGAAGGCCCTGGTGGGTAGTGGGTGCGCTCTGCAGCTCCTTTTCGAGCTCAGCAGAGAGAGTACGAGTTGAGGTGTCAGCCATTGACGTTTTCCCCTTCATTCGGTGGCCCGGATACTACGTTGATCCGGTTAGGTCTGCAGTAACAAAGAAGCAGTTAAACACTACAAGCGTGCAAACAATGGTGAATATGCACGCTTGGACAGTCTCCACTTCCTCGTGATGCTTACAGAATAACGCATTAATGACCCGAACACCCCTCTATGACGCTATTTCTTACGTTCTGCGCATCACATTCTTTTGGGGCGAAAAGATTTTTTGAGGGACTTCTGGATGTTTCTGAAGGGTGCAGAGGGGTATTTTTGGGTGCCTTCGGGGTAGGTTTTGGTGCGCAATAAAAATATTTTGAAAAAATTTTGTGACCACAAAAACCCCGGAATTCCGCGGTAAAACGGGGTATTTCCGGCTTCTTCGGAGGGAATTTTGGGCAGATTTCGAGTTTTTCGGCTTGCACACCCTCGAGGACATCCGTATAGTAGTACCTGTTGCCGCGACGGGTTGAAGAAATCCGAAGCGAGGAACATGCGCCTGTAGCTCAACGGATAGAGCATCTGACTACGGATCAGAAGGTTGGGGGTTCGAATCCCTTCGGGCGCACCAACGATCCCCGGTTCTTCGGAACCGGGGATTTTTTGTGTACCCAGAAGTTGTGTGCAGAAGGCGCCACTCACTCGGCAGACGGCGCGGTATGCAGAAACGCCGCATGCAGAAACACAGCATACAGAAACTACAGACGTGTAGAAGCTGCGCGGCATGCAGAGATACCTATATAGAGGTGTAGCGCAGACGCTCCGCCGACCGCCGCATCCGCGCCCAAAAACTGCACCAAAAGTGCGCCTCAACCTGTGAATCCACAGATTTATGCTCCCAGATGACGTGCTCCGGGGCACACCCGCCAAAAAACGCCTACGATGGAAAGAGGACCCTCCACACATAGGCTGGAGAGCAGACAACGCGAAGGAGCACTATGGCACAGCTATCCGTTCCGCAGTCCCTGATAGGTGCGCTCATCGACATAGCCGATCTGGGAACACTCGACTACTTCCCGCCCACCGAACGATGCGCCCACTGGTCCCTCTATGACGCGCAGCGTCGGGAACTTCTCTGCCCCTGCGCACCCGCCGCCAACACCACCACGGAGAAGCTCTTTGAGGCCGCGGCAAAGATTCTCTACGAGAACTTCCCCCGATATATCGACTCGCCCAACGAGATTATTCCTTATACCTCCCGTCAGGAACTTGTCGCCGCCCTGCGTCGCGGCGAGGAAGAGCCTGCAGAAGAGGAGCAGGACGAGCTGCAGGTAGCCGCAACTGCCGCAGACCCTGTTACTGAGGTTGAGGCTGAGGTTGAAACTAGCCTCACTGAACCTGCAGTAGCTAAGAACGCTGAGGTTAGCGCAGATGATACCCCGAAGCCTGCAGCGCCCAAGCCTGCACCTTCCCCCGCACTCTTTGCGGCCCGCGCAGCGCAAGCCCCCAGCCCGGCTCTCGGAGTGCCGGAAGAAGCACCCGCAGAAAAGACCGCACCGGTGCCGAGCCCTGCAACGATTGCCGCCGCAACGTCTGCGGCGCCCAAGCCCGCTGTTCCCATGCCTGCGGCGCCCAAACCCGCAACGCCTACGTCTGCAGTGCCGAAGCCTGCCGCGCCGACTCCCGGCGCCCCCTCCCCCGGCATGTTCCGCAAGTCCACGCTGACCTACCGACCGCCGCGCATCGAAGAGTACCTGGAGGGTCTGCGCGCCCGTCAGCAGGCAGCAGAAGCTGCCGAAGCCGCCCAGTCGGCAGCGGCAACCGAGCAAGCAGCCGTTGAAGATCAGCCGGTGCTCGCCCAGTCCTTGCCGAGTGCACCCGCAGCCCCGAAGCCGACCGCGCCGAAGCCGATCGCGCCGAAACCGGGTGCGCCGAAGCTTGCCGTGCCCACCCCGAGTGCACCCGCCGCTCAGCCAGCGGCAGAGCCTGCACCCGCGGCACCTCGCGGCGTTACCGCCGAGGATCGCGGACGCAGCTACCGCCTGCGCCCGAGCTTGCGTGAGCGCCTCGAACGCGAAAACATCAGCGAAGAGCTCGTGCGCACCATCCTGCGCGAAGGCGAAGCGGAACGCATCAACGACTGGACCATCCGCTTCACGCACGACGACTACCGCGTTGACGTGAACACCGCCTCCGCCGAAGTCATTACCGTGATCGACGAATACGACGCCGACTACAACGAGGCGGCGCAGGCATCCCTGGCGCAGGGCGAATACACTTCGCTCAACGCCCTGGAGCTTGAGTTCAGCGAGCGCGCCCGCACCTTCCTGAAGAAGAACCCGCCGTTCGTTTTCGATCTGATGCTTCAGACGCTGAACAGCCCCGAGAGCGTGCGCATGGCTGACGGCTGGACCCGCATCTACGCGGCGCAGGGTCTGGAAATTGCAATCTCGCCGGATGAGCGGACCGTTCTGGCTCTGGCGAAGACCCCGGATTTCCATCACCTGCACGCGGAAGCCCTGCGTAAGGTGCAGCTGGAAGAGCTCAGCAACACCTTGGCGAAGCAGGCAGAAGATAAGGCAACCCAGGCAGAAAACACCGTTGAGGAGGAGAAATAATGTCCGCTAAGCAGATTACCGTTCCTCTTGAGGTGTACGTTCGCCTGCAGGAGCTTGCCTCCCTCGCGGCCTATAGCTACCGGGAGAACCAGGGTTCCGAAGAGAGCGCGGCAAACGATAAGCCGTGGGATTTGCTCTCTAAGGATGGCGCCTCTCTGCTCGATGAGAACGGCGCGCTCAAGCCCGAAGCGGCAGAGCTCTACTTCACCCTGTTGCCGCTCATCGCCCAGGAATTTGTGGAGCAGCAGCAGGCGCTGGTGGATGCCTACCGTCAGGCGCCCAAGCCTGCCGCCGCACGCGCCAAGATTCGCCCCTCCAACCAGCGCCTTATCCCGCTGACCGAGGTGCCGCTGGAGAACCAGCGTATTGCCGCGCGCATCGAGAAGGAATTCTACGGCGATGTGCCGCCGCGCCGCCGCATCTACGGTGTGCTCCCCGGCGTGATGGACTATATGATGCGCCACGGGCTCACCTACGAGCTGCTGCTGGACATCATCGAATCGCCCGCAAGCACTGTGGTTCAGGAGAGCGCGCAGGAGAACCGCTACGGTCGCGAAGTTACCCTCTATACGCACGAGGAGGAAGGCTACCAGGTGGTGCTCAACCCCCTGACCGCCGAGGTGCTCGCGCTACGCCCGCTGCAGGCTCTCGCGGGAGGCTATCAGCTCTCCCCCGATGCTCAAGCTCAGCTCAAGTCGTTTGGCCTGACCGGCGAGTATATTGCCCGCATCCTGGATGAGGCTGAGGACCGCCGCCCGATTCCCGGCAGTAGCCGCACCGTGTACTCACTCAACGGCTACCAGGTGGAGTTCTCGCACTCCGACCAGCAGGTGATTCGTATTAGCCGCGGCACCGCGCCCAGCCGTAACCCCTTCGAATCACAGCCGAGAATGAGCGGCACGAAGAGGCAGCGCGGCCGCAAGATCCCGCACGATGTGGATGCGTTCGTTCAGCTGCTGCAGGAGCACGGCTTCACCATCACCATGGGCGGTAAGCACTACGATATTCGCCACGAGAAGCTGGCTCCGGGTCAGAAGGCGGTCACCTCGGTGACTCCCTCGGATTCGCAGCGTTGGCACCTGAACTCGGCACGTCAGATCCGCAATACCTTCGGTATTGACCTGCGCTACGCCGACCCCCGCGATAGCGTGCGCGGTATTGTGCGCGGTCCGGGACGAAGCGTCCAGAATACTGATGACCACAGCGCAGAAAAGCAGGACGCCGAGAAGAGCGCGGAGAAGACAGCGGAGAAGGAATCTGAGTAGCTCTTCGTCACCGTTGAAGCGCGCCCGCGTGCCGGTTCTTTATACTGCCCCCAGCATGTCTTTGCATCTGGGGGCAGTATTCATTGGCGCCAATATCCCGCGTTGTCAGGGCAATACGGGGTAGACTGGGGGCAATACAGACATGCTACTCAGCATAAAAATTAATATGCGTTCCCGTGATATGCGTGACGGTAGGGTTGGGGATGCGCCACAAAGTACGGTGAATAACAGCCCCTACCTCTACAATAGAAACGCATCACTACAGAAGAAGGAGAACGCATGGGCGTAACGATTAAGGTCACTGACGAAGCAGGCGTAAACTACGACATTCAGTGGGAAGACCACCACACCCTCCTGGAAACCCTCCAGGCTAACGGCGTGCCGGTCCTCGCAACCTGCGGTGGTAACGCATCCTGCGCTACCTGCCACGGCTTCATCGACCCCGAGCACTTCGAAGCTTCCGGTGAACGCACCGAAGCTGAGCAGGATCTGCTCGACATGGTCGATGATGTTGCAAACGAGTACTCTCGCCTGTGCTGCCAGGTCGAGTACGCCCCCGGTATGGACGGAGCAGAAATCCAAATGCAGGCGGCGATGTAATCATGTTTAAATCGGCTCAGGTACTCGCATCAACCACCCTCCTCTGTTGCGTGCTCGCGCTCAGTGGATGCGGCGCGTCCCAGGCCGGTCAGGAAGCTGAAGGCACCTCGGCGCAGCCGAGTGCTTCGGCTTCGGTCAAGCCCGGTACGATTCGAGTAGCCTCCGACGGGGCTACCCCTTCTGTGTCTCCGGGCTCCATTACCGTGGTGAACTCCCCCGATGCGGAGCACCGCGATTCTTCCTCTGAGCACTCCGAGTCTTCTTCCCACACCGAGACTCACGAGTCGAAGCAGAACTCTGACTCTCATTCTTCTGATTCCTCCCGCGAGGGTTCCGATCAGAACAAGTCAGAGGACTCTGCAGATTCTCAGCAGGATTCCCAGAAGAGCTCAAACTCGTCGTCACAGTCGGGTTCCAACTCTTCGGGTAGCTCCTCGAACTCCTCCGGTTCTTCGGGCTCGTCGAATTCTTCCAATTCCTCGAACTCTTCGGAGAAGTCCTCTAGCTCCTCCAGCAATACTGTTGCTGAGGGCCCGACCCAGTGCGATCTGGATGACCTGAACATTTCGGTTGCTGTGGGAGAAGGCTCCCCCGGCGCCCGAAACTACACCCTGTACTTCCAGAATTCCTCAAACTCCTCCTGTACCCTGCGCGGCTACCCGCGTGTGGTTCATGCGGGCTCTTCGGGAACCTGGGTTGGTCGTGAAGCTTCCACCTCCGATGAGTACATGAACTCTGCGGGCGTGACCCTTAACCCCGGCGATAGCACCACCGCGGTACTGCGTTCGGTGTATCCGGCACGCTTCGGTGATGATTGCGGTAGCCGACCGGTTCAGGGCTTCCTGGTGGGTCTACCCTCGGGTTCCGGCGGCGTAATTGTTCCGCTGGATACGACCGCTTGTTCCTCGTCTGTTCCGCAGCTGTCGGTGGGTCAGTTTGGTGCCCGCTAAAGTAGCGTTGCAGATGTGAATACTCTGGCGCCTCTGTGCACCTATAGTTCACGCTTATAGTTCACTTGTGCACCTATAGTTCAAGGGCGGTTCCCCGTGATGGGGAACCGCCCTTGAACTATTTTTAAGCCTAGTGTTTAGCGATGCCGTATCCGCTTGCTCTTAGAGGGAGCGGGTGACGTCCTCGTGGCTGAAGCGTGCACCGCGCGGGTATGCGGGAGCCTCGCCGTGGCCGAGGTTGACGATCAGGAACGGGATCTCTGCGTTGTCCGCGAAGAATTCCTTCTTGATGCCGTCGAAGTCTGCGCCGGTCATGGGGCCAGCGTCCAGGCCAAGGGCGCGGATTGCGGTGATGAAGTAGCCTGCCTGCAGGTGAGCGCTCAGCTCAGCGGCGGGGGTGGCAAGCTCCTCGGTGGTGTAGTAGCCCTTGATGAAGCCGGCAGCGTTGGGGTTGAAGGTGTCAGCGTGCTCTACCCAGTTTGCGTCTGCGGAGAGAATCGCGGTCACCGGTGCCGCCTGGGTCTTTGCCTTGTTGCCATCTGCCATGTGTGCGACGAGGCGCTCGCGTGCCTCGGGGCTCTTGACCCAGGTGATGCGCAGGGGCTGGCTGTTGAAGGCGGTGGGGCCGTAGAAGGTCAGTTCCTGGATGCGGCGCAGCTGCTCGTCGGTGACGGGTTCCTTGGTAAAGGAGGAGACGGTGCGCGGCTCGTGGAAGAGGTTGATGAGCTGTTCTTCGTTCAGGCGGGTCATGGTGAAGCTCCTTTGGGTGTTCTCCCAGTCGATTACTTTACAGGGAAAATATTACATGCTCTATAGAAACCCTGTCAAGCACATCTTCCTCCCCCAGCTCCCAACAATTCAAGAGGCGCACACCATAAACCCCGCCATAATAGATACATGACCGACGCACTCTCCCATTTCTCCACCCCCGTACGCGAGTGGTTCCGTGCCACCTTCAGCGCACCCACCGCCGCCCAAGAAGGCGCCTGGGAGAGCATCCGCAACGGCAACAACACCCTCATCATCGCCCCCACCGGCTCCGGCAAAACCCTCGCCGCCTTCCTCTGGGCACTCGACGCCCTGCACCGCGAACACGAAACCGGAACCGCAGGCGGCACGCGCATCCTCTACATCTCACCCCTCAAAGCACTCGGCGCCGACGTCGAACGCAACCTGCGCGCACCACTGACCGGAATCACCCGCCTAAGCGGAAACAACACGGGCGAACCGAACATCAGCGTGGGCGTGCGCAGCGGCGACACCCCCGCACGCGAACGCCGCCAACTCATCAGCAACCCGCCCGACATTCTTATCACCACCCCCGAATCCCTCTACCTCATGCTCACCAGCGCCGCCCGCAACACCCTTACGGGCGTGACCACCGTGATCGTGGACGAGATTCACAACCTCGCCGCCACCAAGCGCGGCGCGCACCTGACGGTCTCCCTCGAACGCCTCGACGCGCTCCTCGAAAAGCCCGCACAGCGTATTGGCCTCTCCGCAACCGTCGAAAACCCGGAGGCGGTCGCCCGGTTCCTCGGCGGCATTCAGCCGGTGACCATCATGAGCCGGCCGGTCGCCAAAGAATGGGACCTGCGCCTGAGCGTTCCCGTACCCGATATGGCGGCACTCGGAGGCGCCAACGACTACGGGCAGGGACTTTACGCGCCCTCGGAATATGCGCCTTCGGAGGTGCCGGGCGGCGGGGGCTCAACTTCTGCCGGCTCGGCGCAGGGCGCGGCACAGCCTGCCCCCAGCGCAGCGAATACCCCGGCAAGCGCGCCCTACACGCTGGAAGATGCCATTGGCGTATTCCCCGGACTAGAAAACCGACAGGAAACCGAGCAGGCAGACCCGGCGCAACAGGGCGATAACGCCGCGCCTAAAAATACGCTCACCATCCCGGAAGAGGTATTGCGAGAAGGGGCGCTGCAAGAAGGGGCACCGCGTGAAGGAGCACCGCGTGAAGGAGCACCGCAAGAAAAGGCGTTGCGAGAGACCGCCGATAGCGAGCGTCCCGAGACCTCCATCTGGCCGCGCGTGCAGGAGCGCATCGTCGATCATATTGAGAACAACCGTTCTACGATTGTTTTCGTTAACTCACGCGGACTAGCGGAAAAGCTCACCGCGGCGCTCAACGATATTCACCTGCGTCGCGTCCTCGCGAAGCAGGGAATCGATCCCGAAGACTACGCGGCAGGCATCTGCGACATCGCCGAGGTGCCGCCGCTCGCCCGCGCGCACCACGGCTCCGTGTCCAAGGAACAGCGCACCCTCATCGAGGAAGCGCTCAAGGGCGGAACCCTGCGCTGCGTGGTCGCCACCAGCTCCCTGGAGCTGGGCATCGACATGGGCCACGTAGACCTCGTAATTCAGGTGGCAGCCCCTCCCTCGGTCGCTTCCGCACTGCAGCGCGTGGGTCGAGCCGGACACCGCGTGGGCGAAATTTCGCGCGGATTCTTCTACCCCAAGCACCGCGGCGACCTGCTCGGTGCAACCGTCACACTCGCCGGAATGCGCAGCGGAACCCTCGAACCGCTCACTATCCCCACCAATCCCCTGGACGTACTCGCGCAGCAGACCGTCGCCGCCTGCGCGTTGGGCCCCATCAGCGTGGACTCCTGGTACGAGGCGCTACGCCGCAGCGCACCCTACGCCGAACTGCCGCGCGCCCTCTTCGACTCCGTGCTCGAAATGCTCGCCGGACGCTACCCCTCCGACGAGTTCGCCGAGCTGCGCCCGCGCATCATCTGGGACCGCACCCCCACCGAGGAGGCGCCCTCCGGAAGTATTGAGGGCCGCCCGGGTGCGCAGCGCCTCGCCGTCACCAGCGGCGGCACGATTCCCGACCGCGGACTCTTCCCCGTCTACCTGGTCAGCGGCGATGAGGAGCGCGGCCCCAAGCGTGTGGGTGAGCTCGACGAGGAGATGGTGTACGAATCCCGCGCCGGCGAGGTCATCATCCTCGGCGCGAGCAGTTGGCGTATTGAAGAAATTACGCACGACGCGGTGCGGGTCTCCCCCGCGCCCGGTCAACCCGCGCGCCTGCCCTTCTGGCACGGCGACCGCATGGGCCGCCCCTACGCCCTGGGTGTGCAGACGGGTGCGTTCACGCGCGCCCTCTCCAGCCTGGATGCCACCGATAGCGCCGCCGCCCGCCAGCAGCTCGAACAGCTCGGACTGGACACCTGGGCGGTCGATAACCTGCTCGCCTACCTACGTGAGCAGCGCGAATCCACCGGGGCGGTCCCCTCCGACACCCGCATGATTGTGGAGCGGCACCGCGACGAACTGGGCGATTGGCGAGTGGTCCTGCACTCGCCGCTCGGCTACGGAGTGCACGCACCCTGGGCGCTGGCGGTGCGCGCCCGCATCGAGGAGCGGTACGGGGTAGACGCCTCCGTCATGGCGAGCGATGACGGCCTAATTCTGCGCCTGCCCGCGATGGAGGATGTGCCGCCCGGCGCTGACCTGTTCCTTTTCGACCCGGACGAGCTGGAGGCGATTGTCACCGAACGCGTGGGCGATTCGGCGCTTTTTGCGTCTCGGTTCCGTGAGAATGCGGCGCGTGCCCTGCTGTTGCCGCGCCGTGATCCGGGTAAGCGCACCCCGCTGTGGCAGCAGCGTCAGCGTGCGGCGCAGTTGCTGGATGTGGCGCGTAAGTACCCTGATTTTCCGGTGCTTTTGGAGACGGCGCGCGAGTGCCTGCAGGACGTGTACGATGTTCCGGCGCTGGTTCAGGTGCACCGTTCGTTGCAGTCTCGGGCGGTGTCCATGCTGGAGGTTGAGACGAACGACCCTTCGCCTTTTGCGCGCACTCTGCTCTTTGAGTACGTTGCCGAGCACCTCTACGACGGCGATGCGCCCGCCGCCGAACGCCGCGCCGCCGCGCTGTCGCTGGACCCGGCACTGCTGGCTGAGCTTCTGGGTTCGAGCGGTCTGCGCGACCTGCTGGATCCGGCGGTGCTGGTGCAGACTCAGCAGCGTCTGCAGCGCACGGGTGAGCGTTACCGTGCCTGCGGTGTGGAGGGTGTGGCGGATCTTTTGCGTCAGCTGGGCCCGTTGAGCGCGCGGGAGTTGAGCCTGCGTTTACGGGCTGAATCTGCGGCACACGGTTCTCAAGATTTCGGCGAGTCCGAGGATTCTGAAAACTACGGCGAAGAGTCCGGCGAGGAGTACGGCGCGCACGCCAGCACGACTGAGGCGCGTGAGCTGGCGGAAGAGCTGGTGCGCTCGCGCCGTGCGTTCTCGTTCATGGGAGCTGCCGATGGTTCCACCGAGCCGCAACTGTACTATGCGGCGGTTGAGGATGCCGCGCGCCTGCGCGATGGACTGGGCATTATGCCCGCCGCGGCGCTTCCTGCTGCCCTTTTGGAGTCGGTCGCGGAGCCTTTAGAGGACCTGGTTTCTCGCTATGCGCGCACCCATATTCCCTTCACGGCGCAGCAGGCGGCGGAGCATTTTTCGCGCCTGACCCCGGTGGGTGTGGGCGTGCTGACTCCGGTGTTGCAGCGCCTTCATCAGCAACGCCGCCTGAGCTCCGGCGAGTTCCTGCCCGAGGTGCTGCGTGCTTTGGGGTCTGCCGGTGTTGAGTGGGTGGATGCGCAGGTTTTGCGCACGATTCGTGCCCGCTCTCTGGCGGCATTGCGTGAGGAAATTGAGCCGGTATCGGCGCAGGTCTATGGTGTATTCCTACCCTCGTGGCAGAACGTTCGTTCTTTATCTGTGCGGGTTGCACAGACCCTGCCGGAGGCGAGCGCCTACGGTGCGTTCATACCCTCCCGCCGCGCCGCCACAGTGGTGGGCGAGAGGGTGGCACCCCTCGGCTCGGCATCATTCAATCCGACGGCAGAAAACGGCACCACCCATGCGAGCCAGGACTCCACCTCCGCCACGGAGGATTTGCTCACCGCCATCGACCAGCTGGCGGGTGTGCGCGTACCGGCTTCCGCGCTGGAGACGCTGATTCTTCCGGCGCGCGTGCCCGGCTACCAGCCGCACATGCTGGACGAGCTCATGGCCAGCGGCAGGGTGTTCTTCACCGGCGCCGGTCAGCTCGGCGGCGGTAGCGCACAGAAGTCTGACGGCTGGATTCGCCTGCATTTGAGCGAGAGTTCTTCGCTGACCCTGGGCGAGGACTACCCGGAGCAGCTGGTGCGCGCGGAGAACCCCGAGCTTTGGGAGGCGCTACAGACTCCTGGCACGCTGGAGCACGCCATCTATGAGGCTCTGGCTCACGGCGGTCTGTTCGTGCCGGCGCTGCGTGAGCGGGTGACGCAGCTGATGAGTGCGGCTGCGCCCGCCGGTCAGGTGGTGACTTTCCCGGATGCGGCGGAGGTTTCGGCGGCGCTGTGGCGCCTGGTGTGGTCTGGCGCGGTGACGAACGATAGTTTCGCGCCGGTTCGGGCGATGCTTGCGGGCGTCCGCAGTGCGCATCCGACGCCGGCGGCTCCCGCGCGCCTGTCGCGGGTGGGTCGCCGCGGTGCGGGTCGTATTGCGGCGGCGCGCGCCTCCATGGGTAACGCCATGGCGGGCGGCTACGGCACTGACGGTTATAGTTCCGGCAGCTACTCTGCGCCTGCCGCCGGGCGCGGTCTGCGTTCCCTGCGCGGTCATTCCCTGCGCGGCGGGCTCCATGCCGCCGCTCCCGCCGTTGCCCCGCAGGATAGCGGCCGTTTCTCCCGCGTGGACACGCTCCTGCAGGAGCCGGTGGAGGCGACCGTTGCGGCGCTCGCACGCGCCGACCTGCTGCTGGACCGTTACGGTGTGCTGACTCGCGGGTGCCTGCAGGTGGAGGATTCTGCCGGCGGGTTCTCGCAGCTGTACCGGATTTATTCGGCGGCTGAGGATCGTGCGCTGGTGCGTCGCGGATACTTTATTGAGGGTTTGGGCGCGGCGCAATTTGCCGCCCCAGCGACGGTGGACCTGCTGCGTTCTACCGCCGATAACCTGAGCGTCCCCGCAAGTCCGCAGGGTTTTGGTGCGAGCGCCTACACCCCGCAGCGTACCGATACCGAGCAGGTGTACGGCACATTCACGGTGACCCTGCTGGCGGCGACGGATCCGGCGAACCCGTACGGTGCGGCGTTGAGCTGGCCCGCAATTCCCTCCTTTGCTCACGAGGGTGCGGGCACGGTGAAGCACCGCCCGGCGCGTAAGGCGGGCGCCTGCGTGGTGCTGGTGGACGGCGCCCCGGTGCTGTACGTGGAGCGCGGCGCGAAGACTCTGCTGGCGTTTACCACCGACCCGGTGCTTCTGGAGGCGGCTGCCCCCGCCCTGGCGCGCCTGGTGTCTGCCGGTGGTGCGGAGAAGATTTCGGTGGAGAAGGTCAACGATGTGGAGCTTTTGGGCACCCACACGCTGAACACATCCGCACAGGGCGCAGCCACTGGCGAAGTTACGGAGCACCCTGTGGAGGCACTGCGTGCGGCACTGCAGATGCAGGGTTTCTACGCGACGGTCCGGGGGTTGTCGCTGCGCCGTGCCATTTAGCCAAGCACAACCTAAAGCTCAACCTCAGATTAAATAATTCCTTTAACCTCAACCTGAGCAGCATAATGCCCCACACCCTCGTCAAGGGGGTGCGGGGCATTATGTTTCCCTACTCACGAACCGGGTGGTGTTCCCGGAGTCCACCACGTCGCAAGCGGCGTGGTGGAGGAATAACCGCCCGGATGTCCACGCCGCCTTTGCCGTGGAGCACATAACCAAACATCGGAGCGGGAAGTCCTACGTTGATCCGTCGCCTCTCGGGGTGACTAGTAGCCGCCGGTGAGGGTGTCCACAGCGCCCAGGCACAGGTCGATAGCTTCTTCGAGCCCGAGCCCGCGGGAGCGAACGGTGCGCTGATCGCGGGGGTTGAGCTGCACGACGTGCAGGGCGAAGTAGTCGACGAGCTGCAACCAACCACCGAGAATGACGCGGGTGCGGTCGTTAATCGGCATGCCGGTACGCTTGAGCATCCATTCGAGGTAGTCGGTGGGGTTGTTCGGGAAGTCCTCCCCACCGGGGGTGGGGACACCGGCTACGACGAGGAAGTACGTACGCAGTGCATTGCGCAGGGCCTCTTCGGGGTTTTCGTGATGCTCGCCCAGGGCTTCGAGGACCGCTTTGGCTTCGCGTCGAGTGACGGCGGCAGCCAGGGAGTCCTTGCCGGGGAAGTAGTGGTAAAGCAGGGCACGAGTGATGCCGGCATCGCGAGCGATAGCGCTCATGGAGGCACCCAGCACGCCGCGGCGAGTGAAATGTTCTGCAGCAATTTTCAGAATTTGCTCTTCGCGTTCGTGCGGTTCCATGCGCAGGGCACCGGTACGAGGCTCTGCATTCTTTTGTGAATGTTCCATAACCTCTCCTGCTTTATTTTCCGGTGTTTTAGAATTGTCCGATTGCATCGCTGTCATCGGGGCTGTTCCTTTAATCTCTGCATCCTTGCGCTGTTTCTGTCCCATTTCGACCCCTTCGTCCGACATTTCGAACTTCTGTGCCTTAATCGTACCGCTTTAAGGCTGTTTCCAGCCTTTATTAAGGCGTTTATGACGTAGGATGCCCAGGTTAGCAGGTCTTTACTTGCTTTACATCTTTTATAATTAGAAAAACCACAGGGTCTAAATTGAGGATTATTGATTCCTGATTTGACAGCATTTTCGAAAATATCGCACCTAAATGCTGTTTTTTGTAAAATTAATGCAGTTTTTTTAAATTAAATGTCCAATAATTTCAAAAATTTGTGAAGTTTTCGTTTTCTCACCCACACACTCACACAAGCATTCATGAGTGTCAGACAAATCAAAATTTCGCAACCCCACACCCAAACCCACGTTAATATTTCCCCCGCCCCCACCCGCACACAGCCCCACCCGTACACAGCTCAGTGCAGCCAGTTCGGCTCGCATATGTTCAGCCCCAATTCTGCCCTGCCCAGACACTAGAGCTCAGGCGGTAGAGTAGAGCCATGCCCGCACAGAACACCACCCGCACGCAGCCCAGTACGCAGCCCGGCGCAAACTACCAGGCGAAGCCTGCACGCCGCACACACCGCCGCCTCCTGACCCCTCCGCTGGCACAGAAGAACGGCATTGACCCGATTCAGCTGATTCTGCCGCATCTAGAGGAGCTCCCCGCCGAGCTTGCCCCAAACGGTAGCTCCGCGACCAGCACCACCCCGACGACCGTCGCGGATTATCTGATTGCGCGTTTCTACCCGAACGACCCGCAGATTATTCACGCCCGCTTTAATACCGGCGAGGTGCGCCTGGATGACGGCACGGTGCTGACCAGCGATAGCCCCTACATGCCGGGTGAGCGCATCTGGTATTTCCGCGAGCTTGCGGATGAGCCGCAGCTACCCTCCGACATGCCGGTGCTCTACGAGGATGAGCACGTGCTGGCGATTGATAAGCCGCATTTTCTGCCGACCACCCCGCGCGGTTCCTATATTGCGCAGACCGCGCTGACCAAGCTGCGGGTGCACGAGCAGAACCCGTTGCTGATTCCGATTCACCGCCTGGATCGCCCAACCGCGGGCGTGCTGCTTTTTGCCAAGACCGTGGAGGCGCGCCGCCCCTTCCAGATGATGTTTCAGCACCGTCAGGTGTCGAAGACTTACCGTGCCGTGGCGCCGGTTCCCGCCGATGCTGCCGCCGCCGAGCAGGCGTTGAGTGGGGAGGGACTGCAGGTGCGTTCGCATATTCAGAAGATTCGCGATCAGCTGCAGGTTCAGCAGCTTTCTGAGCAAGAGTGCGCGGCGCAGGGTGTGGAGCCGAATACGCTCACGACCGCGAAGATTCTGCGGACCTTCACCCCGAGCGCGCAGGCGGTTGCTGGTTGGCGCGCGGAACCGAATAGAGAATGGGCGCTCTATGATTTGGCGCCTCACACCGGCAAGACGCACCAGCTGCGGGCGCACCTGAATCTTTTGGGTTCCCCCATTCTGGGCGATGTGCTCTACCCGCAGGTGCTACCCGACGCGCCAGACCGCCCGGAGTACCCGCTGCAGTTGCTGGCGTACAGTCTGCATTTTGAGCATCCCATCACCGGCGAGCGAGTGGATTTGTACAGCGGGCGTTCGCTGGCTGCCGCCTCCTAACCGGTTTTTGAATGGTGTTCACCCCGTTCCCTGCGGTGCATCTTCTCGGCGGTCTCTCGAAAAGGAATCACACCCGAGAGCCCGCCCACAGTATTCGGGCGTTCAGAGGGCAAAAAGTGGGATAATTCAGACGTAATACTTCACCGCAACTACAGAGGGTCCATGAATTCCCAGCCGTCTTCCCACAACGCGCAGTCTCTGGAGTCGATTAGCGAGTACGCCGAGCGCACCTCCTCGCATGCCGCTGCCGCAGCCGCCAGCGTCACCGACACCTTCGCGCACCGCATCCTTGGTGTTCCCGGCGCCCTCATCGGTTCGGTGCAGGTACCCGACCCGCGCCCGCTGAGCCAGCGCCTAAACATTTGGCATTACTGGTGGCAGGCGCACCTGCTGGACTGCGTGATTGATGCCGGCCAGCGTCACCTGCGCGAGGGCGATATCACCGCCGCTCAGGAGGAACTGCACCGTGCCCGCGCACTGTTGCGCGGCATTAACGTGCGTAATTACGGCCGCTTCGCGAACGACTACTTTGACGATATGGCGTGGCTGACCCTCGCGGTGGGCCGCATGAATTCCTTCTGCATTGAGCTGACCGGCGCGAACGATGTTGCCGCCCAGGATGCTGGCGCGGCTCTCTTCGAGCAGCTGGCAAAGGGTTTCTCCCCGGTGGGTGGCATGAGTTGGCGCAAGTCCAAACGTGATTTTGTGAATGCTGCGGCGACCGCGCCGACCGCCCTGGCGTATGTGCGTGCGGGCGACCCGAAGACTGCCGCCGCGCTCATGGACTGGATGAACGAAACCCTCTGGGATGCAGAACGTTCGCTCTATATTGATGGCGTGAACGTGCGCGGCGACGAGTACGAGTACGAGCGCGGCGAATTCACCTACAACCAGGGAACCGCCCTGGGCGCCCTGCTGAGCCTCGCCGCATCCGGTGTGCCCTGCGAGGTGGACCCCGCAGAACGCGCCGAGCGCCTCATCGTCGGCATCGTCAAGCACATGACCGAAGAGGTGGAGTTCCTCTCCGGTGCGCGCCGCCGCATCCTCATCTCTCACGGCGACGGCGACGGCGGCCTGTTCACCGGCATTCTCGTGCGCTACCTGGGCATGGCGGCATCCTCGCCGCTGCTTAGTGATGAGGCGCGAGCGCTCGCCTCGACTCTGGTGTACTCGACCGCACGCGCCCTGTGGGAGGGCCGCCGCGAGTTCGACCCCGACCTGCCGATGAATGAGTACGGCATTGACCCGAATGAGATTCGCGGTAAGGCGCTCGTGCAGTTCTCCCCGCGATTCACCGAGCCGATGAGCAAGGTTGTGAAGCCCGGCGCGCCGGTGGAGCTGTCCGCTCAGGTGCAGGCGTGGACTATTTTTGAGACGGCGGCGCGTCTGGCGCATGCGCGGTACCTCGCCTCCCACAGTTTCTAAGACACAGTTTCTAAAACCCTGCTGTTCTTTGCCCCCAGCCCTAATCTTCTCCGTTCAGTGCAGAAGGTTAGGGCCTGTGCAGAAGGTTAGGGCTGGATTCATTGCAGGGGCGTGCGCACAGGCGTACGGTGAATTTTATGCTTGCTTCAGAATCACAACAGGTCACTGCCAGCCCGAACGCTAACACCATTTTCATGGTGTGGAAGTTCAAGGAAGACATTGCTCACGATGCACTCATCGAGGCTTTCCAGAACCTCTGCGGGATCGTCATTAACCTCAACCACACCGCCGCGAACCGCTACTCGCCCGAGAACGCCAGCGTTGTACTGGGTATCAGCCACAGCGCGTGGCTGACCCTGGATCTGCCCAAGCCGCTGCCGCAGGAGCTCGTGGAGTTCGAGGAGATTAGGGGCCATAAGCACACCGCGGTGTCCACTCCCGGTGATTTGCACTTCCACATCCGTGCGACCCAGCCGTCGGTTGCCTACGATATGGCGTCCGCTATTACCGCGGCTCTGCGCGATATTGCCGAGGTGCTGGATGAGGTGCACGGCTTCCGTTACTGGGACGGCCGCTCCATTATCGGTTTTGTGGACGGCACCGAGAACCCGCAGACCCCCGCGGCACGCGAATACTTCGGCATCATCGGTGACAGCGACCCCATGTACAGGGGCGGTAGCTACCAGTTCGTGCAGAAGTACATCCACGACATGACCGCGTGGAATAACCTGCCCGTCTCCGAGCAGGAGAAGGTCATTGGCCGCTCCAAGCACGACGACATCGAGATGAGCGAGGACGAGAAGCCCGCCAACTCGCACTCCGCTATTGCCAATATCGGTGACGATTTCAAGGTTATTCGCGACAACATGCCCTTCGGCACCGTGGGTAACAACGAGCTGGGCACCTACTTCATCTGCTACGCCAGCACCTTCTCGACCGTCCGGAAGATGCTCATGAACATGTTCACCGGCGTGGATGGCGCCAACTACGACCGTCTGCTGGATTTCAGCACTGCGGTGACCGGCACCCTCTTCTTCGTGCCGACTGTGGATATGCTCGGCGACTTCGCCGGCTAAGGCGAGCTAAACCCAGCTACCCTCAGCTAAATTCTCGTGAACCCCGCCTCCGGCAAGAGAGGCGGGGTTTTCCGGTAGGCTAGGGTGTAGACATTCAGACGGAAAGCAAACAATCGAGAGAAGAATGAGCGTTCTAGATAATTCTTTCCCTACCGAGGACTTTGGCTTCACCATCACCAGCCGCCTGGCGGACACCGCCTCCCCCAGCGCTGAACGTGTAGAAGCCAACGGCGGACAGTTCCGCGGACGCACCGGTGTCATCACCACCCCGCACGGACAGATCCAGACCCCCGCCTTCACCCCCGTGGGCACCAAGGCAACCGTCAAGGCGGTCCTGCCCGAATCCATGAAGGAGCTCGGCGCTCAGGCTCTGCTCTCCAACGCCTACCACCTGTACCTGCAGCCCGGCCCCGAAATCCTCGACGCGGCAGGCGGCCTGGGCGCATTCATGAACTGGGACGGACCCACCTTCACCGACTCCGGCGGATTCCAGGTCATGAGCCTGGGCTCCGGCTTCAAGAAGGTTATCGATATGGGTACCGTCGCGGACGCTAAGGGCGCCGACGGCCGCCCCCTCGGCGACGACGACGTGGCGAAGGGCAAGGAACGCCTCGCCCACATTGACGACGACGGCGTGAACTTCAAGTCGCATATTGACGGCTCGATTCACCGCTTCACTCCCGAGGTGTCCATGCAGGTTCAGCACCAGATTGGTGCCGACGTCATGTTCGCCTTCGACGAGCTGACCACCCTCTACAACTCCCGCGGCTACCAGGAGGAGGCGCTCGAACGCACCCGTCTGTGGGCGCTGCGCTGCATCGCTGAGCACCAGCGTCTCACCGCAGAGCGCGTGGGCAAGCCCTACCAGGCACTGTTCGGCGTGATTCAGGGCGCCCAGTACGAAGACCTGCGCCGCAAGGCATGCCAGGATCTCGGCTCCATGCCCTTCGACGGCTTCGGCATCGGTGGTGCACTCGAGAAGGAAAACCTCGGTACCATCGTGCGCTGGTGCGCCGAAGAGCTGCCCGAATCCAAGCCCCGCCACCTGCTCGGCATCTCCGAACCCGACGACATCTTCGTCGGCATCGAGAACGGCGTGGACACCTTCGACTGCGTCTCCCCCACCCGCGTGGCACGCAACGCAGCCGTCTACTCCCCCACCGGCCGCTACAACATCACCAACGCGCGCTTCAAGGCGGACTTCTCGCCCATCTACGAGGGTTGCGACTGCTACACCTGCACCCACTACACCCGCGCCTACCTGCGTCACCTCTTCAAGGCGGACGAGCGTCTGGCGGCGACCCTCGCCTCCATCCACAATGAGCGTTTCATCGTGCGCATGGTGGACGACGCCCGCGAAGCCATCAAGGACGGCACCTACTTCGAGTACCGTGACGAGTTCCTCGGCAACTACTACTCCGGCAAGAAGCCCTAAACCCGCTCTTCAACCTATTTAAGGAGAACCCTATGAGCATCACTCATGTTCCCGATGAGGAGCTTCTCGTCTTCGACCACGAGATCGCAGCCCCGGTCGAGGACGTCTTCGGCGCCTACCTGGACCCCGAACTGCTGGTCCGCTGGTACGGCCCCGCCGGCTGGCACGTGCGCCCCACCGACGTTGTCGTGGAGCCCGTCGTCGGCGGCATGCAACGCCTGTCCATGATCAACGAGGTTGACCCCTCGGTGTCCTGCATTCTGCAGAGCCGCTTTTTGAGCATTGAACCGTTCAAGGAGCTCGAATACGCCGAGCAGCTGCCCGACCACCTGGGCAACCCCGGTAGCGTGCTGGTGTACCAGCGTCACCGTTTCTCCCCCGAAACCGTGATTACCGCCGACGGCGTGGGTTCCGGTACCCGCATCGTCATTGAGATTGGTCCCATGCCCGCCTCGGTCCACGAGGAGGTGCGCACCACCTGGCGTTCGACCTTCGCCCGCCTGGATGACGTACTCGCCGCCCGCGCACGCGGGGAGCTCTAAAACCCGCCGCGCCAGCTGCTTGAGATAGCTTCGAGACAGCAAAGCGCCGCGTTGACGAATCATTCGTCAACGCGGCGCTTGCGTTTAACGCCTAAACCTTGCGGGGTTGAGCCGCGGGCTAGTTCGTCAGCTTCACGGTAATGACAGTGCTACCACCATCCAGGGACACACATTCGGGGGTCGCACGATCCGCACCGTCATCCGGCTTCCAGTAGCAGCGCGCCGACATGACGGTACGCTCACCATTCACCTTATCGGTCACCTCCGCGGGGTTCTGCACCACAAACTGGCGGATCAGCTCACGCGCAAACAGGCAATCCACCGCGCCGGAGGTCACCTGAACCGTCGCGTTGTGCTTCAGGTAGCCGGTAGCGTCCATGCTGCCGCAACTACCGCCCGCAGACTGAACATCCGAACTGGACAGGCTAGCGGTGCTCGACGCGCTCGCCGAAGCGTTCGAACCGGCCTTCGCCGATGCGGAGGAGCTCGCCGCCGCGCTCGCCTGCACGGTTACCGAGGGGCTTGCGGTAGTGATGGTACCGGGAGTTACAGTCGCCGCCGCGGTGGTGGTGCTGACCGTGCCGGGAGTCGGGGTGCTTTCACTGACCGTTGCGGTGCGAGTGGGGCTGGAGGTTGCCTTCGCGCTCGTAGCGCTCGGGCTAGGGACTACGGTAGCGCTCGGGGAGGCGGCGGTAGTGGCACCTCCGGAGCATGCCGACAGGGCAAGCAGGAGCGTGGCACCGAGCGCCACGGGGCTGTAACGCTTAGCGGTGCGGAGAGTAGTAGAAGAAGTCTGGGTAGAGTGCTTCTGTGCCGGATGCATGGTGACCTTTCTGCGTCATCGGTTCGGGTTCCTAACCAGTATTCTAAAGACGCTACCTGTGAGCTAGCTATACGGCATCTTAGGAACCCACAGGGTGCCCCCGCTAGGACACAGCGGGTAGAGGCACAGCGCAATAAGAGGGGCTCCCCGGCAGTGCGGGAAGCCCCTCCTTAGCTCTCTTCACAACTCACTGACAACTCATTGCCTCTAGCGCGGGTGTTTAGCCTTCGTGCCTGCCACGCACCAGAATAGTGTGCCCGTTTCCGTCATGGCAGCTTATCGAGCTATTCTCAATCTCGCCGAAACAGGTCAGCTGATTACCATCGGCAGCGGGCACAGTCACCACATCCCAGGTGTGCATCATCTTCGTGTTTGCGGTGGTGGTTTCCGCGTGCAGAGCCGAGGACCCATTCGCGGTATTCACCTCGCTAGCGCCGGTCAGGAAGTTCATGCGAGTCACCTCCACCGGACCTGCAAAAGTACGACCGACCGCACCGTTACCGTCACCGGTCTGCTCACCGGTGCGGCGCTCGCACACCAGGGTTCCATCCGCGGGGTTCAGCTCGCAGAGGGTGCGCTCGTCATCGCTCTTGAAACGGTAGTAGCCGGCGCCGGAATCGTAGTAGGAGGGCTCCATGAGGAACGGGATCTCGGGAGCGTCCGGGTTCTGCAGGCGAGCCACGAAGGCGACATCCTCGCCGATGGTGCACTCGGGGGCGCCGCGATCCTCGCGACGGTTCTCAGCCATCTCGTACTGCGGGTTCCAGTAGCAGGTGGCGTCCTGAACCTTCGCAACCTGGTGCTCGGTCAGGTTGTCGTCGGCACGCGGGGTGGTGACGTACTCGGTCAGCACGTCCAGCGCGTGAGCGCAGTCCACAGTACCGCGCAACACCATGATTTCCGCACCAGTCTTCAGGTAGCCCTTGCGGCCAATGTGTCCGCAGCGCTCGCCGGCGGAGGCGCGTTCAGCCTCCACCTTTTCGGGCGCGCGAGGAGTGTCACCGGTGGGAGTCTCTGCCGCGGTGGAGGTTTCCTTCGCCTCAGCAGGTGCGGAGGACTCGGATGCCTTCGCCTCAGCACTCTCTGCGGGGGCGGGCGCCTGAGTCTCGGTGACGGTCGGCTCGGTCTTCTTCGTCGGCGACGGGGACGCCGTGGAGGAAGGAAGCGGGTACTGCGAGTGGTTAGCCGTGCTGGAGGGGCTGGGGGTCGACGAGGAGTTTTCGCTCTGAGAACCGCCGAAGCAGCCGGTCAGGGCAAGGAGCAGGGCGGCGGCGCATCCGGTGGCGCGCATCGTGCGGCGACCCCAACCGGCGGGGTCAGCCTGAGTGTGGTGAAACGACATCGTTATCTCTCCCGGGAATGGACCTTTTGCACCCTTTGCAGAAGGTATTTAAAGCATACGCTTAACCCCGTTCAAGACCGGTTTATTACAGCAGAGCGCCAGCCCCTCTACTTCTGCGGCAGGTAGGAGCTCAGCAGGTCACGCTGCTCGGGGCTCAGACGCGTCAGGCGCCCCGCCACGGAATCCCAGAACGCCAGCACGGTGAAGGCACGAACGCATTCGCGGCCGTCCACCGGGGAGAGAATCGAGTAGCCAATACGCACGGAGGCGGCGCTGACCTTCTCCACGCTCAGGCGCACGGGTACGGGCTCACCGGTGTAGGGCAGCTGAGCCAGGTAGCGGATGCCGTGCTCGGCAATAAGCGCCTGCACGCCCTCGGTGACCAGCTCGAAAAGCAGAATGGGAGGCTGCGGTGCCACAGTAGGCTTCTGACCGGAGGAGGGAGGCGGGCCGAAGAGCGCCACACGGGCTTCTTCCATGACCGAGAGGATAGCGACGTTGTTGACGTGCCCGTAGGCGTCCATGTCGCCCCAGCGGGCGGGAACGTGTACCAGCAGTTCGTCGGTGGTACCGACCTCAGAGGCGGGGGTGTTTTCGCGGTTCTTTTCGTGGCTTTGCATGGTTTTAACTCTACTCCCCACCGCTGTGAGGCGGCTATTCGTACGAATCCGCAAGGTACAGCAAATGAATCAGCTGATAATGATTCGGGGGCTAGAAATATATTTGATAGTTAAAGCGATGAGGCTCGAAAGCTACGATGCTTTCGAGCCTCATCCAACACACAGACATTTGAACGCATACAAGATCATACGGTTCACTGTCCATGATAGACCCGTCCTGAGGGCCAACTGCATTTTTACGGTTTTATTACGAGGAATTCCAGAAATTTTCCGTATTTTTCGTTTATTACTGTGTTGGAGTCTCTGCAGGCCCCAACACCGGCCCTCCCTGCAGCTGCAGAACCTTAACGGCCCAGCTTAGCCGCAGTCTCCAGGGCATGATCAGCGTCATACTTCATGGCGTCGTACTCGCCGGTTGCCTGCTGAGCCTCCACAAAGGTCTGCTCATCAATCACGTGAGTGTGGCGGATACGAGCAAAGTACAGCAGGCTCAGGACCACAAAGTAGCCCACACCCACCACAGCCGGAATCATGGAACCGCGCACCATGAAGAGCGCAACCCACACCGCGAAGAGCAGCAGAACGCCAACCGCGGCGGTGAACTGGCCACCCCACAGGCGGAAACCATCGGTCGCCGGCTCAACACGCTTGTACACAATGTAGGCGAACAGAATCAAAACCCACACGGTCAGCGCGCACACCATAATCACGAAAATCATGGAAAGGAACGCTTCCTTCGGGCTGTACAGCGCCAGCAGAATAGCAATGACCATACCGCTGGTCGACAGCCATACCGCACGAGCCGGAACGCCCGCACGATTCACCTGAGCCAGCTGGCGAGGCGCCATACCGTCAACCGCCAGCGAGTGCATCAGACGCGCACCCGCGTACAGGTTCGCGTTCGCACTCGACAGCGCCGCAATCAGCACCACAAAGTTCACGAAGTGCGCCACACCGTGCACGCCCAACTGCTCAAAGACCAGAACGAACGGGGAAGCCTCCACCGCATCGCCCAGACCCGACGCCGAACGCCACGGAATAATAGCCACAACAATCAGGACCGCCAGCACGTAGAAGGTCGCCAAACGAACCATCATCGCCTTAGCCGAGGAACGCACCGAGCGGGAGGGGTCCTTCGCCTCCGCGGCAGAAATCGAAATCATCTCAATACCGCCGAAGGAGAACATCACAACGGCCAGCGACAGCCACACCGACTGCGGGCCGTTCGGCATGAAACCACCATCGTTGAAGAGGTTTGCGGTACCCACCGCGGCGTGGCCGGGCAGACCGAAGAAAATCAGGCACAGGCCCACCAGCAGGAAGGCAACAATCGAAATGACCTTAATGGAGGAGAGGAAGAACTCCAGCATGCCGAAGGACTTCACGCTCGTCAGGTTCAGCACAATCAGCGCCACACCAAACACCGCAATACCGGTCCACAGGGGTAGCTGCGGCCACCAATAATTCAGGTAGGTCGCCACCGACACCAGCTCAACGCCGGCAATCAGAACAGTCGCCGTCCAGTAGGCAATACGAGTCAAAAAGCCCGCAAACGGGCCCAGGTAGCGGGTAGCAATAGTACCGAAACCGCCGCGGACAGGGTAGCGAACCGCCATTTCACCGGTTGCCGCGCCAATCACCGAAGCGAGCGCAGAACCGATAGCGTAGGTGAGAATGACCGCGGGACCCGCCATCGCAATGGCGGTGCCAGAACCCAGGAAGAGGCCCGTACCGAGCGCGGAACCCATCACAATCATGGTCATCTGCCCGTGGGACAGAGAACGCTTCAGGGTGCGCGACCCGGCGGTGCCCGCTGCAGCGTGGCTGCGGGTATCGTCGTTGTGGGACACGAAGGTGCCTTCCGTCAATACGCCTCAAGGGGCGTGATGTGCAATGTGTGCTCGCACCCGGCGCCCGCGGCCTCAAATCCACGGTGACAGGTGCGAATAGTTAACTATTCTACGGGCACGGTTAGGCCGGGCAGAACGGCGCCGCCGGAGCGGGGAGAAAACGCAAAGGCACCGGGCGGGGTGCTCCCCCATCCGGTGCCTTTTCGTGTTTCAGCTGTGCAAGGCTTCCACGCTATTTAGTGTTGTGCCGCGTTGGTATCCTCGTCGGCGTGCATAGCGTCCAGGTCGGGGCGCTCATAACCGCCCTGAACCTTCGAGGAGATGGCGTAGCCAATAGAAATCAGCACGAAGAAGACGATGCCGACCATGATGGATTCCTGAACACCCGAGCCGGGCAGCATGAACATTGCCGCCAGGGTCGCCAGAACACCCGCCAGAGCCAGACCAGCGGTGACGCGGCCACCCAGCACGGTGAAGGAGGATGCGTTCTTCTGGTCCTTCTTGTACGCCTGGTAGGTCAGCAGAATCATGATCCACACGATCAGGATGCACAGGGTCACCAGCGCCATGAGCAGGGCGAAGATGTCGCCGATCTTGGCAACAGCCATCACGGTCGCCACAACAACGCCGGTGAAGGAAATCAGCAGAGCCACGACCGGCACACCGCGCGAGGAGGTGCGGGCAGCCACTGCGGGAGCCATACGGTCAGAGCCCAGGGCGTGCAGCAGGCGGGTTGCCGCGTACAGGGAGGCGTTCGCACCCGAGAGCGCCGCCACCAGCACCACGAAGTTCATGATGTCCGCAGCGAAGGGGATGCCCAGCTCAGAGAAGACGAGCACGAACGGCGACTCGGTCAGCTCCGAGTTCTGTGCGGCGGTCTGCCAGGGCACCAGGCAGAGAATAATCGCCATGGATACCACGTAGAAGGTGGACAGGCGCCAAATCATTGCCTTCACGCTGGTTGCCACCGAGCGTGCGGGGTCCTTCGCCTCCGCTGCAGAGAGAGAAATCATTTCCACACCGCCGAAGGAGAACATGACAACAGCCATCGAAATCCAGATAGATGCCGGGCCGTTCGGCAGGAAGCCGCCGTCGTTCACGAGGTTTGCGGTACCCGCCGCAGCGTGACCGGGCAGGCCCACGAACACCAGCAGCACACCGATCACCATGAACACGATGACGGCAGAAACCTTAATCGAAGAGAGCAGGAACTCCAGGGCGCCGAAGGACTTCACACTCACCAGGTTCAGCACCAGAATAATCGCGCCAAAGAGAGCAACGAACACAGCCAGGGGAACGTCCGGGAACCAGTACGCCATGTAGTGGCCAACCGCCACCAGCTCAGCACCGGCCAGCGGCACGGTGCACGCCCAATACGCCCAGCGAGTCAGGTAGCCGCTAAAGGGGTTCAGGTATCGGCTGGCAATGGTGCCGAAACCGCCCTGGACGGGGTGACGCACGGACATTTCACCCGCGCACGCAGCAATGGTTGCCGCAATCATCGAACCAATAGCGTAAGAGAGGATTGCGCCGGGGCCTGCAATCTTAATGGCGGAGGAGGAGCCCAGGAACAGGCCCGTACCCAGCGCCAAGCCCATTGCAATCATGGTCAACTGGCCGTGGGAGAGGGAACGATTCAACGAGTCGTTCTTCTCCGACTGCTCGGGGGTGTTCCCCTGCAGTTTAGACATAACGTATCTCTTTCTTAGACATGCTGTGTATTGAACAAATCTGAAAAGGCAATGCCGCCCAGTCGTTAGGCCGGGCGGCTCTGCACATCAGCTGTAAGGAGGTTAGCTTATGCCACGTACTCCAGTTCGTGACGCTTGAACCAACCAATAATCGGGTAGCTGATCGGCATGAGGAGCACCTCGACCAGGCACTTATAGATATAGCCAATCAGCACGTAGTTGAGGAATGCTTCCATGCTGTCGATGCCGAGTACCGGTGCGGCGATCGAGCAGAAGATGAGGGTGTCGAGCAGCTCGCCAACCAGGGTGGAGACAATCATGCGCAGCCACAGGAAACGGCCCTTGCTTGCCTTCTTCATCGCTACCATGACCCAGGCGTTCAGGGTCTGACCGAACAGGTAGCCGAGCAGGGAGCCCGCAAAAATCTGCCAGACCGGGCCGAGAACCTGTGCGAACGAATCCTGGCCGGTGTAGAAGCTTGCCGGCGGCAGGTGCACAATCAGCAGGAAGCACAGGGCAGCAAAAGCAGCCGAGCTGAAGGAGGCTACAATCGCGCGGCGGGCACGCTTGAAGCCGTACACCTCAGAGAGAAGGTCACCAATAACGTAGGCGAGAGGGAAAAGGAAGAAACCACCATCGGTGACGATGGTGTTACCGATGAGGGGCAGTTCGAAGGGCAGCGGACCGAACTCCACGCCCTTGGTTGCACCAATATTCGAAATGATCAGGATGACGCAGGACGCGCCCAGCAGCAGATCAAAGTAGCCGCGGCGACCAGCCCAGGGCACCTTAACGGTGCTCGTCTGAGCCTTAGATTCGCTAACGGGTTTAGCCATTACTTTCCCCAAGTCTTTCTTCATGCGATGTGTTTCTTGACGCGAGGACACCGCCCTCACGCGTGGTGGGTGAGCGCGCTATGCAGGGCGCTACTCACCGGCTCGTCTGCCACCCGAGCCTATCTAATAGTACCTATATGCCGTGGCGGCGGCAGGTTTCTGCGCCTCTTTCAAGAGTGTGGACGCGGCATGCACCCGGTTACCCGGTGTGGGATGCCTGCGGTACCATCCCATCCCGATAGCGGCAGAACCCACACATTTACAATGGAGGTATGAAGAGACTGAGCCGCAGAGTTCACCGCAACGGAGTTTACCGCAGCGGCGCTCACCGTACTGAGCAGGTCGCATCCCTGCTGGAAGCGGGTACGGGTCGTGCTCTACGCGCCTCGATACGACGTTCTGCGCGTCGAGTGCAGAAGAGGCGGCACCGCAATCAGCGTAGGCTCAGCGCACATATCCCGCGGTTGCATCCGCTACTGACCTATGCGGCGCATGCGGTTCGTGCCGGCATTTCTCTGTTGGAGCCGATGCTGCTGGCGTCCTCTGAGCTTCTCGGCTACCGGTCGTTTACGCATCGCGGGCGCAATATCTACTACCGGGTCGATAACCTGCACCTTCTGACCGAGTCTGAGTCTGCGCCCGGTGTGCTGTTCTATTTTGATGGTGATCATCTCTCCCGTGCCGGTAGTCGTCTGCTGCGCCGCACTTCGCCGTTGCGTGCAGAGTTGGCGCAGGTGGCGGCTGAGTTCAACATGCTGTCCGTGCCGGTGCTTTCGCCGGGTAGCCTGCGGGAGCCGCGTCTGACCGATACCGGCTCTTATGCGCCTCCGCTGACCTATAACTGGTGGGTTCGTGCCCGCTCGAACGGCAGGATGGTCCGCGCCCTCGTTGAGGAGATTGCCCTGGCGTACGGGGTGGATATGAGCCGCGTCTGGCTTGCCGGATATTCGGGCGGCGCGGAGTTCCTCAGCTACGAGCTGCTGTCGCACGATATTGACTGGATTCGCGGAGGCGGCGCCACCTTCATCGGCGGCGGCGGCGCTGACGGTGTGCCCGCGCGGGTGCGTGAGCAGGCTGCGCTGAATCCTTCCTCGCATGAGCGTCTGCTGATGAGCTGGCATGTGGGCGTGCTGGATGGGCGTTCGCCGTCTGGTCGTCGTCGTATGGCGACGAGTGCCGAGGGGAGCTGGTCGGCGCGTATTGCGGCGCAGGAGGGTAGCGCGTTCTACGAGAGTTTGGGGGCGCGGACTCTGCTGCAGGTGACTCCGGGGCGTGGCCATACGGGGTATCCGATTGCGTCGTTGGTGGGTGCTGATTTGGCGGCGGCTACGCGTTTGGGGTTCCTCTAGGGGCGGTTGTTCTGTCATAAACATGAAAATTCGCATGAATTGGGCAAATTTCTTGGTGACACATTCGATAAATTCGTCATTTGCTGACGATTTAGGGTAGAGTGTCACTATGCCTCGTATTTCTGCAGCAACCAACGCCGCCCAGCGCGAAAACACCAAGCGCGCCATCCTCAACTCCTTCGGCGAGATCCTCTACAACCGCGGCCTCTCCGGCCTGACCATGACCGACGTCGCCAAGAACGCCGGCATCGGCCGCACCGCGGTCTACAACTACTTCGCCGACATGGGCGAACTGCTGGTCGCCTACGCCCTGGACGAGACCGAACGCTTCCTCAACGAACTGCGCGTCGGCCTGGAGGGCATCGAAAACCCGATCGACCAGCTCGCGGTCTACATTCGCCTGCAGATCAACGACCTGGCGCGCCGCCACCTGCCCCCGGGCCCGGCAATGCGCTCCATGCTCTCCCCCGAGTCCTACGCGAAGCTCGGCAAGCACGTGCACGAACTGCAGATGGTGCTGGCACACATCCTCTCAGCCGCGATTGCTGAGAACTACATTCCCAAGAACGACATTCGCGAACTGGCGATGCTCGTGCACGGTTCGCTCTCTTCGAGCGCTGGCCGCGCCGAGGACGCGCCGGACGAGGAGACCCGCGAGCGCCAGATTCTGAATACCATCCGTTTCATTCAGATGGGCCTGGGCGCGCGTTTTGATGCCGAGGGCAACCCTGTTCGTCTGGACTCCGAGGAGTCTCTGCCGGAGCAGTCCCCGCTGCAGGAGGCGGACCTGAAGGTCGCATCCTAAGCGTGGCACCTCTGAATCGCGGAACCTGAACCGCGAAACGTAGCGCAGTTATACGTTCATAAGAATGCCGCGGACCTGATGCTTCTTTGCATCGGTCCGCGGCTTTTTCTGTATTCGGGGGGGGTTACGCGCCGGGCAGCAGTGCCGGAGAGATGGAATCCAGGTCCAGTACGCGCGCGTACATGACGGCGCGGCGGTGCAGGGCGTTACGCAGTGCGCGGTGCACGCCGTCTTCGAGGTATAGTTCGCCGCCCCATTTGACCACGTGCGGGAAGAGGTCACCGTAGAAGGTGGAGTCTTCGGCGAGTAGGGTCTCGAGGTTGAGGGTCTTCTGGGTGGTGATGAGGGTGTCGAGGCGTACCTGCTGCGGCGGGATTCCTCCCCAGTCGGCGTGGGTCATGCCGTGCTGGGGGTAGGGGCGGCTGTCGCCTACTTTTTTGAAGATCATGGTGGTGCTTTCTGCAGGTATGGGGCGCCTGGGCGGCGCGTGGACCCGTGGGGGTTCTGAAGAAATAGTACCAAGGGGTATAAAAAATCCCCGGTCTTAGAATCTAAGACCGGGGATCGGTGGCGGAGGATGGGGGATTTGAACCCCCGAGGGCTGTTAACCCAACACGCGTTCCAGGCGTGCGCCATAGGCCGCTAGGCGAATCCTCCAGCTATGTTTTCTACGCATTGCGTAGGCAACGAATAAAACTTTACTACGCTTTTACCGGGCGCGCAAGCCCTGGATGGGAAAAGTAACAGAAAGCACATTTGTGGGTGCTTGTACTCTTACTTTTGGGCATAGAAAAACCCCTTACGCAACCGCTGAAACCCAGAATTCCGAGCGAGCGAACTGAGGCGCAGGATTCCGAGCGAGCGAGGTAATAAATCCTGCGTCGAAGCCGCCGAGCCCTAACGAGGCGGAATCCTGGGTTGAAGCCGTCGAACGACAGTGAGACGGGTATGACGGGTGCCTGATTGTCTATGTAGCTGATTTTAGGCATAGAAAAACCCCTTACGCACCCGTCATAGCTCGAATACCCTTGCTACCTTCCGGTCCTGGGGGAGTTTTCCAAGATAACGCCACGTAAGAGGCAAGAACCAGTGTACCGGATTTTTGGGTTCTTGGGAATTCGGTGCATCCGCGGTATTTCTGTGGGCGTACGGACTGCCCGATGAGCATCCGTGACGTGTGCGTGTTCGCCGGTGACTGGTGACCACTCGTGCCGAGGGTGGAGCGTCTAAAATGGTAGGGATTGTCCTATCCGCACCCCGAGTTGAAGAGGTTGCCGTGAGCACTGCCCTTTATCGTCGTTATCGCCCCGAGACCTTCGCTGAGGTTATCGGGCAGGAGCACGTGACCGAACCTCTTATGGTCGCTCTGGAGAAGAACCGTGTGAATCACGCGTACCTGTTTTCGGGTCCGCGTGGTTGCGGTAAGACCACGTCGGCGCGTATTTTGGCGCGTTGCTTGAACTGTGCGCAGGGTCCGACTCCGACTCCGTGTGGTGTGTGCGATTCGTGCCGTGAGCTGTCGCGTGATGGTGGCGGTTCTCTTGACGTGATTGAGATGGACGCGGCGAGCCACGGCGGTGTGGATCATGCCCGTGACCTGCGTGAACGCGCTACTTTGGCGCCGGTGCGTGACCGTTACAAGATCTTCATTATTGATGAGGCGCATATGGTGACCCGTGAGGGTTTCAATGCGCTGCTGAAGATTGTGGAGGAGCCGCCGGAGCACGTGAAGTTTATCTTCGCGACGACTGAGCCGAATAAGGTGCTGGGCACGATTCGTTCGCGTACTCACCATTACCCGTTCCGCCTAGTTCCGCCGGAGGTGCTTCTGCCGTTCCTGCAGGGTCTGTGCGATCAGGAGCAGGTGCCGGTTGAGCCGGGTGTGCTGCAGCTGGTGATTCGTGCTGGCGGCGGTTCGGTGCGTGATTCGCTGTCGATTCTTGACCAGCTGATGGCTGGTGCGTCGTCGCAGAACGGTATTGAGTATGACCGTGCGGTGGCGCTGCTGGGTTATACCCATGCGCAGCTTCTGGATGAGGTCATTGATGCGTTGGGTGCGAAGGATGCGCCGACTCTCTTTGGCGCGGTGTCGCGTGTGGTGGCGACCGGTCAGGATCCTCGCCGTTTTGTGGAGGATCTGCTGGAGCGTCTGCGTGACTTGATTGTGGTGAAGGCTGTTCCGCAGGCTGCGGGTCAGATTTTGCAGGGTCTTCCGCAGGATCAGTTGGAGCGTCTGGGTCAGCAGGCTCAGGCTTTGGGTGAGCGTGAGCTGACGGTTGCCGCGGGTACGGTCAATGAGACTCTGAATGGTATGACGGGTGCGGCGAATCCGCAGCTTCAGCTGGAGTTGCTGTGTGCGCGTCTGCTTCTGCCTGCGGCGGAGGGTTCTGCTGGTGGTGCTGAGGTTTCGGCGTTGGCTTCTCGCCTGCAGGTACTGGAGCGCCGCGTGGCTTCTGGTGCCGGTTCTGTTCCTGCTGGTTCCGCTCCGGCGCAGGGCGGCATGTCTGCGGCTCGTGCGGCGGGTATGGCGGCTGCTGGCCTGACTCCTAAGACCCCGGCGCCTAATGCACAGGCTCCTAGCGAGCCTGTGCAGGAGGCAGCTCAGCCCGCCCAGCAGACTAGTGCGGGTGCTCCCCCGCTGGCTGGTGCGCCTCTTGCTGCGACCACCCCGCAGTCTTCTGGCGCCCCGCTTAGCACTGCGCCCCTGGCACCGGCAGCACAGGCCCCCGCAGCACAGACTCCTGCACCTCAGGCACCTGCAGCTCCGGCTGGTGCTCCCCTGGCAGGTAATGCCCCGGCGGCGCCCAATGCTCAGGCGGCGCCCAATGCTCAGGCGGCGCCGAATACCCCGGCCGCTCCTGCGGCTACCCCCTCCGCGCCTTTGAAGCTTGACCCGAATGATCCTCTGGCGGCGGTTCAGGGTAATTGGCGCGCCATTCTTAACCGAATGAGCGTTCCCGGTGCGGCGGAGCAACTGATGAAGGTTCGCCCCGCCCGCATGGACGGCGCAACCCTGTACGTGAGCGCCGACATTGCGACTCTGCGCGCGGTCAAGGGCTTTGTGCCCGAGTTGACCGCCCGCGTGAGCGAGTTCCTGCGCCGTCAGGTGACCATTCATGCTCAGGTGGCAAAGCCCGGCGAGCAGGCTAAGCCCGCCCCGGCGGCGGCGTCTGTAGCGCAGCCTACCCCGGTACAGCCCGCAGCTCCGGCGGCGGCGCCTGTAGCGCAGGCACCTCAGCCGCCTGTTCAGCAGGCACCTCAGCAGCCCGCTCAGCCGGCGCCTCTGGCTGATGGTCCGCGCGGCGGTGAGGATGCGTGGCGTCGCCACGGTCAGCCGCTGACCGGCGCAAACAGCCCCGAGTCCACGAGCGTGGATGCGCCCCTGGGTGCGTGGGAGGTTGCCCCGATTCCGCAGAGCGCCCCCGAGGAGGCGCCCCAGCAGGCTGCCCCGGCTGCACCGCAGGCACCGATTCAGGAAGCACCGGTTCAGGAAGTCCCGGCTGGCCCGCTTGCGCCTGAACCCTCGGTTGCTCCGGTAGCCCAGCAGGTTCCGACGGCTCCGGCGGGTGGTTTTGGTGAGCGTGATTCCTTTGCTGCTTCCGGTAGTGGGGTTCCGCAGCAGGAGAGCACCCCGGAACCCCAGCACGCACCGGAACCCCCGTTCTCGCAGGAGCCCCCTCACGTGGAGGAACCGCCCTATGAGGAGGAGCCCCCTTTTGAGAATGAGCCTCCCTACGCTGAACCTGTAGCACCGGCTGGTCCGCTCGCTGCTCCGGTTGCCCCGGCTGGTCCGCTTGCACCCGCAGCGCCGATTGCTCCGGCTGGCCCGCTGGCTACTCCCCCGCAGGCGGCTCCGGTTGATAATGCACCGGTCGATAACGCGCCGGCACGCGGAGAGAAACCCGATCAGCCCGCTGCACAGACTGCGCCGGAACCCGTAGCACCGGCACAGCAAGCAAAGCCGGCGGCACGCGCCGCATCCGATGAGGACTACGTCTCTGAGGATGACGAGAAGGTCGAAAACAGCACCTTCATCGGCCTGCGCGCTATCGAAAAAATTATTGGTGGTACCGTCATTGACGAACACCCCCTGCACCAGCCCTAACCCGGGGTTGTAGGTGCCGCGCCCGCCATCGCACCGATGGCGGGCGCGCTCATTCCAGCCGCATACTCGCTACGCGAAACGCCTCTAAACTGTCAGGGGTTGGGTGCATACTCATAACGTCGCCCAAGAACAGCGCACCAACGCACCAGCACAACACACCGCATCAGAAGGAGAAGCCATGTACGAGGGAGCAGTTCAAAACCTCATTGACGAGCTCGGTCGCCTGCCGGGTGTGGGTCCCAAGTCGGCTCAGCGCATCGCTTTTCACATTCTGAATGCGGATGCTGCCGATATGGCGCGCCTAGCCAACGCCATTTCCACGGTGAAGACCAGCGTCAGCTTCTGCGAGGAGTGCGGTAACGTCTCCGAGACGAAGCTGTGCACAATCTGTCGTGATGAGCGCCGCGACCCGTCTGTGCTGTGTGTGGTCGAAGAATCGAAGGACGTGGTGGCGATTGAACGCACCCGTTCCTTTACCGGCCGCTACCATGTGCTCGGCGGCGCTATTAACCCGCTGGCGGGTGTGGGCCCGGAGCAGCTGCGTATTCGTGAGTTGGTGTCCCGCCTGGCGGATGAGCGCATCCAGGAGATTATTCTGGCGATGGACCCGAACCTTGAGGGTGAGGCGACCGCAACCTACCTCTCGCGCATGCTCGTGCCGTTGGGTGTGCGTCTGTCGCGCCTGGCGTCGGGTCTGCCGGTCGGTGGCGACCTGGAGTACGCGGACGAGATTACCCTGGGCCGCGCATTGGAGGGCCGCCGCGTCATTAGCGAGGGCACGGCGGTGGCGCACACTGCCGCCGAGGATTTTGAGCGCGTGAACCGTGAGGAGGAGCAGGAGCGTGAGCAGGCGGCTCAGGTTCAGGCTCAGGAGGCGAAGCAGACCCGTCGCCGCTGGAATTCGAGCATGTTCGACGACCTGGATTCTGAAGATTCTGCCGTTACCACCCCGCAGGCGGCTGAGGGCGTGCAGGGTACGGTGGATGAGCAGCTGATTGAGCAGGTTCTGCAGGAGGCTGAGGAATCCCGCGATGAGGGCTCTTCTGTCGATACTGAAACCGCCGCAGAATCCGCCCCTGACCTGGGCGAAGACTCCGTTGAGGAGGCTCCTGCGAGCGCCGCCTCCGAACCCACTGAGGCACCCGCAACCGAGCAGGCGGAGGATGCTCCGGAGGTGTTCCGCACCCCCGATTACGAGGAGAAGATCCGCTCGATTCAGAACGCCCCGTTGCGCACCCCGAAGCCGGATGTTCCGCCGTTGCCGGGTGTCACGTACGTGAACCCGTGGACCTAAAACTCGCCTCCGCAGGCTCTGGTACCTGCTCCCGCGTGCGAGCCGTACCCGCCCCCGCACCCCGCATCGCTACCGCGTAATACTACGTAATATTTCACGGGGCAATACATACGGGGGTGCAGTTCGCCGCTTGCACTGAACGCCGTCTACTATAAATGAGGAGCCGGCGTCTGCCGGTGGCACACAAGTAACTGACCTGGAGATATCAATGAGCCTGATCGTCCAAAAGTTCGGCGGTTCCTCCGTAGCTGATGCGGAGGGCGTAAAGCGCGTTGCCCGCCGCGTCGTGGACACTCAGAAGGCAGGTAACGATGTGGTCGTCGTGGTGTCCGCTATGGGTGACACCACCGATGAGCTGCTCGACCTTGCCGCAGAGGTCACCAGCAATGTCACTCCTTCCCGTGAGCTGGACATGCTGCTGACCGCCGGTGAACGCATTTCAACTGCCATCCTGTCGATGGCTATTAACGACCTGGGTGCTAAGGCCCAGTCTTTCACTGGTTCTCAGGCTGGCATGATTACCGACGGCGTGCACGGTTCTGCACGTCTGGTGGAGGTCAACCCGGAGCGTATCCGTGAGTCGATTGAGGCCGGAAATATTGCGATTGTGGCCGGTTTCCAGGGTATGAACCGTCAGAGCGGCGATATTACGACTCTGGGCCGCGGCGGTTCTGATACGACTGCTGTTGCTCTGGCTGCTGCTCTGAACGCTGATGTGTGCGAGATTTACTCGGATGTGGACGGCGTTTTCACTGCCGACCCGCGCATCGTGCCGACCGCGCACAAGCTGGATACCATCACCAGTGAAGAGATGCTGGAGATGGCGGCGAACGGTGCGAAGATTCTGCACCTGCGCAGTGTTGAGTATGCTCGTCGTTTTAATTTGAAGCTTCACGTGCGTTCTTCGTTCTCTAACCTTGAAGGCACTATTGTGGTTCCGGAGGAGTCCGCGGAACTGACCCCCACCCATCTGAAGGAGATTCCCTTGGAGCAGCCCCTGATTTCTGGTGTCGCGCATGATCGCACCCGCGCAAAGATTACTGTTGTTGGTGTTCCGGATGTTCCCGGTTCGGCAGCTAAGGTGTTCGGTCTGATTAATGAGGCGAAGGTTAACCTGGACATGATTGTTCAGAACGTGCCGACTGACCGCCCCGGCGTGACCGATATTTCCTTCACCCTGGATCAGGATCAGGGCCCCACCGCGCTGAAGGCGCTGGAGGATGCTAAGGCGGAGCTGGGTTTCCAGGAGGTTATTTACAACGAGTCGGTTGGTAAGCTGTCGCTGGTTGGCGCGGGCATGAAGACTAACACGGGTGTTTCGTTCACTTTCTTTGAGGCCCTGTCTAACGCTGGCGTGAACATTGACATGATTTCGACTTCTGAGATTCGTATTTCGGTGATTACTGAGCTGAGCAAGCTGGATGAGGCTGTTCGCGCGGTGCACACTGCGTTCGGTCTGGATGCTGAGGGCGAGGCTACTGTTTACGGTGGTACTGGCCGCTAGGGTTTAGCTCGTTTGTGGGCTGTACGCTTCGGGAGGGGCAGTGCTGGTTTATTCCAGTACCGCCCCTCCCTTTTGCCTGTGTGTTTGTGGGCGTGCGGGTGCTCTACTCTAGAAGCATGAGTAGTGTTGTGTTTTCCCAGGTGATGGATGCCCGTCAATGGCGTGCCGCAGAGGCAGCACATGAGGCGCGTGCCGGCCGCTACGCCGACCCGTTTGCGCAGCGTCGCGCCCGCCACGAAGTGCACCCCGTGGAAGATTTCCTCTTCACCTACTACACGCTCAAGCCCGGCCAGTTCAAGCGCTGGCACCCCGGCGCCGGCATCATTCTGCTGGATGCGCCCGAGCGCACCTCCTGGCGTTTCTACCGGCATGCAACCGAGCAGGAGCTCCTTGACGCTGGCTGCACCCCGCAGGTGGCGCGTGCCCAGGCGGATGCAGCCTCCGCCGTCACGGTGGACGTCACCGATTTTGTGGAGCGCCGCGCTACCGCCCTCGCCTTCACCCACGAGATCCTGCGCAACACCGCCGCGAAGAAGGGGCAGTTCGGTTGCTTCGGCATGCACGAGTGGGCGATGGCGTACAAGTCAGTGGAGAACAACATCCGCCACGACTACCTGGAACTGCGCCTGGGCGCGGAGGGTACGGACCGCGTGGTGGAGGAGCACCGCATCCGATGCTCGCACTTTGATGCGTTCCGTTTCTTCATGCCGCAGGCGGCACCGTTGAACGAGCTGCAACCGACCCGCGAGACGCAGCGCGTCCTGGAACAGCCCGCGTGCCTGCACGCGAATATGGACGTGTACAAGTGGGCGTACAAGCTGTTACCTCTGGTTGATTCAACCCTGGTCATGGATTGTTTCGACCTGGCGTGGGATGCGCGCGAGCTGGACATGCGCGCCGCCCCCTACGATATTCGCGACTGGGGGTACGAGCCGATTCCAGTGGAGACGACCGAGGGCAAGGCTGAATACGTACGCATTCAGCGTGAGCTGTCGGAGCGTTCCATTGGGCTACGTGAGCGCCTGCTTGCGGTGTGCGAGCGCTATCTTCCGCCCCTCGAGGCGTAAAAGACGTGATTCGAGCCTCTTAGAGTATCCACCAACCGAACGCATACCCCCGTTACGGTCGTTAGTACGGTAAGATGAGATACGGCTCATACAGAACCCACGCACCCAAGGAGTGCCCACACATGGCCCGTATTGTTGTTGATGTTATGCTCAAGCCCGAAATTCTTGACCCGCAGGGTAAGGCTATTTCTCACGAGCTGCCCCGTATCGGCGTTGATTCCTTCGTGGATGTTCGCCAGGGTAAGCGCTTCGAGCTGACCGTCGAGGGTGAGGCTACTGAGGAGCACCTCGCAGCTGCCCGCAAGGCTGCTGAAGAGCTGCTGTCGAACCCTGTCATCGAAGACGTTGTGAACGTTTCGGTTCTGGAGGACTAATACCTATGGCAGAGTCCCTCGCACCTACTGAAGTCCCCCTGGTTGGCGACTTTTCTACTTACTCCCCGAACCCCGCTTTCGCTGATGCACGCGTTGGCGTGGTGACTTTCCCCGGCACCCTGGATGACCGTGACGCTGCGCGTGCTGTCCGTCTGGCTGGCGGTACCGTCGTTGAGCTGTGGCACGACGACGCTGATTTGAAGAACGTTGATGCCGTCATTATTCCTGGCGGTTTCTCCTACGGTGACTACCTGCGTGCTGGCGCTATTGCTGCGAAGGCTCCCGTGATGCGTTCGGTGATTGATGCCGCTAACGCTGCTGGTACCTCCGGTTCCGCTCCCCTGCCTGTTCTGGGTATTTGCAATGGTTTCCAGATTCTGACTGAGTCTCACCTGCTGCCCGGTTCGATGATTAAGAACGATCACCGCAAGTTCATTTGCCGTGACCAGATTCTGCGCATTGAGAATAACTCCACCTCCTGGACGAGCAACTATGCTGCTGGCCAGGAGATTGTTGTCCCTCTGAAGAACCAGGACGGTCAGTATGTTGCTGACCAGAAGACTCTGGAGGCGCTGGAGGCTGAGGGTCGCGTGGTGTTCCGCTACGTTGGTTTCAACCCGAACGGTTCCCGTAACGACATTGCTGGTATCAGCAATGAGCGCGGTAACGTGGTCGGTCTGATGCCGCACCCGGAGCACGCTGTGGAGCCTGGCTTCGGTCCTTCCTCTTCTGGTTTTGGTGAGGTTTCTCTGCGCGGTGGCGCCGATGGTCTCGGCGTGTTCACCTCCGTTCTTGCCAACCTGATTAACGCCCGCTAACGCACGACAAGGATTCTAAGAAGTTATGAGCGAAAAGCAGTTTAACCTCGACACCGTCGAGCACGCGGCGGCAACCCCGGACACCGAACTCCCCTGGGCTGAGCTGGGCCTGAAGGAGAACGAGTTCGAGGACATTAAGGAGATTCTTGGTCGCCGTCCTACCGCGGCTGAGCTGGCAATGTACTCGGTCATGTGGTCCGAGCACTGCTCCTACAAGTCTTCTAAGGTTCATCTGAAGCAGTTCGGTGCAAAGGTCACCGATGAGATGAAGAAGGACCTGATGGTCGGTATCGGTGAGAACGCCGGTGTGACCGATATTGGTGACGGCTGGGCTGTTACCTTCAAGATTGAGTCCCACAACCACCCCTCGTACGTGGAGCCCTACCAGGGTGCTGCGACCGGTGTGGGCGGTATTGTGCGTGACATTATTTCCATGGGTGCACGCCCGATTGCTGTGATGGATCCGCTGCGTTTCGGCGCGATTGATCACCCGGACACCGCCCGCGTTATTGGCGGCGTGGTTGCCGGTATTGGTGGTTACGGTAACTCCCTGGGCCTGCCGAACATCGGCGGCGAGGTTGAGTTCGATTCCTGCTACCAGGCAAACCCGCTGGTCAACGCACTGGCTGTGGGTATTATGCGTCACGAGGACATCCGCCTGGCGAACGCATCGGGCGTGGGCAACAAGGTTGTTCTGTTCGGTGCACGCACCGGTGGCGACGGTATCGGCGGTGCGTCGGTGCTGGCGTCCGAGTCTTTCGATGACACCAAGCCTTCGAAGCGTCCTGCCGTTCAGGTGGGCGACCCCTTCGCTGAGAAGGTTCTGATTGAGTGCTGCCTGGAGCTGTTCAAGGGCTCCGTGGTTGAGGGTATTCAGGACCTGGGTGCTGCGGGTATTTCCTGCGCAACCAGCGAGCTGGCTTCTAACGGTGAGGGCGGCATGCACGTCGACCTGACCAAGGTTCTGCTACGTGACCCCACCCTGACCCCGGGCGAAATCCTGATGTCTGAGTCTCAGGAACGCATGATGGCTGTTGTCTCCCCCGAGAACGTGGAGCGCTTCGAAGCGATCATGAACAAGTGGGGCGTGGAGTACTCCTTCCTCGGTGAGGTCACCAACTCTGGCCGCCTGGTCATCGAGTGGGATGGCGAGGTCATCGTGGATGTTGACCCCCGCACCGTTGCGCACGACGGCCCGACCTACGAGCGTCCTTACGCACGCCCCGAGTGGCAGGATGACGTCCAGGCTAACCACTTCACCGGTTCGGCTGCCGACAATTCCCGCCCGCGCGGTAAGGAGCTGGGCGAGGCAATCAAGGCGTTCATGGCGTCCCCGAACATGTGCTCCAAGTCCTGGATCACCAACCAGTACGACCGCTACGTTCAGGGCAACACCGCCCTGTCCATGCCGGACGACGGCGGCGTTGTGCGCGTGGACGAGAACACCAACCTCGGTGTTGCTCTGGCGACCGACGCCTCCCCGCGCTTCACCTACCTGGATCCGTACGAGGGTGCTCGCGCGTCCTTGGCTGAGGCGTACCGTAACGTTGCGACCGTTGGTGCACGCCCCGTGGCTGTGTCTGACTGCCTGAACTTCGGTTCTCCCGAGGACCCGGACGTCATGTGGCAGTTCGCTGAGGCTGTTCGCGGCCTGGCTGATGGCTGCATGGAGCTGGGTGTTCCGGTGACCGGCGGTAACGTGTCCCTGTACAACCAGACCGGTGGCAAGGCTATTAACCCGACCCCCGTGGTGGCGATGATGGGCGTTATGGATGACGTCACCCGCCGCACCCCGTCGGGTTGGGCTCCTGAGCATGACGGTCAGGCTATCTACCTGCTGGGTACCACTCGCGATGAGCTGGACGGCTCCGAGTGGGCTCGCTTCAAGGGTCACTTGGGCGGTCAGCCGCCGAAGGTTGATCTGGCTCTGGAGCGTCAGCTGGGTGACATACTGGTGAACATGTCTCGTGACGGCATGATTGATGCTGCACACGACGTGTCTGCTGGTGGTCTGGCTGCTGCTTTGTCGGAGGCTTGCCTGCGTTTCAACACCGGTGCCCGCATTGGTCTGGGTGAGGTTGCTGAGCGTGACGGTCTGGACCTGTTCACCCTGCTGTTCTCGGAGTCCCTGGGCCGCGTTGTGGTTTCGGTTCCGCGTTCTGAGGAGGTGCGCTTCAAGGATATGTGCACCGCTCGCCAGTTCCCCTTCGCACGTATTGGTGTGGTGGATGCTGAGTCGAATGCCCTGGACTTCCAGGATGAGGTGTCTATCAGCCTGGACGAGCTGCGTGCAGCTCACGAGGGCACCATGGCCGCCCACTTCGGTGAGGTTGCCAAGGGCTAACACCCAAGATGGTTAACGCTTGAGAGGGGCGGATGCTTGTGAAAGCATCCGCCCCTTTTGTTATGCCCGCAGGCTTGTGCATTGAGCGGTGAGAGGTTGTGCGTTGAGGCGTTGTGCGTTGAGGCGTTCGGTGTTTATGCCTCGGCGACCTTGCGGCCCAGCTGCGCGAACAGGGAGGCGTTGATGCGGAAGCCTTCGATGCATTCTTCGATGAGGGCTTCACGCTGTTCGTCGGTCAGGGGTGCGTTGTCGAGCAGTTCGCGGTAGCCGTCCTTGAAGACCTTGGGCTTGGGCAGTTCGGTGAAGCGGTACATGCTCAGCGCTTCGGCGGGGATGCCGTAGTGGCGGGTGACGAGCGCTGCGACTGCCTGGCCGCCGGAGAGGTCGCCGAGGTAGCGCAGGTAGTGGTGTGCGAGGTAGCGTTCGGGGGAGTTGATGGTGGCGCGGATGCGCTCTACGTATTCTGCGGTTGCGGGCAGGGGCGCGTCGATGTCGCCGTCCTGGCCGAGTGCGCGGATGTCTGCACGGATGTATTCTGCGCGGTCGAGGCCGGGGTGGGTGAAGGGTTCGGTTATGGGGCTGGGTTCTGCGCGGTAGTGTTCGGAGACTGCTTCGAGTGCTTCGTAGATGTGCACGTACTGGTTGATGAGGCGCAGGTATGCCTCGGTGTTGAGGGAGCCGCCCATGAGGTCTTCCATGAAGGTGGAGTGTTCGGCGTTGTCGTGGACGTGCTTGGTGCTTTCCTTCAGGCGTGCGGAGAAGCGTTCCTGGGTGGTTTCGGGGGCAGTAATAGTCATGGTGAGTTCCTAAAGTGGCTTGTGGGTGAACAATAAATGTTTTAGTGACACAATGTCACCAAAACCTGTTAATGACATATTGTCACCAAAAACCGGTTTTGGCAATAGCTCTCACAAAAAATTTGCTAAGGTAAACCTCATACACAAGTCACCCTAGGCATTAAGTTACACAAACATAGGCTAATAGGGCTAGACTTGATACGAACACCACAATCACAGAATCCAAGGAGACACCGAATGTCTACCCCCTCTCTCACCAAGCGCACTTGGGCGTTCTTGGCTTCGGCAACCATCGGCCTCAGCGGCATCGCTGGCGTACCCGCGGCTTTCGCGGCTGAAACCAACTCCCACGTCAGCGCCGGTGAGGTAGCCGCAGCCTCAGAGCAGAGCCTGCAGGACGTCACCGTCAACTGGGGCCTGAAGAAGTCCTTCCGTTCCTACATCAACGGTCCCTTCTCCCAGGGCTCCCAGGAACTGACCGGCGTCACCACCAACGAAGACGGCTCCTACCACTTCACCTCCGCCAAAGGCACCGTAGCCAACGGCGAATACTCGGTCACCTTCACCGGCTCCTCGATTCACTACACCGCTCACCACGGTCTGCTGGAAGTCATCATCTCCGACCTCTCCGTCACCATTAAGGACGGCGTGGGCACCGTGCGCGCCAACGTTCAGTCGCGCCCCTACAACGGCAACACCACCCCGAACGACCTGGTCGAAACCAAGAACATGACCCTCGGCACTTTCAATGCCTCCGGTCTGAAGGTTGAGGGTAACACCATCACCCTGCCCAGCGTTGACGAGGAAAACGGCACCCGCGTCAAGCTTTCCGAAGAGGCAACCGGCGCCTTCGCGGGCTTCTACAAGGCAGGTCAGGAGCTGGATGCACTCGGCTTCTCCGCAACCATCGTGACCAAGGAAGCACCCGCGCCGAGCCCTGAGCCCAGCGCTGAACCCAGCGCCGAGCCGACTGCTGCGCCGACTGCCGAGCCCTCCTTCGCACCGACCAGCGAGGCACCCAAGCCCGCCGAGCCCACTTCTGCCGCACCGAGCGCAGCCCCCACCTCCGCGGCGCCTTCCTCCCCCGCTGCAACCACCGAGCCCAAGCGTGAAGAAAAGGTCACTGGCAACGTCGTCGAGTCCGGCACCCTCAGCTGGGATATCCGCGAGTCCTTCCTGAAGTACCTGACCGGCTTCGCGCACGGCTCCGTGAACGTTGAGGGCATGGAGAAGACCGCAGCTGGCGGCTTCAAGTACACTCAGGCATCCGGCGTGTACAACCCCGAGACCAAGACCGGTCAGATCAACTTCGCGGGCACCGCAGAGTTCACCGGCCACAACGGTCAGCTCAAGAGCACCATCAAGAACATGCGCCTGGTCGTCGTCAACGGCAAGGGCACCCTGGTCGCTGACGTTGACGCGCTGACCCGCGACGGCAAGTCCGTTTCTAAGACCGGCTTGGCTATCGCCGAGGTGGACCTCTCCGGCGCGAGCGTGAAGGACGGCGTTTTCTCCGCACAGAACGCAGCAGTCGCGCTCACCGCTGAAGGTTCTGACGTGCTCTTCGCGGGCCAGTACCGCGGTGCCGACAACACCATGGCACCGCTGAGCTTCTCCGTAAAGCTCAGCGAGCAGACCGCGGAGAACACCGTTGAGGTTCCCCGTGTCTCTGAGAACAAGTCCTCCGATAACAAGGGTTCTGAGAACGGCTCTTCCGATAACAGCTCCTCGAACTCCTCCGGTAATTCCGGCGCTAACGGCTCCGGTTCTAATGGTTCGGCAGGCACCTCCGGCAGCGTTTCTAACGGCGGTTCTTCCTCGAACGGTTCTGTCAGCAACAACCCGGCACAGCCTGTCTGCGTGCCCGTCACCCGCACCCGCGAGGTGCAGGAGCAGGGCGCATCCGACGGCACCATTAAGAGCGCAAACCTTGGCTGGGGCGTGCGTGATTCCTTCCGCAACTACGTGCGCGGCGGCATCGCGAACGGTAGCTGGGAGCTGAACGGCACCTCCTACTCTTCGGATGCGTTCAACTGGTCTAACGGCACCGGCACCTTCAAGGGTGGTAAGGGTTCTATCTCCTTCAGCGGTTCGGTTCGTTTCACCGGTCACCACGGCATTCTGGACACTACCATTGCGAACCCGCGCCTTGAGATTAATGGCAATTCCGGTACTCTCTACGCGACCATGAACAGCAATGACCCCTCCGGCAAGGCAACTAACTACGGTGAGGTGGCACTGCTGAAGGTGGATCTTTCGGGTCTGCAGAGCTCCTCTGACGCTGTGAGCGTCAACGGTGCGGCAACCACCCTGACCGCTGAGGGCGCGAAGGCGTTCGCTGGCTTCTACGACGCCGGTAAGGACATGGCTCCGCTGAGCTTCTCCGCGGCAATTAACGGCGCGAAGACCACCACCAAGACCGTGACCGAGACCGTCTACGAGGGTGAGGGTTGCGACCCGGTCACCGGCAAGCCTCTGGCTTCCACCGGTGCCTCCGGTGTTGAGGGCACCCTGGTTGCAGGCTTCATCGCTGTTGCAGCCGGTGCGGGTACCGTCGTGTACACTCGCCGCCGCAAGAAGGCATAACGGCACCTCACGAGGATGCCCACACTGTCGGCTCGCCCGTGAAACTCAACCATGAGGTTCACCGGTAAGCCGACACGGCCCGTGCGGGGGTGCAGATTTTCACTGCACCCCCGCTTCAGGTGCCAGGTTTTACCCTGGCGCCTACCCCAGTTTTCCTAACTCCCTTTTTTCTGTGAGACGACGATGTTTTCTTCCCTTCCTTCTTCTGCCCTGAACCGCCGCGATGCAATGAAGTATGCGGCGTTCTCCATCACTTCCGCGTTTCTGCTGAGCTCTTGCGGTGTGGGTACTCAGAACCCGGCCTCTTCTTCAAGCACTTCGCAGGCTGTGGTGGATGAGCAGAGCACCCGCACCGTTTTGGAGAACCTTGCCGATCAGTTGCGTTCTTCTATTGCCCCTGATCAGAAGGCTCTGCGCGGCCCCAATAGCGCCGCGGATACCCCCGAAATTCAGCCGATGGTCGATACCCCCACTCCGGCTTTCCCGGTGACCTTCAAGGATTTCAACGGCACCGAGGTGACCGTTAAGTCCGCTGACCGTGTGCTGGCACTGGACCTGTACGGCACTCTGGCTCAGCAGATGATTGCGCTGGGTCTGGGCGGTCGCCTGGTCGGTCGTGTCACCTCCTCGACGGAGCAGTCGCTGGCTCATCTGCCGCTGGTGACCCAGAACGGTCATGACCTGAACGCTGAGGCGATTCTGGCGACCTCCCCGGACCTGGTGCTGTGGGATAAGAGCAACGGCCCGATTGAGATTGTGGATCAGCTGCGCGCAGCGGGCGTGACCGTGGTGGTCTTCGATCATGAGCGTCGTATGGATAAGATCATTCCGCAGCTCAAGGCTGTTGCGCAGGCACTTGGTGTTCCGGAGGCGGGCGAGCAGGTTGCTGCCCGCGTGCAGAAGGACCTGGATTACGCTCTGCAGGTGCTCAAGGACGTCGCCCCGAAGGGTGCACAGCAGGTGTCGTTCGCGTTCCTGTACGTGCGCGGTACTGCTGGCGTGTTCTTCGTGCTCGGCAAGGGTTCGGGCGCTGACGATTTGATTCAGGCTATTGGCGGCAAGGATGTGGCGTCTGAGCAGAATGCGACGAATATTATTCCGGCGACCAGTGAAGCGCTGGTGAAGCTGAACCCGGATGTCATTCTGACCATGAGCGGCGGCATTAAGTCCACCGGCGGTTTGGATGGTTTCTTGGCTCGCCCGGGTGTGGGTGAGACGACTGCCGGTAAGAATAAGCGCATTATCGATATGGGTGACGGCCAGATTCTGTCCTATGGCCCGAATACTCCGGCGGTGCTTTTGTCGCTGGCTAAGGCTGCGTACTCGACTCCTGCGGGGGGCCAGTAGTGGCTGCCGTAAAGAGTGCGGCGGGCGCGAAGGATTATCGTGCTTCGCGTCGGCGTCGTGCCGGTCTGACGTTTACGTTTTTGGCGGTGGCACTATGCGTTGTGATGGTGCTGTCTGCGGGTTTGGGTCAGTACAATATCCCGACTGATCAGGTGGTTGCTTCTGTGGGCCGCCGCCTGGGTCTTGCACCGGAGAACCCGGCGATGCAGCTGGCGGATAGCACTCTGTGGAATATCCGTTTCCCGCGTGTGCTGTTGGGCGTGCTGGTGGGTGCCGCTTTGGGTACTTCCGGCGCGGTGATGCAGTCGGTGTTTGGTAACCCGTTGGCTGAGCCGGGCGTGATTGGTGTTTCCTCGGGTGCGGCGGTTGGCGCGTGTTTGTCGATTGTGTTGAACCTGCAGTTCTTCGGTATTTTCACGACTCCTGCATTCGCGTTTGTGGGTGCGTTGGCGGCTACTGCGCTGGTGTATTTCCTGTCGCGTTCTTCGGGTCGTGCGAAGGTCCTGTCGATGATTTTGACGGGTATTGCGGTGACCGCGGTGGCGAATGCGATTATTGCGTTCCTCATGTTTATTGCTGATACGACGAGCCGCGATCAGATTGTGTTCTGGCAGATGGGTTCGCTGAACGGCTCCACATGGAAGGCTGTGGCGAGCGTGTGGCCGGTTATTCTGATTGGCTTGGTGGCGTGTTTTGTGATGGCTTCTTCGCTGGATGTTCTGGCGTTGGGTGAGCGTGCGGCGCAGCATTCGGGTGTGAACGTGGAGCGTCTGCGTGCGGTGTCCATTGCGGCGACGGCTTTGTTGACGGGTGCTGCGGTGGCGTATGCGGGCATTATTGCGTTTATTGGTCTGATTATTCCTCACCTGTTGCGCATGATTTTGGGTCCGTCGAATCGTGTGTTGTTGCCGGCTTCGGCATTGGGTGGCGCGCTGTTGATTGCGCTGTCTGATTTGGGTGCGCGTACGCTGGTGCCTTTTGCTGATTTGCCGATTGGTATTTTTACGGCTTTGGTGGGCGGCCCGACGTTCTTCGTGTTATTGCGTCGTTCCCTGGGCCAGGGCGGAGGTGCTTCGTGAGTGAGTTGTTGAGCCTGTCCGGTGTGTGTTTTAACGCTGGTGGGCGTCAGATTTTGAATGATGTGTCTCTGTCTGTTGCTGCGGGCGAGGTTGTGTCGCTGATTGGTCCCAATGGTGCCGGTAAGTCGACTCTGTTGGGTGTGATTGCTGGTGATATTGCGCCCAGTGGCGGTGAGATTCTGTTGGATGGCACCCCTTTGGGGTCGATTCATGCCCGTCAGATGGCGCGTCAGCGTGCGATGCTGCTGCAGAAGTTGAATGTGGCGTTTTCGTACACGGTGCATGAGGTGGTTCAGATGGGCCGTACCCCGTGGAAGGGTACGGAGCGCGCTGAAGAGGATGACGCCGTGGTTGCTTCGATGATGGAGCGTACGTCGGTGACTCATTTGTCGGATCGCGATATTACGACTCTGTCCGGTGGTGAGAGTGGTCGCGCACATTTGGCGCGTGTGTTTGCTCAGCAGACTCCGCTGATTCTTTTGGATGAGCCGACTGCGGCGCTGGACATTACGCATCAGGAGCAGACGTTGCGGGTGAGCCGCGAGTTGGCTGCTGAGGGTGCTGCAGTGTTGACGGTGCTTCATGACTTGGATGTGGCGGCTGCGTATTCTGACCGTATGGTGTTGTTGCGTGGTGGTGAGGTGGTTGCTTCGGGCGCCCCTGAGCAGGTGTGTTCGGCGGAGTTATTGTCTGAGGTGTATCAGCATCCGATTGAGGTGTTGAGGCATCCGGTGACGAATCGTTTGTTGATTCTGCCAGAACGCTGAGTCTGCTAGCGCGCTGATTTTACGGGGCGTTAGCGAAGCATCCCGCAAACACTTTCCATCTCAAAATATGCCAGTATTCGCATATATTAAATCTCCGTTCTGGAATGGCTGTAAATATCAGTTCATTACAGGGCGGAGATTATCTTTATCCCCTCCTGCACGGATACACTGAAAGGTAGTGTCCGCAATACTGAACTCTATTCAGTTCAGCATTCCATCCATTCGAGAAAGAGACCCCCGCATGGATCCTCAGCAGAAAACGGCAGCACCTGCCGTTGCCGGCTACATTCCCGAATATTCTGAAACACCGCATAGCGGATCTTTCGATATTGCCCAGCACGGTTTGAGCAGCGATGATGTTGCCCGCCTGACTGCTGAAGGTAGGGTCAATACCCAGAACAATAAGTCTTCTCGCACGCTGTGGAGCATTATGCGTGCGCACCTGTTCACGGTCTTCAACTTTGTGTTGGGTGCCTGTGGTGCCGTAGTGATCATGTACCAGCGTTGGGCTGATCTGCTCTTCCTGGGGGCTGTTATCGCTAACGTGGTGATTGGTTTTGTGCAGGAGTACAAGGCGAAGCTTGAGCTGGACCGCATCTCCCTGCTGGACCGCTCCCCCGCTACTGCCGTGCGTGACGGTAAGAGCGTTGAGGTTCCGATGGAGCAGCTGGTTGAGGGTGACGTTGTCATCCTCAAGCGCGGCGATCAGGTTCCGGCGGATGCTGTTGTGCTCACCTCCGATTCTTTGGAGCTGGACGAGTCCCTGCTGACCGGTGAGAACGACCCGATTGCTAAGCGCCCCGGCGATATGGTGCTGTCGGCGTCGAGTGTGCTGGGTGGTACCGGTCGCGTCCTGCTGTCGCATGTGGGTGCGAATTCTCGTGCAAGCAAGATTTCTGATGAGGCGCGTCAGTTCTCGCGTATTCAGTCTGAGCTGCGTGATGCGCTGAACCGTGTGGTCCGCTGGATTACGGTGGGCCTTGCGGTCATTATTCCTGTGGTGTCGTGGGGCCAGATTCAGGCGGCTGGTGGCCTGGAGACCGTGCAGCAGAACCACCTGTGGGAGCAGGTTTCTATTGCTGTGGTGTCTTCGGTTGCGTCGATGATTCCGCAGGGTCTGGCGCTGATGACTACTCTGGCGTTTGCGGCGGCGGCTGTGGCGCTGGGTCGTAAGCACAACATCCTGGTGCAGGAGCAGCCTGCGGTTGAGGTTCTGGCTCGTGTGGATGTGGTCTGCTTCGATAAGACCGGCACCCTGACTGAGGGTGGCGTGATTTTTGATTCGGTGCGCCCGCTGGACACCGTTGCTGAGGCTGAGGGCCCGGATGCTGACTCGGCGGAGCACACTTCTTGGCGTGCTTCTCTGCCTGCCGGCTGGAATGAGGCGCTGGCGTGGTTCGGTCACGATGAGAACGCGAACCCGACCGCTGCGGCTCTGACCGGCGGTTTCCCGGATGCTTCCTCGGCGTCGGTGAGCGGTATTGTGCCGTTCTCGTCGGCTCTGCGTTTTAGCGCGATTGAGTTTAAGGATTCGGGTGCGTGGCTTCTGGGTGCTCCGGAGGCGCTTCTCGCCAAGGGTACCGCTGAGCGTGAGCGCGCAGCTGAGTTGGCGGCGCTGGGCCTGCGCACGATGGTTTTGGCGCATGCTTCTGCGGTGGTCCGCAATGAGAAGGATGAGCCGATCCAGAAGATTCCGTCGGATGCTGCCCCGGTTCTGTTCGTGATTTTCCGTGAGAATGTGCGTGCGGATGCGCCTGAGATTGTGGAGTATTTCCACCGTCAGGGCGTGACGCTGAAGGTCTTCTCGGGTGATAACCCGTTCACTGTGGCAGCGGCCGCGAAGACTGCGGGCATGGATACTTCCGCGGGTGCGGTTGATGCGTCGACTCTGCCCGAGGATGGTCCGGAGCTTGCTGAGGCTGCGGCTACTCACAATATTTTCGGTCGTGTGTCACCCGAGCAGAAGAAGAACATGGTGATTGCTCTGAAGGAGCGCGGCCATGTGGTTGCGATGACCGGTGACGGCATTAACGATGCTCTGGCGCTTAAGCATGCAAGCTTGGGTATCGCGATGGGTAACGCTGCTCCCGCGACGAAGGCTGTTTCTCGTCTGGTTCTGCTGGACGGTAAGTTCTCGTCTCTGCCGGCTGCGCTGGAGCAGGGCCGTCAGGTCATTACGAACATTGAGATGGTGGCGAACCTGTTCTTGACGAAGACCGGTTTCGCGATTCTGCTGGGTGTTCTGTTCAGCCTCTTTGGTTTGACCTTCCCGTTCTTGCCGCGTCAGTACTCGACCGCTGACTTCTTGATTGTGGGTGCGTCGTCCTTCGCGTTGACTCTGCTACCGAATTCGCGCCGTTACGTGCCGGGCTTCTTGCGTCGCGTGCTGAATTACACGGTTCCGAACTCGATTATTGTGGTTGCGATGCTGTTGGCGGTGACGTTCACGGCTCGCGGCATGGGTGTTGAGGATATCCGCCAGATTCAGACGGCTTCGTTCATCACTCTGGTGATGATGGGCCTGTGGAACCTGGCTGCGGTGGCTCGTCCGTTCAACCGTGCTCGTGTTCTGCTGTTTGGCGCGTTGCTTGCGGTGTTCTTCGCGGCGCTGTTCGTGCCGATTCTGGTTGAGTACCACCAGTTCGTTACGGTGCTTCCGCACCTGCTGTGGACCGCAATCGGTGCCGGTGCCCTGGGTGCGGCTCTGATTGAGGTGAATGCGCATCGTAACCGCCGTTGGCAGAAGCGTAATTACCCTGAGCTGGAGGTTGCTCCGCTGAATTTCTTCCCGGCTAAGTAGTTAGTCGTAAGGTAGCTGCTTCGGTAGCGTGTGGGCCCCGTATCCTGTGGATGCGGGGCCCTTCCACGTCTTCATGAGCGCCGTCTTCGAAAGCACCCGGTCCGGGGCGTATCTGGGCGTACCGGAGGGCTCTGGAACCCTGCCCGAGCCCTACCCGAACTCTGCTGGAGTCCAGCCGGGAGGCGCCCCGCAATCAGTGTCGAGAGCGTGTCTCAGCTATTCTCAGCTATCACTTGGGTGAAACATTTAACAGCTTCTGATAGCTTTTGCCTCTCACCTTGCTCTTAACCTGGGAAAACCCTTAGAGTTACAGGGAACTATTTGAGAAGGGAAACCTTCTTCAGGGTTGTTACTGGTTTGGCAGGCAAGACCTGAGTTACTCAACACCGTATGGGACGGCAGCATATATCTGCCGAGAATCCCCTCTATTTGCTGTACCGAAGCTCCATAGTGGGCACGAGTGTAGTGCTTCCGGTGGTCGAGAGACTCGGGTCTTTTGTGTTTTCTGGGGTGTTACCCGCTTCTGGGTTTCCCCTTTCTGGGGTCCCCGGCGAGCGCAGCCTCCTGTAGCAACACGTAGTAGACATTGACCGCATATCTAAGGAAGTATCGTGAATAACCGCGAACTTGGCGAGAAGATTCTTGACGGCCTGGGTGGCCCCGAGAACATCGCGCACATTACTCACTGTGCAACCCGCCTTCGTGTCACTCCTGTGTCCAACGATGCAGTGCAGAACAAGAAGATTGAGGGCCTGCCCGGTGTTCTCTCTGTGATTGAGCAGTCCGGCCAGACTCAGGTGGTGCTGGGTGACCGCGTTGAGGCTGTGTACAACGAGATCAACGCTCTGCCTTCTATGTCCGGCCACGCTGAGGGTGACACCAAGGTTGAGGCTGAGGGCAAGAAGTCCGGCTGGCTTACCAACGTCTTCGACGTTCTGTCAGACTCTTTCCGTCCGCTGCTGTGGGCACTTCTGGGTACCTCGATGATTCTGACCCTGATTGTGTTCATGCAGCAGCTGGGCTTCTTCGGCCAGTACACTGACTTGACCGGTCAGAGCGTGAACATCGACATCATTAACGGTGCTCGCGTGGCTGACCCTGAGGCTGCTAAGGCTCTGAACAACCAGTGGATGCAGCAGTTTGCTTTCTGGTACATCCTGAAGGCTGCTTCGCTGTCTGTTCTGAACTTCATGCCCATCATGCTGGGCGCTACCGCTGCTAAGCGTCTGGGCGCGAACATGTGGGTTGGTGCGGCTATCCCCGCTGCGCTGATGACCGGTACCTTCACCGATCTGACTGCTCTGGCTGACCCCGCGACCAAGATTCTGAACGTTCCGTTCTTCGGTCTGGATCTGCCGCTGTACGCGTTCAGCTACACCGGTCAGGTCTTCCCCCCGCTGCTGGCTGTTGCTCTGCTGGCTCCGCTTGAGCGCTTCCTGAAGAAGGTTATTCCTTCGATGCTGCAGATGGTGTTCGTGCCGATGATTTCGGTCATCATTCTGGTTCCGGTGACTGCGTTCCTGGTTGGCCCCATCGGTATCGGTGTGGCTATGGGTATCTCTGACTTCCTGAAGATGGTTAACGACCAGGCTCCGGCTCTGGTTGGTGCTCTGATTGCTGGCCTGTACCTGTTCATGGTTCCGCTGGGTCTGCACTGGCCGCTGAATGCTGTCATGATTAACAACCTGCAGACCATGGGTACTGACTTCATTCAGTCCCCGATGGGTGCGTACAACTTCGCTGTGTTCGGTCTGGTGACCGGTGTGGCTATCAAGGCTAAGCACGACCGTGAGCTGCGTCAGACTGCTGTTGGTGCGTCGATGTCCGGTCTGCTCGGTGGTATTTCTGAGCCGTCCCTGTACGGTGTTGTGCTCCGTTACAAGCGCGTGATTCCGATTATTTTGGTTCCCGCTGTTATTGGTGGCGCTACCATTTCCTTCCTGGGTGTTAAGTCCTACGCGTTCGCGTTCACTTCGCTGCTGTCGATTCCGGCTATGCAGCCCTCCCACCTGTACGTGATTGGTCTGGCTATTGCGTTCTTCGGCGCTATGACCGGTGTTCTGATTTTCGGTTACGAGTCGAAGGCTGACGCTGTAAGGCACGCTGCTGAGCGTAAGGCTGAGGAAGCTGAGGCTGCCCCCAAGGCTAAGGCTGAGGCCGTTGCTGCTAAGGCGGCTCCGGCTGCTGCCGCTGCTGCGACCACCGCTGTTGCTGCTGAGTCCGCTGAGGCTGGCTCTGTGATTGAGCTGCACGCTCCGATTGAGGGTACTGCTGTTGCTCTGTCTGATGTTCCCGACCCGATCTTCGCTGCAGGCAAGCTGGGCGAGGGTGTGGCGATTGAGCCGACCGGTACCACTGTTGTTGCTCCCGCAGCCGGTAAGGTTGCTGCAACCTACCCCTCGGGCCACGCTGTGGGTCTGAAGCTGGAGAACGGCGTTGAGCTGCTGATTCACGTTGGTCTGGATACCGTGAACCTGGACGGTAAGGGCTTCAGCGTGAAGGTTGCTAAGGGCGATGTTGTTGCTGCTGGCGACGCTCTGATTGAGTTCGATCCTGAGGTTATCAAGGAGGCGGGTTACCCGCTGATTACCCCGGTTATCGTGACCAACACCCGCAAGTTCGCTGAGGTTAAGGGTCTGCCGGGCGTTGCTCACCAGAACCTGAGCACTGTCCTGAAGGTGACCACTAAGTAGTTCCCTTTATAGGCTCTAAGGGGCCCCACCGTTGTGGTGGGGCCCCCTTTCCTTATGCCCTGATATTCGGGTAGGGCTTAGCCTGGGGTTACCCACTAGCCGGGGGTATTTCTGCTAGTGTGATAATAAGCTCAACAAGGAAGTTCTCACGTGATAGGGAGTACGATGATGTCTTCTGATACTAGGACATGGGATACCGGAGTGTGGGAAGAGCAGCAAAAAGAGCTACGCGCTCTTTCTCCTGTTCGGCGGCTGATGCGCCGGCTCAATCTTGAGGCGCTCGTCTATGAGTCTGCGCCGTTCCCGGTTCTGCTGCGTAAGCTCTCCGCGCTGATTCCAGCCTGCCTTCTGTGGTGGGTTATCTACGAACCGCACCGGCTTGCTTCCTCCACCAGCCTCCCCGAGGGTACTCACGCTATTACGCTGCTCCCCGGAGCCTGGGGTAACCCCGCTACGGGGGCTTACGGCGGCCTTCCTGAGCTGCCGGGGGCCCTCGTGCGCTGGGTGCTGTGCATCGCGGCAATGGTGGCCGTTGTTCATCTCTGCGGGGTCAAGGCTAAGGGTCAGAGCTTCACGATTCCTCGGGATGCCCGTTCACGGTTGATTGCGCTGATGCAGGCTCTGGGCATTTTCGGTGCTTTTGCACTGGTCGTCTGGATTGAGTACATGATGACTCCGCTGACCCTCATGTTTGAAACCGTGTACGCTGGCCCGACCGCCGTCTATAGCGGCGACGGCATGATTCCCCTGCACCTGTTCCTGTCCTCGTCGTTGAGCGCTATTTTCTTGGGATATTTCTGCGTGAATATTCTTGCCTCGCTGAATATCCCCGGGTACCTGGGCATCCCCGCAATTATTTACGTGGGGGCGCTCCCTTGGGCTCAGGCGGAGCGGCACCAGTTCACGTTGGCGCTGGCGTGGGTCATTGCGGTGACGCTGGTGAGTTGGCTCGTGCGCGGCATGTGGGGCACTCTGCTCGCCTGCGTGGGCTATTCTCTCTGGATTGTGCTGGTGGCAACCAGCGGTGATCCGTTTGATCTGTCCGCTAATATGAGCCGTGTGCTCGTGATTTTGGGTTTCCCGCTGGCTTTCATCGTTGCTGGAGGCGGCATTTACCGTATCTTCTATCTGCGGCAGAACCCGAAGATGTTGAGGTACCTGCAGGAGCGTGCCCTGTACCTGGGCGAGTGGTAGCAGCCAGTTAGAGTGGCGCTCCCCTAGTTTTTGTAATTACATATCCCGCTAATGTATCCAGCTAAAGGACGCAGAACAAGCGGGACAGAAAAATCCCGGGCACTCTCTCGTGAGAGTACCCGGGATTTCGAGTCCTACAGGACGGCTAGAGCGTTACCGCAAGCGGTACTACTCCTGCCAGCCAACGTTGACCCAGTAGTCAGCGCTGGTGTAGCTCTGCTTGAACAGGGACGGACCGTAGTTCGCGACCTTAGCCTTGACAGCGGCGTACATCGGGCCGTTTGCGTAGGGCAGGTACACTGCGACCTTCTCGTAGTAGAGCTTCTCCGCCTCGTTAGCGATCTTGATGCGCTCGTCTTCCTTCTCGGTGTTCTGCAGCTTCTCGATGAGCTTATCAACTTCGGGGTCACCGACTCCGAACACCTCGGTGGTGAAGAAGTAGGGTGCCGAGGAAGCCAGGTCGGGCAGAACGCCCCAACCGGTGAAGATTGCTTCGTAGCTCTTCTGGCCGAGCACGGAGTTGGAGTTCGACTGCGGCTGGTTGTCAGCGCTCAGGCGGATACCTGCGGACTTCAGCTGCTGCTCCAGAATCTGGTAGACCGCCTGGTAGACCGCCTCGGAACCGAAAGAGGTCAGAGCGAAGCCAGCAACCTTGCCGTTCTTAGCGTAGTAGTCGCCGGACTTGGAGTAGCCTGCGGCCTCCAGAATCTTGCCTGCAGCCTGTGCACCGGTGTCACCAGCGTAGTTGTTCTGGTAGCCCTTCTGGAACGGCATTGCGATGATGGAGCCGGGCAGCGGCTCGGTCCAGCCGAGCTGCGAGAAGTATGCCTTAGCAATCTGCTCGCGGTCCACAGAAGCGAGGATTGCGCGGCGCAGTGCCAGGTCCTCGATGCGCTTGGGGTTCAGCTGAATGATGTTGACGTTGGTGTTCTGGCTCTGGCGAATCTCGGTGCCTGCCTGGCCCTTCACAGCGTTGTAGCTGGTTGCGCCCACGAAGGTAAAGGCGTCCAGTTCGCCGTTCTTGAAGCTTGCACGGATTGCTTCGGAGTCCATCTGACGCCAGATGATGCGGTCCAGGATCGGCTTCTCGCCCCACCACTTGTCGTTCTTGACCAGGGTGAGCACCTTCTGGGAGGAGTTCCACTCGCCAACCTTGAAGGGGCCAGCCCAGTACTGGTCGAGGGGCTTGTCAACGAAGCCTTCGTTGAAGAGGTTGACGTCTTCCAGTGCGGGGTGGATTGCGAAGGCACACAGACCCTCGGAGGGGTAGTACGGAGCCTTCATGGTGACCTTGACGTGGAAGTTATCACCGTCCACAGCCTCGATGCTCTCAACCTGCTGCCACATGGTGTTGTCGGTGATGTGGTAGGGGTTGTCGGTGGTTGCGCGGTAGACCTTCCACATGGCGCGAACAGCGTTCACGTCCATGGGGGTGCCGTCGTTGAAAGCAGCCTTGGGGTTGATCTTGAAGGTCGCGGTCTGCACGCCATTGACGGTCTCGGTCTTGTGCTCGGTGCAGAACTCGGGGTTGAGGGTGCCTTCGCCTTCGGGGCTCATGGTGTAGAAGCCCATCACGGCGGGAATGTTGCAGGGTGCCAGTGCGTCCAGGTTGCTGGAGGTGTAGCCGCTCTGGGTCTGCAGGTTGAAGTTCGGGCCCAGGGCGGTAGCCGCGAGAGTCAGGGTACCGCCCTGCTTGAGGGAGGAACGGTCCTGCTTGTTGACCTGAAGGTTCTTCAGAATATCTTCAGCGTTGTTAGCGGCGCTACCGCCAACCTTTTCCTTCGAGCTGCCGCAGGCAGCCAGTAGACCAACGGTGCCGAGGGCAACGGTGCCGGTCAGGAGGGTACGGCGAGAGACAGACATGCTCTTCATGGAATTTCTCCTAGAGTATTCGCAGTGTTGTGGAGGCGGCGCGCGAACGGTGCGCAACTAACACTCCAACCCGGCGGGAGGACAGTCTCTGCCGGGGTCGCGGGCAGAATGCCCGCATTTGTTTTAAGTATATCCGTGCAAATCTCTGAGGAACGGGAAAGCGGCGTGCTCCAGAAGGTTTTAATCCTTCTGTAACACGCCGCTGTAGCGCTTTTACCCCTTATGGAGTGTGTGAGCGGTGCTCAACGCTTAGATTTTTACTTCTCCCAACCGACGTTGATCCATACGTTCGGGTTGTAGTAGGGCAGACCGAAGAGCATGGGGCCGTAGTTTGCCAGGCCCTTACGGCACGCCTTGAAGTTCGGGCCGTTGTGGGTGGGCACGTAGATGGCGACCTCGTCCAGGTGGCGCTTCTCCAGCTCGTTCATGATCTTGAGCTGTTCCTTCGGGTCCTCGGTGGACATCATGGTTGCTGCCAGCGAGTCCAGATCCTTACCGTGACCGTTGTTGGTCTCGGAGATGTAGAAGTAGTTCGCTGCATCCACCGGGGAGGTGGTGATGCCGTAACCGCCAGTCTTAATCGCGAAGTTCTTCGAGGAGATGATGCTCGACATTTCGGAGGCACCGTGGTTCTCGATGGTCAGTTCAACGCCGATTTCCTTCATCTGCTGGACGAGGAACTGTGCGGTGGAGCTGACAACCGGGTCGCTACCGAAGGTGATGACCGGGTAGGAGACCTTAGCGCCGTCCTTGGCGTAGTAGTCGCCGTTCTTGGTGTAGCCTGCGTCCTCAAGGATCTTGGTAGCGACGTCCTTGCCGAGCTTGGTCGGGTAGTTGTCCTGGTAGCCTTCCTGCATGGGCAGCATGCACATGGAGCCGGGCAGGGTTTCCTTCCAGCCGAGCTTCTCGTAGCGCAGCTTCTGCAGCTGCTCACGGTTCAGGGCTGCAACGAATGCGCGGCGGACGGGCAGGGGCACCTTTTCGGGGTTGATTTCGTAGTTGCCCACGCTGAGAGCGCTACCCTTGCGAATGTCGGTGTTTGCCACGCCGGAGAGCTCGTTGTAGGAGCTGAGGGTGCTGGCGTCCACATAGTCGATTTCGCCGTTCTTGTAAGCTGCCTGCTCTGCCTGGGAGCTCATTTCACGCCAGGTGATGCGCTCAAGAGCGGGCTTGGTGCCCCACCACTTCTCGTTGCGGACGACGGTGAGCACCTTGGAGGAGGAGTTCCACTCGCCGACCTTGAAGGGGCCTGCCCAGTACTGGTCGAGGGGCTTGTCGTTCAGGCCGTCGTTGAAGAACTTGGGCTCGACGAATACCGGGTGCAGGAACGAGGTGAAGCTGCCTTCGATGGGGTACCAGGGCTTGGACATGGTGACCTTCACGTGGCGGGTATCGCCGTCCACAGCCTCGACGCTTGCGACCTGCTCCCAGATGGGCGAGGGGGTGATCTGGTAGTCCGAACCGGATGCCGCGGCGGTGTAGATGGTCTGGTAGCTCTTGACGGCGTTCACGTCGATGGGGGTACCGTCGTTGAAGGCTGCCTTGGGGTTGATCTTGAAGGTCACGGTCTGCACGCCGTCAACGGTCTGCGCCTTGTATTCGGTGACGTAGTCCTTGTTCATGTGCGACTCGCCGCGGAAGTCAGCGTAGAAGCCGCCGGTGAAGGCAGAGTTGATAGCCGCCTGAATATTCAGGTTACCGGCGGTGTAGCCGTTGGTGTTGAGGATGTTGAAGTTCGGGCCGATGCCGTCAGCGCTCAGTCGCAGCTCGCCGCCGTCCTTGAGGGCGGAGCGGTCCTTCTCGTTGTAGGAGACTGCCTTGGAGAGGTCGTCGCCGGCGGAGAGAGCGCTGGTTTCGTTCTTGGAGGAGTTGCCGCCGCAGGCTGCGAGCAGGCCGACGGTACCCAGGGCAACG
>NZ_KV831988.1:77336-112176 GCF_001837295.1 Rothia sp. HMSC065C03
GCCGACGGTACCCAGGGCAACGGTGCCGGTGAGCAGGGTACGACGGTTGAGGGTGAAAGTGGTCATTAGTTTTCCTCAGTTAGGTGGGATGCTGCTTTGCTGTACGCGGGGGAACACAACCCGCACACCTTTGTGACAGCACGCACATTTTGCATTGAGATTAGTATACACACATTTCCCACGCACTATGACCTAGTTCACCGTTTTAGGGAAAATATTTCAGCCAATCCCCGAAACCACCCCACCACAAACCCCCCATCAAAAACACAGAAAAGCCCCGCAGTACCCCGCCACTGAGGCGGAATACCGCGGGACTTTACCCTCCAGAGCCTTATACCGGCGCCTCCGAAAATTCAGCAACTACCGAATAGGAATCCAGAAAATTAACATGTGGCTTTAGTTCTGCCAACCCACATTGGTCCAGCGCTTGGGGTCGGTGTAACTGGTTGCGAAGAGGGAAGGACCGTAGTTAGCCAGCTTCTCCTTCACAGCTGCGTAGCTGGGGCCGTTAGCGTAGGGGAAGTAAATAGCGACCTTCTCCATGTGCTGCTTCTCAGCCTCAGCAGCCATCTTCAACTGCTCCTCGTGGGATTCCTTCTCGTAAATGGACGCGATGAACTTATCCAGCTCGGGATCGCCCACACCTTCGTTGATTTCGCTGGTGTAGAAGTACTGAACACTGTCTGCGGGGTCAGCACCAATACCCCAGCCGGAGAAGGCGCAGTCGTACTGCTTAGAGCCCATCACGGAGTTGAACTGGGACTGCGGCTGGTTGTCCTGCTCGAGCTTAATACCTGCTGCCTTGAGCTGCTGCTCGAGGTTCTGGAACTGAGCCAGGGAGGTTGCATCCGAACCGAAGTAGGTGATGGAGAAGCCTGCAGTCTTACCGTCCTTGGCGTAGTAGTCGCCATTCTTGGAGTAGCCTGCTGCTTCCAGGATCTTTGCCGCAGCCTCGGGGCCGGGGTTAGAAGGCATAGCGTCCTGGTAGCCCTTCTGGAAGGGCATAGCAATCATGGAGCCGGTCAGGGGCTCTTCCCAGTTGATCTGGCCGAACTTGACCTTAGCCAGCTGAGAGCGGTCAACCGCGGCGAAGACTGCACGGCGCAGGGCGGTGTCGGTCACGCGGGTCGGGTTGAACTGCAGGTTGATCACGCCGACGCTCTGGCCGGAGCGAATCTGGACACCGGGCTGACCCTTGACGGCGTTGTAGGTTGCCAGGCCAGCAAAGCCGATGCTGTCCAGCTCGCCGTTCTTGAACGCTGCGCGCTCTGCTTCGTCGCCCATTTCGCGCCAGATGATGCGATCCAGCAGAGGCTTCTCGCCCCACCACTTGTCGTTGGGCACGAGGGTGAGGGTCTTAGCCGAAGAGTTCCACTCGCCAATCTTGAAGGGGCCGGACCAGTACTGATCCATGGGCTTGTTCACGAAGCCGTTATTGAAGAGCTCCTTGTCGGTCAGTGCGGGGTGCAGACCGAGCAGGCCGAGGGTCTCAGCGGGGTACAGGGGCTTGGACATGACGATCTTGACGCGGGTCTTGTCGCCATCCACGGGGTCGATGGATGCTACCTGCTGCCAGAAGGGAGCGGCGATAACGTTGTAGCCGTCATCAGGGTTGCGGTAGACGGTCCACGCGGCGCGGATTGCCTCAACGTCAACGGGGGTGCCGTCATTGAAGACAGCCTTAGAGTTGAGCTTGAAGGTGATGGTCTGCACGCCGCCAACGGTCTCTGCCTTGTAGTCGCTGACATAGTCGTCGTTGAGGCTGTATTCGCCAGCAGGGCTTAGGGAGGTGAAGCCGATAGCGGAGGGGATGTTGCAGGCGCCACCGAATGCGGTGAGGTTCTCGGTGGTGTAGCCGCTCTGAGTCAGAATGTTGAAGTTCGGGCCGACTGCGGAGACGCTACCGCGGAACTCGCCACCCTGCTTGAGGGAGGAGCGGTCCTGCTTGTTGATTTCGAGGTTCTTGACGATTTCCTCGGTGCTTGATGCAGCCTTACCGCTGATCTTCTTGTCAGAGCCGCCGCCGCATGCAGCGAGCAGGCCGACGGTACCCAGGGCAACGGTGCCGGTCAGCAGGGTACGGCGATTAATACGTAGATGAGTCATGTATTCTCCTCATGCCGGAGGGCTCGGGTGCTATTCGATAAGCGCACCGTGTTGTGCGCTGATTTTTCGGGAGCGCCGAAGCTCCCGCCCATCACCTTTGTGAGAGCCCCCACATTGTTTGTGGTTGAAACACAGTATACCCCCAAAAGAAGCGACGCAGACCACAGTCCAATCCGTGGAAGAACTATACACCGTCTAAAAATCACGGGTTCAGCGCCTGAAACCGCATCATCATGCGGAAGCCGCGTGCGAAAACTAAAAAATGAAATATTATGTAGCATTGGCGCGCGAGCGCGTCACACCCGGTACTTTGAGAGTCGTTACAAGTTACAAGCACAGCGTCGGGGCAACTAAAGCGCGCTGAACCCTCCACAAGAAAAAACTCCCCACCCCTATACGACACTGCGAAAACGTATAGGGGGCAGGGAGCTTAAAACTGCGGCTTATGCCATCCAGCCGACGGTAGACCAGTCGGTGGTCTTGAAGAGGAACGCACCGTAGTTAGCGAGCTTCGGGCGGCATGCCTTGAAGTCCGGGCCATTGAGGAAGGGGATGAAGAGGCAAACCTCGCTCATGTGCTTCTTCTCAATTTCGTTGCACTTCTCGGCGCGCTTAGCGTCATCGAGGATGGTGACCATCTCGTCGACCATAGCGTCAATTTCGGGGGTGCCGACGCCGTTCCAGTTCTTGGAGTGGTAGAAGTACTCGGCTGCACTGGTCGGCTCGGAGGTCACACCGAAGCCCGAAATGCTCACGTCGTACTCGCGGTTACCAACAACCTTCGAGAATTCAGACTGTGCACGCGAATCGAGCTCGAAGTTAATGCCGATTTCCTTCATGCTCTGGATGAAGGTCTGTGCCTGACCCTTGGTGGTGGCGTCATCACCGAAGGTGGTCAGCTTCAGGGTGATGGTCTTGCCGTCCTTCGCGTAGAAGTCGCCAGACTTGGTGTAGCCTGCCTTCTCCAGGACCTTGCGTGCTTCCTCCGGGTTACGTGCCGGGTAGTTGTCGCGGTAGTACTGGGAGGAACCCAACAGAAGCATCGAGCCGGGAACTTCTTCTTCATAGGGCAGACCCTGGAAGCGAATCTTTGCCAGAGCACCACGGTCGATACCCAGGAAGATTGCCTTACGGACAGCAACATCAGTGATGTGCTCTGCGTTCAGGTTCATGCCGCCGGCGAAGAGGCGGCGACCGCGGCGGATTTCAGAGTTCGCAACGTCCTTCATCTCGTTGTAGGCGCTGAGGGTACGTGATTCCACGACGTCCAGCTCGCCGTTCTTGTAGGCGGCGCGAGCTGCAGCGTCTGCCATTTCACGCACGACGATGCGGTCCAGCTTGGGCTTCTCACCCCACCACTTGTCGTTGGGCACAGCAGTGAAGGTCTTCTCGGAGGAGTTCCAGCCGTTGGGTGCCAGGGTGAAGGGGCCGCAACCGAGCTCGGGGTGGGGGTTGTCGACGAAGCCTTCGTTGAAGAGGTTTACGTCGAGCATCGCCGGGTGCAGGATTCCACCAAAGAGCAGACCCTTGACGGGGTTGTGCGCAGTCTTGAAAACAACGCGTGCGTGGTAGCGGTCGCCATCGATAGCTTCAACGCTTTCGATGAATTCGTAGATACCCGCTGCGGCAATCTTGTATTCACCGTCGGGGTCACGCTGGATCTGCCAGGTTGCCTTGAGAGCGTCGATGTCGATGGGGGTGCCGTCGTTGAAGACTGCCTTGGGGTTCAGGCGAACCTCTGCGGTGATCTTGCCGTCTACTTCCTTAGCTTCGAAGCCGAGGCAGTAGTTGGGGTCGAGCTCGTCTTCACCCTTGAAGGTGCTGCGCCAGATGCCGGCACCGGCGATAACGCCCATGGTTTCGGAGACGGAGGTGCTCGAGCCATTCTGGGAGAAGCGGTTGAAGTCCGGGCCGAGGGAGTAAGTGCTCAGGTTCAGGGTACCGCCCTGCTTGAGCTTCGAGGCATCCTGTTCGTTGATTTCATAGAACGGGGTTTCGCTTGCCTTGTGCTCGGTCTTGGAGGACGAGGAGCCACAAGCGCTCAGTACGCCGGCAGCAGCGACGGCGGTTGCGCCACCGAACAGTACGCGGCGGCTCATGATCGGGTTGAATCCGGAGAGGGAGGGGATGGGGTGGGGGCTCATGACGGGCTCCTTGCGGGGTGTGGACTGCGCTGATGCAGTGTTTGGCAGTGTGGGTGGCTCGCGTGCTCTGGAGGCGGGTTTTCCGCCTGTAGGAGCGCCTGCTATCTGCGGTGAGGGCGGGCAGGTCAAGCCATGCAAAATAATGTGACCTAAAGCTATGTTCTAAGCCACATTTAATATTTTTAGTAGTGTACACCACACACATCACTACAAGTGTGCAACACGATAAATATTTCTTAATTATTACGCCCGACCCTAAGACACCGAACCTAAATCCATGTCGGCACAACCCCACCACCCTTCGAGTGACACCCCCTCCCCCACCTCCAGAAATAGTCAGCGGGCACAGCAAAGCGGGCCGAATGTGCACATACACATTCGACCCGCTCGTAGGGCAGGCGTCTTTTAGGAGTTCATCCAGCCCACAGCAGTCCAGTCCATCGACTTGTACAGGTGCGGGCCATAGTTAGCCAGGGTCTTCTTGACCATCACAAAGTCAGGACCGTTCGTAATGGTACCCAGGAAGGCGAACTCAGCCATGTGCTTCTTCTCAATCTCGTTACAGGCAAGGTTACGTTCCTTGTCATCCTCAATGAGGGTCATGGCGTCGATGAGGGCATCGATTTCCTTGCTGCCGATACCTTCGTTGTTCTCGGAGTAGTAGAACTGCTTGGTACCCTCGGTTGCGTCAGCAGAGACCGAGTAGCCACTGAAGGAAATATCGTAGTCCCAGTTGCCCAAAATGGTGGCGAACTCACTATCGGCGTGTTGATCGATCCGGATCTCAATGCCGACATCCTTCATCTGCTGGGTGAAGGTCTGAGCCTTACCCTTGTTGGTCGGATCGTCACCGAAGACCACCACTGCACAGCCAGCCTTCGTGCCGTCCTTCTCGTAGTAGTCGCCATTCTTGGTGTAGCCGGCGGCCTCCAGAATCTTCTGCGCCTCCGAAACGCTGTTATTCGGGGTCGGATAAGAATCCTGGTAGTAGGGCGAGAAGGGCATGTGAATCATCGAACCGGGAATGGTTTCCTCGTAGGGCAGACCCTGGAACTGAATCTTTGCGAGTGCTTCACGGTTGGTGCCGACGAAGATTGCCTTACGCAGGGCAGCGTCCTTGACGCGGCGGGGATTGATATCCAGGCCGCCAGCGTAGAGGCGGGTGCCCTTACGCAGTTCGGTACCCGCAATGTTCTTCACCTCGGCATAGGTGGAGGAGGTGCTTGCACCGATAGCGTCAATTTCATCGTTCTTGAACGCGGCACGTGCAGCGCTGGATTCCATCTGGGTAAAGACAATCTTGTCCAGCAGGGGCTTGGTGCCCCACCACTTGTCGTTGGGTACAACGCTGAAGGTCTTCGCGGTGGAGTCCCAGCCCTTATCCGCCAGGGTGAAGGGGCCAGCCCAGTACTCGGGGTGGGGCGCATCCACGAAGCCGTTGTTGAAGAGCTCGACGTCTTCCAGTGCGGGGTGCAGAATCTCAGAGAAGAGGCTCTGCAGCGGATAGAAGGGCTTGGAGAAGGTGACGATTGCACTGTAGTCGTCTTCGCCCTTTTCTACGGATTCGACGAATTCGTAGATGCCGCTGGAGACAATGTTGTAGCCGTTATCCAGGCTCTTGAAGATGTTCCAGGTGGACTGGAGCGCCTTGTAGGTAATGGGGGTGCCATCGTTGAAGACAGCCTTGGGGTTGAGCTTGACGGCAACCTGAACCTTGTCGCCCTTCTTGCTGTGCTCGAAGGAGACAGCAAAGTCGGTGTTCAGCTTGTAAGTGCCGTCAAAGTCGAGGTTCCACATGCCGGCCTGGCTGATGGTGCTCATAACGTTGACGTTATCGCTGGTGTTACCGCTCTGGGTGTAGAAATTGAAGTTCGGACCGATGGATCCGGCGGGCAGGCGCAGGGTGCCGCCCTTCTTCAGGCTGTTCACATCCTGAGCGTTGATGTTGTAGAGGTCTTCGATATTGGCACCGGCGCCGGCGGCCTTGGTCTTTTCAGAGCTTGCGCTGCCGTTGCCGCAGGCGCTGAGCAGACCTACAGCTCCCAGAGCCGCGGTGCCGCCAATGAGGGCGCGGCGGCTGAAGCTGTTCTTGGTCGCTTCGTGGCTACTCGCGGTGTATGCGGTGTGGGCGGTCATGGGAGTGGTTTCCTTCTGTCTTGCGTGGGCGGGTGTATCCCGTATCCCCGAAGTGTTGATTATTTATGCAGAGCACTGCATAACTTTGTATGACTCCACTGTAGCGCGCCCCAGGATCGAAAACCAAGCATTTTTACAATATTTCTTAATATTTATCGTATTTTCTGAATATTCATACCATGAATACCCTGTTTTTGTGCGAATTTTTCGGATTTTTCCGGATAGCTATACCACCGCTCCCCTACATCGATATACAAAAGCACCCAAAGCACCCCTCCAGATATGCAAAAAGTGTCCACCCGGATGATCCGGGTGGACACTTTCATATAGCTCCAGGCTATTCACCTAGTAGGTGAAGGGAAGAGGACTTACTTAGCCCAACCGACCTTCTCCCAGTGAATACCATTGCCCTGGTAGAGGGAAACGCCGTAGTTGCGCAGACCCTTCTTGACGAACTTGTACTCGGGACCATTGAAGAGCGGAACCAGCACAGCAATCTCAGAGAGGTGCTTCTTCTCAATCTCGTTACATGCCAGGTTGCGTTCCTTGTCGTCAGCAATGAGCTTCATCTTCTCGATCATCTCATTGATTTCGTCGGTGCCAGCGTCCTCGGGCTTCTCACGCAGGTAGAACTGCTGGGTAGCCTGGGTAGCATCCGGGTCACTCAGAGCGTAGCCCGATGCAGTTGCGTCGTAGTCCTTAGCCTGCATTGCCTTACCGAATTCGCTTGCAGCGCGGGATTCGAGCTCAACATTAATGCCGACAGCCTTGAGCTGCTGAACAACGGTCTGAGCAACAGCCTTGGAGGTGGGGTCCTCGCCGAAGACGGAGTACTTGAAGGCAGCCTGCTTGCCGTCCTTCTCGTAGAACTCGCCGTTCTTGGTGTAACCTGCCTCTTCCAGAATCTTCGATGCAGCAGCTGCATCGTTGTTCGGGGTCGGGTAGACATCCTGGTAGTACTCGGAGAAGGGCATGTGAATCATCGAACCGGGCTGCTTCTCTTCGTAATCCAGACCCTGGAAACGAACCTTGGCAATTGCCTCACGGTTCATGCCAGCGACCACAGCGCGGCGCAGAGCAACGTCCTGCATGCGGGCGGGGTTCATGACCATGCCGCCGGAGAAGAGGCGAACACCGCGACGCATCTCGGTGTTAGCAATTTCCTTCAGCTCCTTGTAGCTTGCAGCAGCGGTAGCGGGAGCAGCGTCAATTTCATCGTTCTTGAACGCCGCACGCTCAGCAGCGGAATCCATCTGACGGAAGACGATGCGCTCCAGAACAGGCTTCTCGCCCCACCACTTGTCATTGCGGGTCAGGGTCAGGGTCTTCTCGGAGGAGTTCCAGCCGCCCTCAGCTACAGTGAAGGGACCAGTAGCGTATTCGGGGTGCGGGTTGTCCACGAAGCCTTCGTTGAAGAGGTTCTTATCCAGCAGAGCCGGGTGCAGAATTTCACCGAAGAGGATGTTCAGGGGGTAGTACGGCTTTGCGAAAGTGACCTTGACCTTGAAGTCATCACCGTCGCGCTCAACGGAGCCAACGCTGCTGTAGATACCGCTGGTCTCAATCTTGTAGTCGCCATCGACGCTCTTGAGGATGTTCCAGGTAGCCTGCAGCGCCTTGTAGTCGATGGGGGTACCGTCGTTGAACTTAGCCTGGGGGTTCAGCTCAATGGAGACAACGGGCAGACCGTTTTCCTCAGCGATTTCGAAGCTCTTTGCAAAGTCGGTAGACAGGGTGCGCTTACCCATGGGGTTAGCCTGCCAGAGACCGCTGTAGTACATGGGGCTCAGAGCAGCCTGGGTGTAGGAGGTAACACCGGTGCCGAAGAGGTTGAAGTTCGGACCCAGTGCAGTCACAGACAGGCGCAGGGTACCGCCCTGCTTCAGGTCCGAAACAGCGGTCTCAGCAATGTCGTAAAGTTCCTTGGCATCGGTACCCGCGGTTGCTCCCTGGGTGGTTGCCTTGGAGTCCTTGGACGAGCCGCACGCAGCCAGTACGCCCGCGGTACCCAGTGCTGCAGCGCCACCGAGAACGGTACGACGGTTCAGGATGAAATTCTTCTCCATGAGAGTGTCCTCTTATACGTTTGACCCTCAATAATCCTGCAGGAAAGCGTCAAGGGTTCCCTGCTCATGCGCCGCAATAGGCTGCGGTGAGCGATGAATTAGTGCCGGTCTATGAATGTGTTCCTTGAGGTACGCCCCTAGCGGCGCACCCACAGGCTTAATTATGGCTTACTGCCGGCAGGAAAGCCCTTCCATAAATATTCATATCTTGAATGGTGAGAAAGGTTATACCTAGTCAGTGCAGTTTTATCTGTTTCCTGGAGGATTTCAGTGCCTAGCGCCACATTCTGCGGCTCGCACCGTCTCACTAGGTGACAATCTCGAACAACGTACAGCCCACCAATACCGGGCATAAAAAACCCGAGGGGCGAATATTCAACGAATATTCGCCCCTCGGCACACATGCGACTTATTCAGCCGACTCTAGAGCTACACCGTAGCGGCCTCAGCCTCAGGGTAGTAGCAAGCATAACCGTGATCCTGGCCCTCAACGGGGGTCAGTTCCGGCATCTCCTCCAAGCAACGACGCTTCTTGTCCTCAGGCAGCAGCTTGAAGACCGGGCAACGGCTCGAGAAGCCACAGCCCTTAGGCGCGTTCACCGGAGTGGGCAGGTCGCCCTCAAGCATAATGCGGTGGCGCTTTGCCTCAACCTCGGGATCCGGGACCGGAATTGCCGAGAGCAGTGCACGGGTGTACGGGTGGATCGGGTTGTCGAACACCTGGTCGACGTCACCAATCTCAACAATACGACCCAGGTACATCACTGCAACGCGGTCGGATGCGTGGCGAATCACCGCGAGGTCGTGAGCAACCATCAGGTAGCTCAGGCCCAGGTTTGCACGCAGCTCCTCCAGCAGGTTAATCACACCAGCCTGGACGGACACGTCCAGTGCGGACACCGGCTCATCCAGAACCACGAGCTTGGGGTTCACAGCAAGCGCACGAGCAATACCGATACGCTGACGCTGACCGCCAGAGAACTGGTTCGGGAAGCGGTTCACGTGGTCAGGCTGCAGACCCACAATGTGCATCAGCTCGATGACGCGCTTCTTGATGTCTGCCTTGTTCATGCCCTGGTTTTCCAGCGGCTCAGCAAGCACCTCGTAAACGGTGAAGCGCGGATCCAAAGCACCGGTGGGGTCCTGGAACACCATCTGCTGGTTCTTACGCAACTCAAGAATCTCACCCGCGGACTTGCCGTCCTTGGTGGAGGTTCCGTTGATCAGAATCTCACCGTCGGTGTTCTTGTTGAACTCCATGATTTCCAGCAGGGTGGTGGTCTTACCACAACCGGACTCACCCACGATGGAGAAGCACTCGCCCTCGCGAATGTCGAAGGACAGGCCGTTCACAGCCTTCACAGTGCCCACGCGGCGCTTAATCAGCGCGCCCTTCATGAGCGGGAAGTGCTTCTTGACGTTGCGGACCTCCAGGACGGGGGCACGCTCCTCACGCGGAATACCGTCGTACTTCGATACCGGGGGCTCCGGAACCGGGTACAGCTCGTCAGCGGTCTTACCGACCAGCTCCTGAGAGATGGTGCAGGAGGAGTAGTGACCCTCGCCAACGCCTTCCAGCAGCTGCAGATCGGGCTCGCCGTTGGAGTCCTGGCAGCACTGGCCACCGCTCTTAGCGATGGGGCAACGCGGGCGGAAGGAGCACGCGGTCACCGGGTTAATCAGGTTCGGAGGGGTACCCTCAATCGGAACCAGGGAGACCTTCTCGGAACGGTCCACACGCGGGACCGCACCCAGCAGACCGATGGTGTACGGGTGGGAGGGATGCTTGTACAGGTCTTCTGCCTTCGCAATCTCCACCGGCTTACCGGCGTACATCACCAGAATGTCGTCAGCCATACCAGCCACAACACCGAGGTCGTGGGTAATCATGATGGTCGCTGCGCCGGTCTCTTCCTGAGCCTTCTGCATAACCTCCAGCACCTGCGCCTGAATGGTCACATCCAGCGCGGTGGTGGGCTCATCGGCGATGAGCACGCGGGGGTCATTCGCAATCGCCATAGCGATCATGATGCGCTGACGCATACCACCGGAGAACTCGTGCGGGAAGGAACGCAGGCGGTCAGCCGGCGAAGGAATACCCACCATACGCATCAGCTCGATGGAACGGTCCTTGATAGCCTGCTTGCTCATGCCCTTGTTGTGGACCTTGAGCACCTCAGCGATCTGATCACCAATGGTGTACACGGGGGTCAGGGAGGACAGCGGATCCTGGAAGACCATGGAGATCTCCTTGCCGCGGTATGCGCACATTTCCTTATCGCTCAGACCCAGCAGCTCGGTACCGTTGTACTTAATCGAGCCGGTGATGTCAGCGGTGGTCGGGTGCAGGCCCATAATCGCCATGGAGGCAACGGACTTACCGGAACCGGACTCACCCACGATACCCAGGGTCTTACCGGGGTACAGGTCAAAGTTCACACCGCGAACAGCGTGCACGACGCCATTCTCAGTGTTGAAGCGGACGTTGAGGTCCTTAACGCTCAGAACGGGAGAGGTACTCATTAGTTCTTCGCCTCCTTTGCAGCGGCAGCGGGTGCCTCTGCCTTCTCGTTCTTCTTGGACTTCTTGATCTTACCGACCGACATCGAAGTCGGGTCGAATGCGTCACGCAGACCGTCGTTCATGAGGGCCAGCGGACCAACCAGCAGGAAGAAGAACAGAACCGGGAACCAGAACATGTGCGGCAGGGTGTTAATCTGCTGCGAAGCATCCGAAATCAGCGAGCCCAGCGAGTAGTTGGGGTACTTAATACCGATGCCGATGAAGGAGTAAGCGACCTCAGAGAGCACAGCGCCCATGATGCCGCTGGTGAAGTTCAGAACCAGCAGGGAGCCAATGTTCGGAACCAGGTGGCGCATCACAATCTTGAAGGGGTGCACACCCATGTAGCGTGCAGCCTTCACGAAGTCGCGGTTGATGAGGGACTGCGCCATTGCACGAATAACACGGGCGCTACCCATCCAGCCGAAGGCAATCAGCACTGCAGAGAGCAGAACCCAGGTGGGGACGCTCTTCTGAATCTGCTTACCAACCTGACCGTTGATCAGAATTGCCAGAATCAGCAGCGAGGGAACCATGATCAGGGTCTCGAGGATGAACAGCATAATCTTGTCAATCCAGCCACCGAAGTACGCCATCACACAACCGTAAACTGCGGAGATGAACACAGTGGCCAAACCGACGACCACACCAATCTGGAGAGAGGTCCAGACGGCCTCAGACATCATGGCGAACACGTCATTACCCGCGATGGTGGTACCGAACCAGTGCTCGGCCGAGGGGCCTTCACCCAGCGCCATGTAGTCAATGTCGTTGGGCTTGTACTTGGTCAGGTACTTACCGAACAGACCGAACAGACCCATGCCGATGAACACGCACAGACCGAAGACTGCAGCCTTGTTACGCAGGAAGCGGCGCAGAATAATAACGCTCTTGTTGATGACCTTGAAGTCACCGTTCTCCTGTACCACCGGTACGGAGGAAGTTGCAGTTACCTGACTCATGAGATCCTCACTCGGGGGTCGACGATGGTGGTAGCGATATCAGCGATGATCGCACCGACAGCGAACAGTGCAGAACCGTACGCGAGGGTCACGGTCGCAGCGTTCACGTCCTGCGCGGAAATGGAGTCAATCGACCACTTACCGATACCGGGCCATGCAAAGACGGTCTCGGCGAAGAATGCACCCGCAAAAATCATCGGAATCTGGTACGCGATGGACTGTGCCACGGGGATGAAGGAGACGCGCAGTGCGTGGCGAGTAATCGCCTGGTTACGGGTCAAGCCCTTAGCACGAGCGGTACGCACGAAGTCAGCGTTCACGTTATCGAGCAGGTACTGACGCTGTGCAATCTGGTAACCAGCCCAACCGAAGATGGTCATACAGAAGGTCGGCACGACGTAGTGCGCCGCCATATCCATGGTGATTTCCCAGAATCCGGTCAGACCCGGAGTCGAAATACCGGTCACATAGAAAATCTTCTCTCCACCATTAGCAACGGCGATGTTGTTGATAGTGGTCGCGCCCTGCTGCACCACGAAGTAAGCAACGGGAGCGGGGATGATGTAGACCAGGTAGGAGTAACCGGTGATAACACGGTCAGAGAACTTGTACTGGCGAGCTGCCGAGTACACACCCAGGGCAATACCAATCACAATCGAGAGAATGGTAGCCACCAGCAGCAGGCGGGTAGAAACCCACACGCGCTGGCCAAATTCCTGGTTAATGTACGCGCCGTTGGGGCTACGGCCCCAATCGAACTTGGTGACCACATTGGTCAGCCACTGAACGTAGCGGTCCCAGGGGTTCATTTCGGGATCGAGACCCAGGGATGCGAAGTTACGGTTCACCTGCTCGGGGCTAGGCTTCGGAACCTTTTCCTGCTCCAAGAGGGCAGGCTTCAGGGCAGTAACCGCTGCAAAGTAACCCATCGTGGTCGTAATAAAGACCATGACGAGGTACGTCAGCGATCGCTGGAGGATGTACCTAAACATGGGACGGTTCCCCTCCTTGTGTAGATGTCGGTGTTAAGGCATGTGTGTCATGCTGTCCTAGCGCACTGCTTCGTGATGACTGTCACTAGGAGCATATGTACTTTATCTTATATAGCCTGTAACACTTCCACCAAACCCACATTGGGCACTTTCACCCCTTAGAACAGCCTGTATGCAAGCTAAAAGGGAGCTGGGTAAAAAAATGCCCCGGAATACCGGGGAAAAGGGGCGGATTAACAATTTTTACGAAAATTTTACATCGGAAACAATTCTCTCGACATAGGGACGTAATAACCTTTTCGATAAGCGCTTTAATGGGGCAAAACACCACGTAAACCCACTATTTAAGGGACTAAACCAACACTTCCAACCCCTAAACCAAGCACTAAGGCACACCTCTTAAGCGCGCTATTTAAGGCAACTCAGCCAAAAACGGCGCCCCGGCACGAGCACACGACTCGCACCGGGGCGCCGCTTATATAGGAAGGCAACGCCTCCGGCGCGCACCTTTTCGTTATCCCTCATTCTAAGAACGCGAGGAGCCGCCATCCTCCGAAGAACCCGCCTCAGGCGAAGCCTCCGAGCTCAACGACTCATCAATACGAGCACGAGCAGAGGCGTGCATGCTCTTCAGAGCCTCAGCATCCTTAGCCGCCATCTCCGGAGTAATCACCGGAATCGCACCGGTCGCCGCACGGGCAATATCAACAGCCGGCTCAGTCTCCAGGGTCGTCGCCAGCGCATCCTCACGAATGAAGAACAGAAGCAGCGTAGACACCAGGCCCAGCGGCACCAGGTACAGGAACAGCGGAATCAGCGCATCGTTATACGCATTCACAATGATGCCGTGCACCGGCTCCGGCAAAGACGCCACCAGCTCAGGAGTCAGAGACGAAGACGCATGGCTACCTGAAGACTGCAGCGCCTGCTGCGGCATACGCTCAGAAATCAGCGAGGTCAGACGCGAGGTAAACAGACCACCCACCAGCGAGGCACCCACAGTAGCACCCACCTGACGGAAGAAGTTATTCGACGCCGTCGCGGTACCAACCACGCTCACCGGGAACGCGTTCTGAACAATCAGAGTCAAGAACTGCATGGACATACCCAGACCGGCACCCATCACCGCAAGGTACACACAGAACAGCCAGGTCGGAGTCTCAATAGTCACGGTCGACAGCAGGAACAGGCCCAGCGCCACAATCGCGGTACCGCTCGTCACGTAACGCTTGTAGCAACCGCTCTTCGACACCACGCGGCCCGTCACAATGGACACCACCAGCATGACGCCCATCATCGGGATCATCAGCAGACCGGCCACCGTAGCGCTCACACCCAGCGCCATCTGCAGATAAGTCGGGATGTACTCCACCGCACCGAACATTGCCACGCCCAGCGCCAGCGAAGCGCCCAGAGTCAGCAGGAAGTTACGATTCTTGAACAGGTACATGGGCATGACCGGCTCAGCCGCACGGTTCTCCACCGGGATAAACACCAGCGCAGCAACCACAGAGAAGACCAGCAGACCAATAATCTCGGGCGAGGTCCACTCGTACTGGTTGCCACCCCAAATCGTGGCAAGCACCAGCGCACTCGTACCCGCCATCAGAATCAGCGAACCAAGGTAGTCGATACTGTGCTTCTCACGGTCACGGAACGGGCGGTGCGGTAGCAAGAAAATCACCGCAAGAATCGACAGAATAGCCAACGGCAGATTAAGCCAGAACGCCCAACGCCAACCCGGACCCTCAGTAATCCAGCCACCAATCAGCGGACCAGCCACCGACGAGAAAGCAAAAACGCCACCGATAATACCCATGTAGCGGCCGCGGTCGCGGGGAGGGATCACGTCAGCAATCACAGCCTGAGAAAGAATCATCAGACCGCCACCGCCCAGACCCTGCAGGGCACGAGCAAAAATCAGCCAGTTCATGTCCTGAGCGAGCGCACCAACAATCGAACCCGCCATGAAAGCAACAATCGCAAAAATCAGGAAGGGCTTGCGTCCGAACTGGTCAGAAAGCTTGCCGTAGACCGGCATCGTAATCGTCGAAAGCAGGATGAAAATGGTAATCACCCAGCTCATGTGCTCCACGCCGTGAAGCTCACCAACGATCGTGGGCAGCGACGGCGCCAGAATCGTCTGGTTCAGCGAGGACATGAGCATCACAATGACCAGGCCCAGGAACATGGCGCGGATGCGGTTTTTACTTTCCTGCTTAGCCTCACCGGCTGGCGGCTGAGGTAGATTCTTTTCCTCTGTACTCATCGTTTAATCCTTAGTTACGTTCTATATATGTCTGTTGTGAGTATCCGCCGGGCTCTGGATTCGGTTACCTCGATTCGGGGCCTCCGATTCGGTTTCCGGCGGGCTTTTGTCATTTGTAGCAGTGAACCGCCGCTAGATTGCCGGTCGGTTCTGCTCAAAAAGCAGGAACTGGAAGGTCTTCACCGTCTGGCGGATATGGCGGGCGATATCCTCTTTGTCTTCCAGGTCGCGGGCAAACTCCAGCTGACGAAGCACCGCGGAGGCAAGCTGGACCTTTGCGCGCGATCGCTCGCGGAAGTGATCGGTCAGCGGGTCAGCCGGGTTTCGGCGCGGGAAGGGGCCGCGGCGACCAGCAGCATCAAAAGCCACCCAGTCGATGGTGTTCAGGTACTCGGTGAGCACCTGTTCGCACTTCATGTAGTGCATCTTCATTCGTTTCGCGGACTCGGGGAACTCCTGATAGGGAGCTCGAGGGTCCTTGCCCTTGGCGTAGTGGAAGCTCTGGAAAATGACCTCCCAGAGAAGGTGGGTTACACGAATGATCGTGTTGTCATCCTCGTGGGCACGGTCTGTTTCGAGGATTTCCTCGCTGACCACCGGTTCGCGCAGACCCAGGACGGCATCCTCTTTAGAGGGGAAGTAGTTGAAGAAGGTACGCGGGGAGACGCCCGCCTCCTGGGCGATTTCTTCAACGGTGGTTCCGCGCATCCCGTGTTCGCGGACGCGTTTGAGGGCTGCTTCGTGGATTGCCGTCCAGGTTTGTTCGCGGCGGCGTTCGCGAAGGCTCTGTTCCTTTTTCTGCATAACTGCAATTATTTCATCACTGCACACAATGCTCAAGTGCATTTTTGGCGTTAAGGCCCACAGCATAGCCAGCTAAGCTCCAGCCCCACACAAAACATCGGCATAATAGAGGGATGAACTTGTTTGCCCCCGCCTATCTCGATTTCCTGCCAGACTGGCTACGCCTCGCACTCGGCATCGCCGATATCCTCATCCGACTCGCAGCCCTCTGTTGGCTCCCCTACAACCGCAAACCCGTGGTTGCCCTGGGCTGGCTCATGGCCATCTTCTTCATCCCCTTCGTAGGGTTCATCGCATTCCTCGTCTTCGGCTCCTCGCGCCTGCCCGCCTACCGCCGCGCACGCCAACACGCCATGAACGACTTGATCCGCGAAGTCAGCGAGAACAAGCCCTTCCTCACCCGCACCGACGACCTCTCCGACCCCGCAAAGGCAGCCAGCCAGCTCAACTACACCCTGGGCTCACTCCCCCTGGTCGGCGGCAACCAATTCACCCTCCACACCGACAACCACGAGGCAATGGTCGCCATGGCGGAAGAAGTCGACCGCGCCACCAAATACGTGCACTTCGAGTTCTACATCACCGCCTACGACGAGGCGAGCGCAGTCCTCTGGGACGCCCTCTTCGCAGCCCACGAACGCGGTGTACAGGTGCGCGTACTCCTCGACCACATCGGCTCCCGCAAATACCCGTCCTATAAGAAACTCGTGAAAATGCTCAACGACTCGGGTATGCAGTGGCGCCTCATGCTGCCGCTCAAACCGTGGAAACTCAAGTGGCAGCGACCCGACCTGCGTAACCACCGCAAGGTCCTCGTCGTGGACGGACGCGTCGCGTTCTCCGGTTCGCAGAACGCTATTCACCGCTCCTACGACATGCCCGAAAACATTAAGAAGGGCTTGGAGTGGAAGGACCTGACCTTCTCCTGCACCGGCCCCATCGTTGAAGAGCTCAACGCCGTTTTCGTCTCCGACTGGTACTCCGAAACGAACCAGCTGATCCTGGCAGAAATTAACACCAATATCCCCTACTACAAGGATGGGATGCGCGCCCAGGTTGTGCCCTCCGGCCCCGGTTTTGAAACCGAAAACAACCTGCGCCTCATTAACTACCTGATCTACAACGCCGAGCGGCGTATTACCATCTGCTCGCCCTACTTCGTGCCCGAAGAGACCCTACTGCAGGCACTCACGAACGCCGCCTACTCCGGTATTGAAACCACCGTGATTGTGTGCGAGAAGGGCGACCAGTTCCTGCCGAACATGGCGCAGCGTTCCTACTACGAGCAGCTGCTGCAGGCGGGTGTGCGTATTCTGCAGTACCCCAGCCCGACCGTGTTGCACTCCAAGTTCATGATGGTCGACGACGAAATTACGTTCATTGGCTCGTCCAATATGGACCCGCGTTCCTTCTCACTGAACATGGAAGTGTCAACGTTCGTCATTGACCGCGGCATGGTCGCGATGCTGGATGAAGTATGCGCCGAATACGAGCAGGTCTGCACCGAGCTGCTGTACACCCAGTGGGCGGAGCGCCCGCGCCGCATCAAGATGGTGGAGAACCTCTGCCGACTGTGGTCATCGCTCCTCTAAGCTATTTGTCACACACTCGGGGGTCTGAGTTTTCATCCCCGCACCCGCCAAAGGACTATCGAATGCCCCTTCTATTCCGTAAAGCACGCCGTAAATTCGCTGAACTCGATGCGCACGACGTTGCTCACCGTATCTCTGCGTACACCTACGGTAATTTCTTGGTGCTGGCGGCTCTGCTGAGCATTCACGACGCGAACGCGATCTTTGACGGCACCGCAATCCTCTACATTACGGGTACCGGTCTGACCACCTACATTGCCCACGTCATCTCAGAAATGCAGGAGTACCGGGTGCTGCACGGCGGCACCCCGCCGCGAGATTTCGTCAAGCACGCGCTGGGCAACGCGAGCCCTATTCTGGGTACGACCGTGTACCCCGTGGCGCTCCTGATTCTGGCGACATTCCTACCGCCCGGCGGCACCTACGACATCATTTTTGACTGCACTATTATTCTCTGTCTTGTGACCGTGGTGTGGCGTATTTTTACCCTCAACTTCGCGATTGCTCGCTACCGCGGCGAGCCAATCTGCTGGCGTACTGTCCGAAGCGCCGTGTGGCTCACCCTCGCCGTTATTGTTCTTGCGATTGTGAAGATTATGTTCACCCACGCTGGTAAATAACCTAAAAGCTCCCCCCCCCCTGAGTTCGATTGATTCGACGCTCAGGGGGAGCTTTCGTTTCCCCCGCATTCTTTTCCCACGCACCATTGCAGGATGCGCGGGGCTACAAGCTAGAGCAGCGCTACAGGTGAGCCTCGTAAAAGCGCATGCGGAGAAGGCAAAAGGGCAAAAAGAAACACGCGACACCTCCGACATCGCATACCTTCGTATGCAGCGAATGTATCGCGCGTTCATTTCTACCCTGGACTAGTTTAGCGCCATAAACGGTTTCCCGTGTGGATTGAAGAAGGTTTAATCTGCAACCACTCCGGCGCAAGCAGGCGAACAGCCTTCGCACACCCCGACAAAGCAGTAATAATCGACTCGCAACGCTGATTAAACTCGCTCTGATGACGCTTATCCACAATCTGCCCCGGAAAATGGCGATGCATCTTCGACACAGAGTCGCTACTCTCCTGCAAACCGTGGCCCGTATGGCCCGGAACATGCTTCACCAGCACACGCTTCTCGCGGATAGCCTCCGTCAAAGCACGCATCTGAGACACCACACGCTCATCCTGAATACCCTCAGAAACCCACGCCTCAAAAGCCCAACGGCTATGCGCCAAACGCAACACAAACGTCAACGCACCCAAAGAATCCGTATGAATAATCAGGCGGCGCGAACCGCTATGGAACACCGTATAAGCCGCCAACATTGCAGACAGCTCACCGGTCATAATGTTCACGCCATCATAGTGGGCATGAAAATAGAAGCCGTCCTCACTCACGCCGGCGATACCCATACGGCCGCCACGCTGATACTTCTTATTGTGAGTCGAACGGAACGAACAATCCGTGAAAACGCTATAGTCCTGCAGCTGATCCAGCGGACGAGGGGTCAGTGCCTCCTCCACCATCTCATCCACAGCGGTACGTGCCGCACACACCTCAGCCTGCATCCGCTCATACGCGGGCGTGCCAGCAAGCTTCACATGCACTTCACCCAAAGAATGGTTATCGTACGGGTCCAGCACCTTCTCAAAGGCGCGGTACTCCATAATCCCCTTCAACTGGTCGCAATCACGGAAAAGATGCTTCAAATTCTTACGGTCAGCAGCAATCGTCACCAGGTTCTGACGGTACTGCTCAGGAACCACATCCCACGCAGAAAGCACGGCACGACCCAGCAGACGCGGATGCACCTCATCACAACAATCCATGAGGGAATGAACGTGAGTGAAAAGCATCGGCTCCTCATTCACCACAGTGCGGGTGCCGTCCTGCTTAGAAATAAAAACCACCGTCGACAACGCCGAATAACAAAAACCTTGCGCCTTACGATGCTCCTGAGCCACCGCAATCACAGCAACGCCCTGATCCGTGTACCCGGCAGGGTACGAGGCGCTATAGTCGGGCGCCTCCCAGGTCAGGGTGCATCGTTTGATATGCGCCGGTGAAAATCCCATGAGTGTCACCCCCCATGTGTGCCATACCGCGTCTCCTTCCATTCATGCGGTGTATCGTCCTCATTCTTTTATAGGTCGAAAAGAAAGGGGCACGCAAATATAAAACACCTTTTTTACAGTTAGCGAATGGATCACCCGCAACTCCTCTCTCACACCGGCACAGCACAAAACACAGCGTGAGAACACAGCGCGAGAAACCCCCGCGCATACCTCACCGAGGCGCGGGGAAAGGTGTACGGTAAAAGAGTCATATACGACGCGGCAACCGCCGCACCACCCCACAAGGAGAGCCCCATGATTGGTGTCTACGCCGGAGTATCCGTCAAGCCCGAGCACGTCGAAGAATTTCTCAAGACCATCGAACCGCTCGTGACCGCAAGCCGCCAGGACGAAGGCAACGTCAGCTACGACTTCGGTGCCGTCTCCGACACCGACTTCGCATTCATCGAGCGTTGGGAATCCCAGGAACTGCTCGAAAAGCACATGGGCACCGAACACTTCCAGAAGGCTGTCGCCGCATGGGAGCCGCTGCTCTCCTCCGAGCTGGACGTTCGCATCGTCAACTTCCGCTAAGCAACGTTAAAGACCGAGGTGCCCGGCACCCCCTACGTGAGGGGTGCCGGGCACCTTCGTATGTCAGTTATGGAGGCGAGCGCGGCAACTCGTAGCACGCCTCGCCTTCATTCTCGGTTTAGCAGCGCTCTCGGTTTAACGGCGTTCTACGCCAACCTCCATCGAATCAAGTGTGAAACCATTCGTCGCGCTCACGCAATGCACCTTACCGCTATTCACCGACTTGCAGGTGTAACCATACGCGGTCACCACCTGACCGGTCGGCAGTGCAGTAATACCCTCGGTATTCACCGGCTCCGGGGTGGCGGTCTGACCGACCAGGCTCACCGCAGGAGCCTGGCCCTGCCCCATGTGCACGCGCTGCTGCGCCTTACCGGAGGCGGCATCCCACCCCTCCAGGGTCACGCCCACCAGCGCCTGGCAATCCACGCCCGACGGGGTCACCGAGCACGCAACCTTAGAGTCCGGGCTGGTGAAACGCAGCGCCTCAACAGTCTTCACCGAATCGCCCTGACCGAAAGTACCGCCGCCGTACGCTTCAGCGAAAGTCAGCGTACCCGACAGCATGCGGGTCTGCGCCGGAATCAACGCCAGGCGAGGCTTCTCAACGCTACCGCCCTGCGTGAAGCAGGCACCCGTAATGTAGTCGCGGCCCTGCACCTTCGTAGCGCACTGGTACCACTCAACACTCGCCGCGCCGTCCTGGTTCTTGCGGCTGTTGAAGAGGCGCACCGCCTCCTGAGCCTTCGCGCAATCCGAACCGTCATACACGTAAATACCGGCGGAACCACCCAGCTGGCTGGTCATGCCGCAGCGGGTGCCCGCATCGATAGTGTTCGCGGAGCCGCTCGCCGTGGCGTATGCAGCCTCGAACTCGGCATCGGTGCTCGGCTCATCCGTGGGGGTCGCTACCGAGTCGTAGGTTGCCGGGGAGTCCAGGCCGGCAGAAATCTGGACAGTATTCGGCTTCCAGGAGCCATCCGCCGCGTGGAACAGGGTCTTTGCATCAACGGGCGCGGAAGAAGTCGCCACCATCATCGGGGCGGTTTCAGAATCATCAGCCTGCGGCTGAGCGGAGCAAGAGCTCAAAGCGAGCGCACCGATGCAGGCAAGAGCCGTCAGGGCACGACGAGTAAAAGCACGCTGTGCGCGCGCGGGCAGGGTAACCATGAATGCGTCCTCGTGAGGGTTGCGAATTGCGTTGTGTCGAGTGGTTGTGCTGAGTCGGTGAATCGGGTACCTAAAATACCTTCTTACACCCTACTGCAACACCACTGACAAGGCAATACGCCGCACCGGGTATCCCACGACGGTGGACAAAGATACGAACAAAGACGCGGACAAAGAACAGCGCCCCGCCCGCAGAAAAACCGCGGAACGGGGCGCCAGCCCATAGGGCAAGTATTAAATTCTCACACGATGCGTGAAGGGCTTATGCGTCCTCGGGCAGGATGCGCACGCCGCCCTTATCAGCCGAAGCAGCCAGCATGCCGTACACCTTCAGGGCGTTCGATACGTGACGCTCACGCGGCTTGGTCGGACGCCACGGTGCAGCGCCCTTCGCCTCACGGCGAGCAGCAAGCTCCTCATCCGAAACGTTCACACGCAGGATACGGTTGTTCACGTCAATCTCAATCTCGTCGCCGGTCTGTACCAGGCCGATCGCGCCGCCAGCAGCCGCCTCCGGGGAGACGTGACCGATAGAAATACCCGAGGTACCACCGGAGAAACGACCGTCAGTAATCAGCGCACACTTCTTGCCAAGGCCCAGACCCTTCAGGTAGGAGGTCGGGTACAGCATTTCCTGCATGCCGGGGCCACCCTTCGGACCCTCGTACTGGATGACAACAATGTCGCCTTCCTTCACGTTCTTCGACAGAATCTCGTGCACAGCCTCGTCCTGCGACTCGACCACGAAGGCGCGGCCCTTGAAGTGGAACAGCTCCTCATCAATACCAGCAGACTTGATGATCGCGCCGTTCTGGGCAATGTTGCCGTACAGGACCGCCAGACCGCCGTCCTTGGTGTACGCGTGCTCCACGGCGCGGATGCAACCGTTCTCGGCGTCGGTCTCGTGGGATTCGTACTTGTTCGCGGTGGAGAACGCCTGAGTGGTGCGCACGCCGCCGGGAGCAGCGAGGAACAGTTCCTTCGCCTTCTCGCTCGCCTTGCCGCTGCGGATATCCCACTCGTCCAGCCACTCGTCCAGCGAGTCAGCGTGAACAGAATGAACGTTCTTGTGCAGCAGGCCGGCACGGTTCAACTCACCCAGCAGGGCAGGAATACCGCCGGCACGGTGCACGTGCTCAATGTGGTACTTAGTGGAGTTCGGGGCAACCTTCGCCAGGCAGGGAACCTGACGCGAAATACGGTCAATATCCTTCAGGGTGAAGTCAGCACCCGCCTCATGAGCAATCGCCAGGGTGTGCAGCACAGTGTTGGTCGAACCGCCCATCGCCACATCCAGCGCCATAGCGTTCTCGAACGCCTCCTTGGTCGCAATGGAGCGCGGCAGAACCGACTCGTCATCCTGCTCGTAGTAGCGCTTGGACAGTTCAACGATGCGGCGGCCAGCATCCAGGAACAGCTCCTTACGAGCAACCTGAGTAGCCAGGGTGGTGCCGTTACCGGGCAGCGCCAGGCCAATCGCCTCATTCAGGCAGTTCATGGAGTTCGCGGTGAACATACCCGCGCACGAACCGCAGGTCGGGCACGCATTCTTCTCAATCTGGGCGAGCGCAGCGTCGCTGACGCTGTCATCAACAGCCATCACCATGGCGTCCACCAGGTCAAGGCGGTGCTCAACAATACCCTCAATGCCCTCACCGGACTCCATGGGGCCGCCGGACACAAAGATGGTGGGGATGTTCAGGCGCATAGCCGCCAGAAGCATACCGGGGGTGATCTTGTCACAGTTAGAGATGCAGACCAGCGCGTCGGCACGGTGCGCGTTGACCATGTACTCGACCGAGTCAGCAATCAGATCGCGGGAAGGCAGCGAGTAGAGCATACCGTCGTGACCCATCGCAATACCGTCATCAACAGCGATGGTGTTAAATTCCTTGGCGACGCCGCCAGCCTCACGGATAGCGCCGGCGACCAGTTCACCCATGTTCTTCAGGTGCACGTGGCCGGGTACGAACTGGGTGAAAGAGTTCGCGATAGCAATAATGGGCTTGCCGAAATCGTCATCGCCCATGCCGGTGGCACGCCACAGGGCGCGGGCACCAGCCATGTTACGGCCGTGAGTTGAAGTACGTGAACGCAGTTCTGGCATTGTTTTACCTTCCGTAGTGATGCAAGTACTGATTTTACGCGCGGCGTCCAACGCTCTTCAGCTCAGGGTCACTTTGGTTTCATGCATCGAAACGCGCACGAGCCTGCAACCGCCTATCGGTGGGAGGGTTGAGGCCACGGGGGTTGTGCCGGATCTGCGGCAGAATTGCCCCCTTTGGGGTAGATGGGGACATCACCCCATTATGCCCCCTAATCTGGAATGAGCCCAGGTTGCGGGCGTCGATATTCAGTCGGCGAACGCACCGGGAGGCGGCGGGCTGCCGTGCCTGCCGCGTACGGGCCTCGCTGCGCATACGTAGCACCACACGTAGCACCGGTGCGGTTCATTTCCAACACACTGATTTATACACGCTTTTATACACGCTGAACCCTGCTTACATTTCAGAAGGTTTCTATGACACAGGCACCCACCGCATCGCTCACCCTCACGCCAGCAACCAGCCCGGCAGGCGGTAAGGATTTCGCGTCCTCCGTGATCTACCAGGTGTATCCCAAGTCCTTCTACTCCGCGGCGGGTGGCGCCTACGGCGACCTGCGCGGCGTCATCGAGAAGGTGCCCTACATTGCTTCCTTGGGCGTGGACATGGTGTGGTTCAACCCGTTCTTCGCCTCCCCGCAAAACGACAATGGCTACGACATCTCCGACTACTACGCCATCAACCCCGACCTGGGCACCATGAAGGACGTCGAAGAGATGATTGCCGCCCTTGCCAAGCACGGTGTGGGCGTCATGTTCGACATGGTGCTCAACCATGTTTCGACCGAGCACGAGTGGTTCCAGCGTGCGCTCGCCGGTGAACGCGAGTACTGGGATTACTTCTACATTCGCCCCGGCAAATACACCGAGGACGGTCAGCTGCGCGAACCGACCAACTGGGAGTCGAAGTTCGGCGGCTCCTGCTGGTCCCGCTTTGGCGAGTACACGGATGAGCACGGCACTCCCCTGTTCTACATGCACCTGTACGACCGCACCCAGGCAGACGTGAACTGGTACAACCCGACTGTGCGCGACGAGCTGTTTAAGGTCGTGAACTTCTGGTACGAGAAGGGCGTGCGCGGCTTCCGTTTCGACGTTATTAACGTCATCGGCAAGGGTGAAGAGCTACTCGACGCCCCCGAAGGCACCGTGGACAAGGCACAATACACCGACACCCCGATTGTGCACACTCGCATTCAGCAGCTTAACCGCGCCTCCTTCGGTCAGTATGATGACACCGTAACCGTGGGCGAAATGTCCTCGACCAGCATCGAAAACTGCGTGGGCTACTCCAACCCGGCAAACCACGAGCTGGACATGGTGTTCAGCTTCCACCACCTGAAGGTGGACTATGAGAACGGCGAGAAGTGGTCGAAGGTGCCGTTCCGTTTTGCCGAGTTGAAGCAGATTCTGAACGATTGGGCACTGGGTATGCAGGCCGGCGGCGGCTGGAACGCGCTGTTCTGGAATAACCACGATCAGCCGCGCGCGCTGAACCGTTTTGGTGACGTTGAGCGTTACCGTGCCGAGTCGGCGACCATGCTGGCGACTGTGATTCACCTGCTGCGCGGCACCCCGTACGTGTACCAGGGCGAGGAAATCGGCATGATTGACCCGGTCTACTCCTCGATTGAGCAGTACGTGGATGTGGAGGCGCACAACGCCTACGCGATGCTGCGTGAGCGCAGCCTGAGCGAGCAACAGGCCCTGGAGATTGTGGCGTCGAAGGCTCGCGATAATTCGCGTGTGCCGATGCAGTGGACCGCAGATTCGGCGACTGCTGGTTTTGGTTCCACGTCGCCGTGGCTGGCTCCCGCCCCGGTGCGTGATGCGGCGACCGGTGCCGGTATTTCGGTGGAGGATGAGGAACGCGACGGCGTGATTCTGCCGTACTACCGCAACCTGATTGCCCTGCGTAAGCAGTACCCGGTCATCTCTGCGGGTTCGTACGCACCCTACGCGTTGGATCACGAGCGGGTGTTTGCGTACCTGCGTGAGCTGCCCGCTGAGACTAGTGCTGAGAACGGTAGCCCGGCACAGCGCATGCTGGTGCTGACGAACTTCTACGGTGAGCCGACCGAGATTGAGGTTCCGGCCGAGTTCGTTCGTTCCGGTCGCGTGCTGGTGTGTAATTACAAGAATTCTGCGGTCGATTCTGCTGCGGCGGATTCTGCTGTATCTGATTCGGCTGAGACGGTGACGCTGAGCCTGCGCCCCTACGAGGCTCTGGCGTTGCTGATTGAGGGCTAAAAGCTACTGTATGCCCCTCCCCTAACGTGTGGGATAAGGGCAATATAAACCGACCTGGGAATATTCTATTTCTAGAATATTCCCAGGTCGGTTTTGTTTATAGACATTCCTATAGAGGAATTAATATGGAATATCAGGAAGAATCTTAGAAGCCGTGCTCGTTCAGCCAGGCAGCCGCCGCCTGCGCGGGCTCCTGCTTAGAGGTACCCGAAACACGGTCATTCAAAGTACGCAAATCAGCGGTAGTGAGCTTCGCCGAAACGCGGTTCAGAACCTCCGCCGCAGAGTCGGGAACTCGCGACGTATTGATAATGGGCAGCACCTGCTGAGCCAGAATCATATTCTTCGGATCCTCCAGCACCACCAGCTGATTCTGCTCAATTGCAGGGGTGGTCGAGTAGAGGTCAACCACCTGCACAGTGTCATCCAGCAGGGCCTTGACGGTCAGCGCGCCGCCGCCATCCGAGAGGGGCACAAACTCGGCTGGGACGCATCCATACTTCTCCTTGAGGCCGGGGATGCCGTAGGCGCGCTCGGCAAACTCCGGGGCGGCGCCGAGCTTCAGATTCGTACAGCGGGAGGCGAGGTCTTCAAGGCTTCGCAGACCATATTTCTGGGCGGTCTGCGCGGTAACGACGAGCGAGTCCTTATCCTCCGCCTCAGAGGCGTTCAGGGCGCGGATTTCAGCCCCGGAGCCACTCGTGGTGAGGGTACCGAGGGCAGCGGGTAGCGCCTGCAGAATCTGCTCGGCGGTCGAGGCGGTAGCCTTCGGGTCCAGGTATAGCAGCAGGTTGCCGGAGTAGTCCGGGATAACGTCCACCGCACCGGAGGCGAGTGCCCCCAGGTACGCCTCGCGGGCGCCGATGCTCAGCTGGGTACGGGCGTTGAATCCCGCCCGGGCGAGGGCTCCGGCGTAGATTTCGGCAAGGATTTGGGATTCAGCGAAGGCCGCTGAGCCGACAATGATTCCTTCATGTTCGCCGCTGAAGACTTTGTCGCCGCTGAGCCCGCAGGCGCTGAGAATACCCGCCATGCCGAGCGCTCCGGCGGCGGCTAGGGCAGTGCGACGAGAGAAGGTTTTAGGTGCCTGAATCATCGGGTTCATGCCTTCTTCCGGTTGATGGTGAGCCCCGCGGGAGTGAGCGCACGCTGCACGAGGCCCATGAGCGCGTCCACGGCGAAAGCGAGAAGCGCCACGAGCAGGGTTGCGACGAGCATACGCGGGTAATCGCGCACGGCGAGCCCATCAAAGAGGTACCTGCCGAGGGTTCCGCCGCTGAGGTAGGCGACGATGGTCGCGGTTGCGATGACCTGCACGAGTGCGGAGCGGAGCCCGCCGAGCATCATGTTGGCGGCGAGCGGGATTTCGAGGCCGGTCAGAATCTGCCATTCGGTGAGTCCCTGGGCGCGGGCTGCGTCCACGAGGTCTTCCGGTACGGCGGCGAGGCCTTCAAGAACTCCGGCGAGCAGAGGCGCCGCCGCAATAATAATGAGCACGATGAGGGCGGGCAGGGTCGAGACACCCAGCCAGAGTGCCAGGATAGTGAGCAGACCGAGCGCGGGCAGCGCGCGGGTGGCGGCAACGGTGCTCATGAGCAGGTTGCTACGGCCGCGGTTGGTGCCGTCGGAGGGTCGGTGGTGCCCTGCCCAGAGGCCGAGGGGCACGACGATGAGTGCCGCGCAGACGGTGGCAAGGGCGGTGACGCTCAGGTGTTCGAGCAGGCGCACGAGGATTCCGCCGCTTCCCTGCCAGTTGGCGCCGTCCATGAGGTAGGCGAAGGTTCGTTCTATGACGTTCACGGGTTATGCCTTCCTTTCGGGACTGCGGCGGTTCGCAACCGTAGCCGCCTGCCAGGGCGTAAATGCCCTCGTCAGAAGGATAAGGAGCAGGTCGAGGACCAACGCGAGCAGCAGGCTAAGGATCACGCCAGCCAGGATTTCCGAAGGGATATTGCGCGCGAGTCCGTCGGTGAAGAGCGTGCCGAGCGAGGGCACACCGATGAGGGCACCCACGGACACCATCGCAATATTCGCCACGGTTGCCACGCGGATTCCCGCCATAATGACGGGCGTAGCGAGGGGCAAGTAGAGCTCCATCAGCGCCTGTCGGGGCGTGTATCCGAGGGCGCGTGCAGATTCGTGCACGCTATCGGGTACGGAGTCGAAGGCATCCACACCGGAGCGCACCATGAGCGAGAAGGAGTAAACGCTCAGGGCGACGAGCACGTTCAGCGGGGAAATAATGGAGGTTCCCAGAATGAGCGGCATCAGCACGAACAGCGCGATCGAGGGGATGGTGTACAGCAGCGAGGAGAGATGCATGAGGGTTCGCGCACCGATGCGGCGTTCGGAACCGCGGTCACGGCGACGGCTCGCGTAGTAGGCGACCGGCAGCGCGACGAGAGCGCCAATCGCGACGGGCACGACGCCCTGGTAGAGGTGGCTGAGGGTCAGCTCGAGGATGCGCTGGCTGTTGGTGGCGACCCACTCCCAGTGCATATCGCTTGCCGCCAGGGGTGATGCCACTAGGGACTGCGCGGCGAGAGGTGGTGCCGCGAGCACAATATTTTCTAGAAGACTCATTCGCTTTTCTCGCCTTCTACCACACCATTCTGTGCTTCTCGGGAGGCGGCAAGTCGGCGTGCGCGCGCCTGGCGCACCGTCTGCTCATCCAGCAGACCGGCAACGGAGCGGCTCACGAAGGAACGCACAAAATCATCGGCGGGGCTGTAGAGAATCTCTTCGGGAGTACCGAACTGTGCGAGGCGGCCGCCCTCCGCGAAGACGGCGATCGTATCGCCGAGCAGAAGCGCCTCATCAATGTCGTGGGTAACGAACACAATCGTCTTGGCGAGTTCCCCCTGTAGGCGCAACAGCTCTTTCTGCAGGTCGGTGCGCACTACCGGATCCACCGCGGAGAACGGCTCGTCCATCAGCAGGACGGGCGCATCGGCGGCGAGAGCACGCGCCACACCAACGCGCTGCACCTGACCGCCCGAAAGCTGGGAGGGGTAGCGCTTGGCGTACGAAGAATCCAGACCGACTACTTCGAGCAGTTCGAGGGCGCGCGCCTGCGCCTCCTTGCGGGATGCCCCGAGCAGGCGCGGTACGGTGGCAATATTCTGCGCGACGGTGCGGTGCGGCATGAGCCCACCCTGCTGCATCACGTAGCCAATGCCGCGGCGCAGCTCGTAGGGGTTCTTCTCGTGCACGTTCACGCCGTCAATGGTGATGGTTCCGCTATTGGGCTCCACCATGCGGTTAATCATGCGTAGACTAGTGGTTTTACCGCAGCCGGAGGGTCCGACGAACACGGTAATCTGCCCGGCGGGAATATGCAGATTCAGGTTCTGCAGCACCGTGGTGGGTTCACCGGTTCGGCTCGGGTAGCTCTTGGTGATGTTCTCGAAGCGGATTCCGCCCGCCTGCGTGCTACCAGTGGCAGCATTTTTTGCCCACGGAATTTGAGGTGAGTCCTCTAGGCGTTGGTGGGTTGAATTTTGGGCGGCTGAATTTTGGGCAGTCATGGGTGCGTTGGTGCTTTCTGCAGTGGCTATAGGGCAGGTGCCTCTGTATACAATCTATATACAAAAAGGCGGCATCTGAGGGTTTTATTCCCAAGATGCCGCCTTTTCGACGGTTTTTCAGTATCTGCAACCGCAAAGTTTTTTAAAAACAAAACCCGCCCCACTGTAGAAGCCTGGAGGCGGATTTCGTGGCTCCGACCGGCGTCGATCCGGTGACCTTACGATTTTCAGTCGTACGCTCTACCAACTGAGCTACAGAGCCTTGCGTATTTACTTTTAGATACGCAATGACCGCGTCTTCGGATGAATAATCATCTGAAATTACGCGGCCAGAGCGACCCCGACGGGACTTGAACCCGCGACCTCCGCCGTGACAGGGCGGCGCGCTAACCAACTGCGCTACGGGGCCTTGTTGGAATCAACAGAAGTAAATTCTATATCATCTAACTTGGCTTTGCAAATCGTGAGATTTGCAAGTACCCCCAACGGGATTTGAACCCGTGCTACCGCCGTGAAAGGGCGGCGTCCTAGGCCGCTAGACGATGGGGGCCTAGTCGATCGAACAGGTTCCGTTTTCTTCATCCCGTCGTTCGAACCTCCACTAGTCTATGACAGGTTTGCGGAGGCGCGCAAACCGTTTTGTTCGATTTTGCCCGATTTTGACCCCCATTTTCGACCATTTATAGCCTGGCACATATGTATTTAAGCTAGTCAATGACGATTCAGAAAAACTTCAAAAAATTTTAAAATTTCTTCACAACACCCCATATCAGGAGCTTTTGGAGGGGTTTTAGCGACTTTTGGGTGCCTGCAGAGGCCTCGAAGAAGCCCTATTTCCCGCTCTGATTTCTACAGATTTTCTACAAACTCCTCCGAAACTCCTCCGAAATTTTGTTTCGAAGATGCCGGCATCAGTCCCGCAAGAATTCCGAAAACCCACCTTCACATCTCTTATACACCCCTCTTATGCGCATCGCAGCGGCCAAAAAACTCCACAATATCTCCAAAAATTTTTCGACAACTTTCTACGCGCTTATATAGGACATGCAGGCAAGACGCTACCCTGGGTGCAAATATCTGCAAGAGAGTGCACAGCAACACCTCTCTAGAGGGTTCACCCCAGCCTCCCCGGAGCCCTCAAAAATGTGCCGCGCAAAGCAACTACAGGCCAGAATGCACGTAGATGCAAATATTCACTCTTGGGAATACAATAAACCGGCTTGTCAGACGCTTATTTTTCTCTCAGTGCAGATATCTACGCAATTATGACGACTCAGAAATATAAAGATTTGATAAACCTCTAGCGATTGACAAGGAGAGATGAAAGCCAGCTGAAAATACCCCCTGAAATAGCTTGAAGCCCCCTCTTTGAGCACCGTACTATAGAGGGCGTGAGGTCACTTCCGGACCTTGCACGGGGCCACTTCCGGAGCCCCAGACGTAAAGTCACCGCACATTACAGCACCGATAAACCGCATAGAGATCCAAAGGGGGATCCAGTGTCCGCAACGATGAATCGCCGCACGGCATTCCGTGCACTCGGCGTAGGCACCGCAACCATCGCTCTCGGCTGTGCAGCTGCACCCGCAGCGCAGGCACAGCAGATGGCGCACCCGCAGAAGGCAATGACTGCCGACCAGCAGCTCAAGCTGATTCTGCGCCGCCTAGAGCAGGTACCTGCCCGTTTGAAGTATGCGAAGCCTGGATCCTCCAACCGCGTTAATAGCGGCATTGAGAGCGCACTGGGCAACCTGACCACCGTCCAGGGCACTGACGCAGGCCGTCAGATTGCAAGCGCTAAGGCCGCTGTTCGTAAGTCTGATGGACGCGCCCACGCAGCTCTCTCCCCCGTTGGTGTTATTGCCTGCGTTGTCAGTATTGCAAAGTTTGTCATTCAGCTGGGCATCGCCATTTACAAGCTTATTAAGGCACTCGTTAACGCCTTCAAGCAGTGGAAGACCTTCAAGAACATCGTGAAGGCCGTCATTTCTGGTGAAGCTCGCAAGAAGCTGGGTACTGAAACTGAAACCGTACTCAAGGCCATTTTGGGCATTGAAGACGTCCTCAAAAAGTGTGCATAGTCTACACACCGTACGGCTATGCGCTTGTTTAGAGAGCTAATCTTGGTGTTTCTTTAGCTTTCTAGACCCCGTTAAGGGATGCGCCGCACGTGGAGTCACTGCATGGGCTCGTTGCGCGTCCGGGTAGCCGGAGGGTATGTCCTCGAGTGTCTTCGGCACCTACCCAACCCACCCCGCATGACCTCATGGTGCGGGGTGGGTTTCTTTAACCGCTCTTTCGATAACTCTTCCAGGCGAGCACTTTCCGAGAGCCCCCTACTCCCCCGCTTCCTTATATATAGACAAAAATCGACCCCGCACCGGTTCACGGTACGGGGTCGATTTCTATGCTCTACGTACTCAACGTAAGGATTACTCGCCGCGGGAGATGTTGACCATCTCGTCGCGGTCCACAACCTTCACGCGGGCGCGAGGCTCACCGGCTGCATCCTTGGATGCGGCACCCAGTGCCTTCTCGTGGTCGTCCAGGCGGTGCCAGCCTTCCCAGGTGGTGTACTTGATGCCCTTGGAGTCCAGGTAGGCGCTGAATGCCTCTGCCTCCGGCTCGGGTGCGGTGTAGAGGTTCTCGCGGTCCTCGAGCAGGTGGGTGATGGTTTCGAGCGCGTCAGACTTGGTGGAGCCGATCAGGCCGACAGGGCCGCGCTTAATCCAACCGGATGCGTACAGGCCGGGAACGACCTCGCCGTTCTCGTCCACGACGCGACCCTCAACGTTGGTGATGACGCCGCGCTTGTCGTCGTAACCGATTTCGGGCAGTTCGGAACCGAAGTAGCCGATTGCGCGGTAGACAGCCTGTACGGGGTAGTCCACGTACTCACCGGTGCCGATGATGCCGCCGTTGCCGTCGAGCTTGTTGCGTTCCATGCGCAGGCCCACGACCTTGCCGTCTTCGCCGAGGATCTCGTGCGGGGACTGCAGGAAGTGTAGGTGCAGGCGGCGGGATGCGGTCTGCTCGTTGGTCTTCTGGTCTTCCAGCCAGCCGCGCAGGGTCTTCATCATGACCTTGGTCTGTGCGTTCTTCTCCATTGCTTCTTCGGAAGCAGCGTCGAACTGGAAGTCCTCTTCGTACAGGACGATGTCCACGTCGCGGGAGTGTGCGAGTTCGCGCAGCTCGAGCGGGGTGAACTTCATCTGTGCGGGGCCGCGGCGACCGAAGACGTGCACGTCGGTCACGGGGGAAGCCTTCAGACCCTCGTAGACGTTGTCGGGGATTTCGGTGACGAGCAGGTCGTCAGCGTGCTTGGAGAGGATGCGGGAGACGTCCAGAGCGACGTTGCCGTTACCGAGCACTGCAACCTGCTCAGCTTCGAGCGGCCAGGTGCGGGGGTAGTCGGGGTGGCCGTCGTACCAGGAGACGAAGTCTGCTGCGCCGTAGGAGCCGTCCAGGTCGATGCCCTTAATGTTCAGGGGTGCATCGAAAATCGCGCCGGTTGCGAAGATGATGGCGTCGTAGTGTTCGCGCAGGTCGGCGAGGGTCAGGTCCTTGCCGTATTCAACGTTGCCGAAGAAACGGATGTCGCCGCGGTCCAGGACCTTGTGCAGTGCGGTGATGATGCCCTTGATGCGGGGGTGATCCGGTGCCACACCGTAGCGGATCAGGCCGAAGGGGGCGGGGTAGCGGTCGAAGATGTCGATGGCGACCTCGACGGCGCCGGTGCGGACCTCTTCAGACTTGGTGAGGATGTCGGCGGTGTAAATACCGGCGGGACCTGCACCAATAACGGCGACGCGCAGGGGGCGTGCTGCTTCAGACACGAAAATCTTCCTTTCGAAGTTCACCGTCCGGCGCCCGGTGCGGCGCGAACAGGCGGTGAGCTTAGTGTTCACTTCTTGCCTATTTTACCGGGGATTGACGGGTGTTCGGTGGCTTATATGTCTTCGCCCACTAAATAGGATAATTTTCTGTCACCTAATCCGGGCGGGGTCACCTAATCCGGGCGGGGTCGCTTAAATCAGGAGGGGCGGCGCGGCGCATCCCGCTCCGGGAACCTCCGCGCGTAGCGGGCATAGAACTACCCCGCCCTCCGAGGTGCAGGAGGGCGGGGCAGGGGAACGAAGACTAGAAAGCAGGGACTAGGCGGCGGGTACCGCCTCAAAGGTTACGACCAGTTCCTCGCGTTCACCGAAGCGAACCAGGTGGCGGTCCAGCACATCCGCCAGACCAGCAGCCAACTCGTCGCTTTCAGCGCGCACCTCCAGGACGAGTGCACCGTCGGTTTCGCGCAGGTCACCGTAGCCGCGGAAAATGCCGTCGCGGTTGAAGGTGAGGCGCAGACCGTCGGGCAGTTCTGCGGTGCCGAGCTTGCGGCCCATGTGCGAGCCGAGCTGCTTGATGTATCGGGCGGGGCGGTCGGTTGCTACGATGGCGCGCTGGCGTACCGGCAGGGATTCCGCGGCGGGGTAATTCTCAGCGGTGTTTTCTTGGGGAGTTTCAGTCACGGTGGGTTCCTTCTTATCTATGCCGAATTCTCATCTATGCCGAAAAAGGCTCACCACACGGAACCTGGCATCCGGCGACGCATGTTTCACCTCGAATATAGCAGAAACTTAGGGTCTACTAACCTAACAAACTATCATTGTTCGCGCAGGGGCGAGAGATAGTTACCGCTATTACGCCTCCCACAAAAGATCTCTGAACGAAAGCTGGGAATTTCCTGGATTAACGCTTAGAGAAACTTTAACCGTAGAATATTTCGGTACAACAGTGTCACCTCCCCAACACACCGGGAAGTGGCACTTTTTTATGCGGGCTCGGAACCCCGGTGCCCGCCCCGACTATGAGTATCTACGGATTTTCACGAATGTCTTCTGAGAACACCGCGGCTCCCCAGACCCCCAAGGCAGAAGCCAAGGGCGCACTGGACCGTTACTTCAAGATCACTGAGCGAGGCTCCACCATCGCCGCAGAATTCCGCGGCGGCCTCGCCACCTTCTTCGCGATGAGCTACATCGTCGTGCTGAACCCCCTCATCATCGGCCTCGGCAAGGACGCATCCGGCAACGCCCTCGGCGTACCGCAGGTCGCAGCAATGACCGCACTGGTCGCAGGCGTCATGACCATCCTCATGGGCGTCGTCGCCAAGCAGCCCTTCGCCATGGCGGCAGGCCTCGGCGTGAACGCGCTACTGGCAACCACCATCGCCTCCACCCCCGGCCTGACTTGGCCAGCCATCATGGGCCTGGTCGTATGGGCTGGTGTGCTGATGACCATCCTCGTGCTGACCGGCTTCCGCACCGCAGTGTTCAACGCGGTCCCCGAATCGCTCAAGGTCGCAATCGTCGTCGGTATCGGCTTCTTCATTGCCTTCATCGGCCTCGTCAACGCAGGTATCATCCGCCGTATGCCCGACGCAGCAGGCACCACCGTGCCCGTCTCCTTCGGCGTGAGCGGCCACCTGCTCGGCTGGCCCACCCTCGTCTTCCTCTTCGGCCTG
>NZ_KV831988.1:112276-133588 GCF_001837295.1 Rothia sp. HMSC065C03
CGTCTTCCTCTTCGGCCTGTTCCTCACCATTGCGCTGTTCATCCGCAACGTGAAGGGTGCAATCCTCTACGGCGTGCTCGCCTCCACTGCCCTCTCCATCATCCTGGAGAAGGTCGTGCCCTCCGGCAGCTCGCAGGCCTCCCCCACCGGCTGGTCCCTGAACGTCCCCGTCTGGGACTCCAACACCAGCAAGCTGCCCAACTTCTCCCTGTTCGGCTCCGCTGACCTGTTCGGTGCCTTCGGCACCCTCGGCGGCATGGCAGCTGTTCTGCTGATCTTCACCATCCTCATCTCCGCGTTCTTCGACGCAATGGGCACCTCCGTCGGTCTCGCAACCGAAGCAGGCACCATCAAGGACGGCCAGATCGAGAACGTCGACAAGGTCCTACTCGTGGACGCCCTCGGCTCCGTAGCCGGCGGTGGCACCTCCTCCTCCGCAAGCCAGATCTTCGTGGAGTCCGCAACCGGTATCGGCGCGGGCGCACGCACCGGCTTCGCGAACGTCGTCACCGGCGCACTGTTCCTCGTCGCGATCTTCCTGTCCCCCCTGGTCACCATCGTGCCCTTCGAAGCTGTTGCACCCGCAATGGTGTTCGTTGGCTTCCTGATGATCCGCCAGGCAGTGAACATCGACTGGAACGACTGGGGTCTGGGTATCCCCGCGTTCATGACCATCATCTTCATGCCGCTGGCATACTCCATCGCGGACGGTATCGGCGCAGGCTTCCTGTCCTACGTCTTCATCCGCCTGGTGCAGGGTCGCGGCAAGGAAGTTCACTGGCTCATGTACGTGGTTTCCGCAGTGTTCCTCATCTTCTTCGCTAACGGCCTGATTACCGGCTGGATGCACTAAATACATCAGGTGTCTCACCCTCCACACGTGGAGACGCGGGCACCATCAGGGCGGGGTATCGGCACCTTTGGGTTGCCGGTACCCCGCCCTGCGCTATTCTTCCCTCTACCCCAACTACCCAATTCTGGTTGCAGGGGTCGGGGAAACACCACATCACCGACTGAACCGCCGCACACAACGCGTTTCAACGGCACAAGCTAGGAGGCGGCGCCTACAATGGTTGAACCATCGTGGCGCCCAACCCGGGACTTACCCGCGAGCCTCGCCCGTGAAATTTACCCGCGAGCTTTAGCCGCGAAACCGGCGGCGGAAACCGGCGGCGCAACACAGTACACACCGAACAACATCAACGGATCCTCACATGTCTGAACCCCAGAAGGCGGCAGCGCCCACCAGCGCACTCGACCGCTACTTCAAGATTTCCGAACGCGGCTCCTCCATCGCCGCAGAATTCCGCGGCGGCCTCGCCGCGTTCTTCGCCATGAGCTACATCGTGGTGCTGAACCCCCTCGTCATCGGTACCGGTGCTGACGCATCCGAACGCACCCTCGGTATCGCACCCGTCGCGGCTGTGACCGCGCTGGTTGCCGGCGTGATGACCATCCTCATGGGTGTTATCGCCAAGCAGCCCTTCGCGATGGCGGCTGGCCTGGGCGTGAATGCGCTGCTCGCCTCCACCATTGCCACCACCCCGAACCTGACCTGGGCAGACATCATGGGCCTGGTCGTTCTTGCCGGTCTAATCATGACCGTTCTGGTGCTCACCGGCTTCCGTACCGCGGTGTTTGAGGCGGTCCCTGAGTCGCTCAAGACCGCGATTGTGGTCGGTATCGGCTTCTTCATTTCCTTTATCGGTCTGGTCGACTCCGGCATTATCCGCCGCATGCCTGACGCAGCTGGCACCACCGTTCCGGTGAGCCTTGGCGCGGGCGGTCACCTGCTCGGTTGGCCCACCCTCGTCTTCCTCTTCGGCCTGTTCTTCACCATCGCCCTGTTCATCCGTAACGTGAAGGGCGCGATCCTGTGGGGCGTGCTCGCCTCCACCGCGCTGTCCCTGATTCTGGAGGCGGTTGTCCCCTCCGGTTCCGTGAAGGAGTCGGCAACCGGCTGGTCGCTGAACGTGCCTTCCCTGGCGGACATGAAGTTCACCACCCCGAACTTCTCCCTCATCGGTTCCGCTGATCTGTTCGGCGCGTTTACCCACATCGGTCCGCTGGCTGCGTCGCTGCTGGTGTTCACCATTCTGCTGTCCGTGTTCTTCGACGCGATGGGCGTTTCGGTGGGTCTTGCCGCCGAGGCTGGCACCATGAAGGACGGCAAGGTTGAGGACATCGACAAGGTCCTGCTCGTGGACGCTTTCGGTTCCGTTGTCGGTGGTGGCGCGTCCGGTTCGGCGAACCAGATTTTCGTGGAGTCCGCTACCGGTATTGGTGCGGGTGCACGCACCGGTTTTGCGAACATTGTGACCGGTGTGCTGTTCCTGCTGGCGATTTTCATCTCGCCGCTGGTCACCATCGTTCCTTTCGAGGCGGTCGCCCCGGCTCTGGTCGTGGTCGGCTTCCTGATGATTCGCCAGGCCGTGAACATTGACTGGACCGACTGGGGCCTGGGCATCCCGGCGTTCCTGACCATTATCTTCATGCCGTTGTCGTACTCGATTGCGAACGGTATCGGTGCAGGCTTCGTGTCCTACACTTTCATTCGCCTGGTGCAGGGCCGCGGCAAGGATGTGCACTGGCTGATGTACCTGGTCTCCGCGGTGTTCGTAATCTACTTCGGTATGGGCATCATTAACGGCTGGACCCACTAAGTCCAACGGAGCACATATTTGCTGAGGGCAGGTTCCTGAGGCAGTTGAGAACGTAAGTTTTCAAGCTGCCGAAGGACCTGCCTTTTGTGTATCTGATTCGCTCTTACACGTTCCTTATCGCGCCTGGGTGCAAGGAAAAATCATGGCAGAATTATTCCGTTTCCGGTATGATTCTGCCATGATGTCCGTTCAAGAGTATGCTCAAGAAGCTAAGGTTTCAGAGCGAAGCGTACGCGCCCGCCTAGAACGCGGAATGCTCCAGGGGCGTAAGTTGGGAAGCCGCTGGGTTGTCGAAGCCATTCCCGCAGCACACCGCAGTAATGCTGGCCGCCCTATTTCTTTTGAAGCATTCAACGCTTTGGCGCGTTACTGCGATGGGCAGTTGTCTGTTCTATCTGCTGAGGAACGCCGCAGGGCAAAAGAACGCGCCTCAGCGATTCAGGAACAGGGTCCAGCTTCTGTTGAACGATACCGAGCCCGCCGCGGGTTGAAAGTGCATCACCTACAAGCCCCTCCCGCTGAAATTCCTGCAATTTTGGAAGACCCTGCGTTGTCGCTGACCGGCATTAGTAGCGATATTTCGCAGGTGTACGGCTCAATGGTTGATGCATATATCTCGCATCAGGATTTAGAGAACATCATTTTTCTGTACAATCTGGTTCCGGCGTCCGCAGATTCAGCGAATGTTATCTTGCGTGAATGCGATGACCCGCCCCATATTCTGCCCCTGCATGTGGCGGTAGATCTTCTAGATTTGGGGGATCCGCGAAGTTCCGCTGAGGCAGAACGCATTCTTCAAGATTCTGTTTTCAGGAAGGCCTCTTAGTTATGACCGCATCCCCTATTTTGATTCCTGCTATTGGGGCAGAGCGTTCCTCTTGGCTTGGTCTGGCTGATATCTCAGAGATTATGCCGCAAGGATGGTCCCTGGCTGGCGGAAGCATGATGCGTTTGTTGGCTTCAGAACGAAGCTACGCGGGTTCTCGCTCCACTCACGATATCGACGTTATTCTTGATATTCGTGCGTCAAGAGCGCATATTCACCAATTCCATGAGGCTCTTAACAATGCCGGATTTTCAATTGCCGGATTCAATGCATCAGGTCAAAATCACCGGTGGGTTCGAGGTGAAGCTCAGATAGATATCCTCATTCCTTCGGGACAGTCGGAGGCCGCTCGCACCTATGAGTATCCGGGGTTTGGTCGCCTGCTAGAGACTCGTGGTGCCCAGTTTGGGCTTGAACGCACCCGTAAAGCATCTGTACTCTGCGCTGACCGCCAATTTACAGTCAATGTTCCTGATGGTTTGGGCGCTCTTTACGAGAAGGTATCGGCTCTGCTCAACAATGGAGATTCCGATAAAAGTCGGCATTTCCGAGACATTATTCTTTTGTCTTCGGTTCTTAATTCTCAAGAGCGTCGAGATATCCCGACGCTTTCTGGAAAACAGATATATCGCCTTCATGACGGTATTTCGAGGTCGGTTCACGAATATACCGGCATTATTTCTGACCGTGAGCTGGAGGTAGCCTCTCGTTTAGAGAAATATCTTGAAAAGCTTCTAAAAGATAGAAGCTAACTAAAACAAGAAATGGCAGAATCGTTCCGGTTTCGGAATGATTCTGCCATTTCTTTATGTGCCCGCACCCTGCACGAGACAGGGGCGACGAGAGCTAGAGTTAGCGGACGTCACCATCCACATAGAACCAGGCGCCGTCCACCTTCTCAAAGCGCGACAGCTCATGCATACTGCCCTTCACCCGCTCCTCCGCAGGAGTGCCCGGCACCGAACGGTAGTAGGCGATAAACTCCACCGTACCGGAGGCGTCAAAGGGACCACCCGAAGCACCCAGAATATCCAGGCGATACCAGCGGATATTATCCTCCAACTCCAAGGCGGGCGGGCGAGTACTCGGATGCCAGCTCGCCAGCAAGTACGCCGCATCCCCGGTCGCAAACGCGGTAAAACGCGAGCGCATCAGCTGCTCCGGCGCGGGAGCAGTCAGCGTGCCGGAGGCGGCAAACTCGCCCAGGAACCTGCCGCAGCAGGCGCCGTACACCTCGCCGCTCGAGCAGGGGCAGCGGTCATCATGGTTAAGTTCAGTCATGCCACCCAGTATAAAGAAACGCCCGCTCCGCCGAGGATACACATCCCCAGCAGAACGGGCGTTCTTGTTTTCAATCGTTAAGTTTGAGCGAACCTACACGGCACGCTTCAGCGGCAACGCTTATTCAGCGATCGCGCGAGCCGGGGTGTCAGCAGCCGAAGGCTTACCCACGTATGCGCCGCGGTACTTAGCAGCCGGGTGGGAGTCAGCAACCTTGGTGTGGCCCTTACCGAAGATGTTCTCACGCAGGGTGTTGCCCTCGTACTCGGTGCGGTAGCGGCCGCGCTTCTGCAGCTCGGGAACAACGTACTCGATGAAGTCCTCGAAGGAGCCCGGGGAGACGTGGTATGCCAGGTTGATGCCGTCCAGGCCACCCTCATCGATCCAACGCTCCAGCTCGTCAGCAACCTGAACCGGGTCACCAACAATGACATCGCCCATGCCGCCGAGGGTGGTGTGCTCAGCGATGGCCTTGCGGGTCCACTTCTTGTCCTTCGCCTGCAGGGTGAAGGGGGTCAGGAAGGACTGAATCGACTCGGTCTGCACGTAGTTCAGGACCTCGTCCTCGTCGAACTGGGACAGGTCAACACCGGACCAGCCGCCGATGATAGCCTGTGCAGAGTCGAGGTTGATGTACTTCTTGTACTCCTCGTACTTTGCCTTTGCCTTCTCTTCGGTCTCATCCACGATGACCGAGAGCATTGCCAGGATCTTCACGTCGTCGCGGCTACGGCCCTGCTCCTCGGCAGCGGCACGGATACGGTCGGTCACGAAGCGGGTCAGGTCGGGGCGCAGGGCGCTGATGAACACAGCCTCAGCGTGCTTACCGGAGAACTGCTGGCCACGGCTGGATGCGCCAGCCTGGAAGATCACGGGGGTGCGCTGCGGGCTCGGCTCGGTCAGGGAGATGCCGGGCACGGAGAAGTACTTACCCTTGTGACCAATCGGGTGGACCTTGGAGGGGTCAGCATAGACGCCGCGCTCGCGGTCCTTGACGACTGCGCCGTCTTCCCAGGAGCCTTCCCACAGCTTGTAGCAGACGTCCAGGAACTCGTCGGCGATTTCGTAGCGCTCGTCGTGCGGGATCTGGGTGGGCAGGCCCTGGTTCTCAGCAGCCGAAGGCAGGTAAGAAGTCACCACGTTGAAGCCGACGCGGCCCTCAGTGAGGTGGTCGAGGGAGGCGTAGCGGCGAGCCAGGGTGTAGGGCTGCTCGAAAGTAGCGGCAGCAGTCACACCGAAGCCGAGGTGCTCGGTCACTGCAGCCATTGCAGAAATCTGGGTTGCGGGGTCATTCACGGGAACCTGAGCGGCACCCTCAATGGCGGGAGCGGCAGAGTTCTTGTACACGTCGTAGATGCCGACCACGTCAGCGATGAACACGGCGTCAAACAGGCCGCGCTCAAGGGTCTTAGCCAGGTCAGTCCAGTACTTGATGGTGTTGTACTCGGTTGCGCGGGAGCGCGGGTGACGCCAGAGGTCGAAGCTCTGGTGACCAATGCAGGTCATCTCGAATGCGTTAACTACGATGCGCTTCTTCTGCTCAGCCATCGATTTTCCTTTCGCGAATGATCGGGGACGATCGGGGTTGTACCCTGCACCCCGCGCGCCGCCTCCTTCTTGCCTTCTGCGTTCGGTGGTGGCCTTCGTGCAGGTGGCGCGTTCGCGCCGTACTTGCCTCTTCTCGTTGAGGCCAGATCATCATCTGGGGCACCCCGCTACGGGAGAGGGTTGCCGCCCGGCTAGCCAGAGCTTAGCGCCGGGACTCATGATCTCGTGGTTTGAGTGTACGGGGCGCGCGGGAGGGAGGTCACGTTTGTGACGAAAAAATCTTTTTGTGACGTAGAACCGAAATATTTCGTGATAAATGCGAAATATACGGTCATAGAAATTCATACGCGCCCGCCGGGTTGATTGAGGCACGCCACAGCCCATAGGGTGGGAGAAGCAAACCATCCAGAGCGACTGAGAGACCTGGCTCCACGACGTCGCAGCAACCGACACGGATTCTTCCGCCCCCGGTGCTAACGCCAGGAACGATGGAAGTGACATGACACTCAACAGTGCAGTAACTGACGTACCCACCAGTGAAAAGAACGGCCGCCGTGCCGTATCCACCGCCGCCGTCCCCTTGAGCTTTGAAGACGTCGGACAGTCTTTCCCCGTGCCCGGCGGAACCCACGAAGTTCTTCGCGGAGTCTCCTTCACCGCAGCCCCCGGCGAGATTATCTCCGTCATCGGATCCTCCGGATGCGGCAAATCCACCCTCCTGCGTGCAGCAGCAGGCCTGAACCGCATCACCGCAGGTACCGTGCGTATCGGCGAGAAGGCAGTGACCGGCCTCGACCCCCGCGTAGCTATCGGCTTTCAGGAACCGCGCCTGCTCCCCTGGCGCACCGTCGCCGACAACGTGGCACTCGGACTGCCGCAGGGCACCAAAAAATCTGAAGGCGCAGCATCCGTAGCGCGCCTGCTCGACCTGGTCGGCCTGGGCGAATACGCAACCCACCGTCCCAAGGAAATTTCAGGCGGTATGGCTCAGCGCGTGTCCCTGGCGCGAGCGCTCGCACGCAACCCCGGCGTGCTGTTGCTCGACGAGCCCTTCGGTGCTCTAGACGCGCTGACCCGCATCAACATGCAGGATTTGCTGTTGGACGTGCACCGTCAAGATCCGACCACGATTCTGCTGGTCACCCACGATGTGGAAGAGGCGCTGTACCTCTCTGACCGGGTGATTGTCCTCGGTAAGGACACCCCGGAGGCGCCCGCCACCATCCAGCGCATTGTGACCGTTGACCGCTCTCACCCGCGTGACCGCGCCGATGCAGAGATCACGGCGCTGCGCAGCGAACTGCTGGCTGAGCTCGGCGTGGAAGATAACGCCTAAAGCCGCCACGAAACGCATTTCTCACACATCACATCATCATCTTCAGAAGCGAAAAGATTTCATCATGACTTACTCCCCGTCTCGCCGTACCGCCCTCAAGTCCCTTGCCGCAGCCGCCGCTTTTGCTACTCTGCTCAGCGCCTGCGCCGGTGAAGGTTCCGGTTCCGCTAACGCCTCCGGTGCTGCCGGTGGTGGCAATCAGAACACCGTGACCATTGACTACGCGACCTACAACCCGCTGTCCCTGATTATCCGCAAGAAGGGTTGGCTTGAGACCGCCCTCGCCGCCGAGGGTAAGAAGGTTGAGTGGGTCAAGTCGGCCGGTTCGAACAAGGCGAATGAGGCGCTGCGTAGCGGCAATATTGATGTTGGCTCGACCGCCGGTTCGGCGGCGCTGCTGGCACGCGCTAATGGCTCCCCCATCAAGGTCATTAGCCTCTACTCGCAGCCGGAATGGTCGGCTCTGGTGACCCGCAAGGATTCGGGCATCACCAAGGTTGCGGACCTGAAGGGTAAGACCGTTGCCGTGACCAAGGGTACCGACCCGTACTTCCTGCTGCTGCAGGCACTCAAGCAGGAGGGTATTTCCGCTTCGGACCTGACCATTCAGAACCTGCAGCATGCCGACGGCCGCACCGCCTTGGATAACGGTCAGGTCAACGCGTGGAGCGGCCTGGACCCGATCATGGCTGCCGCCGAGGTGGAAAGCGGCGACGTGCTCTTCTACCGCAACCTGAACTTCAACACCTACGGCTTCCTGAACGCGACCGAGAAGTTCATTCAGTCCAACCCGACCGCCGCACAGACCATCGTGGACGTGTACGAGTACGCTCGCGCCTGGGCTAAGAAGAACCCCGAAGAGGCTGTGAAGATTGTCGAGGAGGAGTCCGGCATTAAGCACGAGACCGCCCAGGTCGTCATGGAACGCACCCACCTGGATATCGACCCGGTTCCGGGCGCTAAGCAGGTTGAGGTTCTCAAGGGTGTCGGCCCGATTCTGGTGGAGTCCGGCGACGTTCCCTCCCAGTCCGACGTGGACAAGGCGCTGAACAGCATTGTGGACGACCAGTTCGCGAAGAAGGCTGACAGCGCAGCCGTCGAGAAGATCGCAAAGGTGGTTGAGAAGTAATGACCGCCGCAACGGTTACCGCCGCCTCCAGCGCTCGCGCTGAGCGTGCTGAGAAGCGTGCCTCTTCCGTGAAGCTGCCGTCGAACCCGTTCGCCGGTAAGCAGTACCTGGGCCTGATTCTTCCCCTGGCACTGATTGCCCTCTGGTACATTCTGAGCACGAACGGCGTGTTCACCCAGGTTCAGCTGCCCTCCCCCGACCGTGTGGTCAGCGCCGGTGTTGAGCTGGCGCAGCGCGGCGAATTGGGCCGCCACGTGGCGATTTCTACTCAGCGTGTGCTGATTGGTTTCGGTATTGGTGCCGTGCTCGGCCTGGTGCTGGGTGCGCTGATTGGCTTGTCTGCGCCGGTGCGTCTGATTGCCGCACCGACCATTGGTGCGCTGCGTGCCGTGCCGTCCCTGGCGTGGGTTCCGCTGCTTCTGCTGTGGATCGGTATCGGTGAGAATTCCAAGGTGACCCTGGTTGCTATTGGTGCATTCTTCCCGGTGTACACCACGGTTTCTGCGGCTCTGGCGCACGTTGACCCCAAGCTTGTGGAGGCGGCACGCGCCTTCGGTCTGAAGGGTCTGCGCCTGTTCACCACGGTTCAGCTTCCCGCGGTTCTGCCGTCGGTCGTTTCGGGTCTGCGTCTGGCGCTGGCTCAGGCGTGGCTGTTCCTGGTCGCCGCTGAGCTGCTGGGTGCATCCATGGGCCTGGGTTACCTGCTGACCGACTCGCAGAACAACGGCCGCACCGACCGCCTGCTGCTGGCCATTGTGGCGCTGGCGGTGCTCGGTAAGATTACCGACGCGCTGGTGGGTGTTTTCGAGCGCTGGGTGAAGGCGAAGTACCCCAGCAACTAACGCCACCAGCAATTAGCACCACAGCTAAACGCAACACTCAGCACGCGCTGAGTTTTAGGAGAGATGTCCGCCGCGTGGCTGCTCCCCGAAGGTGAGCTAATCATCGCTACGCGCCGGAGAAAGAAGTCGGCGGGGAAACCTGTCGCCTACTGAATGATGATGATGAATCCCGCCCCGCGCCCCACAGCAGTGAGCGCGGGGCGGGGTCTTTAAATATTTCGGAATATTACGAACCGATACACAGCATGCCGAATATGACGGTCCCCTTTGCGTCCTGGCCCGGAGCGCGCTTTACTAAGAAGGCAAACCATCCAGAGCGACCGAGAGACCTGGCTCCGTGACGTCGCAGCAACCCCCTCGCCAACGCACACACAGACCCCACGGTCACACAGACAGCGGCACGGCGAGCAAGGGTGCTAATGCCAGCAACCGATGGGAGAATAATGGGACTGCCCACCCCCTACTCGTTCACCGACCCGCTGAACCCCACCCCGAACCCCGCCCTCGAATCTGACGAGGCACGCGTCGCGTTCTGGGAGAAGCAGGCGCAGCGCCTCACCTGGGCTGAGCCCTGGCACACCGCGCACCGCTTCGAGAAGCCGAAGTCCCTCGGCTTCGATGAGGAAGGCATCGAACAGTTCAGCATCCCCGAAATTAAGTGGTTCGAGGGCGGTAAGCTCAACGTCGCCTACAACTGCGTGGACCGCCACGTGGAGGCGGGCCGCGGCGACAAGGTCGCCCTCTACTTTGAAGGTGAACCCGGCGACCGCGAAGCCATCACCTACGCCGAGCTGCAGCGCCGCATCGCGAAAGCAGCAAACGGCCTGCTGTCCCTGGGCGTGCGCAAGGGTGACCGCGTAGTCATCTACCTGCCCGTCATCCCCGAAACCATTATCTTCACCCTCGCCTGCGCGCGTATTGGCGCGATCCACTCCCTCGTCTTCGGTGGCTTCTCCGCCGAGGCGCTGAAGTTCCGTGTGGAAGACACCGGCGCGAAGGTTCTCATCACCACCGACGGTCAGAACCGCCGCGGCAAGGTCGTTCCCGTGAAGGTGAACGCCGACGAAGCATGCTCCGGTGAGAACAACATTGAGCATGTTATCGTGGTGGACCGCACCAGCGCCTCCGACCCGGTAGCGCACGCCGCTGTGCCGTGGACTGAGGGCCGCGACGTCTGGTACCACGACCTGGTTGACGACCAGCCGGACACCCACGCCTACGAACTGCATGACGCAGAGGATCCGCTGTTCATTATTTACACCTCCGGTACGACCGGTAAGCCCAAGGGTCTGGTGCACACCATGGCTGGATACCTGGTGCAGACCGCGTACACCCACGCGCTGCTCTACGATCTGCTGCCGGATTACGTGGACGAGAACGGCGTGCTGCGCCCCGACGAGCTGTCGGCGGTCAACGACCCGGAAAAGGTTGAGTCCACCGTTCACTGGTGCACCGCCGACCTGGCGTGGGTGACCGCACACACCTACGAAATTTACGGCCCGCTGGTTAACGGCGTGTCCGAAGTGATCTACGAGGGTACCCCGAACACCCCGCACTTCGGCCGCCACTTTGAGGTCATCGAACGCTACGGCGTGACCAACTACTACACCGCCCCGACCCTGATTCGTTCCCTCATGGGTGCGTTCCCGAACGGCCCGGAGCCCGGCAAGTACGACTTCTCGACCGTGCGTCTGCTCGGTTCGGTGGGTGAATCCATTAACCCGGAGGCGTGGCGTTGGCTGCGTCAGCACGTGGGCGGCGGCACCGCGGCGTTCATCGACACCTGGTGGCAGTCCGAGACCGGTTCGACCGTATGCTCCCCGCGCCCGCACGACCCGGCATTCGCGCCCGAGGGCACCTACCCGGAGGGCACCCCGCACTGCACTCCCCTGCCCGGTTGCGCTACCCGCGCCGTTCCCGGCGTGTCCACCCGCGTGGTGGATGAGCACGGCGACCCGGTCGAACCCGGCAAGCAGGGCTTCATCGTGGTCGATAAGATTGGCCCCTCGATGGCTCGTACCGTGTGGCAGAACCCGCAGCGCTTCCTGGATTCCTACTGGCGCCACTACGGCGAGCGCGGCTGGTTCCTGGCCGGCGACGGCGCGAAGGAAGACGAAGAGGGTAACGTGTACATCCTCGGCCGTATTGATGACGTGATTAACATTTCGGGTCACCGCCTGTCCACGATTGAGATTGAGTCGGCTCTGGTGACTCACCCGGCTGTGGTTGAGGCTGGTGTCTGCCCCGTGGAGGATGAGCTGACCGGTCACCAGGCGGTCGCCTACGTGACGCTCACCGATGAGGGTAAGGACCTGACTGAGGATGAGCTGAAGGCGGCGCTGACCGCGCACGTGCGTGAGCACATTGGCCCGATTGCTAAGCCGAAGGACGTTGTGGCGGTTGCCGATATCCCGAAGACCCGTTCGGGTAAGATTACTCGCCGTCTGCTCGGTGAGCTGTACCAGGGCCGTTCGCTGGGCGATGTTTCTTCGCTGCAGAATGAGGAGGCGCTGGGCCACATTGCGCAGGTGCTGGTGGATACCGGCCGCGTGAGCGAGGCTGTCTAGGCTCTGCTGCTGAGCTGAGCACTGTGCCGAGCTGCACGCTGCGCTAAGCTAAAAGCTGTATAGAGTAAAGGTGCGGATACCGAATGATGATTCGGTATCCGCACCTTTTGCTATGCCATTTTACTGAGCTGACAGGGCTCTTTGTTGGCGTTGCGCCGCTTAAATCAGGCCCAGCGAACGAGCGTGTTCAGCAGTAATACCGCTCGGTTCAATGTGCTCGGGGCCCTTGTCCTTCTCGGGGTGCTCGGTCGCCTGGAAGCGGATCATCTTCACATCGCTTGCCGCGCCCAGGTTCGTGATCATGCCGTCACCGTTGAGGTCCACGGACACCGGCTCGGTGTCAATCTTGCCGTTGCCGTTGAAGTCAATCGGCTGGTTGGCGGGCTTACCCTTGTACAGGAAGCCAGCCGCGCGGGGGCCGAAGCCGCGCGCCTCGTACAGCTTCGCCTCGTTGAGCATGCGGTACTCGGCGGTGGAGTAGCCGAAGTAGCGGCTACCGTCAGCCATGGGCACACCGGTGAGGGTGTACTGGTAGTTCATGACGCTGTAGTAGTTGGGCTTGTAGTTGATTTCGTCCCAGCCGCCGTGGCTCAGCGCGAGGTTGTGGCCGAGCTCGTGCACGAACACTGCCACGCGGATGTCGCTGCTTGCCTTGCCCCAGAAGTGCGGGCCGACGGTGACCATAAAGTTACGACCGCCAAAGTTAGCGATACCGGAGGAGTAGCTGTTGTCGTAGTAGTCGCCCCAGATCATGTAGTGGAAGGTGCCTTCGCGGGCGGGGTTGAACTTACCTTCGGTTGCCTTGATGCGATGGAGCGCCTTGAATTCGCTGTCGAGTGCCTGGTAGCTGATTTCGTTGCCGCCGCCGAGGTTATACTTGGCGCTGCGGGCGTCACCGGCGTCCAGGTGGATGTTCACGCCGTGGGTGCCGTCGGGGTTGCGCAGGGGCAGGTCGGCGTAAATCTTGGTGATGCGGTCCAGCTCGTCTTCGCTGGGCAGCAGGCCTGCCATGTAGTCCATCTCGACGAAGATGTCCTTGTGCTTGGGGTCTGCGCCCAGTGCGGGGAAGTCGACATCGATTTTGCCGTCGCCGTCGGCGTCATAGCCCTTCATTTCCCAGGTATTGGGGATGCCGTCGCCGTCAATGTCGGGGCTGTAGGCGTTTGCTGCGGGGGCTGCGATAGTGCCCAGGCAGAGCACTGCGAGGGAGGCAAGCGTGACGCGTGCGCTCTTCAGAAATGCCATGTTGTGTTCCTTAGTGTGTGGTGACCGGTGGTGTTTCGGTGGAGCTTGCCGGGAGGACGTTCTCCACGGTTTCCATGATGCTCCCGTTTCACGCGCTAGGTGAGCTGGGTGCCGTAATGTTCATACATTGAGGTAATAGTTGAGATAATTTTGAAGATGAGCTGAATTACATTAGAGTATCAGTAATTCAAATCACACGCATCACCACATTCTTAATGACAAGAGAGATCCCATGACTTCTTCCCCTAATACCGCGCGCAACCTGAACCGCCGCTCCCTCGTCAAGGGTGCCGTCTGGAGCGCCCCCGTTATCGCAACCGCCGCAGCGGTACCCGCCTACGCGGCGTCCACCGATGCGCAGGAAACCCCGACCCTGAAGTTCGGTGTCTTCACTCAGGCGTTCAACTCGAACCCCGCCAACGACTTTGATACCCGCTACGGCCTGGACTCCTACACCGTGCAGGTACCCAACATCACCGCAACCTCCACCACCCCGCAGAGCCGCGGCGGCGGCACCTTCACCCCCGGCGGTAGCGTCGGCGCCGGCCTGTACGGTGGTGCGGGCCTGTGGATTTCCGCACCCATCAACTCCAAGGGCGAGTTCCAGGGCAGCTCCTGGCTGTACCCTCAGGCGCACCTGCAGGTGACCTTCGAGTTCACTTTCCCCACCGCCGCGGATGTCACCGACCCGCTGCTGTGGGACACCGAGAACGACGTTGAGATCCCGGCACTCGCCAAGAGTGCGGGCGGCGCAAAGACCAACAACCCCGCCGTGGCGGCGTTCAACGGCATCGCATACACTGCGAAGTTCTACGAGCCGACCATCGAGGACAACGTCTGGACCGGCGTACTGGACATCCGCACCTCCGACTACCTGGAAGCCACCGCGAAGGACGGCGTGAGCTACGCACAGGTGCTGGCTTCGCTGGTTCCGGTGTACTTTACCAAGGTGACCTCCAGCTACACCCTGACCACCACCGCTCAGATCACCAGCGGTAGCGTCGCAATGCAGCTGACCGAGGGTGGCGAGTACACCTTCAAGGATCTGGCTGGTTTGCGCGCTTCGGCAACCATCACCCGCTAAAGTACCGAGCATAAACAAGGGGGCCCGGCATCCATAACGGATGCCGGGCCCCTCGCCGTGTTTAAGGCTTGGACTATCGGGCACCGCCGGTAGCTGCTAGAGGCTAGTCCTTCGCGGGAACCAGACCCTCAGCTGGTAGCAATAGTTCATGACGCTCAGGTAGTTCGGCTTGTCGTTCACGTCATCGGTGCCGCCGGGCAATAAAAACCTAGCACTTCATCATAACGCCGTCTTGAGCCCCGCACGAGAATTCTCATCATGCGGTGCTGTTTGAGCGCATCAGCACAGGGAATGCGGGTATCTGTCGTTCTCGGGAAGCATAAGAAAAACCATAGACGTTGCGGCACAGCAAGCCTATTCTGGATATACAAGTATTTTTCAACATACAGGAGGATACGATGGCTAACGTTACGATCATTGGCGGGCACGGCAAGGTTGCTCTTCTGGCCGAGCCGCTGCTGGTGGAGCGCGGGCATGCGGTCAATGCGCTTATTCGCAGGCCGGAGCAGTCAGAGGATATTGTCACGCGCGGGGCGAACCCTGTGGTCGCTGACATTACCGCGTTGAGCACCGAGGAGATGGCGAAGCTCTTCAAGGATTTACATACAGAAGTGCTGGTGTGGTCCGCGGGTGCGGGCGGTGTAGGTGGCCCCGAACGCACCTATGCGATTGACCGTGACGCTGCGATCCGGTCGATGGATGCGGCGCGGCTGGCCGGTATTAAACGGTACGTGATGGTATCGTACCTGGGCGCGGGTTCCGGGCACGGCATCGACCCTGATGACAGTTTTTACGCCTACGCCGAGTCGAAGACGATCGCCGATGAGCACCTGCGCGGCTCGGGGCTGGATTACACGATTCTGGGGCCGGGGACGCTCACCCTTGAGGAGGCAGGCGGCATTACTCTGGGGATTGAGCCCGCCCACACGCCCGGCGCCGAATCTAATACTCCGCGGGCCACCGTTGCCCAGGTGCTGGCGGCGGTTCTTGAGGACCCGTCCACGGTTGGGAAGGCGCTCCCGTTTATTGGCGGGCCCACCCCGATAGCTCAGGCTCTCGCATCGGCGCCTAACAGCAATAAGCTGCGCTAGGGTTTGCCGGATGCACCCGCCCCGGCTGAGTGCGGACGCGTCCCGAGCCTCTTCACGGGTTTGGGGCGTGTTTTTCTCTCACGCAAGGTTGGTGCCGCATCGCTCAGTATCCTAAAGTACCATGTATTTTTAGAGCAACTGCAAGAGGTTCCCGTGGGATTCTTCGATCTCTTCGCCGACAAAACCCCGGACGAGCCCGCCGAGGCGTAGCTTACCAGGACATTTCTGGTCTGACTGCTTCGGCGACCATTACCCGCTAAGGGGCATGAGCCGCTAAGACAGCGAATTTAAAACACCAGGGGCCCGGCATCCATATTGGATGCCGGGCCCCTTTGCTTTCGGGCTCAGCCTATCGGCTGCCGCCGAGGTAAATTGTCGCAAAAAGTAGTTCCCAAAAAAAAGAGAACTGTATTACAATGTATATATAGTCTTTAGGAACGAGGTACCAACTATGGAAAACCTAGTAATTTCAGTCTTTAACACCGAAAGCGAAGCTTATCAGTCCTTTGCAGATTTGAAGGCTTTCCGCCAAACTCAGACGACCAAGGTTGCTCAAATCGCCCTGGTCAAAAATGAAAACGGTCATATCGTTGAAAAAGAACGCTATGATTTTGAAGATTCAACGACGGATGCAACCCTAAAAGGTGGCTTGCTCGGTGCAGTTATCGGGCTTTTGGGTGGTCCTATCGGCGTCTTGTTTGGTTATGGTATTGGTAGCCTCAATGGTTTGGTTGCTGGTGCTACCGTTGATACGGCAGAAGCTGGCCTGATTGACGTTGTTTCTCAAAAATTGACTAACGGTGAAACAGCCGTTGTTGCCTTGGTGCAAGAAGACAACGAAGCAGTCATCGATGCTTACTTCACCAAGTACGACACCCAAATCGTGCGTTGGGATGTAGCAACCGTCGTAGCCGAAATCGAAGCAGCTCTGCAAGTCCAAGAAGACCTCTACAACCAGGCGCGTGCACAGATGAAGGCTGAACGTAAAGCCGAACGCAAGGCTAAGCTTGAAGAATTCAAGGCGAATGTCAAAGCAAAGTTTGACAAATTGAAAGCGTAAGCACCCAAGCATCTCATAAAAAATAGGCTATCTACTTCTGGTAGATAGCCTATTTTTTTAAAAACTAGATTTTAGAAAGAGGAAGTGAGGATTTTGGCTCAAGATCTTGAACAAATCAAGGAAGACAATGGCAAAAATACCAAACTCAAGGTGGGGATTTTAGCCATCTCTCTTTCTCCAGGTGGATGTTGATGCCGGTGGTGCCGTTCGGGTTGCGGAGGGGAAGCTGGGCGAAGGATTCGGTGATGCGGTCGAGCTCATCCTCGCTGGCGAGCAGGCCCGGCATGTAATCCATCTCCACGAAGATGTCCTTCTACAGCGGGTTATTGCGCTCTCACGAGGTTTCAACACCTCAGGGCAACAATAACCCGCTTCATCATACACAGAGTGCATATAGATTTTCTCCGGTATAGCACCATATCTCAGGTTTATGCACCGAATATGACGTAAAACTGTTCTAGCAAGTCTCTATTTGGCGTTTTCTGCCCCAGCGTTATGTGCGGCGCCCTTCGCCTCGGAGGTCTTCATGGAGGCATAGAACAGGCACACGACCGCGCCCACCGCCGCGGCAACCAGGGGCAGCATCATGGAATCAGCCATTGCCGCCGCGTAGGGTTCACGCAGGACCTGCGGAAGCACGCCTCCAGCAGCGCTGCCGTGAGAGCTACCGCCCGCTGCGGCAGCCGGGCCCAATGCGGACAGGTGCGAGGTAATCGCAGAAGCCATAATCGTGGTAATCGCAGCCGACCCGAGCACCGACGCCATCTGGCGGGTCTCGTTGTACACGCCCGAACCGGCACCGGCACGCTGCGGCGGCAGGTTACGGGTCGCAGACACCGACAGCGGACCCCAAATGCAGGCGTTCGCCGCGCCCAGAATAATCATCGGGCCAACCATCAGCCACAGGTTGCCTTCCGCAACCATCGTCGGGCGGAGCAGGGCAAAACCAACAACCATCAGCGTAAAACCAATTACCGCAATCCACTTCGGGTCGTTACGGTTCAGACGCGCACCCACCACCGGCGCCAACGCGCCCGAAAACAAAGCCATCGGGGCAGTCATCAGCGCAGCCTGGGTCGGGTCCAGGCCCTCCACCTGCTGCAGGTACAGGGTCAGCGGGAACGCCATGCTGATAGCGACCACACCCATAGCGGAAATAGCCACATTCGACACAGAGAAGTTACGGTCACTGAACAGGCTCAACGGAACCAGCGGCTCACGCGGATTAATAGCCTGCCAGCCAATGAACAGCGCCAGCACCATAATGCCGGCAATAATCAGACCCCACACGCTCACCGCAATGCCGGTGCCCAGGAACGAATCGGTCATGGTGCCCCAGTCGTAGGTGGAGCCTTCCTGAATGCCGAAGACCAGCAGGAACAGGCCGACCGCCGACAGGACCACGCCCAGCCAGTCGAAGCTGTGCTTCTTCTGCTCAAACACCGGCACGTTACGCCACGCCAAGAACAGACCGACCAAACCCACCGGAATGTTCACGAAGAAAATCCAGCTCCAATTCAGGGCATCCACGAGCACGCCGCCCAGGATCGGGCCAACCAGCGAGGCGACACCCGCCGTCGCACCCCAAATACTCATCGCAACACCGCGCGCATTCGGCGGGAACATGAGCGTAATCAGAGACATGGTCTGCGGGGTCATCAGCGACGCGCCCAGGCCCTGCACCACGCGGGCGGCGATGAGCGATTCAACGTCCGCCGCCAGACCACACCACAGGGAAGCGAGCGTAAAAATGCCCATACCGATCATGTACAGGTTCTTCTGACCGAAGCGGTCACCCATACGACCAGTAATGAGCAGCGGCACAGCGTACGCCAGCAGGTAGGCGCTCGTCACCCACATACCCGCCGACAGCGACGCATCCAGATCCTGCAGCATGTGCGGCAGGGCGATGGTGACAATATTGCCGTCCACCAGAATCATGAAGAAGCCAACAACTAGGGACCAGAGAGCAGGCCAGGGCTTGTACGGTGCCTTCGCCGGGTTACCGACGAGGGGCTCTTTCTTGGGACGGGAACTCATGATCCTCCAGTGGATGAGCGTTGCGGGTAGATATCTGCGTGTTCAGCGTTGCCGCTGATAAATATCACCCCATCTTACTCCCCTCGTGGGCACGGCTCCGGTTGCTCTACCCTAATTCAGCTGTTCACGACGCGTGCGCGAGGCAACCGGGCAACAGGCGCCCTGATGCCACCCCGAAGCGTTCTGAACCCTCTAGACTGAAGCTATAAAGCTAATCCGGGCACCGCCAATGCTGGCGCGCCCCATCAGACCACCCCAATAAGACGACCCCGGGAGGACCCATGGGTTTCTTTGATTTCTTCACCGACCGCCCCCCGGCAGAACCCGCCGATATCCGCCTCGTCGCCTTCGTCAGCGGCAAAGTGCAGGGTGTGGGTTTCCGCTGGTGGTGCGCCGGAACCGCCAAGCCCATGGGCCTGACCGGCTACGCCGAAAACCTTGACGACGGGCGCGTGAAAGTCGTTGCGGAAGGTACCGCTGCCTCCTGCGCTCGCCTGGTGGATGTTCTGCGCGGTGACGACACCGCGGGCCGCGTGGATGAGGTGCTCGTCGAGTGGGAGGAGCCGGCCGGCTCGTTCCGCGGCTTCGGCATCAGGTAGCGCAGTTTAGCTAGCCCAAAGCGCCGCGAACTGCGCGCGGGTCATATCGGTGCGGCGCACCCGATGCTGCACGGGGTGACCGTTCTCGTCCGGGCGGCCGGAGTTCGGGTCAATATCGTCGTAGATGCCGGTGAAACCCGCTTTAACCGCCACTCGTTCGGAGGCCTCGTTACCCGCCAGGGCGGTCCAGCGGACGGTCTCGAGGCCCAGCCCGAGCGGGTCGAAGGCGTAGCCGAGGACGGCTCGCAGCGCCTCGGTCATGTAGCCCTTGCCGCGCGCCTTCGGGGCGGTGTAATAGCCCAGTTCGGCGCGGGTTCCGGGGCCTTCGGGGGTGCCGTCAGCCAGGCGTAATTCAATGGTTCCGGCAAACACGCCGGAGGCGTCAATCGCCCAGCGCTGGATTTGCCCGGCGGCAATCTGGCGGGCAGTGGTGAGCAGGTAGTCCTCGGCGTCGGCGCGCGTGTAGTTCAAGGGAATGCGGGTGTAGCGGAGGGTTTCTTCGTTGCGGCAGGCTTCTACGATGTCGGGGATATCCGCCTCGCGCAGGTGGCGCAGGGTGAGGCGTTCGGTAATGAGTTCAGGCTGGCTGGGCTCTGCATGTTCGCTGTGTTCTGAGAAGTTACTGTGTTCGGGGGTCATGATTCGAGCTTAAACCCTCAGGTTTGTGCGCCGGAAAAGCTTTTGTGAGCATCCCAGGATGCTCGGTGATGCAAATCATAGTTAAACACTTCTGTTTTAATGCGTCATCACTTGATTATTATGAATTATTCATAATAAAATAGTAGAGAGCCCGCCCACTGGGCACCATTTAGAACAAGCGCCGCGCAACGAATCCGCGCGGCACGAAGCAGAAAGAAGAACACTATGGCAGTTCTGACCATCGGCGACCAGTTCCCCGCATACGAGCTCACCGGCGTTGTCCCCGGTAAGCTGGCTGACATCGAAGCAACCAAGCCCGAAGACTACTTCACCACCGTCTCCTCCGAGGGTCTGGACGAAGACACCTGGCGCGTCGTCTTCTTCTGGCCGAAGGACTTCACCTTCGTTTGCCCCACCGAGATTGCTGCATTCGGCAAGCTCGCTGACGAGTTCGAGGCACGCGACACCCAGGTAATCGGTGTTTCCGTTGACAACGAGTACACCCACTACGCATGGCGCCGCTCCCACGAAGAGCTCGTGGACCTGCCCATCGTCATGGCATCCGACCTCAAGCGCGAACTGACCGCAGCACTGGGCATCCTGAACAAGGACGGCGTTGCAGACCGCGCAACCTTCATCATCGACCCCCACAACACCATCCAGTCGGTCTCCATTACCGCTGACTCCGTCGGCCGTAACACCGACGAGGTACTCCGCCAGCTGGACGCACTGCAGTCCGACGAGCTGTGCGCATGCAACTGGAAGAAGGGTGCAGCAACCATCGACGCATTCAAGGAGATGAAGTAATCCATGAGCATCGATAACCTGCGTTCGGCTCTGCCTTCCTACGCGAAGGACATGAACCTCAACCTGTCCTCCCTGCCCCGCATTAGCTCTCTCACCGAGCAGCAGCTCTGGGGCGCAATCCTCGCAACCGCAGCAGCAACCAAGGTTGACTCTGTTGTTGTTGAGATTGCTGCAGAGGCTAAGGAGCACCTGAGCGACACCGCTTACGAGGCTGCTCTGGGTGCTGCATCCATCATGGGCATGAACAACATCTTCTACCGCACCCGTGGCTTCCTGAATGGTGCATACGATGACCAGCGCGCAAACCTGCGTATGCAGATCATCGGCAAGAACGGTGGCATTGAGAAGCTGGACTTCGAGATGTTCGCTCTGGCAGTGTCCGCAGTCAACGGCTGCTCCCACTGCGTTGAGGCTCACGAGCACACCCTGCGTGAAGAGGGCGCAACCAAGGAGCAGGTCAACGACCTGATCCGTATTGCTGCAACCCTCGGTGGCGTGGCACAGGGCATTCAGCTGGCTGAGGCACTGGGCTAAACCCACTAAGCGTTAGAGCTT
>NZ_KV831988.1:133688-244305 GCF_001837295.1 Rothia sp. HMSC065C03
CCACCCCTTTGCGGGTCGGATGCGCCGCTTCTTTATGCCCTCAAGCCCACCAACGTGTTGGACGGCAGTTCCCTAAATCCCCCAATTTGGCGCTATACAATGCCTGTATGCGGTACTGTATTTTGGACTCCACCAGCCCCCTTCCCAGCGTGGAAGAACTTACTGAGCTTTACGATTCTGTGGGCTGGAGTGCCTATACCAAAACACCCGAACGTCTCGTCCCGATGGTGGAGGGGTCGCGGTATCTCTACACCGCACGAGAGGCAACCACGGACGGAACGGGACGGCTCGTCGGGCTAGTCCGCGCCGTCGGGGACGGACACTCTATCGCCTACATTCAGGACCTCCTAGTGCATCCGCACGCCCAACGACAGGGCGTTGGTTCTGCGCTTCTAAAGCGTGTCATTGATGACTTTGACCGAGAAGACATTCGACAGCGACTCATTACTACCGACACCGCTAGTGAACACGCCGTTGCGCTCTACAAACGCTACGGTTACGCACCCGTTGAGGCAGCAGGATGCATCACCCTTGCATGCTATCGATAAGGCAATATCGCATGCGACTTGATACGGCTTAACTCGTTCAAGCTGGCTGAGGCGCTGGGCTAAACCCACTAAGCGTTAGAGCTTGAAACAAGCGGCGCGTCCACCCCTTTGCGGGTCGGATGCGCCGCTTTGTTTTAGCTACTTTTGTTTCAGCTGGTCGCCGAGTCCGCTCGCAGGGCGGCATCCCAGCCGCTCGCCAGGCGCGTCGCCGCGGCCACCAGAGCCACCAGATCCTCGGCGTACACCGGGGTCGAGCGCACGCCCGCACACCAGTCAATCGTGCCCAAACCCAGCCAGGGCTTACCGGGGAAGAACTCGCGCCGCAGCGCCACACGGCGCTTACCCAGGGCGCGGCGACCCGGCACGTACCCGCCGCGGCTGATGAACAGCGCCTCGCGGCCCTCGGACTCCACCAGCGCCTCCAGGGCCCTCAGTGCAGGAACCCAGCTCGGCTCCCCCATGCTCGCCAGGTCGGTCAGTTCGGGGTACTCGCTCTCGTGCTCCGCCACGCTCACGCCCAGAATGTACTGGTAGCGCACCTGCCCGAGCTCCTGCGGCAGGCCGCGGTCGGCGGTCTGAATCGTACCGCACAGGTGCCGAACGACCGGCTCACCCTCGGCGTTCACGCCGGCCAGGGGCTCGCCGTCCCGGTAGATTGCGGGGCCGTCCAGGTAGAGCCCCACCGCGCCGGTACCCGTGATGTTGGGGCGCACCGACCAGCTGGGAAGCGCCTCCTCCAGGCGGGGCACCACGCCCCGCAGGATTTCGAAAACTTCGTCACGCGATACCGTCACGGCGGCTCCTTTCACCTTACGCAGATAACGATTTGCGATGTGGCCGGTCTATCAAACGACCGGGCCACATGCCTCTAGTATTCGTCTAGCTCCAGCTTAGCGAGCGCTCAGCTTACGGGAGGGTAGCCACACCATGAGCGCCGACAGCGCCGCACCGGCAAACATCATGACCGCCATGGACTCCACCGCATTCAGGGGGCTCAACGCCAACAAGTAGCGAAGAAATGATGCCGCTACCGTACTGGAAAGAACCCAGCGCAAAAACAATCATGACAGAGCATTGGGGGTGGAGATTCACTCATTCTACGCCCATCTTTTAGCGCGCCCACAAGCTTCTCCGTTACGTCTCAGAGCTCGTCATGAGCACCTTTCAACTAGGAGCAGAGGCGGCGGCGGGTCTACAATAAATCGGTGCCAATTCAGGTACGCGCACAGGCAAACAGAGCCGGATGCGGTGATAACGTCGTCACCCGACCCCCCCCGTTGCGCACACTTCCCCTACCGGCACACGCATCACGTACGCAGGAGAACGCCCATGCACGAGCTCTTTGACCCAGATCAGGTATTCCGCATCGTCGACATTGCCGCCGTTGTCGCTAACGGCCTGCTCGGCGGTGCTGTGGCGCGCGCCTTCCGATTCGACATTGTGGGCTTCCTGCTGCTCGCGGTCGCCTGCGGCATGGGCGGCGGTATGATCCGTGACATCCTACTGAACTCCGGACTGCCCGTGGCACTCACTGACGGCGGCTACTGGGTGGGTGCTATCGGCTCCTCGATTCTGGCGTACAGCATCGACTTGAGTGCCCGCTGGGCGACCCGAACCATGCTCATCATTGACTTCATCGGTATGGGTGCGTGGGCGGCAACCGGCACCATTAAGTCCCTGAACTTGGGCCTGCACTGGCTGCCCGCTATTGCACTGGGTGTGACCACCGCGGTCGGTGGCGGCGTTATCCGTGACATTATGGTCAACCGCATTCCGGCGATTTTTGGCGGTAACTCCCTGTATGCGACAGTCGCGTTTGTGGGTGCTTCTGAAACCGCTCTGGTAACCGGCTTGTTCCACCGCCCTAACCTGGCGATGGCACTGTCTATTTTCTTGTGTCTGGTGTTTGGTGTGCTCTCCCATATGAAGAATTGGCAGCTGCCGACTACCCCGGCTGAGCTGCGTGTGCCTCGCCCGCGTCTCTTCACTTTTGGTAAGCAGGAGGACCGTGCCGTTGCTAATGAGGGCTGGGCCCCTGGTGCTCCGCTCACTGAACAGCTTGAGGTGATTAATGCTGAGCAACTGGAGGAGTACCGCCGCTCTAAGGGTCTTTCAGAGTAAAAACCAATATATGCTGAATATAGAATATGGGATGGTTTCCGCTCGTCAGATGATTATCTGACCGGCAGAAACCAGCCCATATTTACTATGTGCAGTACGGCTAAATCGTGTACTCGGTGCTGTCGTACACCGTCAAGAACTTACGGATACGCTCATCATCCGAAGCAAAGAAACCGGTCGGCTCACCGTTATAGCGCAGGGTACCGTTCTCCAGGAACACGATACGATCTGCGACCTTCTTCGCAAACGCCATATTGTGCGTCACGATGACCAGGGAGCGACCCTCCTTCGCCAGCTGCATCAGCACACGGATAACCTCCGCCTCCAGCTCGGGATCCAGCGCACTCGTCGGCTCATCAAAGAGCAGGTAGGAGGGTTCCAGCGCCAAGGCGCGGGCAATCGCCACACGCTGCTGCTGGCCACCAGAGAGCGCGTCCGGGTAGGAATCTACCTTGTCGGCAAGACCCACCTTCGCCAGCAGCTCGCGGGCACGCTCCTGCGCCTGCTGAGCATTCAGGGTGCCGTTGAGGGCCGGGGCGAGCGCCACGTTCTTCAACGCCGTGTAGTTCGGGAACAGGTTGAACTGCTGGAACACCATCGCCGAACGGGAACGAATGTCACGCACCTGCGCGTCGGTGAGCTTCTGGCTGTAGTCGACCTGCGCGTCGTCGATGGTGAGCGTGCCGGACTGCGGGGTTTCCAGCAGGTTCAGGCAGCGCAGCAGGGTCGACTTGCCGCTACCGGAGGGGCCCAGAATGACGGTGGTCTCGCCGCTGGGGATGTCCAGGCTGATGTTCTTGAGCACCTGCGTCTCGCCGAAGCTCTTCGACAGGGAATCAACGCTAAGCATTGTTGCTCCTCACGTAACGGTTGCTGTACTTCTCCAGCGCCGACTGTGCGGCGGTCAGCAGAGTGAAAATCACCAGGTAAATAATGGCGACTTCGGAGTACATTGCCAGCGGCTCGAAAGTACGCGACGCGATCTGCTTACCGGTCTGGAACAGGTCAACCATCGAAATGACCGACACCAGCGAAGTGCCCTTAATCAGGTCGATGAAGTTGTTGCCCAGGTTCGGCAACGCGATGCGCACCGCCTGCGGAATCACGACGTGGCGCAGGGTCTGCATGCGGGTGAAGTTCAGGGTTGCCGCCGCCTCAAACTGGCCACGGGGAATAGCCGCCACCGCGGAACGGAACGTCTCAGCGACGTACGCGCCGGTGTGCAGGCTCATCGTGATAATCGCGGCACTCCATACGTCCAGGGCGATACCGACCTTCGGCAGGCCGTAGAAGACGATGAACAGCTGAACCAGTAGCGGGGTGCCACGGAAAACCCAAATGTACACCCACGCCAGCCAGTTCACCGGTGCAAAGCGGCTCGTACGCGCGCCAGCAGACACAATGCCCACCAGCAGCGCCACCGCGAACGAAATTAGCGACAGCGGGATAGTCACTGCCAGGGTCGAGCCCAGCAGCTGAGGCAGGGACTCAGCCCAAAGATTCAGGTAGCGTTCCATGAACGGAACTCAGCTCCTTATAGAAAGTATTAGTTCTTCGGGGAGAGGTCTTCGCCCACGTACTTCTCGTAAATCGCCTTGATGTCACCGTTGCCCAGGTGCTTCTTCAGCGACTCGTCGATAGCGTTACGCAGAGCATCCTGGCCCTTAGCCATCAGGATGGAAGAGTTGCTGCCGGTACCCAGGTCACCGGAGAGCAGGCGCAGGTTAGCGTCCGGGTGCTCCTTGAAGTACTCAGCGAAGGACACGGAGTCGTTCGCGGTCATCTCTGCGCGGCCCGAGAGGACCTGCTCGATAGCCTCATCGAAACCGGAAACAACCACGATCGAAGCACCCTTAGCCTCCACCATCTTGCGGAAGTTCGAAGTCTCAGACTGCGCCGAGGAGTGGCCGGAAATCTCGCTCACGTTCTGCAGGGAAGAATCCTTCTTCACGGCGACCTTCGGCTCCGAGTACAGGTAGGGTACGGAGAAGTCGTACTTCTGCTTGCGCTCGTCGGTTGCGGAAACGTTGTTGATGACGATGTCGTAGCGGTCAGCGTCCACGCCAGCGATCAGCGAATCCCAGGGGGTTTCGGTGAACTCTGCGGTCACGCCCAGATCCTTAGCGACCAGGTCGATGATTTCCTTCTCGAAACCGACCAGGGCGCCGTTCGAGTCGTGGAAAGAGAAGGGGCGGTAGGTGCCCTCCAGGCCCACACGGATCTTGCCGGCAGACTTGATAGCCTCCAGCTTGTTGGTGCTGGATGCGGTGCTGCTACTGGACGAACCGCACGCTGCGAGCAGTGCAGCCAGGCCGGTGAATGCGGAGCCTGCGAGGACGGTGCGGCGGTTAATCATTGCGGACATGGTGTTCTTCTTTCGTGTGGTGGTTGATGCTCTTGTAGTTGCGGGTTGTCACCCTGAGGTAACCCGGGGGCATCGTGCGGTGTGCCCCTCTCTGCGGGTGCAACGCTGGCTATCCTACAGCTATTCCCGGTGGGAAAGAATTCAACGTAACATTCCGTCATATTCTCTCATCGGTGCAGGATAAGCCACAGAGACATCAATCACGACGCGGTGTCAGAAGTCCTGGCGGGTGAGCCCTTTCCGGGCCCCTTCCGAGCCTTTCACGAAAGCTTAGGAGGCGGGGCTCAAGTCCTCGCTCACATGCTTCTCGAAAATTGCTTTGAAGTCACCGTTGCCCAGGTGCTTCTTGATGGAGGCGTCAATCGCATCCTTCAGCGCGGTCTGGTTCTTGGGCAGCAGAACGGCGACGTTGGTGCCGGGGCCGACCTCACCATCCAGCAGGCGCAGGTTGGCGTCCGGGTGCTCCTTGAAGTACTCGGCAAAGGACACGGAGTCGTTGGCGGTCAGCTCAGCGCGGCCGGTGAGCACCTGCTCGATGGCCTCGTCAAAGCCGGTGACTTCGATGATGGTGGCGCCGCGTTCCTCCACGAGCTTGCGGTAGTTGCTGGTGGCGCTCTGGGCGGCGCTATGGCCGGAGATTTCGGAGGCGTTCTTCAGGCTCGAGTCCTTCTTCACACCCACACGGGCACGGGAGTGCGCGTAGGGCACGGAGAAATCGTACTTCTTCTTACGTTCCTCGGTGGGTGCCACGTTATTGAGCACGATGTCGTAGCGGCCCGCGTCCACGCCGGCGATAAGCGAGTCCCAGGGGGTTTCGATGTACTCGGCGGTCACGCCCAGGTCCTTGGCGAGGGTCTCGGCGATGTCATACTCGAAGCCGGCGAGCTTACCGGAGGCGTCGTGGTAGGTGTAGGGGCGGTAGGTACCCTCCACACCGATGCGGATTTTGCCCGCGGACTTAATGGACTCCAGCAGGTTGGAGGAGCTCTGTGCGGAGCCTGCGCTGGAGCCGTTACCGCCGGAGCAGGCGGCGAGCAGGCCGGTGGTTCCGGCGAGGGCCGCGCCCAGTAGCAGGGAGCGTCGGTTCAGCACGGCGGAGGTGTTGAGAACGGTCATTCTTGGTTCCTTAATCTACGTTGATGTGTGGTGTGAAAGTTGAAATCTGCGGTATGAACCGGCGACGTTCGCCAGCGGTATGAACCGGCGGCACGAACCTAGCCGGCGAAGGCGGCCTTCAAGCCAATCTCCAGGGCCGCGATGAGGTCCTGAACATCCTCAATGCCGATTGCCAGGCGCACGAGGCGGTCGTCCACACCGAACTCGTCGCGGTGCTCCTGAGCGTAGGCGCCGTGCGTGGTGTGCGCGGGCAGGCTCACGAGCGATTCGATGCCACCCAGGCTCACGGCGTTCACGAAGATGGGCAGGGAACGGGCGAAGGCCTGCGCGTCGCCGCCGTCCTTGAGCAGCAGCGAAAAGACGGAGCCGATGCCGCGGGCCTGGCGGGACTGCACCTCCGCCTGTTCCTCGGAGGAGTTGCCGGCGTAGAAAATCTTCTCGACCTCGGGACGCTCGGAGAGGAACTCGATAAGCTCGCGGGCGTTCTGCTGCTGGCGTTCCAGGCGCAGGGCCAGGGTCTTCACGTCCTGCAGCAGGCGGTAGGAGTCAATCGGGGGCAGCAGCGCACCGCTGACGAGCTGACCGCGGTGCAGCAGAACCGCCAGGTCGGGGTCGTTCGTCGCCGCAACGCCGGCAAGCAGGTCTGCGTGACCGGCCAGGAACTTGGTGGCGGACTGCACGGTGATGTCCGCGCCGAGCTCCAGGGGACGCTGCAGGTAGGGGGTCATGAAGGTGTTGTCTACGATCAGCAGGGCGCCGTGGCGGTGCGCCAGCTCCGCAACCGCGGCAATGTCAGTGACCTGCAGGGTCGGGTTCGTGGGGGTCTCAAGGAAGACGACCTTCACGTCCGGGGTAAAGTCCTCATCGCTCAGAGTCGTGAAGTCACTGATGAAGCGGGTCTTCACGGCGCGCTTAGTCAGCTCGGTGGTCGCAAAGCGGTAGGTGCCGCCGTAGGTCGGCATGCCCAGCAGCAGGGTGTCGCCCGCCTCCAGAACACCAAGAGCCGCCGCGGTTGCCGCCATGCCGGAGGGGTACGCATAAGCGTGCTCGGCACCCTCGAGGGCAGCGAGGGTCGCCTGCAGGTTATCGCGGGTGGGGTTCGCGCCGCGCTGATACATGTAGGTGGTGTCCTCACCTGCGGTACCGAAAGTGCTCGCCAGGTAGACCGGTGGTACGGACGCATCGTAGCGGGTATCGTGCACGGCATGGATAGTGCGGGTCGTGAAGCCGGTCGGTTCGAGCTGATTCTGCTGGCTCATGGTGGTTCTCTTTCGTCCGGGCTACCCCAAACGCGGGTGTAGCTGCTGGGTGTCGTCGTGTATCTGAGATTTACCCTACCCGCATTTTTTATGCCGTTCTAGATAAACTTCACGGGGGTTAATATGTTCACGCAACGTCATATAAAAATGCGGTGAGGGCACACAAAATACCCGCATTAAAAACATTCTTTTACGGTGAAAGAAATGCATTAATCCGGGTATTTTGAGTAATTATTATGGATGACATTACACCGCGTATTTGGGGCACTTCGAATCACGCGATACGGTCGTACGGTGCCTCATGTTCAGGGACTATGCCTGATGCGCCAGGGCTGCGGTCAGGCCGCGCTCCAAATCCTCGATAATGTCCTCAATCTCCTCGATGCCGATGGCCAGGCGAATGAGGTTGTCGCTCACGCCGTACTCGTCGCGGTGCGCCTGAGTGTAGGCGGCCTGCACCATGAGCGCGGGGCGAACCACCAGCGACTCGATGCCGCCCAGGCTCACCGCGTGGCTGAAAATCTTCAGGGCTTCGAGGAAGGCGGGCAGATCGGCGCCGTCCACCAGCTCCATGGAGATGAGCGCGCCCAGGCCGTTCGCCTGGCGGGCGTGCACCTGCGCCTCATACTCGCTGTGCGAACCCGCGTAGAGCACGCGCTTCACGGCGGGGTGCGCCTCCAGGTAGTTGATGACCTCGATGGTGTTCTTCTGCTGCTGGGTCAGGCGCAGCTTGAGGGTCTTGACCTCCTGCAGCAGGCGGTAGGAGTCGGTGGGCGAAAGCATTGCGCCGGTGATCATCTGCAGGTGCCAGAGGCGCTCGGCGAGCGCGTCATCGTTGGTTGCGGCGACGCCTCCGAGCAGGTCGGCATGGCCGCCCAGATACTTGGTGGCGGACTGCACGCTGATGTCTGCGCCCAGGTCGAGGGGCTTCTGTAGCAGCGGGGTCATGAAGGTGTTGTCGACGACCACGATTGCGCCGTTGCGGTGGGCAATTTCGGCGATGGCGGCGATGTCGCTCACGCGCAGTAGCGGGTTGGAGGGGCTCTCCAGGAACACCATGGTCACGTTGTCGGCGAAGTCCTCGTCGGTGAGGGCCGTGAAGTCGCCGATGAAGCGGGTCTTGACGCCGCGAGCGGGCAGCTCGATGGTCGCGAAGCGGTAAGTGCCGCCGTAGGAGGGCATGCCCAGCAGCAGGGTTTCGCCTTCCTTGAGGATGCCGAGGGCGGCAGCGGTGGCGCCCATTCCGGAGGGGTAGGCGAAGGCGTGCTTGGCGCCTTCGAGGGTTGCGAGCGTGGTTTCGAGGGCCGCGCGGGTGGGGTTGCCGCCGCGCTGGTAGTCGTAGGGGCCTTCGGTGCCGTCACAGGGCTGGGCGTAGGTGGTGGTCGTGTAGATCGGAGGCAGGATGGAGCCGTACGGGTTGTCGCGGTCCGTGGTGTGAATTGCCTTCGTGGTGAATCCGGTCATGCTGTCCTCGGCTAAGGTTGGGCATAAAATGCGGGGGATAAATATATTGCTAGCTTATGGCTCTTTTTGGGTGCTGACTAGTTTTTTCTTTTCTGTGACCGAGTGACTTTTTATGACCGAAAAATAGCGTTATATTTCGACATTTTAGACATATATTTCGTCATATTTCGCATATGGAAAGGCCCGGCGGTCGGTACGCGTGTGTGCTGAGTACCGGCCGCCGGGCTTCCATCTAGGATACCGGCTCACGGCGCGAAAGCGTAAGGGTAGGTTTACCTTAAAGCTGAACTGCCCTCCACTAGGGGCGATGTTGCGCCCTCATTCTCGCCTAAACGCGCCGGATGCCCTGCCGGGCACTACACCCGGCACTACACCGGGCATAGAAGGAGGGGCGTGCCCGGGAATCACCCCGGGTACGCCCCCTCCATTCAGACGCTGACAAGCGCCTAATTTTTGTAATTACAAGCCATAGCCGCGGCTTACACAGCACAGGCTACTTCGACAGCACCTGACGCTTCGAAGAAATCACCCCCGTATTGAAACCAGCCAAGTGCAGACCACCGTGGAAACGCGCATGCTCAATCTTCACGCACTTATCCATCACCACGTTCAGGCCGGCAGCCTCACCAATCGCGGCAGCCTCCTCGCTCCAGGAGCCCAGCTGCATCCAGACGGTCTTCGCGCCCAGGTCAACAGCCTCCTGCACCACGCCCGGCAGGTCCTCATTACGGCGGAAAATCTCCACCAGATCCGGGACCTCCGGCAGGTCCTGCAGCGACGGGTACACCGGCTGACCCAGCACAAGCTTGCCCTTCGCCGCCAGAATCGGGTTCACAAAGTACAGCTTGTACGGCGAAGCCGACTGCAGGTACGTCGCCACAAAGTAGGAGGCACGCGAAATCTTATCGCTCATACCCACAATCGCAATCGTGCGGGTATTACGCAGAATGTTCAGACGCTCAGGGGCGGAAGGACCCACCCAGGTACGCTTCTCAGTCATTACTTCTCCTCCTGAGTGGTAGTAGGCAGGGAGCAGGATGCGCCAGCAGCAGCCTCAGCGGCGGCAGCGTCCTCGGCGGCCTTAGCGGCGGCAACCGCCTCCTCAGCCTCCACAATCTTGTCTGCACTGGACTCGCCCACACGCTCACCGGCGTGGTTCAGGCCAGTCGCGTAAGTCAGCGCCTGGTCCAGGTCCCAAATGATGTCTTCGACGTCTTCCAGACCCACCGAGATACGGATCAGGTCCTCACCGACACCGCCAGCTTTAAGCTGCTCAGCGGTCAGCTGCTGGTGAGTGGTCGAACCCGGGTGCAGAACCAGGGTGCGGGCGTCACCAATGTTCGCCAGGTGGCTTGCCAGCTGCAGCGCACCAATGAACTCGCCACCAACCAGACGGCCGGAAGCCTTCTCAGTCGCCTTCACACCGAAGGAGAACACGGAACCAACACCCAGCGGCAGCAGCTTCTTCGCACGCTCGTAGTGCGGGTGGTCTTCCAGGCCGGCGTAGTTCACGTAGGCGATACGCTCATCCTCAACCAGCCAGTTCACAACCTGCTTAGCGTTCGCCAGGTGCGCGTCCATGCGCTGCGGCAGGGTCTCAACGCCCTGCAGCAGGTTGAACGCGGACTGCGGGCTCAGCGACGGACCGAAGTCACGCAGCTGCTCAGAACGCAGCTTGGTCAGGAAACCGAACTCACCGAAGTTGCCCCACCAGGACACGCCATTGTAGGAGGGAACCGGCTCGGTCATGGACGGGAAGTTGCCGTTACCCCAGTTGAAACGGCCGGACTCGACGACGATACCGCCGAGGGTGGTGCCGTGACCACCCAGGAACTTGGTGACCGAGTGGATAACAATGTCGGCACCGTGTTCGAGGGGGCGAATCAGGTAGGGGGTGGACAGGGTTGCGTCCACGACCAGGGGGATGCCCGCCTCGTGCGCGACCTCTGCGAGGCCTTCCAGGTCGGCAACCTCACCGGAGGGGTTCGCCACAATCTCGGTGTAGATTGCCTTGGTGTTCTCGGTCAGTGCCGCCTTGTAGTCGGCGGGGTCGGTGCCGGGAACGAAGGTGGTCTCAATGCCGAAGCGGCGCAGGGACACGTCCAGCTGGGTGACGGTGCCGCCGTACAGCTGCGAGGAGGCGACGATGTGGTCGCCCTGCTGGCAGAGTGCCGCGAAGGTGATGAACTCGGCGGCCATGCCGGAGGCGGTCGCTACCGCACCGATACCGCCTTCGAGGGAGGCGATGCGCTCCTCCAGCGCGGCGACGGTGGGGTTGGACAGACGCGAGTAGATGTTGCCGTACTTCTGCAGGGAGAAGAGGTTCGCCGCGTCGTCAGCGTCCTTGAAGACGAAGGAGGTGGTCTGGTAGATGGGGACCGCGCGGGATCCGTGCTCGGCGTCGGGGGTGCCGCCCGCGTGTAGTGCGCGGGTTCGGAAGCCGAAAGTGTGTTCAGCCATTGGTTTGCTCCTGGTGTATCTGCCCGCCGGGGATGGGCGGGGAGTCGATAGTGGCTCGACTTTATACTGTGCCACCGTCACGGGGGCGCACCAAGTGCGGGTACCTATGTGTCGTTTATTGCGGATTATGACGGGGCATCATATCAGCTGTCATAACAGAAGTTGTTATGACGGCTGTTATGATGCGCGCTCAATCAGCGCCGGCAAAATACCCGGTTTTAGCTTGCAAATCCGGGGTTTTCAAGGTTCAAGGCGCGAGGAAAATATCGCATCATAACAACATTATCGCAGGATCATAACAACTTCATAACAGAAATTGTTATGATGCTGTTATGACGTTGCTATGACGTTCACCAAGAAGTAGCCATCGGGAGCATGCATGGAAACAAACACCGCCGAACTCATCAAAAACCTACGCCATAACCGGGCTGAAAACGGGCGGGTAGAAGTCAAAGCTGCCGCTGGCGGGTTCCCTAAGTCCGTTCTTGAAACCGTTAGCGCCTTCGCTAACGGCGACGGTGGCACCATCCTTCTTGGCCTGACCGACCCGGCAGAGGGTCTGCAACCGGTTGAAGGTTTCAATGCACAGGCAGTCCACGACGCATCCGTTGAGGCAATCCGTTCCAAGATCACGCCTCGACCCCCGGTAGATATTCAAATTGAGGCGGCAGATGAGCAGCACCGTATCGTGCGCATCGACGTACTCCCCGGCGACCCGACGCAGAAGCCCTACTACATCGAAACACACGGCATGTACAACGGCTCCTACCAGCGCGTCGGCGAGGCCGATATTCGCCTCACCAAGTACGAGATTGACCGCCTCCTAGAGAACCGCAGTCAGCCCCGCTACGACGAGGAACTCGTCAGCGAGGCAAGCTTCAAGGACCTCTCACCCACCCTCGTCAGCGCCTACGTTGCCCGCCTCCGCGAAGAACAGCCTCGCGTTTTTGCGGCGCTTTCTGACCGTGAGGTTCTTCTGCAGGCACGCATTCTGCGCATCGATTCTGAGGGTCGAGAAGTGCCCACTCTTGGGGCGCTTCTCGCCATGGGCTCCTACCCGCAGGCGTTCTTCCCGCAGCTGATGATGAGCGTCGTTGTTCTTCCCGGTGAAGAACTCGGTGAGGTCACCGAGGACGGTCGACGTTTCCTAGACAATCACAGCTGTACCGGGCCTATCCCCTCCATGCTGGATGAAGCGATGGGCGTTTTGGTTCGCAATATGCGCAAAACGTCCACGATGGAGGGTCTCAACAGCAGCGGTATCGGGCGGGTTGAGCGCTACGAGTATCCGCTGGAGGCTATCCGTGAGCTCCTGGTTAACGCCCTCATGCACCGCGACTACTCGCCGGGTGCGCGCGGCTCGCAGGTGCAGGTTGAGCTCTACACCAACCGCCTGGTGGTGCGTAGCCCGGGTGGTATTTACGGTGCCGTGACTATCCGAGATTTTGGTCAGCCCGGTGTTTCTTCAACCCGCAATAGCTACCTGGCGAGCATTCTGACTGACCTGCCCGACCCGGCGACGGGGCGTTTGATTGCGGAGAACAGGGCTTCGGGTATTCCCACGGTTCTGCGCGCGCTGAAGGAGGCGGGTCTGCCCGCTCCCCAGTTTGCTGACCGTCTACTCTATGTGCAGGTCACTCTGATGCAACCCCCACAGGATGTGTCTTCTACGGAACAGAAGACCACACCTGAGGATAAGACTCAGCAAGCAACCCATTCCACGGGCAAAGATTCAGCCGACGCCGTCGAACCGACGGGAGTCGACGTGTCGCTTGATGGTCTCAGCGAACGCCAGGCTGGTATTGTGCGCGGCCTGCGCGCACAGGGCGAGGCTGTTTCCACGGCGTATATCCAAGAACATTGGGGTCGGGGCGCTTCACGTACCTCCATTACGAATGACCTGCGCAGTCTTGTGGAGGCGAAGCTGATTGTCCCGACGGCTCCGCCGCGTAGTAAGAACCGTAAGTATCGCGCTGCTTAGAAGTGCCCGATAAAAGGTACACAAAAAGGGGAGGGAAATAGAGCGGTTATTCTCTATTTCCCTCCCCTGCGGCTACTCAGCCAAGACCTTACTTAGCCGCAGGCCCACTCAAAGACGACCTGCGAGAAATCGCGGGCGGCAAGCGCCTCCGGAGTAATCAGCCAGTTCGCCGCACCGGCATCACCCCACATGATCTCGATTTCTTCGTCTTCGTTCTCCTCGTTCTCCGACTCAGAGACGATAGTCAGCAGGTTCACCGTGTGGCCGCGCAGCTCCTTGAACTCGTCACGCGGGTCATTCTGCACGAAGAACGGGTATCCGCCCACGTGGGAGTACTCTTCATCCGATTCGAAAGGCTCCGTCAGCTCGTAGAGAGCTTCGCGGCGAGGCTGGTTCTTGTACGGGTTCTCGTGCGCTTCGGGCAGCAACTCATCCGGGTAGGTTTCATCCCATTTCTTGCCAAAGAGGTCATAGTAGTCGTAGCCGGATGCGGTCACACCCTGCTCACGCACCTCAAAGGTCATGCCGTACTCAATTTCGAGCGGGCCGCTCTCACAGTCGAAACCGCCGATGGGCCAGCCGCCTTCGTCCCAGTCCACGGTCGGGAACGGGGCATCCGGGTTCGGCTCACCCAACGTCTCGTAGTAGACAACACGGTGATTCTTCTGCGAGAGAGGGTTCTCGTAGTCGTAACCCCACAGGCATTCTTCGTCGTTCGGGTCCATCCAGAACTGCAGCAGACCGGTGGCGGGGTACAGGTCGTTTTCGGGCAGGTCAGCGCAGTTAATCTGCGCAATCATACCCAGCGGCTCACCCTTCTCATTGGTCGGTGCGGACTCGCCAGCGGGCAGGTAGGGGCGGCCACCAAACTTGGAGGCAGTCTGCGGCAAGGGATCGGCGGGAACGAAGGGCTTCAGCGCGATAGCCTTCTTGCGGGCACCCTCCTGGTTGAGCAGGTCGATAACGTGCTTCGCCTGCTTCTCGATGTCCTTGAACGGCTTGTTGTCGAGCATTTTAGAGTCTCCTCATTGATGATGTGAAAGTAATACGGTGTCTAGCTGCAAGCCCACTCAAAGACGACCTGCGAGAAGTCGCGGGCGGCAAGTGCCTCCGGGGTAATCAGCCAGTTCGCTGCACCGGCATCACTCCATATCACGTACACGTCCTCCTCAGCATCCTCGCCCCACTCCGACTCGATAGTCAGCAGGTTCACCGAGTGGCCGCGCAGCTCCTCAAACTCATCGCGCGGGTCACCCTGCGCGAACGAAGGGTAGCCGCCAATATACGAGTAATCCCTCTCCTCCGATTCGAAGGGCTCCAGCAGGTTGTAGGAGGCGTTATCGCGTGCGTTCGGGTTCTCGGGAAGCTTCTGGTCCGGGTACATTTCATCCCAGGCATCAGCGAACTGGTCGTAGATTTCGAGGCCACCGTCCAGGAAGCTCTGTTCCCAGGTCTCGAAGGCAAGTGCGTACTCGGTGGTCGCCTCAGAAACGTCCTCGCCCTCGGGGCCCAGAGGCCAATCGTATTTATCCCAATTCACGGTCGGGAAGGGGGCATCCGGGTTCGGCTCATCCAACGTCTCGTAGTAGACCACGCGGTGGTTTTTCTGCGAAAGCGGGTTCTTGTAGTCGTAACCCCACAAGCACTTTTCGTCGTTGGGGTTAATCCAGAACTGCAGCAGACCGGTTGCTGGGTAGATATCATTTTCGGGCAGGTCGGCACAGTTAATCTGCGCGATCATGCCCAGCGGCTCACCTTTCTCATTGGTCGGCGCAGACTCCCCGGCGGGCAGGTAGGGGCGGCCACCAAACTTGGAAGCAGTCTGCGGCAGCGGTGCATCGGGGCGGGTCACCTTCAGGCGGATTGCCTGCTTGCGGGCGCCACGCTCGTTGAGTGCGTCGATGACGCGGCGTACCTGCGCCAGGGTCTCTTCGGAGGGCTTATTCTTCGGCATTACGTGCTCGTTTCGTCGGTGAATTAATCGGTGTGGAAGGTTCGGTGTGTCAGGCGCGGGCAACGGTACCGCTGCGCCTTCTACCCCCATTAGACCCTATTTCGGGCGGGCGCGCACCGATTCCGGTCACGAGTGCATCCAGTGGGTAAAAAAGCAGGTACACAGCACGCAGAAAACAAGTGCGTGCGCACAGAAAGCCCCGCCTCCTCACCCTCATGCGCGGGCATGAGAGGCAAGAATGCGGGGCTTCCCAGTCATTCTCAGTGGAACTCAGTGGTTCTCAGTGAATCTCTACACGAGACGGTGAAAGGCTTAGAGCGCCTTTTCGATGGTCTCCAGAACACCAAGCGCGGCAGCCGGGCCAGCGTTCAGGAAGAACATATCGGCATCCACGCTGTGCGCGTGCTTCTCGGTGACAGCCTTGAGGGTGCTCCACAGCGCCTCACCGGTCAGCTTGGACTCGTCGCCGCCCTGCACACCGTAGAACAGGTAGTCACCGTCAGCCTGGTCGAGCTGCTCGGAGCTCAAGTCGATGGAGGTCTTCTCAACCTGCGCAGCTGCGGGACGTGCCAGGGACGCATCCGCGCAGATGGAGCCCACGAACGAGGACTTCGCGAAGATGCGGGTGCGGTCAGCGGAAGCGTACAGGAAGGAGAAGGTCTTCTCGCTGCCAGCCTTCTGACCGACCGACTTCGCCTTGGTGTTGTACTCCTCCATGAGCTTCTCAGCCTTCTCGGTGGTGCCCAGCGCGGCAGCAATCAGCAGGAAGTCCTGCTTCCAGTTGACGCCGGTGCCCTCGGTGACCACGGTCGGCGCGATCTTGGCGAGGGACTCGTACAGCTCGTCCTTCTTGTTGGTGTTGTTGATGAGGATCAGGTCGGGCTTGAGGTTTGCGATGGCCTCAACGTCCGGGTCGGTGCGCTTGCCGACCTTGGCAATCTTGTCGAGCTCTGCGGACTTATCGGAGAACTTGGTCTTCAGGTAGGTGGGGACCAGGTCGGCGTCACCGGCAGTTGCCGCGCCGACGGGCACGATGCCCAGGGAGAGCACGCCGTCGAGCTGACCGGTGGAGAGAATCACGACCTTGGAGGGTGCGGATTTGATGGTGGTTTCACCGCGGAAGTGCTTGACGGTGCGGGGGAATTCGCCGTCAACGGTGGTGGTGCCCATGCCGGAGGGCAGGGCGGAGGGTGCCACCTTCTTACCGGTCGCAGAAGCAGACGCGGAGGAGGAAGAGCCGGAAGTGTTGGAGGAGCCGCATGCCGCCAGGGCGAGGGCGCCGAAGGAACCGAGTGCGAGTGCGCCGAAGGAGCGGCGGGTGATCTTGTTCGTCATATTTGCCATTTTATTAGGATAACCTCATATATGCATATGCGATACTTAATACTCATCTATTGATACGTTAAGCATCCTCCGTCCGCACGGGAGCGCACCGCTCCCCCACCACCTCCAAGGCATATGACCCCACAGACCACCACCCCTTCCGGACCCGCCGTCAGCGAAGGCTCCACCGTCAGCGCTGCCTCCCTGGCGAAAATTCGTGCCCTCTCCGCTTCTTCGGACGCCGTATCTGGCGCCTCCTCGGGCGGTCAGGGCGGCAAGTCTATCTCGCGTCTGGCGGTTGCGCTCATTATTGGCGGCGTTCTGCTGGTGCTGCTTTGCGCCCTGTCGTTTGCGGTGGGTTCGCGCATGTTCCCCCTGGATCGCTCCATTGACGGTTTCCTCCACCCGGAGGCGAACACTATTGAGTCGAAGCTGATTTGGGCGAAGCGTGCCCCGCGTACCGCCGCGGCGTTGCTGGTGGGTGCCGCGTTGGCGGTGTCGGGTGTGCTCATGCAGGCGTTGAGCCGTAACCCGCTGGCTGAGCCGGGTCTGCTGGGTGTGAACTCGGGTGCTGCCGCCTCCGTGGTGGTGGGTGTGGGCGTTTTTGGGGTGTCCTCCCCGTTCGTTCAGCTGTGGCTGGCTCTACTGGGTTCGGGTCTGGCAGCGGCGCTGGTGTTCGTCATGGGCCTGGTGGATTCTAAACCGAACCTGGATTCGACGGCGCGTCTGGTGCTGACTGGTGTGGCGGTGAACGCTTGCCTGGGCACGATTACCGGCATTATCACGATGTTTAATTCGAAGGCTTTTGATTCGCACCGTTTCTGGGTGGTGGGTTCGCTGGAGAACCGCACCTTTGAGCAGGTGCTGTCTGCGCTGCCCTTTGTGGCATTGGGTTTGGTGCTCTCTTTCATGCTGATTGGTCCTCTGCGTGCCCTGGCACTCGGTGAGGATGCGGCAGCCGGCTTGGGCGTGCCGGTGACGATGGTGCGTGGCGCGACGATTATTGCGATTATGGCGCTGTGCGGTGCAGCGACTGCGGTTGCGGGCCCGATTGGTTTTGTGGGTCTGGTCGTGCCGCATGTGGTGCGTCTGCTGGTGGGTTCCGATATTGCGCGCGTGCTGCCGCTGTCGTTGGTGTACGGCCCGGTGTTGGTACTTGCCTCCGATATTTTGGGTCGCGTTCTGGTCATGCCCAGTGAGCTTGAGGTGGGTATTGTGACCGCCTTTATTGGTGCCCCGGTGCTGATGGTTCTGGTGCTGCGTTTGAGCACCGGTGCGCGCGGTGCGAAGAAGGGCCGCATGGGTTCGAAGGCGCAGGCGCACGATGAGTCGGGTCCGGCTCACGTGTCGGAGCACGGTCCGCATCGTGCTCAGCGCCCTGTTGCGCGTGGTTCGTCTGGTTCGACTGGCGTATCTGGTTTGTAGGCCCCGGTTTCTGAGAGGTTTTATTGTGAGCGTTGTGTCTCGTTCTGTAGCCGGGTCTGCTGTTGCCGGGTCTGTGCGTATCCCGGGGCGTTACCGCACCCCTATTCCGCGTACCCTGCTGGTGGTGGCGGTGCTTGTGGTGGTGGCGGTCGCCTCACTGGTGTTTGGTAGTTATCAGATGAGCCCGGATCAGGTGTTTCGCCTGATTTTTCAGGGTGAGGGCACGGAGATTGAGCGTCAGCTGGTGTTGAATCAGCGTCTGCCGCGTATGCTTGCCGCCGTGGTGGTGGGTGCGGCTTTGGGCTTGTCGGGCGCTATTTTTCAGTCGGTTTCGCGTAATGCTCTGGGCTCGCCGGATATTATCGGCTTCACGGTGGGTTCGGCGACCGGTGCCCTGTCTGTGGTGCTGATTGGGTCGTTGAGTTCTACCGGCGTGGGTATGGGCATGGGCGCTATTATTGGCGGTTTTGCGACGGCGGCTGTGGTGATGCTTCTGGCGGGTGCGCGCGGTGGCGCGACGATGGGCCAGAAGATGGTGCTAATCGGTATTGCGGTCAGTGCGATGCTCAGTTCCGTGAATGATTACCTGATTACGCGCGGTGATTTGGAGAAGGCGGAGGCGGCGAAGACCTGGCAACACGGTTCGCTGAATGCGCTGTCGTGGAATCAGATGTCGGTTCAGGCGGTGCTGCTGCTGGTGGCTATTCCGCTGGTGCTGATGCTGACGCGTCGCCTGCGCACCCTGGAGCTCGGCGACGATTTGGCGGCGGGTCTGGGTCTGCCGGTGAAGAGGACCGTGAACCTGCTGGTGGCGGCTGCCGTGTTGCTGGTGGCTGTGGCGATTTCTGTTGCGGGTCCGATTGGTTTCTTGGCGTTGGTTGCCCCGCAGATTGCGCGTCGCCTGTGGAATACTCCGGGTACTGCGATGTGGCATTCGGCGCTGCTGGGTTCGGTGATTTTGGTGCTGGCTGATTTTGTGTCGGCTCGTGCGTTGGCGCCGTTCCAGATTCCGGTGGGTTTGGTGACGGGTGCGCTGGGTGGCGTGTACATGCTGTGGTTGCTGTACCGTCAGCGCTAAATCTGCCGCCTCATTCGGTGTGAGTGACCGGGTGTTCCCCACTGTGGGGGCACCCGGTTTTCTGCGTTTCACGAGCAGTTTCCGCGGACGGTTTCCAGGGGCGGTTTCAGATTTTTTCAGAATTTTCCCAGTTTTACCCCGGGGTAGATTAAAAACTGCTTATCGTGTCAGGGGTCGCTCATAGAGTGTAGGTGTTGGAAGGGACGATCCTTCCGACCGGGCACACCGCCTCCTCCGGTGTTGCCGCTAGGTTGATTCAGCATCTACGGAAGGAACGGTCATGGAAAACACCACTCACGAGAGCCAGTACGCAAACGCAGAGATTTCCTGCACCGCAGATGAGCAGCTGTGCCGTGACGCGGAGTTCAACCTGCTGATGCAGGCGGGCACCATCGTTCGTATGGAGCGCTTCAACGTGGAGGAGCTCCGCGGCGTTCTGGAGCAGCTGGTGGCTGAGGGTTCGTGCTTCCGCACCGCCCCGGTGTCCTCGACTATGGGCCGCGTGATGCGTCAGCTGACTCAGGGTGCTTCCGGTTACGAGGCGAACCTGGCTGAGCTGCGTGCGGCGGCGCAGAACGCTCTGCTGTTCGTGTTCCCCCTGGAGAAGGACCTGGAGATGTGCCTGCGCTTTGAGCGTGTGCAGGGTACCGGTCTGGCGCTGACCCGTCTGGGCGTGAGCCCGGTCAATGGTGACCTGTGGACTCAGCACTGGGCGATGCGCGCGCTGGAGTGCACTGGCGGCGTGTTTGCGGTGGAGTCTGCTCCGGGTGCGTGCAATTTTGAGCTGCGCCGCGAGATGTTCTACGCGATGCTGTCGCTGGTTGAGCTGTCGACTTTGGGTCTGTCGGCTGAGCCGGAGGACTTCTACATGTTTGCCGATTCGGAGGCTGTGTGTAAGAAGTTCAAGCGTGAGCGTCGTGATTGCCGCCGCGCAATGCGTGCCCAGTACGACCGCGCCGCATAAGGCATATCGTGTATGCCTTATGCGGCATACGCGCATATCAGAGCCATTTATTCTTCTTGAAGAACCAGTAGAGGAGCAGACAGGAACCCACCATGAGCAGCAGTGCGGCGGGGTAGCCGAACTCCCACTTGAGTTCAGGCATGACCTCAAAGTTCATGCCGTACACGGAGCCAATGATGGTGGGCACCATGAGCAGCGCCGCGTAGGCGGAGATTTTCTTGGTGTCGTCGTTCTGCTGCTGGCCGAGCAGGGTGTCGTGCACGCGCAGGGCGTTTTCGAGGGAGCTGCGAAGGTCTTCGAGGCGTTCTTTTGTGTGCACCACGTGGTCAAGCACGTTGCGGAATTGCCGGGCGAGTTCGACCGCTTCTTCATTCTTTTCTTCTTCGGATGCGCTCGGGTAGGGTGAGGGGTCGAGCGCGCCGGTGCGTATCCCTTCGATGATGCGGCCGATCATGGATTCGAGGGGCCGGCAGGCACGCTGGAAGTCGATGACCTGGTTGAGCAGTTCGTAGATGCGTTGCGCGAGGGGGTAGGCGTCCCGGCGGTCGCCGGTGGAGAAGAGGATATCTTCGATTTCGTCATTGTCGTTTTCGAGGCCGTCAAGCACGGGTGCGTACCCGTCGACGGTGCTGTCAAGGATGCGGTGCAGCAGTCGGGCGGGGGATGCGTCGGGGGTGGCGTAGAGCAGGTTGAACTGGTCGTTGATGCTGCGGTCGCTGCGCTGTTCGTCGCGGACGAGCGCGAGGGTGTAGCGGGGGCCGGTGAAGAGGTGCAGTTCGCTTAGGCGCACTTCTTCTTCTTTGTCGAGGTAGATGGCGGGGCGGATGACGGTGAAGAGGGAGTCGCCGTATCGTTCGAGTTTGGCGCGCTGGTGGCCTCGTCCGGCGTCTTCGATGGCGAGTTCGTGCAGGTTGAAGATTTCTTGCAGGCCGTGTAGTTCGTGGATGCCGGTGTTGGCGTATCCGAGGGCTACGGCGGTGTTGGGCTGCTGGTAGGCGTTGAGGGTTTCTTCTTCGGGTGCGCCTATGCGGATGCGGTCGCCGCTGGGGTAGATGGCTCCGGTAATGTAGGTCATCGTTGTCCTCCTCTGAACGCTTTGGCGCCACGTGTGCGGGGCGCTCTTTCCAGCATACGGCACACGCCCCGCCTGGTCACATGTGCAGGTTCGGAGGCGCTGGGGGCTGGGGTGTTGTGGTGAATCTTGGATTTTCTTTTTAAGATATCTGGGAGTTGTAGAGTTTCAACCTTCCCTTGAAAGCCAAGAAAGTCTAAACTTCTAGTTAATAAGACTGAGATTGTCTTAGAACCAACCACTATTTTCTTTTAAGGAGTCAACGATGCTGTTGAAACCGTTTGTGAAGGGTGCGGCGTGTACTTTTGCCGCTGCTTCTCTCTTGTTGTCTGCGGTGGCACCTGCTTCTGCAGCGCAATTGCACCCTAAGACTTTTTCTCCTTTTCCGGGTGATGAACTGGAAGTCACCTGCATTAATGAGTCTGAATACAATACCCCGGGTGATTACCAGGATAAGGTGATTGCTTGGGCGGAGTGCACTGGGCTTATTACTCACGGCCGCCGTCTTTATCTTCAGAAGAACAAGAATGCTCGTCAGCCGGCGATGACTCGTGGGCAGCTTCTTGAGTTTCTGTACCATGTGAAGGGCAGGCCCGTGGTTAAGGATCTTCCTGCTACTTCGCCATATAGCGATATTTCGGTCAATGACCCGCACTACCCTATTGCTATCTGGGCTACTCGTGAAGGTATCAGCAGCGGATGGGGAGACGGAAAGTTCCATTACGACGCCACCGCATACATTGATACTGCGCTCATTTTCCTTTATCGAATGCACGGTAAGCCGACGGTCAACCTTACCCCCATCCCCGAAGAATACGCACATTGCGTTAAAGAAAATAGCGACATGCACAAGGCACGTAGCTGGTATGGTTCACCAAACATGAGCTGTGGGTATATCGATAATGATGAAGTTACTTTTTCAGATATTCTATATACCCTCTACAGATTGGATTTGATGGGAATCTTATAGAATATTTTGGGGCTCTATATCAATACTGATATTGATATAGAGCCCCAAATTTTTATTTAAAATTCCACAGAATTAGATTCATAAATACCGCGACTGTAATTAGAATTTTTGTCAAAATATTTCCGGTTTTTCTTGGATTCTTCTTCAATGTCATACATTCCATACCGCATAACAAAGTTATTAATCGTGACATCCATATACCCTGCACGCCACGGGCCAAAGTGAACTTTCCATGAGTAATTATCTGGATGCTTCTTACGATGCTCATCGTAGGCATCACCACCAACTACCACAATATCCCTACAATTTTGCTCAAAGTAGAAGCCCCACCGTGCAGCACGTACATCTTTCTCCGCTTTTACAGCACCATCACCTACCTTATGAGGATTATCGGAACGTGGAGCGATGAACTTACATTCATGCGACCAATTGCTAATGTACCAATTGGCTGCTTGATTATTTTGAGCTTGACCATGAACTGTATCGAAGTAGCTGGACGATTCGCCAATGCAACCATCAAAGATATTACGCTCAAAATCACTTACCCAGCCATGACCCCCATTTTCTTGAGCAGTGCATCCGATAAACATATTACGACTTGCCGCAACATACCAGCCTGCACCAGCCTTACCTGCATATGCGTAATGTGGCTTCCCCTCCTGGCGCGACTGATACAGCGATTCTCCAGACGAATACCGGTGGTTATACCAACTCGTTGACTGTGAAAACTTACACTGCGAAGCGTAGACCTCAATGCCGGCATAATTCCTGCCACACTTGTTGGCATCGGATACATCCAACATACTGAACTTATTATCAGCTGCACCGATACCATCCACATTAATTGCCTTATGACCAATAGGTTTACCCACAAGGAATCCCTGCCTCCATGTCATACGCACGCGAATGTCATGGACCTTCATCGCACGGTCATGGAGACCCAAAATAGCAACTCCCATATCTGTATCCCAGATTTCAAGGTTCTCTAGTGTTGCAACTGCTTCAGGCTCAGGCCGATAGTTTTTATTTGCATAGTACGTATGCAAAATAACTCCCGCCACACCCTTCATAATGGGAGTGTGCCGAGCCCGACTATAAGGGTCATCCCGATTTAGACGGACATTATCAGCATTCGTACGAATAACTAAATCACGAACCCCAAAACGCATAGGGGCCTCAGAGAACCACTGATTGGCCCCCTTATCACCTGGCTTTGGCTTTTCCGGTCCAGCAACAAGGTAAGATCCAACGTGGAAAACACCAACACACTCCGCTTCGTCTTCGTCCTTCTGCACTAGGTCACCGCCAGGATGAGCAATAATCTGTGTGGCCTTACCATGCCCAAAGATTTCAACCCGGTCAAGTAGCTGAATAAAAGGAGCACTGACCCTGTACTTTCCAGCAGGAATTTCTAGAGCTCCACCTCCAGCTGAAGCCAAAGTCCTTACTGCATCATTAATGGCCTGAGTACAATCTTGAGACCCATCAGCTTTCACCTGCGGATTACTCAGGAGATTAATGTAGTTTTTCGTGTGATTTTGCGGAGTAATTCCACCTTGAACTTCATCAGCATGCGCATCAGCGTATACCATTGCTGAAGCAAACGGAACTGACAATGCGGCGCCAGCAATCATTGAGCGGCGCGATAATGCAGACATCACTGTCTCCAATCGTGTTGAGTGAGAATATTAAATGCATCCAGCACATAAGTATTTTATGACGTATTAGCACTTAAATCCTGTATACCGATTCGGTATATCTTGGATAATCTAATCTTATCACTCACGCAAAATAAATTTTATCCGTATTTATGGTTTTTGAATTTATTCATTTAAAGATAAACCTCATATTAGATAATTATTTAACCCTGACTACAGAAAAGTCTACTCATTACTATAAGCATTTATCAACGTCAGAATGACACTAATTCAAAATAGTGCCCTAAATAAGACAGTATGTTACAAATTATCGCAGCTAAAAGGACCCCCGATGAGGCACTTAAAGCCTCGCCAGGGGTCCTTCGCGTCAGTTTTTAGTCTTCGTTGATGAGGTCGCGGACCACGATGGTCTGGTCACGGTCCGGGCCCACACCAATCGCGGAAATACGGCAGCCAGAAATCTCTTCCAGCTTCAGCACGTACTTGCGGGCGTTCTCGGGCAGCTCATCCAGGCTCTTCGCATCCGAAATGTTCTCGGTCCAGCCGTCGTAGTACTCAAAAATCGGCTTAGCGTGGTGGAACTCAGTCTGAGTCATCGGCATCTCGTCGTGGCGCACGCCGTCAACGTCGTAAGCCACGCAGACCGGGATCTTATCCAGGCCGGTCAGCACGTCCAGCTTGGTGATGAACAGGTCGGTGAAACCGTTGATGCGCACAGCCTGACGCGCCAGCACGGCGTCGTACCAGCCGCAACGACGCGGGCGGCCAGTGTTCACACCGAACTCGCCGCCGGTGGTGCGCAGGAACTCGCCCATCTCATCGAACAGCTCGGTCGGGAAGGGACCAGCACCCACGCGGGTGGTGTACGCCTTCTGAATACCGATCACGCGGGAGATGCGGGTCGGACCCACACCCGAACCGACGCACGCGCCGCCGGAGGTCGGGTTGGAGGAGGTCACGAACGGGTAGGTGCCGTGGTCAACGTCCAGGAAGGTTGCCTGGCCGCCCTCCATCAGCAGGGTCTTACCCTCGTCCAGTGCCTTGTTCAGCAGCTGGGTGGTGTCCACAATCATCGGCTTCAGACGCTCAGCGTAAGACATGAAGTACTCGACGATCTCGTCAACCTCGACGTGGCGGCGGTTGTAGACCTTCACCAGCAGTTCGTTCTTCTGGCGCAGTGCGCCTTCAACCTTCTGACGCAGGATCGACTCGTCCAGGATGTCCTGAACACGCACGCCGAGGCGACCAACCTTATCCATGTAGGCGGGGCCGATACCGCGGCCGGTGGTGCCGATAGCGCGCTTGCCGAGGAAACGCTCGGTCACCTTGTCCATGGTCTGGTGGTAGGGTGCGACCAGGTGTGCGTTAGCGGAAATCTTTAGGCGGGAGGTGTCTGCACCGCGTGCCTCAAGGCCGTCAATCTCAGCGAACAGAGCTTCGGGGTTAACAACCACGCCGTTACCAATCACGGGGACGGCGTTATCGCTCAGAATACCCGCGGGCAGCAGCTTCAGCTCAAACTTCTGGCCGTTCACCACCACGGTGTGACCGGCGTTGTTACCGCCGTTGGGCTTGACCACGTAGTCTACGCGGGGGCCGAGCAGGTCGGTTGCCTTACCCTTACCCTCATCGCCCCACTGGGCGCCCACAATCACGACAGCTGACATTTTTGTGCTCCTTGAAAGCCTTGAAGATACGCACCGGATTTCACGGCGCGGCGGCGACCTACCGCCTCATGTTTCGGGTAGGCACAGCTCTTCTAATGATACCGTGCCCGTCCCTTTAAGTCCCGTGTTACGGGGCGGTAGGCGTGCCAGATCCGGTGCCGGTGAGCCTCACCGGGCACGGCAACGCCCCCATCCGATATTTGGACGGGGGCGCTACCGGTATGAGCTTATGAAGACTACTTGATGATCTCGATGAAGGTCATCGGGTAGGTGTACTGCTCACCGCGGTTTGCGGCCAGAGCAGCCAGGCTGTGGAAGATAACCATCAGGATAGCCACAACCATCGGGACGACCCACAGGATGATGCCCAGGATGCCGAAGGTCAGAATAATCAGCAGCCAGGAAGCCATGCTGATGACCCACAGGGAGAAGTTGAAGTTGAACGCGCGGCGGGATGCTTCCTTAGTGAAGGAGTAACCGGGCTTGTCCTTGTAGATGAACCACATGACCAGCGGCGCGAGAATACTTGCGGATGCGAAGGACAGCAGAGACAGAATTGCAGAAGCCAGGTGCGCGAGCATCGCCATGTTCTGGTCGTCCTTGGAGGAGACTACGTAACCGTTGGGCTGCTGACCCGGCGCCTGCGAGTAGGAGGGTGCCTGCTGGGAGTACTGGTTGTACTGTTCAGGGTTCGGGTTCTGGGACATCGTTCTTTTCCTTAATCTATCGATGAGTGGATACAGCTAATCGTTGAGGCGCGGCTAATCATTGAGGCGCGGCGGCAGGCTAACTCGCCGTTTTCGGCGGGTGCCCGCCTCGCTCGGCTTGGTCGCAACGCTCGTGATGGTTTCACCCTATCAAGGCAAAGTAAATGGAATATTAACCCTCGCCGGACAACAGACGAAGAAACCCGAATATGACATAAAAAAGACGCCTCTGCCCCTCCACGCGGTGTTACGTACGTGGAGGGGCAGGTCGTTATACGGTGTGGATTGGCTTGAGGTTAGTCTTGTATCTCTACATCGGGTGAGCCAGGATGCGCGGCGGGCTTATGTAGTGCGGCAGGCTCGCGCTGTGCGGCGGCCTCGCGCGGTGCCGCAGACTCGCGTAGCTTTACACGTTCCCGCCTTTTCAGCGCCTCATACTCATCGAAAAAACCATGTTTCTTCGTGTATCCGTTGATGCCCGTGTAGTCGTCCGGCAGGCGGTTGTACACCAGGTAGTACCAGAACTCGGCATGTACCGTCTTTGTTTTCTGGATGAGTTCCCTCAGCCGGTTCTTATGCTTCACAGCCTGAACAATACCCACAATCCACAGGATCGGCACCACAAAAAATGATCCCAGACCGATAATGATGAAGAAGAACAGCATCGACATGCCGGCATTATTATCGAACATGCTCACCAAAGGAACCAGCACAAACGGGTTCAGTATCAGTAGGACAATAAGCACGGCTTTCCAGAAGGTGCGCTGACCCTCGATCTCTTCAATGTTGGAGCCAGCCAACGGATTATTGATGGGAACGTAGCCCACCGGTTGCAGCTCGGCCGCCCGCGATATGGGGTTCTCCTCAGCCTTGACCGGGTTCAGGTGGGCGGCGCACGCCTGCATGGGTGCGGAGGATTCAAGCGAGCGGTCCAGCAGGCGCATTTCGATAAGTTCCGAGTCGGGGATGCCGAAGAACGGCTCAGGAATAACCGGCAGAATAGCGCCCGGTTGCAGACCGAGGTGTTCCAGCCGAACGTACTCGCCGTAGGCGTGCGTTGCCTGAGCCTGCTCTTGCTGAGCCTGTTCAGTGGAGGCGAGCGCTACCGGGTGGTTCGCCTCGTCGTCCTTGCGAGATTCGTGAGTATCTTCCGGGGTGTCTTCTGAGGTGTCTTCCGGTTCGTTGCTACCGTCGGAGTCTTCGCTGTCGGAGGCTTCGTGCAGCTCAACGTCTTCATTTTTCTGCGTCTGCTCGCCCATGAGTAGCGTCATGTATTCCGGGATAGACTGGTCGGTGTCCCAGAGTGGCTGGTACGCCTCTTCGTGTTTCATATTTTCGTGATGCGTACCTTCACGCTTCGCGGTGGGTCGGTCTGCCATGGTCGTCTCCTTCGCTCACCAGACATACTCCTAGTGGCACCACCGTACCAGCGAGCGCTGGGCGCTCCCTTGAAACCTACCTGATAAAAGCTGAGAAAAAGCCCCCGACAAGCTCCAACACGCACGTGTTAACACTGCCGGGGGTTCAGCGCTACCAGAGTCCAGGGGCTCACGGGAAGTCGACTACGATACATCCGCTGAGTTTGGATCAGAGCTTGAGGTAGGGCTCGGGGCACTCAGCGGCTGAGGGGCTGACGCCACCGAAGACATCGAAGACGCTGCACCCAGGATTCCCTGCATTTCCTCGGAGTCCCTAGGCAGGCGGTCATACACCAGGTAGAACCAGAACGACCCGAGAGGCATGGCCTTCCACTTCAGCGCCCGATACTTTCGGCTCACTCGGAGTAGCGCAAAAATCAGCGCACCAGCCCACAAGAACAGGGGAAGACCAAATGTCGCCAGAGAAAGCATCAGGAAGAAATAGAAAATAAACCCGCCGAAGCTAGGATCCTCTGTAACAGTAGCCAACAGAAGATAAGTCAGGGGATTAAACACCACACCCACGAAGAAGAGCACTATGAACTCAGGCCACGCCTTCCACCACAGGTCTGATACACGCACCTTACCCGCAAGTGGGGTCGCTGAGATGTACCCAATAGGTCGTGGTGTACCCGCTACTTTCCCCTCCTGCCAGGTGGGAAACACACTTGGCACCTGCTGGTATGCAGATGCACCAGTATCCGTGCCCATGGGGGACATTCGGCGCATCGTGGGGCCCGGGCGGCCATACAGCGGCCGGTTCAGCACCGGGTACCCCTCTGCCGAAGGGAAAAAATTCGCAGCCAGCACAGACGGTGCAGGCGCAGAAACCGCCAGAGCGGACGCCGCAGGATTGGGCACTGCAGGAGCGGGAACCGCAGAATAGGACACTACAGGAACCACAGGGTCAGCAGGCGCGGATGCAGAACGAGCCTTCTGTATCTCCAGGACCTCCTTCACAGGCTCGGGAATCTCCCCGGTTGGTGCGGGAACGGGCGTTCCGTGAAGCAGCAAAGCCGAATAATCGGGGGCGGGCTGCTCCATATCCCAGAGGGGCTGATACTCGCTATCGCTCTTCTCGGTTGGGTTCTGAGGGTTTTTCGGTGCTTCGCGATGCTCCGCCACGGTGACCTCCTCCAATGCTTGTCTGCTGTTATGTGTCTGTTGTGTTGTCTACATTGTGTGTTCGATGCGCGGGGGCTCAATCCCGCAGCTGTTCTTTGAGCCAGTGGCTCATCTGCTTACGCCTCGTCCGATTCGTTAAGCCGCACAAGGCTCAGAATCCACGCCATACACCAGATGATGCCGGGAATCCCCATGAGCCCTGCGCTCACCTGATTCACCGTTGCAAAGAGAGCTGCGACGAGTTCTCCCTGCCCGAACAGAGCGGTGACGGAGAGAATCCCCGCCGCAATATACGGATTCAGGACGGAAACTCCCAAGAACAGAAGCCATGCCTTCTGCTTCTGGAACGAAGTGGGCGGGGGGCCAGGGTCCATCACCGGTTGGTCGATATCACCATAACGAAGTGAATCGTCGCCCTCCTGGCTTCCTTCAGAGGAGGAGGTGTACTCGTACACCAACCGGAACTTGATTCTTTCCTCGGTCTCGCGCTTACCGGTGGATTTCACCATCACAGCGAAGAAGTTGATAACAGCCCACAGGGAGAAGAGGAACAGCACCAACGGAAGAATGCCGAAGCTCAGCATCGAAAATCCTACGCCTGCCCCAAAAAGAGATACCAGGGTTTCTTCGCCCAGGATAGGACCTCCCAGGATATAGACGAATGGATCCGCCACGATAGCCAACGCCAGGTACGCCAGCGCCTCCTTCCCAGCTCTCTCTGAACTCGGCTTACGGTAAGGAACCGACACGGGGCTGTACCCGACCAGTTCACCGCCGTGCTCCTCCGGCAATTCTTCCTCGGGGAGAGTCTCTTGAACGTCATCCGCGTGGATGTGCATCAGCTGCGGGTTGGGGTAGCCGTAATACACCTGCGGTGCCATCTTCAAAACACGCTGACCAGGGGAAGCGGGCTGATTCTTATCGGCGGTCATGATTCCTCCTCAGGGTGCGACTCAAGGATGCGGTGCAGCAATGCCTCAGCTGAGCTACCGTCAAGCGGGGTGCATTCGTACACCAGCCGGAACTGAAAATCCTGCTGAACCTTGTGCTGCCTAATGAGCAGGCGCGTCGATTCGACAGCATCCCCAACAGCATTTAGAAACTTTCCTACGCAGAGGAGCAGCAACCAGATTTCTGCGACGAGGCCAACAAAGCCCACAAGCAAAATCAGCGGAGGGAAATAAAAGAGCGGAATCAACAAGGCAAAGAAAATCATCGCCGTTTCCTCGTCCACTCCCCTGAAACCCAGGCTGAAAAGTACCGGACTCATCAGCACGAGAAAAAAGACCACCCAGAACACCATCCGAAGCAGCGGCCCCAACACATACCAGGTGAAGCCGCTCCAGTCTGTGAATAGGCTCTTCATATCCAAGGTTTCGGGTGGCTTCTCCACGGGGGCGTAGCCGACCACCTCGCCAATCTGCCAGGCGGATGAGCTGTACTCGGTGAGGATGCCCTGCACCTCTCCCCTATGGATGCGTTCCAACAGTGAGCCGGGACGGCCGTAAACAACCTGGGACGACATCAGCAGAACAGAATCGTCACCAGAAACGCGTCGCTTGACCATGGTTCAGCCCTCCCTATCCCATCATTTTTGATAGATGTTCAATAGATGGTTTTACAGTAACAACCGAACCTGAAAAGAACCTGAACCCAAATGCAAATGAAAAACGTGAAAAAGAAAAGAGTCGAACATGTCCACATTTTGATGCATTTAGGAGTAATAAACGCTTCACAAGCCACTTTGGGGTGTATCCTAGTTCACATCTAGTGTGTTCAAGTTCAGCTGGAACCCACCAGAACAACACCACAAGCCTCCCAGAAACACCCCGGGAGCCAAGCAAAGGAGCACCGTGACACACACCGCCTCCCCAAACCCCCGCGGCCGGTCGCACCGACGCCGAATCGGCAGCGGGCTACTCACCCTCAGCATGGCGCTGAGCCCCCTCGCAGCACTGGGCACCACCGCCCACGCCGCAGAAGACCCCGACGCCGTCAAGCAGGTACTCAGCGAAAGCATGAAGAACGCCAGCGGCACCGTCACCGCCTTCGTCCGCTTCAAGGGTAAGGGCGCCTTTGAACAGACCCAGCCCGCAGGCGTACGCGCCGGCGTGCAGGCACCCGTCAACACCAGCTCGCAGGTGCAGGCAATCGCCTCCCAGGTGCAGAGCCAGGCACAGCAGGTCAGCAGCCAGTCCGGCGCACAGGTCCTCTACACCACCCACAACGCGGTACGCGGCGTGGCAGTGCGCGGTGACGCCGAGTCCATCAAGGCACTCGCCAACCGCTCCGACGTAGAGAAAATCTCGCCCATCCTGCCCAAGTACCGCCAGAACGCGGGCGCCGCCATTGATGCAGGCTCCCTCGCCACCTGGACCGGCACCACCAACCCCGCCGGCGCGGGCGGATACACCGGCAAGGGCGTGAAGATCGCCGTCATCGACTCCGGCATCGACTACACCCACACCGACTTCGGCGGTAGCGGCAAGCTCGAAGACTACGAGAAGGCATCCAAGCTCACCGAGCTGCCCTCCGCAGACTCCGGACTCATCAACCGCACCAAGGTTGCTGGCGGCTACGACCTCGTCGGTGACGCCTACGACGGCACCAACACCGCAACCCCCGACGGCAACCCGCTCGACTGCACCACCGGCGGCCACGGCACCCACGTGGCGGGCACCGCGGCAGGCTACGGTGTGAACGCCGACGGCACCACCTTCACCGGCGACTACAGCAAGCTCACCGCAGAGCAGCTCAAGACCATGAAGATCGGCCCCGGCGTCGCCCCCGACGCTGAAATCTACGCCTTCCGCGTCTTCGGCTGCAGCGGCAGCACCAACGTCGTTATTGAGGCGCTCGACCGTGCCCTCGACCCCAACGGTGACGGCGACTTCTCCGACCGCGTGAACGTGGTCAACATGTCCCTCGGCGGCGAATTCTCCCCGCAGGACGACCCCGAAGCCTACGCCGTTGACGCGCTCACCCGCGCCGGCGTGCTCTCCGTGATCTCCGCAGGTAACGCCAACGACTACAGCCTGCGCGGCGACACCTACTCCAACTCCGGTCACCCCGCCACCGCAGCCAGCGCAATCACCGTAGCTAACGCCTACGGCTCCACCCGCGCCGTCGATGCGGCAGAGCTGACCGACCCCGCCACCGGCACCACCCGCAAGGTACGCGGCGACTACAGCGTCTCCTACCCCTGGGCACAGGCGGGCACCAAGGAATTCACCGGTGAACTCACCGCAATCTCCGAGAACAACCGCTACGCCTGCAACGCCCTCAGCGCCGACGAAGCGGCAGCTGTAAAGGGCAAGTGGGTGCTCATCGACTGGGCTAAAGATGACGGTGAACTCGCCTGCGGCTCCAAGGTGCGCTTCGACAACCTAGAGGCGGCAGGCGCCAAGGGCGTTCTACTTGCAGGCAACGACGAAGAACCCGGCCTGGGTATTGCCGGTAACGATACCCTGCCCGGTTTCCGCCTGGCAGCATCCGCCGCTAAGGACCTGCGTGCACAGATCACCGCAGCAGAAGCGGCAGGTAAGCCCCTGACCGTGCGCCTCGGCAACGAGCTGAAGTCCTCCCTGCGCGTGGACACCGATAAGCTGGATCAGCTGAACCCCATGAGTGCCCGCGGCTTCCACGGTAGCTACGGCTACACCAAGCCCGACATTGCGGCACCCGGCTCGTACATCACCTCCGCGGCGGTGGCGACCGGTAACAACTCCGTGACCTTCAGCGGCACCTCCATGGCGGCACCCTACGTGACCGGCTCCGCCGCCCTGGTCATGCAGAGCCACCCGAGCTACACCCCCGCACAGGTCAAGTCCGCCCTCATGAACACCGCAACCCACGATGTGCGCACCGAATCCGGTGCCGCATACGCGGTGGACCGTGTGGGCGCCGGACGAGTCGACACCCTCGCTGCCGTGCAGTCGAAGTCCCTCGTCTACAACACCGACAAGAGCGGTACCGTGTCCCTGAGCTTCGGCGTGCTCGAGTACGCACCGGATACTGGCGTTCAGACCCTCACCCGCGAGGTGACGGTCGAGAACACCGACTCCGTGACACACACCTACGCCCTGTCCTACGCTGAAAGCACTAATATTCCCGGTGTGGAATACTCCTTCCCCTCCGCGGTCACCCTCGCACCCGGTGAAACTAAGAAGTTCGAAGTCACCGTGCGCATCGACCCGTCCAAGCTGGAGAAGACCCGCGACGCAGCAATGGACACCACCCAGAACGCAACTGACTACTACACCGGCAACGAAACCGTTCCCGAACAGTACCGTCAGTACATTGCCAGCGCATCCGGCCGACTCGTCCTCACCGAAGACGGCACCAAGGCGCTGCGTCTGCCCGTTCACGTGGCACCCAAGCCCGTGAGCACCATGCACGCTGCCGAAGACACCGTCACCTTCACCCAGAAGCCCTCCAGCGACGAGGCTCAGAAGGCAGACACCGGCTGGACCAAGTCCCAGATTTCGCTGCGCGGCACCGAGGTCAACCAGGGCGGCTACCGCTCCCTGCTCGGCGCGTTCGAGTACGGTGCGAGCGTGGACCGTGTGGCTCCCACCTCCCTGTCGCTGAACAGCAACGTTAAGGCGAACCTGCAGTACGTCGGTGCTTCCTCGGATGCGCCCGCACTGAAGGCAGCCGGCGGCAACGCCGATGACGGCACCCTGCGCTTCGGTATCTCCACCTGGGCGAACTGGGATGTTGTCTCCTACGAGAACACCTTTACCGTAGAAATCGACACTGACGGCAACAACCGCGCCGACTACAAGCTGGTCACCGACCGCGCTAAGGGCCTGGACTACCCGCTGGTTCGCCTCTACGGCTACAAGAATGGCAACCTCGTCGAGCTCGGCTACTACCCGCTCAACGGCGCCTGGGGTGATGTGGACACCAACATGATGGACACCAACACCCTCATCATGAGTGCACCCCTCAAGGACCTGGGCCTGACCAGCGCAAACAACCCGGACATCCAGTACCGAGTCAGCGCAACCACCCAGTACGAGTGGGGTAACGTCAGCGAAACCGGATGGATCAAGTACCGCCCCTTCAGCCCCAAGCTGTGGTTCAGCGGCGACTCCTCCGCCGTGGCTGGCCTCCACCCGGATGCCTCCAGCACCACCCTGACGGCGCACCGCTCCGCTGACGCAATCCCCGCGCTCGGCGAATCCGGTACCCCCGCCAAGGCGCTGTTGCTGCACCTGCACAACGGCACCGGCGACCTCTCCGGCACCAACGGCGCCAAGGGCAACCGCGCCGAGGTGCTGAACATCAAGGAGCAGCAGACCGAGTACATCACTCCGTCCCGCTTCACCGATGTGAAGAACGGCGACCAGTTCTACACCGAGATCTCTTGGTTGGCTCAGCGCGGCATCACCACCGGCTACCCGGACGGCACCTACCGCCCGCTGGAGTCCGTGGAACGTGGCGCAATGGCGGCGTTCTTCTACCGCATGCAGGGTTCCCCGCAGTTCACTGCCCCCTCCACTCCGAGCTTCAAGGACGTGCCCACCACGCACCCCTTCTACAAGGAGATTGAGTGGATGAAGGCTCAGGGCATCACCACCGGCTACTCGGACGGCACGTTCCGCCCCTCCGCACCGGTGAACCGTGACGCCATGGCTGCGTTCTTCTACCGTGCAGCGGGTTCCCCGCACGTGGATCTGCCCGCGACCAGCCACTTCAGCGATGTTTCCACCGATAACCAGTTCTACCGTGAAATCACGTGGCTGGCTTCGAAGGGCATCAGCACCGGCTGGCCGGACGGCACCTACCGCCCGGTGACCCCCATTGCGCGCGACGCAATGGCGGCGTTCATCTACCGCTACACCGAGAAGGTCGCTAACCAGGCCGGCCGCTAGACGGTAGCTAACCGGTAGCGAACGGTTCGGGTCCCCTCCCACCTCCTGCATGGGGTGGGAGGGGTACCCGGAACCGGCAGGGTCCGGGGCCTGAAAATCCCGGAACCTCTCAAGTTTTGGTGGCGGTTTCACCGGCGGATGCACTCACTCGTCGTCTGCCGGTGGGGCCGCCTCCGCGTATCACCGATACACAACCACAGAGCACACAGCATTACCGAAAAATAGAAAATCCGAAGGAGGATTCCATGACAACGCCTCATGCGCCACGCCGCAGAATGAAGGCTGTCGGTGCGACCGGTTTGAGTGCGGCTCTTGCCCTTACTCTCGGCGTTCCCGCCACTTTCTCTGCAGCTCACGCTCAGAGCCCCCAGCAGGTCGAAGGAAGCACTGCGAGCGCATCCGGTGACGCTGCCTCGCGTATCAGCCCGGGCCTGCAGAAGGCTGAAGGCCAAATCACCGTGTATGTTCAGTTCAAGGGCAAGGGCGCGTATGAGCAGACCCAGTCCGCGGCTGTTCTGGCACGTAAGGAGGCGCCGGCGAACCGTCAGGCGCAGGTGCAGGCTATTGCAGCTCAGGTGCAGTCGCAGGCTCAGTCTGTGGCGGCTGCTTCTGGCGCGAAGCTGATGTACACCACGCATAATGCGATGCGTGGTGCGGCGATTACTGGTGATGCTGCGCAGATTCGTGCGTTGGCGGAGCGCCCGGATGTGGAGCGTATTTCGCCGATTATCGCGAAGGAGCGTATGAACTCCGGTAGCGAGATTGATACGAAGACTCTTGCCACGTGGACTCGTGAGAATACGGGGTACACGGGTAAGGGCGTGAAGATTGCGGTTGTTGACTCTGGTGTTGACTATACGCACGCTGATTTTGGTGGCCCCGGTACGGTGGATTCGTACCTGAAGGCTAAGGCGATGACGGAGCTTCCGTCCGCTGATTCGGGCCTGATTGATCGTAATAAGTTCATTGGCGGCATTGACTTGGTCGGTGATGACTACAATGCGTCGGTGGCTGAGAAGTCGACTCCGCAGCCGGATAATAACCCGCTGGATTGCCGCCCGGATGGTTTCGGTTCTGGCGGTCACGGCACACACGTGGCGGGTACTGCCGCCGGTTATGGTGTGACGGCGAACGGTACGACTTACCGTGGCGATTACAAGAACCTGACGGAAGAGCAGCTGAAGGGCATGTCTATTGGCCCAGGTACTGCTCCTGACGCTCAGATTTTGGCGATTCGTGTGTTCGGTTGCTACGGCAATTCGAGTGTTGTGATGAAGGCGCTCGATACCGTGATGGACCCGAATGGTGACGGTGATTTCTCTGACCGCGCCGACATTGTGAACCTGTCGCTCGGTGGCGAGTTCGCCCCGGCTGACGACCCTGAGTCGTACATGATTAATACGATGGCGCGCCAGGGTGTGTTCACTGTGGCTGCTGCCGGTAACGCCAATAACTACAACGGTGTGGGTGACACCTACTCCGATTCGGGTAGCCCGGCGAATGCGGCTGCGGCGCTGTCGGTGGCGAACGCCTACGGTTCGACTCAGCCGATTGACCGTGTCCGCACGACCACGAAGACTGGTTTGGAGTGGTTGCAGGGTGATTATTCGGTGAACTTCGATTATTCGAAGGCATCCGCTGATCAGCTGCGCGGCGAGGTTGTTGCTGCACCGAAGCGTAACCGTTACGCTTGCGAGGCTTTCACTGCTGAAGAGGCGAAGGCTTTGAAGGGTAAGTGGGTTTACTTCGAGTGGGATCAGGACGATTTGACGTTCCCGTGCGGTTCGAAGGTGCGTTTCGATAACGTTCAGGCTGCCGGCGGTGTTGGCGTGGTGATGGCCGGTAAGGCTGAGCGCTACACGATTGGCATTGGTGGTAATGCGACCATTCCGGGTCTGCGTCTGACTGCTTCTTCGACGAAGGACCTGGAGAAGGCCCTGGCAGCCGGTCCGGTGACCGTTGAGATGAACCTGGACTACAAGGCTTCGGGCCGCGGTCCTCACTCGCACGCTTTTGATTTGAATTCCTCGAGCGCTCGCGGTCAGCACGGTTCTGATGGCTTCATTAAGCCTGACCTTGCGGCACCGGGTACTGAGATTGTCTCTGCCGCTGTGGGCACGGGTAATAAGGGTGTTTCCTTCACCGGTACCTCCATGGCGACCCCGCATGTTGCCGGTGTTGCCGCTCTGGTGATGCAGGCGCATCAGGATTACAACCCGCAGATGATTAAGGCTGCGCTGATGAACGGCGCGTCCACCCCGATCAAGAATGAGCAGGGTACGCAGTACGCGGTGGATCGTGTGGGTACGGGCATGGTGAATGCTCGCGCCGCCGTGGACGCGAAGGTCATTGCGTACGATGCGAAGACCCCCGAGCGTGTTTCGACCGCGTTTGGTGTGCTGGAGTACACCCCCGATTCGGGTATTCAGACTGTTCAGCGTGAAATCGTGCTGGACAACACCGATTCGCAGGCTCACACCTACACCCTGAGCTACGAGGCAAGCACGACCATCCCGGGTGTGGAGTACTCCTACCCGCAGCAGGTGAGCGTGGGTGCCGGTGAGCGTAAGAACGTGACCGTAACCGTGCGTATTGACCCTTCCAAGCTGGAGAAGACCATGGACCCGGCGATGAGCGCCGACCAGGTCGCTCAGGACTGGACGACCGGTAAGACTCTGGCTGCTGGTAAGCGCCAGTACATTGCGAGCGCTTCTGGTCGCCTGATTTTCTCTGAGAATGGTCGCGAGGCGATCCGCCAGTCGATTCACGTGGCTCCGAAGCCCGTCTCGAAGATGCGTGTGGATGCGTCCCGTATTGATTACAAGGGCGTCTCCGATAAGGAGTCCACGGTGACTCTGCGCGGTACGACCCTGAACCAGGGTGGTTACCGTTCGCTTCTGGGTGCGTTTGAGCTGGGTGCGATCAGTGACCGTATTCCGTCCGGTCAGCTGAAGCTGCCGTCGAACCAGTCTGTTGACCTGCAGTATGTGGGTGCCGCTTCGGACGCTCCGGCGTTGAAGGCTGCCGGCAAGAACCCGAACGATGGTTCTCTGTTCTTCGGTATTTCGACCTGGGGCACCTGGGATAGCATGCACTGGGGCCGTCAGGTACAGGTGCAGATTGATACCAACAACGACTCCACCGCCGACTACGTTCTGGAAGTGACCCGCGAGAAGGGTCTGGACTACCCGCTGGTGAAGGTCTGGTCCATCTCCGGTAACGCATCCACCGTGGTGGCACGCTACCCGCTGAACAACGCCTGGGGCGATACCGACACCAACATCATGGACACCAACACCATGATTCTGGGCGTGCCGCTGAAGGACCTGGGTCTGACCGCTGAGAAGGCTCAGAGCATCAAGTACACGGTGCAGACTGACACCTGGCACAACGAGGGTAACTCCTACGTGGACACCACCTCGGCTATCGAGTACTCCCCCTTCAACCCCGGTGTTTGGTTCACCGGTGAGGAGTCGGGCGTGCCCGGCCTGTTCGTGGACCGTGACGGCGGTCAGCTGACCGTTCACCGCAAGAACAACAACAAGGAGCGTCAGGCTCTGTTCCTGCACATGCACAACGCGACCGGTGACCTGAGCGGCCGTAAGACCGCTAACGGTGTTGCCGCTGGCGACCGTGCACAGGTCGTGAAGGTGGCTCGCACCCTCCACGATGCGCGCTTCACCGACGTTCCGGCGGATAACCAGTTCTACCGTGAAATCACGTGGATTGCTGCCCGTCAGATTGACCGCGGCTACCAGGACGGCACCTTCCGCCCGCTGAACAACATGGACCGCGCAACCATGGCTGCGTACTTCTACCGTATGAGCGGCTCGCCGCAGTACACCGCACCGTCCACCCCGAGCTTCTCGGATGTTCCGCTCAACCACCCCTACTACAAGGAGATTGAGTGGATGAAGGCTCAGGGCATCACGACCGGCTGGCCCGATGGCACCTACCGCCCGGAGGGTTCGGTGAACCGTGACGCGATGGCTGCGTTCTTCTACCGTTACGCAGGTTCGCCCGAGTACACTGCCCCCGCGCAGGCTCGTTTCACGGACGTTCCGACCGACAAGCAGTTCTACCGCGAGATCTCGTGGCTGGCTGAGCAGGGCGTGACCACCGGCTGGCCCGATGGTTCGTTCCGCCCCGTGGAGCCGGTGCACCGCGACGCTATGGCGGCGTTCGTGTACCGCTACAGCACGGGTGTGCTGAAGGAAAGCCCTGAAATTTAGGGGCACAGGATCTAAAAACCCTGAATTCTAGGGTTCATAAGGTTCTACCGCTGTAGGTGCTACCTCAGCAGGTTCTACCGAGGGAGCCGTACCGTTGCAGTTTATCTGCGGCGGTGCGGCTCCCTTTTTTCTGTGGTCGGGTGCTTTGTATTTACGCGCAATGTTCCGTAATACGAGTCTGACTAGGTTATATAAAGAATCGTTGAGACAATAAATGAAGGTTTCTTCACCATCGGCATGAACCTTGACGTTCACGCCGCATGGGCACACTGGAGACGCACCGAAGCACTCTCGGTGCAGAACCCCCTCGGCGTAGAACTCTCCGCGCAGAACCTCGGTGCAGAAACCGCTAAGAAACACACCATCACTAAAAAGGAGCATTCAGTGGCAACCTTCCCTGAAGCTACCCCCGCGCGAGCAGCCCGGCACACACAGCCGGGTCGCCTCAAGCAGCTGGCACGCAGCTGCGGCGCACTCACCCTGGGGCTCACCCTCGGGCTGACCGCTCTGCCGTTCGGTACCGCCGCCTACGCGGCACCGGGCGTAGTACGCGGCGCAGACCGGGACGCACCCCACCAGAATACCGGCACCGGCGAGAACAACAACGAAGTTCTCTCCCCCAGCCTGGACGGCGCCACCGGCGAACGCGCCGTGTTCGTCCGATTCAAGGGTCAGGGTGCGTACGCCCAGACCCAGCCGGACGCGGTCCGCTCCCGCGCGCAGGCACCCGTCAACGCGCAAGCACAGGTGCAGGCAATCCGCGCCAGCGTGCAGCAGCAGGGTGCCTCCGCGGCGAAGGAATCCGGCGCGCAGGTCCTGTACACCACCCACAACACGATGCGCGGCGTGGCGCTCTACGGTAACGTCGAGCAGATTCGTGCGCTCGCGAACCGCGACGATGTGGAACGCATCAGCATCATTGAGGACATGGCACCGCAGAACAGCGGCACCCTCATTGATACGGACACGCTCTCCGTGTGGGCGAAGAGCCCGGCGAACCCCGCCTCCACCGGCTACACCGGCAAGGGCGTGAAGATTGTCGTGCTCGATACCGGTATCGACTACACGCACGCCGATTTGGGCGGCCCCGGCACGCAGGAAGCCTTCGAGAAGGCGAAGGCATCCGACACGATTCCCGAGGGCACCTACGATCCGAAGAAGTTCCTCGGCGGTTACGACCTGGTCGGTGACGACTACAACTCCGGCAAGAAGGAAACCTCCACTCCCCACCCGGATAACAACCCGCTCGACTGCGGCGGCCACGGCAGCCACGTGGCGGGCACCGCAGCAGGTTACGGCGTGAACGCGGACGGCAGCACCTTCCACGGCGACTACTCCAAGCTCACCGAAGAGCAGCTCAAGGACATGAAGATCGGCCCCGGCTCCGCGCCGGACGCCCAGCTGATTGGCCTGCGCATTTTCGGTTGTAAGGGCACCACCGCGTTCGTCCCCAAGGGCCTGGACCGTGTGCTCGACCCCAACGACGACGGCGACTTCTCCGACCGTGCCGACATCGCAAACCTGTCGCTCGGCAACGAGTTCGGCGTGTTCGATGAGACCGTGAACTACGCGGTCGGTTCCCTCTACCGTGAGGGCATCCTCTCCGTGGTTGCGGCGGGTAACGCCAACAACTACAACGCCGTGGGTGACACCTACTCCAACTCGGGCGGCCCCGGCACCAGCGCCTACGGCCTGACCGTGGCAAACTCCATCGGCTCGACCCAGCTGGTGGACCGCGTGAAGATTCTCGCCCCCGCGAACGAGGCGGACACCTACGGTGACTACTCGGTGAGCTTCGACTACTCGAAGGCGACCGAGGAGCAGCTGCGCGGCACCGTGGTGCGTGCCGCCTCCCGCAACCGCTACGCCTGCGAAGCCTTCACCGAAGAGGAAGCCGCAGCCCTGAAGGGCAAGTGGGCCCTCATCGACTGGGCGGACGCTGACGGCACCGCACCCTGCGGTTCGAAGGTACGCTTCGACAACCTGCAGGCGGCGGGCGCAACCGGCGTGGTGCTCACCTCGAACACTGAGGTCGGTGACACCGCTATCGGCGGTAACTCCTCCATTCCGGGCGTGCGCCTGGCAAAGAGCCAGGTGGAGCGCCTTTCCGCGCAGATTGATTCGGGTGAGCTGACCCTGCAGCTCGGCGAGAACCTGCGCGACTCGATCCGCGTGCCCAACGGCAAGCTGGATCAGGCGAACACCTCCACCGCGCGCGGCCTGCACGGTTCGCACGGCATCACCAAGCCGGACGTTGCGGCACCGGGCACGAACATTTCCTCCATCGAGGTTGGTAGCGGCACCGGTTCGAGCGTGAAGACCGGTACGTCCATGTCCACGCCGTTTGTTGCCGGTGTTGCGGCGCTGATCATGCAGGCGCACCCGGAGTACGGTCCGCGCATGCTTAAGACCGTCATCATGAACACCGCCGACCACCACATGCAGGACGCCTGGGGCAACCCCTACGCGGTGGACCGTGTGGGTACCGGCCGCATCAACACGCGTGCGGCGGTGGCTGACCGCGTCATGCTGTTCAACGCGGCACGCCCCGAACAGGTTTCGGACACTTTCGGCGTGCTCGAGTACACCCCGAACGCCGGTGTGCAGACCCTGCAGCACCGCGTGAGCGTCGAGAACACCGACTCGGTGGCGCACACCTACACCCTGGACTATGAGGGAAGCACGAGCATCCCGGGTGTGGAGTTCTCCTACCCGCAGTCCGTGTCTGTGGGTGCCGGTCAGAAGGCAACGTTCACCGTGACGGTGCGCATTGACCCGTCGAAGCTGGAGAAGACCCGCGACCCGTCCATGTACCCGAACCAGGATTCGGTGAACTACTCGACCGGTACGGTCACCATTTCGGGTGCCCGCCAGTACATTGCGAGCGCTTCGGGCCGCCTGATCCTGACCGACGCTGATTCGTCGGCTGCGGTGAAGACCCTGCGCATGCCGCTGCATGTGGCCCCGAAACCGGTCTCCGCAATGCGCGTAGCCGGTGCAGATATTCACTTTGACACGAACGGCGTGGGTGCCCTGGAGCAGACCCTGACCCTGCAGGGTACCGCGGTGGATCAGGGCGGTTACCGCTCCCTGCTGGGTGCCTTTGAGCTGGGCGCTTCGAGCCCGCGCATCCCCACCGCGAAGCTGGGTGTGGGTTCGGATTCCCGCATGGACCTGCAGTACGTGGGTGCCGCCTCGAATGTGGCGGCGTTGAAGGCTGCCGGTGCGGATACCTCCAACGCGCGCCTGTCCTTCGGTATTTCCACCTGGGGTAACTGGCAGGAGGTGACCCCGCGCGGCACCTACTACGTGTTCGTTGATACCGACAAGGACGGCGTGAGCGACTACCGCCTGCAGACGGTACGTGAGAAGGGCCTGGACTACCCGCTGGTGAAGGTTTCTAAGCGTAGCAACGGCAAGTGGGTGGCTATCCCCGATGCCCTGTACCCGCTGAACGGCACCTGGGGTGATACGGACACCAACATCATGGATTCGAACACCCTGGTGATGACTGTTCCGCTGAGCGTTCTGGGTCTGGACCCGAACGCCGAGTCCACTGAGATTTCGTACTCGGTGACCACTTCGAGCGCGTTCTCCGCAACGACCGTGGTTGATACGACTGATTCGGTGGTGTTCAACTATGCGGCGCCGAAGCTGTGGTTCAGCGGCGATTCGGCGGGGGTTCCGAACCTGTTCGTGGATGCACCGGAGACTCAGCTGGTGGCGCACCGTAACGGCGACGCGAAGAACGTTTCTGCGCTGTTCCTGCACATGCACAATGCGACCGGCGACCTGTCCGGCGTGAATGGGGCTGCGGGTGAGCGTGCGCAGGTTCTGCATGTCTCGTCGAACTCTGAGGCTACCGCCGCGAGCGCGCACTTTACGGATGTTCCGGCGGATTACCCGTTCGTGAATGACATTAACTGGCTGGCTCAGCGTCGTATTACGACCGGCTACCCGGACGGTACGTTCCGCCCGAACGGTTCGGTGGAGCGCGGCGCGATGGCGGCGTTCTTCTACCGTATGGCGGGTTCGCCTCAGTTCACTGCGCCGAGCACCCCGAGCTTTAAGGATGTGCCGCGTGACCACCCGTTCTACAAGGAGATTGAGTGGATGCGTGCCCGCGGTATTACGACCGGCTGGTCGGATGGTACGTTCCGTCCGAATGCTGCGGTGAATCGTGATGCTATGGCGGCGTTCTTCTACCGTTTTGCGGGTTCACCGGCGTATTCTGCTCCGGTGGCGTCGCCGTTTAGTGACGTGTCGGCCGGTAGCCAGTTCTATCGTGAGATTTCGTGGTTGGCTGAGCAGCGTATTACGACTGGTTGGGCTGATGGTTCGTTCCGTCCGGTTCAGCCGATTGAGCGTGGCGCGATGGCGGCGTTCTTGCACCGCTATAACGTGCGTGTGCTGAATAACCGCTAGTCGGATGCGGATGTGAGGGCCGTGTCGGAGTGGAGTTTTCTGCCCCGGCACGGCCTTTTCTGTGGGCTGTTATGTCTGCGGCGTAGACTTAACTTATGCGTGAGTTACAGGTTCAGAACGGCGAGGATGAGACGCTGTCAGCTATCCAGGATGCCCTCAATCAGGAGGAGCTTCTGAACGCGGCGGCTGACTTCATTGACCGCTATGAGAGCGCCTTTGAAAATCTAAGCCACTGATTATTCCTTCGAAAGAAATACCCCCGGTGGATGCTGTACGCATCTACCGGGGGTATTTGCTTGCCTCGCCCTGCCCGAGGCGGCCTAGTTAGCGTTGGCGGGCTTCTTTACGGTTGAGCTTCTCAATGGCGGCTTCCACCTTGGACTTGCGGTGACTCAGCTTCCAGAGGCTAAAAGACTGCAGCAAGGTACTCTTGCCTATCTCCACGAGGGAAGGCAGCCCCTGCCGGATGAGTGCCTCATTGATTTCTTCCTGGGTGGCGCCCTGCTCCTTCATCTGCTCGATGATGATGCCCGCCTCCGCTATTTTCCCGGAGGTGAGCGGGTGGTTTTCGAGGCTGGTTTCGATGTCTACGAGCTCGTCGTAGAGTTCAGTTTTTGTTTTTGCCATGGTGCTGTCTTCACCATCCTTGGTTGACGTGTTCTGTGGCGTAGCAGGTGTGGGGGCGTTTTCCCTCATCACCGGCTGTTTTGAACGGTATTTGAACCGTATGTTCATGCTAACAGCCGCACGGGTTGTCGCACAGGGTTTTTACCGGTGAGTATGCTGTGTATTTTCAGGGCTGAAACGATATTGAACCCGCCGCGTACGCCGCGCTGAACGCACCGTGTGGAACACTACCTCGCCTCCCCCCGGCGGTTCACCGCACGGGCTATAAGGTGGAGCGTACACTTAAGTCATGCGTGAATTACAGGCACAGATCATCCGTGAAATGGGCGTCAAGCCCAACATGACCGAAGAGCAGGCACGCGAAGAAGTGGAGCGCCGCATCCAGTTCATCTGCGACTACCTGGAAGCCACCGGAAGCCGCGGCCTGGTACTGGGCATCAGCGGCGGTATCGACTCCACCCTGGCGGGTCGCCTCTGCCAGCTGGCGGTGGACCGCCTCAACGAGCGTGGCCGCACCACCGAGTTCGTGGCGGTGCGCCTGCCCTACCGTGTGCAGCACGACGAAGAGGACGCGCAGGAGGCGCTGCGTTTCATCCAGCCCACCCGCTCTCTGACCTTCAACATTGCGGAGGCTGTCGACGGTTTCGACACCGCCTACACTGACGCAACCGGCGAACAGATGAGCGACTTCAACAAGGGTAATGTGAAGGCGCGCGCCCGCATGATCGCCCAGTACGCGATTGCTGGCGGCCCCGGCTACCTGGTGGTGGGTACCGACCATGCGGCGGAGTCCATTACGGGTTTCTTCACGAAGTTCGGTGACGGCGGCGCGGACCTGCTGCCGCTGGCTGGCCTGAATAAGCGCCAGAACCAGCTGCTACTGCGTGTTTTGGGTGCGTCTGAGCGTCTGTGGGCTAAGCCGCCGACGGCTGACCTGCTGGACGGCGTGCCCGGCCGTACCGATGAGGATGAGCTGGGTCTGACTTACCCGCAGATTGATGATTACCTGGAGGGTAAGGAAATCGACGAGGCGGCAGCTGCGAAACTGGAGCAGATTTACCTGCGTAGCCGTCATAAGCGCACTACTCCGGTGACGATTTTTGATTCCTGGTGGAAGAACTAGCGCCTCAACCGGCATAAGAACTAACGTAAAAGCCCTGAACTCCCTTGGTGGGAGTCCAGGGCTTTTACTATGCTTTTGCAGACCGAGGACTATGCCTTCTGTTCGGGCTGTGCGCCAGAAACCTAGGCAGCCTGAACCTCCGAATCCTCAGAACCTCCAGTCTCAACCTCAGCTTCAGCGGGCGGTACCTTCGCGCCACCGGTGGCGAGGAACAGCACCAGACCCAGCGCGCAGGCGAGCACCTGGGTGAAGGGGAACGCCCAGGTCAGGCCCTTAAATCCGAACCACATGTTGCCGAAGTACACGGCTGGGAAGAACAGCAGCGCAATACCGATGGTCATCAGCATTGCCGGGCGACCCTTACCGGACGCCTGGAACCAAGACACAAACACGATGCTGACCGCGTTGAACACGGCGGCGAGCATGAGTGCGATCATGACCTCTTCACCGGTGTCGATGAGGCTTGCATCGCCAACCACGGCGAGCAGTTCACGGCGGAAAATCAGCACCGGAATGGTGATGATCGCGGAGGTCGCCACGGACAGGATCGTTGCGGTGCGCAGTGCCTCCTTCACGCGAGCGCCGTTGCGGGCACCGTACGCGTAGGCGTACAGCGGGATACCGCCCATGCACAGGCCCATGCAGAGCATTTCGGGCACCATGTTCAGGCGCATTGCCAGGCCGAACGCCGCGACGGTGTCGTCACCGTAGGAGGCGGCGAGGTTGTTCAGCAGCAGGGCGGCGAAGATCAGGTTGAGGCTCTGAATGAGCTCGGCGGCACCGACCGCGACCACGGGCTTGATAATGGCGGGGTCGAGGGAGAAGTCGCGGATGTTTGCGTAGAAGTTCTCGCTCTGACGCATCAGGAACAGCAGGTAGTACAGCATGGATGCGCCGTTCGCCAGCAGCATCGCCCAACCGGCACCGGCGACGCCCATGCCCATGATGGCGATGAACAGCACGTCGAAGATGCAGGTGACGACGGTGCCAACGATGATGCCGTACATGGACTGCTTGGCGTAGCCTTCGGATCGGACGAGCTGTTCGAGGGTGAACATGCCGATAGCGAGGGGCGCGCCGAGGAACATGAGGTGCACGTAGATGCGGGTCGGTTCGTAGGAGCCGCCGGATGCACCCATGATGCTGGTGATCGGGTCGGCGAGGATGAAGCCGATAGCCGCCGCGACGATACCGGCACCGAGCGCCGAGTAGAGGGCGAAGGAGGTGACGCGGTGAATTTCGTGGGCGGGCTGGCCTTCACCGAGCTTGCGGGAGGCGAGGGTTGAGGAGCCCAGGCCGAACAGGCCTGCGATCGCCATGATGACGCCGAAGACGGGCACGCCGTAGCTGGTGGCGGCGAGGTCTTCGGTGCCGCCGTAGTGGCCGACGAAGTAGGAGTTCACCACGTTGTAGATGCTGGTGATGGCGAGGCCGAGCGCCATGGGCACGCCGAGGGAGAGGAGCGCCTTGAGGATGGGTGCTTCTTTGAGCAGGTAGATGTTCTGCGGGTCTTCGCTTGCGCCGTGCGGGCCGTGTCCTGCGGCGGGTGCGGTGTTGTTGGGTGCGCCGTTTTTGGGCGCGTTATTTTCAGTCTGGTGGGACGTCATAGGTTCCTGTGGTTCTAGTCTGTGTTGTGTCCGGTGCGCGGCAAGAAGCGTGGTCCGCGCGAAAAAACGGGCTAGTGTATTGTACCGTCTCCACGTAGTGGTGGGTCTAGAGGTTTAGACATAAAAAGCAACGAGGCGCCCCTCCCCGTTTAGGGGTGGGGCGCCTCGCCTCATACGTATCGCATGTAGGAGTGTGAGCTATTCGAGCTCAACCGGACCAAGCACGCGAACCTCCTCAATATCCAGGATTTCCTGAATCGCGTGGAGCACATTCGTGTCGATTATGCGCTCATTACGCAGGCGCTTGAGCACGCTGCGTTGCTTCTCCAAATGCCGCAGGCGCAGCTCTTTCTCAAGGTCGCCCGCTTCAATAATGCGGCGGGCTTCTTCCGGCGCATTCGCACCGTCTTTACGAACAGTGTGCAGGTTGCGGTGTATACTCGCGTTGTACATCTGTTCGTCGGCAATGCGGTCGATAATCCACTGTGGTGCACCAATTTCCTGGCCGATCTCAGCCACAGAGTCGAAGGACTCGGCAATGATCGTGCGGATTGCTTCATTAATCTCATCTTCTTCGGTGGTATCAACCGGAATTTTCGCCCACCTAATAACGAGCGGCAGGAGCATCCCCTGAACCACCATCGACAGCAGAACCACGCCCGCAACAACAAAGATAATAAAGTCACGCGCGGGAACATCAGTCGGCACGGAGAGAGCCACCGCGAGGGAAACACCGCCGCGCAGTCCCGCAAAGGTACTCACTACACGGCCACGGAAAGTTGTGCGCAGCTGCTTCTGCTTTTCTGAACGGTCAAGGGCACGAATAATACCGATCGAGACGTGCAGGAAAATAAAACGCGCCGCAATGGAAACAAGCCATGCCACCACAATCACGGCGAACGTCAAAGCCCACGCATAGTTGTATTCACGAAGAACATCATCCACAGGCGCTGTGGCGCTGGGCAGCTGAACACCCACGAGCACGAAGAGCGCACCGTTCATGACATAGGAGACAAACGACCAGATGGGCAGACCGTAGAAACGGTTTTGGGGTTTGATGGTATCCGGTCCGCGATAGGTCAGGTAGAAAGCGGCGACCACCACAGCCACCACTCCGGAACCTTTCATGCCCTCAAAAGGCTCGATCTCTTCAGCCAGGAAGAAAGCAATAAACGGCACGGTAAACATGAACACGCTGAAGTTCATGGGGTTGCCGATGTGCGCACGCAGCTTATCTACACCCCATCCGACGGCCAGGCCAACGAGAGTTCCAATCAGGAACGAGAAGAAGAACATTCCGGATGCAGTCCCCAGGGTAAGTTCATGACCACCCGCAAGCTGCAGGGCGAGTGCGAAAAGAACTAGGGTGGTGCCGTCGTTAATGAGTGCTTCCGCTTTAAGGGTGGTGATGGAAGATTTGGGGAGTTTGCCGTTGAGCGTTGCCACGGCCACAGCATCGGTGGGGGCGAGCGCCACACCGATAATCAGCGCCACATGCCACAGGTAGACGCCCATAAATGTGTGAAGCACCCAGGCGATAACGAACGCCGTGAAAATTACGAGCACCGTGCCCGAGAGCAGAATGCCGCGCAGACGAGCGCGCGCTTCACGCCATGAGGTGTTGCGGGCTTCCCAGAAGAGCATGATGGGCAGGAAGATTTCGAGGATGACGTGCGGCGGCAGGCCGATACTCTGAACTTCGTGCAGTTCGTGGGCGGGCATAATGCCGATAGCCAGGCCAATGAATATCAGCACAATGGCGGGGGTTATCCGTATTTTATGGGCGAGGATATTACCCAGAAGAATCGCCAGCGATAGGGCAATGATGACTTCGAGCATGCTGTTCCTTTTCTTGGGCACAGGGGTACTGGACGCTCGGGTGCTGCTTGGGTGTGCCCGGGCGCAGTTCCTGGTGCGCTACATGGTCTGTGAAATGTGTTGATGGTTGCCCTGCGGGCTTTTGTTCTAGGTGGCGTTTACGACGTGGTGAGCGCCTACCCGCGGTGCCCGTGTGCAGGGTTCTAGTGGGTTAAATAGTATACCGGCGGTTTTATTCCCTGGGCTCGCTGGCGGGGCTGTCCAATTCGTGGGTGCGGGCACCTTTCATGACGTTTTGTGTCGTTCTGACGTGAACTTGGGGGCGTACTGTGTCAGAGAACAGAAAATCCGCCTCCGTGAGTGCGCGCGAACACTCAGAACGTGAGAAGATAAGGTCATGACTGATAACAACACCGTAACCGGCAGCCCGCTTGTTAAGCGCGGCCTGGCCGACATGCTCAAGGGCGGCGTCATCATGGACGTCGTCACCCCCGAACAGGCTAAGATCGCTGAAGATGCTGGCGCTGTTGCCGTCATGGCTCTCGAGCGCGTGCCCGCGGATATTCGTGCGCAGGGCGGCGTGGCTCGTATGTCTGACCCGGACATGATTGAGGGCATCATTGATGCTGTTTCGATCCCGGTCATGGCGAAGGCACGCATCGGCCACTTCGTTGAAGCTCAGATCCTGGAGACCCTGAAGGTCGACTACATTGACGAGTCTGAGGTTCTTTCCCCCGCTGACTACGTGAACCACATTGATAAGCACCAGTTCAAGGTTCCTTTCGTGTGTGGTGCTACCAACCTGGGTGAGGCTCTGCGCCGCATCACCGAGGGTGCCGCTATGATCCGCTCGAAGGGCGAGGCGGGCACCGGTGACGTCTCTGAGGCGACTAAGCACATCCGCACCATTAAGCGTCAGATTGCTGAGCTGCAGGGCCTGTACAACACCATGCCTGATGAGCTGTACGTGAAGGCTAAGGAACTGGCTGCACCGTACGAGCTGGTTCGTGAGGTTGCTCAGACCGGTAAGCTGCCCGTGGTGATGTTCACCGCTGGTGGTGTGGCTACCCCCGCCGACGCTGCGATGATGATGCAGCTGGGTGCTGACGGCGTGTTCGTTGGTTCCGGTATTTTCAAGTCGGGCGACCCGGTTGCTCGCGCGAAGGCTATCGTGAAGGCTACTGCTTTCTACAACGACCCGGAGAAGGTTGCTGAGGCTTCTCGCGGCCTGGGTGAGGCTATGGTCGGCATTAACGTTGCTGACATTCCGGCACCGCACCGCCTGGCGGAGCGCGGCTGGTAATTCGTGCGCGCACCCCGCATTCGGGGTGAGTGTTTGATGAGGGGGTGGGGTTCGCTGAGGCGGGTCCCACCCTCCTTGTGTTTGTTGTGTTTGTTGTTTTGTGAAGGGAGCGGTGATGGTTGAGAAGGTTCAGCCTACCGGTATTTTGCCGGGTGAGGGTTTGACGGTTGGTGTTTTGGCGTTGCAGGGCGGCGTGAGTGAGCATGCGGAGATGCTGGAGTCTTTGGGTGCGCAGGTGCGTTGGGTGCGTACCGCGGAGCAGCTTGAGGGTCTGGATGCGCTGGTTTTGCCGGGTGGTGAGTCGTCAACAATTGACCGCCTGACCCGTATTTTTGGTGTACGTGAGCCGCTGATTGAGGCGATTTCTTCGGGCATGCCGACTCTGGGTACGTGTGCTGGCCTGATTATGTTGTCGAAGCGTATTGATGATCCGGCACCGGGTCAGCAGTCGCTGGGTGTTTTGGATGTTTCGGTGGGTCGTAACGCGTTTGGTTCGCAGGTTGATTCTGCGGAGGTGCGCCTGCCGTGGCTGACCCCTGCCGGTGATGAGGTGGTTATTGATACGGCGTTTATTCGTGCGCCGATTGTAACTGGCACTGGTGAGGGTGTGCAGGTGACGGCTCGTCATGAGGGGAAGATTGTGGGTGTGCGTTCGGGCAACCTGATTGGTATTTCTTTCCACCCGGAGGTTACGGGCGATACGACGGTGCATGAGGAGCTGCTGGCTCTGGCACGCGAGGTGAAGGGCAAGTAGCCCCCCAAAAAAAATAAGCCCGGTAATGAGCCTTTAAAGAGTTGTGGCGGTGACCGTTGTTCGGTCACCGCCACAACTCTTTTTGCGCGGGCTTATGCGTGAGTGGGTTTATGGGCGGGAGCTGCTGGGGGTTTGGGGCTGGGCCTTCCACTGCTGGTAGGCGCTTGTGGCGAGGAATCGTGCACGGTTCGCGTCGCTGAGCGTCTTGATGTCTGCGGGGGCTGCCTCGTACCACTTTTCGTAGAGACGGATAATCATCTCGGGGTAGGCGGCTTCTTCCAGGTCTGCGCGGTGGGGGATGAATTCGTTGCGGTTCTTGATGTCTCGGTACTCGCTACCGGCGAAGGGGTCGGTGAGTCCGACGCTGGGGTGGGCATTGTAGGCATCGATGTTTTGAACGTATTCGGGGAGGGCGCTGCGCCCTGCTTTGAGTGCGGCGTGGCACTTGCTGTCGATTTCGCTGGGCTCAATGATGTGGGCGCCGTCTACGAGGATGTGCCGGTACTGGATGTACGCGGGGTATTGTTCATCGGTGCGCGGGACGGGCTTGGTGGCTTCTGCTGATGCGAGAGCTTCGGCGGAGTATGAGGAGCAGCTGACGGTGGGCGTGGTGCTTGCCGTTGCTGAGGCGCTCGCCGTGGAGGGTGAGGAGGTGCTACTTGCCGCGGTGTTCGCACCACCGCAGGCGGCTAGAAACAGGGGCAGGGTTAAGAGAGCGGCGCCGTATCGCAGTGCGTTATAGCGGGGGTTGGGGGTCCTAGAATTCAGGGCCATAATGTCACCTCATTGTGGGCTGGAACATGCCGAGTTGCCCTTCACTATACGGGCGGTTTTGATACGTGGTCAAGAGAAAATTATGTTTATTTTTTAAAATCCAACACCTCGGAGGAAAATCGACAAACAAGTTTATTCAGCGCCTTGACTTGCGTAAATACGGAAGCCACCGGGCTCTTGAAGTAAACATGTCACTAAAACACCAGCGTCAGGTATTGCTATTTGCCCGATAATCAGCGGAAGCCAACATGCCCTGAGGAGCACGGTTAGGGTGCTGATGGTGCAACCTCCAGCTCCGTAAAAGCCTGCACCTCAACGGCCCAAAGCTTCTAGAGGAGATAGTAGATAAGTCCCCTAACGTATTCCCAGAGCAGTACCAAGATGACGCACTGCACAACAAATGCGGCTATAGCTGCGAGGGTTGGTATCCAGTAGCTACGCTTAGAACATGCAATAAAAACTGCTATAAAAATAACGCATGAGATAATATCGGGACCCCAGAGAATGAATGCCTGTAGATCATATGGCCACAATATTCCATGCATATATTCTGTATGGACTTTACATGAACTTAAGATATTGCCTTTTAAAATTTCATAAGTCCCATACATTTTAAAAACTAAATATAGCGATGCGATCCAAAAAATTCCTATACGAAGCTTGACACCCAGCCACATACTAAAAGTCTGCCATAAGCTAGCTGATACAACTCCCACCACAAAGAAGGGTATATAGTCGAAATATGCACTTTGCCACCTATCACATGGCGATACAAATCTATAGAAATCTGCATACAGCGCAGTTGGAAAAATATAGAAAAATTGCAATACAATGAGAAACAAGATATATAAAATTATTTTCTCATTTACGGCAAACATCTTATAAGTAGAATTCATGATGCCATTTCCTTTCAGTAGCATAAAACGCTAGTAGCGGAACACCGAATACATAGCCTCAATGTTGTTTTTCTTATCCACTAAGCCTCAAAGCCAATACTGGGATAGGTAGGCGACCCGCAAAGCCTCCGCACTCTTACCCCGTCTACCTCATGTTTAAGCAGGTCAGAACCTTAAGACTACTGGGTTGCGCATCTTGCGTCTAGAGTGTTGGTTTTAAAATAAGGTGACATTTTCCATTGACCATGTATCAAATATTCGGGTATGTTTAGACGCAATATATTGTTCCATCCCTCTTGTGAGGTGGTCTCATGACCCACACCCCTGTTTTTCTTTCGTTCCGTTCCAGTGGTCTACGACGCAGTGCCGCACTGGCGATTCTTCCTCTATTTCTTGCCTCCTGCGGTAGCTCCACCAGCACTGCATCAAATACTCCCGCACCCTCGAACACAACCGTGACTTCCTCCCCGTCAGCTTCAAGCGCCACCGGGTCCGCTTCCTCTTCCGCGGCGAAGAAGACCTCCACCCCCTGCCTTGAACCTGACGAAACCGCGAAAGCTGAAACCCTCAAGCAGCAGGAAGCCATTAGCGCCGACCGCGGTACGGCACTGCCCTCCTACGTCTCCGCGCGGCATGTTGTGCGCAACCAGGCGAACTTCCCCACCCGCGCCGAAGCTGAATCAGCAGGATCCGAGTGCCTGGCACTGTACGAGAAGAACAAGGCCGATCACACCTACGCTGCGGCATGGGTACGCGCTATCGATGACAATAACGTGGCAAGCGGAAAGGTAGCCTCCGGCCCGCGCACTGACATCCAGAGCGCAGACCCCTACAAGGCAAGCAACTACGTTGATATTCGAGAGGGTAAGGAATACTTCCCGACCCGACAGGAGCTACTCGCGGCAAACTACCCCGAGAACTACATTGTTGCTTTTGAGTTGTGGGCGCAGCAGGCGCCAGCCGATGTGAAGCAGAAGAGCGACGCGAACCGTGCGGCCGCTAAGGATACTCGCTGGTCTGAGGTGGTAACCCTGACCAGCCCCGATAACCCTGTCTAATCTGAGCCTGTCTCATCTTAAAAAGAGTTGTGGCGGTGACCGAACAACGGTCACCGCCACAACTGTTATACGGCTCAGGTTAGGGCAGTAACGCCAACCCAAACTCAATACCAATCAGCGCGACAGCACACGCGAAGAGTACCCCACGCGACACATTGAACTTCTGCCAGAGATCATACAGCTGGCTGGGAATCAACCAAATAACGCACGCCCGAAAGGCAAGCGTCGTCAGGGGGCCACCCCACTGAATAATCATCAGGGCAAGAGCAAAACTCAGGCTGAGCATATCCAGGATGCGCCGGTGCTTTCGCACCTGCTCCCTCTCCTTCTGATAGCCAGGGTTGTTTAGCAACCTTGGTGGTGCTTTTTTCAGCTGACCCACAATGACCAAAACCACTAGCAGGAACACAGAAATATCGAAGAACATGGGAACCGCCTTTCAAATTGGGGTTCGCTCGCTACGCCGGTTACGAGCTGATGGCGCACCATCATTGGTGAAAACTTCTCAAAAACAAGTAATGTGCAACACGTATATTACGTATTGTGGGTTACTTTACAGCACACATAGACCCTATTCAAGAGGTAAACAGCCCCCCCCCCCCCCGAAAAATTTTGAAAAAATTTTTAAAAAATATGGGCGCCGGGAACCTTACGTTCCCGGCGCCCTTCACACTCCCTATTCAAGAAACGAGTGAGGTGCATAGCGGAAATTGTTTATAAATTACCTAAGGAAATAAATAATTATTTAAAATCATTAGAAAAGTCATCAATTTCATTTTTCAAAACTCAACATTTTCAAAGATGTTAGAGGGATCAAAATTAATCATACTTACATTAATTTCCCCCTCAATGGGGCGCTGGAGATTCGGGTCAGTCACACGATAAAAAACACTCGCATTCACATTATCTCCATTTACAAATATTCCAATATTGTCCTCTTCTGAAGTTACAGCTTGCCCAGGACTGATAGAACCAGGCCGCCAAACTATGGCCCTCGAGTTGCCGACTTGAGCAAAGTTCGATGGCATAACCCCCCTAAGCGCACCGGACATCATGTAATAGTATTGTGGTACCGCCATGAATGGAAATATCTCGAATCTTCTACACTTATATTCTTTATCTTTCAAGTTCACCATATAAACATTCTCTGAGAATCTGTATTCAATGGAAGGATCTTCTAGAACCTTAGTTCCAGTGTTGACAATCGAGAAAATAGCTGGTTTGAGTTTTATTTCTAATAACCTATTAAAACATTCTTCATACCGCTTTTCATCATTTTCATACGCCTTAAACATATCCTCGACAGATACATGTTGCAGGGGATCTTTTATTCTCCACCTACTTTCCAATAATGAATTAGATTCTTTATTTCCAATAATTCTCTTTAGAGATTCATTATATTTTTCCTTGGGGCAAGAATACATATTTTTAAGAAAATCAGTATCAACACGAGGTCCTGCAAAAATCTCAGATATGTCCAAGTTAATATCTACATGCCCACCAAGTAATCGATTAATCATGTCGCGAACTTGAACAGAGTTTGCCTCGATGGTTTGCGTTGATTCACGACAATAAATCGCACCATCTCTAAGTTGATCTCCACCTTTTTCCTGGGATCGATATTCCTTAGAGCATATATAAATCTCTTTCCCATTTACTGGAGGGTCAACGATTACAAATAGAAGATTTTTACCCTCAAATTCATGAGATATAAAGCGATATGCTGGAATTGCAGAGCCAAAATAGCCCCTTGTAGCATCCTCGAAATTATGCTGCTCGGGTATATCCTCAAGACCGCATACCTCATTTTGGGTAACACCAATGAGCATCACCCCGTACCCCTGGTAGTCTCTTATTGCCTGTTTTTGGTCACGGTTCGCAGACGCCAAAATAAACTTAGTTATTTTAGCGTATGATTTGTTACGCTCACTTCTAGTAGAAAATTCAAGGCTACTTTTAACTTCTAGCCCCTGTGATTCTGCCTTATCCCCCACTGTTTTAACCCATGCGGCAATCATATCCCGTGATTCTGGAATATTTGGGTCAATATTTGTATCGAGATTCCCCATAAAGTTTCTCTCCTCAGAAGAACAAAATATTTAGAAATTCAATCTAGCGTTTACTCTTACTTGCTCTCTATTGTATGAGGAAAACCCAGATATTACTTCTTACCTCGTCACTCTTCACGGAGTCCTCCCCAGCACCTACATGTAGAGCTCGAGGTTTCTAATAGCAACGTAGCTAAATACTTGTAGTTCGGCTTAAGTCAAAGGGCGCCGGGAACCTCACGTTCCCGGCGCCCACACCCCAGCTGTTCAAACCTCAGCGGGGTTCATTTTAGAGGCGGAAGAAGCCTTCCACCGCGCGCGTCATGTACGCCATGTCGTCCACATGGCACATCTCGCGCATCGAATGCATCGACAGCAAACCAATACCCACATCCACGGTGCGCATACCCAGGCGGGTTGCCGTAATCGGGCCAATCGTCGAGCCGCACGGCATATTGTTATTCGACACGAACTCCTGATACGGCACACCGGCCTTCGCACACGCCGCGGCAAACACGCCGGCACCCACCGAATCCGTCGCGTAACGCTGGTTTGCGTTAATCTTCAGCAGCGGGCCACCACCGGGCAGTGGCTGAACGGTCGGGTCGTGGTGACCCTGATAGTTCGGGTGCACCAGGTGACCAGCATCAGCCGACAGGCAGAACGACGACGCCACCGAACGGCGGTACTCCTCCACGCTCTCACCGCGCGCAGCGGACAGGCGCACCAGAATATCCTCCAGGAACGGGCCAGCCGCACCACTACGCGACTCCGAACCAAGCTCCTCATGGTCAAACGCCGCAAGCATCACAGTCTCGGTGGCGTGCTCGTCCGCGTTATCGGCAACGTAACGCTCCAGGGCGGTCAAACCCGCATGCACCGAAGACAGGTTATCCAAGCGGCCAGAAGCGAATAGCTCCTGATCCGCACCAAAACGGCGCGGCGGCTGCGAATCAGCGAACAGCAGGTCGTAACCCACAATGCTTTCCGGGTCGACCGGCTCGCCGTCAATCACGTGCTTCGCCATGTAGCCGAGCACGTCGTTCTCCGCCGGATCCACGCCCCACACGGGGTACATGTTGAACTGCTTGTCCAGCACCAGTTCGTTACGCTTGTGGTCCAGGTGCGGCGCCAGCTGCGGGATGCGCGCAATCGGGCCGGTACGCACCAGGCGGTCCTTCAGCTCCCCGCCCTCAAGGACGGTGAGGCGACCCGCCACGCACAGCTCGCGGTCCAGGAAGGAGTTCAGCAGTGCACCACCGTAGTTCTCCACGGCAATCTGGTGCCAGCCCTTCGTGGTGATGGAGGAGGAAGGCTTGACCTTCAGGGAGGGCGAGTCGGTGTGCGCACCCAGCACGCGGTAGCCGCTTGCCTTCTGCGCCTTCGCGCCGCCAGCCCAGGCGATAATCGCGCCGTCACGGACGACGAAGTGGCGGCCGGCTGCGACCTGCGGGTCCCATGCTTCGGTCTCTACGAGCTCGGTGAAGCCTGCTGCTTGCAGGCGGCGCGCTACCGTGCGCGCGGCGAGGTAAGAGACCGGCGACTCCGCCACGAATGCGGCGAGGTCTTCAATATTTTTTACAGCATCAACAGTCATGGTTTAACCCTACCTTTTCTTGGGTGTTGACGGGGTGACCGGGGCCGATAGTCCACGGGGTATGGGGTAATAGCCCTGGTGAGGCTCGAATGGAGCGGGGCGGGCGGGTTGAACAGTCGAGCTAGAGTAACCCGCCATATAGCCTATTTATCAACCTTTAGCGGTTGTGTTTCACGTGAAACTTCGCCGCGGCGAGCGCGTGCGTTGAAGATTAGGCAGGCGAGCACCACGTACACGCCTTCCAGTGCGATGCCCTGCAGCGCATCCACGGGGGTCACGCCCTCGGAGGCGAAGGGATCCAGACCAGCCACCATGGACAGCAGCATCAGGATCACATTATTTGCCACGTGCAGGCTGATGGAGGCTTCCAAGCCGCCGGTGTACCAGCAGAGGAAACCCGCGTAAATACCCATCGCCAGAATCGTACTCTGACCCCAGGGGTCGTAGGCGTGGGAGAGCATGAACAGCACGGCGGGCAGCACAATCGGCAGCCAGGGGGTGCGGAGCCAGCGGCCCAGCATCTGCATCATGAAGCCGCGGTAGGCGAGCTCTTCGGCGTAGCACTGCACGGGCACCAGAAGCAGCATCATCGCCACATAAACCCAAAATTCAACCTGTGGAGGTTGAAAATAGCGGTATTCGGGCAGGCTCTCACCGCTCAACGCGAGCATCACGGCGTAGTAGATGCCGTAAACCGCGAAGCTCAAACCCAGGTAAGGAAGCAACAGCGAGCGGCGCAGGCGGCCAGCCACCGAATGGATCAGACCCCAGGGCTTCGGGCCCACAACCAGGCGCGCCAGAAAGAGCGAAGGCACAATCGCGATGAGGGAGAGGAAGGTCAGCGCAAACAGCGCCGGGTGTTCCATAATGACGGCACGGTTCGTCGCTACATCATGGAGGGAAAGTCCCGAACCCATAATCGTCATAGCCAAGGCAACTGAAATGATCAGGTTAAGGCCAAGAAATACGGCGACGCCGAGCAGACCTTCCAGCAGGGGTGAGAACCAGCGGGATTTCGGGTCGGCGTGAGAGAGACGGTGGTAGGCAAGACCGGCAGGCGCAGGAGCAGCGGGGGTTCCGGGGGTTACCTGCGGGGGTGCGGGGGGCGGTGTCGTGTTCATTCTTTAATCCTAGCTTTCGCGGGCTCGATGGTGACCGGGCATACTGAAACCTTCAAGTGCTGATTGATACGGATTGTTTCAAAACCATTGAAAAAGCCGTGAATACGGCTGAAAACCCACCATTCACGGGGTTCATTTTCTGAACCTATGCCATAATTTGAAGCGATAATACGCTCATATACATAGTCGCTGATGACCGCTCTTCCGGGGTGTTTTTTCAGCACCAGAAAGGCTACTTTCTTATGGCACTCGTCTTCAATCCGCCGCCCAACTGGCCCGCTCCTCCTGCCGGATGGGCCCCCACTCCTACGTGGCGCCCCGACCCCGCGTGGGGTCCCGTTCCTGAAGGTTGGCAGCTGTGGGTCGAAGAGCCCGAGCCCGAACCCATTCAGGTTGAAGAGGCTACTATTGAGCCGCTGGTTCCCGAGGAGCCCGCTGCTGAGGCAGTTGCCGCTGAGCCCGTAGTCGCTGAGCCGGTTGTTTCCGAGCAGTCCGCTGAGGCGCACGTTGTTGAGGCACCCGCGGCTGAGTCCGCTGTTGAGGCTGAGCAGCCCGCCGAGGTCGCGGCACCGCTGACCGTGGAGGACGTTGACCTGGAGCAGCTCGCCGCTGAGCTCGAAGGTGAGCAGATCGTTGAGGTTCCGGAGGCTCCCGCACCCCAGGCTGAGGCATCCCACGTTGAAGCACCGCAGGTAGAGGCACCCGCAGTTGAGTCCGTTCAGGAGTCCGCTGAGGAGTCTGAGCCCAAGCCGATGCGTCACCTGACTCAGGTTCCGCTGACCGGTACCGCTCTGCCCGAGCAGGTTCTGACCCCGCAGGCTTCTGCTGAAGAGGCTGTGGCTGAAGAGCCCGCTGTTGAGGCTCCCGTTGCTGAGCAGGCTGCTTCCGAGCAGCCCGTTGAGGCGCACGTTGTTGAGGCGCCGGTTGCTGAGCCCGTGCTCTCTGAGCCCGTTGCATCCGAGCCGGTCGTTTCCGAGCCTGTTGCAGAGCCCGTTGTTGAGCCGGTCGCCGAGGTTGCCCCCGAGGCACCCGCTGCCGCTGAGCCGGCAGTCGAGCCGGTTGCTGCGGCTCCCGCGGCTGAGGCACCCGCTGCTGAGGCGCCCCACACTATTGAGAGCTCCCCGCTCGTTGAGTTCCACACCCCCGAAACCGAGCGCACCGTTAACCTGTCCGAGCGTACCGTGAACCTCTCGGAACAGCCCGGCCAGAATGTACAGCCCGGTCAGAACATGCAGCCCGGTCAGAACGCACAGTTCATCCCGGCGGGTCAGGCACCGAACGGCTTCCAGCCGAACCAGGCTGAAGGCTTCCAGGGCCAGAACTTCCAGGGTGGCCAGTACCAGGGCCAGGGTTTCCAGAGTCAGGGCTTCCAGGACGGCCAGAACGCGCAGGGCGGTCAGAACGTCCAGGGCGGCCAGTACCAGAACAACCCCTACCAGGGTCAGCCGTACAACTCTCAGCCCTACGCAGGTCAGGTGTCCGATCAGGACCAGGCAACCGTGGCACTGAGCAACCCCTACGTCACCGAGCCCGCAGGTCAGGGCGAGGACGACTCCGAGAAGAAGGGTCTGTTCTCCGGCACCAAGATTTGGGGTGTTATCGGTGGTGCGTTGGCTCTGCTGATTGTTATCATCCTGGCGATTGTCATGCTGATTCCGCGTGGCGGCTCGAACCCCGCCTCCGCTTCTTCCGAGTCGGCGAGCGCGGCGGCTACTTCCGCTGAGGCGTCCTCCGCGGCGGCTTCGTCTGAGGCTTCTTCCGCAGCGCCCGCATCTGAGAGCGCGGCAGCGGCTTCAGCTTCTTCCGCAGCGCCGGTTGCTGCTGCTGAAGCGAAGATGCCCGAGGGTGAGTTCAAGGAATACAAGAAGACCGTCGCCGACAACAAGGACACCATCGACATTGAGAAGATCAAGGGCGATGTGTCCGCAGGCCTGCTCTACTACGAGTTCAAGCCCGCAGACGGTGTGGTCAACGCCTTCATCACCAGCCGTGACGATAAGGGCAACATCGCCTCGGGTGTGAGCGTTATCGACTCCACCCGCGACGGCAAGGAGCTCAAGGGCACCGCGTGGATTGACGCGAGCGGCCACTCCACCCCCACCCGCAAGCTGGAGCTGACCGGTAAGGGCGAGTGGACCATCCGCGTCTACGACGCAGACTCCGCACCCCACTACAAGAAGGGTGAGAAGTTCCAGAGCACCATGAACTTCTACGCTTTCACCTACGAAGGCACCGAGGCAACCATGGAGTTCCAGACCAGCGGCCCGACCACCCGCGGCTTCACCGTTCTGAACGCGACCAAGAACGACCCGTTCTTCTCCTCGACCATTCCGACCGTGAAGAGCAGCATGCAGTGGGTTCAGAGCAACAAGAGCTACATGCAGGTTCGTACCGACTCCAACATTACTTGGAGCATCGGCACTAACTAACAGCGTGACTGACTAGGTCAGTAGGCTGGGTATAAAAGTATCCCCCGCATCCGTGATGGGTGCGGGGGATACTTTTATGCCCGGTGAGGCCTGTGCACCTGCTGGAGGCACCCGCCGCCGTGAGCGGGCAGCAACCGTGAGCGGGCAGCAACCGTGAGCGGGTAGCAACCGTGAGCGGGCGGTTTCTTTAGCGGGAGTACCTCGCCTCCGCCAGTTCGGCGCCCGCGGCGCGTGCCGCATTTTCCACCAGCTGACGATTCGCCAGGTACACAAAGAACGTCACCAGAATAAACAGGTACATCAGCTGGTACGGCATGGTGCCAGCCATCAGGCCCAGAGAGCCTTCCGGCACCATCAGAATCTGATCCGCGTTGAAGTGCGGGGAGAACGCCAGCACAATCCAGAACGGCGAAATGTACATGCCCACCAGCGCCGCAGTCGCCAAGATAACAGCCAGCGTGAAGACGAAGGAGCTGACCCTCTGGTACATGAGCGGGAAGATTTCCATGACCACGGCGGCGAGCATCAGCGGGTACCAGGTGTTGTGGTGCGACCAGCTAATCGGCGAAATCTGCAGCATCATGAACGCGGTCAGCGCCAGCTGCGCCATGAGCGCGCGGGCACGAATCAGCGGAACCAACAGAACCGCGGTGACCAGCACAATCAGCAGGGTCAACGCCACCTGCACCACCGACAGGGCGGTAGCCGTCAGGTGATGCTGCAGGCCCGCGTGGGTCAGCGTACCCATAATCGATACGTTATCGAAGTAGCTGAACCAGCCCACACGCGAAGTGTCATGCACCGCATGGAACCAGAACGTCAGCGACTCCTCACGAATCACCAGGAAGCCGATACCCACGGTCGCGGCGAAGCTAGCGCCCAGGGTCGCAATGCCCTTCCAGTCCTTACGCATGAGCAGCAGCAGACCGAACGCGAGCGGGGTCAGCTTAATACCCGCCGCAATACCCAGCAGCACACCGCGCGGAACACGGGTTGCCGGGCGCATAAAATCGGCGAGAATCAGCACCAAAATGATGGCGTTAATCTGCCCAAAATGCGTGGTCAAACGCCACGGGCCGCACATCCAAATCAGCGCCGCAATCAGCGACACCATACCCCAATGACCCAGGTGCTTCTGCAACGGCAGACGCCACGAGCGGCTACGGGCGTAGGAGTACAGCAGGTACGCGCACCAGTAGCTGAGCGCGCAAATAATGGCGGTAATCAGCAGCATGCTCTGCGGCTCGGTGAGGAACGCGAGCGGGTAGAAGAGCAGCGCCGCAAACGGCGGGTACGTGAACGGCAGGCCGCGCGTGCGGAAGGTGTATAGCTGGTAGCCGTCCGGGCCGTCCGCCAGGGAGACAGCACCCAGGCGGTACACGTAAATATCGTCAGCCGCCGCGTGAGTCACGTAGTCAAAGGCGTAGAGGGCAACCAGGACGAACAGCAGGTGCGCCCAGAGAGCACCGCTGCGCATGCCGGGGATGCGGTCAAAGAAGCTGCGACGCGCAGGTTTTGTGGGCTGTTTCGCGGTTTCTTCGGCGACTTCTTCCTTTGCCGCTTTTTCCGCGGTGGCTACAGAGGATGCGGCGGGCCCAGCACTTTCTACAGCGCTTTCAGCAGCCGGTTCCGCAACCGGTGCAGTAGTAGAGCCAGCCGAAGCCCATGGGATTATAGGCGCAGCCGCCTCGGCGTTCTTCTCGTGATTCTTGTCGCGGCTCACGCGGTTGCCTCACGGGAAGCGGCGGCGCGCACAGACTCGGCGCTCTCGGTCACCAGGGCGCGAGCGCCCCACCAGCCCAGAGGCGCATCGCTACGCACGGAACCGTACTGCACGGGCTCAACCTTCGCGCCACGCACCGGCGCGCTCAGGGCGGCAATAGACCAGAGCGTCATCGTCATCCACAGGCAGAACGCGGGAATAGCCGAAACCGCCAACGCGCCCGGAGCCAGCTGCTCCAAACCATCCGCGCTACCGTGGAACCACGACGCAATCCTAATCGGCGACAGGTACAGGCCCAGCACCGCAACCACCGCGAACACCGTCGCCGTCACCCGCAGCCACGCAGGCTGAACCGCAAAATAGGTCGGGAACGCGTCCATGATGAACACGGCAGCCAGCAGGGGCAGCAGCACGTTGTGGTGCGACCAGCTAATCGGCGACAGCGCCACCATCAAGGAGGCGGTCACCGCCACCTGCGCCAGCGCGGCACCGCGGCGTTCCAGCTGGTACAGCAGTGCGGCAGTCAGCACAATCGTGACCAGCGCCAGGGCGTAGTAGACGGGCTTCGCGGCGCTCTCAGAGAGACCGAAGTGCAGCAGCCAACCCTGAATCGAGACGTTATCCACAAAGTTCAGTCCACCCACACGGGAGGGGTTCGTCAGCGCGGAGAACCAGAACTCCAGTGCGTCCTTAGGCATCAGAATGAAACCCAGCGCAATGGTGCCGAAGAACGTTGCACCCAGGGTCGCGATGCCCTTCCAGTCGCGGCGGACCAGCAGAATCAGACCAAACACGAGCGGGGTCAGCTTCACGCCGCCCGCAATACCAATCAGCACGCCGCGCGGCACGCGGGTTGCCGGGCGCACAAAATCGGCAAGAATCAGCGCCGTAATGAACGGGTTAATCTGAATCAGGTCCAGGGTGCGCTGCCACGGCCCCGCCGAAACCACCAGAATAGTCAGCACCGCAATCGTGCCCGCACGACCAAAGTACTGCTGCAGCGGCAGTTCACGGCCGCGCGCATTCACATAGTTGTAAATGATCGTGGAAATCCACCACGCCACCACAGCCGAACCGACCACCATAATGACCTTGCCAACTTCCAGCGGAATAAAAGCAAACGGCAAGAACAGCATTGCCGCGAACGGCGGGTACGTGAACGGCGGCTTAATCACGCCGTGATCGTTCAGGGTCGGGGAGTATAGGTCCTGGGTAAAGCCCTCGTTATCGAAAATGGTCATCGCACCCAGACGGTAAATGGAGAAGTCCATACCGCTGAAGGGGTTGGTGAGCATTTTGACGACGTATCCACCGCCAACAATGAGGATGAGTGCCACAATAGCGATTTTTCCCCAGATGGGGGTGGTGGAGTCAGTCCTTGTCACGAGGTGTTTGTCCTTACCTTGGTGCCGGCGGATGCGCGCGTAGGGTGGGCGGGCATCTGATTTTGGAATCCTAATAGTTTATCGCGCGCACCTGTGAAGGATGCATTGGGGAGAAGAATCACAGGGGGAGATTCGCAGGGGAAGAACCGCTCGAGCACACAAGCACAACTATCACGATATGAGCTGCCTTCATATGCACGTCATGTCTTCAAAATTGGTACTATCCGGGCAATATAATGGGCTTATTGGCACCCGCCCCAACGCAGGGGTACCGGGTGCCGACCCGCACACCGACGTCCACGAACAACCAGCAGTGAAAGCAGTGATCACGTGAGTGAACATCTCGGCACCCCACCCGAAGGCGAGAACACGAGCGGCAAGCCCGCAAACGTCTCCGGAGGCGGCTCCTCCGGCCTGAGCATTGGCGCGCGCCCGGCTGATGTGCCCGGCGCAAACCTCACCCCCGAAGAGATTGCACGCCGCGCATCCGGTCGCGGTACGTGGCATCGTCGCGCCTCCAAGCCCGTCTCCCACTGGATGTTTACCCTTGTCGGCGTACTTCTGCTGCACAGGTTTATCCCGAATAGCGGCTGGCTGATGGTGCACATTGTCACCCTCGGCCTGATTACGAACTCGATCCTGATTTGGTCGCAGCACTTCACCGAAGCGCTCATGAAAATCAAGATTCCTGACGAGCACCGCGGAACCCAGGTGCGCCGAATCTTCATTCTGAACGCCGGTATTCTCGTGCTCATGATCGGCATGGTCGGTCAGCTGAGCGTGCCCGGCCTCTACGCCGCCACGGTGGTGGGCGCCCTCATTGTCGGGTCGATGGTCGCCTGGCACGGCATCTACCTGCTGAAGCAGGTGCGTCAGGCTCTGCCGTCGCGGTTCGGTGTGACCATTCGCTTCTACATTGTTGCGGCGCTGCTGCTGCCCCTCGGTGCGGCGTTTGGCGGCATGATTGCCTACCCGAACCTGTCCGGCACCCTGCATTCGCAGTTCCTGCTCGCGCACGAGGCAGTGAACGTGCTCGGCTTCGTCGGTATTACCGCGGTGGGTACGCTGGTGACGTTCTGGCCGACCATGCTGCGCACCAAGATGGTGGATAAGGCGCTCACCCACAGCCTGCGCGCCCTGTACCTGATGTGCGGTGGCTTGGCGTTGACCGTTGTCGGCGCGATTTTAGGGATGCGTCCGCTTGCTGCTGCGGGTCTGGTCGTCTACCTGGTTGCCCTGCTGATTGTCGCCTGGGTGATGGTGCGTACCCTGCGCACCAAGCGCCCGAATGAGTACCCGCCCATGAGCGTGGGTATGGGCTTCCTCTGGCTGATTATTGGCGTAGCGACCACCGCCTACCTGGTGGCGACCGTCCCCTTCGCGCAGCTGGACATGCGCGCCGTGACCCCCATCTTTGTGGTCGGCTTCCTGCTGCAGCTGCTGCTCGGCGCGATGAGCTACCTGCTGCCGCAGCGTATGGGCGGTGGCCCGGCGGTGGTGCGCGCCTCCAACAAGGAGTTCAGCCGTTTCGCGGCGGCACGCGTAACCGCCGTGAACCTGGCGCTGCTCATCTTCATGATGCCCAGCTCCATGGTGGGCCAGTCCATTAAGATTGCCGTCGCTATCGTGGGTGCGTTGGCGCTCATGGCGTTCATTCCGCTCATGGTGCGCGGCGTGAAGGCGTCCGTGAACACCCGCAAGGAAATGATGGCAGCACGCGCCCGCGGCGAGAAGCCCGTCTTCAACCAGGAGGCGCTCACCCCCGAACCCGTCCCGCACGCCAAGCAGAGCTTCCAGGCGGCACTCGCGGTTGCCATGGCGTTCCTGCTGGGCTTCGCCGTGAACCCGTCCGCGTTGAACCTGCCGTCGTTCTCCTCGGCGGGCTCTGTGGCTGCGACCGGTCAGACCACCACCGTGCAGGTGAAGGCGACCAGCAACTACCGCTTCACCCCCGCCGAGGTAGAGGTCCCCGCAGGTAACCGCCTGGTCGTCGAGGTCACCAACGACGACGAGGGCATGACCCACGACCTGACCTTCGACAACGGCGCAACCACCGGCACCATCAACCCCGGCGAAACGAAAACCGTTGACGCCGGCGTCATTACCGCCGACCAGGAAGGCTACTGCTCCGTGGCGGGTCACCGCTCCCTGGGCATGGTGTTCAAGGTGAAGGCGACCGGCGCCTCCGCAAACCAGGTGGCGCAGGGCGGCCACAACCACGGTTCTACGGGCACCCACAACCACGCCGCGTCGGGTAGCACCCCGACCCTCATGACCGTTGCAAACAGCAGGATTGACATGTCCGCAGCGCCCGGCAGCGGCTACAAGTACCGCGACCCGAACATCCCGGCACCGAACACCGCCACGCAGGTGAACGGCAAGACCGTCCGCAAGGTCACCCTGGAAGTTGAGGAAGTCGACCGCGAGGTGGCGCCCGGCGTGACCGTTCACATGTGGACGTTCAACGGGCAGAACATGGCACCGATTCTGCGCGGCAAGGTCGGCGATATTTTTGAAATTACACTCATCAATAACGGCACGATGGGCCACTCGCTGGACTTCCACGCGGGCATGGTGTCCCCCGATAACACGATGAAGACCATCGCCCCCGGTGAGCGTCTCGTCTACCGTTTTGAGGCGAAGGGTGCCGGTATCTGGCTGTACCACTGCGGCACCGCCCCGCTGAGCCTGCACATGACCCAGGGCATGTACGGCGCGGTCATCATTGACCCGGCGGACCTTGACCCGGTCGATCATGAGTACGTGATGGTTCAGGGCGAGGCGTACCTGCACGACACCGGCAAGACCGCCTCCGACGGTAACAAGCTGGCGGAGAACTCGCCGGAGCTGATTGCGGCGGGCACCCCCACGCTGACCATGTTCAACGGCCACGCAACCCAGTACAAGGCGAAGCCGCTGCAGGTGAAGAAGGGCGAGCGTATCCGTGTTTGGGTAATGGCTGCGGGCCCGAACCACGGCACGAGCTTCCACGTGGTCGGTTCGCAGTTCGACACGGTCTACAAGGAGGGCGGCTACCTGATGCGCCGCGGCGCAGATGCGTTCGGTAGCCGTGACGGCCACAGCCAGGCACTCGATTTGGCGCCCGCTCAGGGCGGCTTCGTGGAGATGCAGTTCCTAGAGTCTGGCACGTACACGTTCGTGAATCACTCCTTCTCGGAGATGGAGCGCGGTGCCGCCGGCAAGATCGTGGTGACGAACCGTTAGGGACTCCTGAAGCTCCCCATCATGGATTGACCCCGCCTGGTGCTCCCTGTCAAAGGTGTACCGGGTGGGGTCATCCTTCACGTGCACGGAGTCTGTACCTGCACTTGATGTTGACTCCGGTAAAGACGCGCCAAGAACTCTCTGACTATGGTTTTCACCTCAACGGAGGGGAGTTTTTTCACCATAAACGGCGATGGTGCGCTAGTCTATAGGAATGGCAGATAGCACTTCGGGCGCCCCTTCCGAGCGTAACGCTACGAGCGCCTCCAACCACATTTCCGTTCCGGCGGATCAACAAATTTCTCCTCGGCAGCGTAAAGCTTTCCCGCTTCGCTTTCTCGCCGGGGTTCTTGCGCATTGGCAGATTATTGCCTCTGCGGTCCTTCTGGGTGGCGGTGTTGCCGGCCTGGCAGCCACCTATGACGACTACTGCGGCATGACGGAGCTTTCGTATGCTCCGGCGGCTCTCCGATCCGATTTTGAGGAGGGCTCTAAGGTGGCGGGTTTCCGCCCCGGCGTACTGGCGGCGCAGATTGAGACCGAGAGCCACTGGCGTGTGGGCGTTGAGTCCCACCAGGGCGCTAAGGGTATTGCACAGTTCACTGATGACGCGTGGAGCGGCGGCCACTACAGCTTCGGCAATGGCGGTAATGTTCTGAACCCGCACGATGCGATTGCGGCGCAGGCACGCTACTTGGCTGAGTTGCGTACTCGTTTGGCGAAGTACGCTTCCAATGAGGATGAGCTGCAGGATGTGGTTCTCGCCGGTTATAACGCGGGTCCGGGTTCTGTGGAGAAGTACGGCGGTGTTCCCCCGTATGAGGAGACTCAGAATTATGTGAAGTCGATTCGCGAGCTGGCGAATTCGAAGTATAAGCTGACCTGCTCTCCCGAGTACCAGTTCAAGCAGGCGAAGTTGAGCTTCGTGAATGGTGTGACTCCGGCGATGGCTGGTGTTCATGCGGATGGTACGGTTCTGTCCCCGGAGGAGTCGGCATCGGCTGCGGCGGAGGCTTCTGCTTCTGCGAGTGCTTCGGCTCGTGCGTCTGCGAGCGGTTCTGCGGGTTCTTCGGTGAAGCCTTCGGCAACGAGTTCCGGCCGCTAGATTCAGCTTTATTGAGTATTCCACTAGGCTATATAGCCGTCTGGGAATATTCCGCTTTATCTATAGTGAGCGGCTGATACCGGCCGCCACTACCCTACTATTCACTCTTATATTTACTCTTAACAGCGCGAGGCGCCGACCCCTATTCTCGGGGTTCGGCGCCTCGCACTTTTTAGAGCTGGAGCGTGCCTAGTTGAAGATGGCGCGCACGACCGAGTAGCCGGAGACCGGGTACACGGCGTTTACGGTTGCGGGCTTCTCGCTCTCGTCCGCGATCTCAATGGACTCGGTGCCGCGCAGCAGCTCCTCGAGCAGGATGCGCAGTTCCAGGCGTGCCAGGGGCGCGCCGGGGCAGACGTGGATGCCGTCGCCGTACACGAGGTTGCGGGACTGGTCGCGGTGCGGGTTGTAGGTGAGGGCGTCTTCGAAGGCGTCCTCGTCGCGGTTGGCGCTTGCCCAGTTGATGGTCACGCGGGAGCCGGCGGGCAGGGTGCGGCCGCCGAGTTCGGTGTCCTGGGTGGTGATGCGGCGGTTGGTGACGAGGGTGTCTTCGAGTCGCATGATTTCTTCAACGGCGAGGGCGATTTCACTGCGGTCATCGAGTGCGTTGCCGTCGGCGAGGGATGCGCGCAGGCGGTCCTGCTCGGCGCGGTTGCGTGCCAGGAAGTTGACGAATACGCCCACGGTTGCGGAGACGGTGGACAGCTCGCCCACGGTCCAGTTGCGGATGAGGCTGACGATTTCTTCGTCGGTCATGGTACGGGGTTCTTCGCCGGGCAGCTGCACGGTGTCGGTGAGCAGTTCGGCGGTGACGTCCTTAGGGTTGCCGGCGGCATCGTCCTCGCGGCGTTCGTCGAGGAGCTGGCGGATGTAGCCGTCGAATTCGAGGGCGACCTTAGCGATTTCTTCGCGGTCACGGCGCAGGGTGGCGACGCGGTTCTTCTCGATCCACTCGGTGAGGGGCTGTTCGAGGCATGCGGGCCAGCCCATGAAGGCGTTCTGCACGCGCATTGCGTATGCCTGACCGAAGCCCTGCATGACGTCTACTTCTTCGCCGCGGGGCAGTTCTGCGATGAGGCTCTTCACGGCGTCGCGGATGACGGGTGCGAACTTTTCGAGGCGTTCGGGGGTGAAGTACTTGTCGTTGACGGCGCGGAAGGTGGTGTGTTCGGGTGCGTCCATGCCGTTGGGGACAGCGATGTGGCGGGTGGAGACGACGTTGGAGTAGATTTCGGGGTGGTCGAGTACGTGCTGTACGTCGGCGTTTTTGAAGACGGAGTAGCCCATGAATTCGTCGTGGGCGACGGGGCAGCGGCGGCGCATTGCGTCGTAGGCGGCTACCTGGTCTTTCTGCACTTCTTCGCTTCGGAGGTCCCAGTCGTTGTGTACGTTCTCAGTCATTGTTCACCCATGTTTGTTATAGAGTTGTGGCGTGCTGGATGCGGGCGTCCGGGCGATGCGTGTGGGGCAGGGTCGGGCGTGCATTTCAGCACGTGAATCCATTACTTATTCTTTGACCGTATCACTTATGGGTTGGTGGCGCAGGGTAGGGGTTCCTTGCTTCTCCTTCAACGAACAGTGCGGTGCGGCGAGGGGCGGCGGGTCACGAGACGCACGAGGCGGGCGGCACCTCCACAGGGAGGTGCCGCCCGCCTCATTCTTGCCTAAAAACCACCGAGGTTTAGCGCTTGCCTGCGGAGGGGTAGATGCTACCGTCCATCACGCCGCGTTCACTCTACAGGCCGCGATAGACTTCTCGCCGATGACCGACTCGGAAGACCTCAACAACAACCGCACCGTTATCAATGGTGTACAGAATGCGGTAATTCCCTACTCGTGCCCTGTACCCTTCTTCACTCTGTAGCTCCTTGAATAGAACCTGCACAAGAACTATCCTCGGAGCTAACGGACAAACCCCAGAAAGGAACCAGTCATGACTGTCACCACTCACCGGACTCGTTCCAATGTCACGACTCTTAAAGAACTCCGCGACAACCTCGGCACCAAGGTCAACGAAGCCGTGTTCTCCGGCGAACGTCCCCTCATCAGCCGCAATGGTAAGACTGTTGCCGCGCTCATCTCCTACGAAGATTTGAAGCTGCTGGAAGAGTACGAAGAGCTCCTCGACATTGAGGCTCTTCGCAAGGCACGCGCCGAAGATGACGGCTACCGCATCGGCCTCGACGAGTTCCTCGCAGAGAACCCTGCAGACTAGTCTTTCAACGCATATTGCGAGGCGGGCGGCCCCTCCACCGGGGAGGGGCCGCCCGCCTCATTCTTGCCTAAAAACCGCCGAATCTAGCGCTTGCCTGCGGAGGGGTAGATGCTGCCGTCCATCACGCCGCGCTCCACCTGCTCCAGGCTCACGCCGCGAGTCTCCGGCAGGTTGCGGAACATCAGCAGCGCAATGACCACGTTCACCACGGCAAAGCCGATGAAGGAGCCGGTCAGACCGACCGCACCCAGAATCACGGGGAACGCCAGCGACAGCACACCATTCATCATCCAGCCGCTAAACGCCGAAATGCCCATACCCGCCGCACGCACACGCAGCGGGAACAGCTCACTCATAATCACCCACGTCGACACGTTCAGGCAGGTCTGCATCGCGCCCACAAAGCAGACGATGAGCACCAGCAGAATCCAGGGACGCGCCGCGTTATCGGCGGGCAGCAGCATGGATGCGCCCGCAATCAGCACGTGGAAAAACGCGGTCGACGCATAGCCGGTAATGACCATGACGCGGCGCGGTACACGCTCCATCAGGCGCAGCGACAGGATGGAACCAAGCACCGCAATCGTACCCGGCGCAATGTTCGCAATGAGCGCCGCGGATTCGCTGAAACCGGCTTCCTTGAGCACCTTAATGCCGTAGTACATGATCGAGTTGATGCCGGTCAGCTGCTGGCCCGCGCCGACCAGAATACCGACGAGCAGGATGCGCACGAACCAGCCGCGCACGCCCACGCTTTCCTTACCCGCCGCGTCGTTCTGGGTGGTTGCCTCCGCCTGCAGGGTGCGTTCAATGTCGGCGATCTCAGCCTCGGCACGTTCGGTGGAGCGGATGCGCTTCATCACCTCAAGCGCCTGCTCACGATTGCCGACGCGCAGCAGCCAGCGCGGCGACTCGGGCACACGCAGCATGCCGACGAACAGGCCGATGGCGGGCAGGGTGCAGATGGCGAACATCCAGCGCCACACGCCGTCGTGCTCACCCCATACGTTGCCGATAAGGGCGTTCACGATGAACGCGGCAAGCTGACCGCCCACGACCATGAGCTCGTTGCGGCCGGAGAGGGAGCCTCGAATTTCGTAGGGTGCGAGCTCTGCGAGGAACACGGGCACTACGGCGGAGGCGCCACCGACCGCCAGGCCGAGCAGGGTGCGCCCGGTGATGAGTACGGCGACATTGGGTGCAAAGACGCACGCCAGGGCACCAATGAAGAAGATGGTGGAGAGCCCAATGATGGTGGTTCGGCGGCCGAACCGGTCAGAGATGCGGCCGCATCCGAGCGCACCGATAGCGGCGGCGAAGGCGAGCGATCCGGTGACCCAGCCTTGGGCGGTGGAGTCCATGCCGAGTTCGCGGCTCATGGGTTCGAGCGCGCCGTTGATCACTCCGGTGTCGTAGCCGAAGAGTAGACCTCCGAAGGTGGCGATGAGTGCGATGATGCCGAGGTATCGGCTGTGCTTCCCGGTGCCCAGAGGGGGCAGGGTGGAGGCGGTGCTCTGTGCGCTCATGGTGTCCTTTATGCCGAGGGGTTAGGTGAGATTACACCGACATTGGTGGTTCTTCAGCACTGTCAGTGGGCTAGGTGAGGTGCGTCAGGTTAGACACACCTCACCTAATCCTAGCGAAAACGTGCGGCGGGTGATATTTATTTCTCACCACGGACATTTTTCAGCGTATATTACGGCCGACACGTGCGACCGCCTGAGTGTCCCTTTGAGAGGGAGCCGGAGTTTAGAACAGCGCGATCTTCTCGGGTGCCGGGAAGATGGCGTCCAGGGCGGCGAGGTCCTCAGCGTCGAAGCGCAGGCATGCCGCCTGTGCGTTGGCGCGCACCTGCTCGGCGCTGGTTGCACCGGCAATGACGGAGGTGACCGGCGACTGCTGTGCGAGCCAGGAGAACGCCGCCTGCACCTCGGTAATGCCGCGCTCGGTGCAGAAGGTGTGGAAGGCTTCGAGCTGGTCCCAGTTGGCGGCGTCGAGCACGTTCTTCTTGGAGTGGGACAGGCGCGAACCGGCGGGAATGTTGTCGCGGCGGTACTTGCCGGTCAGCAGGCCGTTAGCGAGCGGGAAGTACGGCAGCACACCCATGCCGAAGTGCCGTGCGGCGGGCAGGATTTCGAGTTCTGCGCGGCGGTCGAGCAGGTTGTAGTGGTTTTCAGCGACGATGAACCGTTCGGTGCCGAGTTCACGGGCGCAGTGTTCGGCGTGGGCGAGCTGCCAGCCGGAGAAGTTGGAGTGGCCCAGGTAGCGGACCTTACCGTCGCGTACGAGCTGGTCGAGGGCGCTGAGGGTTTCTTCGATGGGGGTGTTGGGGTCGGGGCTGTGGTAGAAGTACAGGTCAATGTAGTCGGTGCCGAGGCGGCGGAGGGACCCTTCGACGGCGCGCATGATGTAGCGGCGGGATCCGCGGGCGTTGCGGTCGTTGCCGTTGAGGTCGCCGACGGGCAGACCGAATTTGGTGACGATGGTCAGTTCGTCGCGATCGAGGCCGAGCTGGGTGAGGGCGGTGCCGAACATGGTTTCTGAGAGGCCGGGTTCGGCGCCGTAGAGGTCGGCGATGTCGAAGAAGCTGATGCCGGCGTCGACTGCGGCGGCGATGACTTCGTTGGTGCCTTCTTGGGTGCGGGTGGGGGTGCCGGGGCGGCCGAGGTTGTTGCAGCCGATGCCGACGCTGGGTACGACGAGGCCGGAGTTGCCGAGCCTGCGGTAGACGGGGGATTCAATACGTTCCATGTTTTTAACTCTACGTTGTGCGGGTATGTTGCGTGGTTATTTCCCCTCCAGTTGGGAGGCGAAGAGCTTCCTGAAGCGTGATGTAGGGTCGGTCGTTAGGTCCCGGTAGGTTCCTTGCTCCACCACACACCCACCATCCAACACCACCACAGAATCAACACCACGCAACGTCCACGCACGATGAGACACCAACACCACCAAACGCCCAACAGCAGCCACCTTCAACCGAGCAAAAATCTCCTCCTCAGTCTCAGCATCCACAGCACTGGTCGGCTCATCCAACACCCACACCGGCGCATCCCGAAGAACCACACGCGCCAACGCCAAACGCTGCCACTGACCACCCGAAAGACCAACACCACCAAACGACTCACCCAACTGAGCATCCAAACCACCCTCAAGACCACGCACAAAATCATCAGCACAAGCCACCGACAAAGCCGACCACAAATCAGCATCACCAAGACGCTCAACCGCCTCCTGAGGCAAACCCAGAAGAAGATTTTCACGCACAGTCAGTTCATAACGGCCGTAGTCTTGACTCACCAAACCAACATTTGCCAACATGTTGTATTTACTCTCAGAAGAAGCACCCTTATACGTTATGCTCCCCTGGGCAATTGGTGTAATTCCAAGAATTGCATTTATTAGCGTTGTTTTTCCCGCGCCCGAGGCACCAACTACTGCAATCATTTGATTATTCATCAGCTCAAGATTAATATCTTTAAGCGCAAAAGACGACGAGCCCTCATACTGAACGGATACATCTTTGCATATAATTTTTGAAATATTTTCATGGTTAGGGTTAGAAGTTTTTATCTCAGAAACATGGTCGTAAGTATCAGAGTCGCATACCCTTCGGAATTGCTGAACAGATAATGCTCCATTAATAATCTGACCAAATGAATATCCCACCTCTTGGGTCGCATCAACACAGGCGATGATTCCAATCAGCGATCCGGCCACATATGATATATCGGCGCCTGAATCCACAAGGAAGTACAGGGACGCAAAGAGTAAGACAGAGCAGAGTAGCCCTGCAACTATGGAGATGATTCCTCTAACACTTTCAAGGCTCAATTCCCTACCGGCTGCCCGGCGTCGCCAGGACGCTACGCGTTGCGAGAAAAATCGGGAGGCTCTCATGAGGTGAAGTTCTTGGGCGCGGCTCTGAGCCATCAGATTGTCTAGATAGTAGTTCTCTACCCGATAGTCCTCGTACATTAGGGTGTATATAGCGTAATCACGTTTAGCGAGAATCACCATTGCAATAGATAGGGGCAATGAACACAGTGCCGCAAAAATTGCTGCCACAATGCTGACGTTCGCAATATTAAGACAGAGAAGTAACACCATTGCGAAGGCACTCACCAGTGTCATAACTGACATGGTGTGAACCTGCAATTCCTGTTTCGATATTGCCTCTCTTGCAGCACGTATATCTTCCTGTGATTTTGTGCTACCTATATCAGACAACGGAAAATTAGATAACCTGGTATTTAACATGCGGTGAACCCGATAGTTCATCTTTGATTTGAGGATAAGCATGTTACTTATGACCCAGCGTTGAGCAATGATATTAATTCCGACAACAAGGGCAAGAGCAATAATATAAATCCATGCTGCGCCACCATTTGAACCGCTCAAGGCTGATACTGTATTACCGATCAGCAGGGACTGGCTCAAGGGAATGCAGGCTATGACGGCTAGCGATAGGGCGACGCTCACCAGGGTTGTGGGACAGGTTTTCCATGCTAGGCGGAAGGACCAGAGTATAGAAGAAAATAGCTTTTTCATTCTCACCACGCTCACAAAGTCATACTGAACTCATCTTTGAGCCCTACAACTCCTCGATGAGCGGACATTGAAACACTACCCGTGCCTCACTAACTAACCCTACTCTTCGATGAAATATAAAACACATATATTCGTGCGTGTCCAAGAATATTAAGCAGATATATCTGCGATAGTTCCGGGCATTCAGGGGTCAGCCTACAGCTCTACCCGCAACACCCCCAGCCCCCTTCGTCATAGTCAGTCATATTAAGTTCATATTTCTCCCCAATGTCATGTCCAGAAATATTAGGACATCAACCGCCGCATCCCTTGCGCACCCTCGGAGGCAGTGGGTAAAGTGAAAGCGTTATCTATCAAGAGCGACCGAGAGATCTGGCTCGTCGACGTCGCAGCAACCTCGCCAGTATCCCCCACCGTCACGGTGCAGGGTACGGACAAGGTGCTCCCGCCAGAACCGATAGAGAAGAATACCCTTCGGCACCCCTTGATGATGTGCACCCGCAAACCGGTACAGCGCATCCTGCAGAAGAATTCACGCACCCTCCCGGTGCGTATCTATCGGGTGAACACGAAGGAAGGTTATGACGACAGTTCACCCGGCTCTTTCTTTTGAGCTGTTCCCACCCCGCTCACACGCAAGCTGCGAGTCGCTACTCCACACCATTGCCGAGCTTGAGGGCACCAACCCCGACTACGTATCGGTCACCTACGCCGGTGACGCGAAGCGCCGCCAGAAGACCCTGGCGCTGCTCGACCACCTGGTACACGAAACCTCCCTCACCCCCCTGGCTCACCTGATTTGCGCAGGCCATTCAGTGCACGAGCTGGAGCGTGCAGTCCGCCTGATTCTGGGTCTGGGTGTGCGCGGTTTCCTGGCTCTTCGCGGTGATATTCAGGAAGGTCAGGTTTCTGAACTTCCTTTCGCCCGCTACCTGGTAGAGCTCATTCGCCGCGTGGAGCGTGAAGATTTCGCCCACCTGGCAGCTGGCAAGGTGTCGATTGGTGTGGCGGCATACCCGCAGAAGCACCCCGAGTCCGCATCCCTGCTGCAGGATATTGAGATTCTGCTGTCGAAGCAGCGTGCCGGCGCGGATTTCGCGATTACTCAGGTGTTCTTTGAGGATGAACGCTATAGCGCCCTGGTCGATTCGGCGCACCTGGCAGGCGTGGATATTCCGATTATTCCGGGCATCATGCCGGTGACCTCCCTGAAGCGCCTGCGGAACCTCTGCCAGATGGCGGGCATGGAAGTCCCGACGGACCTCGCCTACGCCCTAGAGACGGCGACCAGCAACGCAGAGCTGCACCGCATCGGCGTGGACTACGCACTGAACCAGTGCCGCGCCGTGATGGATGCGGGCGCACCGGGCCTGCACTTCTTCACCTTCAACGAGCATGCGGCGGTGCTGGACGTTCTGGACCAGCTGGACCTACCCCGATACAGCAACCGTTTCTCTCAGCCGCTGAGCGAACTGGAATACGCCTAACCCAACCCGTAACGCTCCTTGTCGGATGCGTTCCCATTGTCTCCCCCGCAAATATTCCGGGAGTTACAACCTCCGTTTCACCGCCCACCGCTGGGTGGCGAAATACCGGAACTGACTCCCCTATCTATCCCCAGTAAAGGAAAAAATATTATGTCGAACACCGCATTCCCCGCCGCAACCATTGTTGGCTACCCCCGCGTGGGCCGCTTCCGCGAGCTGAAGAAGGCTCAGGAGGCTTTCTGGAAGGGCAAGGCCACCCTGCAGGAGCTGCAGGACACCGCCGCTGACGTGCAGCGCACCTACTTCGAGCGCGTGACCGCTGCGGGTCTGAAGGCTGATAACTACTCGATTCCGGCGACCTTCTCCTACTACGACCAGGTGCTCGACGTTGTTCGCCTGTTCACCCTGGTTCCCGAGCGTCTGGCTGAGGCTAAGGATGCACGCGGCCTGCTGGATCTGCCCGGTTACTTCGCACTGGCGCGCGGTACCGAGACTCTGCCCCCGCTGGAGATGACCAAGTGGTTCGACACCAACTACCACTACCTGGTGCCCGAGATTGGTGCGGGCACCGAGATTAAGCTGAACCTTGAGGCTATTGACGAGCAGCTCGAGGTCGCAAAGCAGGCTGGCGTGAAGGTTCGCCCGCAGATTGTTGGTCCCCTGACCCTGCTGCTGGGCGCTAAGGCTGAGCAGGGTTCCGCTGAGGACTTCTCCCCCGTTGACCGTCTGGATGAGTTTGTTGCAGCGTACGCTCAGGTGCTGGAGCAGCTGGCTGAGCGCGGCGTTGAGTGGGTTCAGCTGGACGAGCCGGGCCTGACCGTGGACCGTGCCGACAACGCGAAGGTTGCCGAGCTTGCCGAGCGCACCTACCGCACCCTGGCTGCCGGCGAGAAGCGCCCGCAGATTCTGGTGACCAGCCCCTACGGTTCTCTGCGTGAGAACCTGCCGGCACTGCTGGGTACCGGCATTGAGGCTCTGCACCTTGACCTGGTGCACGGTGTGTACTCGAAGGCTGAGCTGGAATCCGTCTCTGCCGCTGGTGTGCACCTGGTTGCCGGTGTTGTGAACGGCCGTAACGTGTGGCGTGCCGATGTTCGCGCCGCTCTGAAGACTCTGGAGGCGCTGCCCGGCGCATCCGAGGGTGCCGTGTCTGTGGCTTCCTCTACTTCCCTGCAGCACGTGCCGCACGACCTGGCTCTGGAAGACCCCGCCGAGGTTCCCGTGGACGGCCTGGCGTTCGCCGATCAGAAGGTTGCTGAGATTGCTCTGCTGGCTCGTGGCCTGGCTGAGGGTGAGGCTGCTGTTGAGCCGGAACTGAAGGCTGCTGATGAGGCGCTGGCTCGCTTCGCTGCTGACCCGCGTAAGCACAACGACGAGATTCGTGCCCGCGCCGCAGCTGTGACTCCCGAGGACTTCGACCGCCCGACCATTGACGTTCGCCGCGAGGCTCAGGCTGACCTGAACCTGCCGAAGCTGCCGACCACCACCATCGGTTCTTTCCCGCAGACCGCTGAGATTCGCCGCCACCGTGCGGAGGCTCGTGCGGGCAAGATTTCCGCTGAGGAGCTGAATGGCTTCCTGCGTGACGAGATTGCCTCGGTCATCGCACTGCAGGAGGAGCTGGGCCTGGACGTGCTGGTTCACGGTGAGGCCGAGCGTAACGACATGGTTCAGTACTTCGCTGAGAACTTCGACGGCTTTGCCACCACCCGCCACGGTTGGGTTCAGTCCTACGGTTCGCGTTGCACCCGCCCCTCGATCCTGTTCGGTGACGTGAAGCGTCACGGTGAGGGCCTGCGCGGTGAGGCGTTCACCGTGCCGTGGAGCTCCCACGCACAGTCGCTGAGCGACAAGCCGGTCAAGGGCATGCTCACCGGCCCCGTAACGATTCTGGCGTGGTCCTTCGTGCGTGACGACCAGCCGCGCCGCGAGACCGCTAACCAGGTGGCTCTGGCTCTTGCCGACGAGATTGCCGACCTGGAGCAGGCGGGCATCCGCATCATTCAGGTGGACGAGCCGGCTCTGCGTGAGCTGCTGCCCCTGCGCCGCGACGAGCAGCCGCAGTACCTGGACTGGTCGGTGAACTCCTTCCGCCTGGCAACCAGCGCGGTGAAGGATTCCACTCAGATTCACACCCACCTGTGCTACTCGGAGTTCAACGAGATTATCGACTCGATTAACGCTCTGAACGCTGACGTGACCAGCATTGAGGCGGCTCGTTCGCACATGGAGCTGCTGGCTGACATTCCGGAGAGCTTCGTTTCCGGTCTGGGCCCGGGCGTGTGGGACATCCACTCCCCGCGTGTTCCTTCGCAGGATGAGATTGAGTCCCTGCTGAAGGCTGCGATTGGTTACGGCACCATTGCTGACCTGTGGGTGAACCCTGACTGTGGTCTGAAGACTCGTGATTACGAGGAGACCAAGCAGTCTCTGCGTCACCTGGTGGACGCCACCAAGGCGATTCGCGCATCCCTCTAGGAGGCGCCTATTGGCTCCGCTGCCTGCTGCGGGTTGACCGGATGATGGTTTGCTCGCGGTAACCTGCGGCAGGCGGCGGCTGTTCGGCTTCGTTCCGGTATGCGTACCGACTGTATGCCGAGCTTTTGGGGATAGATAACAGGCCCGCCCGTACGGTTTTTCTTCTGCACCGTACGGGCGGGTTTTTCTGCATCCTGGGGGGCTACCCTGCCCCTTTCTGCCGCCTAAAACGCCTCTGAGAAGCGCCTGTACCGGTGAGCCATCATCTGGCGGCATGCCGGTCATCCTGTGGCTTGCGGGCGTAAGAACATAGAATGGAACCATGACTACTAACTCTGGAATCACTAAAGAATGGGTGGATGAAACCGTCAAGCCGGGCGACGATTTCTTCCGCCACGTCAACGGCAAGTGGCTTGCTACCCACGAAATCCCGGCGGACCGCCCCAAGGACGGCGGCCTGTACACCCTCCGCGATAACGCAGAGAAGCACGTGCGTGAGCTGGTGGAGAAGATTGCGAAGGAGCAGCCGGAGTCCCGCATCGGCGCGCTGTACAACTCCTTCATGGACGTTGAGAAGATTGAGGCGGACGGCCTGGAGCCGCTGCTGAAGGAAATTGCCCCGATTCTGAACTCGGCAACCCCCTCCCACCTTGCCGTGACCTTGGCGCTGCTGTCTCGTGCGGGTCTGCCGCAGCTGTTCGCCTGGTACACCAGCAACGACCCGAAGGACCCGAAGAATTACACGTTCTTCCTGTACCAGTCGGGTCTGGGTCTGCCGGACGAATCCTACTACCGTGAAGAGAAGCACGAGGCTGCATGCGCGGCGTACGTTGAGCATATTGCTCGCATGTTCCAGCTGACCGGTCTGGCTGAGGGCTTCGGTCTCACCCCGGAGCAGGCGGCTCAGCTGGTGTTCACCCACGAGTCGGAGCTGGCTCGCCTGCACTGGAACGTCGTGGAGAACCGCGACGCGGAGGCGACCTACAACCCGTACCAGGCGACCGAGCTGGACGAGAAGTTCCCCGGCTTCCCGTTCTCCCAGTGGCTGCTGGCTCTCGGCGCTGACCCGGAGACCCTGGGCCAGGTTATTGTGGCTCAGCCGTCTTTCTTTGAGGGTGCGGCTAAGCTGTTCACCTCCATCCCGCTGATGAGCTGGAAGCTGTGGGCTGTATGGACCGTTCTGCGTTCGCGTGCGCCGTTCATGTACGACGAACTGGTTCAGGAGAGCTTCAACTTCTACGGCAAGACCCTCTCCGGTACCCAGCAGATTCGTGAGCGCTGGAAGCGCGGCGTGGGCGCTGTTGAGAAGGCTCTGGGTGAGGAGATTGGCCAGGAGTACGTGGCTGTGCACTTCCCGCCTTCGCACAAGGAGAAGATGCTGGTTCTGGTCGGCAACCTCCTGGAGGCGTACCGCGAGTCTATTGAGTCGCTGGACTGGATGACTGAGGCAACCCGCCAGAAGGCGCTGGAGAAGCTGTCGAAGTTCGTCACCAAGATCGGTTACCCCGATAAGTGGCGTGACTTCTCCGCCCTGGAGCTGGTGCCCGGTGACCTGTTTGAGAACCTGCGCCGTACCGGTGCGTTTGATGCTGACTGGCTGATTGCCCGTAAGGGTCAGCCGGTGGATAAGTCGGAGTGGCTGATGACTCCGCAGACCGTGAACGCGTACTACATGCCGCCGGCGAATGAGATTGTGTTCCCGGCAGCTATTCTGCAGCCCCCGTACTTCAACCCGGATGCTGATGATGCGGCGAACTACGGCAATATCGGCATGATTATTGGCCACGAAATTGGTCACGGTTTTGACGATCAGGGTTCCCGCTATGACGGTGACGGCAAGCTGGAGAGCTGGTGGACTGAGGAGGATTACGCGAAGTTCAAGGAGCGCACCTCCGCGCTGGTGGAGCAGTACAACGCGTACGTTCCGGTGGGTCTGGACCCGAAGTTCCATGTGAACGGTGAGCTGACTCTGGGCGAGAACATTGGCGACCTGGCTGGCATGTCGATTGCGTTGAAGGCGTACCGTCTGGCTTTGAAGAAGCAGGGCATTGAGTCGCTGGCTGACGCACCGGTGATTGACGGCATGACCGGTATTCAGCGTTTCTTCTTCTCGAATGCTCGCGGCTGGTGCACGAAGTCCCGCCCGCAGCATGCTGAGGTGATGATTTCGGTGGATCCGCATTCGCCGGATGAGTTCCGTGTGAACGGTGTGGTGCGCAATATTGATGAGTTCTATGAGGCGTTTGGTGTCTCTGAGGGCGATGCACTGTACTTGGCTCCGGAGGAGCGAGTGCGCATCTGGTAGCACCCCGATAAGGGTATATGCTTTATTGCGCATATAAGAAAAGCGCCCGCCTCGTGGCTTGAAAACCACGGGGCGGGCGCCTCTTTTCTAGAGAGCTGTGGACGCTACACGAAGGTAGGCGTCTACTGCTACTGTGCAGAGCGTTGCGTTAGATAATTTCTAGCGCAATGTCCATGTGCAGCGGCTCGGTTGCATCGATGTGGTACTGGCTGTGTACCGGCGAACCCCACGAGTCATCTCCACCAACGCCGAGCTGACCTGCCAGGATACGCAGGTAGGTGCGGTTGTTTTCGGGCAGCTCCCACTGGTAGGAAGCTTCCTCAATCTGGTAGGAGGAGTAGGGCAGGAGCGATACGTGCAGGCCCTCACCGGCAGTCTGCAGCTGGCGGACACGGAAGCCGTGGTTGCTGTCGTTCGTCACTTCAGCCCAACGGACACCCATGTGGTTACCGCTTTCCTGAGGTACCAGGTACGGTGCGTAGTCCTGCTCGGGGGTGCTTTCCCACACGCCCAGGCGGACGCCGCTGCAACGGTCGGGGTAGGAGTCGCCGGGGCCGAGGCCGTAGTAACGCAGGTGCGAGAACTCGCCGGGCAGTGCCCATTCCAGACCGAAAGCGGGCAGGGACGGTGCGTCCTTCTCGCCGGGGTAGTCGATGGCTACTCGCACGTTGCCGGTGCTCTGTGCTTCGTAGCGGACCGTAACAGCGGTGTGAGCGGGGGTTGCCAGCTCGTAGGTGTAGGTCACTGCCACGCTGTCATCACTGGGCTGCTCGACAGCAACGTTAGCGCAACGGGCGTAGCGGCCTGCAACGGTCCACTGGGCGCGTTCGAAACCGTGTCCGGCGCCGCGGTCGTTGTCGGTCAGGGGCCTGAAGGTGGTGAGCTTCGGGGGGCGAATAACATGCTCGGTGCTGTTGTGTACCCAGGAGACGATGCCGCCCTGAGTGCGGGACAGAATAACTTCAGCCTGGTTGTTGCGCAGACCGACGTTCCAGCGGCCGACGGTCACCGTCGCATCTACTGCGTCTTCAGCGGTGTTTGCTTCAGCCTGCGATGCGGGGATGACGTACTGACCGAAGGCAATTTCGTGTCCTGCAGGAGCCCATGCGGCGTCTTCAGTGAGCACGAGGCTGACGTCCAGGGTTACTTCTGCGTTGTCGGCAGCGTATTCTTCCAGGGGCCAGGGAATTACCAGCTCGTGGGTGGATTCCGGGGCTACGTCGAAGAAGTAGTCTTCCTGCCACTGAGGAACGCCGTTGACCAGCAGGCTAGCCTTGAAGGTGTAGTCTGCGGTGGAGGTGAAGAGGTTGTCGTTGACAACCGTCACGCTCTTCTGGTCGGGGGTGATGCGCAGGTTGGAGTACACTGCCTTCACTTCAGCGGCCTTGGGGCTTACCTTGCGGTCGGCGAAGAGGATACCGTCACCGGAGAATTCGTAGTCGCAGGGGCGTTCGCCGAATGCGCCACCGTAGGCGAGGTATTCGGGGGCGCCTTCGCTCTCACCGGGGTGCCAGAGTGCCTGGTCGATCATGTCCCAGATGAAACCGCCCTGGTAGTGGGGGTAGCGTTCCAGTGCGACGTATTCGTCGATAGCGCCGACCGAGTTGCCCATTGCGTGCATGTATTCGCACATGATGAAGGGCTTCTGGGGGTTGTTCGACAGGTACTTTTCAACGACGTCAGCGTGGGTGTACATACCGGATTCGATGTCGGTGACGTCATCAAATTCGCGGTGCCAGGTGATGCCTTCGTAGTGTACGGGGCGGTTGGGGTCCAGTTCGTGGACTCGGCGGTACATGGAGCGGAATACTTCGCCGCCGTATGCTTCGTTACCGAGCGACCAGATTACTACGGAGGGGTGGTTGTAGTCGCGGCGCATCATGGATTCTACGCGGTCAACGCAGGCGCCTTCCCATTCCATGCGGGAGCCGGGGATCGTGGTCTCGGGGGTGGGGATGTCACCGGGGGTGCACCAGGAGCCGTGAGTTTCCAGGTTTGCTTCGTCAACCAGGTAGATACCGTATTCGTCGGCCAGGGCGTAGAAGCGTGAATCGTTGGGGTAGTGGCTGGTGCGGATAGCGTTGATGTTGTGCTGCTTGCAGAAGAGAATCTCTGAAGTCATGTCTTCAACGGTCAGGACGCGGCCGGTACGCGGGTGGAACTCGTGGCGGTTGACACCCTTGAAGAGGACTCGGTTACCGTTGAGGGTCATGATTCCGTTCTCGATGCGGAAGCGACGGAATCCGACGCGCTGGCTGGTGGATTCTACGGTCTTGCCGTCGTGGAGCAGATCCACCGTCAGAGTGTAGAGAGAGGGCGATTCAGCCGACCAGGGAGCGATACCTTCAAGGGCGTCGGAGGAGATGCGCACGGATGCGTCTTCGGCGGCGACGGTACCAGACCAGATGACATGGGTGCCGTCAAGGACGCTGGCCTGCAGGGTGTACGCCTTGATTTCTTCACCGTTGAGGGTGACGAGAGCGTCCAGGTGTGCTTCGCCGGTGGGTGCATCGTAGTCTGCTTCAACGGTGAGGGAGGAGATGCTGACTGCGGGGCGGGCTACCAGGTTCACAGCGCGGAAGAGGCCGTGGAAACGCCACGAGTCCTGGCCTTCCAGCCATGAAGCGCTCGAGTATTCGTAGCATGCGACGGTCAGGGTGTGATTGCCTTCTGCGTCCTTGCTGACGATATCGGTGATGTCGAAGGTGGTGGTGGTGTAACCGTCTTCTGCGTAACCGACGAAGGTGCCGTCAACCCACACGTAAATTGCGGTTGCGAAGCCTTCGAAGGCGAGCGCGATGCGGCCCGATTCGCTCAGCATCTTCTTGAGGTCGCCATCCAGGGTAAAGTGCTTGCGGTAGAGGGCTACGTGGTTCTTCTCGGGGATGTGAGGAGCTTCGGGGTTATCGTGGCCGTCCCAGGGCATCTGGATGTTGACGTAGGCGGGGCGCCAGAGTCCCTCAGTTTCCAGGGTGGCGGGGACGGGGATGCTCTGGTAGTCGCTTTCGTCGAGGGCGGGGGCGGCGAATTCTGCGGTGGTGACGTCAATTTCTGAGGCCCATGCAGTGCGGACAGCCCACGTGCCGTTGAGGCTCTGCTGGGGGTTTGAGGAGTGATGGTCGGAGTGCGCTACTTCCCTGTTGACAGCGTACACGGTGGGGTCATCAAGCCACGCTGCTGAGGGTGACTGGGAGGAGACTACGGGAGTCGTTTGTTCGGTGGAAGACATGTCTTCCTTCCTCTCGTATACATCTTTGTTTGGTCCCTTTAAGGATGCCGGAAGGCGTGATGATTGTTGCCTACATTCTGTTCATTCTTTTCCCGCAGAACTTGGCTCTGGTCTACGTGGCACTGGTGCTAATAGCCTCACCGCGCAGAACATTCAGACGTTCAACACGGCTGCTTTCTATGTGCCGCTGGCCATTATTGTGTGCTCGTTCCTCGCCTTCTTCTTCAAGGTTTCTATCTCTGAGAAGGAACACGCGAAGATTGTGAAGGAGCTTGAGGAGAAGCTTGCTTCTGCGTAGGTAAAAGCAGGGTAGGTCCTTCACCGCATGAGAGAGGCGCCCGCCTCGTGGTTTTTAGCCACGGGGCGGGCGCCTTTTAGGTGTAGAAGCTACGCGCTTCTAGGCTGAAGCTTTTAGGAAGCAGAAGCCGAGGACGAAGAGGAAGAAGTACGCATACCGGTCAGCTTCCACGCACCGTTCTCGTAGACACCGTGCAGGGTGCGCTCCACATCGTTCTTACGGTCCGAATCGGAGGAAGCGTTCTCCACACGGTCCTTGCTTGCGATGAACTCACCGCTGTCCATGGTCAGGCGGATATTCCAGTTGTAGGCGTCGCCATCACGCTCGGGCTGTGCGGTAAGCATGGTGATGGTGACGGACGGGTCCTGCATCCAAATCTTGCCCTGCTGCAGGCCAGCACCCAGGGTGCCTTCTTCGGGTTCGAGCATGTTCTTCAGCTCAGAGTTGTCAACCGCGCATTCACGCAGGGGTTCGGTCTTGCCGGTACGCATGTAGTATTCAATGGCTGCGCCGAAGAATGCGATGGACTGGTACAGGCCTTCTACGCTGTTCTCGTTGGCGACGGCGGGCTTGGTTGGCACGGGGGCGTTCTTGGACGGCTCGGTGCGGGTTGCGGGCTGGTAGTCGGAAGGCTTGGAGGTGTAGCCGTCGAGGGTTGCAACGCCGGAGTAGTCGGTGCGTGCGGTCTTGGACGCCGTTGCGGAAGCAGATGCGCTACCGGATGCGTTGCCGCTGGTTGCCTGGGGCTGAGCACCGCAGGCTGCGAGGAGGGTTGCGCCGCCGGTTGCTGCGAGCAGGCCGAGGGCGGATCGGCGGGTTACGTTCTTCATGGGTTCTCTCTATCTGTGGTGCATTTTCCGCGCCGTGGTGCGGGTGATGCCTGCGGCATCTAACGGGAAGACGGCGCTACGTGAGTGTAGTGCCGTCTTCCAGTATATGTTTATTGAGCTTGGTATTTTTAGCCGCCGTAATAGTAGTAGTGGCTGTAGGAGCTGCCGTAGTAGTCGCTAATGACGATGCGGGTGCGGCGGCCGTAACGGTCGGAGTAGTAGCGGTTGTAGGGGGTGCGGCGCACGGTGGGGCGGTAGGTGGTTGCCTGTGCGGGGGTGAGCAGTGCGCCGAGGGCGGTTGCTGCGCCTGCGCCTGCGGCGGCGAGTGCTGCGCGGCGGGTGAGGCGTGCGGGCTTCTTGGTGGCCATGATGTGCCTTTCGGGGTCGGTGTTTCTGTGAAGTGACGTGGCGTGTGCACGGCGTGCGACTGTGCGTTAAACCTTTTTTATTGTAAGCCTCAACGTTAATGTTTTTATGTGCAGAGTGCACCTTCTAGTTGAGGGTTAGACCATGCGGGCTAGTCAACGTTTTTCCGGCAGAAAAATTGCGGAAATATTGGTTGAGAAACACGCCGGGAACGCACTCAATACGGGCTGAATCGCGGGCTACATGTCTACTTCGGCGAGGCCCGAAATTTCCTTGTCCTTGATGTGCGGGATGGTGGAGCTCCAGTTCATCCACGCCTTGACTTGGGCGGCTTCTTCGGGGTTGTTCATATCTGGCCAGCGGTCGTTTTCCATCTTGAATCGGGTCATTGCGAGGAGGGGGTAGCCCCCATAGATGGGCCCAAAACGCGCAATACGCTCACCCGATTTTGTATCGAAGGAGACGGAGTCTGGAATTTCGCTATCGCAACTCTCCCTGTATGTGACCTTATCAATCGCGTTGAGCGGGTAGAAGGTTTTCTTGCCGTGCCCATCGTCCTCTTCGACTCCTTCCGGCGAAATTTTGGTGTAAGAACCAGTAACTTCATTGAAGTAGTACAGAAGAGCACACGTGATGAGGAAAGCTCCGACATCTAGAAAATGGATTCCTACGTCGCCCAGCAAATGCAATATAAACATCAGAGCAGGGGTCATAGGAAGCACAACGACCATCGCAATCATTTCAAGGCGGTCGCCTCGAGTAATGTAAATGTTTTTGGCGTACAGCTTCTTGTCTCGGCGTCGGTTGATTTCGTAGACAATGATGGACCGGAACATCTTGTACGTCTGTAGGACATTTACTACGCCCCAGAGGGCAATCATGGTGTAGTTCATCATCATGGTGGTCAACTACCCTTTCTGTTTTATCGGTGACCGGCGGCCTTCCGGCAACGGTGCGGAAGTCAGCGGGTTTGTTCTCAGGGTAGCCGAGGAACTCGGGTGGTTAAGCCCAGATTCGCGTTATCCGCGGAGTGGTTGCCGAGTCTTCACCGGAGCATTGCGTCGAGTTAACCTTCTGGTCAGATACCGTGCGATAGGCTAAGGATGTGCCCGCCATCTCACCGGGGCGAGCACGATTCACCAACCACTACCGCACAAGGACGTACATACCATGAGCACAACCAAGGTAAGCAGCGAAGCGCACAAGGCAACGAAAGCCTAGAAACCTAGCGCAGAATAACAGCCCACAACCCAGAAAGAAGGTGAAGAGCAGTGAAAAAGAACTCCCCAAGGAAAAAGAACGTTTCAAAGAAAAGGAACACCCCAAAGAAAAAGAGTTACCCAGAGGTAAATTACATTACCGAAACTGGGGCCATAAAGAAGACCCGCAAAAAGAGATACACCAAGAAAAAGAAGAATAAAGTCGGTTTCAAAGAGTATCTTCGCAAAAAGGCAAAAGCTGCGTGGGATGCACGCGACGTCATCATATTCGTGGCAGTCATGCTAGGGTTCCTTGCGTCCTTACATTTTATGACCAGCTACAACCCGAGCAATGAATCCGCTATCTGCACTGTCACCTCCGTCGAAATCGTTGAACATGAGGACCCCTACTGGACCTCCGGCGAATTCGAAACGGAAGAGTGCGGAATCATCAAATCAAGCAAATCCCCTGACGGTATCCCCATCCGCAAATACCTCCAGAACTTTGAGACGGGCAAGAAATATAGGGCGTACAAGTCCTTCGATACCCGTAACGATGAATTCGACTTCAGCGTCCTCCGCTTTGAAGAGATCAAAGAGTAACCCCACCCCCGCAGAAAGGATCCCACCGTGAGCTTTATCGGCGAATTTATTATCGACTTTATTGGAGAGGCCATCGCGTCCTCACCCACACTGCAGCGAGTACTCCTGTGGATTCTGTTCTCTGCGTCCCTGCTCCTCCTGCTTGTCCCCGTCATGACGGGCGAGTACGCGTGGAGCATCCTATCCATCTCCGCGATGCTGTTTTCCGTCGTGATGATTGACGGCACGCGTGAGCACGGTGTGCAGGATGCAAAGAACGGCGGCGCGTACCATTACTTTCTGCTGACGGTGGGCACGTTCTGCGTTGCCGCAATTGTTCTGCTCGCTGCTCTCTCCCTGGTGGGTGTCCCGCCGGTTGCCTCCACCCCGCAGGTGGACGGCATCAATTTCGCACCCTGGTATGTGGCGGCGTCCGCGCTAGTTCTGCTGCTGTTCTTCTACAATGCCGCGCAGCCGAACGAGGAGATCCCTAACCTGCACCGTATGGAGCGCATCAACCGGTATGTGCGCGCGGTGGTGCTGGGTGTGAGCGCCCTGATGGTGCTCTTCTGCCTGGTTATTCCGGTGGTTTCGTTCGCTACTGCCGGTTATGAGCCTGTGGGTGTTTCGGTGGTGCTGTGCCTGGTGCCGGTCTTCCTGATTTTTGTGCGCCGCACCCTGTTCAAGCTGTGGGCGTCGACCTTTGAGGAGGGCACTGCCGGGTATGGCGTGTTGCGTGGCTTCTGCGTAGCCCTGGTGGGTTTGGGTGGATGTTTGGCGGCGGTCCGTCTTGCCGTTGATGTTGTGCAGTCCGGTAGCGGGTTGTCGCTGGTGTATGTGGTGCCGGTGATCGCCTCGTACCTGCTGGTGAAGAGGTACGTGACCGTGGGTGTTGCTATCCCCGAGAAGGAAGATGAGGAGGACCCGGAGGCTGAACCTGCAGCAAGCTAAACCGTGGAGCCCCGCGGGTTGAGGAGCCTTGTGCGCCAAGCGCACGGTCTAGGATGATTCGCTCCGGGGTATCCTTGGGGGAAGGTACGCCGCCTGCGGGTGGTGCGCTTCCGGATATTCACCAACCACACGAAACGAGAACCCGTCATGCGCATTTTCCTGATTATTATCTGGGGCATTATGGCCTTCATCTCGGTAACCGGGACACTCTACATCATTACCAACTATGAGATTCAGCGCTGGAAGGATGTAGCGCGCCGCCGCCAAGGCGCGTACATCCGACGAGTCAATCAGGCAGAGGCTCTTCTAACAATATTTACCCCTGGATTCCCGTGCCTTTTTCTTTACCTTCATCTTGTTGACGAGGGTTCTGCGGGTATCTTCTATGAATCGATTGCATTACTTGGGTCAATCGGGCTCATGATGTATGCCTGGTACGTACACATTGCCTATGTGAAGATTTCCCCTGAAGGCGTCGAGCAGCGTATGTGGTCAGCACGCACGACCGTCTATCCCTTCAACGCTATTGACGGCATTGAATACTACGAGGCAACCTCTACAGACGACCAGGACCTTGTGTCTTTCTACAGTAAATCCGGAAAACTCATTGCCGCTTTCTGCCCGATTATTCACAAGAATTACCGCCTCATGGCGATTGTGCGGTTCAGGATTGAGAACGAGCGTTGGCCTGATATGGATAATCCGAGTGATATTGCTCGGGTGGATGCTCTAGATAGTGGCCCTGATACAGTCCCGTACTTCAGGGGAAAAGAGAAAGTCACCGGCCTCGCCGACGTTGATATGTAGCACCGTATAGAGAAAGCCTCTGGGCTGAGAGATTACCTCTCAGCCCAGAGGCTTTCTGCGTACACCAGGGTCAGCCAAGAAACTCGGGCGGATACGGGTCCAATCCCACCCGCCGGTGAATGGTCGCCCAGTCTTCACCCGAGCCTTGCACCGAGTTAACTTTTTAGCCACCTAACCCATAGACCATCAAAGTACTCGACAATTCAACTTGTCAGAGCTTTCAAGCACATAGAGTATCCTTGGGAAAGGTACGCCACCTGCAGGTGGTGCACTTCCGGATATTCACCAACCACATACGAAATGAGGACTTTCATGTCTGAGAACACTCCGCAGCCGGCTGCACCGCAGCAGCCGCAATTCACCCAGCAGGCACCCGCCGTACAGCCCGCATACGGCGCACCCGTCGAGGCACCGAAAAAGAAGTGGGCGGCAGTAACCGCACTAGTCCTGGGCATTATCTCCGCCCTGACCGGCATCTTTGTGATCGGCTCGTTCCTGACCATCCCGACCATTATTTTCGCTGTGATCGCTCTGGTTATGGTCAAGAATGGCACCGGTAAGGGTAAGGGCATGGCGATTGCTGCTCTCGTGCTGGTTCTGGTGGCGTATATTGCTACGTTTGCTTTCTTCCAGATTCGTGCGGCGAACCTTGAGAAGTCTAACCGAGAGGCTCGCGAAGTTATCCAGAAGTGCGAGAACCACGAGCCCGGCTACTACATCATTGAGAAGGATGGTAAGCGTTACTGCAACGCTGGCGGCTGGGTCTACGAGATGGATAAGTAAACCGGTTTATTTGGTTCCATGATTAGCCGTCGCTGATGGAGGGGCGTTCGTTCACGCGGCAGTCGCCGCACCTGCGGGCGCCCCTCAACCGTATCCTCCGTGGGTGCTTCAGCATCTGGCGGCAAGTATGCCTCGGAGCATCTGCAGCGCATCCTTGATGCGCACTCCACTACCACCACCGACTCCAACCCGACCGAAGGAGCGAATAGCTAAAATGATGTCTCAAGAATCTGCTATTACCTTTTGGGGCGTATGCTCCATCATCACAACTATTTTCACGATTCTCACCCTTGCCGCTTACATCATCAATCGACGCCGCGACGAGAAGAAGAAGCGTGAAGGCATCTACATTAGTCGTCTGCGAGCGCTACTGGTGTACGTTATTGTCTTTATCCCGGGCTTCCCGATTATCCGCTATTTTTTGTCGCTCAATGGCCCCGAGACTAACCCCTATGCAGAGGGTATTTACATCTTCATGACTGCTTTCCTCTTGTTCTACCTGTGGCACGTCAACGCCACGTACATGAAGATTTCTTCTGAGGGTATTAATATGCACACCCCCGTTCGCGGGTCGAGGATCTGCCCCATCGGCGCGATTGATAGCGTTGTTTATAGCGAGTCCAAGGATGAAGATACCCCAAGCCGGATGTGGTTTCTCACTAAGTCGCGTGCACGTATTAACCCGTTGAACCCGAATTATGATGAGTACTATCTCTTGCTTATGACCCGGTTCAGGATTAAGTATGGCCGCTGGCCTGAGCTAGATAATCCGGCTGACGTGGATAAGGTGAACCAGCTGGATAACCGTTATGAAGTCATTCCGTATTTCATGAATAATCAAGAGATTTCGGGTCTTGCTGACGTCGACATGTAACCCGCTCGATAAGCGCCGACTACCCCCTACATCCAAAGAGCCACAACCGGTGCGAACACCACCAACACCGCGAAAGAGGAGCACGCATCATGCACACCTTTTTCCTTCTACTCTGGGGCACCTGCACCCTCGCATCAATCATCGGCGCCATCATTGTCGTTGTCCTGCATGATAGGCACCTGCGCCAGGACATGGAGCTCCGCGACGAAGGCATCTACATTACACGCGTGCCTCGCCGTGAAGCATTCATAAGCCTTCTCACGCCCACACTCCCGGCAGGTTTCTTCGCGTTCTACCTCTACACGCAGGCAGAGGTCGGTATCCTCTTCAACCTCCTGATGTTCATCCTGCTGCTGGTCTTCCTCTACCACCTTCTGCACGTTCACCTGGTGTACACGAAAATCACGCCCGACACTGTGGAGCAGAAGCTCTCACCGTTCGCTACCGTGACCCCCTACCCGATTAGGGCTATCGACCAGGTTTTCTACTTCCAAGGTACGGCGGAGGCGGAGGATTGGGATGGGGAAGAAACCGACAGTGCCACCTTCTATACCAAGAAAGGTAAGCAAATCGCCAAGCTTGACCCCGTTGGAAGGAACCACCGGCTGCTGGCAATCGTACGGTTCAGGCTCGGGTTCGACCGCTGGCCCGATATGCGGGACCCGCAGGATCTGGCGTATGTTGATACGTGGGATAGCCTCGAGTGGACCCGACCCCTGTTCAGGAAGCTGTACAGAAGACGCAACAAAATCACCGGCCTAGCGGATATCAAGATGTAACACCGCAGGGCAGCCGATACGATAGACCCAAACACCAAACCCTATTCACCAACCACACGAAACGAGAACCCACCATGCGTATTTTCCTGATTATTTTTTCCGGAATTATTTTCGTGCTGTCATTTATCTCTGTTGTCTACATCATTATTAGGTATGAGATTAATCGACACCAAGATAAGAAAAAAGAAGCGCAGGGAATTTACATTAAGCGAGTAACTCGCGCCGAGACACTACTCTGCCTGTTCATTCCAATGTTCCCTTGTCTTGCTTTTATAGCGAATATTCAAAGTGAAAATGTGAATATCTGGCTGAATACATTAAATATTATTTTTGTATTTTTCTGCTATCTTTATGCCCGCTATGTTTTTGTCGCTTACGTGAACCTCTCTCCCGAGGGTATTGAGCAGCGCGTCTGGTCAGCCAACCCGACCCGCTATCCCATTAATGCGATAGACAGCATCGTGTATTACGAAACGCTGAATGTTGAAGACCAGGATACGGTGGGGTTTTACACCCGATCAGGTGAGCTGATTGCTGCTTTTGGTCCCATGACGCACAAGAATTACCGGCTCATGGCGATTGTACGGTTCAGGATTGAGCAAGAACGTTGGCCTGACATGAATAATCCCGCTGATGTAGCTCAGGTAGATAAGCTGGACAATGGCTATATGACCATTCCTTATTTCAGGAGTCGCGAGAATGTCACCGACCTTGCCGACGTCGACATGTAAATCGATCAAGAAATGAGGAAATCAATGGAATCTAATCGAAAATTGTCGGAAAGAATAACAATGCTTTTTCTGACGATGTGCGTTGGATATATCTTTTTTATTATTCCTATAAATCTGCGTGATGACAGTGACGGTTTCACCGCCACCTGCACCGTGACTACGGCGTACACGCAAGAGCGTCGCGGAACGGACCTTGGTGGCATGACTGACATTGGTTTGAAGGGTGTCTTTGAGACGGAGGAGTGCGGCACACTCACGATGTTTGAGCCCCCTGAAGGATGGAAGATTTCCGAATATGTTAAAACCGCGCAACCTAGAAAAAAGTACCTGTTCCATGTGTCCAATCGTTCACCTAAGAAAGATCGAGATTTTGTGACGACCCGCTTTGAAGAAATCAAAGAATAACAACCTCATAAATTAAAAACAAAGCCCCCGCAGCCGAGAGTCATCCTCTCAGCCGCGGGGGCTTCATCGTATCAGCGTGTCCTCACGCGGCGAGTGCTACGAAGCGCGGCGGCGAGAACGCAGCACCATCACAGTGCCGGCACCAAGCACCAGTGCGCCACCCACAGCCACAGACACCGCACCGAAACCAGTACGCGCCAGGCCGCCCTGCTGGGAGCTCACGCCACCCGACGCAGCAGACACACCAGACTGACCCAGGGAGCCGCCACCGGTACCACCGCCGGAGACACCGCCCGGGTACACGCCGCCAGCAGAACCATCAGCCGAACCGTCAGAGGAGCCCTGAGCGTTCACGCCACCAGCGGCACCAGAAGCACCAGACTGACCGGACTGACCAGACTGCGCGGCACCAGACTGCGCGGAGCCGGGCTGGTTAGCACCAGCGGTACCGCCCGGGGTTGCCGAATCCACACGGCGCACACCACTAAAGTCGTCCTTAGCCGCGTTCGGGTCCTTCGGCACGGCAGTCTCAAACGAGCACGCATCCGACGCGTCCTTACCCACAGCAACCGCAAGCTGCTGCACCGGGCTGTTCACCTCAGTACCATCAGCCAGGGTCGCAGAATAGTGCACGTCAAACATGTACTGGCCGGGCTCAGAGAACACCCAGTTCGCGTGCGCGTGCGTCGCGTAATCAATGTCGATCGTGGTCTTGCCGGTCGTCGAATCCAGCAGCACATCCGCACCGTTCAGCGACTCGGTGAACATGCCGAAGCGCGCACCCTCAGGCATGACCTTCGGAACCACGTGCAGGCGCACCGGGCCGCGCAGCTGCGAGTAGTCGATGTCCTGCGTGTTGTAGCCGGGCCAGGGCAGGCCGCTCTGCTGGGTCTGCGGCAGGCCGTAGAAGGCGGTGCCGACCGGGCCCATGAAGTTCAGCTTCTCATCAGCCATACGTTCGGTGCGCACACGGCGAGCGTTCTCGCTGACCGTCCACACGACCGAATCAAGCGGGCGCACGGTCGAATCGGCGTCAATGATGCCGCTGTCGTCGCGCAGACCCACGGACAGCTGGCGGTCCTTCAGGGTTGCCTGAATGTCCAGGTGGCCGTGCGAGATCTTGGTGCGGCCGTCAATCTGGCCGGGCACGCACTGGTTACCGGGGGTTCCGGGAGTGGACGGCTGCGCAGACGGTGCCGGGCTAGTCGGAGCAGGTGCGCTCGGGGTCGGGTTCGCGGGCGCGGGGCTAGACGGTGCCGGAGTGGAGGGCGCCGGAGCAGGTACGCTCGGTTCTGCGGAGGCGGTCGGCACCGCAGGCACGGTCGGAACCTCGCTGGGGGACACCGACGGAACGGTGCTGGGCTCAGCGGAAGGAGCCTCGGAAGGAGCCTCGCTCGGCTCAGCGCTAGGAGCTTCAGTCGGCTCGACGGTGGGCTCAGCACTCGGCGACGGATCCACCGGAGCAGGCTTCGGCGCATCGCTAATGGGTGCGCTATCGGGAGCCAGCGCACCGTGCGCGGTGTACTTGGTGCCCGGCTCGTAGTTCGCCGCAACCTCAGTGGTGGAGGCGGAAGCGTTCATATCCGGGTGGGTCAGCATCTTCACGCGCAGAGCCGTGCCCTTGTAGAACGACTCGTCACGGAAGGTAAAGCGCGCCACGCCATCCTCAACGGAGCCTTCCAGGTCGAGGTACGGGTACACCGGGTCATCCTGGGCGTAGAAGCCGCCGCGCATGAAGCCGCGCACCTTCGGGTCCTTGAAGCGGACCTCAACGGTGCTGAAGCCGTTACCGTTCGGGGTGACGGTCACGTCGTAGTCCATGCTGGTCGGCGTGTACTGCTCGGTGCTGAGCACGGTGTTCGCCTGATCCGGGATCTCTTCGGGCCAGGAGCCGTTACCGTCGTCGCTGTACACGCTCTCAGCCTTACCGGGCTCGTAAGTGAGCTTGTGCGAGATCCAGCGGGACGCCTCCGCGCTGTTCTCGTCGGAGGTGTCCGGGGTGAAGACCGCCTGCAGCTGGGAGCCCTCGCTACCGAGCATTTCAGACCAGGTGGCGGTACCGTTCACGACCGGCAGGTCAGTCAGGAAGTAGCCGTTGTTGTACAGGGTCAGGGTGCCCTTGAGGTTCTTATTCGCGGCGGTGAAGGTGATGTCGCTGAGCTTGTCGTCAGCGTCCTTGTTCTTAGCCGGGTCGGCGTCCAGGCGGTGCGGTGCTACGGACAGCACGTACTTTGCGGCGTCCAGGTCACCGACGGGTGCCGCATTGTAGCGGTCGACCGTGGGCACGGCGGTGGGGGTACCGTCACCGAGCACAGGCTGCATGCCGCCCACCTGCCAGACCAGCTTCGACGGCTTGGAGCTGATGATGCGGCCGTCGGTGGAGCGCGCCACGGTGCGGTAGGTGACCACGTAGCGGCCGGGGCGGGTGAAGGTCGTGGTGTTGTGCGTGTGGCTACCCTTATCGAGCAGCCAGGAGTGCCAACCGTTCGAGCTGCTGGAGAGCATGCGGTACACGTCAGCGGGGGCATCATCCGGGTTGTAGCGGAAGAGCTCCATGCGGCCGGGACCCTCAACGGAGAGAATGTCAGTGGCGAACACACCATCACGGAAACGCTCAGTGGGGACCTTCGTGGATGCGCCCAGGCCAGCCCAGATGGGGTCCTGGTTGCCGTAGGTCAGGTGCGGTGCCATGTAGAGGGTCTGGCCGGGTTCGCCGAGGAACGCCAGGGAGGGCGAGTCGCCCAGGGTCATGGTGTACTGCGACTTGCCGTCCCTGGTGCTGTAGCCCTTGCCGACCCAGTTGACGGTCTTGTCCAGTTCGTAGGTGTCTGCGCCGGTCTTGTAGGGGTTCGCCTCGTTCATGAGGACGAAGGTGCCGTTCTGCTCGTCCCAGTATGCCTTGGGGGCGTCAACGTGGCCCTTGGTGGTGACGATTTTGCCGTCGTCGGGGCCTGCTGCAGCGGGCAGGGAGGGGGCAGCGCCGGCAAGCGCGAGCAGCGCTGCGGCGGAGAGGAATGCGGCTGCGCGGCGGAGGGCGGGCTTGCCGCCGGGGATGAAGAGTGCGGGGGTGTGTGTGGTGACCCGTCGTTGGGTCTGCTTCTGAGAGTTCATGACAACCTTTCTCATTTTTCTATTTCCTAGGGTAGCTCTTTTGCAAATAATTGTCATTTAGAACCTAAGTGAGTATAGTGATTCTCAGAAACACGTGTGCGCCGAGGCGCGCCCAAAAACGCACACCACGTACATCCACAAAGAGAAAAACACGGCAGAGCGCACCCCGGACGCAGGGGAGAAACCGGCAACAGGCCGCCGGGCCCAGCACCGGGCAAGCCCCGAAAGCAACGGGCAACGCGCCAGCCAACGAGCAGTCATCCAAGGAGCCACCATGCAAGGACGCACCAAACCTCTGAGCCTACTCAGCGCAACCACCCTCGGATGCACCCTCGCACTCGGGGCACCCCTCGCCCTCCCCCAGGTCGGCACCTTCACCGCCGCACAGGCGCAGGAAAACCAGGCGCAGGAAAACCAGACCGGCACCCAGGCAGGCACCGAGTCGCGCGGTTACGTCAACTACGAAGGCGACTACGTCATCGCGGGCGTACACACCGAAATGCTCAACGCATTCCTCGACGGCAACCAGTTCACCCTCGCCACCCTCGCAGACACCGGCCCCGGCCAGCAGGGACGATTCAACCCCGCCCGCACCGTCTTCCACCTGCCCGACGTCGAGGATGCACACACCAACGTCGTAGCAGGCTACGACTACATTGCCCCCGAAGGCACCGACATCTTCTACATTCCCTCCACCCGCACCCGCGGCCTGCTCTACCCCGGCCTCGGCGCGGAAGGAATCCGCCCCGGCGCGCTCAAGGACAACACCATCAACCTTGAACTCGTGCGCAGCAGCGTACCCGAAGGCGGCCGCGCCGAAGTCTTCACCGAATCCGGTCGCGACAACCCGCGCGTCTTCAGCACCAACGACAAGCTCGCACCGCACACCATCACCTCTGGCGGTCACGAGCACCTCAGCTGGGCATTCACCCGCGCAGGCATCTACCAGCTGACGTTCCGCGCCACCGCAACCCTTGCCGACGGCACCCCGGTCAGCTCCGAGGCGACCTACACCATCGCCGTGGGCACTAACGCTGAGGACGGCTTCAAGCTCCTGAACGCACAGAACGCCGCAAAGGAAGCGACCAAGGAAGCCACGAGCGAGGCAACCACTACCCCCGAGGCAACCTCCACCGCCACCGAGAGCGCCACCAGCAGCCCCAGCGCATCTACCTCCGCAAGTGCTGAGGCGAGCGCTTCTGCTGAGGCGAGCGCATCCACCGGTATTCGCCGCGTGGATGGATCCGTGAACGGTCAGAACGCCGCGCAGGTGACCGACCCGAACGGTGCGAAGGCGGCAGCGAATGGTGAGCAGGCATCCCAGGGTGGATCCGGTGTAACCGCTATCAGCGGCACCGACAACACCAATAACGGCTCTGACAAGGGTGAAAACAAGGACGGCAACGCCACCAGCGCGAAGGGATCCAGTGTGAAGGGCTCCAACGCCCAGAACATCAGCGCCCCCAGCAACGGAGGCGGCATTACCGGTAGCGGCGTGCTATCCTCCGGTCTGCCCGGCAGCCTGAACCAGCAGTGCATCGCCACCGAGGTTCCCGCCGAAGATGCCAAGGACTCCAAGGACGCTCAAAAGGACAACAAGCAGAGCAACCAGGCAGCCCAGGCACCGACCAGCATCCCCACCCTCGCCGTGGTCAACACCGCCGAGCACAGCGGCCGTGAAGAAGTCACCCACGGCCACTTCGACGTAGGCCCGATCCTCAACGGCGGCAACCTCACCAGCAGCGTGAAGGACGACCGCACCAGCCCCGCCCGCCACGTCTCCCCCGGCACCCTCGAGTTCGTGCTCAATGACGCCGCGAAGATCAACCTGCCCGCAGGCATGGAGAACATCGCCCCGGCGGGCACCCCCGTGCACATGATTGGTGCAACCCAGCAGCAGGGCGTGCCCTGGCTCGGCTGGAGCACCCAGGACCCCGAACTGCTCAAGCAGCTCGACGGCCCCGTCACCATGAGCCTCAACGGTTTTGAGGGCCCCGGCACGATGTCCACCTTCCTCTCCGGTAACTTCGGTTCCGCCGGTCAGCAGGTCTTCGATTCGCGGAGCGGCGGCTCCTTCCAGGTGCCCGCAAACACCCACCAGCACAGCAACTGGGTGTTCACCGCTGAGGGACGCTACACCGTGACTATCGGCTGGACTGCACGCCTGAAGAACGGCCAGCAGGTCAGCAGCGAATCGGTTCTGCACTTCACCGTCGGCAACCCCGATAACGCCCCGGCAAGCAACAACGCACAGGGTGGGGCAGAAACCAAGCAGGACGGCGGCAACGCTAACAACGCTAACGGCGCCAACAACGGCAGCGAGAAGAGCACCGCAAAGAACCCCGTCAACGGCACCGTCGACGAAGCCACCGGCATCGTCACCAAGCCCGATGGATCCAAGGTGCGCATCGTCGGCAAGACCGCCTCCGGTGAGGATTGCGCCCTGACCAGCCAGGAACTCGCCAACGCCCAGAAGGCAGCCGCGGCAGGCAAGCTGCCGAACACCGGTGTGGTCATCGACCCGTTCATGGTCAGCACCTCCATTCTGGCGCTGGCACTCGGTGCCATGATTCTGCGTTCGGCACGCCGAAAGGGCCGCAGCGGTGACACCGCATAGCGGGCATACCGACGCGCACACCTATAGTCGGCGTACCGCCCTCACCCTCGCCTCCCGTATTGCGGTGGGTGCGGGGGTGGGGGCTGGTGCCTTCGCACTGAGCGGATGCGCCAGCACCGTGAACGCCTCCTCCGACCGGATGCGCGTGGTCGCCACGACCCCGATCCTGGCGGACTTAGCGCAGCAGATTGCAGGAGAGCGCGCCAGCGTGCACTCCCTGGTGCCCGCCGGTGCTGACCCGCACTCGTATGAGCCGAGCCTGCGCGATATCCGCGATGTCGCCTACGCCCGCTGCGCCCTGACGAACGGTCTGCTGCTGGAGCAGCGTAAGCTCAGCAAAATGGTTGAGGCGAACCTGCCCGCAGGCGTTGTGTCCGTGGCGGTTGCGGAGAAGATTGAGCAGTACGGCGGCAAGCTGGAAGCCATTGTTGAGGATGCCTCCCTGGACTCCATCTGGCTGGGTTTGCGTGTTGAAGAGGGCGGGCAGAACGAATCCGCCCCCGCCGACTCTTCGGATGCAGGAATGCGCTTTGAGGTGCAGAGCGTGCGGGCGCGCACCTCTACCGATTCGTCGAATGCGCAGTTGGCGGCGTTCATTACGCAGACCTTCGGCGCGGTGGAGATGCTGTGCGATTCGCATGCGCGCGGCGTGAACCTCACCCGTGAGGGGGACACCGCGATCCGCACCGGCGATATGGGTTCACTGGAGCTTCCGTTGCAGGCGCATACGCACCTGTCGTGGGCGTTTAGTGATGCCGGCGAGTACGCCATTGAGCTAAGCGCCACCGCGGTGAAGGCCCCGGAGTCGGTGCGTTCTTCGCGCGGCACCCTGTACTGCGCGGTCGGTCGTGACCCGCAACAGCTGGTGGACCGTCTGGCGAAAGAACAGAACGTTTCTGCCGCCGAGATCAAGGTTCTTTCCGCAGGTCACGCCGATATTACGGCACGCACCGGCGACGGCAGGCTCGTGCTTCGCGCGGATTCCTCCCAGGGCGCCGTAGAGTACGAACTGAACCGCACCGTGGTCGCGGTCCCCTCCCGCACCCTGCAGGAGGTGCCCGCCGGCGGCAGCTACCGTTTCCTGCGTTCGGGTGCTTCGGAGCATCGCGGTCAGGTGTATCTGTTGGCGCAGGCCGTTCTGGGCAAGCACGTGCACGGCGAAATCGACCCGCACATTTGGCATTCGGTGCCGAACGCGAAGGCGAGCGTGCAGGTCATTCGTGACGCGCTCATCTCCGCCGACCCGGAGGGTGCGAGCGAGTACGCGACCCGCACCGAGCAGGTCATGAAGGAGCTTGACGCCCTGGACGCTCAGCTGCGTCAGGTGTACGGGGGTCTGCCGGAGTCGGCACGCAACCTGGTCACCACGCACGACGGCTACCGCTACCTGGCGAGCACCTACGGGTTGCACATTGCCGGTTTTGTGAGTGCCAGCGCCAGCGGCGAGCCGAGCATTCAGCAGCGTCAGCGCCTGCGTCGCACGGTCGAGGATTTGAAGGTTCCAGCAATTTATCTGGACAAGTCCACGGCGATGCGTTCACCGGTTCTCACGGAGCTGGCTCGGGAGGCTCAGGTGCGTACCGGGGTGCTCTATTCGGACACCCTGGATGCGCAGGCTCCTCACTACGCACAGATGATGTTGGCGAATGCTCACACGATTGCGCTGTGCTCGGGGGCTAGTTCTGGCGGCGATTCTTCGGGTGCTAGCTGCTCGGAGGCAAGCACCTCGTAACCCGGTTTTAAGCTACCCACAAGCTTATATAGTCGTATCAGCATATAGATAATCTTTCACACACCGTTTCGGTCATGATCCAAGGAAGTCCTCATGATGAACTCAACCACCCCCTCCCGCTCCTCACGTAGCCGCGCCCTGCCCGCCCTGGCTCTGGGCGCCAGCCTCATGCTCGCACCCCTGGGTATGGCACACGCGGAAACCACCCCGACAACCACCGAGAGCGCCTCGGCTCAGCCGGGCGACAGCAACCTCAGCCGCGGCGATCGCGCCCTCACCCAGACCCTGTCGGCGGAGCAGCCGGTCGCATCCGGTCGCACCGAAATTTCTGCCGGTCACGTGGATATGGGTCCTCGTTTCAACAACGGCAAGTTTGAGCTCATGCTCCACGACGACCACGGCGAGACCCCCGTCTGGCGCAGCCTGGACGAGGTCATCTACCGCGGTAGCGACCAGGCGATCCTTGAGGTGCCGAACGACCCGCGCTACTCCTTCGTGGGTGCGCCCGCCGGCTCTAAGGTGTACGTGATTCCGCAGACCGAAACTAAGGGCGTGATTTGGCCGGGTTGGAACACTCAGGATCCGCAGCTGGTGTCCAAGCTGAACCGCGGCGTGAACCTGACCCTGGAGCAGGTGAGTGGCCCCGGCACGTTCAGCCTGTACCTGGAGAACGGCAACTTCTCGGCGCCGCAGGTGCTGTGGTCCTCGACCAAGAGTGAGCCGCAGAAGCTGTGGGTTGAGAAGAACACTCACACCCACGCGAACTGGGTGTTCACCGCGCCCGGCGAGTACCTGCTGAAGGTCACCGCGAGCGCTGAGCTCTCTGACGGTTCGACCGTGTCCGATACCCGCTACCTGAAGTTTGCGGTGGGTGACTCCGCGAGCGCTGATGCCCTGTACGCGATGGAGGCGCAGGCACGCGGTTCCTCGAACTCGGCTTCTTCTGCTTCTCAGGCATCCGGTACTCAGGCGTCCGGTTCTTCTTCTGCCGCCGCAGCGAGTGACCAGAGCGGTTTCCGTGCTGAGTTCACGATTTCCTGGAGTCCTATTGTCGCTGGCATCGTGGTCGTGGTGGGCGTGGGCGCGTTCATCGCCTCCCGTCGCCGCCGCGCCTCCGCTCAGCGTGAGGCTCTGGATGAAGTGCGCGGTGACCGTTCGTGAGCGCATCGGTAACAGCGGGTACTAAGTCATCGGTAAGCTCCGGGCCCGTCCTAGAGATTTCAAACCTGTACGCCGGCTACGCGCGCCGTTCCATCCTCAAGGATCTGTCCCTGACCCTGGAGCGCGGCGAGTTTGCGGGTCTGATTGGTGCTAATGGTGCCGGTAAGACCACGCTGCTGCGCACCATTTTGGGCCTGATTCGCCCCGCATCCGGGCAGGTTCGCGTGTTGGGCGAGTCGCCCCGCGCGGCGCGTGCGCACATCGGTTACGTGCCGCAGAAACACCAGTTCCAGTGGGATTTTCCGCTGACCGTTAAGGATACGGTGATGACCGGCCGCGTGCGTGAGATTGGGTTCTTCCGCCGCCCGGCGAAGAAAGATTGGGTGCAGGTCTTTTCGGCGATGGAACGCACCGATGTCCTGCACCTGCAGGATGCTTCCATTGCGGAGCTTTCCGGTGGTCAGCGCCAGAGGGTTCTTTTGGCGCGCGCTTTGGCGGCGAACCCCTCCCTACTGCTGCTGGATGAGCCGTTTACGGGCGTGGACGCGCCGACTCAGACCACTCTGACTCGCCTGTACCGTGAGTTGGCGGGCGAGGGCATCACGATTCTGATGTCTACGCATGACATGCTGGCGGCGCGTGAGTCCTGCTCGCGTCTGTGCGGTGTGCGCGGCAATATTCACCTGGATGGTCCGGCGGACTCCTTTAGCCTGGAGCAGCTGCATACGTGGTTGCACGGTCACGATATTGAGGAGGCGCAGGGTCACGCCCGCACGGGCTTCACCTGTGCCGGTGGTGCGCTGGATGAGTACGGCCACGAGCTACCCGACTCCTGCGCTTCTGATCTTTCCCTCTCCCCCGCCCATACTACTTCTACCGGGGGTGCCCGTTGATTACTCCTATCGATTTTCTTGCCGACCTGTTCAACCCGTCTCTGGCGTTTCTTCCGCGCGCCCTGGCGGCGGTGCTGCTCGCGTCGGTGGTTACCGGCGTGGTGGGCTGTCACGTGCTGATGCGTGGCATGGTCTTCATTGGCGATGCGGTGGCGCACTCGGTGTTCCCGGGTCTTGCGGTGGCGTTCGTGCTGGGCGGCAACCTGGTCATGGGCGGTCTGACTGCGGGCGTGGTGACGGCTATTCTGGTGGCTATTTTTAGCCAGAATCAGCGGCTACGCGAGGATTCTGTGATCGGTATTTTCTTCGCGGCATCCTTTGCGTTGGGTATTGTGATTATTTCGTTGGCGCCGGGCTATTCGGGGTCGGTGCAGGATTTCTTGTTCGGCTCGATTGTGGGTGTTTCGAATGAGGACATTACCCAGGCCGCGATTATGGGTGCCGTTATTCTGCTGGTGCTGTGGCTGTTCCACCGCCAGATTGTGACGGTCAGCCTGGACCGTGAGAGTGCCCGCGCGATGGGCCTGCCGGTGCTTGCCCTGGATATTGTGCTGTACGTTCTGGTGACCATTTCTGTGGTGCTGGGTTTGCAGACGCTCGGTAATGTGCTGGTGTTGGCGCTTCTGGTGATTCCGGCGTCGGCAGCCCGGTTGGCGTGCCGCCGTCTGGGGTCGATGATGGTGTTCTCGCCGGTGTTTGGCGGTATCTGCTCGATTGTTGGCTTGTACCTGTCGTGGGCGTTTAACCTGCCGACTGGTGGCACGATTGTGCTGTCGATGGTGGCGGCTTTTGTGCTGGTGTGGGCGGTGACGGCGGTTCGTTCGCGAGCGCGTGCCCAGCTGAAGAATTAAACTCAGCTCAACCTCGACTCAATCCAACTTTTCTCGATTAAACGCACGAGTAAACGCACGAGGCGCATCCCTGTTTGGGGGGTGCGCCTCGTGCGTTTTTTACAGGTCTTAAATACCCAAAGTGAATCATGTTCATGTTTAAAGAACCAAAAGATACACTCCGCGTAATAAAAGCGCATAATTCAACACGTCGGGTTTAATGAAAATACAACCTATCAAATATTTCTTATGGGTTGATACATGTAGTGATAAAGCAGTCACTACACCCTCATTAGAGCTTCAAAGAAGGAGTCACCATGAAGGCATATGTATATCACGGCCCCGACCAGAAAAGCGCCTGGGAGGAAGTCCCGAACCCCACCATTCTTGAGCCCACGGACGTTATCGCCCGTGTCGACACCACCACCATTTGCGGTACTGACCTGCACATCCTGAAGGGTGACTGCCCCGAGGTGGACCACGGACGCATCCTCGGCCACGAGGCTGTCGGTACCATTACCGAGGTTGGCTCCGCGGTGACTGACCTGAAGGTCGGCGACCGCATCATCATTCCCGCCGTGACCAGCTGCGGTAAGTGCTCCTACTGTAAGGCGAACCAGCCTTCGCACTGCCAGACCGTTGGTGGTGTCGGCTGGATTTTCGGTTACATGATTGACGGCACCCAGGCAGAGTACGTGCGTGTTCCCTACGCAGAGACCTCGGTCCACCTGGTTCCGGAGGGTCTGACCGATGAGGACGTCCTCTTCCTCACCGACGCACTGCCCACCGGCTTCGAGATCGGTATTCTGAACGGCAACACCAAGCCCGGCGACACCGTCGCTGTCGTGGGTGCAGGCCCCGTGGGTCTGGGCGCAATCATGACCGCTAACCTCTGCGGTGCCGGCCGCGTCATCACCGTCGACTTCGACGAGAACCGCATGAACAAGGCACTGGAGCTGGGTGCAACCGATAAGGTCAACGCGGGCGACCCGGACTTCATCGAGAAGATTAAGGCTCTCTCCCCCGACGGCCTGGGCGTGGATGTGGCAATTGAGGCTGTGGGCGTTCCGCAGACCTTCGAGACCTGCACCAAGATTGTTCGCCCCTATGGCAACATCGCGAACGCCGGCGTGCACGGCAAGCCCGTTGAGCTGCCCCTGAACACCATGTGGATTTCGAACGTTCGCATCAACATGGGTCTGGTCAACTGCAACACCGTCGGTAACCTGCTGAACATGGTCCGCTCCGGCCGCCTGAACGCTAAGGCGATGGCAACCCACCGCTTCACGTTCGACCAGTTCGAGGAAGCCTACGACCTGTTCACCCACGCTGCTGAGCACAACGTGGTGAAGGTTGTTATCTCCCGCGACCCGGAGGTTGCGGCATAGACTGCGGTAGGCTCATATACCGCTCATACTGAAACCCCGAACGTTTGTGAGGGATTTCGGTGGGATGTATTCATGACACTGCGAACATCCCTAGGATTCGCCTCCGGGTGGGAGTGGGTAGGTCCCACCCGGAGCGCGAATCGTCCTCCCCTACCCCGAGATGTAGTTATTTTCTGATGATGTAAGAAATCTGAAGATGTAGAGATGCGCCAGCTCGGGGTTTTCTGTTCCCTCAGCCCCCTCTCCGGTGGGCTCTGGGGCGGTTCCTCAAGCGTGATGCACCCTCTGCCGGGCGCTCTGCCAACCTGCTTCGGCGGGTTCTTCTGCCAGGCAACCTCTACCGGTGGAGGGGCGCATCATTTGGCTCTTCTTGGTCGGGTGGTACCTCCGATTCTGCTCGCCCTTGAAGGGAAAGGAAAAGGGTCGCACGCTTACGGTTCAATGGCGAACTCGTAGGCTGCGACCCTTTTCTCATGCCCGGTTTTCGGTGCCTCGGGCGGGCTATTTAGTTTTTAGGCTTCTCAGTACTGGGTTTTTCTCCGGCGGCATTCTTTTCACCGGTGTTCTCATGACCGGCAGCATCGTGCAGGATGCGGGTGAACGCCTCCGTGGGGTCGTCTGCCCCAGCTGCGGCAGAAGAGTCGGTGGCGCCTCCGATGACGGGTTCGGTGGGCGCATCCTCAACGGGTACTTCAGCCAGATTCTCGGCAGGTACCTCGGCAGGAGCCTCGACGGACACCTCCGCGACGATGGGCTCATCCGAGGCGGACTCCGCAGAGGCGGGCGCCTCCGGAGCCTTCTGCGCATCCTCCTGCTTATCCTGAGCCAGAGTCTCTACAGGCTGCTCAGAAACACCCTGCTCAGTAGCTACCGGCTCACCGTGCGCGGATTCCTTCTTCGCATCCTTGTGCGCGTCCTTATGTTCGAGCCTGTAGATGATGCGCGGTTCCAGGCGCTCAAAACCAATCTTGGAGCGCACCCAGTTCACGAAGCGGTCGATACGGTCCTCACCCTCGGTGGTTTCCGCAACCCGGTAGTTGCGCGGCAGCATCACGCTGTCGCTGAGCACGCGCGGGTACTCATCAATCTCCTGAATACCCGCCATGTACATGTTCTCGCGGAACTGGTGAGCGAACTCCTGCTGACCGAGGAACAGCTGGTCGGCGTAGGTTTTAGCCGCCAGGCGCTCGCTGTAGGCGTCCTTGGAGTCGCGAGCGCCCTTCTTGGAGCCGTAAATATCCCAGAAGTAAAAGTACACATTGTTCGCGATAATGGCGGAGATAATGCGGTTCTGCAGGTACACGAGGGCACCGACGGCGACCGCACCAACAATCAGGAGCACCACGGCGAGCGGGGAGAGTGCAAAGTCAGACAGATTGCCGCGGTGGTTCGTGAACAGGCCAATCAGGTAGGCGATGGTGACCACGATGATGGGCACGCCGATGAAAATCACGGCCAGCGGAACCCAAATGTACAGCAGGGCACGTAGAATCAGGCGGTAGTAGCTAATCGAGTCGCCAATGGGGATGGGTGTGGGCTTCACGGAAGAGTGCGCACGCTTCATGAGCAGGCTGAAGATACGGTTGCTGTCGATGCCAACTTTACGCAGCTTCGATTCGAGGGACGCACGCTTGAGGAAGACCCGGTAGTTTTCGAGGACGACGCGCTGGTCGGAGGTGAGCTTTTCGGGGTCGGGTAGGGCGTTGAGGTCCAAGCCGGCTTCGGTGAGGAGCTTGCTCCACAGTTCCAGTCGCGCCAGTTCGGAGGGTTTTGCCGCCGCCTGCGCCTGGTAGTTCTTGTAGGAGATGAAGATGGTGCTAGCACCAATGAGTAGCGTAATAAAGGGTGCTATCCAGTCTTTGAGTCCCATGGTGGCGTTCTTCCTTGATTGTGTGGAGCCGCTGGTTCCTCTGCGGTCGGGGCTGATGCCCGCTGTTTTACCGTACCACCGGCACCTGTGCTGAACCTTTAAATGCGCAGGTGGGTGCGTAAAAATAGCCCCGCCTCCCGATGCTTAAGAGCAACGGCAGGCGGGGCTTATCTATGAGGTTTAGTGCGCTGTATTAGTGTTCAGCAGGCTTCATTTCGCGAGGAGCCTTGCGGATCATGAGGTAACTGATAACAGCCATAACACCCATGAGCACGGCGCTGAACGCGGAGCTAACCACCACGCCGGAGTCGAAGGCAGCGAATGCGGAGGAGAGCAGCTGGTTTGCCTGCTCGCCACCCACGTGGCTTGCGACCGCCACGGCACCGCCGAGGGTTTCATGGGCGTTATCGGCGAGAGTCTCATCCAGACCGGCGGGCATGACGACGTTCGCGCGGTAGATGGCGGTGAGCATGCCACCGATAATGACGGTGCCGAGCACCGCACCCATCTCGTAGGAGGTCTCAGAAATCGCGGATGCCGCACCAGCCTTACGCGGCGGCACGCTGGAGAGCATCAGGTCGTTCGAAATGGTCTGCGCAATACCGATGCCGGTACCGAGCACAATGGAGATCAGGATAATCACCAAGTCGTTGTGCGCACCCAGGAAGGCGAGCACCGCGAACGCGGCAGCGTTGAGCGCCAGACCGAAAGACACCACCTGCGCCGGGTGGAAGTACACTGCCACGCGCGCAATCACCAGACCGGCGATAATGGCCGCCAGGGTACCGGGAATCAGCAGCATACCGGCGTACATGGGCGGCAGGCCGGAGACCAACTGCAGGTGCTGGGAGGCGAAGTAGATGAAGCCAACGTACACCATCATGGAGATGAGGTTTGCGGTAATCGCGCCGGTGAACACGGTGTTGCGGAAGAGGCGCACATCCAGCATGGGCTGAATATCGTTCTTCTCGCGGTTGAGCTGGCGTAGCACGAACAGAACAATGAAGACCAGACCGCCGAGGATGGTGCTGATAGCCACCGCGTCAAAGCCATTCTCGGAGGTGTGGGTCAGACCGTAGGTAATGCCGGTCATGCCGACCATAATCAGCAGGATGCTCAGCGGGTCGACCGGGCTGGGGTTCGGGTCCTTCGATTCGGGCACCGTCATGGGGGCAAGGATCAGGAAGGGAACCAGGATCGGCAGTGCCATGAGGAAGACGGAGCCCCAGTAGAAGTGCTCGAGCAGGAAGCCACCCACGATCGGACCCAGCGCGGCACCGGCGGAGAAGCCGGTTGCCCACACGGCGATGGCGATGCGGCGCTCATTCGCATCCACAAAGACGTTACGGATAATCGACAGGGTTGCCGGCATGAGCATGGCACCAAAAATACCGAGCAGGGCGCGGGCTATCACGAGCACCAGCGCGGAGGGCGCAAAGGCCGCCAGCGCGGAGATGGCCGCGAAGCCGGTCGAGCCGATGAGCAGCAGCTTGCGGCGACCAATGCGGTCGCCGATAGCACCCATGGGCACGAGCAGGGCGGCCAGAACCAGAGAGTAGGAGTCAACAATCCACAGCTGTTCAGCGGCGGAGGGGCGCAGCGCCTCAGCAATAGCAGGCACGGCAAAGGCCAGCACGGTGTTGTCAATGGAGACCAGGAGCACCGGCAGCATGATGACGGCGAGCGCGGTCCAGCGCTTAGCCTTCTGCTCGGGGGCATGGATGGGCAGAGACGTGGTCTGCGGGTTGTGATTCGTCATGGGTTGTTTTCGTGCGTCTATAAGGTATCGGCTGATGCGGCGGACGCGGCGGCATCAGCTCGGTCTGTCTTTTGGACTAGGTCTTTTAGTAAGTCTTTTAGTGAGGTTTTGGGGCTTGTCCGGGGGTTTTAGGTGTCCGGGTGGGTCCACAAACGAAAATTAACTATACCAACTGCACGGTATAGTTTCAAGCGGTTAGACTGGTATCCATGAGCACCCCCAACCACCGCAAACAACGAGCCAACAACTCTAGCGAGCACATCCTCGACACCTACGTCGACCTGCTGATTCGCTCGGGAGAACGCGCCGCAACCCTCGACGCCGTCGCCACCGCCGCCAAGGTATCCAAGGGCGGGCTACTCTACCACTTCTCATCCAAGAAGGCGCTCCTTGAGGCGCTCGCAGAACGCATCCTCACCCTGGCTGAAGAGGACTTCGCGGCAATGGAGCAGGCACCCGAGGGGGCAAGCGCCTACTACATCAATTCCTCCACGCCGGATAACACCCCCTTCGACCGTGCCCTCATTGCCCTCAGCCGCCTGGCACAGAACAATAATGAGCTCGCCCAGCAGACCATGAGCCGCGTACAGAATGGCTGGCATGCGCTCGTCCTCGCTGAGCTGGGTGATGAGCAGATTGCCCGCGCCGTGTTGCTTCTGGGTGACGGCATGTACTACAACGCGGCGTTCGGAAGCGACTCCGCCAACCCGCAGAGGGCAGCCGCCATCACGGCAGACCGTGCGGCACTCGAACGCGCCCTGCAGGTTCTCAAGGCGGCGGCTCGTTAAACCACAAAAGCCACTCAACACAGCGGTTAAAGCCACAAGCTAAAACCGCTACCTCAAACCCTATTCTTCAGCGCCGGCGAGCACCCGGGGCTTAAACTGGAAGGGTACGTATCTACTCTTCAACCTAAGGAGTTCCGATGATTTTCATTGCTGTAAAGTTCCCCGTCAAGCCCGAATACGCTGACCAGTGGATTGAGAAGACCCGCGCTTTCACCGAGGCAACCCGCGCCGAGGAAGGCAACAAGTTCTTCGAGTGGTCCCGCAGCATCGAGGACCCGAACGAGTTCGTTCTGCTCGAGGCTTTCAACGACGACGCAGCTGGCCCGCACGTGAACTCTGACCACTTCCAGCAGGCTCTGAAGGACATGCGCCCCATGCTGACCGCAACCCCGAAGATTGTTTCTCGCCTAGTTGACGGCGACGGCTGGGACGCTATGGGCGAGCTGCAGATTGACTAGTCCGCACCCCCGACATGCACCCTAGAATTGCATAGTTAGACTCTGGGCGCCCCTTCTGCCTGTTCTATTGGACAGGCAGGAGGGGCGCTTTGGTGTGTCCGGTACCTGAACTTTTCCCCTTGACACGACGCGGATGGTACCGGTTTTCGACTCAGCGGGTGCCTTGCGTGCATTTTTACCCTATTAACCCCTTAAAATGGGTAGAGTATGCACACCTATCGATACCCATTCGCACAGGAGGTCTGAATGAGCATCGCATCCCAGCCTCTTCCCGGCGCAGTCGCCGTTGAAGAGCACAACGACGTGGACCACACCTCTGTATCCCTCGCCGTCTCGACCGTTATTCTGGCACTGCGCCCCAAGGAAAACGAAACCCACCCTCCCCTGTGGCTGCCGCTGGTTCGCCGCCTCCGCGAGCCTTATAAGGGCCAGTGGGCGCTTCCTGGCGGTCCGCTCAACCCGAATCTTTCCCTCGAAGAGGCAGCCGCTTCGACCCTGAAGCGCGCAACTAACCTGCAGCCCGGCTACCTGGAGCAGCTCTACGCATTCGGTGACGTTCTGCGCACCCCCGAGGCGCGCGCCGCCCGCGTTGTGGGCGAGCCCGACCCGGCACCCGGCACTGATCACGAGCGCGTGGTTTCCGTGGTGTACTGGGCGTCGATTCCCGCCACCGAGGTCGCGAACACTCGCGTGCACGAGAACATCCGCTGGTTCCCGGTGGATGAGCTGCCCGAGCTCGCCTTCGACCACAACGAAATCATTGAGTACGCGCTCTACCGCCTGCAGAACAAGGTCGAGTACTCGCGTATTGCGCACTCTTTCTTGGGCGAGGAGTTCACCCTGGCGCAGCTGCGTGAGGTGTACGAGGCGATTCTGGGTCGCACCCTGGATCCGGCGAACTTCCGCCGCCAGATTGCGGCATCGAAGTCGATTATTGACACCGGCCGCCGCGTGGAGGGCACCCGTCACCGCCCGCCGCGCCTGTACCGTTACAACGACGCTCAGGCGTACGCGGATGCGGGCCCGCTGGGCATGTACCGCGAGCGCCACGAGGCGTAATAGCCTTTCGCGCGTTGTACGCGCGCAGATTTAATGCCTAAAAGGAGGGGCGGCACCGTGCGGTGTCGCCCCTCTTTTTGCGTTCTCTAGGGGGTATCGGCACTTGTCAGGCGGTTTTTCGGGAGGGTGTTTGACTCAGCACCCACACAGTTTCTATGCTTGAGCCATCAGCTCTCTATCCGCGCTACCCCACCGTGGGGGGGTAGCCTAAGGGACTGAACATATCGATTGACCGAAGCCACCCAAGGCACGACCGGGGTGCCCTTCGGAATCTAGGAGG
>NZ_KV831988.1:244405-248587 GCF_001837295.1 Rothia sp. HMSC065C03
AAGAAATGACCCACCGAGCATAAGCCCGGATCCAACAACACCAGGTCAATGCGCTTTTATGCGTCCACCCCACTACCCGGGCTTACGTGTACCTACAGACCGCGCTCGGGTTTTTTCATATTCTCATGCCTAACGTGCACTACGATGGCGGGAATCCGAGCACCCATTCGAAGGAACTCGGCCCATGCCACACCACATTACACTCGACCATATTTCGTATGCACATCCGGGTGAGCCCCCACTTTTCACCGACCTTTCCGCGGTATTTTCTGCGCCACTCACCGGGCTTATCGGCGATAACGGCACCGGAAAAACTACCCTCTTCAGACTTATTCTTGGCGACATAAACCCTAGTCAAGGCACAATTAGCACCCCACCGCACATAGCGTACTTACCGCAAGATTTAGGGTTGAGTGGGCATCAGCATCTTGCCGATATTTTTGGAATTACAAAAATACTGCAGGCGCTTGATGCGCTGGAATCGGGTGAATATTCCCCCAGCCTTTACGACACCATAGGCGACGCCTGGGATATTGAAGAACGCACCCTCGTAGCCCTTGCCGAACATGGTTTTGGTCCTGCCCTCACTACGACCGATACACAGGCCCGTCGCAACCTTCTGATGCGTCCCCTTAGCACCTTTTCAGGTGGTCAGACGGTCACAGCCGCACTCACCGCGCTTCTATATTCAAACCCCGAGTTCATTCTGCTGGATGAGCCCACAAATAATCTGGATTCTTCGGCGAAGAATCGGCTTTATACGGCTCTTGCAACCCTCACCTGCCCGGCACTCATCATTAGCCACGACCGCGATCTGCTGGAGCGCGTGAACGTGATTGCCGAGCTTCACGCCGACCGCCAGGGGCTGGCGCATCTGCGCCTCTTCGAGGGTAACTACAGCACATACCGGCAGGCACTGGAGACCGAGCAGCAGGCAGCTCAGCGCCACGTGACCGAGGCGAAGAATGAGGCGCGTAAGGCTGTGCGTGAGCGCGCCGAGAACCAGATTAAGCTCGATCGCAACACTCGCCGAGGTCGCGAATTTGAGCGATCAAAGCGGAAACCTGGCATGGCTATGGGCCTGGATAAGAACAGTTCAGAGCGCTCTGCCGGAAAACTTCACACAGCCCACGAAAGCATGGTGGCGGATGCGCGTGCAGCAGTCGGAGAAGCCCAAAAGAACCTGCGCGTGCAGGAGCGTATCTATCTGGAACTTGCTCAGGATGCGCTCCCACTGGGGCGGAAGGTACTGGAATTACATCGGGTAAAGAACGACTCTTGCGCATCTACACCGCAGAGCGCCGACCTTAAGAAGGCATACACCCAAAACACCGTTTCACGTGAAACACAACCTTATAAAGTTGATTATCTGCTTCACATCCAAGATTTTCCCGAGGTTCTTATCCTGACCGGACCTGAACACCTGCGCATCACCGGTGCGAACGGCAGTGGCAAGACTGTGCTTCTCAATGCGATAGCGCACGCGAATGACCCTGATTACCGTTCCCCAGTGCCGCCTGCATACCAAGTGCTCTACCGCCTGGACAACACCGCATACCTGCCGCAGCGCATCATCCTCGACCCGGAGCTCACCCTCCTTGAAACCGTACAGAGGGCGAATCCCGGTGCGAGCGAACAGCATCTGCGTGACCAGCTGGCGCGCCTGCTCTTCCGTCGCGAAAGCGTACATCAGCGCATTGGGGATTTATCCGGAGGTGAGCGCTTCCGTGCCGCGGTGGCGCAGGTGCTTCTGGCAGACCCGGTGCCGCAACTTCTCATGCTGGATGAGCCGACGAATAACCTCGATATTTCCTCGGTGGATTGGCTGGTGCAGGCACTCGAAGCATACACCGGCGCGCTCATCGTGGTGAGCCACGATGAGGATTTCTGCCGCCGCATCCGCATTGACCGCACACTCAACCTTTCAACAAAAACTCTCGGGCAGGAACCATTCGGGGAATCAGCATGCTGAATCTTCTCCTACATGGGAAGGTGTTTGACTCAGCACCCACATAGTTTCTATGCTTGAGCCATCAGCTCTCTATCCGCGCTACCCCACCACGGGGGTAGCTGGCGGAGCTGAATGTATCGTTTGACCGAAGCCACCCAAGGCGCGACCGGGGTGCCCTTCGGAATCTAGGAGGCATCAAAGAAATGACCCACCGAGCATAAGCCCGGACTCAGAAGAATTTTTCGTGCGCTCACGCAGCTTTTTGTGCAGGCATATTCTCTGCACACTTCCATTTTTCTGCGTGTCTCCGTCAGCGCGCACGCACCCGGGCACAGGTACATCCACCGTTACGCTCGGGTTTTTTCATGCCTTCACACCTTCACGTGCGCTGACAGGAATCCGAGCACCTACTCGAAGGAACTCGGCCCATGTCATTTCACATTACACTCGACCATATTTCGTACGCGCACCCGAGTGAGCCTCCACTTTTTGTGAACCTTTCGGCGGTGTTTTCGGCACCTCTGACCGGACTCATTGGCGATAATGGTTGCGGAAAAACAACCCTTATGAGGTTGATTTTGGGCGATTTGACCCCGGATTCCGGTTCTTTGGCGGTGCCGGAGCGCATGGCGTATCTGCCTCAGGATTTGGGTCTGGATCGGGAACAGACCCTCGCCGAGCTCTGTGGAATCTCCGAGATTCTGTGGGCACTGCAGGCAGTGGAATCCGGCGAATACTCCCCCGAACTCTACGACACTATTGGCGATAACTGGGATGTTGAGGAGCGCACCCTGGCGGATCTTGCAACCTACGGTTTCACCCCGGCGACCGTGGTTGATCGCGACAACCCGGAGGCTGTTCGCGCGCTCTTTGCCCGTAGCATGCGCAGTTTTTCCGGTGGCGAGGCGGTCATTGCCGCACTTGCCTCACTGATGGTTTCTGATCCCGAGTTCATTCTGTTGGATGAGCCGACCAACAACCTGGACTCCGCGGCGAAGGCTCAGCTCTTCGCCGCGTTGGAGGCGCTACCCTGCCCGGCACTCATCATCAGCCATGATCGCGATCTGCTGGAGCGTGTAAACGTGATTGCGGAGCTTCACGCCGACCGCCAGGGGCTGGCGCATCTGCGTCTCTTTGAAGGTAACTACAGCACCTACCGGCAGGCGCTGGACACCGAGCAGCAGGCGGCTCAGCGTCGCGTGACCGAGGCGAAGAACCGGGTGCGTTCGGCGCATCGCGAGTGGGTGCATGCGCAAGAGATTATCTCGAAGAACATGGCGCAGGTCTGGAAGGACGACCAGCCGGATACAATTCTAGACCTGGCAAAGGATGCCTCACGTCAGGCGGCGGCGAAGCTTCGCGGGCTGCGCGTCGGCAAGCAGGAACAGGCCCGGGAGGCATACCAGAAGGCTCAGGATGAGGTGCGCGTGCAGGAGAAGATCTACGCCGAACTGAGCCAGCAGCCCCTACCCGCGGGTCGCAAGGTACTGGAGCTGCACCGGGTTGATGCCCGGCAGGTTTCACGTGAAACATTCACGGTTCAGCAACCCACCAAGGTTGATTCTCTGCATTTTTTGCCCGCCAAGGCAGATAGCGAGAACCAACAGGGAACCCCGGCGGAGCACCCCGAGCACCTGATTCTCAGCGGCCCCGAGCACCTGCGCATCACCGGCGCAAACGGCAGCGGCAAGACCACCCTCCTTGAGGCAATTGCCCACGCCGGCGACCCGGAGTACCGCTCCCCCGTGCAGCCCGCCTACCGCGTCGGCTACTGCCTCGAGGGGGCGTACATTCCTCAGCGCATCACCCTCGACCCGCAGCTGACCCTCCTGCAGTGCGTGCAGCGGGCTAACCCTGGCGTGAGCGAACAGCATCTGCGTGACCAACTGGCGCGTCTGCTTTTCCGCCGCGAGAGCGTGCACCATAAGACCTGTGAGCTCTCCGGTGGTGAGCGGTTCCGTGCCGCAGTGGCGCAGGTGCTTCTGGCGGATCCGGTGCCGCAGCTACTCATGTTGGATGAGCCGACGAATAACCTCGATATTTCTTCGGTGGATTGGTTGGTGCAGGCGCTCGAAGCCTATACCGGCGCGCTCATTGTGGTGAGCCACGACGAGGATTTCTGTTGCCGCATCCGCATTGACCGCACGCTGGCGCTCTAGAGCTCAGCTCTGAACCCCGCGGAGCAACATCTGAATACAACGAACGGGTGCCCGGCACCTCCGAATATGGAG
>NZ_KV831988.1:248687-279241 GCF_001837295.1 Rothia sp. HMSC065C03
GGCACCTCCGAATATGGAGGCGCCGGGCACTCACCATGGCAGCAGTCGGGACACATTCACCCAACTTCGCAGACCGCCTACTATTTATGTAACAAATCATCCTCGATAGTTACATATTTGTCACTAAAACCCATCTTATTTGTAATTAATGTCCCGCATGAGGCTCAAAATGTCACTCCAGGAATTACAATATGTACATGTATACGCCTGAAGAACTAACACAAACACTCAACGAGCTACGGCTTCTAGGCAGAGACAGCCTGACCGTAGAGGTTAAATCAGCCCACATGGGTTACCCCTCTTCCGTGGCGGAAACTATCTGTAGCTTTGCTAACCTTCCCGACGGAGGCACAATCATATGCGGTGTCGACGAATCTCAGGAGTTTGCACCTGTAGGTGTTTATGATGTTGAAGATTTGCGGGCAAAGATTATTGATGCTGCTCAAAATCTTAAGCCAAAAATCGTAGTAGAAACCGACGATATAACTTTGGATGGCCATCAGCTGCTCATCGTAACCGTTCCGGGTCTGCCGGTGCAGGAACGTCCCTGTTTCAAAGGTAATATAGCCTACCAGCGACTCGGAGACGGCGACTACCCAATGGATGGCTACGCGCTCAGTCTAATGTACGCGCAGCGCCACAAACCACACAATGACCTACAATCAATTCCCAACACATCCAGTGAAGATTTGGACAAATCCTACACCGAGGATTTCCTACACCAGGTGCGTCTTTCCTCAGCGCGTCTACGTAATGACTCCGACGCGGAGATCCTACGCAAACGCAACGTCATTGATGCCCATGACGAGTTGACCTTAGCCGGGCTATGCGCCCTGGGTGATTACCCGCAACAATTCTATGCTGGGGCAAGCATTATCGGCATAGTTTCTGTAAGCGGCAACGCCCGCAATGATGACCGTTTTCGAAGTGAAGGCCCTATTCCCGCCATGCTTGAAGATACCCTTGCATGGTTTATGCGCAACATCAAGAACCGCACCGTCACAGCTCCCAATGGTGCGGGGCTCATCGATCAGCCAGAAATCCCCCTGGTAGCTCTCCGTGAGTTCGTGGCTAACGCACTCGTCCACCGGAGCTATGAACGGGATGCATCCGGAAAATTTATACAGATTTTTATCAAACGCGGCCGTATTGAAATCATCAGCCCCGGCGGTTTTTGGGGTATCCTGCCGAGTCAGGTAGGCCTCGTGCATCGCCCCGCGGCTGTAAACGAGGCGCTCTATGCTATCTGCCAGAACATTCGTCTCAGTGACGGTCACCGACTAATCGAAGGCGAAGGCGGCGGTATCCTAGCTGCACAACAGGCCCTGGTTGATGCCGGGTTGCGTAAGGCGCATATTATCGATGAGGGTATCCAGGTACGCGTCATTATCTACCGCCCTGCCGATAACACGCAGCCTACGAGCATAATGGAGGTATCCTCGCCTCCTCAACGTGCTGAGATACCGGAAAATCTATCCCCCACGGAATCCCAGGTGTACGTTGCTTTGACCCGTGGACCCGCTACCGTCGCTGATATCGCGGAAAACACCGAGTTGAGTACACGGCAGGTACGTTACGCGCTACCCAAGCTAATCCAGCGAGGTTTGGTAGAGCAAAAAGCACGTTCGGGACGCCGCGGTTTGGTGTACCGCACGCTGGCGCTCTAGGGTTCCACGCCCAACCCCGCTGGGCAACACCTGAATACAACAAACGGGTGCCCGGCACCTCCGAATATGGAGGCGCCGGGCACCCGTTTCAGTTATCTCACCGCGGCTACGTCACCGCGCTGGCGAAAACTTAGATTAGAGGACCAGGCCCTTGGTCTGGGACACTGCGCGCTCGAAGCGAGCCTGAACGTCAGCCCAGTTCACAATGTTCCAGAATGCCTTGACGTACTCGCCCTTAACGTTCTGGTAGTCCAGGTAGAATGCGTGCTCCCACATATCCAGCTGCAGAACGGGGATCAGCGCAACGGAGATGTTGCCCTGCTGATCGTAGAGCTGCTCGATGATGAGGCGCTTGCCGACGGTGTCCCATGCGAGGATTGCCCAGCCAGAGCCCTGAATGGTCAGTGCAACGTTGGTGAAGTGCTCGCGGAACTTGTCGAAGGAGCCGAAGAACTCGTCGATTGCTGCTGCCAGCTCGCCGGTGGGCTTGTCGCCACCCTCGGGGGACAGGTTGTTCCAGAAGATGGAGTGGTTGGTGTGGCCACCCAGGTTGAATGCCAGGTCCTTGGAGAGCTTGGAGACGTTGCCGTATGCACCGTTCTCGCGTGCCTCTTCGAGCTGCTCGAGAGCTGCGTTAGCGCCTGCAACGTATGCTGCGTGGTGCTTGTCGTGGTGCAGCTCCATGATCTTTGCGGAGATGTGGGGCTCGAGCGCCGCGTAGTCGTAGGGGAGCTCGGGGAGAGTGTACTTTTCAGCCATGATGATGCCTTTCATTAGAAAACTTGGCTCGTATTAAAGATTACCAGCGTAGCGTTTACTTTACTTTTCACGAATTGGGGAGCGTCACATTTATGTAAGACCACGCTCGAGCCTGTGGATTTTAGGCAGAGACTTTTCCCCACAACTGTGGATAACCCTGTGTATCAACAGGATTTTCAGGCTCGGTGCCCTATTCTGCATTGAAATACCTGGGTATGCACTCATGTGAATAACAGTGCTGTAAGTTCTCCACACTGTGGATAACTACTGTGGATAACACCTCTTTTTGGGGATGCGCGGGGGATAAACCGCAGAATTTTTACTTCCGTTCGGGGCGTTTTTCCCTCTACTAGCCAAAATATTGAGCCCCAAAAGAGGCTCTGAACAGCCTTATACGCTTCTTCTAGCCGGAGGCGGTGGATTAAGTGCACAGGGTTATCCACAGGTGTGGAAATTCTTGAGTTCCGCGGATTTAAAGGTGAAAAGCCCTTCTGTTTAAGAATTTACCCTCGGTTTTAACACCCGTAGAAGCCTGTAATTACAAGAATTTCCCTGCTGCACCCTCATTTTTAACACTTAGCGAGCTCGATACCGCCTCCATAAAATCACACGCGTGTAAGTTCTCCACACTGTGGAAAACCTCTGTGGATAACCATTTCGGCACGATACGGCACAGCAATACTGCAGCCGCACGGTACAGATGTGCACACCGCCTCATACAGCCCTCCCCCGGCTCCCGCAGCTCCCTTGTCGGCGCACCTACATGAGGGCAAAAGAAAAGAGCACCCGATCATTGGATGCTCTTAGAGTGAGTTGATAGATATTCGAGTTAAAAAGATACGGTACGGAATGCAGCCCAACCACGAACTGCACCCGCACCGCACATCCGTCGGTAGAAATACGAGTTACTCGTACACCGACGACAATCACCGATAAATAGAGAGTCGAACCTATCGAAGCGAGCTTCCGGTCTCGCCTCGGAGGCTTCCTTCGACCCCGTTATGTAATTAGTGTACACGGTTTCATTACGGTTGCAAAGCCAAAACCGTGATTTTCTTAAAATTTTTGTTATCGTTTCGTTATTTTTCACCCCTGGCAACCTCTTTGCACCCCTCAGAATTTTCATTCACACCCCTAAAACCCTTGATATTCCGCGGAATTCGGCTCGATGCACGAGTGTGCTTCTTGGTACGTTCTCATCTATACTTGTACCGGAAATCTTTTTAAATATGTCGTGTATCACCTACCTGCCCAAGGTTTTTGCAGTCACTGCGTGCAAAAAGATGACCCTAGCACCCTCTAAAAAATTAGCACCAAAGTGTCAACCATTACTTGACCGTACCAATTTCAGGTTGCGAGTAAGACCTTTCGCTACAATGGGTGCCAACACACCGCATCTCCCCTTAATAAGGGAGCTCCATATCCGATAAAAGAGGAACCAATCCCGTGTCCACACCAACCACGTCTGCGCAGCGGTCCGAAAATACCGCACACAGCGATTCCATCCAGTGGCTCTCCCCCCAGGAGCGAGAAGGCTGGCTCTTTATCAGCTCCATCATTTTCAACCTCACCCGCAAGCTGGAAAACCAGCTACAGACCGAAGCCGGCATTAGCTTCGTTGAATACATGGTGCTCGCGATGCTCTCCGAGTCCAAGGACAATTCCTTGACCATGACCGAGCTGGCAATTACCACCAACACCCTTCCCGCACGTCTCTCCCGCGTTGTGGCACGCCTGGAGAAGGACGGCTACGTCCGCCGCTCCCTCAGCGCGGAAGACCGCCGCGTCAGCATCTGCCACCTGCTCCCCGCAGGCGAACAGAAGGTGCAGGAGGTCGCACCCGGCCACGTGAACGAAGTACGCCGCCAGATTTTCGACCACCTCACCACCGAGCAGGTTGAGCACCTCGCAGAAATCGGCGAGGCAGTCCTCGGCAACACCCCCTCAAACATCATCTCGATTGATGCACTGCAGCGTGGGGACTACCCCGCACACTAACCTCCTCCACCCCACAGAGGGATGAGAGTTGAGAGAACCAGAGATAAGGCACATTCCCATTGGGAACGTGCCTTATCTCTTTAAAGGCGCGCGCAGAACAACCTTTACGGAGGTGGTTGGGGGCGCATCGGGGTTCTGACCACATCAGTTTCGCCGCATTTTCGAGAGATTTTTAAGATTTTTTTGCGCCCTCTAGCCCCGTGCGCAGGCACCCAACATGGTGTCTCTATGTTTACCTTGAGCTGTAGGGGTTGTGGTTTTTAAACCCGCTGTCTATCCCTGTTAAACCGCGAAATCTCAAGGAAACACACCCAATACCACACAATCCAAAGAAAATATTCAGGCTATCCACACTAAGGGTTGTGGTGACAATATGTCAGGGGTACCTTATCTGATTCACCGATTAGCCTTTTCTCTCTGTACATGGCGCACCCCACCCCTTACGATAAATATCAACAGGTTGCACCGCGCCATCCCGGCACCCAAAAGCAACCACCAGATAAGGAGAAACCATATGTCTAAGTCTTTCTACGACCTTCTGAACGAGCAGATCGGCCACGAGTTCGCTGCATCCCACCAGTACCTGTCCATGGCTATCTGGCTCGACGGTGAGGACCTTCCCCAGCTGGCTAAGTTCTTCTACCAGCAGTCCCTCGAAGAGCGCGAGCACGCACTCATGATGGTTCAGTACAAGCTGGACCGCGGCCACAAGGTCGAGATCCCCGCTGTTCCCGCTGTCAAGAACGACTTCGAGAACGTTCAGGAAATCGTTGACATGTCCCTGGCACAGGAGAAGGCTGTCACCGGTCAGATCGAGGCCCTGTTCTCCGCAGCACGCGCTGAGAACTACGCACTGGGCGAGCAGTTCATCCTCTGGTTCCTGAAGGAACAGGTTGAGGAAGTTGCAACCATGGAGACCCTGGTGACCATCGTGAAGCGCGCAAACGGCAACCTCTTCGACCTGGAGAACTACGTTGCACGCGAGCTGGCACACGACCACGGCCAGGAGTCCGGCGCACCCGCAATCGCTGGTTCCTAATCTTGCGTTCAGGCGGCTAGACACCTAGTCGACCACGCAGAATATCTGCAAAATATTAAACGTTCCGCCCTCCCCACACGCCGTGGGGAGGGCGGAACGTTTATGCATATACGCCATGAAAGCACACCGCGGTGCACCGTCCAGGAGCTAAAAGCCGCCAGCGGGTACTCGAATACTCATACAGTGCAGAGTAAACTTAAAAGCCTTAGATGCCGCATAATATCGCGGCAGAAAGAGGAGAGAATGACTCACACCAACCCAGATACCCTCAGCCGCGGCTCATATAGCAACTCACGCCGCGTAGCCGACATTCTGCGTGCAGAATCAGTCGGCGGTACCGTACTTCTGATTGCGACGGTGCTGGCAGTAGTACTCGCCAACACCCCCGCATCCAGCTTCTACTTCGGTCTGCGAGACACCGTTGTTGGCCCGGTCATCCCCGGCTTCAACCACCTGCAGATGAGCATCGGAACCTGGGCGGCAGACGGTCTGCTCGTTGTTTTCTTCTTCCTCACCGGCCTGGAGCTGAAGAAGGAATTCGTGATTGGTGACCTCAAGTCGCCTTCCACCGCTATTGTTCCGATTGCGGCTGCCTTTGGTGGTGTTGCAGTGCCCGCAATTATCTATACGGCACTGAACTTCACCAGCCCCACCGCACTGCACGGCTGGGCTATCCCCACCGCAACCGATATTGCGTTTGCGGTGTCCGTGCTCGCCGCCGTGGGTACTTTCCTCCCCTCGGCGATGCGCGTCTTCCTGCTGACCCTGGCTGTGGTCGACGACCTGATCGCAATCTGCATTATCGCGATCTTCTACACCAATAACTTCCACGGCGAGTACCTACTCTTCGCACTGATTCCGCTCGCACTTTTCGCGTTCATCGCCTACCGTGGCGAGACCATGCTGCATCTGAAGCCTCTCGCCGCATGGGTTCTGCTGTTGCCCCTGGGCATCATCACCTGGGCACTCTTCCTCGAGTCCGGTATTCACGCCACCATTTCCGGCGTGGTTCTGGGCTTCCTGGTGCCCGTGAAGATGTCCGCACGCTCCGAGGCGGCACACGCAGAACACGGTCTGGGAGAGGTGCTGGAGCATCGCTTCCGCCCCCTCTCCACGGGCATCTGCGTGCCGATCTTCGCGTTCTTCAGCGCGGGTGTGGCTGTGGGCGGTTTTGAAGGCCTCGGACGCGCCCTCACCGACTCCGTGGCAGTCGGCATCATGGTTGCACTGGTTGCCGGTAAAACCATCGGTATTTTCGGCACCACCTGGCTCGTGACCCGCTTCAAGAACGCTAACCTCGACCCGGACGTCGCCTGGATTGACGTGGTCGGCCTGGCTGCAACCGGCGGTATCGGCTTCACCGTGTCCCTACTGGTGGCTGAGCTGTCCTTCCCGCACGGCTCCCCGCACACCGAGGATGCAAAGATTGCGATTCTCTTCGGTTCCGTGCTCGCCGCGATTGTCGGTGCCATCATCCTTTCACGCCGTAACAAGCACTACCGTGCCCTGGCTGAGAAGGAAAGCGTGGACGCTGACGACAACGGCATCCCCGACGTCTTCGAGGGCACCTACCGTGACCCGAAGACCGAAGCCTAGCAAGAACTCCTAAGGTCTAGTACCTTCCCTACACCCCAATCCCCCGTTGATAATGATGTCTCACCGCACTACCTCACGTCGCCGTACAGCACGAGCAGGGCAGGCGCCCGCGCCTCCTTCAAGGTATGCAGAGATATCAGCACGCGTGGTGATTGGGGTGTATTCTTTTGCCGCGCTTCTGACCACATTCGCGTGGATTATCTCTCCTCTGCGGCACGGTCGCGGCTTCACTTGGTGGGAAGTCACCGCTGACCTGCTGAATATTCCCTCCACGCACACGCTACCCAGCGCCATTACGATGATTGTGCTTGTGTCCGGGCTGATTGTGCGCAAGCGTGCCGCTCTCATTGCCGCCATCGTTTTTCAGGTGCTTGGTGTGCTAATCGCCAGCCATAGCGCATTCACTCTGGTGTTCCCCGCGGGGATTATGCCGAAGGACCGTATTTTCTCCTCGACGGTCGATACGCTCTCCATCGTGTTTGCGTGCGCGCTGGTGCCTTTCCTTTTCTCGATTCGTTCGGCGTTCCCGGCGCGTATTGGTCGCCTCTCGTGGGTGGGTGCGGCGTCGACGGCTGTTGGCGGCATCCTGCTGACTACTCTGGTGCTCTGGTACCTCTGCCACATTGGTGTGTGGGAGCCGTTGCTTTCGGTGACCCCGTGGGAGTTGCTGATGCACGGCATGGGTATTGAGCGTACCCATCCTGGCGTGTGGTCTGCCGATGTGGTCGCTTTCTTGGCTTCTTTCGGGTACGGTGCTTCACTGGTTGCGGCGCTGTACCTGTTGGCGCGCGGTTACCGTGCCCCGGATGCGTGGACCGGCGAGAAGGAGCTGAAGATTCGCGCTCTGCTGCAGCAGTACGGTGCCAATGATTCGCTCTCCTATTTTGCGACGCGTCGCGATAAGCAGGTGATTTTCTCTCCGGATCAGAGGGCGGCGATTACGTACCGTTCGGTGGGTTCGGTGTGTTTGGCGTCGAGCGACCCGGTGGGTGACCCTGATTCGTGGGATGCCGCCATTGAGCAGTGGATGCTGCAGGCGCGTAGCTATGGTTGGGTTCCTGCGGCGCTGAGCGTGAGTGAGGCGGGTGCGCGCGCCTATAACCGTGCGGGCCTGTCGATTATTCAGATGGGTGAGGAGGCGGTCCTTGAGGCGGACCGTTTCACGCTCAATGACACGTCGATGCTACCGGTGCGTCAGGCGGTTCAGCGTGTGCGTCGCGGCGGGTACACGGCGCAGATGCGTCGCTTTGCGGAGCTGGACGAGCAGCAGCGTCAGCAGGTTGCGGAGAATATTTCGGCGTGGCGTCATGGGCGTGTGGAGCGCGGCTTCTCGATGGCTCTGAATCGTGTGAATAATCCAGCGGATTCTTCGTCTGTTCTGGTGTCGGCTCATGATGAGGCTGGTCAGATGGTGGCTCTGCTGTCGTTCGTCCCGTGGGGTCCTACGGGGCTGTCTTTGGATGTTATGCGCCGCTCCCCTGAGGCACCTAATGGTGTGGTGGAGTTTATGGTGGCGTCGCTGATGGAGCAGGCGGCGTCTTTGGGTGTGCGGCGGGTGTCGCTGAATTTTGCGATGTTTGGCCATATTTTTGAGGCTGCTGATCAGGTGGGTGCGTCGGCGTGGAACCGTTTTGCTTCCCGCTCTTTGGGTGTGCTGGATCGTTTTCTGCAGTTGCGCCGCCTGTATCGTTTCAATCTGAAGTTTGCCCCGCTGTGGGTTCCTCGTTTTTTGGCGACGGAGCCGACGTTGGCGATGGCGAATGTTGTGGTTGCGTCGGGTATGGCGGAGGGCTTTTTACCGAATTTGTCGGCGCGCCGTTTGCAGGATCAGGAGCAGGTTCTTTCTACAGATGAGCTGGAGGCTCTTCGCCAGATGCAGCTCGCTTCTGTGGAAGAGCTTCCTGAGGTGTCGCGTAGCAATCAGACTCAGCACCGTCTGCGCCATCTGGAGGCGCTGCGTGCGGCGGGCATGGATCCGTATCCGCTGGGTGGTGAGATACGCAGTAATGGTGCGCCTATTCTGGGCGTGAAGGATGCCCTGAGTATATTCTCTTCTGAAAATATTCCAGATTCGGAATTCATGGTTTCGGGGCGTATTCGCGCGCTTCGCAACCACGGTGGAGTCCTCTTTGCAATCCTCATTGAAGGGGGTGAGACCCTGCAGGTCGTCGTGGAACGCAGCCTGGTGGGCGAGCACCCGTTGAGCCTCGCCTCCCGCAACCTGGATACTGGTGACATCATCACCGTGCGGGGCACCTACGGGGTGAGCCGTAACGGCACTCCATCGCTGATTGCCGCCTCCTGGTACATGGCGTCGAAGAGCCTGCACCCCATCCCCTTCGACTCCTTTACTGACCCGGAGGCGCGCCTGCGTCGCCGTTCCACAGACCTGTTGGTGCATCCGGACCAGATGCAGAATCTGCGCCTGCGTACCGCGGTGATTAAGGCACTGCGTGCCCGCCTGGATGCGGAGGGCTTCCTTGAGGTGGAGACCCCGATTCTGCATACGGTGCACGGTGGCGCGAGCGCGCGCCCGTTCCGCACGTATATCAATGCGTACGGTGAGGATCTGACGCTGCGTATTGCGCCGGAGCTGTACCTGAAGCGCCTGGTGGTGGGCGGTAGCGGTCCGGTGTATGAGCTGGGTCGTGATTTCCGCAATGAGGGTGCTGATGCGACCCATAATCCGGAGTTTACGGTGCTTGAGGCGTATCGTCCGTATGCGGATTATGTACAGATGCGTGAGTTGACGGAGCGTCTGATTAAGGATGCCGCTCAGGCGGTGTTTGGTTCGGTGTCTTTGCCGCTGGGTCGTAAGGCTTCGAGCGAGCGCGTGGTGCGTGATGTGTCAGGTCCGTGGCGTGTGGTGTCGGTGTGTGATGCTCTGTCGGAGGCGCTGGGTCGCCGAGTGGATGTGCAGACGGATTTTGAGGAGTTGCTGGCTTTGGCGCAGCAGCACGGTGTGCGTGTTCACGAGGGTATGGGTCCGGGTGCCATCGTTGAGGAGCTGTATGGTGAGCTGGTTGAGGCGCATACGGTGGAGCCGACGTTCTATACGGATTTCCCGGCGGAGACGAGTCCGCTTGCGGCGCCGCATCGTAGTGTTCCGGGTTTGGCGGAGCGTTGGGATTTGGTGATTAACGGCATGGAGATGGGCTGTGCCTACTCGGAGCTGGCGGATCCGCTGGTGCAGCGTGAGCGCCTGACGGAGCAGTCGTTGAAGGCGGCTTCGGGTGATCTGGAGGCGATGGAGGTGGATGAGGATTTCCTGTACGCCTTGGAGACGGGTATGCCGCCGACGGGTGGGTTGGGTCTGGGCGTGGACCGTTTGGTGATGCTGTTGGCTCAGACGCAGATTCGTGGGGTGTTGTCGTTCCCGTTTGTGAAGCCTGAGCGTTCGTAGCCCGACTGATACCCACGCTTCTCCGCTAAGCCCGGTGCGAGGTTTTGTACCTTGTGCCGGGCTTTTTGTGCCCGCCCTGCCGGTGCCGTCAACACCTCCACGGAGTCTATATTTACTCTGCCCATATATTAAGTATTCGTTACATTTTGACTTGGGCCCCTTATTTAAGTTGCCGAGCGGGGGGCGTACCCGACACAATGAGGTGACTAATCATACGGAGCGTATGTGCCTCCGTTACGCGGCTTTGAGTCCGCGCCACCCAGCAATGTAGCCCCCACGCTGTCCGTCTTTCGGGTTTGAGCGTGCGGGCTTTTTGCTTTCAAGATTGGAGTGCCGAGTGGATTTTCTTCTGAATATCATCGGGGACATTAATACGCAGACTGCGGAACTGACTTCCTCCGTGGATGCCGTGCAGAACTGGATGTGGAGTAATTTCCTCTACTACGCTCTGATTGCGGCTGGTCTGTACATTACGATCCGTACTCGCGGTGTGCAGTGGCGTTCCATTAAGGAAATGGTCCGTGTTCTGGGTGACCCGGTTGCTCGTGAGGCTGACGGTAAGAAGAGCATTTCTTCGTTCCGTGCGTTTACTGTTTCGGCGGCTTCTCGTGTGGGTACCGGTACTGTTGCGGGTGTTGCTTTGGCTATTGCTATGGGCGGCCCGGGTGCTGTGTTCTGGATGTGGGTTATTGCTGCTGTTGGTGCGGCTTCTGCTTTTGCGGAGTCCCTTCTGGGTCAGCTGTATAAGGAGCGCGGTAAGGATTCCTATATTGGTGGTCCGGCGTACTACATGAAGCGCGGCCTGAATGCTCCGTGGATGGGTTACATCTTTGTGGCGTTCATTGTGGTCACTTATGCGTTCGTGTTTGTGGCGGTTCAGACGAATGCTGTGGTGGATGCTGCGGCGAACTCGTTCAGCATTGATGTTTCGGGTACTAACTCGATGGGCTTCCGCATCACTATTGGTCTGATTATGGTGGCGCTGACTGCGGCTATTATTTTCGGTGGTATTCGCGCGATTTCTTCGGTGACTGAGTGGCTGGTGCCGATTATGGCGGTACTGTATCTGCTGCTGGGTCTGCTGGTTGTTCTGCTGAACATTGGCAAGGTTCCGGAGATGCTGCTGATGATTTTCCAGGGTGCTTTTGGCATTAAGGAGTTTGTGACCGGTGGCGCGATGGGTGCCGTGATTTGGGGTATGAAGCGTGGCCTGCTGACTAATGAGGCGGGTATGGGTACTGCTCCGAACGCTGGTGCGACCGCTACTATTTCTCACCCGGCTAAGCAGGGTTACGTGCAGACCCTGGGTGTTTACTTTGACACCATGATGGCGTGTACTGTGACTGCGTTTATTGTTCTGCTGTCGAACCCGACTTATGGTGATCGTTCGCGTGGTGCGTCGCTGACTCAGTCGGCGCTGGCTATGCAGCTGGGCGATTGGGCGGTGCACTTCCTGACTATCGCGATTTTCATGTTTGCGTTCTCGACTGTGATTGGTAACTACTACTACGGCGAGTCGAATATGCGTTTCGTGACTGAGCGTAAGCTGCCGATGAATATTTTCCGTGCACTGGTTCTGGTATTCGTGTTCTTCGGTGCGATTTCTTCGCTGGATCTGGTGTGGACTACCGCGGATATGCTGAATGCCGGCATGGTGATTGTGAACTTGACGGCGGTTCTGTTGATGACTCCGCAGGTTGTTGCGGTGTTGAAGAACTATGAGGCTCAGCGTAAGGCTGGTTTGGAGCCGATTTTCAAGGCTTCGGATATGCCTGAGTTGAAGAATCTTGCGGCGTGGGATGGTACTGATGCGGTGACTACCCGTGAGTTCTGGGCTGAGTATGATGCGAAGGCTGCTGAGCGTCGTGCCGCGAAGAAGGCTAGCCGCTAGTTTGTAAGCTACACGCAGGTTTCTGTGTAAGGCTTTGTGGAGGGTCCGTCCTGCTGTGTTGCGGGGCGGGCCCTTTTGCGTGCTTGAGGGGCGTATGGGGCTGCCCATCGGGGTAGGCTCTGAACGCCTCCTTGAACTACCCTGAGGGCTTGCGGATTCCTCCGGGTCTGTATGCTTAGGAAGGATATTAGGAGGGTTTATGGATTGGCGTGCCGTACTGGAGCTGGTGGTCACGGTCGTGTTTCTGGCTGGTATTGCGTTGGCGCTATTGTGCTTGGTGACGATTCATCGGAACCCGCATTTTTCGGAGGTGCAGAAGCTGAAGTGGCTTCTGCTGGTGCTGTGCCTGCCGTATGTGGGTCCGGTGACGTGGTTGTTGCGCGCGCGTCTGGAACGCATTGATCGGGAGCGTGCCGAAAACGAGCGTATGGCGCGGGGTTCCGCGGTTGCGTCCGATGCGGCTACTTCCGGTGGAGTGTCCGGTAGTGCCCCCAATAGCGCCTCGGAGGCTCTTTCTGAACCCTCCACCACCTCTAAGTAACGAAGGTCACACTCTCTCAATTGGACAGCACCGCATACAGTCCGTATAGTTTTATGTGTTGCCTGCGGTGATACACCGTAAGACACATGCGCGAGTGGCGGAATAGGCAGACGCGCACGGTTCAGGTCCGTGTGCCCGTGAGGGCGTGGGGGTTCAACTCCCCCCTCGCGCACCAACGATCCCCGGTTCGAAAGAACCGGGGATTTTTTCATATCCATAACCAATTCCCCGCTAAATGACGGGGTTCCAGAGCGATGGCGAGTGCATCACCTAAAATAGAACCGGGTGTGTTCATTCACAGGACACACAGCTAACGCACAGACACGCTCGTTAAACTGAGCCTTTCGGATAAAGACCGTTTGCGCGGTCTGTTGCTCGGAATGGTCGTTGAGAAGGAGGCGGCATGAAGTTTTTCGACAAGCTGGGCAAGCTGGAGCAAGGCATCGGCCGCACTGTCGGCCTTTCCAAGGGCTTCGGCACCTTTGCGAAGGCGGATGTCGCTAACCGCGTCCGCATCATGATGGATGACGAGTCCTACGTGGACGGCAGTGGCCGCACTATGGCTCCTAATGTCTATACTCTCCGTTTCGCACCGGTTGATTTCCCTCGCGTTCGCGAGTGGGGCAACCCGTTCGCTGTTGAGCTGTGCGATTTGGCGATTTCGCACGCCCGCGCGCAGGGTTACACCCTCATTGGCGCGGTTCGCGTGACGTTCAACGTTCTTGATTCTCTCTCTGAGGGCGAGTTTGAGGTTGTTGCGACTTTCGAGCCGTTCTCTGTACCGGAGGCTCCGGCATCCCCGTCTCTGCGCGGCGCCACTAACTACGCGCCGGTGCGTCCGCCGCGTGAGTCTTCTTTGCCGACCCGCATTACGAAGCCGGCTGCTCAGCCGGCTCAGCCTGCACCCAGCCCTGCGCCTCAGCAGGCTCCTGCGCCTCGCCTGAACATGCCTGTAGCGTCCCCCGCGGCGGGTGCTCCCCGTTTCTTCTTGGAGATTGAGGGTCGCATGCACCCGGTGAACCACCTGCCGTTTGTGCTGGGTCGCGGTTCTGATGCTGATTTTCGTCTGGACGATAAGGGTGTTTCTCGCCGTCACCTGCAGCTTTCGATGCAGGGTGGTGCGGTGGTCGCCACCGATATGGGTTCTACCAACGGCACGTTGATTAATGGTGCGCCTCTGCGTGCGCCGGTGGTGCTGGCGAACGGTTCGCTGCTTCGCATGGGTAATACCCGCATCATCTTCCATAGTTCGACCGGAGGTGTCCGTTAATGGCGTCTGAATTGACCGTTACTATCCTTCGTTACGCTTTTCTAGCTCTGATTTGGTTCTTTGTTTTCCTGGTGGTTTCGGCGGCTCGCCGTGACCTTGGTTTGGGTAAGAACTATCGTGCGGCACCGGTTGATGCGGTTCCGGAGGCTACCCATATTGCGCCTCCGCCGACTCGTCCTTCGCAGCTTGTGATTACTGCCGGTGCGCAGGCTGGCGCGATGATGCAGCTGGGGGACCACCCGATTACTATTGGCCGCGCTAATGACATTGAGGTGTCCCTGCAGGATGATTACGCCTCGGGCCGCCATGCGCGCCTGTTCCCTCAGGGTTCCCGTTGGTTCCTTGAGGATTTGAATTCTACTAATGGTACGTTCGTCAATGGCGAGCGTCTGACTCGTGCGACCCCGATTGAGCCCGGTGATGATTTCCGCGTTGGCGGTACCACCATGCAGTTGAGGGGCTAGTGTATGAAGATTGCTTTTCGTTTTGAGGCCCGCTCTGATACGGGTCTGAAACGCTCGAAGAATGATGACTCCGGCTACGGTGGTCGTTTCCTTGCTGTCGTTGCTGATGGCATGGGCGGCCACGTGGGCGGCGATGTCGCGTCGGCTACGACGGTTTTGAATTTGACTCCCCTCGATCACCCCGATTTTGAGGATGGTGCTGGCGGCGTCTATCTGGCTGATGAGATTCAGAGCGCGAACTTGATCATTAATGAGCTGGCGGCGAATGATCCGCAGCTGGCGGGCATGGGCACGACCTGTACTGCCCTGCTGATTGATGGTGATTGCATTGAGTTCGCCCATATTGGTGACTCACGTGCGTATCGTCTGCGTCCGGGCGCTGATGGTGAGTTTGAGCAGATTTCTACTGACCATACGTTTGTGCAGCGCTTGCTCAATGAGGGTCGTATTACCCCGCAGGAGGCGGAGAACCACCCCCATAAGAACGTGATTATGCGCGTTCTGGGTGATGTTGATGCGTCCCCCGAGCTGGAGTTGAAGACTCTGGACGCTGTTCCCGGCGAGCGCTGGGTGCTCTCTTCGGACGGTTTGGATGCTGTGGTGTCCCTGTCGGAGATTGAGCAGGTGATGCGTTCTACTGATGATCTGTCTGAGATTGCTGACACTCTGATTGCGATGACTTTGGAACGTGGCGCTCCGGATAACGTGACGGTTGTGTCCCTGCAGGTGATTGACCGTGAGGTTCTGCCGGTGGATGAGCCGGTGGGTCCTTCGAGCCTGCCTGAGTCTGCTCTGCCTGATTCGATTGTGGCGGAGCAGGAGGTCAGCACGAATACTCAGAAGCTTCCCGAGGTTGCTGCTACGGCTGAGGCTGCTGAGGCTATTTTGGGTGCGCACCATGATGAGGACTCTGAGGAGCCTCATCGTCGGTCGTTGCGCCGTTTCCGTCGTGCTCGTGACTTCTCTGGAACCCTGTTGCACAGTGGTTCTGGGGCGGTGCGTCACCATATCGGTACGTACGATAACGCCGTGGATGCGGCTCTTACGAATGCTGCGATCTTGCGTAGCGAATTGGGTTCCCGCCCGCATCAGCTGGTTGGTGCCGCTTCGGTGGCTACTGAGACCGGCATGATTCCGGCGGTGACTTCGCGTACCCTGGAGCATCGTGCGACGGTGGCTCAGCGTGTGCCTTTGAAGGTTGAGTCTGATGAGGCGACCTTGCCGGCTGAGCTGGAGGAGCTGATCGCTGAGGATACTGTTGAGCGTTCGCGTCCGCGGTCGTGGTCGATTCGCCTGTTCATTACTCTGCTGGTTGCGGCTATTGTGACGCTGGCTGCGTGGACCGGTCTGCGCTATGTGGAGCGTAGCTACTATGTGGGTGAGAGTGACGGCACGGTTGCGGTGTACAACGGTATTCCGCATGCGTTGGGTCCGATTCGTCTTTCTCACGTGGTGGAGAATACCGATATTCCTACGAGTGAGTTGAGCGATCATACGCGTTCTTTGTTGCGTAATGCGATTACGGCGAAGGACCTGGATGATGCGCACCAGATTGTGACTCGTTTGAAGACTCAGGCGGATCAGACGCGTGAGAAGGCTGAGCAGGCTGCAGCGTCTGCCTCGGCTTCCGCTTCCGCTTCCCCGAGCTCTGCGGCACCCAGTGAGGCTCCGAGCTCTGAAGCACCGGGCTCTGATTCGGCATCCCCGGCTCCTGAGCAGGCTTCTTCGGAGGCTCCTGCTGCGGTAGGCGGTGAGAATAATGGCTAAGTTCTCGTTCCGTCGTGAGTCGGATGCGCCTCGTGCACGCCGTTTCACGGAGCTTTTCCTGCTGGTTTTGGCGGTGGGTATCAGCTCGTTCGGCATGTATCTGATTGATCCGGAGCATGCTTTTGATACGTCGAAGAGCCAGTGGTTGCCGTGCACGGTGGTGCTGGGTGCCGGTGCTCTTCTGATTCACCTAGTCATGCAGTTCCGCGCACGTTATGCTGATCCGTTTATTCTGCCGCTGGTGGTGGCGCTGAACGGTATTGGTTTGACCATGATTTATCGTCTGGACCCGCAGATTGCGGCGCCGGTGGGTGATGGTCAGCTGATGTGGACCGGCGTGTCTATGGTGCTGTGCGCGATTATCGTGTTCGTGCTCAGGGATTACCGTCTGCTACGTAAGGTCACGTACACCTCGCTGGTGTTGTCGATGATTCTGCTCATCATGCCGCTGGTTCCGGGTCTGGGTATGGAGCTTAATGGTGCTCGTATTTGGATTCATATCGGTAACCGCACGTTCCAGCCGGGTGAGGTCGCGAAGATTACTTTGGCGATTTTCTTCGCCGGCTATTTGGCGACGCACCGTGACCTGATTCTGGTGGCTGGCCGCCGTATTGGTCCGATTAATCTGCCGCGTCTGCGTGATTTGGCGCCGGTGTTCTTGGCGTGGATTGTGAGCCTGGGTGTTCTGGTGTTCCAGAAGGACCTTGGTTCGGCAATCATGTTCTTTGGTCTGTTCATGGCGATGCTGTACCTGTCGACCGGTCGTATTTCGTGGCTGGTGGTTGCGGGTATCGGTATGGCTGTGGGTGGCTATTTCGCGTACCACTATGTCTCGCACGTGCACGCCCGTATTTATGCGTGGGTGCATGCTTTTGATCCGGAGATTTACCAGGCGTCTCCTGGCGGTTCGGGTCAGATTCTGCAGGGCGTTTTCGGCCTGGCTTATGGCGGTCTTTTTGGCCGCGGTTGGGGTCAGGGCCGCGCGAACCTCGTCCCGTACGCTAACTCGGACATGATTATTTCCTCGTTGGGTGAGGAGCTGGGCCTGGTTGGTCTGGGCGCGATCCTGATGATGTTCATGCTCCTGGTTTCGCGCGGTTACCGTGCGGCGTTGGGTACTCGTGATGGTTTCGGTAAGCTGCTGGCTGCTGGCCTGTCTACGGTCATGGTTCTGCAGCTGTTCGTGGTGATTGGCGGCGTGACTCGTTTGATTCCGCTGACTGGTCTGACGACTCCTTTCATGTCTGCCGGTGGCTCCTCGTTGGTGGCTAACTGGATTATTGTGGCGCTGTGGTTGTCTATTTCTCATAGCGCCCGCGCACCTCACCTGGTGGCTGGTTATGATGCTCCGCAGGGTATTGACCATGCGGACACTAGCTACGAGCCGGAGGGTGCTACTAGCGTTCTGGCGCGTATTACGGCTAAGGATTCTGGAGGTGAGAAGAATGGATAGGGCTATTCGCCGCATGTGGATGTCTGCCGCGTGCGTGTTTGTCCTGCTGATGGGTACCCTCAGCTATATTCAGTTCTTCGATTCGAAGACGCTGATGAATAATCAGTGGAATTCTCGAGCGCTCTACGACAATTACGGTTCGGCACGTGGTTCGATTGTGGTTGATGGTACGGAGATTGCTTCGTCGGTGAAGTCTGATGATGAGTACAACTACCAGCGTGTGTATAACCACCCGCTTAAGTATGCGGCTCTGACCGGTTATTTCTCCACGATTTATGGCGCGACCGGTTTGGAAGCTGCTATGGATAAGGAGCTTGCCGGCACGAGCGATAGCCAGTTCTACGACCGTGTGGCGCAGCTGTTCAGTGGTTCTTCTGCGCAGGGCGCTAGCGTGGAGCTGACGATTAATTCGAAGCTTCAGGATATTGCCTATAACGCGTTGCAGGGCCGTAAGGGTGCTGTGGTGGCGTTGAACCCGAAGACTGGTGAGATTCTGGCGATGGCTTCTTCGCCGTCCTATGATCCGAATCTTCTGTCGTCTCATACGAGCTCTTCGGTGTTGGCAAATTACCAGGCTCTGACTTCTGATGAGGACAGCCCCCTGTTTAACCGTGCGATTGCGGGTAACACCTATTCGCCGGGTTCGACCTTCAAGATTATTGATGCGGTGGCGGCGCTGGAGTCCGGCAAGTACAACGCATCTTCGGTCATTGCGAACCCCGCGCAGTTGCCGCTGCCGGGCACGAACATCAGCCTGCCGAACTATACGGGCGGTCAGTGTTCGACCCGCACTCAGGTGACGATTGAGTGGGCTTTGGCTCAGTCCTGTAATACGCCGTTTGCGCAGATTGCGATGGATTTGGGTCAGGAGCGTATCGCGAAGACCGCTGAGAATTTTGGTTACGGCCAGGATTTGAAGATTCCTTTGACGGTTTCTAAGTCGTCTTTCCCGTCGAATCTGACGCAGAGCCAGCTGGCCCAGTCGGCGATTGGCCAGTACGACGTGAAGACCACTCCGCTGCAGGTGGCGATGACTTCTGCGGCGATTGCAAATGGCGGCATGCAGATGAAGCCGAACCTGATTCGTTCGGTGAAGACCAGCAACCTGAGCACTTTGCAGGAGTTCTCTCCTGAGAAGCTGCGTACGTCCACTAGCCCTGAAATTGCTAACCAGGTGAAGCAGTGGATGGTGAATGCGGTTGATAATGGTATTGCACGCAATGCTGGTGTTTCCGGTGTGAAGGTGGCGGGTAAGACCGGTACCGCGGAGACCACGGCAGGTTTGAATAATTCTTGGTTTACCGGTTTCGCGCCGGCTGATGATCCTCAGATTGCGATTGCTGTGGTTTATGAGGATATTGACGTGGCGACCGGTGCCCAGTTGGCAACCAGTACTAGTAAGCAACTCTTTGAGGCGGTGTTGAACAAGTGAGGCCTGCGGCTGATATCACTTTGGGCGGGCGCTACACCCTAACCGAACGTATCGCGATTGGCGGTATGGGCGAGGTGTGGAAAGCTCGCGACAAGGTGCTTGGGCGCATCGTTGCGGTCAAGATCCTCAAGGAGGAGTACACCGGTGACCCGGGCTTCTTGGAGCGTTTCCGCGCTGAGGCCCGTAATACGGCGCTGTTGAACCACCCCGGCGTAGCGAATGTTTTCGACTACGGCGAGGAGGACAATTCCGCGTACCTGGTCATGGAGCTGGTGCCGGGTAACCCGCTTTCGAGCATCATCGAGCATGAGACTACCCTGCCGCCGGATCGTATTCTGAACTTCATTGCTCAGACGGCTCGTGCGTTGGCTGCGGCTCATTCGCAGGGTCTGGTGCATCGTGACGTGAAGCCGGGTAACCTCATCATCACTCCGGATGACCGTGTGAAGGTGACTGACTTCGGTATTGCTCGTCTGGCTAATCAGGTGCCGTTGACGGCTACCGGCCAGGTGATGGGCACCGCCCAGTATTTGGCGCCGGAGCAGGCAACCGGTCAGGCGGCTACCGCGTCTTCGGATATGTACTCGTTGGGCATTATTGGTTATGAGTGCCTGGTGGGTCGTCGTCCGTTTACGGGTGAGTCGCAGATTGCGATTGCGTTGGCTCAGGTGAATGACCCGCCGCCGCCGCTTCCGGAGACCATCCCGGCTCCTGCTCGTGCGCTCATCATGTGCCTGTTGGCGAAGGACCCGGCTCAGCGTCCTAAGGATGCGACCGCTCTAGCGTCTGCAGTGGATGCGATTCGTCGCCGCGACCTGAAGGCTGCGGTGAAGGCTGTTCCTTCTCTAGCTCAGTTCTTGGCTGAGGAGAATGCTGACGACGCTACTGTCGCGATGACCGCTATGGATGTTGCGGCTGAGCCGATTAGTGCTTCTGCTACTCCGCGTTTTGGTTCTGGTGGTCGTTTCTCGCCGGAGCCGACGACGGCGCCGATTCCTCGCACGAGTGCGCAGACGATGCGTCCGGTTTCAGGTCGTGTGAAGGCTACTCCTGCTCCTGCAGCGAAGCGTGGCTCGAATGTGTGGATGTGGGTTGCTCTGCTTCTGGCAATCGTGCTGATTGCCGGCGGTATTTGGACGGTCCTTTCCTCTAATAATGGTGGCGATTCGTCTGATCCGGCTCCGAGCGCTTCTTCGTCTGTTGCTCCGACGAACACGGGTACCGTTTCGACAGTGGAGCCGGCTGAGTCTGCTTCTGCCCGTGCCGCTAAGCAGAAGGTGACCGTCAACGCGATTAACTATGAGGGTCGCGAGCTGCAGGATGCGGTGAACGAGCTGAAGAACCTTGGCTTGTCCCCCAAGACTGAGGGTGTTGAGTCGACTCAGCCGGAGAACACGGTGATTTCGGTGTCTCCGACGGGTACTTTGGAGCAGGGTAATAGCGTGACTGTTCGCTATTCAACCGGTCCGAAGTCGGTGACTTTGCCGTCGAACCTTGAGGGTAAGAACGTTGATGAGGCGTCGAAGGCTGTTGCCGCTCTGGGTGTGAATGTTTCTCTGCATTATGAGAATTCGGACACGGCGGCCCCCGGTACGGTGCTTCGTACTACCCCCTCATCTGGCACCAAGGTTACGGTTGGTAGTAATGTAGACATGTATGTGGCCTCTTCCAGTTCGGGTAGGGGTTCGAGTGCGAGCGCTTCTGCTGCACCGTCTGCGTCGGCTTCTGCTTCCGCTTCTGCGTCGGCGCGTTAGCCCCTACGTTTTGATTTAGTTTTAGTCTTAGTGATCCAGGAGAACTTATGGACCTGTCGGTTCCCGACACGGTTGATAACCGTTACAAGGTACTCGAGGTAATCGGTACCGGTGCGATGGCAACCGTTTATGCTGCCGAGGATACTCGCCTCGGCCGCAAGGTTGCGCTTAAGATTCTGCGCCCGGAGCAGGCCCAGGACGATACGTTCCGCGCACGCTTTAAGCGTGAGGCGGAGGCTGTGGCGTCTCTGAACAATCCTGCGATTGTTGCTGTCTATGACACCGGTTCGTATAACCCTTCGCAGGATGGTGAGGAGTCTGCTTCTTCGGAAGAGGGCACCGCTATTCCTTATATCGTGATGGAGTACGTGGAGGGTCATACTCTGCGTTCCATCCTGTCCCGTGGCGGTCATCTGCCGGTCCGTGATGCTTTGGGTTATTCCGAGCAGTTGCTGGGTGCTTTGCAGTACAGCCACTCGATGGGCATCATTCACCGCGATATTAAACCGGCGAATATTATGGTGCTGGAGCGTACCAGCGAGGATATCGCTAAGGGTCAGCCGGGCCAGATTAAGGTCATGGATTTCGGTATTTCCCGTGCCATTGAGGAAGCTGGCGAGGCGCTGACCAAGGCTAATGTGGTGATGGGTAGCGCACGCTACATGTCCCCTGAGCAAGTGAGCGGCAAGGAAGTTGACGCCCGTAGCGATTTGTACTCTGCTGCTTGCGTGATTTACGAGATGATTGCTGGTCGTTCTCCGTTTGACGCTGAGTCGAATGTTGATCTCGCGGCTAAGCATCTTTCGGATGCCCCTGAGCCTCCGAGCAAGTTCACCCCGCTTGAGGTTCCTGCTGGTCTGGATGCTGTGATTCTGAAGGGTCTGGCGAAGAACCCGGATGAGCGTTATCAGAGCGCGGCTGAGTTCGCTCAGGCTCTGGTGTCGGTTGTTCGCCCGGGTGAAGAGACCGTGGTTCAGGATGCAGCGATGACTACTGCTTTTGTTCCTTCGGCGACTACTGCTTCCCTGGGTGAGGATTACGCCCCGTACACCACCTCGATTACTGAGGCTTCGGTGGAGGATGGCGGCCTCAACGGCTTCTTCGAGTATGAAGACGATGAGGAACTGTACGACGATGAGGAATACGCAGAGTACGATGAGTCTTCGCCGCGTAAGCGTGCGTGGGTTCGTTTCCTTGTGGGTACTCTGATTGCGGCTCTGCTGGTTTTCAGTGTCGGCTCGGTTCTGTACTATCAGAACAAGCTCAATGAGGTTCCGCAGGTTCCGGTTCCGGCTGTGGTGAATGTTTCCCGCGATGATGCCGAGAACCAGTTGCGTAACCTGGGCTTCGTGCTGGAGTACCGTCAGGGCTACTCGGACAACGTCAAGAAGGGCGACGTTATCAGCGTTGAGCCGGGTGTTGGTTCTAAGGTCAATAAGGGCTCGACCGTTATTGTGACTGTTTCGAACGGTCCGGAGAAGGTCAAGCTGCCCGGTAACCTGCAGGGTCAGAGTGAGGCGTATGTCCGTAACGCTCTGAAGGACCTGGGTCTGGTGGATGGTCGCGTCTCCACTGTGGAGAGCGCTTCCATTCCTGCGGGTATGGTTGTGGAGCTTTCCCCGGAGAAGGGATCGACCGATGATAAGGGTGTTCAGACCGTTGAGGCTGGTAGCACCGTGAACATCGTCCTGTCTTCCGGTAAGGTGAAGGTCCCCTCGCTGGTGGGTCTGACCAAGGACCAGGCGATTGCTGCTCTGACCGCTCAGGATGTTCTGCTGAACACCAACATCGAGACTGTTCAGACTAACGAGCGTCCTGCGGGCACTGTGCTTTCGCAGAGCTCTGCGGCGGGTACTCTGGTGGCTCAGAACAGCACTGTGACGATCCGTGTGGCTGCTACTCCGACTCAGACGACCGCTCCGACTACTGCGGCTACTCAGCCTGCGGCAGCGACCGGTAACCAGAACGCTACTACTGGTAACCAGAACCAGCAGCGTTCTACCGCTACGGCTACTCCGGCACCGGCTGCGTCCGCTACTGCGGGTACCCGTACGATTCAGGGTACTAACGCGAATACCAATGCGAACAACGCTAATAATGCAAACGCTAACGCCCGCTAAGGGGTTCTAGCGGTTAGCAAAAGGGGCGGCGCTCCACACCGTTGGGTGTGGGGCGCCGCCCCTTTCGTGTATCTGCCCGTGTGTCTGTCTGTGTGCTTTGTTCGTGTACCGGGGCTTGCTCGCGGCTACGGGCCAGATAGAGCTATCGCCTCCAGCTTCCCTGTAGCGTGACTGCTACGGGGCTTCTGGAGGCGATATAAGCCACTGAGGGCTCTAAAGGCTAGAAGGGCTAGGCCATGAGGGGTGAGAGGCTCTTAGAGCGTTCTGCGGCGCCCTGCAGTCCGGTTTCTTCGAGCCAGTTGCCGAGCATGAGGTATCCGCTTTCGGTCAGGACCGATTCGGGGTGGAACTGCACGCCGTGCATGGGGGCTTCACGGTGGCGCAGGCCCATGATGATGCCGTTGTCGGTCGTGGAGGTGGTTTCCAGGACGTCGGGCATGGTTTCGGGTACAACCGCCAGGGAGTGGTAGCGGGTCGCGGTGAAGGGGCAGGGCACGTCCTTGAACACGGAGACGTTATCGTGCACCAGCTGCGAGGTCTTGCCGTGCATCAGCTCGGGGGCGTGGGTGACGGTGCCGCCGAATGCCTCAGCAATAGCCTGGTGGCCCAGGCAGACGCCCAGCAGCGGCTTCTTCGCTTCCGCGGCCCAGCGGATGGTGTCGATGATGACGCCTGCCTCTGCGGGGGCACCGGGGCCGGGAGAGACGAGCACGCCGTCGTGTTCTTCGGCGAGCTTGATGACTTCGTCGAGTTCGTATTCGTCGTTACGGATGACGGTGGTTTCAGCGCCGAGCTGCTGGATGTAGCCGACGAGGGTGAAGACGAAGCTGTCGTAGTTGTCGATAACAAGGATGCGGGTCATGGCACGTCCTTAGCGCTAATGGTTGATGGTGACGTTCAGGTTGAAGGGGCCGTACTCTGCGAAGTGGGGGAAGACGAATTCCATGAGCAGGTAGACTACGGCGAGTATCAGCACGATGGCGATAATGATGCGAACCCATAGGGGGCCGGGGAGGTGGCGGAAAATCCATGCGTACATCTGCTTTTCCTCTCAGATTTAGGATTTTGCGACGGAGGCGGCAATTTCTGCGGGCGCTCCGGCTGCGGCGGGCCGCCAGGATTCGAGGCGGGCGTGGACAATGTATCGTTCGGTGTCACCGTAGCGCGGGTGGCAGGTGGTGAGCGTCAGGAGGCGCTCGGTGGGTGCTACGCCGGGCTGTCCGGGGACGGGTTCGATGACTTCTACCTGGTCGGGCTGCACGATTTCGTGGCTGTAGACGGTGTAGGTGTAGTAGCCGTCTTTGGTGCGCACGTAGATGTGGTCGCCTTCGGTGAGCAGGTCGATGTCGTTGAGGACTTTGCCGCGGGTTTGGCGGTGTCCTGCGAGGGAGAAATTGCCGACCTGGCCGGGCATGGCGCTTCCTTCGTAGTGGCCGAGGCCGAGGGAGTCAAGCACGTCGGAGCTGGTGCCCTGGGTTGCGGGGCGCTGGTAGTCGGATCCGAACTTGGGGATGTAGACGACGCCGAAGACTTCACCGTGGCCGGGTTCGCTCAGACCGGCGGGAGGGGGGTTGGGGTCCCAGTCGGGGACGGGTTCGCCGGGATTGGAGTCGAACTCCTGAACGAGGGTGCTGACGGCTTGGGATTGGGTGCGGTCGGCGTCGATGTTGGTCCACCAAAGCTGCCATGCGACGAAGAGGAGCAGTACGACTCCGATGGTGATGAGGAGTTCGCCTGTAATCTGGATGACCCAGTGCAGCACGCTGCGGGGGCGGCGCTCTGCGGTGGGTGCCGTTCCTTGACTCATGCGGTCTCCTTTGTCTTCTGGGTTATGTATGTTCTTGGGCGCCGGGTGGCGTTCCTTATCTTTCAACGCGGGGAGAAGGTGAAATCATCCCGTAAGTCTGCAAAGATAGGTGTGAACATATATTTTTAGGTTACCCATACAACAATAAGCGGAGGAAGTATGTCGACCAACTCGGCTAAGGCATCGTCCAAGAAGAAGTCTCAGAAGTCTGCTAAGTCTGAGGTGGAGGATGCGAGCGAGCTGCGTCTGCGTGAGATTGCTCGTGAGATGGAGAGCGGCACGCAGCTGAAGGAGCAGACTCCGTTGTGGTACCGCGTGATTATGTTCTCGCTGTTGGCGGTGGGCATTCTGTGGATTATTGTTTTCTACATTACGCAGGGCCTGTTCCCGATTCCTGATCTGGGTATGTGGAATGTGAGTGTTGGTGTGGGCGCCATGATGGTGAGCATGCTGATGATGACTCGCTGGCGTTAAGACTTATGCGTTAGATTTTATGAGAGAGGCGGTCGTCCCGTATGGGGCGGCCGCCTCTCTGTGTTTGGGGTCTGCCTGTTTGGCAGGGCTGGAGTTAGAGCGCCTCCGCATTACCTGTCTTTGTTCTTGCTCGGAAGATTGCGGTCATGGCGACCATGATGAGCAGCTCGGTAAGGGTTTGAGTGAGTACGGTGGCGCCCATGAGGCTCGCTTCGGGGTTCCCGTTGTGTGCCAGGCGTTGTGCGCAGAGCGCGACGACGGGGTAGATGATGAGGGCGTTGCGGGTGACGGCGCTGAAGGTTACGGAGATGCGTTCCGGTCGGCTCATCACCTTGCTGAGGCACCATGCGGTGCCTCCTGCGAGGATGGCGTAGGTGAGGTAGAGTCCGGCGAGTCGGGGAATGAGCTGTGCCTGGTTGAGCACCGCCGGGGTGTAGGCGGAGCACATGAGAGCAAGGAGCAGGCACATGAGGGGAATCATCGCGGCATCACTCATGCTGCGTACGCGTTCGTAGGCTTGTTGACGCTGCGGTGAGCGGGTTGACCAGCGTTGCACGAGGTGGGCGGCTATCAGGGGCACGATGAGCGGTGCCAAGCTGAGGTAGCTTTCGGTGGGAAGGGGGAATATTTCTCCCACCACCCCAATATCTAATATTCCTATATATGCATACGCACTAGTCCAGAATGGAATAGAAACGATTTGGGTACCAAGAAGATAGGGCGTTGTCGCCAGCAAACCGCGATATTCCCCTCCAGCAATACACGCAAAAACCACAACGTAATCCACGCATGGAGCCAGCAAAACAATCACCGTGGCTAGAGCAATGGGGCCGCCCTCGGGAATGAAGAGGGAGACCAGAGGCGCAACTAGAATCGGGGTTCCAAGGGTAGCCACCAGCACGACCGTGCGAGCGAGCCTCTTATGCTGACCGACACTCATGCCGACTAGAGGCATGAGAGCGAAGTTGGTCCACAGGAGCGCACCGAGCGCGTAGGGCACGAGCTGCTCAGAAACTAGGCTCCACCCACTCAGCCCCGCGCTGGCACCTCCCACGGCCATGGAGGCGAGGTAGAGAGCCACCTGGTGGCGTTCCATATAGCTCACGGAGCCATCCTCTTCTAGTAGATCAGGTCGCCTCGTGCCGCTTCGTGGACGCGGCGGGTTACGGTTTCCATGACGGGCGAGTTGATGTTCCAGCGCTGCCAGTAGAGGGGGAATTCTACGGGGGTTGCGGCGAGCTTCACGAGGTGCCCGCTTGCGAGCTCTTCGGCGCATTGCGCTTCGGGAATGAGACCCCAGGCGATACCGGCGCTGACGGCGCGCGCATAGTCCGGGGAGGAGGGAATGTAGATGGTGGGGCTTTGGGTGAAGGTTTCTTCAGCCTCCAGACCTACTTCTTGTTCAATGAGGACTCGCGCTACGTCCTGCACGAAGTCTTTGCGGTCGTATTCGACGACGGGGGCACGGTTGAGCTCTTCGCGGCTTACGCGCTTGGGCCAGCCGGGTAGGTATCGCTGTACGTAGTCGGGGGTTGCGACGCACCAGTAGCGTGCCACTCCGAGGGTTTCAACGGAGCAGCCGGGGATTTTTTCGGGTTTGGAGGTGATGACTGCCATGACTTCTCCGGAGCGGAGCATGGCGGAGGAGTGGAATTCACCTTCTCGTCGCAGGTCGCAGAAGATGCTGTCTTCGCGGCTGAGAGTTCCGACGGCGTCGATGAACCAGGTGGCGAGCGAGTCGGCATTGACCGCCACGGAGACGCTTTGGAAGCCGCCAGCACCCATGAGTTCGCGTTCCATTTCTTGCTGCAGGAATTCGCTCTGACGGGCGATGCGCAGCACGCTTTGTCCAGCATCGGTGGGGGTGACGGGGTTGCTTCGACGTAGCAGGACCTTTCCGGCGATCTGTTCCATGGCTTTGATGCGCTGGGAGATGGCGGAGGGGCTCACTCGCAGAACATCTGCCGCGGCATCGAAAGTGCCGTATTCGATGACGGCGGCAAAGGTGGAGAGCTGGTCGGTACTGAAACGTGTCATAAGAATATCTTACGCAGTGTGAAAATATTTAGATAGATTTAGGGTTTGTTTTCCCGTATTCTCGTCTCTGGCGCTTCACACTCTAGCTATCGGGGCAATAATCCCTGTGTCGCATGCTTTTGCCTGGCAAGCTGGTATTAGAGGAGCCACCACCCGCATATCCGCGAAGCCCGCGCCCCGTTTGACCCGCATAGAAAGTTTCACCATGTCCACCTCCCTGTCCCTGCTGTTTCTGGGTGCTACCACCACGATTTCTCTGGTGGCGGCTATTGGTGCCCAGGGAACTTTTGTGCTGCGTCAGGGTATTTTGGGTCGGCATATTACCCCAATCATTATTTTCTGCATTCTGTCGGATGCTCTGATGATTGGCTTGGGCGTGGTGGGCCTGGGCGCTCTGTTGGATGCGGCACCGTGGTTCATTGAGGTGTTCCGTTATGTGGGTGCGGCGTTTTTGGCGTGGTTTGGTTTTGAGGCTGGGCGGCGTGTGTTTACCCCGCATTCCATCGTGGTGGATGATGCGGAGGGCGATTCTCAGTCGTTGAAGGCGGCTCTGCTGACCACGGCGGCGGTGACGTATTTGAATCCGCTGGCGTGGTTGGATACGACTATTCTTTTGGGTTCGCTGGCGAACGCCCAGGGCGATCCTGGCCGTTGGTGGTACTACCTGGGGTGCTGCTGCGGTAGTATTATCTGGTTTTTGGGGCTGGGGTACGGTTCGCGTCTGCTTCGTCCGCTCTTTGCGCGTCCTTCGGCATGGCGTGTTTTGGATGGGGCGACGGCACTTCTGATGGCATACCTGGTGTTCAATCTGCTGACGATGAACCTGTCGACCCACTAGCTTCTACCCCCCCTGAGGAGCCCTTTTATGCCTTGTCGGTCTCCTTTTCCGCGCTCTTCTCCTCTTCGAGGGTTATGAGTACCTCGTTTTTGGGCATGGTAAGCAGGCCCAGGTAGATATCGCGAATAACCAGGATGTGCTTGATTCGCTCGATCATGGGTTTGAGGAAGCTTCGGGCGTATTTTTCGTCGCTACTGGTGGTTGCGACGAAGCTGAGCCCGGAGAACACGGCAACGATCATGGACACCTTGATGACCACGGCGTTGATGTTGGTGTCTACGCCGAGGATTTTGAGGTGTTCGGGTTTGACGGTCATCCAGGATTCGATGGTGGTGTCGCTAATGGCGATGGAGGAGAACCCCATGAAGAACCCGAAGACGAGCAACATAAAGAGGCTCGCCTGAATAATCTGCCCAATCATAGGGATGATGATAAGGTTGCCCCAGGACGCAATTTTGAGGGGTCGGTGTTCGAGGATTTTCTTCTCTTCGACCCAGTCTTGGACGGTGTTCCAGATTCCCCCTTCGAGGGCCGCGGCGCGTTCGTAGTCGTTCTCGGTAAAGCTTGCAATGTCGTCGCCTCTATTGCGGCCCAGAAGGCGCGCTGTGCGCTCTAGGGAGGTCGTGACGATCACGAACACGGCGAGGAGTCCCATGAGCCCCAGAACAGCCCAGGTGCGCGGGAAGCTGAGCCTGTTGGCGAGCTTCCAGAGGTCTGCGTTCACGAAGATGAAGAGCACGGACACCATGAGTACGGGTAGTACTTTCGCAATCATGGGTGGCAGGGAGGCGAGCTGGTGGATGGCATGTTTGAAGGACCACCCTAGGATGGTGTCTACGCCGAGGAAGATGGCGAGGTAGATGCCCACAACGATGAGCGGGAATACTTGGGAACCGTCGTAGACGAAGTCGAGGCCGTCGAGGCTGCTGGATTCAAAGACACTGGCGACAAAGAGCATGCCGGCAAAAAGTACGGTAAGAATACCCGTGGTGATTTGAACCCACTGCGGGGTGCGGACCATGAGTATATGGGCAAGAGTAATGAACACACCGGAGATTATCGGCATCACGAGGAAGATACCACCGAGCACCAGCATGGGTAGCACTTCATCGCTGAGCGCGGTGTTGGTCGTGATGGCTTTAATGTATTCCGGGAGGGAACCATTTGCGTTATCAACTACGAGAATGAGGATATCGCGTAGGAAGATATAGCAGACGTGCATGATACTCGCCCACAGGATCCAGGGTACGGAGCGGGGGAACGCATCGAGAGCACGCTGACGTGCAGGAATGATGAGGGGTACGCCCTGTTTGCGGAACCAGATATTGCTCTGCTTCAGCACATCAGTCTTGCTGTAGCGCTGAGGTTGTGCCTCTTCTGCCACAGCTTTAGTGCGCAGCCGCGCCCAGATGGGGCGTGCGTCCTTCTGCTGTGCGGTGTTCTGCTCCTGTGTGCTCATGACATACCACTCTACAGGGTCGAGCAGGCCCTTTGATTATGTACCTTTTAGAGTTCTTCTTTCTCGAGCTCAGATCCAATAAAGCGAGCGTATGCGCCCATGAGTAGCGCAGCCGCTTCTTCGTGTCCCTCGTAGATTCCTAGTTCCTCGTCCTCACGACCTGTGTAGGTGCCGCTACTGATCTCGAGTAGGGATAGCGGTCCTTCTGCAGTCTCCGGGGCTAGGGCATCCAGGATGAAGCTCAGGCTTTCTTCTGCATCTTCGTCTACTCCCATGAGGCGCCCCAGGTATGTACCCGGGTAGGGTGCGATGGTGAGGACGTCTTCATTCTCACATTGGATAATGCGTGCCACAGGAATAATATCCCCGTCTGCTGTCTCTTCGAGCAGCAGCTCAGTAGAGAGGTCTATATGGCTTTCCTCGCTCTGTAGGATCTGCCTGGACCACCAGAGGTGAATGTATTCGGTGAGTGCTGCCCATGCTTCGTGAGGCTCCAGCGAGCTCTCTACGTAGAGTGCCGCAGTCCGTTCTTCATTAGCCTGTTGCTGCTGATCGATTTGCTCGGGTGCGTGGGAAAACATGGGGTATTGCATGGTTCTACTCTATCCCAGTGCGCTCCTCTCTGGAGGGCCCGGTAGATTCATGGGGTTCTGAGGGTACAAAAAAGGGGCAGACCCGCGTGGGTCTGCCCCTTTTCCAACTTTAGCTGTTAAAGCAAAAGAGCCCGCGTAAGCGGGCTCTTTTTATTGCCTATTGGATTGTTATCCAAAAACCATACAGTGAAC
>NZ_KV831989.1:0-549 GCF_001837295.1 Rothia sp. HMSC065C03
GAGAAGCACTGGGTAGTTCCTGGCCCTGAGAAACGAGACCGCATCACCCTCGACACCGAACTCGAAAACGAACCCGGCGTCTACGGCTACCTCGTACACACCAACCGAGGCCGCAAAGAAGTCAACAACCCACCTGCAGGCCGCCCCACCTACAAGCGCAAGGACGGCAAGGTCCTCACCTGGGACGACCCGCGCCTGGACGCACCCTACTGGCAAGAATGCGGCGACTACATGTTCACTTACCTCAACGAACAAGAAGCCCGTGAAGCCTTCAAGAACCAGAAGCTGCACCTGTACGACCTCAACCAGGAAGTACGCCTGTACCGCTTGACCAAGCCCATCAATCTCGGTGAAGCACGTGCATGGCTGAACTGCGACCACCCGCTGCGTGAAAAGGAACACGGCGCCATCACCCTGGACGCCTTCGGTACCGGCCAGTACGACAACCCTGGTGCACTCCGTCTGCCGCAGCAGCCCGCCCCCGATGAGGACGAACAGGACCGCATCGCTGAAGAAGCATACTGGAACAGCCTCACCCCCGAAGAGCAG
>NZ_KV831990.1:0-313 GCF_001837295.1 Rothia sp. HMSC065C03
TCCCGGGTAATCGGTTTGATTACCTGGCTTACATGTTGAAGCTGTTCTCTTCAACACTATAACTATAACACTAGCTATAAGTATAAAACAAGCCGTTTCGGGTATTTTTTGAAAAAATTTCCCTGAATTTTTTCAGGGGGTATTTTTGCGCCTATTTCCAGCCTTCTAAGGCGCCGGATTCACTACGTCAAACCCTCTTGACTACCACCGGCTAAACCCCCGGCACAGCGCCTTCTAGAGCCCTTCTAGAGCCCTTCTAGAGCCTGAATCCTTCACGCCCCCCCATTGACCCCCCGGTGTCCTAGTGCCCCCC
>NZ_KV831991.1:0-223 GCF_001837295.1 Rothia sp. HMSC065C03
TAGTACCGGGCTTGAGGCTTTTACCGCTTACTTGTCGCCGGTTTTACCCTTTGGCATCTTCCAGCTTTCAATCAGCTTAGCTACGCCGGTAAGGGTAGCACCAAGACCGTTAAGGACACCACCTACAGCGCCAAGAATTGCGATAATTTCCACAACATTCATGAGAATGACCTTTCTCTATAGAGTTATCAAATCCCGGGTAATCGGTTTGATTACCTGGCTT
>NZ_KV831992.1:0-517 GCF_001837295.1 Rothia sp. HMSC065C03
ACCCACTACGCCGCTAATCTCATGTCGGTCACCCCCAAAGCACTATGGCCCGCCGTCAAAGCGATGCTGCACTCGGTGTACGACCAACCCGACGCAGCATCGGTCAACGCTCAATACGACCGGCTCTTGGACTACGTGAACGACAAGCTCCCCGCCGTGTGTGACCACCTCGATCAAGCCAGGGCAGACGTCCTCGCGTTCGCGTCCTTCCCCACCGGGGTGTGGACCCAGATCTGGTCCAACAACCCCAATGAGCGCCTCAACCGCGAAATCCGCCGACGCACCGACTCCGTGGGGATCTTCCCCAACCGCCAGGCCATCATCCGCCTGGTCGGAGCCGTCCTCGCCGAACAAAACGACGAATGGGCCGAAGGCCGACGCTACCTCAGCCTCGACATCCTCACCAAATCACGACTCACACCACAACCCACCGGGCAGGAGGACACCCCACTCCAACTCAGCGCATAACCCAACCCGAAGGACACAAAACGATTACACCACTCCACAGGACTTGACC
>NZ_KV831993.1:0-453 GCF_001837295.1 Rothia sp. HMSC065C03
TGCTGGTGCCACCAGCCCAGAGCCGCTAACTCAGAACCACCACTCAAACCCTGGCATCCCTGTCTTCCTGCTTGTGCTGAACCAACCCAGGTGCTCTTGACGCCACTCAGGCATCAGACAATCAACCACCCCAATCTATTTAGCCCTGTATGCGCCACCAAAGCCACAACCCAACCACAGGGCATAATCGGGCACCCTCACCACCAAACCGCCCACAGTGGCGCCTACAGCCCCTAAGAAACAGCCTCATGCCTGCGAGCACCTATGACCACACCTGAAACCATACCCAGAACTTCGGCAGCCCCTGAACTTGTTTTCCTGCGTTGTCTGGCTTCCTCGGCAGGCCTAAGCAGCATAAGTAGCCTGCCTGGTTATTCGGTGTCCTAGTAGTGGCGCTTTTTCTGGGAACCATGCTCGTACTGGAGCCCCATAAGCACGAGGCCAGTAACCCCT
>NZ_KV831994.1:0-286 GCF_001837295.1 Rothia sp. HMSC065C03
ATAGGGAGTGACGATATTGAGCTTACGCAGGACCTCTTCGCAGGCGGATGGTTCGGGGGGGTACATGTTTTCCTTGATGAAGAGGAGCTTTTCGTCAAGGGGCATGGTGGGGATTTCCTTGGTGAGGGTTTCTGCCCAGTCTGCGGCGTCTTCATCATCGGGGTCCTCTGCGGCTGCGTCAAGTGCCCATTGGAGGTGTCGGTTGACGTAATCGTCGATATTGAAGCGTTCCTTAAAGATACGTTCGAGGGCTTCACAACGCTTCTGATTAATCTGCCAGCGTTCT
>NZ_KV831995.1:0-204 GCF_001837295.1 Rothia sp. HMSC065C03
ATTCATCCTCCGGCTCATCATCCACACGGTCTTCAGCTCGCTTCAGCAGGTACGCCATGTACTCATCCACATTGAAACGCTCCTTGAACATACGCTCAAGAGCGTCACCACGTTCCTTATTGATCTGCCCGCGTTCCTCTTCCAAAGCCTGGTAGTACTCCAGATCATCCAGGGTCTTCTGCTGCTCTTCGGGGGTGAGGCTGT
>NZ_KV831996.1:0-16668 GCF_001837295.1 Rothia sp. HMSC065C03
GTAAAAGCCTCAAGCCCGGTACTAGAGTAGTAGCTCTAGCACCGGGTGCAAGGCACCCGATACATTCATAATACACGAAGTAACAACCAATGAAGAAGATGATCTACCCCCTCATCCTGTTCATCATTTTCCTAACCTACGCCCTTTAGGTACTACACCAACCACCACAACAGCGAAGACTAACCCACCAGATACCCAACAGCACCCTGCTGCAGCACCACCACATCGGGGGCGCTCGCATACAAGTGCGAGCGCGCCATCATCTAGCCCGGTGCGTCGCGGGGGGGGGGCGAAGGTTTATTCTTTGGGTGCTGCCGGTGGTGTCTTTGGGGTATGCCTGATTCGCTGTAGTCAGAGGTAATGCCCCCAGGGCCTATGTGGGTTCCGTGTGCCGTACTTGGCTGCTAGGGGGGTGGGTGAAGATGTCCTGGCGGTGAGTAGTAGCATCACTCTAGCTACCATCTATCTCATCACTAGAAGGAGCAAGCTCAGGCGCATTATCTGCCGTGTTTGCCTTCTCGTAGTGGTCGTTACGGGTGTGGATCGTAGCAGTTTTTGAGTCCTCACCTATCAGAATGACCGGTGGGACATCTTGGCTAGAACTTCGGTGGTAGGCTCTCAGTTTAAGGACGATGAAAGTGTACCGGCGAGGTACACTACAGGACTTTTTGGCTGAAAGAGGTGGAATCATGGCTAAGGTAGCGCATGGTAAAAACGGCACCAGAGGATCGGTGCCCAGCAGTTCAAAAGAGTTGTTGAAGCGGTGCAAGAGAATCGGGTTTCCCATTACTAGGGGAGGCTCTGGGCATCCGCGTATCTGGATTTCGGGAGAGGCCTATCGTGGTAGGAGTGTTACGGTTCCGGCAACGAGTTCTGATTATCGGTCGATGCTCAATAGCATCATGTTTATTCGTGCTCAGACCGGTATAGATTTACGTACTGTCTAAGGTGGCTACGTAACGGCCATGCGCGGAATACGCGGTAAGGCAGGGGTGAAGGTGGCCAGATGATCTTCTGTGCCGGTAGGGTGAGGGGCAGAGAAGAGAAAGTAGAAGGGCCACACTATCCACTATGGATAGTGTGGCCCTTCTGCTGGCCTATGCGGTGCCTCTCTGACGCTTGAGGCATACCATCTGATGGGTAAGCTGTCTGAATCCGTCCTGTTGCCAGTTGAGGAACTTACCTATCAAGCTATCGCATAGGCCGCACCCCTGCCGGAAGCAGGGGAGGTGTGAGGTGCTGCCGGACCCCGATAGTGGGGTTTAGAGGGGGGTGGTCAACGACATGACGATGGGGAATAGCAGCATCACGATAGCTACCAGTGCCACCAGGGGGAAGAACAAGCTCAAACGTTCTGTTGCGGCGTTTGCCTTCTCGTGCTGGTCGTTGAGGATACGGCCGTTGATGAGCTCAGCATGGTTACGCAACGCCTCATAAATCTGGGTGTCGTTTTCGCCAGCCTGCTTCAGGATTGAAGCCAGCTCGGAAAGTTCCTTGACCTGAAGCTCCTTACCGAGATCGTAGAGAGCGTCCCAGGGTTGTTTGCCCTGATGGTGCGCGATGGTCATGCGGTTTTTGATTCTGGTGAATACCCAGGTGTTTGATACTTCTGCTGCGCTTGCGGCGGCGGTGGAGGTGTTTGCTCCTTGTGCTCGACGCATGGCGACGCCTTCTAGGTAGGTGGCGATAGCGCGGGAGAATTCTTCACGGGCGTTCTTTGCGTGTGAATCAATGCTGCTGTTGTAGAGCATCCACCCGCACAGGGCGCCGATGAAGATCATCATTAGAGGTAGGGAGATGGATTGGCCGCTCATTGCGCTGAGCATCACCATGCCTACCGGTATGAGGGCGCCGATGAGTGCCCAGTTGAACCGCTGGTACCAGTATGAGATTTCGGAAATGGCCAGAATGTTCAGGTTCTGGGTATCGACGGTGAAGAGCTTGGCGAAGTACTTGGTTTCGGGTAGGTGTTCCATCACCCAGGAGCCGATACGTTCTTCGCTGCTGAGCTTCTGGGTACGCTTCTGCAGCGTCTTAGCGTCAGCGCTGAGGTTCGTCATAGCGGACTTGACGCTCATCTGACGTGGCAGAAGCGGCGAGAGCAGCAACGTGAGGCCCACACCAGCGATGACGCCTGAGATGATGATCAGCGGCATCATCGGCCCTCACCTCCTACGGTGGCAGTAGCCGGGTTCTTCTGGGACAGGTTTTTGGCCCCGTGAGGGGACGGGGTGTGTGCTGGGTGGGTTGAGGTCACGTGACCGAGGATGCGGGGGACAGGGCGGGGTGCCACCGAACGGCGGATGATCACCATGACGCCGATGAGGGCGGCAAAGAGGGCCAAGAAGACAATCTGACCGGCAGCAGTGCGGTAAATCGGAGTCTGCGGAGCCATGAGCAGAACAGCAGAGAAAATGATGATGTTAAGCATCAGCACCGTCTGACGTGCCGAGCCCTGAGTTGCATTAACCTTACGGCGCACCTCAATCTCATTGCGGGTCTGCTGCGTGATATTCGCCAGAGCCGTCGACAGGCCATCACCGCGCTCCCTGGCAGCAATCTTGAGCAAGAAGATGACACGGTCAATGGTCGGGTCCGCCAAATCCTGCGCAAAAGCATCCAGCGACTTACCCGTAGGCCAAGAAGCGTTCAGACGCGCAATCAGACGGCGCAGAGGCACCTTCAAGTTCTCACCAGCGGCCGTATAGGAGGACTTGATAGCACTTTCCAGGTGCGCACCACCCTTAATACGACCGGCAAGAATACCTAGCCACGCCACAATCTCATCAAGCTTCTGCACACCGGTATCCTTAGGCAAAAGTAGCTTGGGGACCATAATAATGAGCACCGGAACAATGACCAAAGCCAACATCCACCGCGTCAGCACCCAGTAAGCAACCGTGGCCGCTACCGCAAGCAACAGCGCCCTCTGATTCATCGCCCCAATCCGCCCCTGGACGTTAGAAATCATCTGATCCAGGCGGGTCGGCGCCGTAACGGGCTTCCACTGACCATGTCGAGACACAAAGCGGGCATAGACCATCAGCGTCACGCCGATGCACACCACCGCTACCGTCACCGGCAACATCATGGGGTTCATATCGTATGCTCCTGCCTATGCGGTGGGAGAATCCCAGCCAGCATCCTTCAAATCTTGTAGCATCTTCGGGCTCGAGGGCACTTCATCAAACGACGCGTCATGATGACCGCTCTTGAGCGAGAAAATATTATGAGTGGTCGCCTGACGGGTACCTTCAGCCGGTAGAACCTCACAGATATGGGTCACCACACGACGCGGCTTACCGGTCTCCGGGTCCTTCACCTTCTTCATCTGCACGATAAAGTCCAGGTTCTCAGCCACCTGACCAGACACATACTCACGCGTCAAACCCTTCTCCAAAGCCAGACCCACCAGACGGTCAATAGCCTGATCCGGTTCATGAGCGTGCAGGGTACAGAACGTACCACCGTTAATCTGCATCGCTTCAATCAGCGCAATAATTTCACTACCGCGCACCTCACCGACCATGATGTTCGCCGAGTTCAAACGCAGAGCCTTCTCCACACACTGCTCCAGGCTATATTCGCCGATACGGCGGCCTGAGGCATCACGTTCACTACTGCCGGGGTGGTACTGCAAATCAATCACCGGCACCACACGATGCGGCTGCTGATTCAGATGAAGCTCACGTTCCTTCTCAATGGTCACCACCTGCACCCACGGATCAATACAGGAAGCCAACGCACGCATCAGCGTCGTCTTACCATCACCAGGCTCACCAGCAATCACAATCGACTTACGCGCCATAATAGCGGCAGTAAGGAACCTGCGCATCGGAGCAGTCAACGTACCCAACTGCTCCAGCTGCTCCAACGTAATGTTCACATACCGGTGAATACGCATCACCAACGAAGGACGCGACGCCACCGGCGGCGCAATCGCCGCCAAACGAACATAGCTAATCAAATCCATATCCAAATCAGGATTCGTCGTAGAGAACGGACGAGAAGCATCACCCTGATTCGAGGCAATATTCTGAATCATCTGCATCAGCTCAGCATCCGTAGCAGCAATCGGCTCAGCACGCTCCGTACGACCATCAGAGAACTTCAAAAACACCTGATCACACCCGGCAACATGGATATTCTCCACCTCAGGCATATCAATCAGCGCCTGAAAACGACCCAAACGATACAGCAGATCATAGACCTGCTGCTGAACCCTCTGCACATAAGCATTCGTCCAACGATCACGGTCACCATCAACATCCACCAGCGCAGTAATGTAGGCGTTCAAAGCCTGAGCAATCATAGAACGGGTCTTAGCCTGCTGCTCCTGAACACTCAGTTCACTCATCTGCTCCTCTTCAAGAGACAGACGGTTTGAGACCTGCTCCTGAATCGTCTCAACATCACTCCACATCTGCAGCAGGTGCGCAGGGATGACCGGTTCATCTGAGGATGACGGCGGCACCACCGCAGCAGTAGCTGATGCGCTCGCACTTGCGGTGGTTGCGGTGGCCGGTGAGTTGACGGTAACAGTAGGGGTAATGGTGCTGGTAGCAGAAGGGGTGGGGGTTGCGGTGACCGGGGTGACCGGAACCATTGGGGGAGTAGGGCCAAGTGGGTCAAAACCGTACGGGGCTACTTCCACCGTGACCGAGCCGGAAGCAGAGGGGGTGCTCGTTGCGGTGGTGGGGGCGTTGTCGGTGGCCTGTTCAGTGCTCTGCTGGAGGCGTTGGCGCAGCAGGGGAGAATTCATGATGCTCATCAGCGGAGAATTCTGAGGTGCACTCATCGGCGGGTATCTCTTTCGTCAATTGCGCTCATGGTGAGCGAAGGAAGTGGGTATTTATCGGGAGGCGATGTTCAGGTTTTCGGCCTCAAGGTTCAGACGGGTCTGAAGTTTGGCGCTATAGGAAGAAATTGCCTTGTGGTAGATGCTGAGCTTCTTATCCAGCTTCTTGGCGGAGGTGGGGATGTCGGCGCCATGGCTGAAGATTGAGGCGGCATCGGGGCTGTAGGGCAGTACGGTGAGAACTGGAGCTGAGGGAATCAAGGGAGCCAATTCGTTGGCCGGGAAGTTCACGGCAGGGCTTTGATGGAAGACAGAGCACAGCCCGTCAGGGTGGCCCTGTTGTTCTAGCATCTGGTGGATTCGGCTCACGTTCTCTTGGGCTGCCCATGCGTCAATAAACGTTGCTGAAAGGTGGGTGACTGCTAGGTCAGCGCCGGTAATGAGGATCATGCGGTCCAGTTCACGGGTGGTAATACGGCCCATGTCGAAGAACACGTCATAGCCGGTGGCCTTCTCGAAAGAGCGGGCTGCAATGAGCAGATTGTTCCAGAAACTCTTATGGCCGGTTGCTGCGCGAGGGGAGGGGAAGGCAGGCAAAAGGTGCTTGCGGTACCGCTGATCTTGAGCAAACCGGGCAGGGTCCTGTGCCAGGGGGATGAGCTGGTCAAAGAACGTTTTTGAGTTCATGCCGAAGGTGTCGAAGTCTTTAGCCAGCTCGGTCATGTTGCGGTCGTAGACGACGTTGCCTCGCATGAACCCAGCCATCACTGCAGACGGGGAGGCCGTATCAGCTTCGACCAGCACCACAGGGCGCGGCCACTGAAGAGCTAGAGCGACGGTTGACATTGTGACGCCGGGGGCGCCGTGGGTCGAGAAATGCGCAATGATTGCCATGACTTACTGTGCTCCCTCAATTAGCACGGCAACCTTCTTCTGCACAACGGCATCCATGAAAGCGGACTTCTTGGAGGTGCCTTCAGGGACCACGACGTCAATCTTTGTATCCCCGTTGACCGTGGTGACCGTATCGACGGTGCCGGTGACGGCAGCTTCTACGTTGGCAGAATCCTTGTTGGCGCCGGTGTTGGTCGGAATGAGGATGACGCGGTCACCGGCCTTGAGCGGGCGGACCGGGATGTTGGAGGAGGGTAGCTGAAGACCAACAATCTCCTGACCCTGCTCGGCACTGGGCAGGTTGGGGGCGGCGTTGCTGCTCAGAAGCACCTGTCCGGAAGAGATGTCCTTGGTAGCCTTCTTACCCACCAATTCAGAGCGCTTCTTGTAGGGTACGGCCTGAGCCGGAGGGTTCAGAACGTTCATGGTGCCCAGCTGTGATTCTTCAATGACTGCGCCGCGAGGGATGTCCTGGGTGACGGTCACGATCTGTTCCGGGGCGTTATTGGTTGCCAGTGCGTAGGAGCCGACGATACCTACAGCGGTGAGCGTTGCGCCAAGAACCATGATTCGGCGAGTCTTCGCTTTGGTCTGGATGGGGGAGAGGTATTCGTATTGTTCGGTGGATTCGTCGGTGGGGGTGACGAGTCGGCCTTTTTTGCCAAAGGGTGAAAGCGCCATAGCGTCTCCTTGTGGGGGTGTGGTTGGTGTTCTCTATGATGCAGAATAGCACAAGTTGACAACATATTTCTTATAACATTGCACATGTTCAAGTTTATGTGTACCTTTATGGTATGGAGCCAATTTCCCGCACGGGAAGCCACACCCAAGGAGATAGCATGACCGCCCCTGAACCTCGTTTGCGTCGTCGCACTAGTAACAAGAAGCTGCATCGTGGATATGCCCACGGTTTGCGCCGTGTTTATACCATCAGCAACGGTAAGGGTGGCACTGGTAAGACCAGTTTGACCGCCAATATTGGTGCTATTGCGGCTGAGGCTGGGTACCGCATTCTCTTGGTGGACCTTGACCCGCAGGCGAACCTTGCCGAAGATCTCGGCTATGGAGACCACGCCGATGGTGGCGAGGCGCTGGCCGAGGCCCTGCATAAGCGTACCGCCCTGCCGGTCATCAAAAACGTGCGTAAGAACCTGGACGTTGTCCCCGGTGGCATGAGGATCACCAACGTGGTTCAGGTCATTGCGCTTAACTCGACGACGTATTCTGAACCGACGCTACATGATATTTTCTGCTACTGCCTGGAGCAGATTGCTGGGGATTATGACCTGATCCTCATCGATACCCCTCCCAGCGAGGGCATCTTGGTCGAGAGCGCTTTCGCCTCCTCAACTGGCGTGCTCATCCCCACGAAGCCGGATGCTTCATCCGTGATGGGTGTGGATATTACTGCTGATCGTTTTGAAGCTATTAAGCCGTTGAACCCGACGCTGACGCTGGTGGGCGCGGTACTGTTTGGTACCGGTGCACGTTCAACGAAGATTGATGCGCAGGCTCGCGCTGATTTGGCCGAGATTTTCGGCCGTGATGACGTGGTGTTCGAGCATAAAATCCGTACTGCTGAAGGTGCAGCAGTTGACGCTCGCCGTGAAGGTAAGGTCATGCACGAGATGAGCGATGATGTGCGTGAATCCACGTTGGCGCGCCTGAAGCAGCTAGGCCGTAAGGGCAAGGTCGAAGAAGAAGCAACTGAGCCGCTACCGCATTTCCACGCTTCGAATATTGATGGTGTGGTCGATGACTACCAGCAGGTTACGTTTGAGTTCTTCCAGCGCGTGATTGCCCTGGAAAAGTACCTGAGCGAATAGAGCAAGGAGAACATAAGGAGATGACAACCACGCCGAACAAGCGAACCCGCGTGTTTAACTTGCCTACTCTCTCTGCTGCTCAGACGCAGGATATCCCTGCCGTTGAGCCAGCTGTGAATGAGCCGGTGAACGTTTCGGAGCAGGGCCCGGTCATTGATGTTAAAACCAGACTTCAGGGATTGCCTGAACGAGAGGACCGCGCCGCAGCCCAGATCCCTCCGTCACCGCCGCTGGCCGCCTATGACGGGTCGGTGAGCAAGGGACGCGGAAAGTCCCGTAATAAGAAGTACAACCTGTCCATCGATAAGGATTTGATCCCTCGTATCCGCTGGGCGGTTCAGCAGGAAACCGGGTTTGTCTATAAGCAGGGTTACCTCTATTTGAAGGCTGTGGATGAAGTATCCATGGACGAAATCGGGTACTACTTGGACGCGTATCGCCGCAACCTGAGCACGGTCCCGCAGATGCCCGAAGTGCAGGTCCGTTTAGGCACGTTGCATACTGTACCGACCGCCCCTAGCTTCACCCCGGAACAGATGGCTGTGGTGCAAGAGCGCGCTGACAGGCTTGGTATTTCCCGTAGCCGCTATTTTGCAACAGCATTGAGGATCTATCTTGACCGCCATCAGCTGCGTCCGCCCTCGCAGGAACTTCTGGCTGAAAATCTTCAACAGTACATTGCCAGCATGGGCCTTGAAGTCCCAGCTGAGGACATTAAACGCCTGGTCAAAAAGGCACGTGTCATCGATGTATCTGCCACTAAGGATTCCTAAGGTTCTTCATCGGAGCCTTAGAATATTGAAAATGTGCCCTACTTCATGACGCTTTTGCCCCTTGGGCAGGTGCCTTCATAAAGATATGAAGGCTGTGGCGTTGAGAGCACATCACACCACACCGATAACTGAAAGGAAAAATCAGCACATGAACGCGCTGTACACCAACCTCTGCCTCTACATTTCAGGCGCCTACGACAAGATGAATGCTCGACTGGACGCTAAGCGTGAGTCCGGCATGGAAACCATCGAAATCCTGATCTGGGCCATTGCCATCTTGGCCATCATCGCCCTGGTCTACGGCGCCCTCAACACCTTCGTAGGTGGCCTGCTGCCCAAGCTGACTCTGCCTTTCTAAACCATAGAAGACAGCAGATATGAAACGACGGGTTCGCCTAGCACGCGATGGTAGCCTCTCAGAAACTGGGTCCTACACCATTGAGATGCTCATCTACATTCCCATCGTGATGTTACTGCTTGCCGCAATAGCCCAGTTGGGTGTTTTCTTTACCGCCAACGCTGAGGCTCAAAACGCTGCTGATTCGGGCTATTACGCGGCCCGTGTCATTGGCGGAACCTCAGAAGACGGGGTAGAACAAGCCCAGCATCGCCTCAACGTGACCTCTGCTTTGAAGGACGCACGTGTTGAGGTTCAGCGGGATAGGGACCAGACGACGGTCACTGTGACCGGAACAGCCTCAGCTGCTCCGCCGTTCCTTCCTGCTATGACGATTACCCGCCAAGCGCAGGGCCCTTCCGAAGAGGCCCTGCGCTAAAGGCGCATTCACCACCGACCATACCGACCACACGCAAAACAACAAAGGGGTTTTATTCCGTGAAAACTCAGATTCTCAGGGTCTTCTCCCTGATAGCCGTGCTCTTCATCATCCTTGGAATCCCGGCGCTGTTGATCACTGTCTCCGGCAACCCCTTTGCGTCGTTGGATATGGTCGGTGGTGTCATCGCCTCCGTTGATGGAGCGTTGGCTTTCCTCCTTCACGTCTTTATCCCAATCATCGCCTGGGTCGGTTGGGCGTCGCTAGTCATCCCCCTGGTGGTTGAAGCGGTCGTTCAGGTGCGCCGTGGCGATTCGGTGAAACTGCCGAGCGTACTGCGTATGCAGCAGAACGTTGCCGCCGTGCTAATCGGCATGATCTTGGCCTCTACCGCAGGTATCTCTACCGCTACTGCTGTTGAGTCCGGTGGCTCTGCCGGTGTGCCGCCTACCCCGACCCAGACTGTCTCTGCTCCTGCCACGGTGCAGGCTGACTATGGTGCCCCTTCGGCTGCGGAGAAGGTACAGGCCTCTCAGAAGGGCCCGTCCTACATGGTCAACGGTAACCAGACGCTGTGGGATATCGCTGAAACCACGCTCGGCGATGGTAGCCGTTACGTCGAGATTTTCGCCCTGAACCAGGGTGTTGTGCAGAAGGACGGGGCAGCATTGCTGTCCTCGGACCAGTGGCTGCACGACGGATGGGTGCTGACCTTGCCGCAGGACGCTAAGGTCCCGCAGCCGGTTGCAGGCACCGGCACCGTGACGATTAAGCCCGGTGACACTCTCTCCGAAATCGCCCTTGAAAACTACGGCGACATGGAAGCCTACCACTACATTGCAGGCGCAGCCTCTACGACCACCCAGCCTGATGGCACCACCATCCAGGATGCTGATCTGATTCAGCCGGGCTGGGAATTCACCATGCCCGGTACCCCGGCTGCTGCCTCCACCCCGGCCGCTCATAATGGCGCGGGTTCTTCTGGCGCGCCTGCATCCTCTGCCGCTTCTTCAGCAGCTGAAGGTTCTTCTGCATCTACTACCGCCTCCGCATCGGCTACCCAGGCATCTTCTGCTACCGCCTCCACCTCCGCATCAGCTACTTCTGCAGCCTCCGCTACTGCTGGTGCTTCCACCGCAGCATCTACTGCACCTTCTGCCGCCTCCTCTGCCGCTGTTTCCGCCGACGAAGCTGCCGCAAGCATCGGCTCCTCCAGCGCACACGGAGCCCCCAAGGCACAGCACACCACCGCACCTACCGCCGCAACCCCGGCAACACCTTCTGCCGCTGCATCTAACACCCCGGCAGCACCTTCTGCCCCCTCCGCTACTGCGTCCACCGCAGCAACGGCACAGAACCCTGCTACCGGCTCCACCCCCACCCCCACCCAGCAGGAGAACAACGCCGCCATCCCCGGCGGCACCATCGCCAACGACACCACCAACAAGACCGCCACCACTGAACAGGCAAACGAAACCGACAAGAACAACACCGGCGCGCAGACCCACAACGTCGAAACCGCCGGCAGCACCCACAACACCACCACCACCGAAGACGAAGAAAACAACTACAACCTGCCCCTCACCGGCGGAGCCCTCCTCGCAGCAGGCCTTCTCGCAACCTTCGCAGCCCGCCGCTGGCACCAGCGCCGCCGCCGCACCCGAGGCCAAAGCCGCCCCATCAGCACCGAAGCCGCCACCACCCTCACCCACCTCGAAGCAGAAGCCGCCACCGCACCCCTAGCCGCCCTCGACCACGGCCTACGCCTGCTAGCCCTCCACTGCCACAACAACGCAACCCCCGTCCCCGTCCTGAAGTACCTCACCCTCAACACCACCGAGGCCAACCTCTACTTCGAACACGACACCAACCTGCCCGCACCCTTCCAGAGCACCAGCGACGCCAACCTATGGACCCTACCTCTAACCTCCATGGAAATTGAAGAACCGCTAGATCTACCCGCACCCTACCCTGCCCTGATCACCATCGGCGATGACCGCGAAGGCGCAGCCCTAATGCTCAACCTCGAACACGCAGGCTCCCTCCAACTACACGACCCCCTACAGGAGAAGACCGCCACCAACACCATCAGCCAGATGCTCGGCTCCATCGCAGCCGAACTACTACTCAACCCCTGGGCAGAAGGCCTACACCTGAGCCTGCTGGGCGTCGACGACTCCTTCCTCACCGCACTATCTGCTGACCGAGTCACCACCTACACCACCGAGCAGACCGAAGCCTGCCTCAACGACCTCACCGCCGAAGCAAACCAGCTCAAGAACTACCTGAACACTGCAGGATACACCTCCGTCCACGAAGCACGCATGGCAGGAGCCGACTCCTTCCCCGCCCACATCGTCATCGTCTCCGACACCATCGACGACATGGCACGCTTCGACCTGCTCGAACTGGTACGCACCATGCCCAACGTCGCTATCGCCATCATCTCCCACAACGACACCGACGAAGACACCAGCCGCTACGGCCTCAATATCGTCCGCACCCCCCACGGCAACCTCTCAGACACCATGGTTGAGCTGTCCCCCATGGGGATCGTTGTCGTGCCGCGATACCTGACCGAAGAGGAAGAAGAGGCCGTTTTGACGCTGCTTGCTGAGGCCTCTGCGGACCCGACCCCGGCACCGGCAGAAGTCCTGCACTTTCCCGCACCTGCTACCGTTGTTGCCGATTCTGTCATCGAGGAGCAGATGATTGAAGCTCAGGGTTTTGACGCTCAGAGCTTTGACGTTTCGACGCCCGCCCCGGAACACACCACCGAAGCGGTAGAGGCCACGGCGGACACCCAGCCCGTCACCGAAACTACTGAACCGGAACAGGTCCCCAGCTACGGAATCGATACTGCTTACGGCATTGATACCGCCTACGGGATCGACACTGCCTACGGGATCGACACCGCAACCCCCTACGGCATCGACACCGCCTACGGAATCGACACTGCCGCACCCACCCACGAGCTGGAAGAAACCACCCCCGAAACGACCGCACCTGAGGAGCCCGTATCCGAAACGGCCGCACCCCAGGAACCCGTATCTGAGGAACCCGTATCCGAAACGACCGCACCCCAGGCGCTCGCACCTGCCAGCTACGAAGACGGAATGACCCCTGAAGAGCTACGCGCCGACACCCTGCAGGTCTTCGCCCACCTCTTCGGCGACACCGGCGTGTACGATGCTTTGGTCAAGGACGGCAACAGCCTCACCCACGATGCCAAAACCAACCTGGAGCACCCCTTCCTGGCGCTGCTGGGCCCGGTACGTTTGCTCAATGCCAACGGCCCGGCACCTCGCACCAAGGGAACGAATGAGCCTTCTACGGTGCTGATGGACCGCTACGCCTCCGTCGCCGCATACCTGCATCTGCACCCTGGAATGACCACCGAAAGCTACCACAACGCATTCTGGCCTGGCGAGCACCACAGCTCCACCAAGGCCGTCTCACGTCGTAACCAGCTCACCGGTAAAGTCCGCCAGTGGCTTGGCTCCAGCAAGGACCACCAGCAGTACCTGCCGCGTGCAGTATCAGGCCAGTACACCCTCTCTGAACTGATCAACTCCGACTGGAACCTGTTCCAGGCGCTCACCGGCGAGGACCTGTCCGAGCAGCCCACCTCATACCTGCTAGCTGCTTTCAGCCTGGTCCGTGGCGTCCCTCTGAGTGGTAAGAGCACGCACTATGCGTGGGCTGAAAACGACCGCGAATACATGCGTGACCGCATCATCGACGTCGCCTACGAACTGCTCGATCGTGCCCGCACGGCACAAGACCACCGCCTGATCCTTCAGGTTGCCCGCGCCGCCCGCATGATCGACAGCACCCAAGACGCCTTCTGGACGGCAGAAATCCACGAGGAAATCCTGACCAACAACGCCCAGAAAGCAGAAGAGCTCAAGACCCAGTTCCTGGAATACCTTGACTGCTGGGATGCAGAACCGACCGAGGAAGCAGCCAAGGTTTTGAACCTGGCCGCCTAACCCGCCGAAAGAAGAAACATTAGATGACTGTGACCAGCAGCCACGGCACCACCCCCGGCACCCCGCCCATCGCCAAGGGCGTGCTCTACCGTGCCGGATCCATCAGCTTCACCGTCTCCCTCATCCTGGGAGTCACCGGACTATGGCAACAGGTGATGCCGTGGCTGCTGATCCTCACCATCTTCTACTACGCGTATCCCCTCATGTCCTGGGACATGCGGCACCAGCTGTTGCCGAACGCCTACACCTACCCGCTGGCGGTTGCACAGGCAGGCTTGGCCACCGGACTACTGGCCACCGACCCGATCCGCAACCTCACCGGCGAACCATCACAGGGCGCTACCACCCACGGCGCCACCATGCTCATCACCACCGGCATCATCACCGGCATCCTCTTCATCATCGCCCTCTTCGCACCCCTAGGCCTAGGCGACGTGAAACTTCTAGCAGGACTAACCGCCGCAACCGCCTACTACGGATTTGAAGCTGCTTTCATCTCCTTATTCCTCGGACACATCCTCGCCCTACCCGTAGCGTTCATTGCCCACCGCAAGGGAGAAAAAACCATCCCCATGGGCCCCTTCCTCATCACCGCAGCCCTCCTAGTGCTCCTCTTCATGCCATTACGCACACTCTTCTTCTAACTTCATCTCAACCCGTTTCAACGCCCCCAAAGAACCCCTTGGCTCTTAGGGGGCATAACACTACCCAAAAACACCCCCAAAAGATGTCCCTCAGGGACACCCCCACAAAAAAATCACCACCACGTGAGGTTTCCACCCCACCCCCTAGTGCCTTCATAGCAGTAGATACCTACCACCAGGCATAAGAGACCAACCACTACCCCAAGGAAACCCCACCATGTGCGACTGGAAACCCGGCCCCCGCTGCTTCACCCACTACGAACCCATCTACGACGCCGCGAAGGAAAAATACTTTGAGCTTCTCGAAGAAGCAGACAAGAAAGCCGCAGACGGCACCCTCACCGACGAAGACCGTCTCAAGCTCCAAATAGCCTTCCAAAACTACCAAGCCGCTCAGCGCATGTTCTACATGTCCCCCAAAGCCCGCAAAAAGCACTTGGGAAGTGACATCCTCAAAGCTCGCGCAGCTCTCGAAGAAGCCCAAAAATACAGCGACGAACACCCCAACGACAAATACGCCGAAACCTGCCTCGCCAACGCTGCCGCAAACCTCAACCAGCTTGAGAAACAAGCCGTAGATGGAAACCACCGCTGGCAGCAAGCAAAACTCGCCTCCGAACTTGCCGCCCGCCGCAACGAAAACGCCCTCGAACGAGGCATCTTCAGCGAAGCCACCTACACCGAAGAAGACCTCGAAGACATCGACCTGAACACCTGGGACCGAGCCTGCCCCGACGGCACCATCACCCTGCACGGATTCGACGACAAACTCAAAAAATCCTCCGACCCCAAAATCTACCGCGAAGCAACCATCACCCGAAAAGTACGCATTGAGCTACCCACCGGCGAACGCGTCCACGTCGACCTACAAGCACGCATCATCCAAAAAAAGAAAGGATCCTCCAGCTACACCGTCGAATACACCGTCCACTACAAGGGCCAAAATCTCGGCACCCTCATCCCCAACTCAACCGCACAAGACGGCTACTACGGCGTCGGTGCGGTCGCTGAACACCGCCCGGTAACCCGCGACACCGCCGATTCCGCACGAGACGGCGGCCGCTCCGCAAAACCGACTGGGAACACTACCAGAAGGTCAACAACCTCACCGACGAAGAACTGGCCGAACACAAAGCAGCATACGAAGCCAACGTCGAAGCAATCGCCGAGCACAACAACCAAAACGAAGAAGGAATGTACACCACCGGCACCTCCTTCAACAGACTCATCAACACCACCCACAAAGGACAAAACCACAACAACTTCACCCGCCAACTCGTCCAAGACAGCAACGCCCACACCAGCTTCAACAGCATCTCTGGCGCCAAAAATGACATCAAAAAAGTTCTGACCAACCAGGACGCCCTCATCACCAACCTGGTCATGAAAGCCCGCACCCAATCCGTCAACAACTACGCCGAGCAGCAGTTCGGAGCAAGCAACAAAAAAGAACGCAAGAAAGTCGAACAAGAAGCAAAAGCAAACCTCGAAAAACTAGACGAACGCCTCCAACCCAAAACCCGCCGCGAAAAGCGCTCCTTCGGCGGCGGCATGGACCGCGCCGAACGCAACATCGCACGCGTCGAACGCAAAATGGCCCAAATCAACGTAGGAAAAGCAGCCGCAACCCGACGAGAAAAGACCCTCAACGCATCCAACAATCACCTGACCAAACTCCAGAAACAAACCGGAAACCTTGCCTACAGCACCCGCGTAGACACCACCCGACACCCCAGCACCACGAAAGGAAACTACACCTATACAGCAACCCACACCCTCAAGGGCGGCCGACAAGAGAGCATTACCATCGAATTCAAGAAAAACGGCAAACTCGCCGACGGCTACACCAAAGAACCTTCAAAGACCCCCAATATGGTCACCGTCAAAACACCCGGAGGAAAAACCATCAACCTCAGCCACGGCCAGTACGCCACCATGACCAACACCGACAAAAAATAGCAATTTAGCAAAGGGACAAATACCCAAAAAATACGCTCCACCATCCCAAAACCCCTACAGTAGAACCAACAACGAACCAACCACAGAAAGGCGCCATCATGGCACGCAGCCCCGAAGCCGAAGCCCACTACAAGGCCTACCAGAAGCAATACCACGCCGACCGAAACAACCGCGCTCGCTATGCTTATGAAACTCTGGAGAAGGAAAACCGCGTCACCGTCAAGGGTAAGGATCTCTCCGCCGAACTCATGCACACCCGCGCCCCCGGCGTCACCGGCGAAACCCCCTGGGAGAAGGACCTGAGCATCCATCCTCTCAAGTGGCGCCGTCAGGGCATGCCCAAGGACCTCCCGATCACCGTCATGAACGCCTTCGGCGACGAGGCACCCGGCCGCTCCTTCACCGACCCCCGCATGCTCTTCGACGCATCCCTCTTCGACAACATGACCGATGAGGAAATCGCCTACTTCAACGACGAAAAGCACTGGACCGTCCCCGGACCCGAAGAACGAGACCGCATCACCCTCGACACCGAACTCGAAAACGAACCCGGCGTCTACGGCTACCTCGTACACACCAACCGAGGCCGCAAGGAGGTGAACAACCCTCCGGTGGGCCGACCGCGATACAAGCGTAAGGATGGCAAGGAGCTGGTGTGGGAGGATCCGCGTCTGGACGCACCTTACTGGCAGGAATGTGGTGACTACATGTTCACCTACCTCAACGAACAAGAAGCCCGCACCGCCTTCAAGAACCAGAAGCTGCACCTCAACGACCTCAACCAGGAAGTACGCCTCTACCGCCTCACCAAGCCCATCAATCTTGGTGATGCCCGCGAATGGCTCAACTCCGACCACCCCCTGCGCGAAGAGAAGCATGGCGCCATTACTCTCGACGCCTTCGGCACTGGCCAGTATGAAAACCCCGGCGCACTCCGTTTGCCGCAGCAGCCTGCCCTGGATGAGGATGAGCAGGACCGTATTGCTGAGGAAGAGTACTGGAACAG
>NZ_KV831997.1:0-475 GCF_001837295.1 Rothia sp. HMSC065C03
GTTGGAGGGTGAGCCTGGCGTGTACGGCTACCTCGTGCATGTGAACCGAGGACGTAAGGAGGTGAACAACCCTCCGGTGGGCCGCCCGCGTTATTTGCGTCAGGACGGTAAGGAGCTCGTCTGGGATGATCCGCGTCTGGATGCACCCTGGTGGCAGGAATGCGGCGACTACATCTACGTCTACCTGAACGAGAAGGAAGCCCGCGAGGCCTTCAAGCAGCAGAAGATGCGCCTGGATGATTTGAACCAGGAGGTGCGCCTGTACCGCCTGACCAAGCCCATCAGCATCAGTGAGGCCCGTGAGTGGCTGAACTGTGACCACCCGCTGCGTGAAGAGAAGCATGGTGCCATCACCCTCGACGCGTTCGGTACCGGTCAGTATGGCCGCCCGGGTGCGCTGCGTCTGCCGCAGCAGCCTGCCCCTGATGAAGATGAGCAGGACCGCATTGCTGAGGAAGAGTACTGGAACAGCCTC
>NZ_KV831998.1:0-531 GCF_001837295.1 Rothia sp. HMSC065C03
TGGTAGGCCTTGTAGTGGGCTTCGGCTTCGGGGCTGCGGCGTGTCATGGTGGTGGTCCTTGTCTTTTGGGGTGCGCTGGGAGGGTGCGGTGCTCTTGGCGCGTGGGCTTCGGTGCTTCTGGTTTCAGGTTAGGGGGGACCCCTGACATGATAAGCGGAAGGGTGGCGGCCCCTGGATTGGGGTCGCCACCCTTTGCCGTTTATGGTGCGGTACTAGTAGCGGTAAACCTGCGGGCCGTTTTTGACGTAGTATTCCACCATTTCGGGGACCAACGTAGGGTCTTCTACCTGGTAGGATGCTACTGCTACGGCGTCGCTGTTTACAACCCACCAGTCATCGGGTAGCGAGTCAATCCATGCTTCCCAGTCCTTAGTGCGCCACTTGTAGGCACGTTCCTGGTACTCTGCCCAGGTGTCTCCCTGTAGAGAGTCAGGGAAGATTGACATATCTTCCGAAGGGTCCGGTTCATAGTCTTCCGGGCGGCCTTCATCCCAGCACTTGAGGAACTGACGCCAGTTCTTCTTCGTAATG
>NZ_KV831999.1:0-292 GCF_001837295.1 Rothia sp. HMSC065C03
GCAGGAGTATCCACACGCCGCATGGACAAGCTCGTCAAAACCCTGGGGATCACAGGACTATCGAAGTCCCAGGTCTCACGTATGGCAGCCGACCTGGACGAACACGTGGATCAGTTCCGCAACCGGCCCCTCCACGATGCCGGGCCTTTCACGTTCGTCGCCGCTGACGCACTGACCATGAAAGTACGCGAAGGAGGACGCGTCGTCTCGTGCGCGGTCCTGGTTGCCACCGGAGTCAACAATGACGGACACCGCGAAGTGCTGGGGGTGCGCGTGTCCACCAGCGAGACCG
>NZ_KV832000.1:0-657 GCF_001837295.1 Rothia sp. HMSC065C03
TCATCCACACGGTACTGAGCCATCTTCAGCAACCACGCCATGTACTCATCCACGTTGAAACGCTCCGTGTACATCGGCTCCATGGCGTCGCAGCGTTCCTTGTTGATCTGGCGGCGCTTCTCTTCCAGGGCCTGGTAGTATTCGTACTCGTCATTGATTTTCTGCTGTTCTTCGGGCGTGAGGCGGTCCCAGGCTTCCTGTTCCTCGATTTCGTCGAGTTCGGCCATGGTAAGGAGCGCCTGCCGTGACTTATCGAATACGTATAGGCGGCCGTAGGTATCGGTACCGGCTGCATCCAAGAGAATGGCTCCGTGCTCCTTTTTGCGGAGCGGGCGGTCGCTGTTGAGCCATACCCGGACATCGCCGAGATTGATGGGCTTGGTCAGGCGGTAAAGATATACCTTCCTGTAGATTCGGCTGTATTCGCCGGGCTTCTCGAATTTGAATGCGAGGAGGGCTTCTTCCTCGGTGAAGTATGGGTACATGTAGTCACCGCATTCCTGCCAGTAGGGTGCGTCCAGGCGAGGGTCATCCCAGACGAGTTCCTTGCCGTCCTTACGCTTGTACCGTGAGCGGCCCCTCGGGGGGTTGTTCTTTTCCTTGCGGCCTCGGTTCACATGCACGAGATAGCCGTACACGCCAGGCTCACCCTCCAAC
>NZ_KV832001.1:0-275 GCF_001837295.1 Rothia sp. HMSC065C03
GATACCAAGCTTCAGGCGGCTCTTGTGCACCGCCACAGCAGCTTCAATCGTCTCCTGAGTCAGCGGTTCAAGCTCCACCAAACGAGTCATCGTCTCGTACGGAGTGACCAGGTTCAGGCTACGCAGCAGTTCTTCACATCCGCTGGGATCTTCCCTGTACATGCCTTCTTCGACGAAGGTAAGCTTCTTCTTCAAAGGCATCGTCGGAATCTCTTCCCGCAGCGTATTAAGCCACTCAACAGCGAATTCATCCTCCGGCTCATCATCCACACGGT
>NZ_KV832002.1:0-694 GCF_001837295.1 Rothia sp. HMSC065C03
AAGCCAGGTAATCAAACCGATTACCCGGGAATTAATAACTCAATAAGTACCGGGTGCAAGGCACCCGATACATTCAAGGTACACGAGGTAACAACTAATGAAGAAGATCCTGTCCACCCTCTTCCCCTACGTATTCGCCACCATCTGCGCAATCGCAGTATTCCCGAAGTACCCCGCAGTCTCATGGCTAACCTTCGGACTACTCACCCTGGCAATCATTTGCCACGCGCTCGCGTGGTACATCCGGAAGCACCGCAGCAACAACTAACCCCTGAAAGGAGTCAACCCTATGGCTGATATGTTGATTGTAGGCGTCAATGAAATGGCGCGTTTCCTTGGCATGACCCCTGCAGGTCTAATACGCCGAGGTGAGCTGCCTGAGCCCGATTTTATGTCGCATAGCGAGAAGCGAATCTGGCTGCCGGCAACCGCGGAGGCGTGGAATGCAGAGTACACGAGCCGCCCCGAATTTGGAGAGTGGGGTCGCCGCGTACGCGAAAAGAAGCAGGCAAAAGGCGCCGGTGGCGATCAGCAGTAACCCACTGTAGCAGCGTCAAGCGGGGCACACTCCACCAAGTGCGGAGTGCATCATCAATCTAGCCCCGTACGTTGCCGGGGGCGCTGAGAGTAAACCTTCAGCGCCCCCGGCACCATCTATCAGCACATGCACAAAAGGTGCACATATTAGTGAACA
>NZ_KV832003.1:0-232 GCF_001837295.1 Rothia sp. HMSC065C03
GGATGATTATCTTGCCGGTCATCTGCTGACCTATGGTGAGGGTCTGCCCTATGGTGCATTTGCTCCCAAGCATGACCGCATCGAGTTCCTGGCTGATCTGCTCACGCGCGGTGAGATTGACGTGCCGACCTTCTGGAAGCGTGTAGAGGACTCCTCATACGTACGCGGCTTGGAACAGTTCGGACCTGATGGTGAGGAATCCTTCATCATTACGAAGAAGAACTGGCGTCAG
>NZ_KV832004.1:0-275 GCF_001837295.1 Rothia sp. HMSC065C03
CACGCCGACCGAAACAACCGCGCTCGCTATTCCTATGACTCTCTCGAAAAGCAGCACCGTATGAAGGTCAAGGGCAAGGACCTCTCTGCTGAGCTGATGCATACCCGTGCCCCCGGTGTTACTGGCGAAACCCCCTGGGAAAAGGATTTGACCGTCCACCCTATCAAGTGGCGCCGTTACGGCATGCCCAAAGACCTCCCCAGCTATGTGCGGAACGCGTTCGGCGATGCAGCCCCTTACGAATCCTTCACCGACCCGCGCATGCTCTTCGACTG